>NZ_JAJUBC010000014.1 GCF_028683095.1 Enterovibrio gelatinilyticus | reverse complement strand
TACGGTCAGGGCTTTTTTGCGTTTGCGTGAAAATAGATCACCATAAATGAATGGTTTGAATATCATGTATTCGCAAGGTCAATGCCACTAATTATTATTACTACTGTACTTCGTAAAGTTGCTTGCACTGTGATCATTCAGACAGTCAACTATTGAGTAGCGTGAAATGATATTGATGAAATTATTCTTGAGGGGGTTACATGAAGAAACTGTTTAGTATCTTGCTAGTTTCGCTTTTCGTAACTGCTTGCAGTTCATCACTACCACATCAGTATGCATGTGAAGGAGAGCAAACCTTTGATGCAATGGTGACGTCAGATTCGGCAGTTGTGCGTTTTAATGACGAAGAGTTATTTCTTCCGCGGATTCGATCTGCATCCGGTGCACAATGGGAGTCTGAAGATAAGCTGTTTGGGCTTTATACCAAAGCTGATGAAGCTATGTTGGTGTGGGGTGACAGTACGTTACGAGAGTGCGTATTGGTTAAATGAGTATTTTCATTAGCCCAAATAGTATTTTGGGGCGGTGAGCGGGAGTGATCACCGCGAAATATTAAACATTTAGAATGTATGCCTAGTTTTATTTTGGTTTAAAGCCCTAATCATATGACTAGGGCTTTATAAGCTCGATTGTTGCCTATTTGACCATCGATGCTCGGCTAGATCTTTCACCGGATACGGTGCGGATAAGCGCATTTGAGGTTGAAGGTGCTTGCGCAGCGTCATAAGCATGCCAGCTTTGACCATTGTCTACAGAGTATTCGATCGCAAGGCCAGGGAAGGCACTGTTTGCTTTCAGTACGCCAGCTTCAATGATCCCGCCAGGAACTGGCAGGTTAAAAGCAATGCCATTGGCTTCAAGGTTAGGCATGACGTTTTGAGCAACTAAGTTAGCAAACTTGTTATAGTCTGATGTTCGGGCTGCGTCATCAACTACCTTATCTCCTGTATCATGCGCTTCCCAAGATGCGGTGTGCCAAGCACGCTCAGCCAACGCAATAGCTCGTGGGAATGTCATTCCTTCAAATTGTGCTTCCGTTCGAATGGTTTCAGTCCATACCGAGCCTTGAAGGCCAAGTACGTTTTCAGGACGTTCTAGCGTTTTTACACCCGCGGCATTTAACACTTCTTCTTTGGTGATTGGCGCTCCTGCACGGGTAAAGTCTGCATTGGCGTACAGGTCATCAGGCATGAAGCCAAATGACTTACGTGTATCGGTAAAGCGGGGAGCCCAGTAGTAGCCACGCTCTTCTGGATCGGGCTCGTAAGGGTGGTCAAAGTAGAAATGCGTAGCTTGGTTGTAAATGACGCCATAGCCATTGTTCGCAAGGTTATAGGCTCGATCAGCTACGCCCCATTCCCAAATATTTTGCCACGCGTTGCCGCTGACTTTTGTATTGGCAACTTCGCCACGTGGGTAAACGACGTTGTTATGCATCAGGCCGTCTTCCCAGCCACCGAGGTCAAGGTTGTGATTGGCGGTGATGACAGAGATTCGCTCAACGAAGTACTGGCTGAGTTCATCGACCGTTTTAATACCGGCGCTATTGTTTGCTAGGAAAGCCTTACAAATCGGCGAGTCTGTCCATGCACCTGCAATTTCATCACCACCGAAATGAAATGTTTTTAGTGGCTGAATGTCTTGGTGTAGTTGAACCAGAGAGCTTACGACGGTATCAACAAAGTTGTAGGTTGAGTCCATACAAACGTTCATTGCATTGTCCGTGAACATTTGCACTGACAGGTACTCTGTCGTGTCATCTGGATCGCTCAACAGGTATTCGTTGGCTGCAACCATATCGCCTTGTGCTGCGAGCTTTTCATATCGCGCTTCCATGGCTTTAATAGCGGCATGTGCATGACCGGGCATGTCCACTTCAGGGATCACTTCAATGTTCAGGGCATTTGCAGCTTCAAGAATCTCTTTGTAGTCAGCTTGGGTGTAGTAGCCGTTTGACTCAGTAGTGCCGTCAGGACCCGCACCGAGGAATGGTAATACACATGTTGTTTCGCTTAGATCATGACAACGCTGAGAGCCAATATCCGCCAATTCTGGCAAGGCCGGAATTTCGATACGCCATGCTTCATCGTCACTTAAGCGAAGGTGCAGTTTGTTGAGTTTGACGGTAGCCATTTGGTCAAGCAACTCAAGGATAGAGTCTTTCGTTCTGAAGTTTCTTGCTGCATCTATCGAAAGCCCACGATACGCAAAACGTGGTGCATCCGAGATGTTAACCTCAGGAATGACATTGCCGTCGGTTAGCTGAAGAAGCGATTGCGCGGCATACAAAGCACCGGCTGGGTCAGCGGCATTAATGTCTACTCTTTCTGCCGAAGGCGATACAGTTAGGCTGTATGCTTCGTCCCACTTTGGTTGACCATCAATGCTGACTTGTCCCCAACCTATATGAATGACTTTAGATTGATTAGGCGCCCAAGGAACGGCTGTTAACCCAAATTGCTTGGCGATAAACTCGGCCTGACTTTGGTAACCATTGTCAAAAACCACAACCCAAGATGAATCAATGGTAATGTCGCTGTCACCCAAGACAATAGAGGCTGGCGTAGGAATAACCCCCTTCGCGTTTGCTAATTCGCTTAAGTCGCTGTTTCTGGCATAGCGATCAGCTGCAGTAAACGGGTCATAAAAATCTGTAATGCTACCGCCATAACGTTTCCATTTTAGCTCGCTGTCAAAATCTGCCACGAACGGGAGTTCTTCTCCGGGTTTAGTCGGCACTTTTCCATCGATGTTATTGCTAGTGCTCGCAATCAATGCAGTCTCACCGCTGTCAGACACTAGGTACCAGTTAGGCATGATGTCTGTTTTAGCGATTTGCCAGAACTCTGATTCGAACTCAATGGTCAGTGTCTTGCCTGGCTCCAGTGCGTTAAAGCTATCAGTAGGTTCAATTTTGAAGATATCTCCATTCACGTGAGAGACAGTCAGGCCGCTGTTTGTTAGTGGCTGCATCATGCGAATATGACTGAAGTAGATAGCCCACCCAGTGGCAGGTAATGCCGTTGAACTCCCATTTTGTAGCGTGATTTCGCCTTTAAACGTACGCCATTCATTTTGTTGGTTGTCTAAAACCGCGTACGTCAGATCGATTCCGTCACCCAACTGTGATAATGCTTGGGAGGAAATAGCATAGCTTGGTGACGCCAATGCACCTGAAATGGCTGTGGCGAGTAAAACGCGTTTCAACATCTGTAGCTCCTTAAATTCACTCTTCAAAATAAATCACTTGAAGCGTAGGATCTGAGGCTGTTGATAAATTACGCATTGAAATATCGAGCTTAGTTAATGGGATGCAAATCTTGTCGGCTTGTGAAATCGTAGTGTTGTTAAGGCGATAACTTCGAGGTATCTATCGTTATTGGGTGCGTTGGTTTTGATGTGTAGGATGGATTAGGTTTACAAATCGCAGTGAAAAATTAACAAACACAACTGAATAAGTGCCTGAATAATTAGGCTAGTGACCACGGTGGATTTAATGCTTTTTGCTGGATTGTAGATACGTATCGCCGTTCTGGTTCTCATGCGGAATCTGATGACAAACAGTTCGAATTTTGTCGTTAATTCAATGAAGAGGTAGCTGGCCGAGAACAGATAATGCAAGTGCTTCTAGCCTAAATAAGTATTTGTCAGTAGCGGTCAATGAAAAAAGGGTAGCAACGCTACCCTTTTTGAACAGTAATGCCCAAATGGCTGAACTGTCATCTAATCCACTCTCATGGATTCAACTGTTCGATGTGATGGGTTATACGTATAGAAAATCTTTGATCTGTCTAACTAACGCTTCCGCGGTTTCTTTGTCTTCCCACTCTACGAAGATACGCAGGAGTGGTTCAGTGCCTGAGAATCGAGCTAGCGCCCAGCCACCGTTTTTAAAGTAGACTTTTAAGCCATCAGCGTAGCTTACTTTTTCTATTTCATAAGCAAACTCTGGTAACTCTTTGTCGACATAGATTCGGTTGTAAAGGCTATCGCGTTGAGATGCCTTGAACGTGCAATCACCCTCAGCGGTATAGGCATAGCCATATTTACCGTAGATCTCATCAAGCATTTCAGACAATTTCTTGCCAGTGACACTGATCATCTCAACCAATAGGCTTGACGCGAATACGCCATCTTTGCCTTTGATATGACCGCGGATAGTTAGACCACCAGAGCTTTCACCGCCGATTAGAGAGTCATCTGCTTCCATCTGAGAACTGATGTGTTTGAAGCCAACAGGAACTTCAAAGCTATCCTCATCATGATCGGCAGCAACTTTATCAAGCAGGTGTGTAGTAGCGATGTTACGAACAACAGAGCCTTTTAAGCCCTTGTATTCCAACATGTAGTAATAGAGAAGCAGCAATACTTCGTTCGGATGAATGAAGTTGCCTTTTTCATCAATGATGCCCAGACGGTCAGCATCACCATCAGTACCGATACCAATGTCATAGCCTTCGTCAGCAACCATGTGCTTCAAGCGGTAAAGTGTTGCAGCGTTTGGTGAAGGCATGGTGCCACCAAACCCTGGGTTTTCGCCATCGTTGATCACGTCAACGTCACAACGGCCAGAAATCAGCACAGTTTGCAGAGCGTTTTTTGCAACACCGAACATTGGGTCGATCAGTACGCGAAGATTCGCTGCTTTAATCGCTTCCATATCAATGAAATCAATGATCGAATCTACGAATTCGTTCATAGGATTGATGATTTTAACCAGCCCTTGATTTTGCGCGTCTTCGAAATCTATCGATTTCACATCAGTCGCTTTTAGCTTGCTGACTTGCTCTTCGATTTTTGCAGTAATGATCTCATCTGCGTCACGACCGCCTTGGATAAAGACTTTAATGCCGTTGTAATCCGCTGGGTTGTGGGAGGCAGTGATACACGCTGAGTAATGCGTTTCCATCTGCTTCGCTTTGAACATGACGATAGGCGTTGGCACGTATTTGTCGATGAAGCTGACGGTGATGCCATTTGCAGCTAGCACTTCTGCAAACCATGCAGCTGCTTTATCTGATAGAAAACGACGGTCGTAACCAATCACAAAGCCTGGCTCACAAGCGTTTTCGTTGATCATTATATTGGCAAGAGATTGTGCCACTAAGCGTACGTTGTCTTTGGTGAACTCTTCACCAATGAAGGCTCGCCATCCGCCAGTACCGAATTGAATCATGGTAGAGCTCCTTTCTAAACAGCAATAAAAAGGGAGGGCAAAGTGCCCTCCCTTTTTTTATTAACCCATTACAACGTTAACAACGTTCACTGAGCCTTCAGCTTGCGCTGGAATCGCACCAGTGATGACTTCACCGTTCAAGGTGATAGTTTTCACGCCTTTGCTTACGCTATTCGGGTTTTCTACCTTGATTTGGTAAGTCGCACCACGCCATTCGCGGTTCACTTCAAATCCTGGCCATTCAGTAGGAATACATGGGTTAACAGTCAGGCCATCGAAGCCCACTTGTACGCCTAGAATGAAGTTGGTTACTGCGAAGTAAGCCCAACCTGATGTACCTGTTAGCCAAGGGTGGTTTGCACGACCATGGTTTTCGTGGTCACGACCCATGATGAACTGAACGTATGAATAGGGTTCAGCGACACGCTTTTCGATCATGTCGTTTTGATTGTACGGGTTTAGTGCATCATAGAACTTCATTGCACGGTCACCGCGACCTAGTTTCGCTTCGGCAACCCAAGCCCATGGGTTTGGATGCGAGAAGATTGCGCCGTTTTCTTTCACGCCTTGGTAAACGCGGGTAACGAAACCGATGTCATCGTTTGGTGTTGAGAACGACGGCGAGTTTAGGTGCAATCCGTATTCAGAGAACAAGTTCTCATCAACAGCGTCCATGGCTTTTTCGCCACGGTCTTGCGATGCCATACCAGAAAGAACTGCCAATGTGTTCGACTCAAGGTGAATACGACCTTCAGTTTGTTGAGCTGTACCGATCTTGTCGCCGTCTTTGGTTAGACCACGGATGTACCAGCCACCTTCGTCATCCCAAAGGTGTTTCTCACATGCTTCGCGTACGTTCGCTGCCATTTCAGTGTATGCCTGAACATCTGCATCCTGGCCTTTGTGCTTCGCTAGGGTAATGAATTCTTGCAGTGCCCAGAAGTGCAGGAATGAAACCATTGATGACTCACCGCCACCTAGGTTTAGACAGTCATTCCAGTCTGCGCGTAGACCTTTACAGATACCGGTTTGACCTACGTATTCTGCCGAGAAGTTCAATGCTGCTTTCATGTGCTCGTAAACGGTAGCGTTGCCGCCGTCAGCATATGGGATCACTTCATCGAGGAAGCTTTCTTCACCCGTTTCAGTCACATACTTGATGATGGTCGGCACGATCCATAGGTGATCATCTGAACAAGTGTCATCGATACCGTGGATTTTGTCTTCATCACTTGGCGTTGGAACAACGGTTGGCGATTTAGACGGTTTAACGTCAGCTTTAGCTGGATCAAACCAATCTGGATCGAATAGGTGTAGACCGTAACCTGCTTTCACTTGACCGCGCAGCAGATCGACAAGACGTTTACGTGTCATTTCAGGATTTGAGTGTGGAACAGAAATAGCATCTTGTGCCGTGTCACGGTAGCCAAGACCAGTACGACCACCCACTTCAATGAAAGAGGCAAAACGTGACCAAACCACACACGTTTCAGCTTGGTAAAGAGTCCAAGCATTGATCATGGTGTCTAGGCCTTCATTTGGTGACTTCACTTGGAACTTGTTACAACGCGATTCCCAATGACCTTTGATGTCTGCAAATGCTGCATCAACGTTGGCGAAGTCTTGGTACTTAGTACGTAGGCGCTGACCTTCACCTTTACCGATACCTAGAATGAATACGAAGCGAACTTCTTCACCTGGTTGGATAACGAACTGTTTGTGCAAAGAACCACAATGGTTGTAGCAAGTTTGAACATGGTTAGAACAGCGACCCTTTTCAACAGCAATTGGGTTTGCTTCATCGCGGTACATACCAAGGAAGCTGTCGCGTTGACCATCAAAGCTATCAGGATCGAAGCTTGATGCCATGTAATAGAAACCTTCGTAATCATTGGTGTTGTAGTACAAGTCGTACTCAAGAACGCCATCATTGTATGATGTGCCCGCTGAGTAGAGGCTCATTTGGTGGTTCTGATTATCAGACTGAATATGGCTGAAAGAGAACTCAACGAACGAGAATGCACTGATGGTGCGAGGTTTGTCGCCATCGTTCTTTAGCTTCACATCCCAAACTTGGGCGTCTTCACCTTTTGGTACAAACAGTGTTTTCTCAGCAGTGATGCCATTGTACTCACACTTGAACTTAGAGTAAGACAGGCCATGACGAACTTCGTACGACGCTTCTTCAAGGCTTTTTGCCACAGGTTGCCAAGAGATTGACCAGTAATCACCTGTTTCATCGTCACGCAGATATACGTAGTGTCCAGGACGGTCAAATGTGCCGTTTGGACGGAATTTAGTGACACGATTGTATTCAGGACTGTTGTAGAACGAATAGCCACCTGCGTTATGTGAAATCACGGTACAGAATTTTTCTGTACCTAAGTAGTTCGTCCATGGCGCCGGTACGTCAGGGCGGGTAATGACATATTCTCGGTTATCATTATCAAAATAGCCGTATTTCATGGAATGTTTCCTCTACAAATCTCAAAAAATTAAAGTTATTACCGACGATAGTTGATACCTAGACGATCTAGGTATTGCAGTTGTCCGCTAAGACGGGCTTGAAAGTCTGCCCAATCTCTTTGTTCCTTGGCGCTCCAGCACACCTCTGCAATCGCTAGAAGGCGAGGGAAGATCATGTACTCAAAGCGGCTTTGGGTGTTTGTCACTTCGCACCAAAGTGCGCATTGAATGCCTTTGATTTTTTCAAACTCACTGGGAGTGACGTCTGAGTTAGCAAAGGGTTCGTAGTGATAGGCTTTTTCAAGTGGTACTTTGCACGCCCAATCTGTTCCCGGTTCATCCGTAGAAAAGTCTTGAGCCATATCGAGATACGTTTCTTGTCCTGGTTGTAGAACGACGTTGTAGCCATTGCGAATACATTCAATGCCTGACTGTTCACTAACCCAAGAGAAGATGACGGTGTCCTTGCTGACCTTGTCGCCAAATACCGCTTCTTCCCAACCAAACATTTGTTTCCCTTTGGTGCTTAAGAAGTTTTCGGCATGGCGCAATATGTGGCCTTGCAGTTCTTTGGTATCGGTGTAGCCACATGCTTTCATCAATGCTTGGCATGAAGGACTGTCCGTCCAGACATTTTCGGGAACTTCATCGGCACCGATATGAACAAATGGGCCAGGGAATAGCTCGCAAACTTCCGCTAATACGGTTTCTAGGAAGGTGTAAGTCCCTTTTAGCCCAGGGTTCAATACGTTATCTGTGTAGTTTTGAATACTGCGATAAGCTGAAGCATCTGCATCTTCTACCAACATATGAGGTAGCGACTTGATGGCAGCACGGCAGTGACCTGGAATATCGATTTCAGGGATCACTGTGATGCCACGCTGAGCGGCATACGCTACAACGTCTCGGATTTCATCTTTGGTGTAGAACCCACCATGGATTTTTGACAGCGATGTGTATTGCGGTTCCAATGTTTCAAAAGGTCCACGCCAAGCACCGATCTCCGTAAGCTCAGGAAATGCATCAATTTGGATACGCCAGCCTTCGTCGTCGGTCAAGTGCCAATGGAAGTGGTTAAACTTGTAACGAGCCAATTGATTGATGAGATCTTTGACTCGGCGCACTGGGTGGAAGTGGCGAGCACAATCCAACATCATGCTGCGATAGCCAAAACGCGGGTGATCTTCAATCTCAACACACGGCAAGGTATAGGCCGCGTGGTGGCGATGGGACACTTGGGTTGGAATCAATTGCAGTACTGTTGCGACACCATGTGAAAAACCACACTCATCCGATGCACTGATAGTGATACCTTGTGGCTTCACACTTACTCTGTAGTGGGAGGGTGCTAGCTTTGTGTCCTGTTTAAGACGAATTTCCCCGTTCTTTTTCACGGTAACATCACTGCGTAAATGAGCAGAGAGCTCTTGAGCTAGCCATGTTGCGGCGAGCTGGCTGGCATCACTGTCACTAACAACAGCACACTCGTCGGTAAGCGCGAATTGTCCCTGCGTCACGACTAATGCTTTTGGCTGGGGGATCAAGTTGATCGCTTTTGGCTCTGGCAGTGTTAGCGGCGTGCGTTCTGGCGATTGCACCCCTAAGTTGATGAGTGTTGTTTCCACCGGTGTTGCTGTGATGCCTTGATCTGTGGTGATCATCAAACACGCGTCGCCAATCCCTTCATCGTGCATAGTAAAAGGTTTAGTGGTGTGGCTGAACTCGAGATACAAATGGTCATTCGCATTAAGTGGAGCGCCCGTTTCAAAGACGCATAGGCTACCCACCTGCTTCAATGTGCCATGAGAGACACTCGTAGGAATGACGTATCGGCTGACACTAAAAGTGAGTTGCCAATTTTCAATGTTATATTCAGACAAATTGTGCAGTACGAGCGCAAAGCGGCTCTCGTTTGGCTGAACGTCGATAACATTGAGATCTAAGCGAAAGTTCATGGCTTACCTCGGAAACGGATAAAGATTGTGGTCGCCGTAGGCCATCAAAATGGCTCCGGTCATGGCATCCGCCTTGGGTTGAACCAACAAAGCTTGAGTAGCAGGTGTTAACCAGGGAACGATACGTTCACCGATGCTGCCCATGAGTGCGACTTGTGAGGCGCCTTTTCGGTTTAGACCGAGAATCAAGCGTTCAACATCGTCGGCAGAGCCTTGCAGTAACTCCATGGCAAGTTCATCTCGCTGCATTGCCATTTCGAAAATGGTAGGGCAGAACTGTCCGTAGTCACGCGGTTTAGCTGTCTTAGACCAGCTAACAATGGCATCGAGATTGTGGTCAAAGTGAGCGAGCACATGCTGAGACAAAGCAGACGTTGGTCGCAGCCCATCATGCGCAAGCAATGTTTGTTGAATAAGGCGAAGACCCATGACGGCACCACCACCTTGATCGGAAATAGGAAACTCGCGGCCACCCAGAACATGCTGTTGACCGTTTTCAATATAGATTCCCACCGAGCCTGTACCGGCAATGACAATGGCACCGTTTTCACCGCTAAACGCACCCATACAAGCCCCGTAACCGTCAGTGTTCAGGGTGACGTGCTGATAAGGATGAGGGAGCGCCATAAAGGCCAGCCATGCAGACTTTTGCTCTGCAGCCGCCAACGCCATCCCAACTGATAGGGTTGATAAATCAGCAATGCCAGCTTGTTCAGCAGCCAAAGCTATCGCGGTTTGGATGTTTTCCATAGCAAGTTCAACACCCAAAAGGATGTTGGCAGAACCTGTTTTGGCCTCACCCAGAAGTTGACCATTTTCATCGACGATGCGGGCACGACAAGAAGTACCACCCCCATCGACACCACAGAAATACTTAGGCATCAACGAGGTCCTTCTTTTGCATAGCGATGGCGAGTAGGTACCAAGCGGCATGTGGGATCCACTGTTCTCCCCAACGCCAGTTTTGTAGCATGTCATCCTTTTGGCCTTGAGGATTGAACGCGATATCTCGCTCATTCTCGAAGCCTGCAGTAATGCCATTACAAACGCCGCCTTTTGCGTTGATGAAGCCAAGGTGAGGCAAATAGTCAGGGTTGTTTCGGCCGTGGCCATCAAGCATGCACATATCGTATGGGTTGAGACCCAAAATCCAGTTAAGTGCTTGCTGACCATACTGACGTAGTTGTTTTTTTAGTTCGGTATCAGAGACCACGTTAGTCGCCATATATGCCATGGTCGCAAGAGAGCCTAAACGGGCATTCTCTCCCTGCCACCAATAACCAGTTTCATTGCGCTGAGCGATGAAAAAGCTTGTTCGCTTATCAGCATCAATGTTCTTAATGTATTGGCGCGGATAGCCGAAAGGGTTGTTGACCTCATTGGTAATGCTTAATTCGAAATTAATTGCATTAACAAGCACTTGTTGAAATTTGTCTTTTAGAACGATATCCGACTCAATGGTCAAATATTGCATTAGCGCGATCGCAGGTAATCCGGCTTCTGCAGCATGAAAGTAAGGGCGAGAACCATCACCATTTGCAGACCAATAATTGGAAACTTGCTCATCACTCTGTTGCTGCTCGGATAGGCGAGCAGCCCAATAACGCGCTTCTTCAAGGTAGGTTGCGTTCTTGGTCAGCTTAAATAGCTCAGTCGCTGCGAGCAATGCGCAGTAGAAATCGATGGTGTTCTCACATCCATCATCCAAATAGGCTGCATTGTTTTCTTTAAGGTGCAGGTAACCTGCCTCTGCTGTTGATTGGTAGGTGGCAACATCAAAATCACCACTAATACCTAAACGTGCTGCTGCAGCTAGCGATGCGATAGCAACGCCCGCGCCTTGGCGAAAACCTGCTTGATACGCTGAAGTTTTGTTACCTAGCTGTGTTTCATAAGCGCAAATTTCGCGCTGTGCTGTGTCTTTGCTCCATTTGTCGAACACGGTGAGATAAAAATATCCGTCGGCATCGTGCATGCGAACAAGAAAATCTGCGCCGAATAAGGCTTCATCATGCAATCGTGTTTGAGTAAATGGGATTATTTCGGAAGACAATGTGTCGATAGATGTCAGCATATTCCAAACAACCATGGGAATTTGCTGCGGGTTTAGGTAGTTACCATATGAAAGGTGGCTGAAGTATTTACTGACGTCACCGGACGCATCATACCATCCGCCACGAACATCAACACGACGCTCAGAGCCTAAGATAGGAGCTTGACGATCGTATTGATCAAAAGTGCCTGTACAACGCTGGGATTTAAAGTAGTGGATCACATCGGAAAACGTACGATCGAAAAGAATACCGTCCGCGATCGTGAAGGCAGGAGATTGAGTATCTCCGACCTTGATGTGGAATTCACCGCTCTGTTCCAGAGCGGTAAAATCCAACTGATAAACGTCGCCGGTATGCCATTGGTCTACAGAACCACAAGCACAAACAGGCAGCTGCATCACGGATTGACCTGTTTGGTCATCCACAATATCGGCATGTGTCGTGATGACATCCTGCGTTGCAAGAATAAGCGCTACTTTATTGCCTAAGCGCTCATAGCCGATATGGTTGGTCAACAGCTGCATTTTACCTCCTAAAACGTGTACTCGAATAAATTATTCGTACAGATAACAGCGCACATAGTGGTTGTCTGCCAGCTTAGTAACGCTTGGCAATTTCTCACGGCATTTTTCTGTCGCATGTAGGCATCGACCTGCAAACGGACAGCCAGCGGAGTCAGGCGTCCAAAGTGGGATTTCCCCTTTGTTACCTTCCAGTTGCTGGTGGATCGACTTAGATGGATCTGGCACCGCTGAGACAAGAAGTCTTGTGTAAGGGTGTTGAGGACGGTGAATGATCTCTTCACAGTCGCCCCACTCAACCATGTGGCCCACGTACATAACAGCAAGATCTTCCGCGATGTAACGTGCGGTGGCGATGTCGTGTGTGATGTAAAGCAGTGCCATCTCTTTCTCGAACTTCATTTCTTCCATCAGGTTAAGTACACCTGCACGGATAGAAACGTCGAGCATGGAGGTTGGTTCGTCAGCCAATACCACTTCTGCGCCAACCGCTAGGTTACGTGCAAGGTTTACACGCTGACGCTGACCACCAGAAAGCTGGTGAGGGTATTTTTGTGCCGTTTCTTTTGGCGGTGTTAGACCAACTTGATTAAGCAGGTCATACACTTGTTCTTCTAGTTCTTTCGGATTGCTGCTCGCTTTTTTGTGGATCTTTAGCGGGCGTTCAATATGGTGAAAGATATTCTGCGTTGGGTTCAAAGAACCAAACGGGTCTTGCCAAACCATCTGGATGCCTTCGCGATAGGTCATCAGATCGCGGCTTTTTGTAATGGTGCTGATGTCGCGACCTTTGTACTCAATGCTTCCTGATGTTGGCGCATACATCTTCGCTATCATTTTTGCTGTGGTCGATTTACCGGAACCGGATTCACCAACCACAGATAGACCGCGGCTTTTATACAGTTTGAATGACACATCATTCAGTGCGCGCATCAAAGGCTTGTTTAGCGCGTTGCTGCTAATCGGGAAATCCTTTACTAGGTTTTTCCCTTCAACAATTGGTTGGCCTAATTCTTTAGTCATGCTCACTCCTACAAGTCGCAAATAGCCGAATTACTTACCTGTGAACAGGTGGCAGTTGGTGTAACGGGTCGGCTCGATTTGAGTCAAAGTGTTTGCTACGTTGAAACACTTGTCCGTCGCTTTGCTACAGCGAGCTTGGAAGCGACAACCTTGCGGTATTTCTAGCAGGTTCAATGGATTACCTGGAATACCTTTTAGGTGAGTTTTCGGACCGGTAAGTGCAGGGAAGGAGCTAGCCAGACCCTCGGTATATGGATGATATGGCGTTTTTAGGATCTCTTTTGACGGAGCCACTTCAATCAACTGACCGGCATACATGATGCCGATACGGTCGGTGAACTCGACCATCAATGATAAGTCATGCGTGATGAACAGAATCGAGAAGCCAAACTCTTCTTTCAGTGCGTGGATCTTTTGAAGGATCTCGCGCTGTACCACCACGTCTAGAGCTGTTGTTGGCTCATCCATGATGATCATTTTAGGGTTCAGTGCCAAAGCAATTGCTATAACCAAACGCTGGCGCATACCACCAGAGAATTGGTGTGGGTAATCGCTTAAACGGCTCGGGTGAATATCAACGATTTCCAGCAGACCCTCTGCGCGGTTTTTTGCTTGAGTGCGGGTCATGTTGGTGTGGCGCATAATCACGTCACAAAATTGCTCTTCCATTGTAAGAACAGGGTTCAAGGCATTCATTGCAGACTGGAACACCATTGATACTTCTTTCCAGCGGAAGCGGCTCATGCGCTCGTCGCTGTATTTCATGATGTCTTCGCCGTTGAAGTAGACCTGGCCACCGCTGATATAGGCAGGCGGCTTATGAAGGCGCATCAGAGAGAATGCTACGGTCGACTTACCACAGCCTGACTCACCAGCCAGACCAAATACTTCGCCTTTACCAATATCGAAACTTACATCGTTTACCGCGCGGACATCGCCCGCATCGGTAATATAGTCAACACAAAGGTTGCGGATTGATAGTTGTGCATCACTCATTATTTTTCTCCGCTCAATACTGCAGTTTGTGGAACAACGTCAGCCTGTTCGCGGGCTTTCTTTTCGTCTTCCTGCACTTTCTTCCAACGCTTCATGCCTTTTTGTGCACGTAGCTGTGGGTTGGCAATTTCATCAACCGCGAAGTTAACCAAAGCCAGTGACAATGAAAGTAGTGTTAGAGCAATACATGGTGCTAATACTTCCCACCAAATACCGAGCTGCATGGCTGATGAAGTACGTACGTTGTAGAGCATGCTGCCCCAGCTGACGGTACTAGCACTACCCATACCAATGAAAGACAGTACGGATTCGGCAAGGATTGCATACATCACTGAGCCGATGAAGCTTGCGCCTACAAGTGGAATCAGGTTTGGTAAAATCTCAACAAACAGGATACGTAGCTTGGATTCGCCAAGTACTTCTGCTGCTTTCACAAATTCTTTTTCACGAATGGCTAAGGTTTGGGAGCGGATTACCCTGGCGCCCCATGCCCAGGAGGTAAACGCGATGACCAAGGCGATGGTCAGTGGGCCTGCCTGTCCCACAAATGCTGCGATAACCATGATGACGGGAAGCTGTGGTACAACGAGCATGACGTTCATCGCACCTGACAAGATGTTGTCGACTCTGCCGCCAAAGTAGCCTGCCGAGATACCCATGATGGTTGCAACGACACAGACGAAAATACCTGCAGTGAAGCCAACCATTAGAGAAGTACGTGCACCATATGCAACTTGTGCCCAGATATCACGACCCAAACGTGTAGTACCCAGTACGTGGTCCGCATCTTTTGAGATACGAAGACGACGTGCGTTGTCAGTGACGTTTTCAGCAATCCAGCCATCTGGGCTAGCTTGTGCCATTTTCACAAGCGCTGATGGATACTCATGCGGGTTACCTGTTCTTTTTTGAGGTTCATGTTTCGAAAGAACAGGAGCAAATAGTGCCATTAGAATGAAAGTCACAATCAGGATGACACCAAAGAGTGCTTTCGTGTTTCCGCGAATAATTTTGAAGATATCTTTCATGATTATTTGCCTCCCTTACGCAGACGTGGGTCAAGCAAAACAATGAGAATGTCAGCCAAGAAGTTAAAGAACAGCATGACTAGGGTCAGGATGATCAATAGCCCTTGAAGAACTTGGTAGTCACGTCCGTTTACGGCATTTAGCATCGTTGTGCCAAGGCCTGGATACTGGAAAATCATTTCTACAACTAGCTGACCACCAACGGCCATACCTAGCGCCATTGAAAGTGCAGTAACGGTTGGCAGCATTGCGTTGCGAGCTGCGTAGTTGAAGACAACACGGTTTTCTGAGAGGCCTTTGCCTTTTGCCATAGTGATGTAGTCTTCACTTAGCAAGTTGATCATGTTGTTACGCATGTTGATAAGGAAACCACCGATTTGAGCGACGGTTGCACAAATCAATGGGAGCACGGCATGGTAAAGAATGCCGGTGTATGTATCCCAGCTTGTCCAATCTAGAATTGCGCCTTCTGGCATACCGTATGATGTTGGGAACCATTTAAGGCTGATACCAAAAATAAACAGAACCATCATACCGATAACTACAGGGGGGACTGCTTGGAGTGCCATGAACCCTGGAGATACGAATGAATCGAATCGGCTGCCACGTCGCCAAGCTGCAAAGATACCGAGCACTGAGCCGATACAGAAAGCAAGAACAACAGAACTACCTGCCAAAAAGAGTGTCCAACCAAGAGATTTGGCGATCAGCTCGTTGACTGTCATGGGATAGAACGTGGTAGAAATCCCTAGTTCCCATGTGAAGATACTTTTCACATAAGTCAGGAACTGTATGTACATTGGACCGTCAACAAAGCCCAGTAGTTCGCGCATTGCGGCAATACGCTCTGGTGTTACTTGGACGCTCGCATTTGCGAACATCATGGTCACTGGGTCGCCAGGCATCGCTCGCGGTAAAATAAAGTTCAGCGTGATTGCGATAAGCAATGCGCCAAAATAAAACATTAATCTATTAAGAAAAAATCCCATAACTCACACCTTAAGTGGCACGACAAAGCCGTGACCAAAGAAATAGAAACTCCGAGGTCAAAAGTACTGATAGCCTATCTTTGGAAAGAGGCGGTGCGAACGCACCGCCAGATTTTGAATGTTGTTACTTAGTTTCTAGGTCAAGGATATGCAGCAGACGCTCAGGGATACCTTGCCAAACCATTGGACGACCTTTAGCGTTGTCCGCACTCCACCAACCAGTAAAGCGGGTTTCGTTGAACTGGTACATTGACGCTGCAGACAGAACTGGGATTACCACTTGATTGTCAGAAAGGATCTTTTCAATCTTGTGTGCAACTTCCAATTGCTCTGACTTGTCAGCCGTTGCGTAGAAGCTTTCTAGCAACTGGTCAACTTCAGCACTTTGGAAACGGTGCATCGCGAAACGTGGGTTACCTTGTTTACCCATGAAACGTGAGTGGAAACCAGTGTCCCAAGTTTGGTGTGGATCTGGACCAGTGAAGTAGTTCGTTAGAGCTACATCAAAAGTACCACCAGCCATTTGCTCGTTGTATACAGAGAAGTCTGGAGTAACAGCTTTCACTTTGATACCAGCATCAGCCAAGTTCTCTGCTGCTAGTTGTGCTGTGTTGTTCCAGTCAGTCCAACCAGAAGGAGTTTGAACTTCTAGCTCAAAGCTCTTACCTGATGGAGTCTCAACGAAGCCGTCGCCGTTGGTATCTTTAAAGCCAGCTTTTTTCAGCAATGCTTTTGATTTTTCAACGCTGTAAGTGTTGTAAACTTTAGCGTTAGCGAAAGTGTCAACATCTGACCAGCTTTGGTAAAGCGCAGCAATACCAGCCGCTGAATGGTTAGGGCTACCTGCACCATAGAACGCGATATCGATGATTGATTGACGGTCGATAGCAGCAGACATTGCACGACGGAAGTCGATGTTAGTCAGAGCTTCGTTTTTCGCTGCATCTGGGTGTTCAAAGTTAACCAAAAGGTTTACTGAACTACCTACTGGCGCTGGCCAGTATTTGTGGTTCTTGTTTACAGAAGCATAAACAGCGTCGATGTCAGGAATGAACGATGAAGTCCAATCTAGCTCTGAAGCAACAATTTTAGACAGAAGACCGTCATTGTTAGTGATCAGAGGCATACGTAGACAGTCAATTTCTAGGTTTGCTGCATCCCAGTAGTTAGGGTTTTGGCACTGCACGTACAAGTTGCTAGTGAACGTATCAACTTCAGTGAAAGGACCAGTACCTACAGGGTTTTCGTTTGCAAACGCTTCTGGCTTATCAATCTTGCTCCAGATGTGTTTAGCAACGATTGGCGTTTGAACCAGTTTGAAAGGAGCTGAAGAGTTAGCTTCATTCAACGTGATTGCTACGCTGTTGCCTTTAACAGCAACGTCAGCGATTAGTGCTGCGTTACCTGCAAGGTCAATTGCTGCGTTTTCACGGATAAGGTTGTAAGTAAATGCAACATCTTGAGCAGTGAAAGGCGTGCCGTCAGACCACTTAACACCTTCACGGATATCAAAAGTAACCGTTTTCAGGTCATCCGAAATGGAGTAGTCCTTCGCTAGACGCATCACTGGAGTGTTACCGTCTAATTGGTTAAAGATAACCAATGGCTCGTACACGAAATCAAGAGTGGTCTTCAAGTTGTTCTGTAGGAACGGGTTGAAGTTACGAGTAAGTTGTTGGTAGAAGTCAGGTACGATAGTCAGTTCCGTTCTGTCAGCAGCGCTGACAGTTGGTACTGTCAATACAGACGCTGCGGCCGCGACGATGGCAACTGCTAGATGTTTCTTCTTTAGATTGGCAAGCATAGCTGTTCCTTACTAGTTGCTTTGTTTCACTTTATTCTGACCCTTTCAGTGTGGTCAGGCCGGACCCCGCTATGAATAACCAAACAAGTGAACTTAGTTATTCACATGGCCGTGCAGGCTCAGTGCAACGTTAGGAAACTCCGGTTCCAGTTTTGGGTCAATCGCAATGCCCGTTAAAAACGTTAAAAGACAAAGGTGGCGCGTCAAAAACGTTAAAATTAACGTTTTTGACGGCGAGAATTTACGTTTGACGCAGGTCAATTAATATCCTTTCTGTCCCAATTTATTATTCAACTGTTAGTGTTTACTAACCATGTGTGGCTTGTTTAAGAAGGGGTGTTCTGTCTGTTTGGATTGGCGTGATCCCGATCTCCATTTCTTTGGTAGGTTAATTTTTTGCTGAAATTTTCATTGCTTGGTTTGTTGTGATTATCTTCTCAGAAACAGAAATTACGTGGTTGCCTTTTTTGTTGCGACCGAATAATGACCACTTGTATGCGTCATTAATGGGGCGAGTGACAGATTTTTAAGTCCGTCATATTTGTGAGTTTCGCGTCATGAAATAAGTAAATAAAGAGCATGTTGTAAGGTTATGGCGAAGGGAGGGAGTGCCTAATCAACCTGAAAGGCGACTAACATGGGTATATCGACGTTTGATGTGAATAACGGTATTTGACTGCGATATTGGAGTGCAGTGACACTGGCTACAGAGCAGAGCAGAGCAGAGCAGAGCAGAGCAGACAAGGTATGAACGTCGGTCGAGAAGAAAGGTGTAAAGAGACTACTGAGACGGTGCCTTTTCAGTATCCGGAGAAGGTACGATATAGCCATAGGACAAATGATGAAAAAAGCCTCGTTTCCGAGGCTTTCTTAGGGGTTAGCGCGTGATAAGTGATTGCAACCTATCTCGTAACTGTATGACCTCATGCCTTTCTTTTGTTTCATCACCACAGCGTTCAAGCACAAAGTCGATAGTATTAATTACCGTACGCCAACGTGGTGACTTGGGTACGGTTTCTGCGTGTAGATATTTGTCTAACGTTCGTGTTTGCAACGTGCTGCGGTCTAGATATACGCGCCAGAGTCCACTTTCTTCCGCAAGGTCAAATTTGGTTTTTCCTGTCACGTTGTTCCAGTAGTTGAGCGTGACAAGCATGACTTTCACTAACGTGTCACGCAGTACATCGCTTTTGTCAGGTTTATCGCCAGAGAACTTGTCCGCCATTCTAGTGAACTCGCCACCTAATTCACGAAGCTGCTGTAATTGGTTTTGGTCGCCGTCAAAAGCATACTCAGACAAAGCTTCAACCGCACTTTCTAGCAATTGAACGCGATGAGAGGAGGCCTTCTCTCCCGAGTTCAAAATGAGCATCATTTGCAACCCAGATGTTTCGGGTAAGGTGAACACATCGGTATCAATGCTTACCAGATTGCCATCAATGTTAAACCGAAGTTGCCCACTGTAATGGCCACGACCTGTTTCAACGTCAGGTAACGCCATGGCTAGGAAATCGTCGAGATGGTGGCGCTCAAGTTGTTCCGCACTAAGTTTGAAAACGGAGCTGCAAGCATCATTGGCATAGCTAATCTTGCCGTTCTCTTGCACGCAAACAATGGCTTCTTGCGCAGAATCGAGCAAGCCTAACAAACGGTTTTGAACTTCACGTAACCCTGCTTCGACTTGCTCTCGGAAGTGGATTTCAGAGACCAACTTCCGATTGTTTTCACGCTCTTGCTCTGTGAGAGATGCGTTAATATAGGCACGGATACGCGCGCTGAGTTCGTCTTTGTTAAATGGTTTTGTTAGGTAGTCATTCGCACCTGCATCAAACCCCTTCACTTTGTCTTGAACCTGACCTAAGGCCGATAACATGATGATAGGAAGGTCTGCTCGTGAATAGCGTTCACGAAGGTGAGTACACACTTCGTAGCCACTGAGTTCGGGCATCATTACATCGAGTAGCATGAGAACAGGTTTTTCTTGTGTAACAGATTCAATGGCTTGACGCCCATTCTCGACAGCTTTAACGCGATACCCTTCAAGGCGTAGGAAGTTTTTTAATACCTGCAGGTTAACGGGTTCATCATCGACAACAAGTACCAATGGACCATTCGGGTTTTCGGGAGCTTGTGCCAACTCGTTGTGCACCAATTCCACGTTAGGTACTGCAAAATGGACGCTATTAGACAGGCGAGTCTTTGCTTTGTCTTCTTCTGTTGCAATTGGAAGTGTAAAGCTAAAGGTTGTACCTACCATTGGCTGGCTGCTGACGTAGAGTTGCCCACCCATAATGTCAATGAGCTGGCGGCTGATTGATAAGCCTAGGCCAGCACCTTGTCGATAGACAGCCGTTCCTGATCTCGCTTGTGTTAATGGTTCAAAGATATATTCCAGTTGATCTGAGGGGATACCTTGCCCGGTATCAACCACTTGGATGCGCAACTGTCCCTCTAAGACTGTTGCTGAGATGATGATTTTCCCTTCATCGGTATACTTGATGGCATTACCAATTAAGTTATATAGCACCTGCTCTAGGCGCTGCTCGTCTGCGCGAACCAATGGCAAGTCGATAGGTACCTGATTGATGATTCGCACGGGTTTACCGCCAAGAAGATGGCTTGAAAGTTCAATAACTAAACGCAGCGCGTTGGCGGTGTCTACGGCTTGAGGAGATATCTCAAGGCTGCCATAACGCATTTTGTGGTAGTCGAGAAGGTCGTCCACCAAATTTGAAAGACGTTCTCCACTGTTGATAATCATCTCGAGTTGATGCTTTTGGCGATCAGGGATAGGGCCTTCAGCACCTGCCAGCATTGATTCAGCAAGGCCAACCATTCCGTGAAGCGGCGTACGGAGCTCGTGAGACGTTGTTGCCAAAAAGTCATCTTTCATGCGATCGGCTTGTTGAAGCTCTTCGTTCTTTTGCTGAATCAACTTAATGTTTTGTTCTAATTCTTTGTTCTGCTCTCGAATCAGTGCCAACTTGTCACGGACAGATCGTTGCATTCGCGCGAAACTGACTGCAAGGCGCCCAATTTCGTCTTCGCGATCTGTACTGTTTATCTTCTGATCTAAATCGCCGGCTGAAACTTGTTCTGCTGCCCAGGTAAGGCGCAGAAGCGGAGCTGTAATGGAGTTTGAGAGTAAATGTGAGGCGAGCACAACTAAGAGTATGGCCACGACCATCACTACGATGAATATCTTCTCTAGCTGATAAATGCGTGCGAATGCTTCCTCTTCAGGCAACTCTAAAATAATGGCCCAAGTTTTATCCTGAATATGAACGGGTGCGTATGCACCAAGGACGCGTTGTTGGCTTGTACCAATAAAGTTCCCTACATCTCGTGCACCAGAAAGCGCCGTTTCTATTGCAGGGCTATTAATTGCAATAAGCGGTTCGCTGGACTCAATATTACGTGCGATATGGTCTGGGCCGACGAGTAGGGTACTGATATATCCCTTCTCATTGGGCGCTTTGGTAAGCATATCGACCAAGGCTTTGTTAGGCAGCTTCATCAACACATAGCTATGTAAATAGCCTTGCTGGGTGATGGGAGCTGCAAACCATGCGGCGATTTCACCATTGGATTGCTGGCTAAAGTCGGTAAATACGACAGGGTTTTTGTCTGTGTCAGCGATGGATGCTGTGACCTGACTTTTGATGTCTGAAAACGTCTTCCCCACAGGTGTATCGTGCCAGTGCTCTTCGAGTAAGTTGGCGCCAAAGGCTTCATCTTTTAACGCGGAATAGACGACGTTTCCGTCAATATCGACAAGAAGCAGGTCAGAAAAATCTGATCGTTTAAGGTGTTCTTTGTAAGCCCAATCATAACGTTTATGGAGTAACCGGTAGCGCTCACTGCCCACAAAATTACTGTCATCAACGCCTGAGGATGAAGACTTGTCGGGGGTGTCGACGTAGCGCAGCCGTGCGGTTTCGCGCGCTTCCTCTTTGGTTTTCCCTAGCTGGTGGAATGCGGCGACTAAGCCGTAAAATCGTCCACCACTAGCGGTGGCAAGTTCGGATCGTGAGAAGGAGTTAACTTCAGAGTAACGTGCATCAAAGTAACTGATGATTTGCTCTTTCTTGTTATCTCTAAGAAACGAAAGGTGAGTTGTGCTTTGCTGTTCTAAATCGCTGCTGTGTGATTCAAGAAAGAACATCGCCAGTAGGGTGAGAGGCGTAATACTTAGCACAAGAAAAGCTAACATCAGCGTATGCTGAAGCCGCTTGAACTTCTGTTTTTTTTGCATGTCTCTGCCTGACAAAATAGAAAATCAAAAAATGCTATATGACCTCGGTTTTGTCGAAATTGACGTTGTTTCACCCGAGTGCATATTAGTAAGTTCTACTGTCAGCCCTTATACGGACTTAATTATCGTTGGCAAGTAAGTTATCAATGAAGTTCGTGTTAAGACACAAATTTAACGTTTTTAACGAGGGGTTGAGAGCCAACCCCTAACAGAATTAAGCGGTTTTGACAGCGTGGTAAATGGCGAATTTGTTGTTTTTTGCCGGCGTGTCACAGTGACCAAAAGCGGTCTCAATAAATGGGGGGTAACGTAAGAAACTATTCGCCACGACGGTCAATTGACCTTGGCGATTCAAAAACTCGGGTGCGCGTTGTAAGAAGGTTTCCGTCGCGGCATAGTGCGTTTTCAGCCCAGCATGAAATGGAGGGTTACTCACAATGTGGTCGAACTTGGATGTCACTTCGCTATAAACATCAGAGGCATATACATTCCCTTCTAACTGGTTAAAGCGCAACGTCTCTCGAGCTGAAGCAACTGCCAAGGCACTAATATCGACCATGGTGATGCTTGCTTTTGGATATAGAAGCTTAATTGCCGCACCAATAACCCCTGCGCCACAGCCAAAATCGAATATTTCGCCGTTTAGGGAGGGCAGTGTTTCTAATAACAACTTACTGCCAACATCTAGCTCACCATGGCTAAATACGCCGGGCAATGAGCGGATAGTCAGTGTGTGCTCACCAAGGTGTAGAGGGTAACTTTTGTACCAGTCATCGAGAGTAAATGGTGCGGGCTCGTTGATACATTGACCCCAGTAGAATCCGCATCTTCTTGCTGAGTCAAACTTTGTCACTTTGCCATAAGGGGTAAACATCTTCTCGATGCTTCTAACACCGCTTCGGTTTTCGCCAACCACAACAATTTCAGTGCCTTGACCGAGTGAGGCCATGAGCATTGATAGTAAAAACTCAGCTTCTGCTTTGGCTTTTGGCCAGTACAGCAGAACCATGTCGACGTTAGGCATAGCAGTATAACTTTCGCCAAACTGCACTGTGATTGAGTCATAACGGCGCATTTGATTGGCGTATGCAAGGTTTGTGGTAAAGATGCTGACGCTCTTAGCTGTGCCTAACAGTTCTGTTGCGAAGGTGTCTTCTAGCTCTCCAGCAAGCAAAATATGTTTGCCTTCGAAGTAGGCAAGTTGACGAGCCACTACTTGGCTTGGGGTGCTGTATGACATGGCAGCCTCAGGGGTTACAACAAAATAGAGCGCGGATTCTCCCACAAAGCGCGGCTCGTGAAAATAACCGCGCAATATGGTGATGTTTAAATGTCTTAAGCCTGTGCCTCATTGTGCCCAAATGAGTTACAAACTAGGCGAGCAGGTGTCCACAACCATTGCATAGCCAAAGCTATGAGTTATCCTGCTTTTCGAGAAAATTGTGAAATTCTGCTTCGTACATGCGAAATAGTACCAATGTCAGAGAGAAAATGATTGGGCCATAAACAAGTCCCATTAAACCGTAAACTTGTAGACCACCGATGAGCGAGAAGAAGATGAGAAGGGTATTCATCCCAGAGTTACCTTGCATCAACAACGGTCGAAGTATGTTATCGACAGAGCCTACTACGATAACGCCCCAACCGACGAGAAATGCTGCCCACTCCCATTGCCCAATAATAAGCAGATAGCCGGCTGCGGGTAGCCATATCAGAGCGGTGCCTACCACCGGGATGAACGACGCAAAGCCCATCATTGTGCCCCAAAATAGACCCGCAAATCCGGCCATCCACATGGCAAAACCACCGACTAAGCCTTGCGCTAGTGCGGTGAGAAACGAGCCCATTACGGCAGACTTGGCCACTTTTTCGACTTCATCAAGCAAGGTGTCTTCTTGGCTACGAGAAAGAGGGCTGACATGGCGAAGCAATTGTATGATTTTGTCGTGGTCGCGTAATAAGAAAAACAGCACGAACAACATCAATAAGAAATTAACAAACATACCAGTAACATCGCCAAGAATTTGCGAGCTCATGCCAATCATCTCGGAACTCAACGTTGAGACGGTCGATGCTACACGAGAAATGATGTCTTGTGGGTCGATGGAATCAAACGGTAGCCATTTATCCACGGATTGCAGACTTGTTTGCACGATTGGCATTGAAAGTATGTCTTTTGCTCCGCCTGCACTTAGCCATTCATAGGCACCCGTAAAGAAGGTAATGCCTTGGCGTAAGATCGCACCAATAACAAAGATCATTGGAATGATGATCATTACCGTAAGAATGGTGCAAGACAGTGCTGCTGAAAGGTTTGGGTAAGATTTGAGCTTGTGATCAATGCGGTCATGCAAGGGGAAAAAAAGAAGCGATACAATGAAGGCGAGAACGATTGAGCCAATATAAGGAGCGATGAGTACGTAACACGCATACGCGGCAAGAGCCAGTGCGCCAATGAGTGTCCAATGTCTAGGTTCTATCTTGAAAGATGATGCCACTTGTAGGCTCCTTTGTATCGCGCCAGTCTGTCTGGTGAACAGTGTAGTGTGAACCCTATGATACGTTGTGACTAATTAACGAAAAAGCGTTAAATATTAATTAGGCATATTGTTAAGATTTTTGCGATAAATCGGTGTTTTCGACGGGAATGGGTTGCAACGTTAAAATGCGTATATAGACGAAGAAAGGAGACGATATGGGGTGCTGTGACCAGGAAAAACAATCAAAAAAGAAGCGAAAGGTTAGTCTTCCTATGATTTGTTGCGTTTTGCTCGTGCTATTGGTCTTTGTGTATTGGCAATAAAAAAGCGAAGCACTGAAGCTTCGCTTTTGAGCGGTCAATTGCTTTGCTGATTATTCAGCGGCAAGTTTTGCAAACGCGCGATCTGCTGCTTCTAAAGTTGCTTCGAGCTCTTTCTCGCCATGTGCCAAAGAAGTAAAGCTAGCTTCAAATGCTGATGGCGCCAAATAGATACCTTCTTCTAGCATCAGATGGAAGAAGCGCTTAAATTTCTCAATATCACATTGCTGAACGTCAGCGAAACAAGTGATACTTTCCTGCTCAGTAAAGAAGAAACCGAACATACCACCGACTTGGTTGGTGGTAAGAGCAACACCATGTTTTTGTGCTGCTGCTCTGAAGCCTTCCGCTAGACGTTGAGTGACGTCAGCCAGTTGTGCTTCATTGCCTTCTTGGCGCAATGCTGACAATGCCGCTTCACCTGCGGCCATCGCCACTGGATTACCTGAAAGTGTACCTGCTTGATACACAGGGCCTGTTGGCGCTATGTATTCCATCACGTCACGACGACCACCGAATGCGCCCACTGGCATACCACCACCAATCACTTTACCTAGGGTTGTTAGGTCAGGTTTGATGTTGTAATGCGCTTGCGCACCGCCAAGTGCAACACGGAATCCTGTCATCACTTCATCAAAAATCAACAATGCGCCAAATTCATCACATAAAGTGCGAAGGCCTTCTAGGAAACCAGCTTGCGGCGGAATGCAGTTCATATTCCCAGCCACAGGCTCGACAATGATGCAGGAAATATCTTCAGGATATTGCTCGAACGCCGCGCGTACTGAGTCAAGATCGTTAAATGTACAAGTCAGTGTGTGTTTGGCGAAATCAGCTGGAACACCGGGTGATGTTGGCTCACCCAGTGTCAGTGCACCTGAGCCAGCTTTAACGAGTAAGCAGTCAGCATGGCCATGGTAGCAGCCTTCGAATTTGATGAATTTGTCACGACGGGTGAAACCGCGCGCTAGACGAATAGCGCTCATGGTGGCTTCAGTTCCCGAGCTCACCATACGCACCATTTCCATAGAAGGAACGAGTTGGCTGACCAGTTCAGCAAGCGTAATTTCTCGCGCTGTAGGGGCACCAAAACTCAGGCCGTATTGCGCCGCTTCAATCACAGCGTCGCGAATGGCAGGGTGGTTGTGGCCTAAGATCATAGGGCCCCATGAGCCGACATAATCGATATATGCTTTGCCATCAGCATCATAGATATACGCACCGTCAGCGCGTTCGATGAAAATGGGGTCACCGCCCACGCCTGCGAATGCGCGTACAGGTGAATTGACACCACCAGGAATGGTTTTACGTGCTTGTTGGAACAACTCGGCTGATTTGGTCATGGGTTCTTTCCTAGGCCATATGATCGTTTGGTTTTACTTGCGCCGTATTGTAAGGGATGTGTGAAAAACTGGCGAGCCTGATGATGAGGTAAGCATCACATACAGATTAAACTTGGTGTATATTGCTGCATATAGGTTATCGCTGCGACGAATACTTGAACGAATTAGTCAGGTATTAGATAATGCGTTCAATATAAAAGAAGTAATGTGAGGTCGAAATGAGCGATACCAATTTGCCGCTGCAATTTACTGACACAGCGGCGACTAAGGTAAAGACGCTGATTCAGGAAGAAGAAAACCCGAACCTGAAACTGCGTGTGTATATTACTGGCGGCGGTTGTAGCGGCTTCCAGTACGGTTTCACGTTTGATGAAAACGTCAATGATGGCGACATGACGATTGAAAAATGTGGCGTTACTTTGGTAGTTGATCCCATGAGTTTGCAATATCTTATTGGTGGAGAAGTCGATTACACAGAAGGGTTAGAAGGATCACGTTTCTTCATCAACAACCCGAATGCCACTACAACATGTGGTTGCGGTGCCTCGTTCAGTGTATAAACTATGAGACACTCTCAGGGCTCGGGTTCTACTTAGCTAGAGAGACGACAAATCATTAGTTCAAAGACAGCCTGCACTCCCAGGCTGTTTTTGTCTTCGGACCGGAAGGATCAGTGTCCGATTTCTTTTACTGCAGTAACCACGTCGGGAAGGACTATTATGGCGAATGCAGGCGTAAAAGCGTCTTACTTATCACAGCGACCTTGGATCATCTCTTTGGTTCTTCTTATCGCATTAGTGTTCTGGGTCGGCAGTGGCTCAAGCAGTGCGAGTCCCTCTCCTGAACAAAGTGAACAACCCAAAGCGCCGCTGACCAAAGTGGCGGTAGATACGTATTATTCTGAGCCAGTTACCCGCTCGATTTCTTTGTACGGTCGCACTGCACCAGATCGCGATGCAACGATTTCGGCAGAAGCTGATGGTCGAGTGACCAAAGTGAACGTCAGAAAAGGCGCGGCGGTTAAGAAAGGTGATCTGCTCGTCTTTATTGATAAAGGCGATCGCGAAGCTCAGCTTAACCGTTCTAAGTCGTTGCTGCTTGTTCGTCAAAAAGAATTCAATGCGGCTAAATCACTGAAGAAAAAAGGCCTACAAGGCGAAGTCGCTTTTTCATTGGCAGAAGCCAATCTCGTTGAAGCAAAAGCCAATGTGGAAAATATTGAGTTGGCGCTATCACATACGCAAGTGCGAGCACCATTTGACGGGATTGTTGATGATGTCATGGTGGAAGTCGGGGATTATTTAGGGGTCGGCGATCCAATGGCTACCCTGATTGATCTTGATCCGCTTATTGTCACTGCTGATGTGTCTGAAAAGCACATTAGCCATATTGATGCCTCTTTGCCAGCGAGTGTGTTGCTCGTCAATGGTGAAAAGAAAGAAGGAAGGCTGCGTTATCAATCTAGCCTCGCTTCTCCAACTACCAATACCTTCGCGATCGAACTAGAAATTTCAAACCCTCAACAAGCGCTTCCTGCAGGGATCAGTGCTGAGGTGGATCTTGCTTTGGACTTGCAGCGCGCAGTGAAACTGAGTCCATCTGTGTTGGCTTTGGATGAGCAAGGTAATCTTGGCGTCAAAACGCTTCAGGGTAACAAAGTGGCGTTCGTTGCCGCTCGCATTGTGAAAGCAGAAAAAGACGGTGTTTGGTTGTCTGGGCTCGGTGAGCAAGTGGATGTGATCACCAAAGGTCAAGGTTTTGTGCGTGACGGTGATGTGGTTGATGCTGTGCGTCAAACACAACCTCAATAAGGAGAGCGCCGCATGAAAACCTTGATTGATGCGTCGCTAGCGCGAACGCGTACCATGGTCACACTGCTACTTTTTCTCTTTGTAGCAGGTGTTTATACCTATCAAACGATTCCTAAAGAATCTGATCCTGACATCACCATACCTGTCATCTACGTGTCCGTCAGTCATGAAGGGATCTCGCCAGAAGATGCAGAGCGTCTTCTTGTTCGCCCAATAGAGCAAGAGTTACGCTCTATTGAAGGCATTAAAGAGATGACTGCAATTGCGTCCGAAGGCCATGCGTCAGTGACGATGGAGTTCAATGTCGGTGTCGATCTTGATTTGGCAATGACGGATGTGCGAGAAGCGGTTGATTTGGTCAAACCTCGCTTGCCTGATGACAGTGATGAACCCACAGTGAACGAAGTCACGTTCGCTAATCAGCAACCTGTTTTATCTGTTGCCTTATATGGTGATGTCTCTGAACGTGCCATCGTTAAGATAGCGCGTGAATTGCAAGAAACGCTTGAAGGCTTTAAACAAGTCCTTGAAGTGGATGTGGCAGGCGATCGTGATGATGTGGTGGAGATCATCGTCGAACCTTTGCTGCTAGAAAGCTATGGTCTTGATCAGGCGGATATTTTCGACTTGGTTACTAAAAGTAATCGAGTGGTAGCGGCAGGCTATGTTGATACGGGTTATGGGCGTTTTTCGGTGAAGGTGCCGTCGGTCTTTGAATCGGTACAAGATGTGTTGCAACTCCCTATCAAGATTGATGGCTCTCAGGTGGTGACTGTCGCTGACGTCGCAACGGTACGTCGTAGTTTTAAAGACCCAGAAAGCTTTGCCCGTCTCGATGGCAAGCCCGCTGTTGTACTGGATGTCAAAAAGCGCGCTGGCGAGAACATTATTGAAACTGTGGAGCTGGTGAAAGCTGTACTTGCTCAGGCACAAACCTCTTCTCAGTGGCCCGCTGCATTACAAGTCAAATATACATGGGACGGCTCTGAAGATGTCCGTTCAATGCTTACCGACCTGCAAAATAACATCCTTTCTGCGGTTTTGCTGGTGGTGATTGTGATTATCGCCATTCTCGGTGCGCGTACCGCTTTCTTGGTAGGTGTCTCCATCCCAGGTTCGTTTTTGACTGGGCTAGTCGTGCTTGCTCTGAGTGGCTTAACCATCAACATTGTTGTGCTTTTTGCCTTGATTATGGCCGTTGGTTTGCTGGTGGATGGTGCGATTGTTGTAACCGAATATGCCGATCGACGTATGCGTGAAGGCATTAGCCGCAAGCAAGCATATCGTGAAGCAGCTCATCGTATGGCATGGCCGATTATTGCATCAACAGCCACGACGTTGGCGGCGTTTGCACCTCTCTTATTCTGGCCGGGTATCACGGGCGAGTTTATGAAGTTCATGCCATTAACCTTGATTGCGACGCTATCCGCTTCGCTCGTGATGGCATTGCTGTTTGTTCCTGTTCTTGGCAGTTTGATGGGCAAACCGTTGCCTCTGACGACCGAACAGAAAGACAGAATGCAGTCACTCGAAAATGGTGACTTCTCGAAAGCGAGAGGGTTAACTCGTGCCTATATTTCCACGCTCTCTGTTGCTATTAAGCATCCGATAAAGATTTTATGTGCGGCATTTGTTGTCGCGTTTGCTGTTGGTTTTGCCTACAACAAGTCTGGACTCGGAACAGAATTCTTCCCTGATGTGGATCCTGCTTTCTTCAATATCAAAGTGCGGTCACACGGTGATTTGTCGATTTATGAGCAAGATGCGTTGATGAAAGAAGTCGAGCAACGCGTGCTTGGCATGGATGAAATAGACAGCGTCTACACTCGAACCGGTGGGCAAGACGAAATAGGCATCATTCAGATGAAGCCTGTGGAGTGGCAAAACCGTCGTAAAGTGAAAGAGATCATTGAAGAGTTACGCGAGAAGACAGACGATTTGTCTGGCTTGGAGCTTGAGTTCAAAAAGCCTGACGCAGGGCCGCCGAGTGAACACGATCTTTCGATTGAGGTGACGGCCACTAACAGTGCTGATATCGAATCTGCAGCAAAGCAGGTTAGAGATTTACTGGCACAAAACACCGCGTTCACCAACTTTAGCGATACCCTGACGAAGCCAGGTATTGATTGGTCAATAGATATCAATCGAACGGATGCGGCGCGCTTTGGCGCAGATGCCACTGTGGTAGGGAACACGGTTCAGTTTGTTACTAATGGTTTGAAAATTGGTGATTATTTACCCGACGATTCGACCGATGAAGTGGATATATTGGTGCGTTACCCAGAAGACAAACGGGATATTGGCCGCTTCGATGAGCTAAGAGTTAAAACGCCGTATGGCTTAGTGCCTATTACTAACTTCGCAAGAATTACACCGGAGCAAAAACAAGGCAATATCGATCGGGTGGATGGCAAGCGGGTGATTAAAGTGATGGCTGACATGGCTGAAGGTTATAACCTCAGTTTGGAATTGCCTGGTTTGACGGAACAACTCGATGCCATGACTTTGCCTGATGGTGTGAGCGTTTCGTTGCGTGGACAAAACGAAGAGCAAGATGAAAGCCAAGCGTTTTTGATGATGGCGTTTCTCGCAGCGCTTGGCGCAATGGCCATTATTCTTATCACGCAGTTCAATAGCTTCTATCAAGCATTTTTGATTTTAAGTGCAGTGCTGTTTTCAACTGTCGGTGTTTTCCTTGGGTTGCTTATTTTCCAGCGACCGTTCGGCATTATTATGTCGGGTGTAGGGGTGATCACCTTGGCGGGTATTGTGGTGAACAACAATATTGTATTGATTGATACTTACAACGTCCTCCGTCGACGCGGGTTGGCGAAAGTGGATGCCATCTTACAAACGGGTGCGCAACGCTTACGTCCTGTCATGCTAACCACGGTGACGACCATTCTTGGCTTGATGCCGATGGTGTTAGAAATGAATGTGGACTTGGTGAATCAGGGTGTCGAGTTTGGGGCGCCGAGTACTCAGTGGTGGTCTCAATTGGCAACGGCTGTTGCTGGTGGCTTGGCGTTTTCGACCCTACTGACGTTGGTACTAACACCGTGCTTATTGATGTTGGCGCGTGAGCCGAAGGTGGCAAAGTTAGCGTTGGATTTTGATAATCAACTAGCTGATGAGCAACAAAAGAAGGAAGCTACCCCCCTCCCAAAGCCACAATCTAGTGTTGAACCTCAATATTGATGTTTGATCTCGCAAAGAAAAAGCAGCGCCAAGGCGCTGCTTTTTTATGTCTCACAGACTGTGGTAGTGAACCATTAAGAGGCGTTATTGCGCTCCAGGGTACCTATTGATGCTAGCAGTTGGCTGAACTTGTTGAGTTGAGCTAATCGTTGCTGAGCCAGAGAAATAAACTCAGTCTTTGCTTTACCTGAGAGTGATTTCGCTTGTGGCAGTTTTACAGTACGTGGGTTTTTGTGTACGCCATGTACCAAAAATTCATAGTGCAGGTGCGGGCCCGTAACTCGACCAGTTCCGCCCAATGTACCTATGGTTTGCCCTTGTTTGACGCGTTGCCCTGTTTTGACCCTGCGCTTTGTGAGGTGCAGATACTTGGTGATGTAAGTAGAGCTGTGCTTGATGAAGACATAGTTACCATTGAACTGGTTGTATGCCGACTTCATGACGATGCCATCACCAGCGGCCCATATTGGCGTACCCACGGGGGCAACGTAGTCGGTCCCTCGATGAGATTTTACTTTTCCTGTTACGGGGTGCAGACGACGCGGATTGAAATTAGAGCTGACGTAGCGGAAGTTTACTGGCGAGCGCAAGAATGCTTTTTTCATTGCGCGTCCTTTTTCGTCGTAGTACTTCCCAGTCTTCGAGCGAATGGCTGTGAATGTTTCGCCGCGGTTGGTAAAGGTTGCCGCAAGAATGTCGCCACGGCCTATCATCTCACCTTCGACAAGCTGTTCTTCATACAACACAGAGAAGTGATCGCCTTGGCGAATATCTAACGCGAAGTCGATATCCCAGCCAAAAAGACCAGCAAGTTCCATGATTTGATTGGGAGTGAGTCCGCCGCTTACACCCGCATTCCAGAAACTGGATGTGATGGTTGCCGATGCATAATTGATTTGTGTGTCGATTTGCTTCGCTTCTACCTTGGAAACGAAATCATTTCCGATGCGATTAACGATAAGCGTTTCATTTGCATTTTTAGGCTGAACCAACTGTGTAAACAGGCCATTCTCATCAAAGCCCAAGCGAATCTCATCACCCACTTTGAGTGAGGCGAGGGACTTGGTGCCTTTGTCGCTGTTTATGAGTCGGTAAAGTGTGGTTGGGCTGATACCCACACGGTCAAAAATTCCTGCAAGGCTATCACCAGCCTGAACGCTGAATTTGTGCCATTCGAGTGGAACAAATGACAGGTTCGGTTGCGGTTCACCTTCAGGGGGTAATAAAGAGGAGGTTTCAAGAGGGATAGGATAGAGTTTACCCACCTCAAACTTGGCATCGGGATGTTGAGCCGGTGATTCTGAAGGAATCGCAACCAGTAGCACAATGAAGGCACTGAGAGCCATGATCAACAATTGATGAAACTTTGGTAACGCAGCAATTTTATTAACAGGCATTAAGAAACAATCATAAGAAAAAGGGATTTATTCGAATGCACCATGTTTATGCCAAATCCCTTTGTGAATACAGAATGGCCAGTGAATCCGTTTTAGCGTGCTTTAAGTTTAACTGGTTTCAAAAACCATCGCTATTCAAGTAGTATGTCGGCTGACGAAAAAATGCCGATTCTGTGGGAGCGATAAAATATGGCGAGCATTGAAGCCGCGCTAGCCGAAATTAAGCGTGGTGTTGAGGAATTAATTCCTGAAGCGGAACTGATTGCGAAACTAAAAGAAAACCGTCCTCTTCGTATCAAGTTGGGTGCGGATCCAACGGCACCAGATATTCACCTTGGTCACACTGTGATCATGAATAAATTGCGTGCGTTTCAAGAGCTGGGCCATGAAGTTATCTTCTTGATCGGTGATTATACCGCGATGGTGGGTGATCCGAGTGGCAAGAATGCAACGCGTCCGCCGCTGACTCGTGAGCAAGTGCTTAGCAATGCTGAAACGTACAAAGAGCAGATCTTCAAAATTTTGGATCCGGCTAAAACTCGCATTGAGTTTAACTCAAGCTGGTTGAGTGAGCTGGGTACAGACGGAATGATTCGTTTGGCTGCAAGCTCGACCGTTGCGCGCATGCTTGAGCGTGATGATTTTAAAAAGCGTTACACCAACAACCAACCTATCGCTATCCATGAATTCATTTACCCGCTTCTGCAAGGTTATGACTCTGTAGCGCTTGAGGCGGATGTTGAGCTGGGTGGTACGGATCAGAAATTCAACCTGTTGATGGGTCGTGAGCTACAAAAGCAAAATGGTCAGTCTCAACAAGTTGTGATCACTATGCCTTTGCTAGTGGGTCTGGACGGCGTGAAGAAGATGTCAAAGTCTGCTCACAACTACATTGGTATCAGCGATGTGCCAAATGAGATGTTCGGCAAAATCATGTCTATCTCTGATGATTTGATGTGGAGCTACTTCGAATTGCTGTCATTCCGTCCATTGGAAGAAATTGCACAATTTAAAGCGGATATTGACGGCGGCAAGAACCCACGTGATGTGAAGATCTTGCTAGCAAAAGAAATTATTGCTCGTTTCCACTCTGAAGCGGATGCAGAATCTGCTGAAGCTGAATTCATCAATCGTTTCCAAAAAGGTGCGATGCCAGAAGAAATGGACGAATTTTCTTTTGAGCAAGGCGTAGCCATTGCGAATCTTTTAAAAGACGCTGACTTGGTAGGTTCTACCTCAGATGCTATGCGTATGATACGCCAAGGTGCAGTAAAGATTGACGGCGAAAAGGTCGAAGATACTAAACTGGTCCCTGCGGCTGGCACAGCGGTTTACCAAGTGGGTAAACGTAAATTCGCGCGTATCACGTTAGCGTAATTTATCTCTGAACTTTACCGATGAGTCATCCAAAATAAAAAGGCGCTGAAAAGCGCCTTTTTTTACGTTCTCTGAACCAGTTCTGCCACACGAGTACCAAGACGCATCGCCGTTTTTATATCGATACCATCTAACTGCCCTTCGTCGTCTACCATGCCGATGACACCAAGCGATGAATTTAGGCGATTAAACGTTTTGGATGAGGTGCCCTCTGGCGCATCAATGCCAACCCACAGCATACTGTGCTGCGTGGCGAGTATGTAAAAGTTCTCAATAGTGCTTTGCACTTCACCGCACGGGCTGCCGCCTACCGTAAACCCTGCCGCTAGTTTGTTGTGCCACAACTGCTTCGACCATGTCTCGCTACTCGCATCGACAAAGGCTTTAAACTGTGCCGCAGGGCCGCCCATATAGGTTGGTGATCCAAAGATAATGGCATCCATATTTTCGAGTTTTTCAAACAAGGCATCGTTTTTAAAGCGCCCTTCAATGATCTCTGTGCCGGCAATCGCATGGGTCAATACTTTTGCGCCGTGTTGTTTTGCTCCTTCAGCAATGGCCAGCGCCATGTTCTCGGTACTTCCTGTTTTGGAAAAATAGACGATAGCAATGTTTTTCATGATGAGGTCTCCAGTCTGTATTTTATGGCGGATATGGCTTCAGGGAGGCGCAGATGATCATATAGGCGAGCGCAGCTGTAAGTGAGTTTGATGGTGTGGTCATCTTCAGTTTCTAACGCGCGTTCGAACCAATATGACCAATCAAGAATATCTCTGGGTGCGTGTTCCTGAATTTGGTGCTGAAAGGGTTTTCGGTACGCAGCAGTACATGATGCAGCGACATAGGCTTGCCAGAAATAGTGAAGCGCAAGATCGTGATTTTCAATAAAAGGAAAAAGAGAGACGAGCGCTTGGAAACCCGTGACACCGTGTAGCAAGGTAAAATCGTTGCTCGCGGAATATTGCGATAACACGATACGTGCAACCTCATTTAGTGACAGCGAATCGGGCTGGCTCGCAATGGTCGAATAGGTCGGTAAAGTGATCAGTTCTTCGACATGATCGATGATGATCCCTTCGCGGTAAGTTTGATCATGAAATATCGAAAGCGCTTGGTTTAAATCCTCTTCCGTGCTGAGATTTTGTTGAAACGAAAGGTCGCCTAACGGCGTGTAGCCTGAAGACCAGTAGGCAAGCGCGTGACTAGTTTCGTCAATATCTCCTAGCTCAACGGCATAGGCGAGGCGGATGACACCATGAAAGGCGCCTGCAGAAACTCCTGGCAGCAAAGTGGGGAGTACTGTCTTTAGGGTTTGCTCCGTACCGATCTCACTTAGCATAGTGCGATAATATTCTACGAAATCAGCATTGTGTGCTTTTTCCCCTAGCATGGGATGCTCGATTCCCAATGCGTCTCCGAGAGGAGACAAGTGACCGGATGCCCGCAGATATTCTGCGTTTAATTGATCCGTGGACGCGCCCAGTCTTTGCATTGCCGACAGAGCCATCGGTAGATGGTTAGATAGACGCGCGCCAAAAGTAGGCCCGAAGCGATGACTTCGCTTTATCAGCTCAAAGCCTATTGATGTGAATGATTGGTACATGGCGGCATTCCTTTGCATTTGTCGTTACAAGACGTAGTCGTTTCTGCTTCCAAAATCTTCGGTGAGGTATTCAATGAATTCCCATTCAATACCATCGTTATCGTAGAAATAAGCGCGTTTTCGACTAGGGTGGCTTTTATCGAAAGAGACCTGTTCAAAGCCTGCGGTTTTCAGGTTCTCGGCTACTCGTGTCGCATCTTCAACGACAAAACCGATGTGATTAACGCCCAAATGATAATTCGGAATGCGTTCAATTGGCTTATCAATCCCCTCTTGCTGAAGTGCAATATAGGAGATGTCTGTTCCAATATGACACCAAGCTCTATCCTCGTCTTTTCCTTCGCCACGTACAGAAAAATCCGGCATTGCTGTTTGTAAGAAGGCGATGGTGCGACTGATATCATTGACCGTGATGTTGGCATGTTCGACATAGCTACTCATGATTTTCTCCTGCTGCTTCTTTGTTTAAGTAAAGTTATTTGTTTATATAATAGCCAGCAAGAGAATTAAGTAAAGTTTTAACCTTACTTAATTGCGAGTGATGTAAAAAAACGCACGTCGGTTAACGTGCGTTTTTTGAACGTTTCTTTGTGTTTAGAGCGGAGGATTTATTTGCTGATGGCGAACGTCGGCAGTGATAGGTGCCAGCGAATGGCGGCAAGGCGGATCAGTAACGTGGTCATCATGCCGGATATGGAGGCCACCTCAACATCGGCATTGGCGGCTAATGCGACGGTATGGATAAATCCGCCTGCAATACATGCGGTTGCGTAGACTTCAGTTCGCAACACCATGGGGACTTCTCTCGCTAATACGTCGCGGATAATGCCGCCACCACAACCTGTGATCACGCCCATGATCACGGCGACTAAAGGAGATGCACCGTAACTTAATGCTTTATCGACACCAATCGCGACAAAAACCGCAAGACCAATGGCATCGGCGACGGGTAAAAAATACCAAGGAAGACGACGAGGATGACGGATCAACAATAACGACAAAATACAGGTGACTAGGATGATCCAAAGATATTCGGGGCTATTGACCCAAAACACGGGTGTTGCGCCTAATGCCATGTCTCGAATGGTGCCACCACCAATGGCTGTCACCATGGCGAGTACCACCACGCCAAAGGGGTCCATTCGAAGCTTGCCTGCCAATAGTACGCCAGAAATCGCAAACACTGCGGTTCCAAACATGTCCAAGATATATAAAAGCATGGTACGCAGTTCCATTCCCAAAAAGAGGCACATCGCATTGCGCGATTTGCCTGTTATTTATGGCGTCTAGCCAACAAAGCGTGCGCGATTGTACGTGAAATCCGTTATCGAGCAATCCGATGTTTATAGGGCTTGGCAGCCATCTTTGAATTAGTGATCGAGATCGCTTCTTACTTTATCAAAGGCAGTGCAAATCTGTTTTACAGCTTTCAAAGCGCGGGGTGTTGGCCGATTTAGCCAATCGCCACTTATCGCAAAAATATCTTTGTTTTTAATCGCAGGAATAAACTCAGCCCACTTAGCCCATTCCTTGGATGGTGTCGCTTTTGTTGAAGGATAGAAGATAGCCTGAGGCGCTCTTACGATCACTTGCTCCATGCTCACTTGTGGATAGGGCGCGACACTATTAGAAAAAATATTTTCTCCCCCACACAATGAAAATAGCGGTTGAGGCCAATGTTCGCCGTTATTTGTCATCAGTGGTGATTCACTCAACTGATAGAAATAAGGGATTCTGTTTTTGCCATCTTGCGCCGTTTCAATGGCGGCTAACTCCTGACGAACTGCATCGGCGCGTGCTTTGGCTTTGGCGGGGTCGGCTGACCATTGGCCGAGCTTTTCGATGTTATCAGCAGCGTCATAGAGCGAGTGTGGGTTGGAATAAAATATCTCTATGCCTAAACGCTCAAGCTTTGCCAGTTCGCGATCGGGGTTGCCGCCTTTCCATGCAAGCACGAGATCGGGCTTTAGCGTGACAACACGTTCGATGTTAATGCCTCTAAAGTTCGCGACTTGTTCTAGTGCTAACGCTTCTGGCGGGTAGTCACTGTGCGCGCTGACGGCGATAAGGTTGTCACCAAGGCCAGCTTCAAAGGCTAGCTCTGTGGTATGAGGCGATAGGCTGATAACACGAAGAGGCTCCGCAAGCACCATGCTTGGTAGGCAGACAAAAACAAGTAGGTATAGATACTTCATAGTAATCCGTGTGCAAACCACATTAAGAAGCTTTGGAGCAGGATCCAAAGTAAGGCTTTTTGCCGCAATTGTTGATTGAGTAGAGCTAGGTGCAAGGGTGATGGCGAAATTTCACCGCCAATACGTGGACGGGAGATTTTTCTATCATCGTAGAGGGCCGGGCCACCCAAAGCGAGTTGAAATTTAGCGCCTGACGCAGCGAGTATCCACCCTGCGCCGTTGAAAGACCACTCACGGCCTTGTTCCCTGATGGCACTAAGGGCTGGTTCAAAGCGGTGTCCAGTTGCGATAAGTAGGGCAAACAATTGCGAGGGTAGGGCGTCAACAATGCTCAATAGAACAGATGTGGGGCGGCCAAATTCTACGAACTCTTCACGCCGTGTTGGCCAGCAGCGCGACAGCTGAACAATAAGGGTGTAGAGGAAGGCTGCGATGCCACCACCAATTGCGTACCAGAAAAGAATGCTTATCAGACCGCGGGCATACCCTATTAAGAGTGTTTCGCATCCCGCTTTCGCTATGCCAACAGGCGAGAGGGAGTAAGTATCGCGATTGAGTGATTGTGCCAAAAGAGTTCGCGCTGCAGGTTTGTCTTCACGCAGTAAGAAAGCTTCTAGAGCCAGCATGCTTTGCGTTAGCGGTTTCCAGCTTAATGAGAACCAAAGCAGTAGAAGATCAAATAGCCAGGGAACCCAAACTATTTGGCTGAGAGCGATAAGCAATACGGCTAAAGTTAGCCACATAACGCTCAGTGCGAGGCCTCCTGCTAAACGTTGCTGGGAAGGTGCATCTTCCACATGATTGACTTTTTCTGCGATGGCGTAAGCGACTTGACGCCATAAGGAGAGCGGATTGAGCTCGCTTGGAATGGGGAAGAACCAGTGCAATAGCAAAGCCCCCCACATCGCGAGCAAGGTAGAATAGCCTAGCAATGCGTCTAGTGGTGTGAGGAGCTCGTTCATTATGCTTTCAGCAGTTCGACCATTTTCTCAACCATGGCGCTAGAGCTTTTTGCTGCCAGTGGAAGGAACTCGTCAAACGTCATCGGTGATTCTTTGTCTGCAACATCAGAGATGGCGCGAACAACAACGAATGGCACATTGAATTGATGGCATGCTTGAGCAATCGCAGCCGCTTCCATTTCTACTGCAATCACGTTCGGGAAATGTTCACGGATGTAGTTTTGGCGCTCTGCTGTACAAACAAATGCGTCACCGGTACAAATCAGACCGCGAACTGCATGAGGTGCAGGATCCATCGCTGCTAGCGCTTGCTCTGCAACATCCATCAGTTTTTCATTTGATGTAAAAGTTGCAGGCTGGCCTGCCATCTGGCCCATGGCGTAACCAAATGCCGTTACGTCAGCATCGTGGTATGCCACATCAGTAGAAATGATCACATCACCAAGGTTTAGCGAAGGGTCAAAACCGCCCGCAGAGCCAGTATTGATGACTTCAGTGACCTTAAAGCGATCAAGCAAGATAGATGTGCTCAGTGCTGCAGCCACTTTACCAATGCCTGATTGAAGAAGGACAACGTCAACACCGTTCATGTCGCCCGTGTAGAATTTGCTGCCTGCAATTTCTTGTAATTGGCAGTTATTGATCTTGTTTTTGAGCAGGGCAACTTCCTGCTCCATCGCACCGATAATACCGATTTTCATGTTAGTTCTCATACGATTTTCGTTAATGAAAATAAGTGTATCATGGAGGAAAATTCGAGCGAAAAAAAAGTGCCCTTGCGGGCACTTAATTTCGTGATGCTTGAAGTATGCAGAGTGGTTTACACCTCGAGGTAATCCATAATGCCTTCCGCCGCTTTTCGGCCTTCATCGATGGCGGTCACCACCAAGTCCGAGCCTCGTACCGCATCACCGCCGGCGAAGATTTTGGCATTGGTGGTTTGAAACGCGAACGCACCTTGTTCTGGCGCTTGGATGCGTCCCCATTGGTCCAAATCTACACCAAAGGGTTCAAGCCATGCCATTTGATGCGGTTGGAAACCAAAGGCCATGATCACGGCGTCTGCTGGCAAGACATGTTCACTGCCTTTGACGGGCTCAGGACGGCGACGACCCGCTTCGTCAGGTTCACCCAACTGGGTTTTCACCACAGTGACGCCTGTGACGTTGCCGTTGCTGTCTACTTCAAGGCCAAGAGGTTGAAGGTTGAACATGAAGTTCACGCCTTCCTCTTTGGCATTTTTTACCTCACGGCGAGAGCCTGGCATGTTGGCTTCATCGCGACGGTAAGCACACACAACGTTTTTCGCACCATGGCGAATCGAGGTGCGAACACAGTCCATCGCGGTATCACCACCGCCCAAGACAACAACTTGCTTGCCTGCCATATCGATAAACTCAGGGGCATCGCCTTCCAGTTCCATCACACGGTAGGTGTTGGCAATCAAAAACGGCAAGGCGTCGTAAACACCTGGCGCGTCTTCGTTATCAAGGCCTGCTCGCATGGATTTGTACGTGCCGACGCCGAGGAAGACAGCATCATAATCCTTGATAAGCGTTTCCAAGGTGATGTCTGAACCGACCTCTGTATTCAACTGGAATTCCACGCCCATCTCGGTAAAGACGCGCTGACGATTGCGCATGATGTCTTTTTCCAATTTGAAGGACGGAATACCAAAGGTCAGTAAGCCGCCAATCTCAGGGTAGCGATCGAACACAACGGGTTTAACGCCGTTGCGGACAAGCACGTCAGCGCAGGCGAGACCCGCAGGGCCTGCACCAATGATGGCGACTTTCTTATCGGTCCATTCCACGCCAGACATGTCTGGCTTCCAGCCCATTTCAAAGGCTTTGTCGGTGATGTATTTCTCGACATTACCAATGGTCACGGCGCCGAAATCTTCGTTTAGCGTGCATGATCCTTCGCAGAGGCGGTCTTGTGGGCAGACGCGACCACAGACTTCAGGCAGGCTGTTGGTTTGGTGAGAAAGCTCTACCGCTTCAATGATTCGCCCTTCGTTCGCCAGCTTTAGCCACTGAGGAATGTAGTTGTGAACGGGACATTTCCACTCACAGTAAGGGTTGCCACAGTCCAAGCAGCGATCAGATTGTGCAGATGCTTGCGTGCCCGTGAAGGGTTCGTAGATTTCAACGAACTCTGTTTTACGTGTTTTGATCGGCTTCTTACGTGGGTCGATACGTTGCACGTCGATAAATTGGTATACGTTCTGGCTCATAAGATCCTCCGTTACTGTGCCTGAACACGCAGCTCTGCTGCGCTTCGGCTTTGGTGACCAAGCAGAGAGCGAACGTCTGCGGCTTTAGGTTTCACCAGATAGAATTTACTGATCCATTGTTCAAAGTCGGCGAGGATTTCCTGCGCTCGGCTGGAACCTGTGAGTTCCAAATGTTGATCAATGAGACCACGGAGGTGTTCTTGATGAATCGTTAAGTTATCGAGTGACAGCGCTTCAACCAATTCAGGGTTTACACGACCCGCAAAATCGCCCGTTTCATCCAGCACATACGCAAAACCACCGGTCATGCCTGCACCGAAGTTGACGCCGCAATGCCCGAGGATAGCCACAATACCGCCGGTCATGTATTCACATGCATTGTCGCCAGCGCCTTCCACAACAGCTAATGCTCCGGAGTTACGTACGGCAAAGCGTTCACCTGCTGTACCTGCAGCAAACAATTTACCGCCAGTGGCACCATACAAACAGGTGTTACCGATGATGGTCGATTCGTGGGAGCGGAACGCAGAACCCACTGGCGGCTTGATAATGATCTTGCCGCCCGCCATGCCTTTACCGACATAGTCATTGGCATCGCCGGTGAGCGTGATATGCACGCCACCCGCATTCCAAACGCCCAGAGATTGGCCTGCGGTACCTTGCAACTGGATATTTAGCGGTGTGCCCGCCATCCCTTGGTTGCCGTAGCGTTTAGCGATGGCACCCGACAAGGTCGCGCCGATAGAACGGTCGGTGTTTTTCACGTTGAGGTAGGTGCTCGCTGGCTGACGCTTTTCGATGGAATCAGCAAACGTGCCCATGAGCGTTTGGTTCAGCAAGGCTTTATCAAACGGTGGGTTTGGCTCTGTCCAATACACGGATTTGCCTGCCACAGGTGTCGGGGATTCAAGGATGCTGCTCAAATCGAGTTTAAGCTGCTTGGCTGTGAACCCATCAACCGCTTCAAGCAAGTCTGTGCGACCAATCAAATCGGTGAGTTTCTCAACGCCAAGCTCTGCCATAAGCTCACGCACTTCTTCGGCTAGACCTTTAAAGAAGTTCATGACTTGCTCTGGCAAGCCTTTGAAGTAGTCGCGGCGCAGGGTGTCATCTTGCGTTGCAACACCGGTTGCGCAGTTGTTTAAGTGACATATACGCAGGTATTTACAGCCCAGAGCGACCATTGGCGCAGTACCAAAGCCGAAGCTTTCAGCACCCAATATGGTAGCTTTAATAATATCTAAGCCGGTTTTCAACCCGCCATCCACTTGAAGGCGGATCTTATGACGAAGGCCGTTAGCCACCAAGGCTTGTTGGGTTTCTGCAAGGCCAAGTTCCCACGGGCTACCTGCGTATTTGACGGAGGTCAGTGGGCTTGCGCCTGTGCCGCCGTCATAACCGGAAATGGTGATGAGATCAGCATACGCTTTCGCCACACCCACCGCGATGGTGCCAACGCCAGGTTCAGACACCAATTTTACAGATACCAGCGCCTCAGGGTTCACTTGTTTGAGATCGAAAATCAGCTGCGCCAAATCTTCAATCGAGTAAATGTCATGGTGTGGTGGCGGTGAAATCAGTGTTACGCCCTGTACTGAGTGACGAAGACGCGCAATTTCTGCCGTGACTTTGTGGCCTGGTAGTTGTCCACCTTCACCCGGTTTTGCACCTTGCGCCACTTTGATTTGCAGCACATCGGCGTTAGTCAGGTAATGCGGTGTTACGCCAAATCGGCCTGAAGCAATCTGCTTGATGCGCGAGTTGCGCTCAGAGTTAAAGCGGCGTGGATCTTCGCCACCTTCGCCCGAGTTGGAATTACCGCCAAGGCGGTTCATCGCAATCGCGAGGGCTTCATGCGCTTCTGGGCTCAGAGCACCAATGGACATGGCGGCGGAGTCGAAACGTTTAAACAGTTCGCTGGAAGGTTCAACGTGCTCAAGAACGGCAGGTTTTTCAACCGGCTTGAGGCGCATCAAATCGCGAATTGACGAAACAGGGCGACTGTTGACGGTTTTCGCGTAAGCCTTGTAATCGACACTTTCGCCGGATTTCACCGCAGATTGCAGCGAGTTCACGACATCTGGGTTATACGCGTGGTATTCGCCATTATGGACGTATTTGAGCAAGCCACCGTGTTCGAGTGGTTTACGTTTGAGCCAAGCGCGACGTGCCAGATTGATAAGGTCTTGCTGAAAGTCATCAAAATCAGCGCCTTGAATACGGCTTGCCACACCTTTAAAGCAAAGGTTTACCACGTTGTCATTAAGGCCGACGGCTTCAAACAGCTGAGAACAGCGGTAAGAGGCAATGGTTGAGATACCCATTTTAGACATGATTTTAAACAGGCCTTTATGGATACCATTTCGGAAGTTAAGTGCCGCTTCCGCCATGGTCTTGGCAATGACCTTGTTGTCGACCATCTTGCCGATGGACTCATATGCGAGGTAGGGGTAAACCGCTGTCGCGCCAAAGCCAAGCAGAACGGCAAATTGGTGTGGATCGCGAGCAGACGCGGTTTCGATAACAATGTTGGCATCACAGCGTAGATTGGCGTTCACCAAGCGTTGTTGGACTGCACCTACCGCCATGGCTGCCGGAATCGGGAGTTTGTCTTTTGTAATGCCGCGATCTGACAATACAACCAATACTGTGCCGTCACGAACGACGCGTTCTACTTGGTCACAAACATCAATAATGGCTTGTTCGAGATCTTTCTCTTCTGGGTTGAAGTTGATGTCGATAATACTGTTTTGATAATACTCATCGTCCAGTTCAAGTAACTGCACCATGTCTGAATAGAGTAGGACAGGACTTTTGAATGAGACGCGATGTGCGTGACCATCGGTTTCTGAGAAGACATTTTTCTCACGACCAATCGAGGTTGCCAGCGACATGACGTGGTTTTCACGCAAAGGATCGATCGGTGGGTTGGTCACCTGCGCGAATTTTTGTCGGAAGTAATCCGCAACGTTTCGTTCTTTGGAAGAGAGCACTGCCATGGGCGTATCATCACCCATTGAGCCTGTTGCTTCTTGACCAATGTCACCGAGAACACGCAGCACTTGATCGAGCTCTTCGCCGGAGACGCCATAGAGTTTTTGATAAACCTGAAGTTCATCATCGTCCATGCTGCGCTGACTTGCGTGATCGCTTTGATCCATGTCTTCAAATGGCGTGAGGCGTCGAACGTTTTTGTCGAGCCACGCTTTGTACGGGTGGCGACCTTTGAGATCGTTGTCGATGTCGGCGGAGTGCCATACTTCACCGTCAAAGGTATCAATAACCAGCAGCTCACCGGGGCCAACACGGCCTTTCTCTGCGACTTCATCCGGCGCGTAATCCCAGATGCCCACTTCGGAGGCGAGGGTGATCAGTTTGTCTTTGGTGACAACATATCGCGCAGGGCGCAGACCATTTCGGTCGAGGTTACACGCGGCATATCGACCGTCTGACATGACGATGCCAGCTGGACCGTCCCACGGTTCCATGTGCATGGAGTTAAAATCGTAAAACGCGCGTAAGTCTTCATCCATGTCTGGGTGGTTTTGCCATGCTGGTGGTACAAGCATGCGCATCGCACGGAATAGATCCATGCCTCCAGCCAGAAAGACTTCCAGCATGTTATCAAGGCTAGAGCTGTCAGAGCCTGTTTCGTTAACAAACGGCGCGGCTTGTTCTAGGTCTGGCAATAGTGGCGATTTGAATTTGTAAGCACGGGCACGGGCCCATTGGCGGTTGCCTTCAATGGTGTTGATTTCACCATTGTGCGCCAAATAACGAAACGGTTGAGCCAATGGCCAGCGAGGTGTGGTGTTGGTTGAAAAACGCTGGTGGAACAAACAGATCGAAGACTCAAGGCGAAGATCAGCGAGATCAAGGTAGAACCTTGGCAGATCAGCAGGCATACACAAGCCTTTGTAGACAATGGTACGCGTCGACAGGCTGGTGATATAAAAATCAGGGTCTTCTTGAAGGGCTTTTTCTGCGCGGCGACGGGCGATATACAGACGTCGCTCAAGGTCACGGGCGCGCCAACCAGCAGGACCGTTGATGAAGACTTGCTCAATGGTAGGGACTGAGCTTAAGGCAATTTCACCCAGTACGTCTGAGTTTGTTGGCACTTCGCGCCAACCGACGATAGACAGGGTTTCGGCTTCAATTTCCCGCTCAAAGATCGCTTTGGCTTTTTTTGCCTTCTCGGGATCTTGGCTGAGGAATATCATGCCGACGCCATAGAGTTTACTGAGGGTCCAGTTGTTCTCTTCGGCAATAATACGGAAAAAGTTATCGGGCTTTTGAAGTAGTAAGCCGCAACCATCACCGGTTTTCCCATCGGCGTTAATCGCGCCACGGTGGGTCATTCGGTCTAGTGCGGAAATAGCGGTTCGGACAAGTTTGTGGCTTGCCTCGCCCTCGGTATGGGCAATGAGGCCAAAGCCGCAGTTGTCTTTCTCCAGCATTGGATCATACAGCGACATTGCAATTCTCCCTTGCGACTGCTCCAAGCAGTGACTGCAGTTCTATGCCTTCCTGGCATTTAGGTTGAGTCATTGTGCTCAACGGTATTTATTTTGGGCAGAACAACTTATCGGTTAATGATGACTAGGTCAAATTTCGTCACATCACATTAACCTCGTTTTTAAACAGATATATATGTCGAATTGTAGGGGGTGATGTAGCATTTTGTGGTGGTTTTTTTAACTCTGTCGCAGAGATTCACTTATCCGTATGCTGAGAATCATCTAAGCGTGTTGCTGGCTTTTTGCGAGGAGTTGGGGAAGTTGAGGCGGAAGTGACACGAATGCTGGGAATCAAAAAGAAAAAAGCCAGCCGCGGGGGCTGGCAAAACTGGAAGATAACACTTACTTATAGTTATGCGGAGAGCATCAAAGAGTCTGCTTTAGCCTCAAGATGCGTATCACCCATTAGATAAGTATCAATTGCACGGGCACATTCGCGGCCTTCATTGATACAACGTACAACGAGAGACTGACCAGTACGCATATCGCCAGCGGCAAATACGCCTTTTTGACTTGTTTGATAATTGGTCGCTGCGACGTTGCCGCGGTCATCCAAGGCAACATCTAGCTGCGCAAGCACACCGTGAGGTTCTGGGTGGAGGAAGCCCATCGCCAAGAATGCGTTATCACAAGGGATAACACGCTCAGAGCCTGCGACCTCTTCAAAGCCTGGACGTTCGCCTGGCGCTGCATCTTTCCAAACAATATCAGCGATACGTAGTGCTTTTACATTGCCTGCATCGTCACCGATAAATTCTTTGGTCAGGATGTTCCAATGACGATCACAACCTTCTTCGTGAGAAGTCGAGGTACGCATGATCATCGGATATTGCGGCCAAGGCATATTAGCGGGACGCTTCTCTGGTGGGATCGGCATGATTTCCACTTGGGTAATGCTCTTCGCACCATGACGGTTTGATGTACCTACACAGTCAGAACCGGTATCACCACCACCAACAACCACGACGTGCTTGTCTTTTACGTGGATTTCGTCAGTTTTCAAATCCATGCCGTTTGCACGGCGGTTGTTTTGACCGAGGAATTCCATCGCAAAATGAACGCCTTTCAGATCGCGACCCGGGATTGGCAAATCGCGTGGCACGGTTGAGCCACCTGTTAGCAATACCACATCGAAATCTTGACGGATTTGCTGTGCGTTAACGGTGACACCGACGTGAGCATTTACTTCAAATTGCACGCCAGCTTCGGCCATTAGGTTGATCTTACGATCGATAATGTCCATACCTAGCTTGAAATCAGGGATGCCGAAACGTAGCAAACCACCGACTTTCTCATCACGTTCAAAGACGGTGACGGAATGGCCTGCACTGTTAAGTTGCTCGGCAGCAGACAGGCCCGCTGGACCTGAACCGATGATCGCCACTTTTTTACCAGTGCGAGACGTTGGGATTTTTGGTTTGGCATAGCCTTCACGGTACGCCGTCTCAACGATGGTTTTCTCGATATTACAAATCGTGATTGGGTCTTGGTTAATACCAAGAACGCACGAAGTTTCACAGGGAGCAGGGCACACACGTCCTGTGAATTCAGGGAAGTTGTTGGTAGAACTTAAAATGTTCCACGCTTCTTCCCAGCTGTCGCGATATACCGCGTCATTGAATTCAGGAATGATGTTACCGATTGGGCAACCGTTATGACAAAACGGTACGCCGCAATCCATACAACGTGACGATTGCTCGTTAATCTTTTCACCAAACTCTTCGTTCAGGACAAATTCCTTGTTGTCTTGAATACGAACAGCAGGGTCTTTTTTGCCCGGGAGTTCACGGCCAAATTCTAAAAATCCAGTTGGCTTACCCATTTACAGCCTCCACTTCTTCCTTGTTTGCGGCTTCTGCTTTGCGTTGTTCCAGCACAGCTTTGTAATCGCGTGGCATCACTTTCACAATGCGCTTGAGGTTCTCATCAACATTTGACAAGAAGGTCTTCGCAACGGCACTGCCAGTCAATGTTTGGTGCTTACCAATCATTTCTTTCAGCAGTTCGATGTCTTCTGCATCCAATGGATCCAAGTCAACCAACTCAGGGTTTAGCTTAGATTCAAAGTTTTCAAATTGATCCCAGATATAAGCAACGCCGCCGCTCATACCCGCTGCAAAGTTGCGGCCGGTTTGACCAAGAACGATAGCAACACCACCGGTCATGTATTCACAGCCGTGGTCGCCAATGCCTTCAACAACCACTTTCGCGCCGGAGTTACGAACACAGAAACGCTCGCCTGCTACACCGCGAATGAATGACTCACCAGAGGTTGCGCCATAGAAACAAACGTTACCTACAACAATGTTGTCTTCGGCAATGATGTCGCTCTTCGCATCTGGGTACAGCACCAAAGTACCGCCAGACAAACCTTTACCCCAGTAATCGTTCGCGTCGCCTTCGACTTCGAACTTCACACCTTTCGCAAGGAATGCACCGAAGCTTTGACCTGCAGAGCCTTTGAATTTCACATTCATTTGCTCAGGTAAGCCTTGGTCTTTGTAAATTTTCGAAATCTCATTCGACAGCATGGTACCGGCACTGCGGTCCGTGTTGACGATAGCGAACTCGGCATCCACTTTGCGGCCTTCATAAAGCGCACTAGAAGCGACTTCAATCAAGCGGCGATCCAGAATGGTTTCAAGACCGTGGTTTTGCTCGCGCTGGCAGTACATGCCGTCGCCTTCGCGTGGCTCTTCTTTGTGAAGAACAACGTTGAGGTCAAGATTCTGGTATTTCCAGTGACCCACATCGCTACGTACTTTCAAATGCTGAGATTGACCGACCATTTCATTAATGGTGCGGTAGCCTAGCTCTGCCATGACTTCACGTAGGCCTTCAGCCATGTAAGTGAAGAAGGTCACGATGTCTTCTACGCGGCCGTCAAAACGTTCACGCAGGGTTTTATCTTGTGTTGCGATACCAACAGGACAGGTGTTGAGGTGACACTTACGCATCATGATACAACCTTCAACAACCAGTGCTGCGGTTGCCACGCCCCATTCTTCAGCACCTAGTAGTGTTGCCACTGCAAGGTCTCGAGGTGTTTTCATCTGACCATCTGATTGAACGACGATACGGTTACGTAGGCCGTTTTTCAGCAGTGTTTGGTGTGTTTCCGCCAAACCCAGTTCCCATGGCAGACCCGCGTGTTTGATTGACGACAGTGGTGATGCACCTGTACCGCCATCAAAGCCCGCAATCAGTACAACGTCAGCTTTTGCTTTTGCTACGCCTGACGCGATGGTACCTACACCTGCTTCAGAAACCAGCTTGACGTTGACACGTGCTTCGCGATTCGCGTTCTTGAGGTCATAAATCAGCTGCGCCAAATCCTCGATAGAGTAGATATCGTGGTGTGGCGGTGGAGAAATTAGACCGACGCCTGGGGTGGAGTGACGTGTGCGACCAATCCAGTCATCCACTTTGTGACCTGGAAGTTGACCACCTTCACCTGGCTTCGCGCCTTGCGCCATTTTAATTTGGATCTCAGCGGCATTGGTCAAGTAGTAAGACGTTACGCCGAAACGACCCGATGCAACCTGCTTGATCGCAGAACGTTCCCAATCGCCGTTTTCTTTCTTCTCAAAACGGGCTGGGTCTTCGCCGCCTTCACCTGAGTTAGATTTCGCGCCAATACGGTTCATGGCAACAGCAAGGGTAGAGTGCGCTTCATGTGAGATAGAACCAAAGCTCATTGCACCTGTAGCGAAACGCTTCAGGATGCTTTCAATTGGCTCAACCTCTTCAAGAGGAATGCTGCCCGCTGGGTTTTTCACGAAGTCGAACTGGCTACGAAGCGTTGCAGCATCATCACCTTGGCTGTCTACTGCGTGGCAATACTCTTTGAACTGCTTAACGTCTTTGTTACGCGTTGAGTTTTGCAGCAAGTGGATAGTTTCAGGGTTGAACAGGTGCTTTTCACCACGTTGTTTCCACTGATACACACCACCTACATCCAGCATTTGCACGGGGATTTCACGGGTTGGGTAACCCAGACGGTGACGGATCAGTACTTCTTTCGCAATGTCATCAATGCTCAAGCCTTGAATACGTGAAACCGTGCCGGTGAAGTATTTGTCGACAACTGCTTTACTGATACCCAGTGCTTCAAAGATTTGTGCGCCGTGGTAAGACTGAAGGGTTGAGATACCCATCTTCGAGAAAATTTTCAGCAAGCCAGCGTTGATAGACTTACGGTAGTTCTCGAACAACACATCCACATCTGCTTCAGGATCCAGCTTCTTCGTGCGCTGTAGATCGACCAAAGTTTCGTAGACCAGGTACGGGTTAACAGCATTCGCACCGTAGCCAACGAGTGTGGCAAAGTGATGGGTTTCACGAGCATCGCCCGTTTCGATAACAATGTCCGCTTTTGCACGAAGGCCTTTACGGATCAGGTGGTGGTGAACTGCGCCAACTGCAAGCATCGCTGGGATAGCAGCATGGTTAGAGTTCACGGCACGGTCAGTCAGAAGGATGATGGAGTAACCATCGTTAACGGCATCTTCTGCATACTGACAAATACGTTTTAGTGCACGCTCTAGCTTGCCATTCTCGCCGCTTGCGCGGAATACGATATCCAGCGTTTTCGCTTGAAGGTGATCGTTATCGATAGCGCGCAGTTTTTCGAGCTCTGCATTGCTCAGAACGGGGGTTTCCAATTCTACTTTACGGCAATGCTCAGGTGTTTCAATCAGCAGGTTCTGGTCTTGACCTAGGTAGGTTTTCAAAGACATAACCATACGCTCACGGATCGGGTCGATCGGTGGGTTGGTGACCTGTGCGAACAATTGCTTAAAGTAGTTTGATAAGTGCTGAGATTGGTGAGACAGAACAGCCAATGGCCAGTCCGCGCCCATGGCACCAAGAGGCTCTTTGCCATCTTTTGCCATTGGCAGAAGAATCTCATTTACTTCTTCAGTGGTGACACCAAACGCTTGTTGATGATGCAGCAGACGAGCTGGTGAAGGCTGGTGGTTTTTCGTGCCAGCTTCAGGAAGCTTATCGAGTTGCAACAAGTTCTTTTCAACCCACTCTTGGTAAGGTTGAGCAGAGGCAATTTCGTTCTTCACTTCTTCATCAGAAATGATGCGGCCTTGTTCTAAGTCAGCAACGAAGATACGACCAGGTTGCAAACGACCACGGAAGTGAACATTTTCAGGTGCGATTTCTACAACACCTGACTCGGATGCCATGATGAGGTAGTCATCTTTCGTCACGGTATAGCGGCTTGGGCGAAGACCGTTACGGTCAAGTGTTGCACCAACTTTCACGCCATCGGTGAAACATAAAGAGGCTGGGCCATCCCATGGTTCCATGATGTTGGCGTGGAATTGGTAGAAAGCACGGAGTTTAGGGTCCATGTCTTTCTTCTCTTGCCAAGCTTCCGGCACCATCATCATTAAGACGTGCGGCATGCTACGACCAGAAAGGGTCAGCAGTTCTAGCGCCATGTCGAAGTTAGCCGAGTCCGATGCACCTTCTTGACAGATAGGCAGTAGCATCTTGAGCTCTTGATCGCTAAACAGCTTTGATTCCAGCAGGGCTTCGCGTGCTTTCATCCAGTTCAAGTTACCACGAACGGTATTAATCTCACCGTTGTGTGCAATGTTACGGAAAGGCTGTGCCAAGCGCCAACGTGGGAACGTGTTGGTCGAGAAGCGGGAGTGAACCAGTGCCAATGCCGTGACCATCGAAGGGTTTTGCAGGTCTAAGAAGTACTGAGGAACTTGCTCAGTGGTTAGCTGACCTTTGTAAACGAGGGTCTTGGCGGAGAAAGAGTTGATGTAGAAATCGTCGCCAATGTTCGAGATGCTTTCTAGGCAAACACGTACTGTGTAGTTACGAAGAACAAACAGTTTACGTTCAAGTTCATCAATTGAAAGGTGGTCGCCACCGGTAACAAATGCGTGTTCGAATTGAGGTTCTGTGCTGAGTGGGTCAGCACCAATCATTGAATTGTCGGTTGGCAATACACGATAACCGATCACTTCTAACTCAAGACGTGCAGCATTACGCTCGAAGATGTCACGGCACTGCTGGCGTTTGTTCTCATCTTTCGGGAACAACATAACACCAACACCGTACTTATCAGCAGATGGCAGTTGGAAGCCTTGCTTACGGGTTTCTTCGAGTAAGAATTCGTGAGGTTTTTGTAAAAGAATACCTGCACCGTCACCACTACAAGGGTCACAGCCTTGGCCACCGCGGTGTTCCATGCGGGCCAGCATATCAAGTGCCTGAGTGACAATCGCGTGCGACTTTCTGTTTTTTAAGTGGGCTACAAAGCCAATACCACAGGCGTCATGTTCCATTTCGGGCACATAAAGCCCCTCTGTGCGTAGCACTGAATCAGTCATTTTTACGTCCTTCCAGTTGACACAAATGCAGCGGGCGCATTTGTCTTCCCTTGCTGTACCTGTTGCGGGTACAGGCTGAGCGGGTGCCAATTTTGAATAAACAAACATTGTCTATTCGCGGTACCCAAGCCCGGCAACTACTTTGAAAGTAGTCACCTTCTCCGTTCTGCAATCCTATGCAGTAGTGCTGCGTTTCATTTGAATAGCCAGATAAGTCACTGGATAAGTGCCATATCTCGCGAATTTTATTGCTCACAATTTAGACGCAGCTGTAGCTATCCTACATATTTCGAAATTTAATTACCATCAAAAATTGCCAATCAATTGCTCTGAAATTGCCTTCTCTTGACTGTGTTTTCGAAAATAGTGAATAAAAAATCGCTCATCTGGGGTGGGGGTGAATATTGATGTTTTCTCCGAAGACGCTTCCTTAACTTGAGGAAATTGAAATGTAATTAACTTTCATAAGAAGTGGCTAAATTTAAATCAACATTGATTTGATCGAGGTTTTCAGTGACGTATCGGTGATAGTATCCCGCGCTTTTTTATTCCCCCTCTCAATCTAACAATGCAGGTAGACGACAATGGAGCTTCATCACTTGGTGAATACCTTTGGTCAGGACTTACAACGCAGGTATGGCGAAAAAGTTCACAAGCTAACGCTTCATGGCGGATTTAGCTGTCCTAACCGTGATGGAACGATCGGGCGAGGAGGGTGCACGTTTTGCAATGTCGCCTCATTTGCGGATGAAACGGCGCAGCAGTTATCGGTGTCAGACCAACTCTCTCGCCGCGCGATAGAGGTAAACAGAGCCAAGCGTTATTTGGCGTATTTTCAGGCTTATACCAGCACTTATGCGGAAGTGGAAAAACTGAAGGCGATGTATGAAGAAGCCTTAAAGCACGCCGATATTGTCGGGCTTTGTGTTGGCACTCGACCTGATTGTGTGCCAGATGCGGTGCTTGATCTTCTGGCGAGCTACAAAGATCAAGGATTTGAGATTTGGCTTGAGCTCGGCTTACAAACAGCCAATGACAGAACATTGCAACGCATTAATCGTGGTCATGATTTTGCATGCTATGACAGAGTAACTCGCCGAGCACGTGCGTTGGGCTTGAATGTTTGTACGCATTTGATCGTGGGTTTACCGGGTGATACTAAAAATGATCACATTCAAACCATTGAACGCGTCGTCGACACGGGCACGGATGGTATTAAGTTGCATCCGCTGCATATTGTTGAAGGCAGCATCATGGCTAAATCATGGCGAGCAGGGCGTTTACAAGCTATCTCTCTTGAAGACTATGCCGATAGTGCCTCTGAAATGATTTTGCGGACGCCTGCAAACATCGTTTATCACCGTGTGTCGGCAAGTGCACGTAGACCTACGTTGCTCGCCCCTGAATGGTGTGAAAATCGTTGGTTAGCCATGACAGATATCGCACGCTCTTTGACAGTTAAAGGTGCACAAGGAAGTTTGATTGGCGATCCGTTTAATGCCGCACAATAGTGTGACAAGCGTTTAATTGTCAGAAAAATTAGTAAGCCCTGTTCGTGTTCTCTCATATCAATGTGGCAAGATAAAGCGTGATGTTTATTCAAAAATATAATGCTGCTTCAAGGATGTTGAGCAAAGGACGAGTTAATGAGTGAGTGGGTGCCCTTCGCGGTATTGATTCTATCTGTGGTTTTCTTCGTGGGGTCTTTCTTGATTTCCCGCCGACGTGTGATGTCAATGAAGACGTGGCAGGCTTATCTCGCAAACCTTCATTCTCCGAAGGCAATGGTGAGCGAAAAAGACGGCAGCATTCTCTACGCTAACCGAAGCTTCGTTCGCCTATTCAATATTGAGCAAGAGAACAACGCTTATCGCATTCAAGGTGAACGCGAGCGTCAGTCAATAGAAGCCTTGCTTGCCAATCGATGCTGGCCACACCCATTTATTGAAGTTACCCCTGATTTTCGATCATCGTCGGATACCCGTGTTCGACGCTATGCGCGTTTTTCTGCACTTCCAGTTTGGTGCAATGGGCAGCGGACTTGGATTGTTTCATTAGAACCTGAATCTGACTCTATCTATAGCGAACCGTTTGTCGAGAACGATAATCAGATTTTTCGAAGTGTCATTAACTCGCTTGCAGAACTGGTGTGTTTTCAAGACAGAGATGGCAAAGTTGTTGGTTCCAACCTGGCCTTTGATCGGTTTTGGGAAGGGAGAGAAAAAGAAGGTGTGCTCCTTCACTCTCATCGAGAAATAGAAGGCCGCCGAACACAACAAAGTTGGACGACTAACCCTAATGGCGATAGTTGTTTGCTTGAAACTAGCCAGACTGTTTTGCGAGATGACCATAATCGAATCTATGGCACCTTGAGCATCAGTCATGACGTGACAAACTGGCACATGATGCGACAAGTCATGGAACAAGAAATCGAGGCGCGACAGGAAGTGGAGCAGCAGCTCAAGAAGCACTCCAACGTCTTGGCTTCTATATTCAAAGCCAGTGTCGACCCTATTGGTATTTACAACAAAGACTATGAGTTCCTAGGGGGTAATGCTGCGTTTGCAGAAGCTATGGGTGCGACGCATGATAACCTTGAAGGCGAGCATGCTGTTGATGTGATGGATCCGGAGATCCTGACTCAACATCAACGTATTGACGTACCTGTGATTGAGCAAGGTAATACCGTTAAATACGAAGATTTGGTCATGAAGCGTGATGGATCTCAGGTTTGGTATGAGCTAACAAAAACCCAATTCTGCGACCCGACTGACGATACGATCGGTGTGTTAGTTATTGCTCGGGACGTGACCGAGCGGAAAGCGACTCAGCAAGAACTGGCTGATGCGATCATGGAGCTTGAAGAGTTAAGTTTCATGGACGGATTGACCAAGGTAGCCAACCGACGCAGCTTTGATGAACAGTTAGTTAAAATGTGGCACTCACACATTCGAGAACAAGAGCCGTTGTCGTTGATCCTCTGCGATATTGATTATTTTAAACCCTTCAATGATAACTATGGTCACCAACAAGGCGACACTGCGTTGCGTCGTGTTGCGGAAGTCTTCCAACATGTGATTCGTCGTCCATTAGATGCGGTTGCACGCTATGGGGGTGAAGAATTTGCCATTTTGCTTCCTAATACGTCAGAAGAAGGGGCTCGAGTGGTGGCAGAAAACATTGCGTACGAGCTTTCTCTTGCAAATATTCCACATGAATTCTCCAAAGTCTCAGAGCGCCTCACGCTGAGCCAAGGTGTCGCTACCTTGTACCCTAAAGCTGGGCAAGATTACGGCGATGTAGTATCGATGGCTGATAGGGCGCTATATCAAGCCAAAAATGCGGGGCGTGATCGGATTGCGTCAACTACTGAGGCTAAAGTAGAAACATCCTAATATTCCTCCCCATCGTGTACAGCTAACGTCTTAAGTGGCTCTGCGCGTCTTTTTCTTTTTCTTCCCAACGCGCAACGCTATCATGGCTGCAATTCACGTTGATCAGGAAGTTCAATGAAGCAGATAAAGCTATTAGCGCAATATTATGTCGATTTACTTGTCAAACTCGGCATTGTTCGCTTCAGCATGTTGTTGGCACTTGCATTGGTGGCACTTGCTGTCGTTGTGCAAGTGGGAATCACCTTATTTCTTAGCGGCACCGTTCATGACAGCGATATTGTTCGCTCTGTTTTCTTTGGCCTGCTTATTACACCTTGGGCGGTGTACTTTCTCTCCGTTGTCGTTGATCAACTTGAAGAGTCACGCCAACGTCTCACCAAATTAGTGGCAAAACTTGAAGAAATGCGCGCTCGCGACATGGAACTCAATCGCCAGCTTACGGATAACATCACCCAGCTAAATTTAGAAATTGAAGAGCGAAAACGCGCGGAAGAAGCCCGTGAAGAAGCCATGCGCGATCTTGAAAACGAAGTGTATCAGCGGGAAAAAGCGCAGGTAGAATTGGCAGAACAAACCGCGCTTCTTCGTTCCTTTATTGATGCCTCTCCTGATTTGATCTATTACCGTAATGAAAAAGGCCAGTTCTCCGGCTGCAACAAGGCAATGGAAGAGCTGACAGGTAAGAAAGAAACAGACTTAGTGGGACTAACCCCCTGGGATGTCTACAGCGAAGATGTCGCCAGCAAGGTTGTTGAAACCGATCAGCAAGTGTTTGATAACCGCGTCTCTCTCACTTACGAGCAGTGGCTCGAATACAAAGATGGCCGAAAAGCCTACTTCGAACTGCGTAAACTCCCGTTTTATGCGCGTGATGGACGCCGATTAGGGTTGGTTGGCTTTGGTCGAGAGATCACTGAACGTAAGCGTTATCAAGATGCCTTAGAAAAAGCCAGTCAGGACAAAACCGCATTTATCTCAACCATTAGCCATGAGTTACGCACTCCTCTAAATGGTATCGTTGGCCTAAGTCGAATGTTGCTCGACACCAAACTCTCTGACGAGCAATTGGGGTACCTGCGAACCATTCATGTAAGTGCGATTACGCTAGGCAATATTTTTAACGACATTATCGACTTGGATAAATCGGATCGCAGCCGTTTGGCATTGATGCCGGAGCCTGTCGATTTACCTGATTTTGTCTCTGAGATTGATAACATTAGTGCGCTGATGGCTGAGCAAAAAGGTCTGCGGTTTAGCCTCGATAGACTGACCTCTCTGCCTGCCTCTGTCAAAGTGGATGCAACGCGTCTTCGTCAAATTCTGTGGAATTTGGTGGGGAATGCCGTGAAATTTACTAAGCAAGGAGCCGTGAATGTCACAGTGAGCTGTGATGTGGAAGAGGATACGGCCTATCTGCAATTTGACATTGAAGACAGTGGAATTGGTATTCCCCAAGAGGAAGTGTCTAAAATATTCGCTATGTATTATCAAGTACAACAAGGCGAAGATAATTTGCACGCGGTAGGTACAGGTATCGGTCTCGCGGTGTCGCGTAAGCTGGCGCGTTTGATGGGCGGTGATATTACTGTTGATACCGAAGAAGGAGAAGGCAGTACGTTTACGGTTTCTTTGGCTGTGCCGATTTGCGAATCAGCTGTGAATACTGAAGTGGTGAGAGTTGAGCAAAGTCCGCTTCATATTTTATTGGTAGAAGACATCGAACTGAACATTACTGTGGCGTTGAATTTGCTTGAGAGTTTGGGCCATACAGTGACTGTTGCTCGAAGCGGACAAGAAGCGCTAGATACCTTCCCTACTGAATCGTTTGACCTGTTGTTGTTGGACATTCAATTGCCAGACATGACAGGCTTCGATATCGCAAAGGTGTTAAGAGTGAGTGGCAAATCATTACCGCCATTAGTGGCTTTGACTGCCAATGTTATCAAAGACAAAACAGAATACATCCGCAAAGGGATGGATGACGCGATCAGTAAACCTATCAGTGTCGCAGCCGTCACCGATGTGATTGAGCGTCTAGCTTTGCAGAGTGAAGCTGATCACGAGTTAGTGATTGAGTCTCGCCGCCATCAGCCAGCGACAGAGATGTTTGAAACCTTGTTAGACCTCGATATGTTGACCTCTTATGTCGATATCGTTGGTGCGGAACCTGTTTATCAAAGTATTGCCATGTTTGAAGAGGTGATGCCTGACTACCTGAAGATTTTAGACAGTAACATGATGGCGAAAGATCAGGATGGCATTGCCAGTGAGGCGCATAAGATAAAAGGTGCAGCTGGTTCAATTGGTCTGAAACATATTCAGAAGATCGCCCAGAAAGCTCAATCTCCTGAACTGCCTGCATGGTGGGAAAATATTGATGATTGGGTTGATGAAATCAAAGAAGGTTACAAACACGACTTGAGTGTACTGAAGGAGTGGCTGGACGAATACAGCAAGTAGCCCTGCAATTTGCCATGAAGCCATGAAGCCATGAAGCCATGACGAGGGATGAAAGTTGACGCTTTTGTCCCTTTTCTTTTAGCTGGATTCTGCCAATCAATATGTGGGTGGAAGCAGACAACAAAAAGGCCTGCAATGCAGGCCTTTTCAGTATGTGTCGTTTGCGTCAGCGAAGATTAAATATCTTCTAGCTCGCCGCAGAAACGGTAACCTTCGCCGTGGATCGTAGCGATGATTTCTGGCGTATCACCAAATGACTCAAAGTGCTTACGGATACGACGGATAGTCACGTCAACCGTGCGGTCATGCGGCTTCAGTTCACGGCCAGTCATCTTTTTAAGAAGATCAGCACGTGTTTGGATTTTGCCTGGGTTTTCACAGAAATGCAGCAGAGCACGGAACTCAGAACGAGGCAGTTTAAACTGCTCTTGATCTGGGCTAACCAGTGAGCGGCTGTTGATATCAAGCGTCCAACCATTGAATACATAGCTTTCTACTGAACGCTTGTCTTCTGGCAGAGCGCCTTGGCTCATTGCGCGAGTTAGCAAGTTGCGTGCACGGATAGTCAGTTCACGTGGGTTAAATGGCTTGGTGATGTAATCATCCGCACCGATCTCTAGACCCAAGATTTTATCGACTTCGTTGTCGCGGCCAGTTAGGAACATCAGCGCCATGTCGCCTTGTTCGCGTAATTCACGCGCAAGTAGCAGACCATTTTTGCCTGGCAGGTTGATGTCCATAATGACCAAGTGAACCTGACTGTGAGACAGCACTTGATGCATTTCTTCGCCATCGTTGGCTTCTAGAACCGTGTAACCTTCTGCTTCAAAGATACTTTTTAGCGTGTTACGGGTTACGTGTTCGTCTTCAACAATCAGAATATGAGGGGTTTGCATTGGCGTTACCTAATTTCTTTAAGGAATCTGGTATTAACAATCACAGAGTACTCAGACTCTATGAAGAAAATTTACAAACAGGACAAGTATATCAAACATGTTCAAGTTGCTTAACAAGCATACTTTCCTGATACAAACGCCATCCTTAGAGAAGGTGATTGCAGATGCGGTTAATCGCGCTGCATGCTACTAGTCAATTCAATCTGACTAGCAAATCCATTGGATAGGGTGATTGTATTCATTTAACAGCGTGCTAACAATATTTAGTAATAAATCAACGCAACTTTTTTTAATCTTTATTGATATACGTCAATCTCAGCCGCTGTGGTCACAAATGATGGAATATTGTGTCAAAAAGCGCTTTAGAGTTTACCAGTAAGTTTAATCTATTTCGTAATATTACAACAGCTGTGAAAATTGTGTAACAACATGGTGGTATCACACCACTTTGTGTTGAAACGGTCAACCGTTTCACTAAGAGAGTAATGCGGTTTTCTCAGCCATGTGTGCAAAATCTGAGTGTTTTCTCGAAGAACAATCAAAGGATAGTATTTGTTGCTTAATGTTTGATTTTGAACATTTTAATTTTATATTTCTCGCCATTTTTGTGACGTTTAGTGTATTGCCATATTCGTTGGGTTGTAAGAGAGTCTCATTTTGAGGCGGACGGACGGGCATTACTCGCTGCTGTTGCTACTTTTATGGGGTATACGTCAAGCAGAGGAAAATGACATGGACGATTTATTGCCAGACATTAGTGATGCACACGGAGACGAAGTTCACTGGATCCCTATTCAATGGCGGGATTTTGGTGGGAATCCTGCATTTTCAGGGCGAGCAGAAACCTTGAGGTGTTTCGAAGACAATACCAAGGTCAGAGATATCTTGGGTAAACCTGGCCAAGGTCGAGTGCTGGTGGTTGATGGTCACGGTAACTTGAACAAAGCACTATTGGGGGATCAACTTGCTGAGTTAGCCGTAACAAATGGGTGGGAAGGTGTTGTTGTATTCGGTGCCGTGCGTGATGCGGGCGCATTGAGCAATATGCAGTTAGGTGTAAAAGCCTTGGGTGTGTGTCCGATAAAAACAGAGAAGCGTGGAGCAGGTGACGAAAATGTTCCTCTTCGCATCCATGATGTCCCTATCTCTCCAGGAGACTATGTATTTGCTGATCTGAACGGGGTGATGGTAAGTCAACACCCCATTGAGTTTGGTGAACACGAAAAGTGAGCAATGAATAGTAAGCCATAAATAAAGGTGTTGGATATTGCAGTTAGAAGCGGTATCCGACACCCAGCTGATAGTTGGCTGAGGCCGCGGGTTCTTGATTCAAGCTGTAATCAAACTTGGCTTCAAGGTTCAACTTTTCTGTGAGCCTGAACTGACTGCTCATTCCCACGCTGCCAACGGTTTCTTCATTGACACGCTCTGCTTGAATCGAACTCCCAAAGCTGAGCGAATCGCTAAAATTAAACTCTAACCCGCTGAGCACACCTTTAGCACTGGCGTTGTAGTCTGACTCCGTGGTCATTTCCGTCGCCAAGTAGACATTAATGTTTTTCAGAACGGGATAATGATAACCAGAGCTCATGGTCCAGCTGTCAAAGTGTTGGCCACCTGTTGACACTGAGTGCGAAAACCATGGTGTTTGGTTATTGTCTTCTATGTATTCATACAGCGGTAACGAACCCTGCGCGAATGTCAAAAAAGCCACTGATTGCAGGGTGATGGCAAGCAAGAATTGTTTCATTGATACCCTCCCTGATTCGTTTTTATTTGATTGCGTGATTCAGTCTAGCTCACTTGTCTTAAGTTTGTTACTAGACTGTCATGAAATTTGCGCCACTTCTAACTCACCTCTGCCATAGCGATGTCAGTACATTGCCGCCATGACGAGGTGATTAAAAATGAAGCAAGTTTCGCGCCTGAAATAATGACGTTTTTCTGTCAGAGGGTGCGTAATCTCTCATATTTAAAGGTTGGAAAAACGAGATACCTCACTGTATGGGAATACATCGTTGAACTGGCCTTGCTGAATGTTGTTTTGAAGGCTCTTCCAGTAGTTAGCATCAAACAAATCTGAGTGCAGTTCGTCGAACAACGCTCGGATTTTAGGATTGATTAACAAAAAGGTGCGAAACTCTTCAGGGAAGACATCATATTCTCCCACGCTATACCAAGGCTCGGCGGCCATTTCATCTTCAGGAAAGCGCGGTGCTGGTATATGGCGAAAGTTCACCTCAGTGAGGTAGGAAATTTCATCATAGTCATAGAAAATGACGCGGCTGTGGCGTGATACCCCAAAGTTTTTGAACAACATGTCTCCGGCAAAAATGTTGGCTGCGGCTAGCTGTTTAATGGCATCGCCATACTCTTGCACAGCCTCACGCAATTCATCGTCATCAGCCTGTTCAAGATACATGTTAAGCGGGATCATCCGTCGTTCCATATATAGGTGACGAATGTGCACTTCTTTGTTTGTCAGTTTGATGTTTGATGGGGCGACCTCTAACAGCTCTTCAATCAATAATTCACTAAAACGGTGTCGCGGAAATATGAAATGGCGGTAATCGAGTGTGTCGGCCATTCGACCCACACGGTCGTGTTCTTTAACTAACTGGTATTTCTCTTTGACCACGGCGTGAGTGACATCTTTTTGAGGGGCAAATTTGTCTTTTATGATTTTGAACACAAAGCCATAGGATGGCAGTGTGAACACAGACATCACCATGCCTTTGATACCGGGCGCGACAACAAACTGATCATCGGAATTGTCCATGTGTTGCAAGAACTCTCGATAAAGCTCGGTTTTACCGTGTTTCTGACAACCAATCGCCGTGTAGAGCTGCGCTGGTGTTTTGTGAGGCATCAGTTGATTCAGAAAATCTACGAGTGCTGCTGGTGCAGGGGCGTACACCATAAAGTAGGAGCGAGCGAAACCAAAGATGACACTCACTTCATCAGAATCGGTGATGCAGGCATCGACATACAGCTCACCGTGAGAATTGACTAGAAGCGGGAGCACTAAAGGACGGGTTTGATTTGCCATATCAATTCGTCCGATTAAGTAAGCTGCTTTATTACGAAAGAAGGGCTCGCGCACCATATCGATCGTAATTTCGTTGGTCAATTGCGGCCCTAATCGGTGTTGAAGCGATTCAACAATACGATGAACATCCCGCGCCTTATTCACCCAAGGGAGCGTAAAAGGGGTGTCATCAAGGATGCGCTCAACGGTTTGAATAAGGTTTTGTTGTGAAGGGTAACGTTTTAGCAGTGGCGTTGGGTATTTTGGAATTCGACCACCTTGGGAGCTGTTAACAAACAACTTGTCGCGACGAATATTTCGATGGTCGAACATCCGACAATAGACCGAGTTGAAAAAACTCTCCGCAATGTCATACCGAGGATAATCGTCTAGTAGGTGACTGTAAGACTCTTTAACGGCCATTAAAAATGAACGCGTAGCATGCTGTTTGTCCAGCATGGTTTTTAGCTGTTGGCTTACCAGTGCCACATGATGGTCGTAAAAGTTAATGCGGGTTTTTAGTGCGCTTTGCACGCTTTTCCAGTCTCGCTGTTCAAACCGTTCTTGTGCGCCAGCAGTGACATCTAAAAAGCGCCCATACATGGCGTCAGAGCCTTGTAATATGGTTTGTGCAACCAGTTCCTCCATTTCAACAGCCATGGTTCCCTCCTTTGCCATTGGTGGTTTTCTGTTCGATTCAATTCACTATGTCGTGCTCACTGAACAATCGCAAGCGTCAAGGGGCGGAATGCTGCGCTCTCTCATCTTTTAATAATGTTAATTTAATCTTGCGAATTGATGCGTTTTTTTGACAGATAACTTAAATTTTTGTTGACCTGATACCCTGCCTTGAGTAAAGGTTATAAAAAAGCAGCAAGGAAGGTCCGAAGCGATGCTTCATACAGTCGGCACCACGAACATTATTACCATTATTACCATCACCACAGGTGAAGGTGCGGGCTGACATGCACAGAATTTTTAAAAGAAGCCCGCACTAAAAAGATGTGCGGGCTTTTTTTTCGCTTATTTGTTATTGAATCTTCGGATTCAGGAAGGAGTTGGAGGTAAGGATGCGAGTTTTAAAATTTGGTGGCACATCGCTAGCCAATGCGGAACGATTTAGCCGCGCAGCAGAGATCATCACAAGCAATACCTGTCAAAGTGACGTGTCAGCGGTATTGTCCGCCCCCGCAAAAATCACCAATGCATTGGTCGATGTCATTGATAACACCGTCAAGCATGGTGAAGCAGACAGCCAAGTCGCACTCATCGAGTCAATTTTCTCGGCGCTATTTGATGGCCTTGCTGATATGGAAGCGGATTTTGATAAAGCTTCTTTGTACGTTGAACTAGAACGCTCAATTGGCCAGCTCAAGCAATACATTCATGGTATTGCACTGCTAGGCCTTTGTCCTGACAACATTTACGCCCGCATTATCAGTAAAGGTGAACGCCTCTCTATCGCGACCATGTCAGCCTTGCTGCAAGCCCGCGGTCACAAAACATTTGTGATCGACCCTGTGCATTATCTGCAGGCGAAAGGGGATTACCTTGAAGCCATGGTTGATATTGAAGTCTCTTCAGACAACTTCAAGCGAGAGCCAATTCCTGCGAAACACATTGGTCTTATGCCTGGGTTCACAGCTTCTAACGAAAAAGGTGAGCTGGTGACTTTGGGCCGAAACGGTTCTGATTACTCTGCAGCAGTGCTTGCCGCGTGTGCGCGTGCCGAGTGTTGTGAAATTTGGACTGACGTAGATGGCGTATATAGCTGTGACCCACGCTTGGTGCCGGATGCGAAGCTACTTAAGTCACTCAGCTACCAAGAGGCAATGGAACTGTCTTACTTTGGTGCTAAAGTCCTCCACCCGAAAACCATCCTTCCCATCGCGCGTTTCCACATTCCATGCTTGATCAAAAACACGGCCAACCCTCAAGGTGCAGGTACGTTGATCGGGATCGACAATGGTGAAGATAAGCTGGCAATCAAAGGCATTACCACGTTGAGTGACCTTAGCATGGTGAACGTGTCAGGTCCTGGCATGAAAGGCATGGTAGGTATGGCGGCTCGTGTATTCGGTGCGATGTCTACCGCTGGCGTTTCTGTTGTGCTTATCACTCAGTCTTCTTCTGAATACAGCATTAGTTTCTGTATTGAAGCTGACGATAAAGCGTTGGCTGAGCGTGCGCTGCACGATAGCTTTGAGCTTGAACTAAAAGACGGTTTGCTAGAGCCCGTTGATTTCGTTGATAACGTGTCGATTGTGTCATTGGTCGGCGATGCAATGCGTACCGCGAAAGGCGTAGCGTCTCAGTTCTTCACTTCATTGGCTGAAATGAACGTCAACATCGTGGCGATTGCGCAGGGCTCCTCTGAGCGCTCAATCTCTGCGGTTATTCCTGATAACCGTGTATCAGAAGCGGTGAAAGCGTGTCACGAGAACCTCTTTAACAGTAATCACTATCTCGACGTGTTTATTGTCGGCGTGGGTGGCGTAGGCGGTGAGTTGGTTGAGCAGGTTAAGCGTCAACAAGCCAAACTGGCAGGGCAAGGCATCATCATTCGCGTTTGCGGCCTTGCGAACAGCCGTCAAATGAAGCTAGATAGTAAAGGCATCGACCTGAACAACTGGCGTGAAGCGTTGGTGAATGCAGAAGATAGCTTCAGTTTGCCACGCATGGTTAAGTTGGTTGAGCAAAACCACATCATCAACCCTGTATTTATCGATTGTACTTCTGATCAATCGATCGCTGATCAGTATGCGGACTTCTTATCTGCAGGCTTCCACGTGATCACACCGAACAAAAAAGCCAACACGGCTAGCATGGCCTACTATCAGCAGCTTCGAGCGGCTGCGCGTGGAACGCGTCGTAAGTTTATGTACGACACCACGGTTGGTGCAGGCTTACCCGTTATTGAGAACTTACAGAACCTAATTTCAGCGGGTGATGAGCTTGAGAAGTTCACTGGCATTCTGTCGGGCTCATTGTCTCATATCTTCGGTAAGTTAGATGAAGGCCAGAGCTTTAGCGAAGCGACCACCGTTGCGCGTGAAAGTGGCTTTACCGAACCTGACCCACGTGATGACCTGTCCGGTATGGACGTTGCACGTAAATTGTTGATTCTTGCGCGTGAAGCAGGAATGAACCTTGAATTGGAAGATGTTGACGTTGAGCCAGCACTGCCGCCGGGTTTTGATGCATCAGGTGATGTTGAAGCCTTTATGGCCAAGCTGCCAGAGGCTGATGTTTACTTCAATAAGATTGCATCAGAAGCGCGTGAAGAAGGCAAAGTGCTGCGCTACATCGGTAGCATCGACAACGGTCAATGCTCGGTGAAGATACAAGCCGTGGATGCAGACGACCCAATGTTCAAAATCAAAGAAGGCGAGAACGCCTTAGCATTCTACAGCCGTTATTATCAGCCAATTCCTCTGGTATTGCGTGGTTACGGTGCGGGTACTCAAGTTACCGCGGCCGGCGTGTTCGCTGATTTGATGCGTACACTGGGCTGGAAGTTAGGGGTGTAATGATGAGTGTTGTTGTTTATGCGCCAGCGTCGATCGGTAACGTGAGTGTAGGTTTTGACGTATTGGGCGCTGCAGTGTCTCCGATTGACGGAACACTGCTAGGGGATCGCGTACAAGTGGCAGACGGTGGCAACGTACCATTTAGTCTACATTGCGTGGGTAGCTTTGTTGATAAGCTGCCAGACGTACAAGAAGATAATATTGTTTACCAAAGTTATGTCGTGTTTTGCCGCGAAATGGAAAAGCGCGGTGAGCCGGTACGCAATATTTCCATGACGCTAGAAAAGAACATGCCAATTGGCTCAGGGTTAGGGTCAAGTGCATGTTCTATCGTTGCCGCTTTAGATGCATTAAATCGTTTTCATGATAATGCCCTTGATGAAACCACGCTTCTGGCCCTGATGGGTGAAATGGAAGCCGCGATTTCTGGCAGCCTACATTACGATAACGTGGCGCCTTGTTATCTGGGTGGTTTGCAGTTGATGGTGGAACAAATGGGCATCATCAGCCAGCAAGTGCCTTGTTTTGATGAATGGTACTGGGTTATGGCGTACCCAGGTATCAAAGTCCCAACAGCTGAAGCACGTGCGATTTTGCCTGCGCAATATCGTCGTCAGGATGTGATAAATCATGGTCGCCATCTGGCAGGCTTTATCCATGGCTGTTACTCTGGTCAGCCGCAATTAGCTGCGAGCATGATCAAAGATGTGGTTGCAGAACCGTATCGAGAAAAGCTGTTGCCAGGCTTTGCGGATGCCAGACGTTACGCAACGGATGCCGGTGCGCTTGCTACAGGCATTTCAGGCTCAGGCCCAACGCTATTCAGTATCACTGACGATAAAGAGATTGCTGAACGCGTCGCTAAGTGGCTACAGGATAACTACGTTCAAAATGAAGAAGGATTTGTCCACGTCTGTCGATTGGATGTGACCGGTTCGACAGTGACAGGAAGTGAACTATGAAGCTTTACAATATCAAGGAAAACGACGAGCAAGTCTCGTTCGGACAAGCGGTAAAACAAGGTCTTGGCCGTAACCAAGGATTGTTCTTCCCGAGTGAATTACCCGTATTTGATGATGTTGACGCACTGCTAGAGAAAGACTTTGTATCTCGCAGTACCGACATCCTGTCTGCATTTATCGGCGATGAACTGCCACAAGAAACCGTTCGTGCGATGGTTGAAAATGCATTCCAATTCCCAGCAAAAGTTGAAAAAGTCACCGACAGTGTGAGTGCTTTGGAGCTATTCCATGGCCCAACGCTAGCGTTTAAAGACTTTGGTGGTCGCTTTATGGCGCAATCACTGGCTGCCGTGTCTGACGGCGGCAAAGTGACCATTTTGACGGCGACGTCGGGTGATACAGGCGCAGCAGTTGCCCATGCGTTTTACGGCATGGAAAACATCAACGTTGTTATCCTTTATCCGAAAGGCAAAATCAGCCCGTTACAGGAAAAACTTTTCTGTACCTTGGGTGGCAACATTCACACCGTGGCGGTTAACGGCACATTTGATGATTGTCAGACCATGGTGAAACAAGCATTTGATGATGCTGAACTTCGCCAAGCAATTGGTCTCAACTCGGCTAACTCCATCAACATCAGCCGTTTGATGGCGCAGATCTGTTATTACTTCGAAGCGGCTTCTCAATTGACGCCAGCGCAACGCGAAAACTTGGTAATTTCAGTACCAAGCGGCAACTTTGGTAACTTAACGGCGGGCTTGCTGGCAAAAGCGATTGGCTTGCCAATCAAACGCTTTATCGCTGCGACCAACGTGAATGACACCGTGCCACGCTACCTGAAAACCGGAGAGTGGACGCCAACCCCAACCATTGCAACATTGTCGAATGCGATGGACGTGAGTCAGCCGAACAACTGGCCGCGTATCGAAGAGCTATGCCAACGTAAAGGTTGGGGCTTGAACGAATTGGCTTCTGGCGCTGTGACGGATGAAGAAACGGCTGATACGTTAAAAGCAATGTTTGACGCAGGCTACTTGTGTGAACCACACGGTGCGATTGCGTACCGCTTGTTGGAAGAGCAATTGCAGGATGGTGAATACGGCTTGTTCCTTTGTACTGCGCACCCTGCGAAGTTCAAAGAGTCGGTAGATGAGATTCTGGGACAAGATATCCCATTGCCAGGTCCGCTGGCGAAACATGCTGTGATGGAGCTGTTGTCGGCTGAACGCGATGCTGATTTTGCTCAGATCCGCGCTTACCTCATGGATGTGGCTGGCTAAGAAAAAGCCCTACTGAAAAGCGGAATGCACAAATAAAAAAACCGACTCAAGAGTCGGTTTTTTTCATTCTAGCGGTTTGTATAGAGGTAACTATTACAGAGAGCTAGTGAAAGTACGTGCGATAACGTCACGTTGTTGTTCAACTGTCAGTGAGTTGAAACGTACAGCGTAGCCTGATACACGAATGGTTAGCTGTGGGTATTTTTCTGGGTGTGCTGCTGCATCTTCCAACGTTTCACGCTTAAGCACGTTTACGTTCAAGTGTTGGCCACCTTCAATTTTCGCTGGTACTTCAATCGCGATATCGCGGCTTTCATACTCACCGAGATCTGCGGCTGGGATAACTTGGTCTGCGTCAAAGCCTGCATTTGCAGCAACGCAACGTGCTTCGTTAGTTTCGCTGTCTAGCAGCCAGATAGAATTCAGCAGGTTGTCGTTAGCGGCTTTCGTGATTTGAATACCAGTGATCATATTCTTTCCCCTTGATAGGCTTTGGTGGTTTTAATATTCCATCATTTGATGAGCTGGGTACTTGTATACCTTACTATTTATAAGGTTATTTTGATTTTCGTCAAAATACAATCAAAATATGCAAAAATTAGCGCTTTGATTTATTGTTCTTAATCAATAAAACTTCAAATATATGTATTTATACATAAATTTAACAAGTGCGTATTTTGAATAAAATTACATTTGTAATTAAATTACCACATTTCCAATGATTCACCAGATGGGATATTCCAGCTGAATAATGTCTAAAGCATTGCCATGACCGAGAAGAGTGATGTTTCGGGTGTGAAAAACAGTCGAGGACATTGGGCTTCGAAGTAACTTAAAATGTTGTCGGTTACGGTTTTGGCGAAAGGAGAGAATATGAAGTATATCGGAGCACATGTGTCAGCTTCCGGTGGTGTCGAAAATGCCCCAATCAATGCAGCTGCTATTGGCGCCAATGCGTTTGCGCTGTTTACCAAGAATCAGCGTCAGTGGCAGGCAAAACCGTTAGACGTCGAAAAAGTGGCGGCATTCAAAGCCAATTGCATCAAGCACGGCTTTCTTCCTGAAGCCGTATTACCGCATGACTCCTACCTGATTAATTTAGGTGCCCCCGAAGCGGACAAGTTAGAGAAGTCTCGAGCCGCCTTTGTTGATGAAATGGAACGCTGCCAGATGTTAGGCTTACCATTGCTTAATTTCCACCCAGGCAGTCATTTAAAAAAGATCAGCGAAGCCGCATGTTTGTCTTTGATAGCTGAATCTATCAACCTTGCTCACCAAGCGGTCCCGAATGTCGTTGCTGTAATAGAGAACACAGCAGGGCAGGGAACGAACATGGGCTGGTCGTTTGAGCAGTTAGCGTCAATCATCGAACAAGTTGAAGATAAAGCGCGTGTGGGCGTTTGTATTGATACCTGCCATGCCTTCGCGGCTGGTTATGATTTGCGTTCTCACACTGCAGCAGAGCAATCGTTCGCCGAGTTTGAGCGCATTGTCGGTTTTAACTATTTGCGCGCGATGCACTTAAATGACTCAAAAACACCGCTTGGAGGACGCGTGGATCGTCATCAGGCGTTGGGTGAGGGAGAAATTGGTCTGCCTTGCTTTGAAGTTATCATGCAAGACGATCGATTCGATGGTATTCCCCTTATATTAGAAACCATCAAACCTGAGCGATGGGCTGATGAGATCCGCCTTCTGCGTCAGTTTGAGGCTGCTGCCAACGCGCCTATCAGCGCGACGTTAGCCTAGGTTCATTTACACATAGCGAGGACACCATGACACAGCCAGTAACTTGGGATGACGTGATCGGTCAGGAACAAGAACAAGATTACTTTAAACAAACATTGCAGGCCGTGGCAGAAGCGCGTGCGCAGGGAAAGGTGGTTTACCCTCCTGAAGAAGAGGTGTTCAATGCCTTTACGTTTACCGAGCTCTCAGATGTTCGTGTGGTCATTCTAGGGCAAGACCCCTACCACGGTCCTAATCAAGCTCATGGTTTGTGTTTTTCGGTACTGCCGGGCATCAAAACGCCGCCGTCGTTAGTGAATATGTATAAAGAGCTGGCCCAAGATATTGACGGCTTCAGCGTGCCACAACATGGCTATTTAAAAAGTTGGGCGGATCAAGGCGTGTTGCTATTGAATACGGTACTGACGGTTGAACAAGGGAATGCGCATTCTCACTCACATTTAGGTTGGGAAACGTTTACCGATCGCATCATTGGTGCTGTCAATCAGCACTGTGAAGGGGTTGTGTTTCTTTTGTGGGGAGCCCACGCCCGCAAGAAAGGCCGATCGATTGATCGCGCTCGCCATCATGTACTTGAAGCTCCACATCCTTCCCCGCTTTCAGCGCACCGTGGGTTTCTAGGGTGTAAGCACTTCTCTACCACCAATATATTGCTGCAAGAGATGGGGAAACCGTCGATTGACTGGCAGCCTTCCCTTGATAGCTGATAGCTGATAGCTGATAGCTGATAGCTGATAGCAGGAAACCAAGCCCGCATTCGTGAGACGGATCGCGGGCTTTTTTCATTGGGCTCTGATTGTGCATTATTCGAACAAAGCATGATTGTGCTCAATTTTTGTTCACGAGGGTTAGTTAGACTGAAATTCAGACGTGAATGAAAGAAGGGAATCACTGTGTTAGTAGACAGCATTCATAGAGATCACCGTAATATTAGTCGCCTGCTAAGGTTACTGACGGACAAGTTGGCCGCGATCCGAAGCGAGCAGCCTGTCGACTATGGTTATATCCGAGATACTTTGTTGTATCTAAAAGACCATGCTGAAAGGTGTCATCACCCCAAAGAGGATCTCATTTACCACTATTACCTTACCAATTACGCCGATACAGAAGGTGTGGCTGCGTTAGATGAGGAGCATGAGACCTTGGCTGCGCTCACTGCCGAGTTTGCGATATCCGTTGATATGATCCTTATGGACTCAGTGATCCCACTCGATGTGTTTGCTGGTAAGTTGACCGAGTTTGTTGAGCAGCAACAGCGTCACCTTGAGTTGGAGGAAAGGTCAGTATTGCCAGCGATTGAGAAAGCACTAACCGCTGAAGATTGGAACTACCTGCAATCGCAATGGGAAGAAGAGGACGATCCTTTGTTTGGTGAACAGGTTGCTGCTCGCTTTAAAGCGTTGGCAGCTGCAATGTAATTGAGTTTGCTACACGCTGGGAATTTGGTTTGCAGTGAGAGCAACAAAAAAGGCACCGAGAGGTGCCTTTTAATCATCCGTCTAGCGCACCATCCAGTGCGTGGGAGGGTTAAACCAAATGGGCGACTTTCAATTACAGTTCAAATTCACTGCTGTTAAAGTCGCTTAGCATATCGATATCTTGAAGCTCTTTACGCAGACGCTGACGATCTTTCAGCGCTTCAATCTCTCTCCATTTACGTTTTGCTTGTTTGGTTCGTCCACCGCGTTGTGGGCGCTCTTGTTCAAAGATGTTGTCAAAGGCAAAGCTATCCATAAATTCACCTCGTTTTACCTAGCGGTTACTAATTAAGTATCAAACCTTCAATAAAATAAAATTGAAGTGTTTCTCATTTGTTACACATCAGTGAAGTTTTTATGAGACGGTCATCACTATTGTCAAGGTGGTGGTTAAAAAACAGACTCTGATTGAGCGTTTAAGAAAGCGTGCAATGCTTGATGTGGGCTTTGGGTCAGATGATAGGAAAAGCCCAATTACAGCAATATACTTGCGCTGTACATAAAATAGTCACAGAGGAAGGTGAGGTGGCAAATCGGAGATGACATCGCAAAAAAAATGTTTCGTTCATGTTGATAGAATGCATATTTATTTGCCGCTCAATGGCTTGTAAAGCAATACCGATCTCATTTATATGTAATCTCATGCATATTGATTTTTGTGTGGACAGCCTTCATCATCTCGCCTCAATTTGCGATTGTTATCCGCAACATCAATACGAAAACGACACGTTTCTTGGAGTTTTGCGTGATTTACTCACTCAGAAACTCCTCATCAATTTAGACCAATGCAAACACGTTCTAGTGAGTTGGTCGTTTCAAATCGCACGCTCCGAAACGGAGATTTAATCACTGCGAGAATGTTTATGCGTAAAGAGAGGTCTGCGTGGTAGGTCTAGTTAATTTTTTAAACGATCTGATTTGGGGATCGGTACTTATCTATCTCCTGATCGGTGGTGGGATATTTTTTACTTTGCGTTTGGGGTTCATTCAGATCCGTCATTTTGGTCATATGTTCAAGGTGATGAAAAATAGCCGAAAATCTGATAGCGAAGGGATTTCTTCTTTCCAAGCTCTGTGTACCAGTTTGGCTGCACGAGTCGGAACAGGGAACATGGCGGGTATTGCCGTAGCGCTGACGCTTGGCGGTCCCGGTGCGATTTTCTGGATGTGGCTGATTGCCATTTTAGGTATGGCAACCGCGTTTGCGGAAAGTACGCTAGCACAGCTCTACAAGACCCGTGACGAAGACGGAAACTTCCGTGGCGGCCCTGCATACTACATGGAGAAAGGGCTAGACATGAGATGGATGGGTATCGTCTTTTCCATCTTGCTCATTATTGCTTTTGGTCTGGTGTTTAACTCGGTTCAAGCGAACTCTATTACGCAAGCCGCATACGTTGCCTTTGGTTTCGACCCTCTTTACGTTGGCTTTGCTCTGGTTCTTATGTCTGCGTTCGTCATTTTTGGCGGGATCCGCAAGATAGCGCGTACTGCTGAACTGATCGTTCCTGTGATGGCACTGCTTTATCTTGTGCTGGCGTTTTACATTATGCTCACCAATCTTGAAAAAGTGCCTGAAGTGTTTGCACTGATTTTCCGAAGTGCCTTTGGTTTAGAAGAGGCCGCATCTGGTGCATTGGGATACACGATTGCGCAGGGCATGGTACAGGGTATCAAACGCGGTTTATTCTCCAATGAAGCGGGTATGGGTTCTGCGCCGAATGCGGCAGCGAGCGCAACGCCTTATCCTCCTCATCCAGCATCACAAGGCTATGTACAGATGCTTGGTGTGTTTGTCGATACGATTGTTATCTGCACCGCGACGGTAGCAATTATTCTGATGTCAGGCGAGTACATGCCTGGGAGTGAAATCACGGGTATTGAGCTTACACAGCGTGCGTTATCGAGCGAAGTGGGGAGTTGGGGCAGTTCTTTTATTGCTGTTGCTATTTTCTTTTTTGCGTTTACATCGATCATCGCCAATTACTCTTATGCCGAAACCAACCTTATCTTTTTGGAGCACAACCACAAAGCGGGCTTAAATATTTTCCGCTGTATCGTGTTGGGCATGGTGATGTTTGGTGCCATGGCAGAGCTACCTGTGGTGTGGATCATGGCGGATACTTCGATGGGGCTCATGGCTATCGTCAATATGATTGCCATATTGTTGCTCTCCGGCACCGTCGTGAAGTTAGCTAAGGATTACAATCAACAACTCGCCCGAGGAAAAGTGCCCGCGTTTGATAGTCGTCAGCACCCTGATATGTTGACGCAGATTGAACCGGGTATTTGGGGAAAACCCTCAGAGATCGTGAAAGAAGAGAGTCGTTAATGGATGAGTAACCGGAAGTGATGTAATTGCTTCGGTTTCGTCTATTGCTGATATCGGAAAAAGCCATGCTGTACAGCGTGGCTTTTTGCTTATCGGATGGTACTCTTTCCCTTAATAAAAGATTGAAGGGAATAACATTATGCTGATTGTGGTTTCTCCGGCCAAAACACTGGACTACCAATCTCCGCTGGCGACGGAACGCTTTACGCAGCCGACGTTGACCGAGCACTCGCAACAACTGATCGAGGTTTGTCGTCAGCTAACGCCAGCAGATATCTCCAGCCTAATGAAGGTGAGCGATAAAATTGCAGGCCTGAACGCTGCACGCTTTTCTGAGTGGTCACCGACATTCACTCAAGACAATGCTCGCCCTGCAATCCTTGCGTTTAAAGGCGATGTTTACACAGGCCTTGATGCCGAAACGCTAAGTGACGAAGACTTCAGTTGGGCGCAAGATCACTTGCGTATGCTGTCAGGTCTTTATGGCTTGTTGCGTCCCTTGGATTTGATGCAACCGTATCGCCTAGAAATGGGCACGCGCCTTGAAAACCCGCGTGGTACGAACTTGTACCAGTTTTGGGGAGACATCATCACTGATTCATTGAACCAAGCGCTTCAGGCTCAAGGTGATAAGGTACTCGTGAACCTCGCGTCTAATGAATACTTCAAATCGGTGAAGCCAAAGACGCTAGATGGGCAGATCATCACGCCGGTATTTAAAGACTGTAAGAACGGTCAATACAAGGTGATTAGCTTCTTTGCCAAAAAAGCGCGCGGTATGATGGCGCGTTATATCATCGACAATCGCATTGATTCGGTTGACGCCTTAAAGGCTTTTGATACTGCGGGTTATTGGTTCAGTGCTGAAGAGTCTAACGACAAAGAATTGGTGTTCAAACGCGAAGAGCAGTAATCGAACAGTTAGGCTGATAGTATTTTTGTCATCAGTAACGCAAGATATGAAAAAGGAGGCTTTCGCCTCCTTTTTTCATGTCGTTAGGATGGGGAGTCCTGACGATTAAGATTCCGTGGTTTTCTTTGCTGACTTTTTAGCCGCTTTCTTAGCCACTTTCTTCGCTTTTGCTTTCAAGACTTTCTTCGGTGCTTTGACCTTTTTCTTCTTAAACGCTGGCTTCTTATGAGAAGGCTTCATACCTTCTACGTAGCGTTCTTTTACGTCTTCATTCATGTAACGGCAGATACGGTCCATCATTGGTTGGTCATGCGCTTCAACCAATGAGATCGCGTTGCCTTTTTTACCTGCGCGAGCAGTACGACCAATACGGTGCAAATACACGTCTGCTTTACGCGGTAAATCGAAGTTAATTACGTGGCTGATGTTAGGCACGTCGATACCACGCGCCGCAACGTCAGTGGCGAGCAAGAAGTTCACTTCACCTTTTGAGAAACGCTCGATGGCATTGGTGCGCTTGGCTTGCGCCATTTCACCTTGAATCCATGCACAATTGATCTTTTGACGAGTCAATTCTTCACGAAGTGCTGCAAGACGATCACGGGTTTTAACGAAAATGATCGCACGGTTTGCTTGGTCCGCCAAAATGGCTCTGAGCAAGGTGTACTTGTGCTTCATGTCGTCACAGCGGTAGTACCACTGAGTAATTTTCTTACGCTCACGACGAGGTGGCTCAGCTTCGACTTCGACGGGGTCAGTCAGAAGTGTTTCTTTAAAGCCGGTGATGCCTTTGCCTTCTAGCGTGGCAGAAAACAGCATACTTTGCTTACGCCAGCGACACTCGTTGGACAAACGATCGACTGCAGGGCCAAAGCCCATGTCTAGCATGCGGTCAGCTTCATCCAGTACCAGACTTTCGATTGCACGACAGTCAAAGCGCTCACCTTCCACGTATTCCATCAAGCGACCTGGCGTTGCCACCACGATGTCTTGTGTCTTACCTAGAATTTCAGCGTGTTCTTGATACGAAATACCACCGGTGATGGTGATAATTTTCAAATCGGTATGTTTGGCTAGTGCACGTGCTTGATCAGCAACTTGAATCGCCAACTCACGTGTTGGCGTCAGGATCAATGCACGAGCAGGACCAGGAGCTTGACGCGGGAAGTCCAACAGGTGCTGTAGCAATGGCAGCACGAATGCAGCTGTTTTACCTGTCCCGGTTGGCGCTGACGCCAGTACATCACGGCCATCCATTCCATGAGGGATCACGTCAGCCTGGATTGCTGTTGGTCGCTCGAAGCCAATGTCATCTAGCGCTAATAGCAGTTGAGGATCCAGTTCTAGTTCTGCAAAAGTTCGCACGCGTTGTTTCTCCACTCAAAGTTAGGGGCGGATTATATACTCAAACATCTTCAAGATGCATCGTTCAGTGTGAATAACTCGCTTAGGAATAAAATAATATTTCAAGTGGGATCATCACATCTTGAGGTAAAAGTCTCTTGTTAGCGCCACAAAGTCTACGGTGTAAGCGCCATCTTCTTGTATTACTAACGTATTTTCCTGGCATTTGTCAGGCTTAGTGGCTGTCAGTGTCATGAGTTTTCGGCTAACTGGCTTAGCGGGTGTCGGTTTCACTAATGTCAGTCTTTGGCAATAAAGATCGTGCTCATGCGCTTTGGCGCTCAACTGGTCAGCTTCTACTGAGGGTAAGATCAAATGTGCCTGCCCGTGAGGGAAAAGGTGTGCTTTTATCACTTTTAATAAGCTGTCATGAGAAAGGGTATCAGTATGGCGTGCTGTGGCACGACGCTGATCAGACGCCTGTTCTCCTGAATTAAAGTAAGGTGGATTACAGATGATAGTGTCGAATAGAGGTCCATTACGCCATTGAATAATGTCTTGATGAATGACATTGATGCGATTTTGCCAAGCAGATTGTTCTGAATTGTCGCGTGCACAGTTCACCGCATGTTGATCAATATCGATAGCCGTAATTTGTGCATGAGGGAATCGTTGCGCCATCATTAATGAAAGTAGACCTGTCCCCGTTCCAATATCGAGTACAGCGTTGTGCTCTCCTGCGTCTGCCCACGCCCCAAGTAGGACGCCATCGGTGCTTACTGCCATACCGCATCCATTATCTACGATTGAGAACTGCTTGAATTGGAAACCTTTATTCACTTTTATCCCGTCTGGTGTTTATCGATACTTGGTTAAAAAACAGTTTATTATGTTGCCGCATTGTTACCGATATTTGTTGTTAATATCTTTTGATAGTTTGGTGTTTTTCATGAAAATTGGATTTTAATTCTTACTATTAATTATAATTTGGTTTTATATTTCAATTTTGCTCACCCTATTGTTTGTATGGTGAAACTTCGTCATTATCCTGTCTACTCGGTAAAGCTCAGTAAAAATAACTAAAAAGCTAACCGGTTGATTACACGTATCGCAAACACACATCTGCAAACACACATAGGTAGTAAATAGTGAAAGAGAGTTTAAAGGTTAGCGACATACTCGCGCTAGGTTTTATGACCTTTGCGTTTTTCCTCGGAGCGGGCAACATTATTTTTCCACCGCAAGCAGGTTTTCTTGCTGGTGACCACACTTTCCCAGCCATGCTCGGCTTTTTGACGACGGCAGTGGGTTTGCCTCTAATTGGTATTGTTGCCGTTGCCATCGCTGGTGGTGGTTGGAAAGGCTTAACACGCGATCTTCCAACCTCTGTGGCGACACTGATGGCGGTGCTGATTTTCATCATTATCGGGCCTGCATTTGCTGCACCACGTGCTGGTTTGGTGGCTTATGAGATGGGCTTTAAGCCTTTCTTAACCGACGCAGGCCAATTTGAGCTCTCTCTATTCTCAGTGGTGTTCTTTGCGGTTGCGATGTTCTTTTCTTTGTCGCAAGGCAAGTTGATTGACACGATCGGCAAACTGCTGACGCCTGCACTTTTTGCGGCACTGGTTGTGCTTGCCATTGCCGTTGTGGTTAACCCTCAAGGCGACGTAGCCGCTGCACAAGGTGCATATGTAGACCAAGCGTTTGCCACGGGTTTCCTTGAAGGCTACAACACCATGGACACCTTCGCGGCACTGATGTTTGGTATGTTGATTGTCGATGTGATCCGCAAGAAGGGCATTAAATCTGAAGCGAAAACGTGCCAGTACCTGATTTACGCAGGTGTGATTGCGGCAACGGGTTTGGCGTTTGTTTACGTATCACTGTTCTATTTAGGCGCGACGGCAACGGGCGTGGCAGCAGGTGCTGCAAACGGTGGTGCTATTCTGTCGGCCTATGTGATGGCGCTATTTGGCCCAGCTGGCCAAATTATTCTGTCGACCATCATTGTGTTGGCGTGCTTAACGACCGTTATCGGTTTGGTGTCGGCATGCTCTGATTACTTCAGCAGCTTGGTCAAAGTCTCTTACCGTCAGTGGGTAGTGATCTTGTCTATTGCATGTGCGGTTGTTGCGAACGTTGGTTTGAATCAACTGATTGCCGTGTCAGTTCCTGTGCTGTTTGGTCTATACCCGGTAGCGATTGCTCTGATTGCGTTGACCTTCCTTCGCCGCTTTATGCCTAACCCTGCCATTGCTTACCGTGTGGTATTGAGCGTGTCTTTGGTCTTTGCATTGTTCGATGCGGCGAAGATTGCAGGTTTGGACGTATCCGCACTTAATGTTCTGCCACTGTTTAACTACGGCATGGCATGGCTATTACCAACAGTGATTGCGATGGTGGCGGTTCGTTTTGTTCCTGCACCAAAAGGCGATTCATCCCAAGCGCCATTGAACGGAAAGCTTAATTAATGGCTCGGCACTGTTGATAAAAAACCACCGCAAGCGGTGGTTTTTTTCTGCCTAAAAGTTGGCATCGGTTTTTAGCGACAGAGCATCGCGAACAACAGCGGTTCACAACAAGGCTTGATATTCCATCAGCACTTGTTCGCACCACGTTGCAATGCGTTCATCACTAAGATCGTATTGGCTGTCTTCATCCAATGCGAGGCCAACGAAGTGTTTGCCATCTTCAGTGAGCGCTTTTGATGCTTCAAAGGTATAGCCTTCCACAGGCCAATAGCCAATAAACGCAAGTCCTGTCGGGAGTAATTGGTCGCGAAGCATGCCCATCGCATCAAGGTACCATTCCGCGTAGCCTTCTTGGTCGCCCAGCCCAAATAATGCGGCGACCTTACCTTGTAGTTTGAGGCCATCAAGTTGGTCCCACACCGCTTCCCAGTCTTCTTGCAGTTCACCGAAGTCCCACGTTGAGATACCGAGTAACAGGAGATCATACTGATTCATGTCACTCACAGAGACGTCTTTGATGTTATGCACATCGACCAAGTCATCGCCCAAAATATCGCGAATTTTCTCGGCTGCCATTTCGGTGTAACACGTGGTTGAACCGTAGAACAATCCTATCTTCATGCCTTAATCCTACTGTTGCGCTTGGCGCGATTTTACCTGTCAGCGGTCTGCTTCTCTACCCCAGAGTTTGGTTACTGTCCCCACTTTGCTGAACAAATATGCGAGAAAGCCTTCAAAACACCTGCTGTGCTTGCATTCGAAGCTCACTGAGGTAGTTTGAATAGAGGAAAAATACCTCGTTAAGTGAGTGAAACGTGGAACAAAATACCAGTTTGGTTGAACAGTTTTTAGATGCGATGTGGATGGAGCGAGGTCTGTCAGAAAACACCTTGGTTTCTTATCGTAATGATTTAATGAAGCTGTGCCATTGGTTAGCGCAAGACAATGTGCAATTAACGACGGTCTCGACGGCAACATTGCAGGACTATCAACATTGGTTGTTTGACCAAGATTTCAAGCAGACCAGCCGTGCGCGCATGCTGTCTGCCATGCGCCGACTGTTTCAATACCTTTATCGTGAAAAGCAACGCGAAGACGATCCCAGCGCAACCTTGATTAGCCCTAAGCTACCGAAACGTTTACCCAAGGATTTATCTGAAGAACAGGTTGAAGCCTTGTTAGAGGCTCCGGATGTGGAAGACATGTTGGAGCTGCGTGATAAAGCCATGATGGAGTTGCTGTACGCGACAGGGTTGCGTGTGACAGAGTTGATTAGCCTCACCACGGAAAATGTCAGTTTGCGACAGGGCGTGGTGCGTGTGATTGGTAAAGGCGGTAAAGAACGATTAGTGCCGATGGGGGAGTCTGCCATTGATTGGCTAGAGCGCTATTTGGCGCACGGGCGTCAAGGTTTATTGGGTGAGAAAACCTCGGACGTGTTTTTTCCGAGCCGCCGAGGCCGGATGATGACCCGACAAACCTTTTGGCATCGCATTAAGTTTTATGCTGCGTTAGCTGGTATAGACAGCGAACTTTTGTCGCCACACGTATTGCGCCATGCTTTTGCTACGCATCTACTCAATCATGGTGCGGATTTACGTGTGGTGCAGATGCTGTTGGGTCATAGTGATCTATCGACCACGCAAATCTATACCTTTGTGGCCACCGAGAGGCTAAAACAATTGCATCAAGAGCACCATCCTCGGGCATAATGGCACACGTCTCGAAGTGGCTCAAAACAGCATGACTGGATTTTTTTCGAACACTCAGGGACTTTTTCTCTGTCTTTCCGGTCTGTATTAAAAGATGGTATGCCTGTGTTTACGGGTCTTCATAGATTAAGTAGGAAATATATACGATGAATTTCAAACGACTGCTTGCGGGTGTGATGCTCTCTTCAGCCATGTTGTCTTTTGGCGCAAACGCGGCGGAAGGTGCAGATAAAGCCGCTATTGCGGACGTGTTGGCGCAGTATCGCCTGAATATCGAGAGCATCGAGACTTCCCCTGTTGAGGGACTTTTTGAAGTGGTCACCAATGGCGGTGTGGTGTATGCCAACAAAGATGGCTCTTATTTTATCTATGGGCAACTGTTTCATACCACAGAACAGGCCTCGATTAACCTGACTGAGATCGCTCAAGCTAAGCGTAACAAAAAACTGTTTGATGCTGCGGATGTTGAGAAAGAGCTGATCGTTTACCCAGCAAAAGATGAAAAGCACGTGGTGAACGTGTTTACAGATACCACCTGTGGCTATTGCATGAAGCTACACCGCGAAATGCAGGAATATAATGACCTGGGTATTACCGTACGCTACTTGGCCTTCCCGCGTTCAGGTGAGCGTTCGCCAAACATGGAACAAATGAGCGCTATTTGGTGTGCTGACGACAAAGCAGGCGCAATGAATGCCGCGAAAGCCGGTAACTTTGATGAAGAAACCGCTGTATGTACCCCACTAGTCCGTCGCCATATGGCCCTTGGTTCTGCCATGGGTGTGACGGGTACACCCGCCATCATGTTGCAAGATGGCACCATGTTGTCGGGTTATCTGCCGGCTCCGCGATTGGCTGAAGTTCTTAACCAAAAAGGTTAATCACGAAAGAGCACTGAATATGCTTATATCCAAGTAACCTGAATCCTGCATCTTCGGGTTACTTGGGTATTAAAGGCGCTGACGAAAGTTAGCGCCTTTTTTCGATCACGGCGCGAGCGATTTGCTTGTTAGGGTTTCGCTTTGTTCCTTTCTCGCTACAATGATTGCCTCAATCCGCATTCTATTGATCGTCGCTGTCATGCGCCGTCTCAGACAGGTATTTGTCCCCATGATTGAAATTAAACGTCGTCAAGCCACGCCCGATGCTATGTTTCCTGCTTCAATTCCGCCTTTGCTTCAGCGTATTTATGCTAACCGAGGTGTGATTAACGAGGGTGAGCTAGAGCGCAGCGCGAAAGGCCTACACAGTTACAGTGAATTACACGGTATTGAAAAGGCCGTACAACTGCTCGCCAAAGCGATGGCGGACGGGCGACGTATTATTGTGGTGGGGGATTTTGATGCCGACGGTGCAACCAGCTCCGCCTTATCAGTGACGGCGTTTCGTATGATGGGTTGTCACAACGTTGATTATTTGGTGCCGAATCGCTTTGATGATGGTTATGGGCTGAGTCCTGATGTTGCTGCGCAAGCTGCCGCTAAAGGTGCAGAGGTCATTATGACTGTGGACAACGGCGTGTCATCGGTTGAGGGGGTGGCGGCAGCCAAAGTTCTCGGTATTCAAGTGGTGGTGACTGACCATCACTTGCCGGGCAATGTGTTGCCAGATGCAGATGCTATGGTGAACCCGAATCTTGATGAGTGCGGTTTTCCGTCCAAGTCATTGGCTGGTGTCGGGGTCGCGTTTTATTTGATGCTCGCGCTACGCGCACATCTTCGCGAAACCCATTGGTTTTCTGAGCGTAATATGCCAGAGCCTAACTTGGCGGACTTGCTTGATTTAGTGGCACTCGGCACAGTGGCGGATGTGGTCGCGCTAGATACTAACAATCGGATTTTGGTACACCAAGGCTTGATGCGTATTCGTGCGGGGAAATGTCGCCCAGGCATCCAAGCTTTGATTGAAGTGGCAAACCGCAACATGTCAACGCTAGTGGCCAGTGATTTTGGCTTCGCGCTTGGCCCGCGTATCAATGCGGCAGGGCGTTTGGATGACATGTCTTTTGGTATCGAGTTACTGTTGACTGACAGTTTGCCTGCAGCGAGGCAGATGGCGAGCGAGCTTGACGCGCTAAACCAAAGCCGTAAAGACATCGAGCAGGGCATGAAAGATGAAGCCATGGCGATTTGTGAGCGCTTGCAGTTTGGTGAAGATACGCGCCTACCAAGTGGCCTCGCACTTTTCCAGCGCGAGTGGCATCAAGGTGTGATAGGCATTGTTGCATCACGTATCAAAGACAAATTCCATCGTCCTGTGATTGCTTTTGCAGCGGGAGAGGAAGGTGAAATCAAAGGCTCTGCGCGTTCAATTCAAGGGCTTCACATGCGCGATACCTTGGATTTAATCGATACCCAAAACCCAGGGTTGATAAAGAAATTCGGAGGGCATGCCATGGCGGCAGGCCTGACGATTGCTGAGGCAGATTATTCGCGTTTTTCACGTTTGTTTGATGAGGCCGTTCAGAACATTATCAGTGAAGACCAACTGAAAGGCGTGTTGCTGTCAGATGGTGAGCTGATGCCTGCTGAAATAAGCATGGACGTTGCTGAAACATTGCGTGCGGGTGGACCATGGGGCCAAGGCTTCCCTGAACCCTTGTTTGATGGGAAATTCAAATTGCTGCACCAAAAGCTGGTGGGCGGCAAGCATCTAAAAATGATGTTGGAGCCTATCTTAGGCGGACAAATGGTGGATGGGATTGCATTTAATGTTGACCTGCGTCGATGGCCAGATCCTTCAGTTCAGACTGTGGAATTGGCTTATCGTCTTGATGTGAATGAGTTTCGCGGAAATCGTACGGTTCAATTAATGGTAGAGCACATCATCGCGGGGTAATGTTTGATTCGATTCAGGTAGTCGCGGGCACATTCGCCTAAGCGGCTACCTGCTAATTGTTGTCTTGTTTTTCACTGTTTTTCGCTAATTTTTCTTCTTTGATCCTCATCACACTCTGTTTATTCTGTCCGCAATTCTGTAGAATTCGGCGGTTAAAACTCATTCTGAACTTAGATAAGTGACCATGTTTGAAATCAATCCTATCAAAAACCGCCTAGCGGACATTGCCGAGCGTGCAAATGTCCTTAGGGGGTATCTTTGACTATGACGCCAAGAAAGAGCGTCTAGAAGAAGTTAATGCCGAACTCGAACAACCTGATGTATGGAACGACCCTGAGCGTGCGCAAGCACTTGGGCGCGAGCGTGCATCATTGGAAGCCGTTGTTGAGACAATCGACCTGCTGGGCCAAGGTGGCGAGTACATCACTGATTTGTTGGAACTGGCCGTTGAAGAAAGCGACCAAGATACGTTCGACGAAATCGAGCCAGAACTGTCAGAGCTGGAAGGCAAGCTAGTCAAGCTTGAGTTCCGCCGCATGTTCTCTGGCGACCACGATGGCTCTGATTGCTATATCGATCTACAGGCCGGTTCTGGTGGTACAGAAGCGCAAGACTGGACATCTATGTTGTTGCGTATGTACCTGCGCTGGGCTGACTCGAAAGGCTTCAAAACAGAAGTCATCGAAGTGTCAGAAGGTGATGTGGCAGGATTGAAATCAGCGACGGTCCGTATCAGTGGTGAATATGCCTATGGCTGGTTGCGTACTGAAACCGGTGTTCACCGTTTGGTGCGTAAATCTCCGTTCGATTCAGGCGGTCGTCGTCACACCTCGTTTGCTTCTGCGTTTATCTACCCAGAAGTTGACGACAACATTGAAATCGATATTAACCCTTCTGATCTGCGTATCGACGTTTACCGTGCTTCGGGCGCGGGTGGTCAGCACGTAAACACCACTGAATCAGCGGTACGTATTACTCACGTACCGACCAATACTGTGGTGCAGTGCCAGAACGACCGTAGTCAGCACAAAAACAAAGATCAGGCGATGAAGCAGCTTCGCGCAAAACTGTTTGAGCTGGAAATGCACAAGCAAAATGCTGAGAAGCAAGCGAATGAAGACTCGAAGTCTGACATCGGTTGGGGTAGCCAGATCCGCTCGTACGTATTGGATGACTCACGTATTAAAGACCTGCGTACTGGCATTGAAAACCGTAATACCCAAGCGGTACTTGACGGTGATCTCGACAAGTTTATTGAAGCCAGCCTGAAATCTGGTTTGTAATTTTTTACGTTAATTTCAAAGGTTCACTATGACTGACCAGTTACAAGACGAAAACAAGCTAATTGCGGAGCGTCGTGCAAAACTGAACCACATTCGTCAAACCTGCAATGCGAATGGCCACCCGAATGATTTTCGTCGTGAGCACAAAGCGGCAGACCTTCAGGCTGAATTTGGCGAAAAGAGCAAGGAAGAGCTAGAAGCATTGGATCACAAAGTGACCGTTGCTGGCCGTATCATGGCAAAACGTGGCCCATTCCTTGCGCTACAAGACGTATCTGGCCGTATTCAAGCGTATGCTGCGAAAGACGTTCAGAACGAGTTGAAAGAAAAATTCCACGGTCTTGATATCGGTGACATCATCGGTGTGAAAGGTGCCTTGCATAAATCAGGCAAAGGCGATCTTTACGTGAACATGGAAGAGTACACATTGCTGACCAAAGCACTGCGTCCTCTGCCAGAGAAATTCCACGGTCTAACAGACCAAGAGACGCGTTACCGTCAGCGTTATGTTGACCTGATCGTAAACGAAGATTCTCGCACAGCGTTCAAAGTACGTTCAAAGCTGATTTCAGCGATCCGCCGTTACATGGAGTCAAAAGACTTTATGGAAGTGGAAACACCGATGATGCAAGTGATCCCTGGCGGTGCGTCTGCACGTCCATTCATCACTCATCACAACGCGCTTGATCAAGAAATGTACCTGCGTATCGCCCCTGAGCTTTACCTGAAGCGTTTGGTTGTTGGTGGTTTCGAGCGTGTATTCGAAATCAACCGTAACTTCCGTAACGAAGGGTTGTCTCCACGTCATAACCCAGAATTCACCATGATTGAATTCTACATGGCGTACGCGGATTATAATGATCTGATCGACCTAACCGAAGACATGCTGCGCACTGTTGCTATCGAGGTTCTAGGTAATTCGGCGATGCCGTACGGCGACCACACTGTCGAATTCGGCGGTAAATACGCACGTATGACTATGCTCGAAGCGATCAAGCACTACAATCCTGAGCACGCTGATATCCAAGCGTTGGATGACGAAGGCGTTCAAAACCGTGACTTGATGGTATCTATCGCAAAATCTCTAGATATCTACGTTGAGAAGTTCTGGACTTGTGGTCAGCTACTTGAAGAAATCTTCGGTGAAACCGCTGAGCCTCAGTTGATTCAGCCTACGTTCATCACAGGTTACCCAGCAGACATTTCTCCGCTGGCACGCCGTAGTGATAACAATCCGTTCTTTACCGATCGTTTTGAGTTCTTCATTGGCGGCCGCGAAGTGGCAAATGGTTTCTCTGAGCTTAACGACGCAGAAGACCAAGACAACCGCTTTAAAGCGCAAGTTGACGCGAAAGAATCGGGTGATGATGAAGCGATGTTCTACGACGCAGACTATATCACTGCTTTGGAACACGGCTTGCCGCCTACAGCGGGTCAAGGTATCGGTATCGACCGTTTAGCGATGCTGTTTACTAACACGCACACGATTCGTGACGTGATTTTGTTCCCTGCTATGCGTCCACAGAATCCTAAGAACGACTGATTCCGTCTGACTTTTGAGACGTCGTTAAGACAACTCTGAGACACCAAAAACACTGGCTTTGGCCGGTGTTTTTTTATGCCTGTAAGTGAGTGTGCAAACGTTTGCTCAATGTCACATTTTTTGCGACGTAATTAACGTTTTTGTTTGGGTTTACGCCGTCACCGCGGATGATACTCGCGACATTCCTGAGCCATTATTGAAGACAATCATGCTGAAAAAATCACTCCTATCTGCCAGTGTGGCGCTTGCTACCTTGGCGTCATCTGCTGTGTTCGCTGTTGAAAATATCGATCTCTTAATCACTGATGCAACCGTGCTCACAATGAACGCAGATAAGACCGTTTACCAAAAAGGTGTTGTGGCCATTGATGGCAACAAGATCGTTGCAGTGGGCGACGATTCATTGGTGAAAGACTACAAAGCAAAAACAGTCTTAGACGTCGATGGCGATATTGTTATGCCGGGGTTGATTAATACACATACTCACGCGTCAATGACTGTGTTTCGCTCGTTAGGAGACGATGTGCCGGATCGTCTGCACCGTTATATCTTTCCACTAGAGAAGAAGCTGGTTAGTCGCGACATGGTGCGTATTGGCGCACAGCTGGGGAACGTAGAAATGCTGAAGGGCGGCGTGACAACATACGCCGACATGTACTATTTCGAAGATGAAGTAGCGAAAACTGTTGACCAAATCGGCATGCGAGCCATTTTGGGTGAGACCGTGATTAAGTATGCGGTTGCCGATGCTGAGAATGCGGAAGCGGGGATCAAATACGCGGTGAACTTTATCAATGAATATAAAGATCACCCTAGAATCACCCCTGCTTTTGCACCGCACGCGCCGTATACCAACACCACCGAAGTATTGCAGAAAATTACCAAGCTATCGCTGGAACTTGATGTCCCTGTGATGATTCATTTGGCTGAGTCTGATCGCGAAAACGAAGTCATCGCAGAACGTAGCGGCGGAAAATCGCCTGTTGCCTATATGGCGGAGATCGGCGCGTTAACACCTAACTTGGTGGGCGCACATGTGATCAATGTAGATGACGCTGATATTGCGCTGCTGAAGAAGCATGACGTGGGTGTGGCGCATAACATGAGCGCGAATATCAAATCAGCGAAAGGCGTCTCTCCGGCATTGAAAATGTTTGATGATGGTCTGCGTATCGGGCTAGGTACGGATGGACCGATGTCAGGTAATACACTGAGCACCCTTGACGAGTTCAATCAAGTTGCGAAAGTACACAAACTGGTTAATCAAGACCGTGCAGCAATGCCGCCTATCAAAGTGGTTGAAATGGCCACGATAGGCGCCGCACGTGCACTGCATATGGAAGACACGATTGGTTCACTGGAAGTGGGTAAGCTTGCTGATATCATCGTGATTGATACCCAGGCCCCAAACATGGTGCCTATGTATAACCCGTATTCGGCGCTGGTATATTCTGCGTATGCTTCAAATGTTAAACATGCAATCGTTGATGGTAAGGTTTTGATGCAAGACCGAGACGTATTGACCGTGAACGAAGATGCGATTCGTGAAGAAGCGTTGCAGTTTGCAGACAAGGTGCGTGAAACTGTGGTTGCTAGCGGTGAAGAGGTACGTTGATTCCACCCGCCTTTTGAATTCCCTGCCTTAACTAAAAGACCGTGTCTCATAGAGATACGGTTTTGTTTTCTCTATCAATAGATACCCTCACGAAAGCGGAGCATAGTCTATGATTTAAGAAAACTTAGAGAGATGTCCTTTTTTCTCTAAATTGAGACTCATAGAGATCTCCGTTTATGTTGTGATGTATAAATTGTCTGCTTTTCTCGGCTAATTCGCTGAATTGTAGGCAGTTATCCCTTGGGTTTGTCTATTCACTTGTCAAAACTTGAAACAACAGAAGTGTCTCTTTTGCTATGTGTGCAGATTTGAGAGTCATGTTGTATCTACAATGAGACAGAATAGTTTGTCTTACAAAATATAATGAACTCACAACATTTTGAACACATGTCGTTAATGGATGACTAAAGGCAGGCGTTATGGGTATGCAATTCAGATCTGAGGCGGTTCCAAGTTCACTCGTCGTAGTAGGCGGAACTTATGAACCATGGTTAGCAACGTTGGAACAAGCAGGATGGCGTTGCCACCGCTGTTACGACCTTAGGGCTGCCCAATCTCTTCTCCAAGATATCGGTCCATGTATTGGTATTGTCGATATCAGCCACGATGATTTCAGCCTCAATGGCGTGGCTTCTCTCGTTAACCGTAACAAACAAGTACGCTGGTTAGCATTGATCCGTGAGGATCAACTCAATAATGACGCAATTTGCCAGTTCATTGTGAGCTTCTGCATTGACTACTTTACCTCTCCAATTCCAGATAGCCAGTTGATGAGCACCATTGGTCACCAATTGGGTATGTTGAAACTTGAGCGTCATGTTTGGCCGCAACTGGGCGATCATAGCGATATGGGGCTATTGGGCAAAACGTCCATTATGAAAAAACTGCGAGACCAAGTGCGACGCGTCGCGCCAACCGATGTCTCTGTGCTGATCCACGGTGAAAGTGGTACAGGTAAAGAGTTGGTAGGCATGGCAATTCACAATGCTTCTACCCGTGCGAAAGGTCCTTTTGTCTCGGTGAAATGCAGTGCGTTACCAGAAAAACTGATTTCTTCTGAATTGTTTGGTGATGGCACATCAGAAGGCAAAGTTCAGCAAGCGCATCAAGGCACCTTGTTCCTTGATGAAATTGGCGATTTACCACTCAATCTTCAGGCCAATCTGTTGCACTTGCTTCAAGATGGCACGGTTGAGTCACATGATGATAAATACGCGAAAGAGATTGATGTTCGTGTTATTGCTGCCACTCATATGGATCTTGAGAAAGCCGTTGCGGAAGGCTTGTTCCGCGAAGATTTGTTCTACCGTCTCAATGTATTGCGTATTTCCGTGCCTTCGCTGAAAGAGCGTGCGGCGGACATTCCTGATTTGGCTGAGCACTTCTTGCTGAAGTTTGCTCGTCAGTACAATACACAGGCAAGAACCTTCTCTGAAGAAGCGAACAAAATTCTTACCAACTACAGCTGGCCGGGCAACGTTCGCGAACTCATCAATCAGGTGAAACGTGCTGTGCTGCTTGCTGACAACTTGGTGATTGAAGCTGAGCATTTGGATCTTCCCCGTCAGGGTGATTACAAACAGAGTCTGCGTAAGATCCGTGAAGAATCTGAGCGTGATGCTTTGCTAGCCGTACTTGAAAGCAATAATGGTCAAGTCTCTGCTGCGGCGAAGGAGTTGGGTGTTTCTCGAGCGACCATGTATCGCTTGCTGAACAAACACAGCTTGATCCCTGCACCGCGCAGCTTTCGCTAGCGGGTAGTTCGCGTCAAATAAGCGAATGAACACCAATAAAAAACCGCCACATCAGTGGCGGTTTTTTTCTGTGTTTTACCGTGCTTAGTGGGCTGGTTGCATATCTGACTTCACCGGAAAAATTTTGTCGTATGCGAGGTTATAGATATACGCATAAACCAGATAGAAGGCTACGAGACCAATGTCCATCAGGAATGCTTGATACAAACTAATGTTAAGCCACCATGCAATGGCAGGTAGCGTGACCCATAACAAGCCCAATTCAAACATCACGGCATGCAATATGCGATGTTTTTGCGATTTAGTCGTTGTGCCTGCCCACTTGACCATCCCCTTGTCAAACCACAGGTTATAAACGTAGTTCCATCCTGTCGCGATCACTGAAAACGCGATGCCTAATACGCCAGTATGGGCTGCATCAAAGCCAAATAGAGACAAGATACTGACGATACATAGTAGGCCTATGATTTCGAACGCGATGGCGTGTCGAATACGGTCTAAGGTTGTTCTCATTAAACATTCCTCCGAAAAGATGACGCTATATTATCCAAATAATGGATTGATAAAAGTTATTAACTATCCGTATTTCGGATGATTGGATGATTTCTTGGATCGGATTGGCTTAGGTTGGCTGGTGGTTTTGCCGATGAACGTGACTCTACCGATGTTTCTCTCAACATTTCTCTCAATGAATAGCGAGAACATCGGAACTTGTATAGGGAAATTGCAAATATGCACTTTCAGAGGTATGTACTAACTATTAGGCATTTTCATGGTTATCACGTGATGAAAGTTTGAACAGCTAGGGGTGGCTAGAGAATGACTTTGAATTCACGGATATATCTAATAACGCATTGATATATTGATCCATATCATTAAAATTAACAGTGAATTTACAAGTGCGATATTTACTCAAGGTTACGGATTTAAGGAGGCGATAAACATGACAAATCAAACATTTACATCAGTTCATACTTGCGCCTTTGATTCGTGCGCAACCATGCGAAAACCTGTACAGTAATTTCCGCACCCTTAGCAAAATGGGCCGCGGATATTTCTGCGGCTTGAATGCAAAGCACCATTCTCATTTTCTCCGCAGATTATCCAAGGCCTCCTAATACACAATATGGAGTCCACAATGAATCAATCACTATATCTACGCCTAGCCGTTATGTTTGTTCGCTTAGATCTCAAGCGCGAAGAAAATCAATGGCGCAAGGAACATCGACGTGTGCGCTATCTCGGTCAACCATTATCTGATCATCTAATGCGTGATATTGGCTTTGAAAAAGATGGCTTTTCTATCGGTCACACGGTTGCCCCTCAATATAAAGCGCAACGTGAAGTTGTGCGTATGAGAAGACGGTTAAGGATGAACGCTACAACATAACGCAAAGGGCAACCTGAAGGGTTGCCCGATGTGATATCTCATCAAGATAAGCGCCAACAATGGCGCTTTTTTGATCCTTAAAACGAATGATTAACAATGGTCACTAAAGCTTAAGGGCAGGGGTTGGAATACTTAGCGCCAATGGCGTCAATGCGTTGGAGCAATTCTTTAGACAATGTGAGGTCAATGGATTTGATATTGGCTTCAAGTTGTTCGCGTGTTGTTGCACCAATAATGTTACTGGCGACAAAAGAGCGACTGTTAACAAATGCGAGTGCCATTTGCGCTGGGTCAATTGAAAACTCATTGGCTAAATCGACGTAGGCTTTTGTGGCGGCTTGACCTTGCTCGGTGAAGTAACGGGCAAACCGCTCCCAACGTGTGCAACGAGCCCCTTCTGGACGTGCCCCGTTGAGGTATTTTCCTGTTAACACACCAAACGCCAACGGGGAGTAGGCTAATAACTCAACGCCTTCCTGATGACTTATCTCTGATAGCCCTACTTCGAAACTTCGGTTAAGCAGGTTATAAGGGTTTTGAATCGAGACGATGCGACTTAAACTGTGTTTTTCAGCCAGTCGCAAGTAATTCATTACTCCCCACGGCGTTTCATTAGAGACGCCTATATACCGAATCTTCCCTTCTCGAACCAACTCCGAGAGCGCATCAAGCGTGTCTAGAATCGTCACACCCGAATTGTCATCTTGGTGAGTGTAGTTGAGTTGCCCGAAACTATTCACATGTCGCTGTGGCCAGTGTACTTGGTAAAGATCAAGATAGTCTGTTTGCAACCGTGCAAGGCTATCATCCACGGCTTGACGCACATTGCGACGATTCAAAGACATGTCTTCACGAATATACGGTACACCACGAGGGCCTGCGACTTTGGTGGCAATGACCACCTTGTCTCGTTGGCCTGATTTTGCCAGCCAACTACCGATGTACTTTTCAGTAAGCCCTTGTGTTTCAGGTGTTGGTGGGACGGCATACATCTCAGCGGTATCAATGAAGTTCACACCTAAATCCAACGCTAATGACAACTGTTCATGAGCATCCGTTTCGGTATTTTGTTGGCCAAATGTCATGGTGCCGAGACATATTTTACTGACATCTAAGCTGGTATGAGGAAGGGTATGATATTGCATCCGTTCTCCTTGAATAGTGCCTGTTACACAATGAGATGAATTGCTCTCATTGTCGAGAGAAGCAAATTTATCTTCCATCTTAGGAGGTTTTTCGCGAGGTACAAGCATCAAAATGGCAAACGGGGGAGGGGGCATCAAGCATGAATAGAATGTTCAGCTTTGCTCTTCGGGCATGGCGTGTGTCGATAATGCGCGAATGTGTTAAACACGTGACCAATAAACCAAAATTTCATCAAGATACGCTGTCTTATACTGGCGCTTCTATACTAGTATTAACATCTGATTAACAATGCGGAAAGCAAGATGAAATTAAAGCAATTGAAAAACTGGATACAGGCTCATCCTGATAATGTGCCGCATTGCTATGTGGTTGCTCATGCGGGTGGTGCCCAATATATCGTTGAGATAGAAGTGAGGCATCAGCTTGAACCGCTTAGAGACGATAAAACGGATGAAGTGATGCACTTCGATAACGTTGAGCAGATTAGTGCGAAGCTAAAAAAGCTAGGGGTAAAGAAAGCGACGATGCGTTTGCTAGACCCTTACGACGAGTTTGGTCCCGCTGATCCTTCGTGCAAAGAAGACATGGAGATTTCGCTTTAGCACCAAAGGCGTCAGTTTCATCGCAGTGTCGCGATATTTGCGTAATTTGGTTACTCGCTTTCTGGCAACATGAAATGTCGGGCGAGTATCCTTGCTGTGAATTGTGTTCTTAGGTAAAACCCTCTAGGTAGTGTCTTAATCGGCTGGCCTTTTGCGCCGTACGCTTCGGTTGTAACTTTGCTGTTAGCGGCTTTAGGACGAAGCTGAAGATACTCTCCATGCCTTGCTGAGATTTCATGCACTTTCCCCAGCACGATAAATTCCATTAGTTCTTCCCAATCGGCTTTAAGTTGATGCTCTTCCTCTGCCGAGGGTTGCCACATAAGAGGCATACCGACATGCCGTTCTGCAAGGGGTATTTCTCTTTCTCCCTCTACTGGAACCCACAGTACTTTTGATAATTTGTTGCGGATGTGGCTGTTTTCCCAGGTGAGTCCGTGCACGCCAGTTAATGGGGCGACACACACAAAAGTAGTTTCCAGCGGTTTACCCGTATGACTGACAGGGATCGACTTTAACTCGATGCCAAGATCCTGAAAATCCTGCTCCGGTTTACTTCCGGCAGTTGCGCCAAGGCAGCTTTCCAACAGCATTCCCACCCATCCTTTCTCACGACGAAGATCCGCTGGGCAGTCAATACCCTGTAGAGAGGCAAGTTCTCCGAGCGTAAAGCCTGCGAGTGTGTAAGCGCGCTCAAGCAGCTCTTGCTCTGAGGTTGGAGGAAGGATCATTGAGTATTCCTATCAGTAACAATCGGCGAAAAACTATCAGCCCAGCGATGAAAACGCCAGCCTTTGTCATTGTGACGGTAAGGATCGAGTTGAACAACATGCATTTTAAAGGTTATCCACAAGGGTGGGGGCGTAAACGTTAAATTCAAAGTACATGGATGCTTATACAGTGCTTTTAACGCATTGATTACTCAAATTTATGCCATGATTGGTGGCTAATCGTACGAATGGTGTGAGTAACTGTTACTTTGGTGGATCTTTGAACACTTTAAGATCTTTGCTGTTTCTGATGAGGGTTTATTTATTGCTCTTCGCATATTTCAATTTTAACGAATTGATTTTAATTGATTTAAGTTGATTTTGAACTGAAGGGGTTCGAATTGGATCAAGTGATGCAACTTGCTTCAATTCAGTTTAAATGGTGTTCTTCACAAATCTATCCACAGAAAGCGTGAATAAATGTGCGCTTAGTCTCATCGGGTTGTTTATAACTTGGTGCTGGCACTTGTTTTATCCCTAAAGGCGGTTGAACTCCCCAAAAAATGCGTTTCATTCACAATGTTTGTTTACCACTGTGCACATAGTGTGAAAAAATCACTGTTAATAGAGATTTATATTTGGGGTCGTCCAGTGATAGATGGCGATGGTTACCGTCCCAATGTAGGGATTGTAATATGTAACAGCCACGGTCAGGTTCTCTGGGCTCGTCGATATGGACAACATTCCTGGCAATTCCCACAAGGTGGTATTGATGACGGTGAAACGCCCGAGCAAGCCATGTATAGAGAGTTATACGAGGAAGTAGGACTCTCTAAAAAAGACGTGAAGATACTGGCGACAAGTCGCCATTGGCTAAGATATAAGTTGCCAAAGCGTCTAGTTCGTTGGGATTCAAAGCCGGTGTGTATTGGGCAGAAGCAAAAGTGGTTTTTGCTGAAGCTTGAATGTGACGAGTCAAAAGTGAACATGCAGCGAAGTGGTACGCCAGAGTTCGATGGCTGGCGTTGGGTAAGCTACTGGTATCCGGTGAGACAAGTGGTGTCGTTTAAGCGTGATGTTTACCGACGCGCAATGAAAGAGTTTGCTGCTATTGCGATGCCTTTTCGTGAGCGAAAAGTAAAACGTAGTAAAAGCAAACGAGGATCAGCTAAGTACTAGAAGATCAGCTAAGTACTAGAGGATCTGCCAAGTACTAAGGGAAGACTTCGAGGGCGCCGATGCTGACGAAACTGCGAGATATCGTAAATAACGTGGCGTCATCCAGTGACGTTAAGCAAGCGCTCAATACTCTTGTGAGTGAAACCTGCTCGGCGATGAGTACAGAGTGTTGCTCTGTTTATATCGCGGATCATGATCGCAAAGTCTATGAATTGATGGCCACCCAAGGCCTCAATGCCCAATCTCGCCCTGTTACATTGTCTTTTAGCGAAGGCCTCGTTGGCCTCGTTGGTCGTCGCGCTGAGCCTATCAATCTTGCGAATGCTAGCGAGCACAATGACTTCAAACATTTCCCTGATATCGGTGAAGACCTCTTTAACTCTTTTCTTGGTACGCCAATTATCTATCGCCGTCAGGTTTTGGGTGTTTTGGTGGTTCAGCAAAGAGATTCTCGCCAATTTGATGAAAGCGAGGAGTCTTTTCTCGTCACACTGTCTGCGCAACTAGCCGTTGTTTTTGCTCATGCCAAAGCACAAGGCTTGTGGCCGAGCAATGTCAAAGGCACTTTGCTGCTGCAGGGGGCTGCAGCTTCCCCTGGCGTTGCCATTGCCAAGGCGTGGTGTGATGTCTCGCAGCCGCGGTTGGACTTGGTATTCCCTGCATCTTGCTTGGATAACCAACAAGAACGCGATCGTCTTGATTCTGCCATCGGTGCAGCGGTTGCTGATTTTCGCCGCTTGCGAAAGCGTCTGGATAACGAACTCAATCAAGACACTCTGGCGATCTTCGATCTGTTTATCCACTTGCTGAACGATCCCGTGCTTCGCAAAGCGATGAATGAACATATTCAGCAAGGCGATCTTGCTGAGTGGGCGGTTAAGCAAACGATAGATGCGTTCGCCGTTCGTTTTGAAAATATGTCAGACCCTTATCTTCGTGAGCGTGCGAGTGATGTGAAAGAGCTGGGTCAGCGCTTGCTGTATTTCCTCGAAAACCAGCAAACAAAGCAATGGAACTTTGATGAACCTGTCGTCCTTTTTGCCCGAGAACTAACGGCGGCGATGCTCGCTGCTATTCCAAGAGAAAGTTTAGCGGGAGTGGTTGCAGAAGAAGGGGCCGTGAATGCTCATGCCGCGATTTTAGCGCGTGCTTTGGGTATTCCTGCAGTGATGGGGGTGGAATTCAACCCTCAATTGATTCATCAAAAGAATGTGGTTTTGGATGGCTTCAAAGGCCGTGTGCTGGTGGAACCATCGGAGCCTATTCTCGAAGAGTACAAACGCCTTCGTGATGAAGAGTTCGAGTTACAGCAGGAAGTTGATAGCACGTTTACTCGGCAAACTGAAACTGCCGATGGGGTGCGTGTCGAGATCTACCTCAATGCGGGGTTGAGTGCAGATACCAGCATTGCCATCAACCGCGGCGTAGATGGTGTGGGTTTGTATCGTACCGAAGTGCCGTTTTTGATGCAGAGAAGTTTTCCTTCCGAAGATGATCAGGTGAAGCAATACCGATCGATTCTTGATAGCTATCCGACACAGTCTGTCGTCATGCGTACTTTGGATATCGGTGGTGATAAACCGTTACCGTATTTGAAAATCGAAGAAGACAATCCTTTTTTAGGTTGGCGTGGTATTCGCTTTACGCTTGATCATCCTGATATTTTTCTCATTCAGGTTCGCGCTATGCTTCGCGCGAGTATTGGGATAGATAACCTCGCCATTCTTTTGCCAATGATCTCCGGTCTTTCTGAACTGTTAGAGGCGAAGGCGCTGGTCGACCGCGCTTTCACAGAGGTGGCAGAGTTAGCCGTGCTTGAAGGTAAGACGTTGAACAAGCCGCGTTTGGGCATCATGGTTGAAGTCCCCTCTGTGCTTTATCAATTTGATGCAATTGCTCCTCATATCGATTTTCTATCGGTAGGGACGAATGATTTGACGCAATACTTATTGGCGGTCGATCGAAACAATGCTCGTGTTGCAGACGTGTATGATACATTCCACCCGTCTGTGCTCGCCGTATTGCATCAAATACTACTTAACAGTCAGCGGTTAAAGCTTCCTGTGAGCGTGTGTGGCGAGTTTGCTGGCGATCCCATAGGGGCTGCTTTGCTGGTCGGCATGGGCTATCGTCAACTGAGTATGAACACGCGTAGCGTCGCTAAAATTAAATACGTATTGCGTCATATTCCGTCAAAGGCATTGCAAAAACACGTAGTAGCGATGCAACAACTTTGTTTAACCGGTGAAATTCGAAAAGCCTCGGAAGACTTTTTAGAACGCTATCACTTGGGTGGTCTCATCCGAGTAGGAAAATAGGAACACTTTCATGATTGAAGCCACCTTGTGGCTATTCGGTGCATGTCTTGTACTGGGAAGCTGTGTGGGTTTGCTAGCAGGTTTGCTTGGCATCGGCGGTGGCTTATTGGTGGTTCCTGCATTATCGGTATTGTTGCCGTGGGCGGGTATTTCCGCGTCGTTAGTGATGCCGATGGCGCTGGCGACTTCTCTCGCAAGTATTGTCATGACTTCTGCTTCTTCCGCTTACACGCATTATCGATTGGGCAATGTGCAGCCTGCCGTTGTAAAAACGTTGCTACCGGGCGTATTACTCGGAGGGTTAATGGGCAGTGCGATTGCTGATCGGTTACCCACGGAATATCTCCCTAAAGTATTTGGTGTCATCGTGCTGTTCTTGGCACTTCAAATGGCGCTGTCTTTGCGTGTTAAGCCTGCTAAACCTTTGCCTGGACCTGCAAGAAACGTAGTGAGTGGTGGTCTAATAGGTATGGTTGCGAGCCTCGCTGGGATTGGTGGGGGCTCTTTGACTGTGCCTTACCTCAATTATTATGGCGTTGAAATGCGCCGTGCTATTGGTAGTGCCTCGTTGTGCGGGGTGTTTCTTGCTCTATCGGGCATGACGGGTTTTATCTTTTTTGGGCTGACACAAACTGAAACCTTACCAAGGTTTAGCGTCGGCTATGTTTACTTACCGGCATTGATTGGTATTGTAGGCACCTCTGTGTTTACGACACGATATGGCGCGAGGCTCGCATCGCGTTTACCGACACCAACGATAAAGCGTGTTTTTGCTGTTTTCTTGCTCTTGGTTGGGGCAAGTATGTTTATAAGCTAAGGATGACAACCCTATGTCTCTGACATTTCCCCAAATAGATCCCATTCTGATTGAAATTGGTCCGCTTGCTGTGCGCTGGTACGGCCTGATGTACTTGGCCGGATTTGCGTTTGCCCTATGGCTGGCTAATCGTCGTGCAGACAAACCGGGCAGTGGGTGGACGCGTGACGAAGTTAGCGATTTATTGTTCGCCGGATTTTTAGGGGTGGTGCTTGGCGGTCGCATTGGCTATGTGCTGTTCTATCAGTTTGATGCCTTCTTGGCTGATCCGTTATTCCTGTTCAAAGTGTGGACCGGTGGCATGTCATTCCATGGTGGCCTGCTAGGCGTTATTACTGCGATGTTTTGGTTTGCACGTAAAACCAAACGTACCTTCTTTACTGTCTCTGATTTTATTGCACCGCTGGTACCATTTGGCTTAGGTGCGGGAAGACTGGGGAATTTCATGAATGGTGAACTTTGGGGTAGGGCGACCGATGCACCTTGGGGCATGGTGTTCCCAACTGGCGGCCCGATCGCTCGTCACCCTTCGCAGTTGTATGAATTTGCGCTTGAAGGCGTGGTCTTGTTCTTCATATTGAATTGGTTTGCACGTCAGCCTCGACCTGCTGGTGCGGTATCAGGGCTGTTTTTAGCCGGGTACGGTACGTTTCGCTTCATTGTTGAGTTCTTCCGCGAACCCGATGCGCACCTTGGCTTGTTTGGGGATTGGATCAGTATGGGGCAAATCCTCTCCAGTCCGATGATTATTGGCGGCGTGTTGATGATGGTTTGGGCCTACCGCCGCGGACAAAACGCAATGCATTCAGCATAATTGTATATTCAAAGCCGCAGCTCATTCTGCGGCTTTCGTTGTTTTTAATTGACTGCCCTACATAAGTGGCTGGGTAGATGACGTAAGGATAAATCATGAAGCAATATCTTGATTTGATGCAGGATATCATCGACAACGGCAGTGATCGTGGCGATAGAACCGGAGTCGGTACGCGTTCTGTCTTTGGCCGACAACTGCGATTTGATCTCAGCGAAGGCTTCCCTATGCTGACAACCAAGAAGCTTTATACGCGAGCTATCATCGAAGAGTTGCTGTGGTTCCTCAATGGTGATACCAACATCAAATACTTGCAAGACAATAACGTGAGCATTTGGGATGAGTGGGCAACAGAAAGTGGCGACCTTGGTCCTGTATATGGCGCACAGTGGCGTTCATGGGCATGCCCGGATGGCTCGACGGTAGATCAGATTGCCGAACTTATTGAGCAAATCAAAATGAAGCCAAACTCTCGTCGCCACATTATCACTGCATGGAACCCGTCAGACTTACCTGATGAGACGATGAGCCCTCAGGCGAATGTTGAGCAAGGTAAAATGGCACTGGCACCTTGTCACTGCTTGTTCCAGTTCTACGTTGCCGACGGCAAACTTTCTTGCCAACTCTATCAACGTAGTGCGGACTACTTCCTTGGCGTACCGTTCAACATCGCTAGCTATGCGTTGTTGACGCACATGATTGCGCAGCAGTGTGACTTGGATGTTGGTGATTTTGTGCATACGTTTGGTGATGTTCATCTTTACCATAACCACCTCACTGACGATATTGTGTATGAGCAGATGAAGCGTATTCCGGGTAACAAACCTAGCTTAAACATTGCGCGCAAGCCTGCGTCTATCTTTGATTACACGTTGGAAGACTTTGTGATTGAAGGCTATGAGGCTCAGCCTAGCATTAAAGCGCCGATTGCGATTTAAAGCGTGAATCGCACTTAATGAAAACTGCATATTTAAAGCCGGGCTAGCTCCGGTTTTTTTACGCCTGTATTTCAAAAAAAAACGCCCGTATAAGCGGGCGTTTTTTTGTATCTTCGTGATGATTATTGCGTTGCTAGCATCACAATAGAGGGAACCACGACAAATACAAGGCCAAGGTAAGCCACGACAGCCAGTTTGTTCTTCGCTGCAGCATCACCCAGCATCTCAGCACACTTCAATGGAATTTCGCGCAGGAACGGCGTACCAAAGATAAGTAGAGTTGCTAGAACATTGAACGTTAGGTGTACCAGAGCGATTTGCAGAGCAAATACTGCATTCGGACCTGTTACCGCTGTCGCTGCTAGCAGCGCAGTGATACATGTACCGATGTTAGCACCCAGAGTGAATGGATAAACATCACGTACTTTCAATACGTTTGTACCAACCAGCGGAACCATCAGGCTTGTCGTTGTAGAAGAAGACTGAACCAGAATCGTTACCAAGGTACCTGACGCGATACCGTGAAGTGGGCCACGACCGATTGCGTTGTGAAGAAGTTCTTTTGCGCGACCAACCATCAGTTTACGCATTAGTTTGCCCATCATAGTGATAGAAGCAAAAATCAGTGCGATACCGAGAACAATCAGCGCAACGCCGCCCCAGTCACCAGGTAGTGAAGACAACAGATCTTTTGAACCGTTAACCAAAGGCTTGGTCAATGGACCCATGAAGTCCATACCTTTCATGCTTAGGTTGCCTTCGAACATTAAAGGAGCAACCAACCAGCTAGAAATTTTGTCTAGTAGGCCAAACATCATTTCCAAAGGAAGGAAAATAGAGACTGCCATCAAGTTGAAGAAGTCATGAACGGTTGCACAGGTAAATGCGCGACGGAACTCTTCTTTACAACGAGCGTGGCCAAGGCTAACAAGTGTATTGGTAACAGTCGTGCCGATGTTCGCACCCATTACCATAGGAATCGCGGTTTCAACCGGCAAGCCGCCAGCCACCAAACCAACAATAATTGACGTAACCGTGCTTGAAGATTGGATCAGTGCAGTTGCAACGATACCGATCATCAAACCTGCTACAGGATGAGAGGCGAATTCGAATAGGGTTTTCGCTTCATCTCCGGCAGCCCATTTAAAACCACTACCAACCATGGACACTGCAAGAAGCAGAATATAGAGCATGAGTGCCAGGTTGGCCCAACGTACCCAATTCTTAGAGCTGTTAATTGGAGCAGCAGTAGAAGCTTGGGATGTCATAAGGAAATCTCCGAGACAGTTATATGTCAGATTTGTGTCAATGAATTAATCTGGGCGGAATAGTAGGTAGGAAATATTTCACTAATATTACAGTTTTGAGTCACTGTGTGCGTCATGCATGAGGTGGTGTGTAAAGGTAAGTGTCCTTGTTTTATTTTTTGATTATAAAACAATGGTTTGTGTGGATTTTCTGGTTAAAGATAAAGTGCTCAAAAAGCAATCAAACGCACTTTGGTCAAGTGATTATTTGAGACTGCGGACAAGTTTTGTGACAAAAGATTCTTTCATAATGCGAAAAAAGCGTCAGTTTTAAGTGGAAAGTTCGGATATTCCGATGTTTAATCTCTAAAGAACCGATTTTTCTTAAATGGCGATCGGTGACTAGACTACAAGGGATTAATTAATTTAACGGAGTGCTTTAAATGACTGATGCGATTCGTCAGTTTATGAAGATGGAATCAGCAGGTGGTTTGGTGCTGATTGTTGCGGCTATATTAGCGATCGTTATCGCTAATTCGCCATTGCAGCCGCTATATGATGGTGCTCTTCATAGCTATATTGCTGGTTTGTCAGTTGCGCATTGGATTAACGATGGTCTGATGGCTATCTTCTTCTTGCTGATCGGACTTGAAGTAAAAAGAGAGCTTATTGAAGGCGCTCTAAATACCAAAGAAAAAGCCATCTTCCCAGCCATTGCGGCTGTGGGGGGAATGTTAGCACCTGCGTTGGTGTATTTGGCGTTCAACTATTCAGATCCTGTTACCGTCAACGGTTGGGCTATCCCTGCCGCGACAGACATTGCATTTGCGCTTGGCGTGATGGCACTGCTGGGCAAGCGTGTTCCTCTTTCATTGAAAGTTTTCCTATTAGCATTGGCAATTATCGATGACCTAGGTGTCATTGTTATCATTGCTCTGTTCTACAGCAGTGATCTGTCTGTGACGGCGCTGACTGTCGCCTTCATTTCAACGGCGGTTCTGTTCATTATGAACAGCAAAAATGTCACCGGAGTAAAATGGTATTTAATTGTCGGAGCCATCCTTTGGTTCAGCGTCTTGAAGTCTGGCGTCCACGCCACACTGGCAGGCGTTGTGCTTGGCTTCGCTATTCCATTGAGTGGCGGTAAAGACGGTAAATCCCCGTTAAAAACCTTGGAACATGCTATTCACCCTTATGCGGCGTTTCTTATCCTTCCACTCTTTGCGTTTGCCAATGCAGGCGTTTCATTGGAAGGAGTATCGCTGGACAGTTTGACCAATATGTTACCTCTAGGCATCGCGTTGGGCTTGTTGGTAGGTAAACCACTGGGTATCTTCACGTTTAGTTGGATAGCAGTGAAAACGGGCGTTGCTCGATTACCTGAAAATGTTGATTTTAAACAAGTGTTCGCTGTATCACTGCTATGTGGTATCGGCTTTACGATGTCGATATTCATTTCTTCGCTAGCATTTGTGGGTGTAGACCAAAGCTATATCACCTTCTCTCGATTGGGGATCTTGATTGGCTCTACTGTGTCAGCTATTGCGGGTTATGCGCTGCTGAATGCGGTATTGCCTAAGACGCCTGCAATAGAAGAAAGTGACGAAAACAAAATGAGTATTGATTATTAGTCGCGTTTTATTGAGTGACGAATATCACAGTGAAAGGTTGGGTTAGAACCTGACAAGAAGGCGTCAGAGCTGCGTAGAGCGTAGTTTTGGCGCCTTTTTTAGTTGAGAGCTTATGTCACATTTAAACTATAACCATCTCTATTACTATTGGATGGTCTGTAAGCAAGGCTCTGTTTCTAAAGCAGCAGAAGCTTTGTTCCTAACACCTCAGACGGTAACAGGGCAAATACGAGCCCTAGAAGACCGCCTGAACGGTAAGTTGACTAAACGTTCAGGTAGGAGCGTCGTGCCAACTGAGCTCGGTCAGCTTGTTTACAAGTACGCTGACAAGATGTTTGGTATTAGCTATGAAATGTTAGATATCATTAATTACAGTCAGCGGGAAAATGAGCTGTTTGATGTCGGGGTGGCGGACGCCTTGTCAAAAAGCTTAGTCAGTCGAGTGCTGCTAAAAGCGGTTCCTGTCGGTGATGGTATTCATCTTCGTTGTTTTGAATCGACTCACGAACTATTGCTTGAGCAATTAAGTCAGCACAAGTTGGATATGATTCTGTCAGACTGCCCCGTCGATTCCAGTCAGAGTCCTGGCCTCTTTAGCGTGAAGATCGGCGAAAGTGTTATGAGTTTTTTTTGTTCAGATGCTGTCTCAAGAAAAAGATTTCCTGCCATAATCGAAGAGCATAAGTTACTTATTCCAAGTAGCAGGACCGCGATGGGTCGAAAACTCATGCATTGGTTTGATAGCCAAGGCATTACACCGGATATCTTGGGGGAGTTTGATGACGCGGCCTTGATGAAAGCGTTTGGGGCGAATCATAAGGCAATGTTTGTTGCACCCACCTTTTACTCCGCAGATGTGCTCGATTTACCTGATATTCGTGAAGTGGCGAAGGTGGAGGAGCTCAAGGAAGAGTACTATGCAATTTTTGCGGAAAGGATGATCCAACACCCTGCGGTTAAGCGTATCTGTGAGGCTGACTTCAGTAAGTTGTTCCACTAGTGTTTGATTATTCAGTTTATTAGTGTTTGATTATGCAATTAGTAGTCTTAAACGCAAGGCAATAGCACTAAGTGTTTAAGTGATAAACTAATGCCAATATAAGCAACCTTTTAGAGTATGGTAAATAGGCAGTACGTATGGAACTAAAACAAATGCAGGAAGCTGGGCCAAAAGCAGTGAAATTGCTTAAAGCAATGGCAAATGAGCGCAGGCTATTCATACTTTGCTATTTACTCGAAGGTGAGATGTCAGTGGGAACGTTAAGTGACAAGTTAGAATTAAGTCAATCAGCGTTGTCTCAGCATTTGGCATGGCTTAGGAGAGACGGTTTGGTCGCGACGCGCAAAGAAGCGCAGACGGTATATTACTCATTGAAGAGTGTTGAAGTTCAAACGATCATGATGACCTTACACGAACTTTTCTGTAAAAACATTAAGTGAAAAGTTGGAAAAACACACAAATAAAAAAACCGGCTTTTGGCCGGTTTTTTTAGTTCAAATCTAAGCGCTTATTACAGAGCTTTGATTTGAGCAACTAGGCTAGCTTTATGACGAGCAGCCTTGTTCTTGTGAATAAGGCCTTTAGTAGCCATACGGTCAAGAATAGGTTGTGCTTCAGCAAATGCTTTAGTAGCTGCTTCTTTATCACCAGCTGCGATAGCTGCGATGGTTTTTTTCAGGTAAGTGCGCATCATAGAGCGACGGCTTGCATTGTGCTGACGGCGCTTCTCAGATTGGATTGCACGCTTCTTAGCAGATTTGATATTCGCCAAGGGTCTAACTCCCAAATCTTATATTCGGTGACAATTTAAGGCCGAGGAATATGCCCCGTTTTACCCGAGTTGTCAATTCATTTGTGCAATAATCCGCCGCATCACCATAGCAATGGCATGTGACGAACATCGCGGTTAATATGGCGGCAGATTCTACCAGCATTCTTAGTATGAAGTAAGCCTTTTATCTGCCTTTTCGCACTTGTTGTACCGTCTAGAATTCAATTAGAACAGACGTGATAACATGAACGGACGGATGCATCTTACTTTATTTTTGGTTTTAAGGGGTTATAGGTGTCAAAGCGATTGCTTCGCTCAGGGATGATTGTCAGTTTTATGACGATGGTGTCACGCGTAATGGGCTTGGTACGTGATGTGGTTATTGCAAACCTCATGGGGGCTGGTGCCGCCGCGGACGTTTTCTTTTTCGCGAATAAAATCCCTAATTTTTTACGTCGTCTGTTTGCAGAAGGTGCGTTTTCACAGGCGTTTGTTCCTGTTTTAGCCGAATACCAAGCCAGTGATGATAAAAATAAAACCCGTGAGCTGATTGCTTACGTATCAGGCACCTTGGGTGTATTAGTGACCATTGTCACCGTGGTCGGCGTGATTGCATCGCCTGTGATCACTGCACTATTTGGTGCGGGTTGGTTTTTGGATTGGGTCAACGATGGCCCTTCGGCGCACAAATTTGAATTAGCGTCTTTGATCTTGAAGATCACGTTCCCTTACCTTTGGTTTATTTCTTTTGTTGCGTTGGCTGGATCGATCCTTAACACGTTAGGACGCTTTGCAGTGTCGTCTTTTACGCCAGTGTTTCTTAACATCGCGATGATTTCCGCAGCCATATGGATCGCGCCAAATTTAGAACAACCAGAAATTGGTTTGGGTATTGGTGTTTTCCTCGGCGGTTTGATCCAATTTGCGTTTCAATTTCCTTTTCTTTACCGCGAAGGGATGTTGGTTAAGCCGAAGTGGGGATGGTCTCACCCTGGTGTAGTGAAAATTCGTACCTTGATGATTCCTGCGCTTTTTGGTGTGTCCGTAAGCCAAATTAACTTGCTGCTTGATACCTTTATCGCGAGTTTTCTTGCGACGGGCTCTATCAGTTGGCTGTATTACTCTGACCGCCTTTTAGAGTTTCCGTTGGGGTTGTTTGGTATTGCGATTGCCACCGTGATATTGCCAGCGCTGTCGAAAAAGCACGTTGAACAATCATCCGGTCAATTCGCCAGTACGATGGACTGGGGCATTCGCATGGTCCTGTTGCTTGGCTTGCCTGCCATGGTCGGCATGATGGTATTGGCAAAGCCAATGTTGATGGTGCTATTTATGCGTGGTGAGTTTAGCCCGTCTGACGTGGATGCCGCCTCGTTATCGTTGATGGCTTATGCGTCAGGTTTGCTTAACTTTATGCTGATCAAGGTGCTTGCACCGGGGTATTACGCTCGCCAAGACACGAAAACCCCAGTGCGCTATGGCATTATTGCTATGGTTAGCAATATGGTGTTCAACCTTATCTTTGCATCATTTTATGGCTATGTCGGTCTTGCTATGGCCACGGCGTTGTCAGCGTTGGTGAATGCTGGCCTACTTTACCGAGGTCTTCATCAGCAGGGCGTGTACCGCGTGAGCCGTGAAACACTGTTCTTTACACTACGTCTGGTGATTGGCGCGGCACTGATGGGCAGTCTTGTGTTTTGGTTAATGCCAGAAAATACGGATTGGCTTGCTATGGGGCTTTGGGAGCGCACGTATGTACTCTTCGGCTTAATTGCTTTGGGTGCAGCGACTTACCTAGTGTCTTTGGCTGTTTCTGGCGTAAGGCCGCGTCAACTTAGAGCTGAAAGCTGATTGCTGCGCATAACTAGTATATAATCCGTCGGTTTTTTTAGGGGAAAGCAGTTTTACCATTATGGAATTGATCCGAGGCATTCATAACATCCGAGAAAGACACCGAGGGTGCGTTCTGACGATCGGTAACTTTGATGGTGTGCATTTAGGCCACCAACAAGTGCTCATTCAGGTGGTAAAAAAAGCGCGTGAGTTAGGCGTTTCGCCTACCGTTATGCTGTTTGAACCTCAACCTAGAGAATTATTTGCAGCCGAAAGTGCTCCGGCAAGGTTGACTCGTTTGCGTGACAAGTACACGCAGTTGGCTCAATTAGGTGTTGAACGGCTGCTTGTGGTGAATTTTAATGCGAAATTCGCCTCTATGACGCCCTATGACTTTGTTCATCGCTTGTTGGCTGAACAATTGGGTGTTAAGTTTCTGGTAGTCGGTGACGACTTTCGCTTTGGTGCTAAGCGTCAAGGCGATTTTGTTTATCTGCAACAAGAAGCTAAATCTGCACATTTTGATGTGGTGAGCACACAAAGTTTTTGTGTCTCCGAGCAGCGTGTCAGTAGCACCGCCATTCGTGATGAATTGGCGCGAGGCGAACAAGACGCCGTGGAGCAGATGCTTGGACGACCTTACAGCATTAGTGGGCGTATTTCCCACGGTAAGAAGCTGGGTCGTACCATTGGATTCCCTACCGCAAATGTACCTTTGAAGCGACGTGTCACGCCCGTGTCGGGTGTGTATGTTGTTAAGGTTGGCGGTATTGATGAGAACACATGGTTAGGTGGCGTTGCCAATGTAGGCACTCGACCAACCGTCAACGGTGTAGGCCAACAATTGGAAGTGCACCTTTTTGACTTCGCTGGTGACCTTTATGGTCGACATGTTGAAGTGCAGCTTCTTCATAAGCTGCGAGATGAGAAAAAATTTGGCTCGCTAGACGAGCTAAAAGCCCAAATTGAACTTGATGCCCAGACAGCACGTACGTGGCTGGCTGGTCAAGATAATGTCGAAAACGTCCATACGGAATGAACAATCAATGAGTGACTTTAAAGATACCTTAAACCTGCCGGAAACCGCGTTTCCGATGCGAGGTAATCTTGCACAACGTGAGCCGCAAATGCTTAAACGTTGGTACGATGAAGATCTTTACGGCGAGATCCGTAAAGCGAAAAAAGGCAAGAAATCTTTCATCCTGCATGACGGCCCTCCGTATGCAAACGGCAACATCCATATTGGTCACTCAGTAAACAAGATTCTTAAAGACATTATTATTAAGTCCAAAACCTTGTCGGACTTTGATGCCCCTTACGTACCTGGCTGGGACTGTCACGGTCTACCAATTGAACTGATGGTTGAGAAAAAAGTCGGTAAGCCAGGCAAAAAAGTGTCTGCTGCTGAATTCCGTCAGAAGTGCCGTGAGTACGCTGCAAAACAAGTTGAAGGCCAAAAGGCGGACTTCAAACGTCTTGGTGTGTTGGGTGAGTGGGACAAACCATACCTGACCATGGACTTTGACACCGAAGCGAACATCATTCGTGCGCTAGGTAAAATCGCAGGCAACGGCCACCTACATAAAGGCTTTAAGCCTGTTCACTGGTGTACTGACTGTGGCTCAGCACTGGCTGAAGCAGAAGTAGAATACGAGAACAAAGTATCTCCATCTATTGATGTGATGTTCCGTGCGACTGACGAAGCTGCGGTATTGGCAAAATTCGGTTTGGCGGAAGGTCATGAAGGTCACGGTGACGTGTCTATCGTTATCTGGACTACGACGCCTTGGACATTACCTGCAAACCGTGCAGTTGCGGTATCTGATGCGCTGGAATACGTGCTTGTTCAAGTGGAAGGCGAAACACCTCGCCGTTTGATCGTGGCATCTGAACTTGCGAAGCAAGTGATGGATCGCGCGGGTATCGAACACTTCCATAACCTTGGCTTCTGCCAAGGTGAAGCACTGGAGTTGTTGCGCTTCAACCACCCGTTCTACAGCTTCGATGTGCCAGTGATTTGTGGCGAGCACGTCACGACTGAATCGGGTACGGGTGTTGTTCACACTGCACCAGGTCACGGTCAAGAAGACTTCGTGGTGGGTCAAAAGTACGGCCTAGAAGTGGCGAACCCAGTCGGTAGCAACGGTGTATACCTGCCTGATACAGAGCTGTTTGCTGGTCAACACGTATTGAAAGCAAATGACAACGTGATTGAAGTACTGAAAGAACACGGTTCTTTGTTACATCATCACGCGTACGAGCATAGTTACCCGCATTGCTGGCGCCATAAAACGCCGATCATTTTCCGTGCAACACCGCAGTGGTTTATCTCTATGGAGAAAGCGGGTCTGCGTGCGAAAGCATTGGAAGAGATCAAAAGCGTACAGTGGATCCCTGAGTGGGGTCAAAACCGTATCGAGTCTATGGTGGAAGGTCGCCCTGATTGGTGTATCTCTCGTCAACGTACTTGGGGCGTGCCAATTGCGCTGTTCGTTCACAAAGAAACCTCAGATCTTCACCCGAACACGGTTGAATTGATCGAGCAAGTAGCGCAGAAGGTTGAGCAATCAGGCATTCAAGCGTGGTGGGATCTCGACACTGCGGAATTACTTGGTGACGACGCTGAAAGCTACGAAAAAGTACTGGATACGCTAGACGTATGGTTCGACTCAGGTGCAACGCACTATGCAGTTGTAAACCAACGCGCGGAATTCAACGGTCACGAAGCTGATATGTACTTGGAAGGCTCGGATCAACACCGTGGCTGGTTCCAGTCGTCGCTAATGACCTCTGTTGCTATCAAGAACAAAGCCCCTTACAAGCAAGTGTTGACTCACGGTTTCACCGTTGATGGTCAAGGCCGTAAGATGTCTAAATCGATCGGTAACGTGGTTTCTCCGCAAGAAGTGATGAACAAGCTGGGTGGCGACATCCTCCGTTTGTGGGTGGCTTCAACGGACTACACCGGCGAGATGACGGTGTCTGACCAAATCTTGAACCGCAGTGCCGATGCGTACCGTCGTATCCGTAACACCGCGCGCTTCTTGCTAGCAAACTTGAACGGTTTCAACCCAGAAACTGACATGGTTGCAGCGGAAGACATGGTGGTTGCTGACCGTTGGGCTGTAGGTAAAGCGCTTGAAGCTCAGGAAGAAATTCTGAAGGCGTTTGAAGAGTGTAACTTCCACGCAGTAACTCAACGTTTGATGCAATTCTGTTCAGTAGAGATGGGCTCATTCTACTTGGATATCATCAAAGACCGTCAATACACCGCGAAAGCGGGTGGTCATGCACACCGCAGCTGTCAAACGGCGCTATTCCACATCGTGGAAGCATTGGTTCGCTGGATGGCGCCAATTATGTCGTTCACTGCAGATGAAATCTGGAACGAGATGCCCAAGAAGCAAGCTGATCAAACAGCCCGCAACAAGTATGTGTTCACCGAAGTGTGGTACGACGGCTTGTTTGGTCTGAACGATGACGAGCAACTGAATAATGCATTCTGGTCTGAACTACTGCGTGTTCGTGGCGCGGTGAACAAAGTCTTGGAGCAAGCGCGTAGCGAGAAAACGCTGGGTGGTTCTTTGGAAGCCGAAGTGACCCTATATGCGAAAGCAGATTTTGCTGCCAAGCTTGAAGCAATGGGTAATGAGTTGCGTTTTGTGTTGTTGACGTCGAAAGCCGATGTTGTTGCGACCGATGCTGCGCCTGAGGCTGCTGTTGCGACAGACATTGAAGGCTTGTCCGTGGTCGTTGCTAAGTCTGCCGCCGAGAAGTGTGAGCGATGCTGGCACCATGTGCCGGATGTTGGCACAATTGCTGGGCATGAAGCCTTGTGTGGTCGTTGTGTAAGCAACATCGATGGTGAAGGCGAAGAGCGTCAATTTGCTTAATCGCTAAGATGAAGAAAATGCTGAACCGAACGTGTTCAGCATTTTCTGAATGATAATAGGAACCTTGGATGAAAGATCTGGCAGCGAAACAGTCAGGTATTCGTTGGCTTTGGTTGGCGTTACTGGTTTTTGTTTTAGACATCGGCACGAAACTGCTAGTGATGGATACCATGGGGTATGGTTGGGCAAATCGCATAGAAATTTTGCCTTTCTTTAACCTCTTGTATGTACATAACTACGGCGCAGCATTCAGTTTTCTGAGTGATGCAGGTGGTTGGCAGCGATGGTTCTTTGCCACGATTGCGCTCGGTGTATCAGGAATGCTTATCTATTGGATGCGCTGTACCCCAGCCACTAATAGAATTCTTAATGTGGCCTATGCGCTAGTCATCGGTGGTGCGATCGGTAATTTGTTTGATCGTTTAGTGCATGGCTATGTCATCGACTTTCTCGATTTCTATATCGGCAACAGTCATTGGCCTGCATTTAACCTTGCTGATGCAGCGATTTGTGTGGGTGCCGGATTGATTGTTTTGGATAGTGTGAAAGCATCAAAAAAGCCGCACGCTGAAACCGAGTAAGCTCTGTGCTTACTATCGGGTAAGAATACATTGATAGCGCTGGTCGCAATTGCGAACGGCGCTTTCTTATATTTGGTGTTTTAAAACCCGTTATTTTTTAGGGTCTTAGGTGCTGCCTTTGGAGGCGGGGCCAATAGTTTAATTCAAGGATGTGATAGAATGACACAGATTATTGCCAACAGTGAAGTCATTATGCACTTTACGATTAAGATGGAAGACGGTTCCGTTGCAGACAGCACGAAAACATCGGGCAAGCCTGCTAAGTTAGTGATGGGCGATGGTAGCTTGACGGAGAATTTCGAAAAGTGTTTGATGGGCTTAAATGAAGGCGAAGCCGCCAGCTTTACATTAGAGCCAAACGATGCGTTTGGTATGCCAAATCCTGATAATATCCAGCACATGGATCGCACTTTGTTTGTCGGTGATGCACCTGCAGAAGAGGGGACGATTATTGCCTTCGCTGGGCCGGGCGGACAAGAAATCCCAGGCGTTATCACTGAAGTGGCTGGCGAATCAGTGACGGTAGATTTCAACCATCCATTGGCGGGACACCGCGTAATCTTTGACGTTGAAATTGTTAGCGTCAACTAAAAAAATATTGGTTATAAAGGCAACTCAATGAAAATCATGCTTGCTAACCCAAGAGGGTTTTGCGCCGGTGTTGACCGTGCTATCAGCATTGTCGAGCGTGCACTAGAACTGTATCAGCCTCCTATCTATGTGCGGCATGAAGTGGTTCACAATCGTTTTGTCGTGGAAGGCTTAAAGTCTCGTGGAGCCGTGTTCGTTGAAGAGCTCAGTGAAGTGCCAGATGACAGCATTGTTATTTTTTCTGCCCACGGCGTATCACAAGCTGTTCGTATCGAAGCTAAATCACGCAGTTTGACTGTGTTTGATGCGACTTGTCCTTTGGTGACCAAAGTTCATATGGAAGTTGCGCGTGCGAGTCGCAAGAATATGGAAGTGGTTCTAATTGGTCACGCTGGTCACCCTGAGGTGGAAGGCACCATGGGACAATATGCCAGTGAAACGGGCGGCATGTACTTAGTGGAAACGCCTGATGATGTGCATTCACTTAATGTGAAAGATCCTTCTAACTTGCACTACGTTAGCCAAACGACGCTGTCTGTGGATGAAACCGCAGACGTGATCGATAGACTGCGTCAAGTGTTCCCTGAGATCCAAGGCCCGCGCAAAGACGATATTTGCTACGCGACCCAAAACCGCCAAGACGCGGTGCGTGAACTCGCGGCACAATGTGATGTGATGGTGGTTGTCGGCTCAAAGAACAGCTCAAACTCCAATCGTCTGCGTGAATTGAGCGAAAAGCTCGGAACGCCAGCGTATTTGACCGATTGCGCGGAAGACGTGAAAGCTGAGTGGTTTGAGAGCAAGGTGAAAGTGGGTGTCACGGCGGGAGCATCTGCGCCTGAAGAGCTTGTGAATCTCATTATTGCTCAAATTGAAGCGTATGGCGGTACGGCAGTAGAAGAGCTTAAAGGGCGTGAAGAAAACATGTTCTTTGAAGTGCCGCGAGAGCTGCAAGTTAAGCATATCGACTAACAACACGTTGATTATTTAAGATTGTATTAAAGGAGCCTTTGGCTCCTTTTTTCGTTTTACGTCGTGACCAATTGCTTCAACGAGGAACAGGTATGTTTGAAGCATGGCTCGGATATACATCACTGTTTGAAAAAGGTAGAGTGATAAACGAATGATTTCATGGCGCTGCGTTGATGCGGCGTTGACCGAGAGTAAGAAGGGGATTTACATGGTTCGCATTGCAATTGCGGGCGCTGCTGGCCGTATGGGTCGACAGCTAATTCAAGCCACGGATGGAATGGAAGGCGCAATACTGGCTGCTGCAAGTGAACGTCCAGAATCCAGTCTTATCGGTACTGATGCCGGTGAGCTTGCAGGTATTGGTAAACGCGATGTCACCATTGTTGATGACTTAGCAAAAGTGGCTGATGACTTTGATGTCATAATTGATTTTACCGCACCCGTTGTGACATTGGCGAATCTTGCGCTTTGCCAAGCGCACGGAAAAAAATTGATCATTGGTACAACTGGCTTCACCGAGGAACAGCGTGCTCAGATTGACGCTGCTGCTGAGGATGTCGGCATCGTAATGGCACCGAATTACAGTGTTGGCGTGAACCTTGTCTTTAAGTTGCTTGAGAAGGCAGCGAAAGTGATGGGCGATTACTGCGACATTGAGATTGTTGAAGCGCACCACCGTCACAAGGTCGATGCTCCTTCGGGGACGGCGATTGGCATGGGGGAGGCCATTGCTGGCGCAATGGGCAATAAGTTGAGCGATGTTGCTGTCTATGCGCGCGAGGGCATCACTGGCGAGCGAACCCGCGATGAAATAGGTTTTGCGACGATTCGTGCTGGCGATATCGTAGGTGAGCATACTGCCATGTTTGCTGATATTGGTGAGCGTGTGGAAATTACCCACAAAGCGACAAACAGAATGACATTTGCCAATGGCGCTGTACGTGCTGCGATCTGGCTGAATGCAAAAAATGCAGGGTTCTTCACCATGCAAGACGTATTAGACCTAGACGCACTCTAATTAAAAAATGATTAACTATGCAGCCTGTGCACGCCGGCTGCATAGCATTTCTTTCGTTTTATCCTCCTAGCGCTTTTACCCCTTCCCTTATGCTAAGGTCTAGTTAATGCCTGCTTTCAAGGCTTAGTGGCGCGTTCCCTCTGTACTGCCTCCAAATAACAACATAAGTGCCCATTGGGAAACGGTTGCGTATAGCAATGACTGTTTTTTTGTTTGTATGCCTAATGAGGGGCGGTAAATGACATGTCCTGAGCTTCAAATTATGACTTTCGCCTGGGATTAATGGGGTTTTTATGGGCTTGGTGGTGAAATTCATATAGGTTGGCTGAAAGTTATGTTCTTTTTTACCTGTTCTGTTGACACATTCCGCAGCTATCACTAGAATGCGCGCAATTTGTCAAATTTCGGCTTGACGTCGAAGTGGCAATTGTATGGAATGACTTAATGCGAATTTATCTATTTATTTTGCATTTTTATTGATTTGGAGGTTGTCTTGAGCAAGTCTGCGCTCTTAGTCCTAGAAGATGGGACTGTATTCCACGGTGTGTCCATTGGTGCTGATGGTTCCGCTGTTGGTGAAGTTGTTTTTAATACCTCGATGACGGGGTACCAAGAAATTCTCACTGACCCTTCCTACTCTCAGCAAATTGTTACTCTCACTTATCCTCACATTGGCAACACCGGTACTAATACCGAAGACGAAGAATCCTCAAGAATCCACGCGCAAGGCCTGGTCATTCGCGACCTTCCCCTCATTGCTTCAAACTTCCGCAGTCAACAAACACTTTCTGATTACCTTAAATCTCAAAACATCGTTGGCATCGCTGACATCGATACTCGTAAATTGACACGTATTTTGCGTGAAAAAGGCGCTCAAAACGGCTGTGTTGTTGCGGGTGACAACCTTGATGAAGCATTGGCACTTGCTAAGGCAAAAGCATTCCCTGGCCTAAAAGGCATGGATTTGGCGAAAGAAGTGACCACGGCGGAATCTTACGAGTGGAAACAAGGCTCTTGGACGCTTGAAGGCGGCCTGCCAGAAGCAAAAGACAATAGCGAATTGCCATACCATGTCGTCGCGTATGACTTTGGTGCAAAACGCAATATCCTGCGCATGCTGGTGGATCGCGGTTGCCGTTTGACTGTAGTGCCAGCGCAAACGTCTGCTGAAGAGGTTCTGGCGCTTAACCCAGATGGCGTATTCCTATCGAACGGCCCTGGTGACCCAGAACCATGTACTTACGCAATTGAAGCGACAAAAACTTTCTTGGACAAGGGGCTGCCAGTTTTCGGCATCTGTCTTGGTCACCAGATTCTGGCTCTCGCATCGGGCGCTCAAACGGTGAAAATGAAGTTTGGTCACCACGGCGCAAACCACCCGGTAAAAGACTTGGATCGCAACGTAGTGATGATTACGTCGCAAAACCACGGTTTTGCCGCTGATGAAACAACACTTCCTGAAAATCTACGTGCTACTCACGTATCGCTATTTGATGGCTCTTTGCAAGGTATCCACCGCACAGATAAGCCAGCCTTTAGCTTCCAAGGGCACCCTGAAGCGAGCCCTGGTCCGCACGATGCGGCACCACTTTTTGATCACTTCATTGAACTTATTAAGCAACACAGCGCGTAATCCGGAGTAGCAGAGAATGCCAAAACGTACAGACATAAAAAGTATTCTTATTCTAGGCGCAGGCCCAATTGTTATTGGTCAGGCGTGTGAGTTTGACTATTCAGGCGCGCAAGCTTGTAAAGCGCTGCGTGAAGAGGGTTACCGCGTTATTTTGGTGAACTCTAACCCAGCCACCATCATGACAGACCCAGAAATGGCAGATGCAACTTACATCGAGCCAATCCAATGGGAAGTAGTTCGCAACATCATTGAAAAAGAACGCCCTGATGCGGTTCTGCCGACCATGGGTGGTCAAACGGCATTGAACTGTGCGCTTGAACTTGAAAAGCACGGTGTTCTGGCTGAGTTCGGCGTAGAAATGATTGGTGCAACGGCGGATGCGATTGATAAAGCTGAAGACCGTTCACGTTTCGATAAAGCAATGAAATCAATTGGCCTAGACTGTCCTCGTGCAGACACGGCAAAAACCATGGAAGAAGCTTACGGCGTTCTCGATATGGTAGGTTTCCCTTGTATCATTCGTCCTTCGTTCACCATGGGTGGCACGGGCGGCGGTATCGCTTACAACAAAGAAGAATTTGAAGAAATCTGTCGCCGTGGTTTGGATCTATCGCCAACCAACGAGCTACTCATTGACGAATCATTGATTGGTTGGAAAGAGTACGAGATGGAAGTGGTCCGTGACAAAGCGGATAACTGCATCATCGTGTGTGCGATTGAGAACTTTGACGCAATGGGCATCCATACGGGTGACTCTATCACTGTCGCTCCAGCGCAAACGCTGACAGATAAAGAATATCAATTGATGCGTAACGCATCGCTAGCGGTTCTTCGTGAAATCGGCGTAGAAACAGGCGGCTCAAACGTTCAGTTTGGTATCAACCCGAAAGATGGCCGTATGGTTATCATCGAGATGAACCCACGCGTTTCTCGCTCTTCTGCGCTTGCATCAAAAGCAACAGGCTTCCCGATTGCAAAAGTAGCCGCCAAGCTAGCGGTTGGTTTTACTCTTGATGAGTTGATGAATGACATCACTGGTGGTGCAACCCCAGCTTCATTCGAACCAACCATCGATTACGTTGTGACTAAGATCCCTCGTTTTAACTTCGAGAAGTTCGTAGGTGCTAACGACCGTCTAACCACACAGATGAAATCTGTGGGTGAAGTGATGGCAATTGGTCGTAACCAACAAGAATCACTGCACAAAGCACTACGTGGCCTAGAAGTGGGTGCGACAGGCTTTGATGAGATGGTCGATCTGGATGAGCCAGATGCAATGACCAAGATCCGTCATGAATTGAAAGACGCGGGTGCTGAGCGTATTTGGTACATCGCCGATGCATTCCGTGCAGGCATGTCTGTGGATGGCGTATTTAAGTTGACCAACGTTGACCGTTGGTTCTTGGTACAGATTGAAGACATCGTCAAAATCGAAGCGGAAGTGAAAGAAAACGGCTTCGCAGGTTTGAACAAAGACGTACTTCGCAAGTTAAAGCGCAAAGGCTTCGCGGATGCGCGCCTGAGTAAACTTTTGGGTGTGAGTGAGAGTGAAATTCGTAAGCTTCGTGACCAATACGATATTCACCCTGTTTACAAACGCGTTGATACTTGTGCAGCAGAGTTCTCTTCTGACACGGCGTACATGTACAGCTCTTACGATGACGAGTGTGAGTCTAACCCGACAGACAAAGATAAAATCATGGTGCTTGGCGGCGGTCCAAACCGTATCGGTCAAGGCATTGAATTTGATTACTGTTGTGTGCACGCATCACTGGCGCTTCGCGAAGACGGCTACGAAACTATCATGGTTAACTGTAACCCTGAGACGGTTTCTACTGATTACGACACCTCTGACCGTTTATACTTCGAGCCAGTAACGCTGGAAGACGTATTAGCGATTGCACGTGTTGAAAAGCCAAAAGGCGTTATCGTTCAATACGGTGGTCAAACACCTCTGAAGCTGGCTCGCGCATTGGAAGCGGCAGGCGTACCTATCATTGGTACTAGCCCAGATGCGATTGACCGCGCAGAAGACCGTGAGCGTTTCCAATCAGCTGTTGACCGCTTAGGCTTGAAAACGCCAGAAAACGCCACAGTGACCGCGATGGAACAAGCGATTGAGAAGTCGAAAGAGATTGGCTTCCCATTGGTTGTTCGCCCATCTTATGTTTTGGGTGGTCGCGCAATGGAAATCGTTTATGACGAAAGTGATTTGCGCCGTTACTTCAACGAGGCAGTCAGCGTTTCGAATGAATCTCCAGTCCTTCTTGACCGTTTCCTTGATGATGCGACTGAAGTGGACGTGGATGCTATCTGTGACGGCGAGCGCGTCGTGATTGGTGGCATCATGGAGCATATCGAACAAGCCGGTGTTCACTCTGGTGACTCTGCATGTTCTCTGCCAGCTTATACCTTGAGCCAAGACATTCAGGACGAGATGCGTCGCCAAGTTGAAAAACTGGCGTTGGAGTTGGGTGTTCGCGGTCTGATGAACACACAGTTTGCAGTAAAAGACGGTGAAGTTTATCTGATTGAGGTAAACCCGCGTGCTGCACGTACGGTTCCGTTCGTGTCGAAAGCCACAGGTGCACCGCTAGCGAAAATTGCGGCGCGTGTTATGGCTGGACAATCGCTTGAGTCACAAGGTTTCACACAAGAAATCATTCCACCGTACTATTCGGTGAAAGAAGTGGTATTGCCATTTAACAAGTTCCCGGGCGTTGACCCACTGTTGGGCCCAGAAATGCGCTCTACCGGTGAAGTCATGGGCGTGGGTGACACATTTGCTGAAGCGTTTGCAAAAGCGGATCTTGGCTGTGGCAAGCAATACAGCGAAAAAGGCCGCGCACTACTGTCTGTTCGTAACAACGACAAGCAGCGTGTTGTTGACCTTGCCGCGAAGCTTATCAAGCTTGGCTTTGAGCTGGATGCAACGCACGGTACGGCGGTAGTTCTGGGTGAAGCGGGCATTAACCCACGCCTTGTGAACAAAGTACACGAAGGTCGCCCACACATTCTTGACCGCATTAAGAATGGTGAATACAGCTACATCATTAACACCACTGAAGGCCGTCAGGCGATTGAAGATTCGAAAGTACTTCGTCGCGGCGCTCTGGCTGAGAAGGTGAACTACACGACAACGCTAAACGCAGCGTTTGCAACGTGCATGGCACATGCAGCGGCAGACCTGTCGAAAGTGAACTCTGTACAAGAGTTGCACGCTCGTGTGGCAGAAAAATACGGGAAAGCTTAATCCCTTTCTTGGAAACAAAGATATAACCAATGAGCCAGCAGGAAGCTGGCCTAGATAACCTCCTTGCCCGCCAAATTGGCGGGCTTTTTTGTGTTTGGAATTGGCCAAATGAATACGAGTGCAGCGTGTTATTGCACAACCAAATTTCAATGCTCACTGTCATGAAATCTTCATGATTTGCTCTCGGTTGAGTGTTTGATTGAGGACTAAATGAGAGTAGTATTGCCTCGTCGCAATACTGCGGCACTTTTGGAGAAAACCATGAACGTTATCGACCATCCTCCGAGTTGTCAGGGAGGCCAGTAAGATCGGCGGTTTCATTTGTGAATCTTCACATTTCGACTGCCCAGTCGGAATGATCTCTACGCTTCTATTCCCAGCGCCTCCCCAACATTCAGAGTGAAAATACGCAAGGAGACCCTTGGTCTTCAATCATGCATTGTGAGAAATCTCAGGGTGTGAGAGCGATTTGCCGCTGTGCTTCTAAAAACAGACAGACGGCATCGAACTTCGTATTTTCATGGTCGTTACCCTCACCAGATAACTAATATCTGGCACTAGCCAATCGGGAGGTTCGCTATGGCGGTAATGAATGCCACTATGCTGGAAAACCAGCAAAATTATGTCGCTGCGCATGAAATTGAAGCAGCAAAAAATGCGTTTCTTATTCACAGTGGAGAAGACAGAATTCGGTTGCTGTCTGTGATGCCTGTTGCTGAAGCGATTGGTGTACTGAATTGCTGTCCGTTGGGCTTGGTCAGAAAGCTACTTGATGATCTGGCTGAAACTGGCGATGCGATTAGGGTAAGGAAAATCGCGACTGGGTTAGGGCTCATCAATTCTGAGGTAGAGCCTGACGGGAACTATTTAGCTAATTCTGTCATGTCGCATGTCCGCCAGCGAATCGGTTGGATTATTGGACTCGCTTTGCTAGGGGTCGTTTCTGGGCTGATTATCTCGCACTACGAAGATTCGATCAGCCAGCTCATATTACTGGCTATTTACATGCCAGTGGTTGCGGCGGCAGGGGGAAATGCGGGATCACAAGCTGCCACCTTGGTGGTGCGTGCGATGGCGATGAACGAAGTGCGTCCATCTCACTGGCTATGTGTCATGTGGAAGGAAGTGCGTGTGGCTTTTGTTATCGCATTTGCGCTGGCGGCAGTGATCATGGCGAGGGTGATGCTTTTTAGTGACAGCTCTTCTTTGCCATATGGTTTTTCGTTGGATGATATCGCCATTGCAATTGGGGTAGCACTAATTATTCAAGTGATTTTGTCTACCACGATTGGAGGTGTACTTCCGTTGATTGCGACTAAGTTTCGTCTCGATCCCGCTGTACTTGTGAGCCCAGTGTTAGCCTCTGTGGTTGATATCAGCGGGATGGCGATTTACTTCATGACGGTTAATGCGTGGTTAGACTTGATGTGAGCAGCGCTTGGTAGAGCTCTCGTTCAAATTGGGTGATCGGGCTGGCCACGTTGCTAGGGCGATCATCCGATTTTGGAATGTGGTAGTTGGTTACCAGTTGCACAACGAGGACGTCTTGTCCTTGGTTGTTTTTCAATATTCCCGCGAGGTTGTAACTCCCATAGAGAGAGCCTGTTTTTGCCGTCAGCTTATTTTTGAGCGGAGCATGACGGACACTACTGCGATATTTCAAAGTCCCGTCCACACCCGATACAGGTAGCATCGCCAAGACGCCCAACTGCGGGTGTGAGTAAACATATTGAATCACTGACATTAACTGTGTGGCGGTCATTCGATTATTGCGAGACAACCCCGACCCATCCACGATCACAGCAGTGTTGAGGTCAATGTTCGTTTGTTGCTTCAATATTGCTTTTATCGCTGCTGCGCCGTTGCTAAATGAACCGGGTTGTTTGAAGTAGCGATGCCCAAGTGTCTTAAGGATGTTGTCGGCAATCAGGTTGTCAGAACGTTTAAGCATGGTGTTAAGCAACGCGTCTCGCGGGGCTGACTTGTGTACGGCGATGACGCGATCCTGATTTGTCGGTGATCCAAGTCGGATGTTGCCTTTCACGGTAATTGCTGCCTTTCTTAGCTCGGCTGCAAGCACGTCACTCACATATTTTTGAGGGTTTTGTATCGCGAACTTAAGAGGAAGAGGATTGGAACGGTGAACTAAACAACCACTCAGCTGATAGTGGTTGCTGTCGTTGTAATTAAGTTCTAAATCACAATGCTGGGTTTGTTGCTGTGCTTTGGTCACGGCAAGCGCATCTGTCGATATTTCTATCGGTTGATGCTCAGGAACAAACACGCGTGTTTGGCGCTGCCCCTTGTTGCTGTATATCGAGCCTTGTACGCAGTTGCGCTCTAGGGAAATCGCTGATGATGGGGCGCTGTAGCAGACCCCCAATATATCCCAAGGCCAACCGACTGCTCGCTCATATCCGGTAAATATCTCTCCATCAAGCCAGACGTCACCACGTATCTGGTTGATGCCCTTTGCTTTCAATGCGCTAACAAGCAGCTGTAAGTCTTTACGCTTTAGCGTCGGGTCGCCCCCAAACTTAAATACAATGTCTTTGCCCGATTGAAGTACTTTAGTCTCGAAGCTAAAGTCCGATGGAAGATATAGAGAAGCGGCTAGTGCCGTTACCACTTTTTGGGTGCTGGCTGGCGGGAGCAATATGTCGTCATCGCGCTCAACAAGCTGTTGACCACTATTCACGTTATAAACAGATAGGGCAAGCTGACTTCCAGCAGGTAGCATAGCTTCAAGGGTATTGAGAGGCACAGAGAAGGCGGTCGTGGAGAAAAACGAACAAACGATTAGAACAAAGAGACGCACCATAAGAAGTTCCTGCAATCTAGGAAGATTCAGTATGGTACAAAAAACGCCTACTCGGAGGTAGGCGTTTTTGTTTCTAACTTAAGTGAAGTACTTAAGTTAGATTAGAAATCGTAACGTAGACCGAATACCATTTCGTCTTCTGCTTGGATCTTAGTTGCAACTTCGTTTTCGTTTAGAAGGTTGAAGTTGTAAGACACGTAAGTGCGGAAGTTGCTGTTGAAGAAATGCGTCGCGTCGATTGCGATAGAGTCAGCAGTGTCTTTTGACTCAGTTTCAGCTTTACCGTAAGTGGTGGTGAACTTGGTTTGGCCCATGGTGTAGGCTGCAGCGAATTCGTAACCAGTTAGGTCTTCTTTAACACCTGAAGTTTTGTTTTCACCATCTTTGTAAAGTGCAGCAACGTAGATGTCGCCCATGGTGTAAGAAACTGCAGCTTCTAGTTGGCTTTCAGTGTCTTTAGTTAGGTTGTCTTGGTCTGCGTAACCTAGAGCCATTGCTAGACCGTTCTCCATTGCGTAAACCGCGCCTAGAGAGTAGCCTTTTTTAACGTCGTCATTTTCGCCAACGTAGTTAGCTTTAACGGTTAGGCCGCCAAACTCACCTTTGTACGCGATGTTGTTGCTAGTGCGGTCTGCAACGTCGATTTTTGAGCTTGCAACAGCACCATGGTAAGACATGATATCAGTGAAGTCAGTGATCATGCCTAGAGAGCCGTCGTTCAGACCGTAAGTTACTAGGCCGTATTCGGTACCGATACCTGCGAAGATGTAACGGTTCTCGTCTGCACTTTCGTCTGATTTGAACTCACGCTCGAAGAAACCAACACCGTAAGCGCCTTCGCCAATAGCGGTAGTGCCAAGGAAGTTTAGACGTACGCGGCTGTTGTCAGCCATGTCGCCATCTTGGATAGCTGCACGTGCTTCAGCGCGGCCACCGATAGCCATAGAAGAAGTACCGTCGTTGAAAACTTCAGCAGCAGAAACAGAGGTAGAAGCTAGAGCAGCTACAGCAAGTGCGATAAACGTTTTGTTCATTACGTTGTCCTTTATAAGATTTTGATTTTCGAGATGTAATCTCCAAACATCCCGATGGCATGTTTGTAACCGCTCGCGAAATGCAACTGTTAGTAAAACGATAAAAAAACAAATAGAAAACATTGTTTTTTATGTGGCGAGCTTAGTTTAAATGGTTTTAAAACAGTTGCTTACAGTAATTCTGAAAGGTTCGATTTCAGCTGTTATTTTTATAATTTTTCATCTTTTAGGTTTTTCTAAATACTGAGAGTTGAGTTTGTTTGTGTGATATGTGTCGAGGAATTATCATGGTGGATATGTTTAAAAAGGCTTTAGTAGAAGGTTGTTGTTTGTAAGGATCTACTGATATGGGCGTTAGGCACGGCCCTGAAAAAAATGGTAGGTGACCAGAGCAAGTAACTTGTTTACACTGAGGTATAAATATTCGTTTGCCGCGCTCATACCTTTGCTTGGGCGTGGCTTTGTTATTGCCAAAACGTAGGTTTTGGACATAGAGGTAATGTCGTTTATGGATAAGGTACCCATGACTGTTCGTGGCGAACAGCAGCTTCGTACAGAGTTAGAGCGTTTGCTGAAACGTCGTCCAATTATTACTCAAGCGATCGGTGAAGCTCGTGAATTGGGCGATCTTAAAGAGAATGCGGAATACCACGCAGCGCGCGAAGAGCAAGGCATTTGTGAAGCGCAGATTCGTGATATCGAATATAAACTTTCTGTCGCTCAAATCATCGATATTGCAAAGATGCCAAACAATGGCAAAGTTATCTTTGGCTCAACAGTGGGCTTGATAGACATCAATACTGACGAAGAAGTGTCTTACCAGATTGTTGGTGATGACGAGTCTGACATTAAAAAGCACCTGATCTCTATCAATTCGCCGATTGCTCGCGGGCTTATTGGTAAAGAAGCTGGCGATGAAGTATCGATCACTACCCCTGGTGGCGTGAAAGAATTCGAAATCGATAGCGTTGAATACGTTTAATCGAATAAAAATGTTAGCGGTTATTACCATCGCAGAAACAAAAAAGGCCGCTTAGCGGCCTTTTCTTATTTACGTGGTAGTTCGATTTTGCGCTCTTTGCTTGGGCGATACAGAACAAGCACCTTACCGATGACTTGAACTTTTTCTGCCTTAGTTTCACGAACAATTGCGTCTACAATCAGGTTCTTAGTGTCGCGGTCTTCAGAGGCCACTTTCACTTTAATTAGTTCGTGGTGATCGAGAGCGATTTCAATCTCAGCAAGCACGGCTTCTGTTAGGCCATTGGCACCCATCAGAACGACAGGTTTAAGTGAGTGTGCCAGACCTTTTAGATGCTGCTTTTGTTTTGTGCTTAGATTCATGTTGACTCGATTTGTTGTTTTATCGGGGTTGAAAACGTGACATTCTACCGCCATATCCTTTCAAACTGAACAAATATCCCCCTAAGTAGTCCGTTAACATTTAACGGTCGGAAATGTGGGCTAGGTAAAACATGAGTAAAAAGAAACACTCAGCGAGTTCTGGCCGCTGGTTGAAAGAGCATTTTGATGATAAATATGTTCAAGAAGCCCAGAAAAAAGGATTTCGTTCACGCGCAATTTTTAAATTGGATGAAATTCAAGGTAAGGACAAGCTGCTAAAACCGGGCATGACTGTGGTCGATTTGGGAGCCGCCCCTGGTGGTTGGTCTCAATACGCCGTAGAGCAAGTTGGAGACAACGGTCAGGTTATTGCGTGTGACATTCTTCCTATGGACTCCTTGCCGGGTGTAAGCTTCTTGCAAGGTGATTTTCGCGAAGAAGCAGTGTTGAACGCATTGTTGGATCGTATTCAACCAGACATGGTTGATGTGGTGATGTCAGACATGGCGCCCAATATGAGCGGTAATTTGGCATCTGATCAACCCAAAGCAATGTACTTAGTTGAACTTGCAATGGAAATGTGTCGCGAAGTTCTTGCTCCAAATGGTGCTTTTATTGTCAAAGTTTTCCAAGGTGAAGGGTTTGATCAGTATTTGGCTGAAGTGCGTAAGATGTTCAAAGCGGTGAAAATCCGTAAACCAGACTCCTCTCGAGCTCGCTCGCGTGAGGTGTACATTGTGGCTACAGGTTATAAACTGTAGTACTCTACTATTATTACTAAAGTTTCCGCGGAGCTAACACCTTGAGTGACATGGCAAAAAACTTGATTCTTTGGTTGGTTATCGCTGTTGTACTGATGTCTGTGTTCCAGAGTTTTGGACCAGGCGACAGCGCGGGCCGTCAAGTCGACTACACAACGTTCGTCCAAGAGATAGGACAGGATAAACTACAGGATGTACAGTTCGATAATCGCGAACTGAAAGTGACACGTCGTGATGGCACGAGCTATGTCACCTACATGCCTGTTCTCCAAGATCCTAAGCTTCTAGACGACCTTATCAATTCTAAAGTTCAGGTTCGCGGTACGCCTCCTGAAGAACCAAGCATTCTTGCTTCAATTTTCATCTCTTGGTTCCCAATGCTTCTGCTTATCGGTGTGTGGATTTTCTTCATGCGTCAAATGCAAGGCGGCGGTGGCAAAGGGGCGATGTCTTTCGGTAAATCGAAAGCGCGCATGATGAGCGAAGAGCAAATTAAAACAACGTTCGCTGATGTCGCTGGTTGTGACGAAGCAAAAGAAGACGTTAAAGAACTGGTTGATTACCTGCGCGACCCAAGTCGCTTCCAGAAACTCGGTGGTAAAATTCCAACGGGTGTCTTGATGGTGGGTCCTCCTGGTACAGGTAAAACCTTGCTGGCTAAAGCCATCGCAGGTGAAGCGAAAGTACCATTCTTTACGATTTCTGGTTCTGACTTCGTAGAAATGTTCGTGGGTGTGGGTGCATCTCGTGTCCGTGACATGTTCGAACAAGCGAAGAAAACATCACCTTGTATCATCTTTATTGATGAAATTGATGCTGTAGGTCGCCAACGTGGTGCGGGTCTAGGTGGTGGTCACGACGAACGTGAACAAACGCTAAACCAGATGTTGGTCGAAATGGATGGTTTCGAAGGTAACGAAGGTATTATCGTTATCGCCGCAACAAACCGTCCAGACGTTCTAGATCCAGCATTGTTACGTCCTGGCCGTTTTGACCGTCAAGTCGTTGTTGGCTTGCCTGACGTCCGCGGTCGTGAACAAATTCTTAAAGTACACATGCGTAAAGTGCCACTGGGTGGTGATGTTGAAGCATCTCTTATTGCTCGTGGTACGCCAGGGTTCTCAGGTGCAGATCTGGCAAACTTGGTGAACGAAGCAGCATTGTTTGCAGCTCGTGGTAACAAGCGTGTTGTGTCTATGGTTGAGTTTGAACTCGCGAAAGACAAAATCATGATGGGTGCCGAGCGTAAATCGATGGTACTTACAGAAGAGTCCAAAGAATCGACTGCTTATCATGAAGCTGGCCATGCTGTTGTTGGTCGCCTAGTGCCAGAACACGACCCTGTCTACAAGGTGTCTATTATCCCACGTGGACGCGCATTGGGTGTGACCATGTATCTTCCTGAACAAGATCGCGTGAGCATGTCTCGCTTGCACCTAGAGTCGATGATTTCGAGTCTTTATGGTGGACGTTTGGCGGAAGAGATTATTTACGGTGTCGATAACGTTTCTACAGGGGCCTCGAACGATATTGAGCGAGCCACTGACATTGCTCGTAAGATGGTTACTCAATGGGGTTTCTCAGAAAAACTGGGTCCATTGCTGTATGCCGATGACGAGGGCGAAGTATTCCTTGGTCGTTCTGTTGCGAAATCTAAGCATGTTTCGGATGAAACGGCGCGCCTTATCGATAGTGAGATTCGTGAGCTTATTGACCGTAACTATTTACGTGCGCGTAAACTCATCGAAGAAAATATGGATATCATGCATGCAATGAAAGATGCATTGATGAAGTATGAAACTATTGATGCAGCACAGATTGATGACTTGATGGAACGCCGCCCAGTGCGCGAGCCTGCGGGTTGGACTACTGACGACAGTTCAGATAACACGCCGAAGAAGCCTGATGCAGAAGCAAAATCAGAATCTTCTTCAGATGACGCGGGATCTAAACCGGTCGATCCAGACAACCAGCCAGAAGCGTAATCGCCTCGTTAGCTATTTCAAACCCCGGGATTACTCGGGGTTTTTCTTTTGGTAGTGATAAATTCTCGCCTAAAACAAAGTCCGACTATGATACTGACCAGTAAAGAACTCTCTCTCGACCTGTCTTCTCCAAAAGTGATGGGTATCCTTAACGTCACGCCCGATTCGTTCTCCGATGGTGGGAAGTTCAGTCACCTTGATACTGCGCTTTATCATGCTGAGAATATGCTCAGTGCAGGTGCGTCGGTATTAGATATCGGTGGTGAGTCAACAAGGCCTGGGGCGGCAGATGTATCGCTCGATGAAGAACTCTCAAGAGTCATTCCTGCGATAGAAGCTATTAGAAAAAGGTTTGATTGCTGGATTTCTATTGATACCAGCAAAGCGGCGGTTATGACGGCAGCGGTAAATGCAGGTGCTAATCTAATCAATGACGTACGTGCACTACAAGAGCCCAATGCGCTTAACGCAGCAGCCTTGGCTGATGTGCCAGTGTGTATTATGCACATGCAGGGACAACCTCGTTCAATGCAGGTTGATCCTACGTATGTGGATCTTTTTGAAGATATCCATCGGTTCTTTGATGAGAGAATTGATGCCTGTTCTGCAGTGGGCATTGCCAAAGAAAAGCTCATTTTGGACCCAGGCTTTGGGTTTGGTAAGACACTTACACATAATTATCAGTTACTAGTAAAACTGGAATCGTTTCATCGTCATGGGCTGCCTATACTTGCGGGTATGTCTCGGAAGTCTATGATTTTTAAATTATTGGAAAAATCCCCTACTGATGTGTTGGGGGGGAGTTTAGCTTGCGCCACTATTGCTGCTTCGAAAGGAGCGCAGCTCATTCGTGTACATGACGTAAAAGAAACCGCCGATGTGGTTCGTGTTGTCAGCATGATGCAAGAAGCAGCAGATCTACTTGGAGATACACAATGACAGAACGTAAATACTTCGGCACCGACGGTGTACGCGGTAAAGTTGGCCAATTCCCAATCACGCCAGACTTTATGCTGAAACTGGGTTGGGCGGCAGGACGAGTGCTTAGCCAACAAGGCACAAAGAAAGTCTTGATAGGAAAAGATACGCGTATCTCTGGCTATATGCTTGAATCAGCGTTAGAAGCAGGGTTATCTGCAGCAGGTCTTCAGGCCGCATTTACTGGCCCAATGCCAACACCTGCCATTGCGTATTTAACGCAAACGTTCCGCGCCGAAGCCGGGATTGTTATCTCTGCCTCACACAACCCGTATTATGACAACGGCATCAAATTTTTCTCGTCTGAAGGCACCAAACTTCCTGATGAAGTTGAACTTGCTATTGAAGCTGAGCTTGAAAAAGCACTGACCTGTGTGGATTCTGCGGAACTGGGTAAGGCAAGCCGCATCGTAGACGCTGCTGGTCGTTACATTGAATTCTGTAAAGGTACGTTCCCGTCAGAAATGAACCTGAAAGGCCTTAAGATCGTTATCGATTGTGCACATGGTGCGACCTATCACATTGCACCTTCAGTGTTCTCTGAATTAGGCGCTGATATCATTGCAATGGGTGTAGAACCAAACGGTACAAACATCAATGCAGAAGTGGGTGCAACGGATGTTCGCGCACTTCAAAAGCGTGTTTTAGAAGAAGAAGCCGTTCTGGGTATTGCCTTTGATGGTGATGGTGACCGTATCATCATGGTTGACCATGAAGGCAATAAAGTAGACGGTGACCAAATCGCTTATATCATCGCACGTGAATCCTTACGTCGCGGTGAATTAAAAGGTGGAGTGGTGGGCACTCTCATGACCAATATGGGCATGGAAGTAGCACTGAAGCAACTCGGAATTCCATTTACTCGCGCTAAAGTTGGCGATCGCTACGTGATGGAAAAACTGCTGCAAAACGATTGGAAAATTGGCGCTGAAAACTCAGGCCATGTGATCCTTCTTGATAAGGTGACCACGGGTGACGCGATTGTTGCAGCCCTTCAAGTGCTTGCTAGTGTCGTTGGCACTGGCTTGAGCTTGAAAGAGCTATGCGATGGCATGAGTATGTTCCCACAGGTACTAGAAAATGTGCGCTTTAGTGGAAGTAGCGATCCGCTAGAATCAGATGCAGTGCTGTCTGCTAAAGCGGCTGTAGAAGCAAAACTCGGTGATACAGGTCGCGTACTGCTTCGTAAATCCGGCACCGAGCCACTCATCCGCGTTATGGTGGAAGGCGAAAATGCTGAAGAGGTTCAAGCCTATGCGCTTGAGATTGCAGAAGCGGTGAAAGCGAACTGCTAACCTGCAAAAAGCACGATAGAAAAACGACATGGAGTGGGAGTCAAGGTGGTTACAAGATGTGCAAACGGGATGAAAACTACCGTTTTTTTGCATTTTTCTCTTGTTTCACCGTCTGGCATTCGTTAGTATTCTCCCGCTCCCAATGATGGGAGTTGCGCTAGTGAACTTAAATGTCAGCTGGCTCAACAATTTGGAACATAGGTGGAACCCATGTACGAAATTCTACTTGTGATTTATCTGTTGGCCGCGCTCGGTGTTATTGGCCTGGTTTTGGTTCAACAGGGTAAAGGCGCAGATATGGGAGCCTCTTTCGGGGCTGGGGCATCAAATAGTGTATTTGGCTCTGGCGGCTCTGGAAACTTTCTGACCCGAATGACTGCGATTTTCGCAACTGTATTCTTTGTACTTAGCTTAGTGCTAGGTAACTTAACATCTCACCAAATCCAATCGGGTAGTGAGTATGAAGACCTGAGTGTGCCATTGACTGAGCAGACGCAGGCAGGTGATGTTCCAGCTACTACTGGTAGCAACAGTGACATCCCTAACTAAGAAATAGATTTGCCGAGGTGGTGAAATTGGTAGACACGCTATCTTGAGGGGGTAGTGCCTGTATAGGCATGCGGGTTCAAGTCCCGCTCTCGGCACCAATTTAAAAATCCTGAAATATGGTTCACAGTACTTGTATTAGTGTGTGAGGCGAAGATATACTATTCGCCATCGGACGCGGGGTGGAGCAGTTTGGTAGCTCGTCGGGCTCATAACCCGAAGGTCGTCGGTTCAAATCCGGCCCCCGCAACCACTTTACGGTGATTGTTTAGAGAGACCAAAACAGTCACTGGTCATGGGCAACCATGACACAAGGGTCCAGTTGCATTAAACCCCGATATTCGGGGTTTTTTGTTATCTGAAGATGACCATTCGGATGGATAACTGGGCTTTTTAGCCCTTTTTTTATTTCTGGGGTTTGTATGACAGGATTAGAAAAACAGCTTTTCGCTATGCTTGAAGCACCTGTTGCAGCGTTAGACTATGAGCTTGTAGGGCTTGAGTTTGTTCGCGCTGGACAGCACTCAACCCTTCGTATCTTTATCGATCACGAGAACGGCATCACAGTTGAATCTTGTGCTGAAGTGAGCCGTCAGGTTAGTGCAGTCATGGACGTAGAAGATCCAATTACTGTGGCTTACCACCTTGAAGTTTCATCTCCAGGTTTGGAGAGACCACTTTTTATCGCTGCACATTACCAGCGTTTTATTGGTCATGAAGTCAACATAGTGCTGAAAATGGCTATGCAAAACCGCCGCAAATGGAAAGGCGTCATTCTTTCTATGGAAGGTGAGACTGTGACCATCAACGTCGATGGCAACGAAGAAGCGTTTGCCCTGAGCAATATTGCCAAGGCCAACCTGGTTCCTTCATTTTAAGCTTAAATGAGGCATTAGTTCATGAACAAAGAAATCTTGGCTGTCGTCGAAGCGGTATCCAACGAAAAAGCAGTTCCTCGCGAGCGCATTTTTGAAGCGTTGGAAACAGCGCTGGCAACGGCCACTAAGAAAAAACACGAAGCAGAGATCGAAGTACGTGTTGTAATCGACCGTAAAACGGGCGAATTCGAAACGTTCCGTCGTTGGGAAGTTGTTGAAGAAGTCACTCAACCAACTCGCGAAATCACGCTTGAAGCTGCTCAGTTTGAAGATGAAACTATGGTAGTTGGTAGCTTCGTAGAAGACGACATCGAGTCTGTTACGTTTGACCGCATTACCACACAAACCGCGAAGCAAGTTATTGTACAAAAAGTACGTGAAGCTGAGCGTGAGCAAGTGGTTGAGCAGTTCATGGACAATGAAGGTGAGCTGATCACTGGTATTGTGAAGAAAGTTAACCGTGATGTGATCATCGTTGACCTTGGCAATAATGCAGAAGCGGCAATCCAACGTGACGATCAGTTGCCACGTGAAAATTTCCGTCCAGGCGACCGCGTGCGCGGTTTGCTGTATGCTGTGCGTCCAGAAGCGCGCGGCTTCCAATTGTTCATGACTCGCTCTAAGCCTGAAATGCTGATCGAACTGTTCCGCATTGAAGTGCCAGAAATCGGCGAAGAAATGATCGAGATCATGGGCGCAGCCCGCGATCCTGGCTCACGTGCAAAAATTGCCGTGAAGACAAATGACAAGCGTATTGACCCTGTTGGTGCGTGTGTTGGTATGCGTGGTGCGCGAGTTCAAGCCGTTTCGGGTGAACTAGGTGGCGAGCGTATCGATATTGTTTTATGGGATGACAACCCAGCGCAATTGGTTATCAATGCGATGGCACCTGCTGAAGTTGCGTCTATTATCGTAGACGAAGATACCCACACAATGGATATCGCAGTTGAAGCTGACAATCTGGCGCAAGCGATTGGTCGTAACGGTCAAAACGTACGTCTAGCATCACAACTAACTGGTTGGGTGTTGAACGTGATGACTGTTGAAGATCTTAAGAAGAAGCACCAGGAAGAAGCGGGTCAGTCTATTGAGCTGTTTAGTAAGCACCTAGACATCGACGAAGACTTCGCAGCAATGTTGGTTGAAGAAGGTTTCACCACATTGGAAGAAGTGGCTTATGTGCCAGCCGCAGAGCTAATGGAAGTTGACGGTCTTGATGAAGATACCGTTGAAGAACTGCGTAGCCGTGCGAAAGAAGCACTGACCACTATTGCATTGGCGAAAGAAGAAATCCTTGACGGTGCAGAGCCTGCTGAAGACCTGTTGGGTCTAGAAGGCTTGGAGCGTGATATGGCGTTCCGCCTGGCGACAAAAGGTATCTGCACATTGGAAGATCTGGCCGACCAAGGCACTGATGATCTTCTAGATATCGAGGGAATGGATGAAGTTAAAGCGGGCGAGCTTATCATGGCAGCACGCAATATTTGCTGGTTCAGCGACGAAGCTTAAGCGCAGCAAAGGAGGAGCAGAATGTCAGAAGTTACAGTTAAATCACTGGCGAGCGAGATCGATACGCCGGTAGATCGTTTGCTTAAGCAGTTTCAAGATGCAGGCATTCAAAAGTCAGCAGAAGACAGCGTAAGCCAAGATGAGAAGCAGACTCTGCTTTCGCATCTGAAGCGTGAGCACGGCGACGATGGTAGCGCTCCAACTCGACTGACGTTACAGCGCAAAAAACGCAGCACCTTGAGTGTTTCTGGTGCTGGCGGAAAGAGTAAGGATGTTCAGGTAGAAGTGCGCAAAAAGCGCACCTACGTGAAGCGCAGCGACCTCGAAGAACAACGTGTAGCGCAGGAAGCTGCACAACGTGAAGCTGAAGAAGCAGCACAGCGTGAGGCTGAGGAAAAAGCCCGTCGCGAAGCTGAAGAAGCAGCGAAGCGAGAAGCCGAAGAAAAAGCAAAGCGTGACGCTGAAGAAAAAGCGAAACGTGACGCCGAAGAAAAATTACGCGTTGCGGCTGAGAAATCAAAAGCTTTGAACGAGACTGCAGAGCAAAAAGCATCTCGTGAAGCTTCTGAGGCGCAAGCAAAAAATGAAGCTGATGAACTCAAGCGTCGCCAGGAAGAGGAAGCCAAGCGTAGAGCTGAAGAAGAAAGTCAGCGCCAGCTAGAAGAGGCACGCAAGATGGCAGAATTGAACGAAGAGCGTTGGAGTAAGCAAGAAGTGGTAACAGATGTAATGGAAGCAACAGATCATCACGTTACAACTTTCCAACATGCACGCGAAGCAGAAGACGAAGCGGATCGCCGCCAAGAAGCTGCACCACGTCGTCGCAAGAAGAAAAAATCAGCACAAGATAAAGACGACTCGTCAGCAAATCGCGGACGTGGTGGTAAAGGCGGCAAGCTGAAAGGCCGTATGTCTAAGCCAACGTCTATGCAGCATGGTTTCCAGAAGCCAGCACAGAAAGTTAACCGTGATGTAGAAATCGGCGAAACAGTCACTGTTGCTGAACTTGCTAACAAGATGGCTGTTAAAGCTACCGAAGTTATCAAAACCATGATGAAGATGGGCGCAATGGCAACCATCAACCAAGTTATTGACCAAGAAACTGCAGCACTGGTTGCAGAAGAAATGGGTCACAAGGTTGTTCTTCGTAAAGAGAACGAACTTGAAGAAGCGGTCATGCTGGATCGTGATGACAGTGCAAAACGTGAACCACGTGCACCTGTTGTTACTATCATGGGTCACGTTGACCACGGTAAAACATCGCTACTTGATTACATTCGTAAAGCACACGTTGCTTCTGGCGAAGCCGGTGGTATTACCCAGCACATTGGTGCATACCACGTTGAAACTGAAAACGGCATGATCACCTTCTTGGATACTCCAGGACACGCAGCGTTTACATCAATGCGTGCACGTGGTGCTAAAGCAACGGATATCGTTGTTCTGGTTGTTGCAGCGGACGATGGCGTAATGCCACAAACTATCGAAGCTATCCAGCACGCAAAAGCGGCCGATGTGCCACTTATCGTTGCTGTGAACAAGATCGATAAAGAAGCTGCTGACCCAGATCGCGTGAAGAATGAACTGTCTCAGCACAACGTTATGTCTGAAGACTGGGGCGGCGAAAACATGTTCGTTCATGTTTCTGCTAAGCAAGGTCTTAACATTGACGAACTGCTTGAAGCAATCTTGCTGCAATCAGAAGTTCTTGAGCTTGAAGCCGTACGTGACAGCATGGCGAGCGGTGTGGTTATCGAATCACGTCTAGACAAAGGCCGTGGCCCAGTTGCTACTGTTCTTGTACAAGAAGGTACGCTGAAAAAAGGCGATATCGTTCTTTGTGGTCTTGAATATGGCCGTGTTCGTGCAATGCGCGATGAGAACGGTAAAGACGTTGAAGAAGCTGGCCCGTCTATCCCTGTCGAAATCCTGGGTCTTTCCGGTGTTCCTTCTGCAGGTGATGAAGCGACTGTTGTTCGTGATGAGCGTAAAGCGCGTGAAGTTGCTCTTTACCGCCAAGGCAAATTCCGTGACGTTAAACTGGCTCGCCAGCAGAAAGCGAAACTGGAAAACATGTTCTCTAACATGGCTGAAGGTGAAGTGTCTGAGCTGAACATTGTACTGAAAGCTGATGTACAAGGTTCTGTTGAAGCCATTGCAGACTCACTGGTTAAACTGTCTACTGACGAAGTAAAAGTGAAGATCGTAGGTTCGGGTGTTGGTGCTATCACCGAAACCGATGCGGTTCTAGCTGCTGCTTCAAACGCTATCTTGGTTGGCTTCAACGTTCGTGCTGATGCGTCTGCGCGTAAGACGATTGATGCTGAAAGCCTAGATCTGCGTTACTACTCAGTGATCTACGCCCTGATTGATGAAGTGAAACAAGCGATGAGCGGTATGCTTGCGCCTGAGTTCAAACAAGAAATTATGGGTCTGGCTGAAGTACGTGAAGTCTTCAAATCACCTAAGATTGGTGCAATTGCAGGCTGTATCGTTTCTGAAGGTACCATCAAGCGTAACAACCCAATCCGCGTACTGCGTGACAACGTTGTTATCTATGAAGGTGAGCTAGAGTCACTGCGTCGCTTTAAAGACGATGTCAACGAAGTAGCGAAAGGCTACGAGTGTGGTATCGGCGTTAAGAACTACAACGATGTTCGCACTGGCGACCAAATCGAAGTATTCGAAATCGTTGAAGTGAAACGCACCATCGAATAATAGCTACCTGTAACAGGTTGTTTATAAACACCATGGGGGGAAGTGCTTAGCGCTTTCCCCCCATTCTTTATGAGAGAAGAGAGTTATGGCCAAAGAATTTAGCCGTACCCAGCGTGTATCGCAGCAAGTGCAAAAAGAAGTCGCACTTATCCTGCAGCGTGAGATCAAAGACCCGCGCATCAGCATGGTAACGGTATCAGGCGTTGATGTTTCTCGTGACCTTGCATACGCAAAAGTACACGTGACCTTTTTGACGACTGGCGATCAGACCGCAGAAGCGGGTCTGGAAGCATTGAATGAACAAGCATGGTACGTGCGCACATTGCTTGGTAAAGCAATTCGTCTACGTATCACCCCTGAAGTGATTTTTGTGTTTGACCAATCACTGACTGAAGGCATGCGCATTTCTAACTTGGTGAGTCAGGCTGTGAAGTCTGATGAAGAACGCCATGTAGAAGACGACAATGACGGAGACAAAGAATAATGGGTCGCCGTCCTCGTCGTCAGGGACGCCCAGTTGATGGGATTGTTCTACTAGACAAACCAACGGGTATTACTTCAAACGGTGCTTTGCAGCAAGTGAAACGCATTTTCTTCGCAGAAAAAGCTGGCCACACTGGTGCACTTGATCCATTGGCGACGGGTATGTTGCCAATTTGTTTTGGTGAAGCCACTAAGTTTTCGCAGTTCTTGCTCGATTCTGACAAGCGCTACGTGGTTGTCGCGAAGTTGGGCGAGCGTACTAACACCTCTGATTCAGATGGCGAAGTAGTAGAAACGCGCGACGTGAACGTGACCCAAGAACAATTGGAAGGTTTCATTGCAAGTTTCCGTGGCGAAACCATGCAAGTACCATCTATGTTCTCTGCGTTGAAATTCGAAGGCAAACCACTTTACGAATATGCTCGTGCTGGCATCGAAGTGCCACGCGAAGCGCGTAAAATCAACGTTTTCGAAATCACGCTACTTCGCTTCGAAGGCGATGAAATCGAGATGGAAGTGCATTGCTCTAAAGGTACTTACATCCGCACCATCGTTGATGATTTGGGTGAAATGCTGGGTTGTGGTGCGCATGTTACGGCACTTCGCCGTATCGGTGTGTCTCGTTACCCCGTTGAAAAAATGGTCACGCTAGAGCAGCTAGAAGAATTGTTAGAGCAAGCGCGTGAACAAGGCGTTCAGCCTCGTGAACTGCTTGACCCTTTGCTACTTCCTCTTGACTCTGCTGTTCAAGATTTAGAAGAAGTGAATATTCTCCCTACCGTCGCAAGTTATGTCTTGCAAGGTCAAGCCGTTCAGGCGGCAAATGCGCCTGCTGAAGGGCAGGTCCGTATGACAATGGGCGAAGAGCGCACCTTTATTGGTGTGGGTGAAATTGATGCTGACGGCCTGATCGCACCAAAACGTTTGGTTAAGATCCGTCAGGAATAAATTTCCAAAACAGAAAATAGTATTTTGGTAGAGACTATATCGATTGCCTTATCGAGGTAAGCGCTGTAGAATCCGCCGCTCGGGTGTCGGCTGAATCAGAGATTGGCTGGCGCAAATATAACCTTTTACATTTAGGAATAGACTATGTCTCTGAATGCAGAAACTAAAGCAGCAATCGTTGCAGAATACGCACAAGGCACTAACGACACTGGTTCTCCAGAAGTTCAAGTAGCGCTTTTGACTGCTTCTATCAATCACCTGCAAGGCCACTTCGCTGAGCACAAAGGTGATCACCACAGCCGTCGCGGTCTACTGCGCATGGTTTCGCGTCGTCGTAAACTGCTTGACTACTTGAAAGGCAAAAACGCTGACCGTTACCTTGACCTGATCAAGCGTCTGGGTCTGCGTCGCTAATAAGCCTTTGGCTTTTAAGCACCGCATACCGAAAAGGAGCCCTAGTGGCTCCTTTTCTCGTTTTTGCTCCCTTCTTTCATAATGTGTCGGCTAGGCTTATTGTTCGGTAGTCAGTGGGTTTGTGTCCAATGCGACCTTTTCAGTTGGCCTGAAAGCCGTATGTATACTCACCCTTGAGCATCACTCCAGTAATTCTTGCCGAAACATGCATATTGCGTCAGTTTGGGTATATAATATTGGCGCTTTCATTGGCTTCGCAGTCTACGAAGTCGACCATCAGGTCGCGACTATTGAGAACACTCTGTTGTCGTATTCTTCTTATGAAGAATAATTGAGTTTTGTCATTAGTCGCGATTGGTGAAGCCATTGAGAATAAAGTGACTCGCACTAAGTAAGTGCAAATAAAACAAGGAATTTCACGTGAATCCAATCGTAAAAACATTCCAGTATGGTAACCACACCGTAACGCTGGAAACTGGCGTTATGGCTCGCCAAGCAACTGCAGCTGTTATGGCTAGCATGGACGACACTTCAGTATTCGTAAGTGTTGTTGGTAAAAAAGACGCGGTAGAAGGTCAAGACTTCTTCCCGTTGACGGTTAACTACCAAGAGCGTACTTACGCAGCGGGTAAAATCCCAGGTGGTTTCTTCAAACGTGAAGGTCGTCCTTCAGAAGGCGAAACACTAACTTCACGTCTGATCGACCGTCCAATCCGTCCACTTTTCCCAGACGGCTTCAAAAACGAAGTTCAAGTTATCGCAACTGTGGTTTCTGTAAACCCAGACGTTAACCCTGACATCGTAGCAATGCTTGCAACGTCAGCGGCACTGACTATTTCTGGTTTGCCATTTAACGGCCCAATCGGTGCTGCACGTGTTGGTTTCATCAACGATCAGTTGGTATTGAACCCAAGCAACACTGAACTAGAAAGCAGCCGTTTGGATCTGGTTATCGCTGGTACTGAAGGCGCTGTTCTGATGGTTGAATCAGAAGCTGACCGTCTAAGCGAAGAGCAAATGCTACAAGCGGTTGTTTTTGGTCATGACCAACAACAAGTTGCTATTAAAGCAATCAACGAGTTCGCAGCTGAAGTTGCTACTCCTTCTTGGGATTGGGCTGCACCAGTTGTTAACGCTGAGCGTAAAGCACGCGTTGCAGAACTGGCTGAAGCACGTTTCGTAGAAGCGTACCAAATCACCGAGAAAATGGCGCGTTACGCACAAGTTGGTGAAATCAAGCAAAGCGTTATCGCTCAAATGAGCGAAGAGAATGACGATCTGAACGTTCGTGAAATCCAAGGCATGCTGGGCAGCCTTGAGAAGAACGTTGTACGTGGCCGCATCATTGCTGGTAACCCACGTATTGATGGCCGTGAAAAAGACATGGTTCGTGCGCTAGACGTACGTACTGGTGTACTTCCACGTACCCACGGTTCTTCATTGTTCACTCGTGGTGAAACTCAGGCTCTTGTTACTGCGACCCTTGGTACGCAGCGTGACGCACAAATCATTGATTCAATCACTGGTGAGCGCACTGACAACTTCCTACTGCACTACAACTTCCCTCCATACTGTGTAGGTGAAACAGGTTTCGTTGGTTCTCCTAAGCGTCGTGAAATCGGCCACGGTAAACTGGCTAAGCGTGGTATTGCAGCAGTAATGCCTTCACAAGATGAATTCCCGTACACCGTTCGTGTGGTTTCTGAAATCACTGAATCTAACGGTTCGTCTTCAATGGCGTCTGTATGTGGTACTTCTCTTGCGCTAATGGACGCGGGTGTACCTATCAAGAAATCTGTTGCGGGTATCGCAATGGGTCTTGTGAAAGAAGAAAGCGACTTCGTTGTTCTGTCTGACATCTTGGGTGACGAAGATCACCTAGGCGACATGGACTTCAAAGTAGCGGGTACTGATGATGGTGTTACTGCGCTGCAGATGGACATTAAAATCGAAGGTATCACTAAAGAGATCATGGAAATTGCTCTGAACCAAGCTAAGGGCGCGCGTCTGCACATCCTAAGCGTGATGGACCAAGCAATCTCTGCAGCTCGTGACGATATCTCTGAATTCGCACCACGCATCCATACCATCAAGATCAACCCTGAGAAGATCAAAGATGTTATCGGTAAAGGCGGCGCTGTTATCCGTGCATTGACTGACGAAACTGACACAACTATCGAAATCGAAGATGACGGTACAGTGAAGATCGCAGCAACTGACGGTGAGAAAGCGAAAGCGGCAATTGCACGCATCGAAGCGCTGACTGCTGAAGTAGAAGTAGGCCGTATCTACACGGGTAAAGTAACGCGCATTGTTGACTTCGGTTGCTTTGTGTCTGTTATCGGCACCAAAGAAGGTCTGGTACACATCTCTCAAGTGGCTGATAAGCGCATCGAGAAAGTGTCTGACTACGTAGAACAAGGTCAAGAAGTTCAAGTCAAGGTTCTGGAAATCGACCGTCAAGGCCGTATCCGCCTGAGCATGAAAGAAGCAGTAGAGCAAGCACCTGCTGCTGAAACTGACGCTCAGCCTGAAGCTGACGCAGAATAAGTGACACACTCGCGTTAAACGCGGTATAAAAAGGGGGCTATGCCCCCTTTTGTTTTATCTGGAGATACGCACACATGCGAAATATGAGATGGCTGCCGTTGACCATTGTTGGTTCGTTGCTACTGCTTTCTGGCTGTGCGACTTCGACGTCAACGCAAAACTCGCAACCTTGGCACTATTTGCCAATGGCTGTGCCACTGCAGTCAACCACGCAACAAGAAGTGCAGTTGGCGCGAATTGATCAAATCTTGCTGAGAGAAGATCTCACAGAACAAGACAAAGCGCAGATTTACTACGAGCGTGGTTTAATCAACGATAGCCTAGGGTTGCGTGATCTGGCTCGTTTAGATTTCAACCGTTCACTGTCCTACAACCCAGCGCAGCCTGATGTATTTAACATTCTAGGCGTTTATTTTACCCAAAGTGGTATGTATGACGCTGCCTATGAAGCCTTTGATTCAACGCTAGAGTTGGATGAAACCCATCAGTATGCAGAACGTAATCGTGGTATTGCTTTGTACTATGGCGGTCGCTATGACCTTGCTGTACGCGATCTACTAAAGCATTACAATGACGACGGGAACGACCCTTACCGTGCAATATGGCTGTACTTGGCTGAGCAGCAAAAGTCGGGTAATGAACAGGCGACAGAAGCGCTACGTGCTCACTTCCAAGCGTCTGACAAAAAAGACTGGGGTTGGCTGATCGCGCGTTTATACCTTAACGACATTAGTGAAGAGGCGTTCTTTCGAGAGATCATGAGATCGAGTACTGATAACGCTCAATTGGCGCAACGACTCTGTGAAGGGTATTTTTATCTGGCGAAGCGTTATCAATCTCAAGGTGATTTAGGCTCTGCGGTTGCATTGTACAAGCTTGCGATGGCCGGCAATGTCTACGAGTTTGTTGAGCATCGGTATTCTATGCTCGAGTTGAGCCTCATCGCCCAGCAGTTGAATCGAGCCGTGCCAGTATCCTAACTTCGTTTGTGAGCGCCAGCAACGATAGAAAATCGTGATTCTATGATGAATAAAAAAGAGCCGCAGTTGCGGCTCTTTTACGTTCAGCGTTAAGGCAATTAAGAGTGAATCGCCATGCCTTCAATACTATGCCAATAACCATTGCAGTGATGTGTTTGCGCGGTGCTATGGCGCTCGCCACGCTTAAACCCAGCGATAACATCAAGAGAGTTGATGTCTTGTGGGCTAATACGCGCCACATCCACAATGCCGTGCATAGAGTCGACATCTTTGCTGAGGTCGTAACAGTAACCTGATTGGGTCTGAATGCCATTGAGCGTAAACACGGCTTGGCCTTCTTGGCTTTTCACTTCTAAACCCTGTGGGTAGTTAATACAACAGGTTTCGCATTTGTCCTTCGGGCGGTTTTCCGCACGTGCACTGAAGCAGCGTGCAGAGTAGGCCAATGGCAAATGACCAAATGAGAATACTTCAACCTCGAAGCGGTCTCGAATTCCCATTGTTTCAGTTTCTGCCAGCACTTTAAGTAGCCATTCACGAGAAAGCTCGACGGGCATACACCAGCGCGTCATGCCTTTTGACAGTAGAACGTTAAGCGCCTGTGCATTGTAAAGATTGAGTGCAGGACCAGCGACGAAGGGCAATTGTTTTTCATGAGCCAATTGAATGGCAGATACATCGTTGGCTTCAATGATGAAGTCGCCATTGTCGATGTAGCTTTGCATAACCTTCACTTCACTCGGGGCTTCGAGTAATGCCATGGTTGAGAGAACCACTTGCTTGCCACTTTTCGCGAGTTCGCGACCAAGATCCATCCAGTCAGCCAAACGTACTTCGCGGCGTTTAGAACACACGGTTTCGCCAAGATAGACAATGTCGGCGTCGCTGCTGATCGCTTGTTGATAAAAGCTCTCAACGTCTTGTTTGGGCCAAAAGTAAAGAAGTGGGCCAAGAGAGTATTTCATGGGGAGCTCCTTTTACTGCCATTTACGGTGGTAGGCACCGAGTGTGGTTTGCGCGCCTTCCGAGACGCTGTCTAAGCACTGGTTCCATTGGGGAAGCACGTTATAGGCTTCTGGATTGCGTTGATAACTATCAATGGCTTGACGCCATGTGCGAGTCACTTGCTCGACATAAGCAGGGCTGCGCTGACGCCCTTCAATTTTCACCGAGGCAATATTGGCGGCGAAGAGTTCAGGCAAAATCGACAGAGTGTTCAAACTGGTAGGCTCTTCCAGCGCATGGAAAGGTTCGCCATCAGTGATGAATCTGCCTTTGCATAGTGTAGGGTACCCAGCGTTTTCCCCCACTTTGTAGCGATCGATTAAAATGTCATTGAGACGAGACTCTAACCCTTGAGGGGTTTCTTGCCAGCGGACATATTTGGCTGGGGAACATGCGCCAACCGTGTTTGGGGATTCACCCGTCAGATATGACGATAGGTAGCAACGGCCTTCCGACATGATACAAAGGCTACCAAATGCAAACACTTCGAGATCGACATCAGTGGTGCGAGAAAGCTGTTTCACTTGATGCATAGACAATACGCGCGGTAAGACAACGCGCTTTACGTTGAAGTGATCGCGATAAAAATCGATGGCCGCACTGTTGGTAGCCGAGGCTTGCACCGACAAGTGAATTTCCATGTCTGGGTGTTTTTTGGCTGCGTAATCAAGAACGGCGAGGTCGGCGATGATCAGTGCATCGACACCAAGATCGACAGCGGCATCAACGGCATCTGTCCAGCGTTTAAATCCGTCAGGGTGCGCAAATGTGTTCAGCGCAACGTGAAGGTGTTTTTTCTTTTCATGGACATAGGAAACGGCCTTTTCGAGTTTTTTGCCGTCAAAGTTCAGACCCGCAAAATGACGAGCGTTAGTGCCATCTTTGAACCCGATGTATACCGCATCGGCACCATTATCAATGGCTGTTTTTAGGGCAGGGAGATTCCCTGCTGGGCAAAGCAATTCCATAAATATCCCCACATCGCGTGGTCAGCATCTGGCTATGAGTTTGAGCGTAGGGTTGGGATTTTAGGCACAGTCATACCCCATAGCATTGATGTGAGGCAGGTTTGATTAAACAAATGAAGAAACGAAAGGAAAATGAGGGGAAGATAAGTTGGCGCAAAGACTGCGCCAACCAACATTAGGACGCGGCTTTTATGGCCTTATGATTATTGATCAGTAGCGCTTCAAATTCTGATCTCGGCATAGGCTTGTAGAAATGAAACCCCTGAATAGTGTCACATTTTAAGTTACCGAGCACACTGGCTTGCTTGCCAGTCTCAACCCCTTCAGCCACCACAGACATGTTCAATGAACGGCCTAAATTGATGATGTTTTCAATCAAGGTCACCTGTTTTGGAAAGGTTTCCATGTCGCAGATAAATGCGCGGTCGATTTTAAGTTCATCAAGCGGGAATTTGGCGAGATAGGAAAGCGACGAGTAACCGGTACCAAAGTCATCGATGGATAATGCAAACCCCAATTCTTTAATGGCATTCAGCATTTGAATCGCATGATCGCCATCATTCATGACGGCACTTTCTGTTAGCTCGAAAGTGATTAGCGAAGGATCTGCCTGCGTGGCAACCTGAAGCTTTTTCATGTGGGTGGTTAGGTTCGGGTTGCGAAACTGCTGAGGAGACAAGTTAATGGCCACGCGGCCAGGCAATACTTTTAGGCCTTGCCAGCGGCGCACTGCTTGAAACACTTCGCGCATCACGTTTCTACCTAGCAGTTCAATCATGCCAGAGCGCTCGGCGACAGGGATAAAGCGGGCAGGGCTGATATAGCCTTCTACAGGATGTTTCCAGCGTACCAAGGCTTCTGCACCATTGATCGTGTAGTCCTTGGCGTTGACTTTAGGTTGATACCAAACTTCTAGGCCATTATTTTGCAGGGCTTTTTGGAGTTCTATTTCCAGCCAAAGTCGCATACGCGCTTCTTTGTTCATGTGCTGGTTGTAAGTAACAACACGATTGCGCCCTTGCTCTTTGGCTTCATACATTGCGGTATCAGCATTCTGCAAAAGGCTGCGTGCATCTTTACCATCTCCCGGAAATTTGACCGAGCCGATTGAGCAGGCGAGATATTTACTAAAATGGTAGAGATCAAACGGTTGACTGATAACTTCGACTATTTTATTGGCAAGATCGGTAGCGGTTTCATCACCATTTTGCTCAGGCAAGAGAACTGCAAACTCATCCCCCCCGAGATGCCCCAATATTGTTTCAGCGGGCAAATGACGACGAAGACGTTGCGCTATTTCTTGTAAGACACGATCACCAATGTGATGCCCGAGAGAATCGTTGATGTTCTTAAAGTTATCGACATCTAGGTAAAGCATCAACAGAGGCGTATCGTTGGTAATGAGCTGTTCAAGGCGACGAGAAAATCCGTGTCGATTATACAGACTCGTTAACGCGTCAAACTGCGCCAACTTTTCTATGGTTTGCTGATGGTCAGAAACAGCAACGGTATGAGAGAGCGTAATAAGTGCGCCACTGCTACCTAATAGGCTGACAGCGCCATAAGAGACGTTTAAGGGTTTGCTGTTGGCGTTCGCTTTACTTGCATGACATACCAACTGTTTACCTGTACCTAAAGTGGTGAGAGAGGCGACAACGGATTGACCTTTGACAGGGCTTGCCAGCAGGTTTTCGATGTCCTCACCTAGAATTTCATTTGGGTTGTCAAAACCTAGCATGCTAACGGCATGATGATTGGCACTGAGCACGATACCGTCATCGAGGACGCAACATCCTTCTCCGACTAATTGGCAAAGGTTGCTAAAGCGACTTTCTGACGACTCTAACGCACTGGTTAGAACTTGCCTTTCTGATGTATCAGCTGCATGGAAAATGATGGCGCCTTCCGGCCATTCATTGTTGTCGAGTGGGGAGACACTGAAATGAAAGCTGGAGTCGTGGATACCGTCATTGAGCACTATTTCGCCTTCCGAGTGTTCCCCGACGAAAGCACGTTGATAGTGAGGTGACAGCGCCTCATAAAAGCCAAGACCAAGAATGTCTGAATCCTGTTTGCCGACCAATTCGCTTTGATCTAACCCGCTAATTTCACAATATCGCTGGCTGACCCAAAGATAATGATGATTTTTGTCTAGTACGGCAAAAAGGAAAGGGCTGTTATGAGTTAGGCGCGAAAACCAATAGGTTAGTTGCTCAATTGGCATTTAGGCTCCATACATCCAAGCTAGCGAAGCTATTTCCTACTTCAACTCCAAATTTGAAGCAATACTATATAACGCGAGTGTATCAGGATAAACACATATGTTACCAAACTGCTTAAGGTAACTTGTTAATTGAACGCATGCCGCTTTTTATGTATTCATGGTGGTTATGTTGGCCTTTAAATGCTACTGAGTTGTGAATGCCTTTTTGGGTGTGTGCTACCTGTAGTAAACAGAATGAATCAAAAAAGAGTGAGGCTGTGCTTCGAGTTTTTTGATTCAAGGCATGATCTAACAGGGTCACAATGGCATACAATGAAGCATACTTTTCGCTCCCTTAGCGTTGGAACATTATCTTGCTCGATAAACTTCATACAGCCTTGGTGCAACAGGCACCTGCACTTTTTCGATTGCCCGTTAAACTTATCCCAGCAGCCGCACAGCAGGCGCTCATGTTAGAGACGCTCAAACGTGTTTTCAGTGAAGCATTGGATGATGACGAATTTGAATTTCTTGAAAATCGCTGGTTGGAAGTGCATGTTCGCGATATAGGTTTTAATAGCTACATTAGTTTTGATAACGACAAGCTTGTCGTAAAACAAAATATTGAAACCCCTGACGTAAGATTTAGCGGTGATCTCAATGACTTGATTTTGATCGCTGCTCGTAAAGAAGATCCTGATACCTTGTTTTTTCAACGTCGTTTGTTGATTGAAGGTGACACAGAGCTCGGTTTGGAAGTCAAAAACTTGATGGACAGTGTTGATCTGGATCTATTACCACCTTTACTTCGCCAAGGATTGTTTTCGTTAGCAGCGTTCGTTCAAAAAGGCCTGCAAACATCCGCCCATGCTGATGAGGCGCACTATGCTCATAAGATCTGAAGCACCTGCCGATCTACTTCCGATCGACCGATTGAATAAAAAAACGTTCCCAACCCATGCAGAAGCTAAGCTGGTGATGTCATTGCGTGAGAATGGGCATAACACCTTGTCATTGGTGGCTTGCACTGATGAAGGTGAAGTGGTTGCGCATACTATGTTTAGCCCTGTCACCATTGGTGGACAAGACACAGGCGTACAAGGGTTGGCTCCCATTTGTGTACATCCAGATTATCGTAGGCAAGGTATTGCGGCAGCGCTGATAAAGGAAGGCTTTGAAATACTTCGTGAGTTTGGTTACCCAGCCTGTGTGGTGTTGGGCGATCCTGCCTACTATTCGCGAGTGGGCTTCACTGCAGCCAAAAAATTTGGCTTCCATTGTAAGTGGGACGTGCCTGCAGAGGCATTTATGGCGATTGAACTGATTGATGGCGCATTCGATTCATTACAAGGGCTAGTGGATTACTGTCCTGAGTTTGATGAACTCTGATATTGCCGACTCATGCATTTTTAAAAGAGCAGCGTGAGGCTGCTCTTTTCGTTTTATTGGCCGGATTTTGGGGCAAGAAAAGAGCCAAATTGGCGTGCTCATTCCGATACCCGCAGAAGTTTGTTAGGATGCATCGCATATTCTCTTGGTTCATATTTTGATATTCGTGGTGTCATGAACGATTTACAGCGACTCAAAGAAATGGGGATCACGGTATGGGACGTTAAGCGTCCTGACTTGTTTCCAAACAATGCGGACAAGGCCATAGCGTTACCGTCGTCGTGTAAACTCTTGTTCGTGAGTGATGCCGAGTTGAGTGAACGTGATGCTTGGTTATTTGGAAAGATCTTAGCCAGCATGAAGCTTACCCCCGAGCAGGCACTGAGTTTGCCTTCAAGAGCGCTAGCCAATCTTGGAGAACACTCCTTGATCTGGTGTTGGTTTGCAGGTGCGTCTGTACAGACATTATCGGGCGTTAATTCGCTCTCCTCGCCAGTACTCTCGATACTCAATGACGATCAAGACGCCAAAAAGGCGTTATGGAAACAAATCAAACGTTATGAAAACTGAATTTCTCTTGATGGATGATGCCTGGCTAGACTCAGTCGTCGCCATAGAACGAGCAGCCCATAGCCACCCTTGGGCTGAAAGCTTATTGCGAAAGCCGCCAACCAAGTTTGGCTGCAATCGCGTTCTGGTCATGGATCATGAAGTGGTCGGGTACTTTTTTGCGCAATGTGTGGCTGGAGAGGCATCGTTACTCAATATCGCTGTTGCGCCGCAGCACCAAGGTAAAGGTTTTGGTAAGCAACTGCTTAATGAGTTTCTTATTTGTATGCGCAACGCTGATGCACAAGAAGCGTGGTTAGAAGTTCGAGAAAGTAACCAATCGGCAATTAAGCTTTATGAATCGCTGGAGTTTAATGAGTTTGACCGCCGTTATGGGTATTACCCGAAAGAGGGTGGCAAGGAAGATGCGCTAATTATGAGTTACTGGTTCGAATAAAAGAAAACCCGCTGAATGCGGGTTTTTTTGTGGGGTTTACATGGCTTTTTCTTGAGCCATGACGACAACTGGAGGGTGTATAAAACCTTGGTAGGCATCAATAAACAGCGTGTCTAACTGTGATTTGCTTTCTTCATCTTTCACACCTGTTGCAATTACGGTGATATCTAAAGAATCTGCAATGTTGGCCAGCGTTTCGGTAAACAAGCGGTTTTGACTGTTTTGTTCTTGGCTCAATGCTTGGTCTAGCTTGACGTAACTCGGTTTAAGCTTTGCCAAATACTCGACGCCCTGTAGATAGCGGCCAAAATGATCAACGCCAACAAAAGCACCTGTTTTTCGGATTTTCTCGCTAAACGTAATGCAGGCATCTAAGTTATTGCGCGCACTCGCCTCGCTGATTTCAAAATACAGGTTTTTGCTTGGCAGCTCGGTATGAATCTTCTGTACTAACCAATCGCAAAAGGCTTTATTTGAAAGGCTTTCGTCAGTTAGGTTCAAGGCAATACGAGTTTCAATAGGCAGGTTTTTATGTAGTGCAATCAAAGACTCAATTACGACTCTGTCAAACTCAACGCCTTTTTTAAATAACTGAACGTACGGCATGATACGTCCCGCTGAATGCCATTGATTCTCTATCAAAGCCTGAGTGAATAGCTCGTAGTGAAGGGGCTTAGATATAGAGGAGTCGAGGTTGTTGACCGCTTGCCACTGAAATCTAATCGTCTTCTTTTGTAAGGTGTCAGTGAGCAATGCTCGCCATGTTTCTCGATCAATGACTTGTTCGTCGGCTCCGCGATTAAAGACGAAGACTTCGTTGACTTGAATAGCGCGCTGTAATGCATTGTCTGCTAAAGACAGCAACTGAGAGCCAGGTACGCCATGACCGTGGACGACGCCAATAGAAAACCCTTCGTTGGCTTCAAACCCAGCCATTGCGACTTCATTATTGAGGGTGCTGATCAAAATGTGTAAGCAATGTCGGCTCTGCTCTTCGCTGTATTCAGGAAGAAGTAATGCCACTTCGGTTTCGCTGATACGTGCAATGCAGATATTGCTTTGGCTACCCAATGCACTTTGGAGAGAGCTGGATAGAAGACGCCAGGTTTCATCTCGGGCCGCAAAACCATAGTGGCGGTAGATTGTATCTAGCCACTCCATTTTTGTAATGAGTACCGCTCCTTGTGAGTCGTTATCTTCACCCATCCAACTGTTGAGCTGGTGGATGAAAAATTGACGATTTGGAAGGCTCGATACCGCGTCGTACATCATGCTGTTGTGTAGCGTTTTCAGTTCGTTGTTCAGTGATTTTATGAGCCGTTGCACTTGCTGCGCCAAGCCATCTATTGCTTGGTCCAGTAGGGGAAGCCCTGAGCGCTTTGATGACTCCAATGATGAGAAATCTTGAACCGCTAACTGATGAATGGTTGATGTGGCTTTCTTTATGGCTTGGCGTCGTTTTTCGTCAAGAATGGTAAAAATGAAAAGCAATGCCAAAGTTAGAAGACTCGCACTTGAAATCAGGCCTGACAAATGTGAAGCAACGTCTTGATTCGCAATGTTGGGTGATAGTGTTAAAGACAGTGAAGCAATGACTGCACCGTCATCTTCCAGCTCTACGGTTCGTTCAACGGGAGTCACTTGGCTTAACGAAAAAAACCAGCCCAAATTGTTTGGTGTGGTTTTATGTGTCCAGGTTATTGATTCCGAAGTGATCTGATCGGTGAGAGATATCGCAGTGATTTCCTGTGACAGTATGCTATTGGCGATAAGCTTAATCGAGTCAGTGTCATAGTAAGTAATGAATTTTGGCAAAGTTTGCACGAGTTGATCCGTGGCAACGTCAGCGCGCTGTATAAGCCTCGCCTGTTGTTCATGGGTGCTCATAAACAATTGCCCCGTTAGAAACACGGCGAGTAGCAGCATTGCGGAAAAGTAAACCAACAGCAAAGAATAGCGTTTTGTGATCATAGAAAACTCGTGGTGGCGCAGAACACAACAGGGCTGACACCTTCATGTGTCAGCCCTTGCTTTTAGTTAGATATCAGGGCTATTCAGACGTAAAGATGGTCCATCTCATGTCCGTGGTGCTGTATTCGCCCGATAACGATGCCATAACTCGACGGTTGGTCTCATGAGCAAGCTCAGAGTCTTCATCGATGAGTGGTTCAGCATCGCCGTAACCGATAGCTTCAACACGTGATACCGGAATGTCGAAATCTTCAACCAACGCATTCGCCACAGCATCAGCACGGCGTTGTGATAATGCTAAGTTGTATGCAGGGTTACCGACCTTACTTGCGTGGCCTTCAATAGTCACAACTGCACCATCTTGCTCTTCCAAAAACGCAGCGAGCTGCTCGAGCTTCGCATAGTTACTCGGCAAGAGTTTTGATGAGTCATTGGCAAACTTCACGTCGAGGCGAAAGCTCTGTTTGATGGTTTTGTCTTTTGGACAGCCGTCGTTATTGACTGATGCTCCATTGAGAGTTTCATCGCACAGTTCACGTGCTTTGATAACGCCATCGTAGTCAAGATCGCGCAAATCATTCACTTGTGATGAAGTGTCTTGCATCGTGACAATCTCTTGGTTGGCACAGCCAGCCAAGAATAGGGCTGGAATTAAGAGAATGAGCTTATTCATTATTGAACGCCTCCTTTGTAAGCGTCTTCACCGAGCCATACCTCTGGCGTTGTTATGCGTAGTGAGTCGAGCAGTTGACCTGTTGCGTTTAGCAATCGGTATTGTGCAATTAAGTCATCATATTCTGCAGTGAGGTATTCACGGCGGGCTTGGAAAAGCTCATTTTCAGAATCAAGTACGTCGATCAATGTACGTTGACCGAGTTTGAACTGGTCTTCATAGGCGTTGCGCGTTTCAATGGCGGATTCCACATGCTGGCGAAGATACGTCATTTGTTGGCTAAGGAAATCGCGAGCATTCCAAGCCAATGTCGTGCCTTCTACAACATCACGATACGCTTCTTGCTGAATCGCTTTGGATTCGTTAATGCTGTAAGCGGCTTCACGCTCTCTTGCTCTATCTGCGCCACCTGAGAACAGGTTATAGCTGACACGTACCATCGCGAGTACTTCATCACTGTTGCCGCCGACATCTGCACCAATCGGGCTTGTACCGTCAGTGCCATCAAGGTTGTCATCCCAACCGGCAGATAAATCAAACGTCACCTGTGGGTAGTAGTTACCCTTGGCAGATTCACGCTGTGCGTTGGCGGCATTGATATCGCTACCCGCTGATTTCAACGTTGGATGCTCGATCGTAGACATATCAATTGCTTGCTCTAGGCTAGTTGGCAACATGACTGCATCGGGAACGGGAAGACGTGTATCTGACGGAGCGATGCTGACCAGCTTTTTGTAAGTGATAGTGGCATCAGAAAGGTTATTTTTTGATGAAATCAGGTTGGAATGGGCACGAGCAAGACGGCCTGTTACCTGAGAGAGATCCGCGGTAGAACCCAAACCAGAGTCAGTTTTTTGTTTTACCTGGTCAAAAATAATCTGATGGCTTTCTAGGTTACGTTCGGCAAGTACTACGATTTGGGTAGCGCGCAAAAACTCCAAGTAGGCACGTGAGACTTCCAGTGCCACATCTTCTGCAGAAGCAAATAGCGCCCACTGTTCGGCACTGGCTTCATATTCGCTGCGTTCTACTTCGTTGGTGGTTTGAAAGCCACTAAATATGACCTGGCGAAGTGATACACCAATCTCGCGACGTGTCAGCTCTTTCGTGTCGTCAACATTGTAGTTCAGTGCATCTCGACGGGTTGATGGACTTTCTGTCCATTCACGTCCTATCCCTGCATCGAAATCAATCGTTGGGTAGTAGCCAGCAAAAGCTTGGTTCACCTGCTCTTCACGCACCTTGAAGCGGTTGAATGCTTGACGAATTTGAGGATGGGTGTCCAATGCTGTAGCCACTGCCTGTTCGAGTGATTGAGCAGCAACTGACGTTGGTAGCAATACGGCAGCCACTGCCAATGCTGCCACGCTTTTTTTAAGCGTTCGGCTAACACTGTTTTTCATGTCTCTCTCCTTGATTATTATTAGCGCTCTCTTAGCGCCGATTCTTTTGCCCTTAAAATGGGATTGAGCAAGTACTCCAGAACTGTCCGCTTCCCTGTGATGATGTCCACGGATGTCAACATTCCTGGGATAATGGGCAATTCACCGCCATCCTTTTTTTCTAAGCTGGATTTTTCTGTTCGGATCCTAACCAAATAGAAACTGTTTCCTTCTTCGTCCTGAGTCGTATCAGCACTGATATGTTCAAGCGTGCCGTTCAGCCCGCCATATCGGGTGAAATCGTATGCTGTGACTTTGACAACAGCAGGAAGCCCCGAATGCAGGAAGGCAATATCTTTGGGGGCAATCTTTGCCTCGATAAGCAATTTATCTTCCGCGGGAACGATCTCGATCAAATCAATACCAGGTTGAACCACGCCGCCTAATGTATTGATATGAATCGTCTTAATGGTACCAGTCACTGGAGCGGTAATGACCGCCTTGTCGACTTTGTCTTGTGAGCCTACTTGCGCCTGCGTTAATCGAGATAGGCGCGATTCGAGTTCACCCATTTTTGAGCGAGTCTCGTTGTTAAAAGACAGCACAGCCTCTCGACGTTTTAAAATCGCTTCATCGACGGTGGATTTAATTTTTGGTTGCATCAAACGCAATGACTCAAGCTCACCTTTAAGGTCATTAACTTGGCGTTCAAGCTTGAGTAAATCGATAGCTGATACGATGCCTTTTTTGGCTAGAGGGACGGTTATTTTCAACTCGCGGCTGATCAGTCCATAACTGTCTGACAGTGTTCGAAGTTTTGAATCGATTTCTTGTCGTTCTTGCTGTTTTTGCTGAATTTGACGAGCCAGTATCTCTAGACGGTTTTTCAAGTCGAGTAAGCGACCTTCATACTCCTGACGCTGTCCCGCAATCAAATCGGGCTCTTCGCTCGCCAAAGCGACCGGAAATTCTAGAGGGGATATGACGATCTGAATCTGCTCCCTCCAGTTAGGTGCCGTCGGTTTTAGCGTGATACTGCCGAGTTCTGCTTGCATACGAATGATATTGGCGCGAAGACTAGACACTTCTTCTTCTTGCTGCGCCAAGTCGGAGCGAAAGCGAGTGTCATCAATGCGCGCAAGTGGCTCACCTTGCTGAACAAGCTGGCCTTCTTGCACGTACATAGCTTGAAGAATACCGCCATCTAGGCTTTGGATGAGCTGAACTTGAGAAGAGGGAATAACCTTTCCTTCTCCTCGGGTCATGCGATCTAGTGCTGCAAAACTCGCCCACGCCAACATCACAGCAAAAAATGCAAACACTCCCCAGATAACGATGCGATAGCGCAGCGGGGCATCAGTAAGCATTGCGCCATACACATCGTCCGTCATTTCAAGATCATGGCGCTTTAACGTGTTAGTCATTCTGTCCTCCGGCGTTACCACTGTTTAAACGCTCTAGAACTTTGTCTCTTGGTCCATCCATGACGACACGGCCTTTATCCATCACAATGACGCGGTCAACGAGTTGGAGTAACGCCATTTTGTGAGTGATCATCACCAAGGTGCGATCTTTGGCTGCAAACTTCATGGAATGAATAAATTGATTTTCTGCGTGGGCATCTAAGCTAGCTGTTGGTTCGTCCATGATCAGCAACGGAGGATCGTTCAATAGGGCGCGAGCCAAAGCGACCGATTGTCGCTGACCACGAGACAGTGTTTCCCCCCGTTCGCCAACTTGCTTGTCTAAACCTTCGCTATCTTGAGAAGTGAAAATCCCAACACCAGAAAGTTGTGTTGCGCGAATTAGTTGATGCTCGGTCACTTGGCGAGTGCCAAACATAATATTTTCACGAATAGTACCGTGAAAAAGCGTTACATCCTGCGCCAAATAACCCACATTGCGGCGCAGATCTGCTGGATGTATTTGTTTGGCCTCGATTCCGTCAAAACGCAGACTGCCAGCACTAGGTTGGTATAGCCCTGCGAGCATTCGGATCAGCGTGCTTTTCCCTGTTCCGTTTTTGCCCAGAATGGCAATTTTTTCACCGGCTTTTATCGTGAAATTTGTGGGGTGAAGTGTCGGCTTTTCCGATTCAGGGTAGCTAAAACCAATGTTGTCGGCATAGATATCACCTTTTAGGCGCTTGCGGCTAATCAGGTGCCCTTTGTCAGCAAATTCATCCTCTTGTTCCATCATAGCGTTGAGCTGGCGCATGCCTGACTGTGTCTGATTCCAGCGACTCATTAATCCAGCCAACTGTGCCATAGGAGATACCGCACGGCTCGAAAGCATGACTGCTGCAATGATCCCGCCCATGCTGATTTGCGCATCGGCAACTCGGTAAACCCCCATGACAACAACCGCTACTGAAGTTACTTGCACGATGAAAGCGGCGAAGTAAGAGACTGAGTTGGTGATTTGTTTAACTTTGAGGTTCCAGTTGGCGGTATGCGCCGTCATCTGTTGCCAGCTTTTCTGAACAATGCCTTCCGCGACATTGGCTTTGATCCCTTCTAGCGCAGAGAGGCTCTCAATCAAATGACCATGCTTTTGGCTGGCATATTTGTTGGACTCCTCAATGGCAGCCTTAAGGCGTGGTTGTACAAATAACGCATAGCCCAAAATGAGTATGCCTGCGACAACGGGGACAACGGCCAAGTCACCCGCGAACAGGTAAATCACAAACAAGAAGAATACGGCAAATGGTAAATCGACCAAGGTGGTAATGGTTGCGGACGTTAGCATGTCACGAATGCCGTCGAACTCTCCGAGCTGCTTTGCCATGCCGCCAACACTTTTTGCGCGCTTCTCAAGTGGAATACCCATCAATCTAGCGAACAAGCGCGATGACACAATAATGTCAACTTTCTTACCTGCTATATCAATGAGATATGATCGCATTTTCTTCATCAGAAAATCGAAAGCAAAGGCGATAAGCGCACCTGACGCTAACACCCACAGGGATTCGAAGGCGAGGTTAGGCACAACCTTGTCATACACGTTCATGACAAACAGCGGTGACACCAAAGCAAATAGATTGACTAAAACGGAAGCAATTAAGGCATCCCTATAAATCGGCGAGGCGTCTTTGACTGTTTGCCAGAACCAATGGATTTTAGAGTCGTGCAGGTGCAGATCGACACTGGAATCACCGCGGTATTGGCGTTTAACCAAAAAGGCATAGCCCACATACATGGACTCAAGCTCTGCTAAAGAAATTTCATCTTCGCCTCCGTTCTCGGAGGTTTGGATAAGAGCCATGCCTGTATCTTCGTTAATCTCACGAAGGATACAGGATCTTTTGTCAGTCAAAAGAAGTATGCAGGGTAACAAAAGTTTCGGTAGCGCCTTTAACTGGCGCCGCGAAAGCTTAGCAGTTAACCCCGCACGTGCCGCCGCCTGCGGAAATAGATCCGCCGTTAGCAACGCATCTGTCATGGGTAAACCTGCCGTTAAGGCATCGCCAGAGCACGGTGAACCATAGTGCTCGGTCAGTAAGACCAAGCAATCTAACAACGGGTCGTCAACCGCCTGTGTTGACGCTGAAATGCGCCACTGCGACGGTTTGCGTTCAGCGATAGCTGCTTCTGTCACCTAGTTCTCTCTATAAATAGTCAAAAAGTAAACGTGCAAAAATTAAAAGCAAAAAACGGGCCTAGCGAAGGCTGGGCCCGTAGGGTTGTGTTTAAGGATTTAAATCCAAGTCGATGACTATAGTTGTAGTTCCCTCTCCATTGATTGCGGTGTCGGAGCTATTAATCAACGCTGTGGTTTTATCATCAAACATTCCGTTTTTAATGATGTCATCCATGTCATTGAAACTAGATGATTGCAGTATAATCTCCTGATCAAAAGTGCCATCACCATTCGTATCAATAGCTATGACAGTATCGTTTCCACTGTTCTCAGACGTTATTTGGATTACCGAGTCTTTTGAGAGCAGATCGGAGATATCAAGAATATCCTTTTCGCCAGTTGTCGTTCTGAAATCCGTAACCAAGTCGCTCACTGCATCGTTACCAGAAACTGCACCACTGTTACTGATATCTGATTTACGCCAAAGGAATATATCGTCGCCTTTATCCCCAGTAAGCTCATCACCATCATAACGACCCGTAGCCCCCGAACTACCGTGACCGTTTGACCCTCCTATGAGGATGTCACTGCCGTTACCACCAGTAATTTGGTCATTACCCGCCCCTCCGTCGAGTATTGCTCCTGTGAGAGGGTCATAATCCGCATCAGCGTTAGCAGTATCCCCTGGAGCACGATCTGTTTGGAAATTCCAACCATTATCCGCTAGGGCTTGCTCTGTATAGTGGACGCCGTCATATCCTCCTAAGGTTGCAAGTATGTCTTCCCATTCATCTCTTACAGTGATGTTATCGTCAGCATCATAACCTTTAACACTCGTTCGATCGGTTTCGCCGATGATGTCGATTGTCAGTGTGGCAGAGCTTGTATCACCATCAGCGTCTTCCAGCTCATAAGTGAACTCTGGTGACTTGATCTCACCATCATTTAATGAGTTAGCACGTTCATTTGGTGTAAAGGTAAAGTCACCAAATTTATCGATAACGAGCGTTCCATACTTGGACTGGATGGTGAGGTCGGAACCATCATCAGGAACATCAATCCACTTCCAACCAAAGTTGCTGCTGTTTCCTTTTTGTACATACGCACGTATGCGTGTAATGCTAGTGTCGTCAGAACCGATGTGATCTTGTCCTGTGCCTTGATTACTACCGACAATAACGTTGCCTGTAACCGCGGAGTCTTCATCAATTGTTCGGGTATCGTCTACAGCTCTCGGAGCAGTGTCTTCGACGTTTACGAACAACGCATCCGTTGATGTGATTTCATTTTTTCCGCTTCCTGACGTCACTGATACAGGGATAACAATGACATCGTTATCTGACTTATTGTGCTGGACAGCCGACTTGGATTTGAACGTTAACTCAATTGAAATGACACCATTTAGATTTTCACTGGCAGCGCTAATCTTAAACGCAAGGCCTGAGTCAGAATCTATCCAGGTGCTTCCAACAAGCTCGTCTACGTTCCTTGGAATATCAAACGCTTCATCACCAACGGTAAATTTATTGACTCTATCTCCCGAGAGGGTCAGTGATACTGTATTAGCGCCACTCTCTTGTGACCCTTCAACCACAGACGTATCACCAATCGCGTCTCCGTTGCTATCGTTTATAGATATTCTTGGCATACTCGGGACATTGATTTGGAGCTGAGACAGAGCGCTGTCGCCATCCTTATCAACAAGTGTGAAATCGACGGCAAATACTCTTGACTGAGCGCCAAGCTCCCCAGCAACAAACGTGTATTTACCGTCACTGGAAATAATGAGTTTGTCGCCAAAGCTGTTGGTGATATGCAACTTACCGTCGACTAACTTGACGTTTTGTCCATCAAGCCCGGTACCACTGCTTTTCGATGGGTCCGTCAGGTCAAACGTGTATGTTCCGCCAGTAAAGGCAATAACGAGAGCTTTCCCTTCATCTGCACCATATTTATTGCCTGAATTAGTCGCGAACAAGTCACCTTCTATGTCAGATACGCTATATGCAGGCACGACAGGAATACCATCTACCATATCGCTTAAATTATTTGCTGTTGTATCTGTGTTGCTGGTGCCATCGAACGCAATATCATCCAGTTCGGTAGTGGTTGAACCATTTTTATTGATGTTCACCGTAATGGCATTGATGTTTTTGCTTGTAAGGTGCTGCTTCCATTCCTCAACCTTGTCGGCAAAGTTAGACGAGTTTTCATTTGGATTACCGTCTGAGAAGAAGTAAGAGACATTCTTGCCAGACGACAATTTACCATCTGCATCCCACGAAGCTTCATCACCTTTGCTCATGGCTTCTTCTAGCGCACCAGAGAAATCAGTTTTTCCACCTTCGCTGATGCTTTCTAGCAGAGCTAGTGCAGCTGCTGGATCCATCCACACAGTACCTTGCGCATCCAACACATCATCATGTTTATCAAATACAATGATTTGAACTTTTACGTTTCCGTAGACATCGTATTGCTCAATCAAAGCTTCAACGGCTTTCTGCATTGCTTCGAGACGAGTTTGACCATCATCCATCTCGGTATCCATAGAGCCTGATTTATCGAGGATAAACTGGATATTAGTGTCGGTCTGCGACGAAGTGACAGTGACATTATGCTCAACCTTCGATGCGGTAGGTATATCGTCTTTCACCGAGATGTTAATCGTCCCCTTGTCTACGACCCCCGCAGTTGAACCAGAACCCGTAAACTCAACCTCGGGATTAATCAAGAGGGTATTTTCATCTGCTGAATTCGGATTTTGAGGCTCTGCGTGGTCGATTGGCAACATTTGATTGACGGTAAATGTCGGCTTTTCAGAATCAGATGTGCCATTAGTACTCTTAGTACCGTTAGTCAGCACCACTTCAAGAACTGGCGCACCGCCTTCGGTAGTTGCAGTTAGCGTTTTGCCATCAGAACTTACTGACCACTCAACTTTTTCACCGCCAGAGGTGATCACTGGGAGATCGTCGATATTGACAAACTTAGCATCGAACTCACTCGCGTCTTTTACATTCAACTGGAGTTTGCCTGTCGCTTCTGGATTGTTGGCGTCAATCTCAGCGTCTCCAATTTTGGCAGCGTTGTTTTTAACTAACAAATCATCGTTATCGAGAATGGTTCCTTTCCCCACTACTGGATCGGTTTGATTGTCGGTTTTACCAGACAAAGTGAAGTCTTCTTTGCCTTCCACAATCGAATTGTTATTAGCATCCTTGTTATCTAGGGTGTTGATGGTTATGTCAAAACTGACTGAATTAGCTGGCACGGTAACGACAAAGGATCCGTCGGCGTTCACAGGTGTGAGCTTGCCATTTACCATGACCGTCGTGCCCGTAAAGTCGACATTCTTATCAGCGCTGCCGCTGGCCAGGCTCATGGAGACTGACGTTGCCGTCGTGCTTGGGTTGGTCAGCGTCACCGTAAACTTAGCAGCCTCCCCTTCGGTCACTGTCGGGCTTGAAATTGACAATATCTGAGGAAGGTCGTTG
>NZ_JAJUBC010000139.1 GCF_028683095.1 Enterovibrio gelatinilyticus | reverse complement strand
ACGTTATACGCTGTAATTTCACTTACATGTAAGCAGCGACTTTGAGTACCAAACCACTCCGGTTTTCCCAACAAAAAAGCGGTTTGGTTTTGGATCGCCGCTCACCACTGAAAGTGCTGCAAACAAGCCATCAATGGCCAGAAAAGACCAAGCATCCCAAGGGCTGCTTGCAAAGGCAAAAGGCGAGGTTCGTCTATTCAAACGGATTGGGTGGCAGCTTTATAACAAAGGTTTTCAAGGCGGACGCAAAACATTCCCGCAACTTTTGTTATATCAATTTATGGCGTTTACGGTGGCTTTTTTGCGTGAAGTGAATGTTTTACGCCCCTTAAAACGACGTTATACGCTGTAATTTTACTTACA
>NZ_JAJUBC010000138.1 GCF_028683095.1 Enterovibrio gelatinilyticus | reverse complement strand
CTCGGTTTTTGCCACTGGTCTTTAGGTAAGGGCGTTGACCATTCTTTAATATTTTCTGGCAACGGTTTTTTGTTCAAGGTGTCCGTCCATTCTGAAACCATGTACGGGATCTTCCAGCATGCGAGAATGTGATAGAAATAATATGAGAATAAGGTGAAATAAGAGTCTGCTGGGTCGGTGAATTTGAACGATACCCACTTTCTCGGACCTTTTAGGAATTTAGACCAGATACGTTTGCGCTCGGCATCAAACATGGCGCGGTCTTCTTTGACAAATGGTCGCGATCTTGGCCATTTATTCTTTGGCTCATCCATATATGTACGCATGGTTTCCCATTTTCTTTGCGCCTCACCCACTGAGTATACTGGTTGGCGTAA
>NZ_JAJUBC010000137.1 GCF_028683095.1 Enterovibrio gelatinilyticus | reverse complement strand
GTTATCCGTCAGTTCTTCCCAGTGTTTAGTTTGCGATGTTTAGATAGACAGTTCCTCTCTTTATCGCAGGTTGTTTGAATCCAAAAGTCTCATCAAACCAATCCCAAACTCGATGCAAAATCATGTGGCTATCTTTGCTAAGTTGAATTCAATGCCTGTGGTTTTGTCGAGTGACTTTGTCTTTTAGGTCGCAGTTGAACTCACAAAATGGCGCGTTCGTTGGGTGTTGGCGGCAAAGCCGCGATAGTATGCAGATTCAGCGGCTAACAAGGTCATGAACGGGACACCTTGCCAATCTCGAAGCGCTTAGGAAGTTGTGTGAATACATGGGTTTGGTGGGGTTAAGTGCGGGCAAGTGCCCGTTATCACAACGTTATA
>NZ_JAJUBC010000136.1 GCF_028683095.1 Enterovibrio gelatinilyticus | reverse complement strand
ACAAAGTCAAACACCAGGTCTGCCAGACCACCCCCATAATCATCTTTCCTAAATTCAATGTACTCCTTCCAGCTTACTTTGCCGTCATCGCCAACCAGATTGTACTCCTTAATAGACGAAGGGTTTTCTGTTAGTTCGAAGTAATCGTCACCGAACATCTCTTTTCTCAACTGAATATATTGGTTGGTAGACTGCTCGATCCCTTTAAGGTCTGGCCAAAACATGTCATAGCCAATGAAGGCCATAAACCAACTGGCAAGCATCATTGGCAACATAAAAGCAAACAAGGCGTTATGGCTGGCGTTGCGCACTGTCAGTACCTCGTCAGTGACTGACATCACGGGCTCCATGGGATCATCGAGTGGTTTCACATCGACG
>NZ_JAJUBC010000135.1 GCF_028683095.1 Enterovibrio gelatinilyticus | reverse complement strand
GGTCGATGTGAAACCACTCGATGATCCTATGGAGCCAGTAATGTCAGTCACTGACGAGGTACTGACAGTGCGCAACGCCAGTCACAACGCCTTGTTTGCTTTTATGTTTCCAATGATGCTTGCCAGTTGGTTTATGGCCTTCATTGGCTATGACATGTTTTGGCCCAATCTTAGAGAGATTGAGAAGTCTACCAATGAGTTTATTCAAATAAGAAAAGAGTCTTTCGGTGCTGACTATTTTGAACTGACAGAAGACCCTTGGGTTGTGAGGAAATATGATCTTGTTGGCGATGACGGCAAAGTAAGCTGGAAGGAGTACATTGAGTTTAGAAGAGGCGACTATCGGGGAGGGCTTCCAAACCTTGCCTTTGAAATGGC
>NZ_JAJUBC010000134.1 GCF_028683095.1 Enterovibrio gelatinilyticus | reverse complement strand
GGTATCAGTCGCGAGTCGTTGAACAATAACGGGATCATATCGTTCAGCAACGCTGCATTCATCTTGGAGAGCTGTCTTTGAGCCTTGAAGCACTATCAGATGAAACTGACAGATTAATGCGTTTCTTAAAGTGTGTGTCCTTTTTATTGTCAGCGGCCCAGGTCCAAAAGGGTTGTTCTAAATACAAAGACGGGTGAAGCGTATTACACTTGGACTCATTATGGAGGCTCTGGTGACCCCACTTTCGTGAAAATACGGTAAATACTATGAATGACAATAATATGAAACGTCTCTGTACTCAGTTAGCTTCAGATGGTTGGAAACTCTATCAACTCTCAGAACACATACGCAACAAAGATACATTTTTCGAGGAAGTTAGAGCAAC
>NZ_JAJUBC010000133.1 GCF_028683095.1 Enterovibrio gelatinilyticus | reverse complement strand
TGCCACCGTGAAGCTTAAGCGGTAATTATCGCGGTAACCGTATTCTGAAAAGCGCTGAGAGTTAGCTTGATGCGCCCAAGAACCGCCGTTCGCACTGAGAACGCCATCGCTGTAGGTTGTGCCATAGAGTACTGGCCAATCCACGATTTCTGCACTCGTGCGCGATTCAAGATCATCCGACAAGCCATCGTTATCGCGGTCAATGTCGCTGTTATCGCCGACACCGTCACTGTCGGAATCTGTGGTTTCCGTGGCATCGTCAGGGAAGGCATCGGCATTATCGCCCACACCGTCGCCGTCGGAATCGGTGGTCTCAGACGCATCGTCAGGGAAGGCATCGGCATTGTCGCCCACGCCATCGCCGTCAGTATCGGTTGTCTCAGTGGCATCTGTTGGGAAGGCATCG
>NZ_JAJUBC010000132.1 GCF_028683095.1 Enterovibrio gelatinilyticus | reverse complement strand
TAGTTGCATCCAAATCTGTTCTAATGTGTCGATCCCATTACGCCTCCATTTCTCCAAAGCAGCCAGACAGGGATACCGAGGCTCATCAAGAACAGTAACCACATTTGCTGGGTTTGGAAAATCATGCCACCTTCGCCACCCACTTCAATGTAACCTCTGGGTTTCTGATGTTTTGAGGTAACTTCGACCAGTAGGTCGAGATACTCAAGATTTTGGCGAGCAACGAAACGGGTGATGAAAGCAAGGGACGCGCCAGTTTTAAATTCCCATAAAAACAAATAGTTATGTTTGATTTGGAATTGACTGAGCAAGGGATTGCTTGTAGTTCGGGCGAAAAGTTGCTCGCTGAGCAAGATTTGGCCGAAGTATAGAATGAGGGAATGGTGACAAACATCGGATTGTGCCTGC
>NZ_JAJUBC010000131.1 GCF_028683095.1 Enterovibrio gelatinilyticus | reverse complement strand
ATCAGTACCACCATCGGTGCCGCCATCAGTACCACCATCGGTGCCGCCGTCAGTGTCGCCGCTGCTGAAGTAGATATTATCTAAATAGATATCCACTGGTTCATTGATATCAGCTCTTGCAGCAGAAATGACAATTTGTGCTATCGCATTTCGTGATAAATCACCATTTGCACTTGCACTTGTAAAATCACTGAACGGAATAGCTAGCGTAACGGTATCGGTGCTAGTAGGCGTACTCGTGTATTGAATCGCACTCGTTTCACCTGCGCCTCCATCATGGTTAGACAGCTTGATATTAACCACTTGCCCTGCTAACAAAGGATCAACCTTGTATTGCATATGGAAAGTATCAAGGCTTGTCGCGTCAAATGCAGCTGATGAGAAATCAATACCAGCAAACGTTTGACCAGCACCAACAT
>NZ_JAJUBC010000130.1 GCF_028683095.1 Enterovibrio gelatinilyticus | reverse complement strand
GTGTCGGAGCAGGCCAAACATTTGCTGGTATTGATTTCTCATCAGCCGCATTTGACGCGACGAGCTTTGATACTTTCCACATGCAATACAAAGTTGATCCTTTGTTGGCAGGGCAAGTGGTTAACATTAAGTTGTCAAACCATTCCGGTGGCGCAGGTGAAACGAGTGCGATTCAATACACGAGTACGCCTACTAGCACCGATACCGTTACGCTAGCTATTCCGTTCAGTGATTTTACAAGTGCAAGTGCAAATGGTGACTTATCACGAAACGCGATAGCACAAATTGTCATTTCTGCTGCTAGAGCTGATATCAATGAACCTGTGGATATCTATTTAGATAATATCTACTTCAGTGATGGTGACACCGATGGTGGTACTGACGGCGGCACCGATGGTGGTACTGACGGTGGTACCGATGGCGGTACTGAC
>NZ_JAJUBC010000013.1 GCF_028683095.1 Enterovibrio gelatinilyticus | reverse complement strand
CATTCGCCGTAGAGCTTGTCGTCTTCGGTGCCGCCTTCGAGGGTGTCGTTACCGTGGCCGCCAACCAGGAGATCGTTACCGTGCTCGCCGACTAAGTGGTCATCGCCGTCGTTACCATAGAGGCGGTCGTTGCCTGTGCCGCCGTTAACGTAGTCGTTGCCATCGCCGCCGGAGAGGCCATCGTTACCGTCATTGCCGTATACACGGTCATTGCCTGTGCCGCCGTCAATACCGTCGTCGCCAGTCCCGCCGGAGAGGGTGTCATTGCCGTCTTGACCATAGATAACGTCATTGCCTGCGCCACCATCTACGGTATCGTCGCCCGTACCAGCTTCGACATAATCGTTTCCGTTTCCGCCGCTAATCTGGTCGTTACCGTCTTGTCCAAAGAGCCTGTCGTTATCATCACCGCCATCAAGCTCATCGTCACCTGAACCGCCAACGAGAACGTCGTTCCCATCACCGCCGAACAAGCGGTCATTGTGGTTACCACCATCTAAGTGGTCATTGCCAGTTCCACCTACAAGCGTGTCATTTCCATCTTGACCATAAAGCACATCATTTTCGGAGCCGCCGTCAAGAAAGTCATTACCGGTCCCACCTACTAATCGATCTGCGCCACTTTCGCCGTAAAGGGAGTCATTGTCTGCACCGCCATCAAGGTTGTCGTTATCCTCACCACCATGCAGAAGGTCATCGCCAAGACCACCAGAAAGGGTATCGATCCCTTTACCGCCGTGTAACTTGTCGTCACCTGTTTCGCCGTAGAGTTTATCGTCACCACCTTCACCGTAAACAGTGTCATTACCGTCGCCCGCATGGATGGTGTCATTGCCAGCAGCAGCAACAGCAGCCGTTGTTGACAGGTTTCTTGTCGAATTGAGTTCATCGAGAGGTGGGTGAGAGTCGGTTGAGCCGTCTAGGCCCGTATCACCGAATAAAACATCGTCACCTTTACCACCACTAATGGTGTCGTCTCCGCTTCCGCCATAGACGGTATCGTTACCATCATCACCAGCAAGGTTATCGTTTCCGTTGCCTCCAGAGAGGGTATCGTTACCTATGCCGCCTTTGAGGTTATCTGAGCCATCTCCGCCAAACAGTGAATCATCACCGGATCCGCCATCGAGAGTATCGTTGCCAGCGTCGCCATAGAGACTATCATTGCCTTCACCACCGTTTAGGGTGTCATCACCATCTTGGCCATGAAGGTTGTCATCGCCAGCATCACCATTTAACTTGTCATTGCCGTCTCCGCCCCAGAGTCCATCGTTGTCATTACCTCCGTTGAGCGTATCTTCTCCTTCATTACCCCAGAGAATATCATTGCCATTGTCACCATTGATTGTGTCGTGACCGTCGTCACCAAACATGACGTCGTTTCCATCGCCGCCATGTGCAATGTCGTCGCCTTCCCCACTGCGAACTTTGTCGTCACCTTCACCGCCATAAAGATTGTCATTACCTTCACCGCCATAAAGCCTATCGTTACCTGTGCCGCCATAAAGGTTATCGTCACCGTGGAAGCCTTCTATTCGGTCATCGCCCGAGTCGCCATATAGATTGTCATTCAGCAGTCCACCGCGAACCCAGTCGTTTCCTGCATCACCATGCACCTCATCTGTACCATCACCGCCAATAACAGTGTCATCACCATCGCCACCATAGATATAGTCAGTGCCGTCCCAGCCTTCGATGTAATCATCGCCACCATATCCATAGATAATATCTACGCCGTCTGTTCCTTTTATCTTGTCGTTTCCTTCAGTTCCTTTGATGATGTTGGCCATTTTGCTCTCCAGAAATGATGCACTTGTTTTATTGTGAGTGATTGTTTGTTAATGCAATCGATTGATGCATTAATATATATCTAACATTTGTGATTTTTCACAGAGCCAAATGTCTCATGATTGAGGCTGTTAATGTGAGGTTATGAATTGGATTTAAGCTAAGTATGAAGAAAGACTTAATTATATATAATCGGAAGAGCCACACCTGGAGGGTGTGAATGTAGATGCCTATTCTCTCAATATAACTGTTTCACATGTAGAGCTTTGTAATTTAATGATTAAATTGAATGCGAGAAGGTGTGGAAGTATTAAGAGTATTTTTTCATTCGTTTATTCAGCGTTTTCTAATGTTTATATGATTCTATTAGGTATTAAATAAGTATGGAAAAAGTAGGGCATTACATTGAGTAAATGCATTTATCATTGAAACTGAGGTGCATGACTTTCAAGTAGTCAATACTTCAGCGTTACGTTGTCGAAAACATGTTTATATTTCAATGACTTATGCTGTATCGGTGTGGTTGTGTGGATTGGTTGAAAAATACTGAACTCTTCTGGCTAGGCGGCCTTTAGTCTGCATTGGGTGATATGTTGCTAAATGTGAATACTTATACAGATATGATGTTTTAGTATTAATGATTTCTCTTGGTTGATAATTTGGCTCATAGATAAATGATTTACCTTACTCTTTTGCTGAGTGTGTAATTGATTACTAAACTAGATGAGTATCATGTTCGAATAATTAGAACACTCTAATGTTTATTTTTTAAGTGTATGTAAAAGATAGGTTTGGTTTTTTCGTTTGGATGAATGGGGTGTCGTAGCATTAATCAAGGCTATGGGCGTGGGATTTTAGGAAAGAAATAACCCGCTTTATATCGAAATGGGGGTAATCAACAACGTCTCCGAACAATTAGCACGGGCTTCGGGTTCGAGGGAGTTTCCGTTAAGCGAAACCAAGGTGAAGGGGGAGTCAGTGAGAAAGGGACGTGATGGCATTCACCGCCAGGCTTGCAGCATCTAGAGCCCCTTCTAAATAACCGCCAAAGCTATGAGAGGCTTCCGTTCCTGCAAAGAAAATATGTGGGTGTTCGATGTTTTCAATGTCAATGCCATAGATGCCATGTGAGGCTGACAGGTAACTGGTTGTAGTTGTAAAAGTTTCTTGGTACCAATCAACATATTCGATGCTCAGAGGGTGTTGCGCTTCTGGTCCAAATAACTTCGCCGCCTGTTGAAGGATGAGACGTTTCAACGTGCCATCACCAGCTGTTTTTCTTGCCGCACCATTGATGCCAATAAAACCCATCAAGGCTCCATATTCCGGCTCTGCTTGATCATTCTCTGGAGAGGCGTCATGTATTTCCACCATTGGCCCCACGCGGCTAGATGCAGAGCCAGAGAACCCTTTGTCGCGCCAAAAAGGTGTGGCGTATGTTAATACGACTTTGGCGTGGGCGGCCATCCATGTTTCAGTACCATCAAATGCTCTTTTCAGCGCTGGAGAGAGAGCTGGGTGGAAGGATATCGTGTTAGAGATGAGTCTCAGGGGCATGGCAAACACAACATGTTTTGCGACCAATGCGCCTTTGCCACCACGATGCTCATACTCTAATAGATAAGTATTATCGCTTTGTTTGGTGACTGATTTCACTGGTGTACCGAGGAAGCATTGTTCAGAACGTATCTTCTTCAACAAGCCATTGATCAGTGCCTGCATTCCTCCACGAAGACGGTAAGTGTCTGGCATGATGTCCTGACCGATATCGATGGCTTGAGCAGGTGCACCGCGCGTTTCTTCGATGAGATAACGACCTGATGAAAATTGCTTGTAGCTCATGATTTCAAGTGCGGTGACGAGTGCAGATAGTCGTGGATTAATGTTTGGCCAATACCAAGATGGACCTAAATCAACGTTCGCTTGGTTAGCATCATTTGAGGGGAGTGAGATAATTCGACCACCGAAACGCTCTCGAGCTTCAAACAGCACATAGTCTCGCCCTTGTCGTTCTAACAGGTGTGCGGCGAACAAACCGCTTAACCCGCCACCGATGATTGCTGTTTCAACTACTGTGCTCATTCCAAACTCCATAGCCATTTATCCCTTATGGATTTTATCGAACAAACAATCGGTGACGAGGCATGATTTGTTCAGCGGCGAGATAGTTTTTCTTCCCCAGTAAAACGTAGCATTACCGCTGGGTATTGGTATGCTCTCAGCATATTCACTGCCATGATTTATGACGCGCTGTAATACAGTCAGGACATATAAATAGGCCAAACGTGATGTTTTGCATGCTAAATTGATATAACTAAACAACCTGAATTCCGCATCTTCAGGTTGATTGGGTATACAAATGAATGAGTTCGACGACATGACGCGCTTTTATGCACTCAGGCCATGTTAGCAATGAGGTAGATGATGGACGCATCTAATAAACGGCTAAAAAAATTTAGAATGAATAAAATTACCCATCTAAACGGTATACGGGCATTTGAAGCGACCGCGAGGCACCATAGCTTTGCTGGTGCAGCGCAGGAACTTAATGTCACGCCTGCTGCAGTGGGTCAACAAGTCAGACAATTGGAAGACTGGCTCAATGTTCGACTATTTAATCGTGCGACGTCGGGATCATCCCGCTTAACATTGACGGCTGAGGGAGTGAATGCATTCCCTGATATCCATAGAGGGTTTGAACTGATCCTGCGGGGGTTAAATCACCTTATTGATGAACCCGCAGAGGATATTATCACCGTATCTGCTAGCCCTTCGATTGCATCTAAATGGCTGCTAACGCGGGTAAATCAGTATCAAATGCAGCATGATGATATTGATATTCAGGTGGAAACAAGTATCTCCATTGTTGATTACGCCGAGCAAGGAATTGATGTTGGCATCCGTTATGGGCTTGGGCAGTGGGAAGATCTGTGTGCTCAGCATTTAATGTTTGAAGATGTTTTTCCAGTGTGTAGCCCTGAGTTTGCGAAGCAGCATGGCCTGAATGAAACTCCGCCTCATTTGCTGAAAGGTATTCCTCTACTTCATGATCACTCCGTAGCTTCCAGCAGTGGATACCCTTCCTGGCAAGAATGGTCAGATCGCGTGGATGTCGCCGTTCCGAATAAATTGCATGGATTAAAGATTAATGACTTCGCAAGCGTGATTGAACTCGCGCGCAGAGGGAATGGACTTGCCTTGGGCAGAAGTCGATTGATTGAAGATGAACTCAAGTCGGGGGAGTTAGTGTGCCCGTTTGACGTGAGTAAATATCAATTCCGGTCTAGATTTTGTTATTTTCTCGTTTGGAAACAAGATGAAGTGCAGAGTGACATGAGCGAACACATTGATGCTTTTAGGAGTTGGTTGCTTTCTACAGCGTGAATGCGTTGCTTATTACATACCTCGAGGAAAGGGACTCACACATTGTGAGTCCCTTTTTATTACGTTAGCTATTGGCCGGTAAGCGGAAAGTGAGATTGAATGGAATCGCGACGTTCAACAGTTTTGGCTCCAAGAGTGAACGATCTCTTCTGTCTCGCGAAAAGACATATTCATTCAGGGAGGTCTGTTGATTGAGCATGACGTTCCGTCTTTTTTGCCAGTCCAACTTTACATGCGTTGTTGGTGAAGCTCCCAACGGAGGGTAGTCGTGGCAGAGATAAACGGTTGTGTCATTCGGTAACTGATAGAGCTTTTGTATCGAATGAAACAACGTTGTTGAACTACCGCCTGGAAAATCAGCCCTCGATGTGCCCTTGTCAGGGGCAAAAAGTGTGTCCCCAACAAAAATATGACCATCAATTTTATATGTAATGCAAGCAGGGGTATGCCCTGGAGTTTCGATGACTTCGATGACTTTTGAACCAAACGGAATCCTAGAGTCACTATCGACAAAGTAATCGAAATTCGCGACATTTTTCAGGTTTAGCTTTGCTTTCCATTGACTAAATACTTCTTTTATCTTCGCGCTTATCATTGATTTAGCACCTGTGATGTCTTTCACATATTGAGATGCAGAGAGATGGTCAGCATGAATATGTGTCTCTAGCACAAAGCGTAAATCCAGTCCTTTCCGTTTGATATAGTCCAACACAGAATCAACATGTGTGTGCGTAATATTGCCATCTTTATAGTCGAGAACAGGGTCTACAATGAGTGCGAACCCACTGTCAGATACAACATAGGTGAGTGAGCCCGTTTCCACATGAAAAAAAGGTTGTACTTTCATGTTCTCACTCCTTAGTTAGTTTGCCGAGAAACAGTCTCTTTGAGACATGGTTTCGCGCCATGCAATGAGATTTGTCAATTCGCTAGGAATCTGAAGACCTGCAAATTCGGCAAACGCCAGCCCGTAAAACAAGGTGATATCAGCCATAGAAAACGTATTAGCAGCGACGTATAAGTTGTTTTCTAATAGCTTGTTAAAATAGGCAAACCCGGCGAGAGCACGTTGTTTCTGATGGTTGCCCCATTCCGAACATTGGTAGGTTTCTAGCGCTGGGCCTAACCCGTCGGTGGCGTGGTGAAAATAGGTTGCTACCGCATCCATAACCATCGACTCGGCTCTGCGTTGCATCATGTGGATCACCCCACGCTCTAACGGTGTTGTTCCCGTGAGCGATGGACCATCAAAAAGTGCATCAACATATTCAGTAATGGCTGTAGATTCGGAGAGGTATTCACCTTCTAATGTGCGAAGTACAGGCACGGTTCCTGTCGGATTCATGGCATAGAAATCCTCTGAACGATGCTCAAGATTCATGACATCAACTTCGATAAATGCCACCTGATTAAGCGCATTTTTCTCTGCCAGTGCAGCGCGAATACGTGCAGGGTTAGGGAAGCCTGTGGTTTCATAAAGGGTAATTGTATTTTCTGAGGACATGACTTTTCCTTATCCGAGTCTTCTCGGTCGTTATGTTTTTAATCCAATATGATTTTTTGGGAGACTAGACGCGTACTTCGCCTGATCCTATTTTTTGATAAACCACTGCGCCCAATTCCGTGGACATGGTTATTGTGGTACCTGCTGGAAAACGCATCCAAGAGTGGTGTTCGTAACTAACGTCGTTAATGATTGCTGTGCCTGACAACACAAAGAATTCAGTTACTTCCTCATTCTTGATTACGCCCAACGTATAGCCTGGTTTAAATTGATTTAAGGTCGTATCTTCGATGTCTGATTTCCAGAGGCGAAGTTGCATATGCTTATCTTCAATGGTTTCCCAATTCGCGTCATGAGTATTGAGGTAGAAGTAATCAGGCTCGTTAGAGGGTACTTGGGAAAGCTTGACGAAAATTTCACAGCCTTCTTTGGTGAATGGCGCATGGGTTGAACCGACGGGGTTTCTCACATACCAGCCTTTGGTGAAATCGCCGCTGTGATCGGAAAATGTGCCGTCGAGAACAATGTATTCTTCACCCCCGGGGTGGCTGTGAGGTTTAAATGAACTGCCTTGTGCATAGCGAACACACGATGTTGCTCGTCTCGCTATTTCATCACCACGACGTTCAAACATCATTCGTTTCACACCAACCATCGGGGTATCAGAGAAAGGCAATGAACCGCCAGATATGGTAATCGGAACAGACAGATCCACATTCCATTCGATGTATTCTTGGCTGGCTGTTTTTGTGTCTGTTGCTGCCATTTCGTCGCTCCTTATCTTTGATTTATAGCCAGTCTAAGGAGAGTGAATTCTGCGCACGAGGCATAAAATTTATGAGGGTGAGATAGTTTTGGTATGTCGGTGGGGAGGGTTTGGTCTAATTACTTATATCTAAAGGGAAATGGTTTCCATATTACGATCGAGGAGTGGCGTTAAGGCAATAAAAAACCCGCTTATCAGCGGGTTTTTGGAATCAAAAACGTCTAGTGACTGATGGTAAAGACGGCTTATTCAACCAACTCTTTTGCCGTTTCAACCACGTTTTCAACAGTGAAACCGAACATCTTGAACAGCTCACCCGCTGGTGCAGATTCGCCGAAGGTGTGCATACCGATGATACGACCGTCGAAGCCAACGTACTTGTACCAGAAGTCAGCAATACCTGCTTCAATCGCAACACGCGCTGTCACGTCTGAAGGCAATACCGATTCACGGTATGCCGCATCTTGCTTATCGAACACGTCAGTTGCAGGCATAGAAACAACGCGTACTTGTATGCCATCAGCAGTTAGCTTAGTTGCCGCGTCCACTGCCAGTTCAACTTCAGAACCCGTCGCGATAAGGATCAGCTCAGGTTGGCCAATGCTGTCTTTCAGGATGTAACCACCCTTAGCAATGTTCGCCACTTGTTCTGCATCACGCGCTTGTTGTGCCAAGTTCTGACGCGAGAAGATCAGTGACGTCGGACCGTCTTTGCGTTCAATCGCCAGTTTCCACGCAACCGCAGATTCCACTTGGTCACACGGACGCCATGTGCTCATGTTTGGCGTTAGGCGCAGTGAAGAAATTTGTTCAACAGGCTGGTGAGTTGGACCATCTTCACCCAGACCGATTGAATCGTGGGTGTAAACTTGGATGTTTTGAACCTTCATCAATGCAGCCATGCGCATTGCATTACGTGCGTATTCCATAAACATCAGGAAGGTAGCACCGTAAGGTACGAAACCGCCGTGCAGTGCAATACCGTTAATGATCGCGGTCATTGCGAACTCACGCACACCGTAGTGGATGTAGTTGCCTGATGCGTCGTCTGCTGTCACGGCTTTCGAACCAGACCACATGGTCAGGTTTGACGGTGCAAGGTCAGCAGAGCCGCCCATGAACTCAGGTAGCATCGCACCGAACGCTTCTAGCGCGTTTTGAGACGCTTTACGTGAAGCAATGTTTGCAGGGTTCGCTTGCAGGTCAGCAATGATTGCGTTTGCTTTTGCATCCCATTCTGCTGGCAAATCGCCGTTTACGCGGCGCTTGAATTCAGCAGCTAGTTCAGGATGAGCCGCTTCGTACGCTGCCAGCTTCTCGTTCCAAGAAGACTCTTTCGCAGCACCTGCGTTTTTTGCATCCCACTTTCCGTAGATATCCGCAGGGATTTCAAACGGGCCGTGTTCCCAACCAAGCTGTTTGCGGGTTGCTGCGATTTCATCTGCACCTAGTGGTGCGCCGTGACAATCGTGGGTGCCTGCTTTGTTAGGTGAACCGAAACCAATCACAGTTTTGGTACAGATGAGGGTAGGGCGGCCTGTTTCTGCTTTAGCTGCTTCAATAGCGGCATTGATTGCGTCAGCGTCATGACCATCAACAGCAGGAATAACGTGCCAGCCGTACGCTTCAAAACGCTTAGGCGTGTCGTCAGTGAACCAGCCTTCAACATGACCATCGATAGAAATACCGTTGTCATCCCAGAATGCAACCAGCTTGCCCAAGCCTAATGTACCCGCCAGTGAACAGGCTTCGTGAGAGATGCCTTCCATCAAACAGCCGTCGCCCAAGAACACGTAAGTGTTGTGGTCAACGATGTCGTGACCGTCACGGTTGAATTGTGCTGCCAACGATTTCTCTGCCATTGCCATGCCCACCGCATTGGTGATGCCTTGGCCTAGCGGACCGGTTGTGGTTTCAACGCCTGGTGCATAACCGTATTCAGGGTGACCTGGAGTTTTTGAATGCAGTTGGCGGAAGTTTTTCAGATCGTCAATCGACAGATCGTAACCAGTGAGGTGAAGCAGAGAGTAAATCAGCATTGAACCGTGACCGTTCGACAGGACGAAACGGTCGCGGTCAGCCCACTCAGGGTTTTGTGGGTTGTGGTTCATGTGGTCACGCCACAGGACTTCTGCTATGTCAGCCATGCCCATTGGGGCGCCAGGGTGACCAGAGTTGGCTTGTTGTACACCGTCCATGCTTAGCGCACGGATCGCATTGGCAAGGGTTTTACGTTCCATCTTGGGCTTACCTTAACTATGAATTTCAGACCTGATATCAATCAACAGAATGATATAAGAAATAAGAGAGCGGCAATAGCCGCTCTTGAAAATGTGTTTTGCGAGTTTACAGCTTTTCGCGAATCATGACTTCTAGTTTGCCTTGGTCAACCGCGAAATTGCGAATGCCTTCGGCAAGTTTTTCTACTGCCATCGCATCCATATTATGCTCCCAAAGGAACTCAGCGTGTGTCATTGGCGATGGACGTTGTTGAACTTCTACGTCATCAGACAGTTTTTGTACCACTTCACCTTGTTCTTCAGACAGAACTTGTAGCAAGTCAGGGCTGATAGTCAGGCGGTCACAGCCAGCCAATTCCAAGATTTCGCCAATGTTACGGAAGCTTGCGCCCATCACGACAGTGTTGTAGCCATGAGATTTGTAGTAATCGTAAATGGCAGACACAGATTGTACACCTGGATCTTCTGACGCTTCGAAATCGCGGCCTTCTTTCGCTTTATACCAGTCCATGATGCGACCAACGAAAGGAGAGATAAGGTAAACACCGGCTTCTGCACATGCGCGTGCTTGCGCGAATGAAAACAACAGCGTCAGGTTACAGTTGATGCCTTCTTTCTCTAGCACTTCTGCTGCACGGATACCTTCCCACGTTGACGCCAGCTTGATCAGGATGCGATCGTTACTGATACCCGCTTCGTTATACATGCTGATCAGTTTGCGTGCTTTCGCCACGCTGCCTTCGAAATCATAAGAAAGGCGTGCGTCAACTTCGGTTGAGATACGGCCAGGAACGACGTTCAGGATTTCTTTACCGATATTAACAGCAAGGCGGTCACTCGCGTCAGCAAGTTGCTGGTCGGCGTCTTGGCTTTTTGATTTTGCGTAAGTAATCGCTTCTTCAATAAGAGGCGCATACTCAGGAATTTGGGCGGCTTTAAGAATCAATGAAGGGTTAGTGGTGGCATCTTGTGGTTGGTATTTCGCAATCGCATCAATATCACCAGTGTCCGCAACCACGGTTGTGAGCTTGCGTAATTGTTCGAGTTTCGTGCTCATCTTTTAAACCTTTAATGTAGAGTTTCACAATGACTGCTTTGGCAGCCTGCAAGCGCCCAGTGGCATTTTTAGCAACCTGTTTGAATAGCGATCTTCGAGAGAGTCAGTAACAGGTTGAACAAATGCAACACACCTGAGCAAATGATAGGGTTATGTTTGTGTTTTTGTGCGACAAAGTCAACGCTATCATTGGATAAATATCACGACGATCTCACTCATTTTACCCTTAATCACTAAATGTGTTGAAAGGGGGCTGGAAATCTAGCCAATTGAGTGTGATCGCCACGCCAATCATTAACCATTGTCGACCATGTTCAGTAGCGCCATTGCACAACTTGCACTGGTTGCTAACACATCAATGGTTTCGGTTTTTAATGCGCCTAGAATTGACAGTGCCTTTCGGCTTTCACTTGCCATGGCAATAACATTGGGAATGTTGGTGAGGTCTTGCATTTCCAAGCCGACAACACGATCTCGCATCAGGGTGTTGGCGCGACTTCCATCAAGTTTAAAGAAGTCGAATCCGCCTATATCCCCAACGATGCCATCGTTGACTCTCGCCTCGACAAATTCACGGGCAGAAAAGCACCCTAGCTTAACCATGTGACTGTTTTCGTCCATGTCACCGATGCCCACAAGCGCAAACTCCGCTTTGCGTGCTTGGTTCAATGTTTCATTGATGTTTGGATGATTGAGAAAAACATCGCGGATCTCAGGCGTATCAACGTATGCAGGGGCATATAAGGTTTCACTGCTGCCCCCGAACTTCTTGGCAAGGCGGCGACAGATGTGGTCTGCATTGATGATGTCACCACTGCGGTGTGTACCACCAATTGCGCAAACAAATCGGGCGTTACGGTGTGAAACAATACCGGGTTGGTCCGCGACAGCAGCCACGTTTTGACCTTGTCCCACCGCGACGACCATACCATCTTGTAAATTTCCATCGAGAAATGAAGACACCAGGGTGGCCACTTGCGTACGTTGCTCTTGTACGCTGGGCTGGTCAAGGGCGATTAAAGCGCGCTTGAGGTTAAACTTTTCCATTAAACGTTGTTCGAGTTGCGCACTATGTACCGGGTGGAATTTCACCGTTATTTCCACAATGCCTTCTTCGCGAGCACGTCTAAGCAGCCTACTTACTTTGGCGCGGCTAATACCAAATTTCTTTGATATCTCTTCCTGCGTTGTATTTTGTTGGTAGTAAAGAATCGCGATTTCAGTGAGAAGGTTGGTGTCGTCGAGCAGACTTTCAAAGTTGCTACTCAATGTTCGCGTGGTGCTCATTGTAACGTCCTACTCAGATTGGAGTTGGCTTAGTCTACTGACTTTTTTGAGCGTGAACAAATGTTTGATGTTCGGACATCTGTTCACTTGGAGGGGGTGGTCATAAATTGTCGATAATTTGTGCTTAGACCAGCTTTCTTGTTTGAAAAAGTGGTCATCCGTATCTAAATTGAGAGTATATGATTCAAATATTTCTGGCACATAACACATCACTCTTTTGCCAGTGAAGAAAATTAATTTGAACGCATCACATTACTTTTTGATTTCGTCGCTTGTTAGTTGGGTTGTCTATGAAGGTTACACCGAAACCATATATTCCTATATGGGTTGGCATTCTTATTGTTGTTAGATTCATCCCTTTGCAACGTCACTTCTACAGGAGGGTGATTGCATGAGGTACCAGTCTCTCATACCGAATCGCTCTCTTTGGGTTTCAGTCACGTTACTGATTGTTGTTACCTTTATCATTGCAGGCATCCGCTTTGGTGGGTTGTTTCCTTCGTTGTCATCTTTTTCTCCCAACATCAGTGTGAACTATGGGTATTTTGTTGATAGCACCAACAGTCATATTCTTGGCTATGTTAAAGAGTCCGCCATTTTTAGGAGAATTGATGACCCTAAGAATATTCCTTGGAAATTAGGGAACAAGTCGTATTGGGTAAAAATGGATCTAGAGAATTTGGCTATAGACCATCGCCATATGTCTCTGTATTTCGACACACCAATGATAGACAGACTCAATATCTATCAATACACCCCAGACGGAGAAGAGATCAATCAATGGAACTTGGGTGACAGCATTGATAGAGGCTATAGCCAAGGGAACATGCCGCCTTCTGTCCGTTTTACACTTGATGCTTTTGAGCAGTCGACAATCTATTTACACATTTATTCGACGGGCATTCCTGTTATGCCCATTTGGTTGATGGATGCAGAAGAATTCAATTTACTTGCTCAATTGATTCATACGTTATGGGGAGGCTTTATCGCGATTATGATTTTAGTCGCGGTGTATAACCTTGCTGTTTACGTTTCATTGAAAGAACGCGTCTATCTCGTTTATGCCGGTTATGTATTAACAGCCATGGTTCAATTGGGCGCTATTCACGGCTTTGGTATCTATTTGTTTCCACCAGCCCTTCAAATCTTTTTTAGTAACAACGTTGTTGCTCTGACCTTTGGGTTGTTTTTGTTGTCCCTGCTATTCGCACATTTGTATTTAAGAGTGCACAAAGTGCAATCCTTGCTGAAACAAATCGTTCACTACGGGATCATGGTGCTTCTCGGGCTAATGTTGATGTCCTTTGTACTGCCTGAACACATATCTGGAACGTTTTTGATCGCTGTTCAACCTGTGTTTTATTGTCTTATTGGCGTGTTGATTTGGCGACGTTGGAATGTGGGTGGTCGTTGGAGCGGCATGTTCATGTTTTCGTGGTTGCCTTTGGTAGTGGCTGGCATATTCCCTCCGTTGTTGGTGACGGGGGTCATTGAGTACACCTTGCTATCTCGCTATGCGTTTATGCTGGGTACTGTACTTGCCGTGTTGTGTATGGCGCTAGCACTTGCTGAACGCTTTCGCCATCAGCGTGAAGAGTCTGTCTATCAACTTACGCACGATGCGATTTCAGATCTGCCTAATGCGAACGTGCTGCGTTTAGAAATTGAAAACTTGATTGGCAAGAACGTGAGTTTCAGTTTGTGTTGTTTTCAGATTGCGCGATTCTCAAGCCTTGCGCCATATATGTCAGACAAAGAAAAGCGGCATCTTGTTGGTAAGGTCTGTTCGAGGTTGGATACGGCGCTGGACAGTGATGAAGTGCATGTGCTCGAAGTTGGCTATCGACAGTCATATCGCATCGCCAGCATTAAGGAAGGGCAGTTTGGCTTCATTGTGCTGTCAGCGGATGAGGAAAAAGTTCAGCTTCTATTGGCCAGTGTTCTTGACGAGCTAGACAGCTATGTTGAATTGAACAATTTTGCGATTCGGATACAAGGGTCCATTGGAACCAGCGTGCATCCCAAAGATGGTAACCGCACGGACGTGCTGTTCAACAAGGCACTGCAAGCATTAACGGAGACCTCGTCGTCAAATAATAAAGTCAACGCCTACGACTCACTCAACAACTTCAATCGAACTTTGAATATGTCTCTGGTGGCTGACCTAAGAAAAGCCATCGACAACGATGAGTTGCAGCTTTATCACCAACCTCAGATTGATTTACGTACGGGCTCAATTCACGGCTCAGAAGTATTGCTTCGTTGGGAACACCCTAAATTTGGACAAGTTTCACCGGAAGTGTTCGTTAAGCTCGCGGAAGAAGTTGGGATGATTAACGATCTGACCATCTGGGTGATTAAGCGCGCTTTCTATCAACAAAGTAAATTGGTTGAACTTGGTTTTGGCCGTCGTTTGTCTATTAATGTCAGTGCCTCAGATATCGCGATACCGAATTTAGTCGATAAAGTGGCCGACATTGCCCATCACTACAATGTACCCACTGGAACACTGTCACTTGAACTCACTGAATCGACCATGGTGTCAGATTATGATCGATTGAATGATGTGATTGAAAAACTGTCACAGCACGACATTGAAGTCTCCATCGATGACTATGGGACTGGATATTCTTCGTTGACGTATCTCTCCCAGTTACCGTTTACTGAGCTGAAAATTGATCGCAGTTTCATCCAAACCTTAACGAACAGCCCACGTCAGCAAAACATCGTTCGAGCAACGACAGAAATGGCCAAATCATTGGGGTTAATGGTTGTTGCGGAAGGCGTGGAAGACTTAGAAACCGCTGTAGTACTTAAGCGATATGGTGTTGATATCGCACAAGGCTATCATTACTCACGCCCGCTGAGTTTCAGCCAATACTTGCTGTACCTTAAACGGACGTGTGATAAAACGCCAATGCCGACCAAACGTTCACGTCGAATGGGTTCTCAGTCGGGGTAATGCATCTGTTCGATGAATCCTTAGTCCGGATGATAGATAGCACCGAGACGGCATGCTCGGCTTGCGCCTGTGACTTCTGGAAGGTTGCCAGGTTCGCCGTTGAGCGCTTGTCGTGCGAGCCATGCAAACGCAAGTGCCTCTAATGAATCTCCCTCTACGCCTTTGGCATCGGTTGGCATAACGTGCCAGCGAGGAAGGGCGGTTTGCAATGCCTTCATCAGTGCGGTGTTTCTTGCGCCACCACCACACACTAACAACTCTCCCGCATCGTCGTTGCTCAACTCATTGGCAATAGATTGCGCAGTTAGTACCAGCAACGTTGCTTGTACATCTTCTGGTGATATTGCTTGACTGAACTGCGCAAGTTGCGCTGTTAACCATCCGTGATGGAAACGCTCTCGCCCAGTACTTTTCGGCGCAGACAGTGCGAAGTAGTCGTCATTCAGCATTTGGGTTAGAAGGGCTATGTTGACCGTCCCTGATGCCGCCCAAGCACCATCTTTGTCGTAGGGTTGCTGAAGATGTTGATCGATCCAGCTGTCCATCAGCATGTTGCCAGGGCCTGTGTCAAAACCGATCACAGGTGTGTTTGGGGCAAGTACTGAAATGTTGGCGATACCGCCAATGTTAAGCACCACACGAGTTTGATCTGATTTACCGAATAGATAGCGATGGAACGCTGGAACCAGCGGCGCTCCTTGGCCTCCTAAAGCCATGTCTTTTCGGCGAAAATCAGCCACTGTCGTGATCCCCGTTAGTGCCGCGATGAGATTGGCATCGCCAAGTTGCATGGTAAAGGGCATAGGCCCATCGGGTTGATGAAAAACCGTTTGCCCGTGGCAGCCAATGGCAGTGATGTCTTTAGCGTTCAGTCCGGCTTCGCCTAAGAATTGATTGACCACTCTGGCGTAAGTTTTGCCGAGAAAATGGTCAATGGTGCCAATTTCTTGCAAGGTCACAGGTACACCTTGGCTTAGGGCAATGAGTTTGGATTTGAGTTCTTCCGGAAAGGGATACATGGCTTGGTGATGGAGTTGGGCGGAATGATTTTCGAAATCTGCTACGACCAGATCGATACCATCCAAACTTGTGCCGGACATAATGCCAATATACATGCTCACGGATAAGCCTCTTTTTGATTTAGTTTGATAACTTAAGTCTCTCACAGACCAAAGAAATTGGTGATCGAAATTGTGTTGAAGATGTGACTCATCGTAGTATTAACCCTAGAGATATTTATCTAATAGGAGAGCACCATGGGCCCATTGTGGCTTGATGTGGAAGGATGTGAGCTAGACGCAGAAGAGCGTGAGTTATTGGCACATCCGACTGTTGGCGGCGTGATTATTTTTTCGCGTAATTTTCATGATAGCCAGCAACTTGCTGCGCTGAACCAATCGATCCGCAAAGCAGCGAAACGCCCAATTTTAATTGGCGTTGACCAAGAAGGCGGACGTGTTCAGCGATTCAGAGAGCAATTTACAATTATTCCTCCCGCGCAGTCTTATGCACTTATGCCACAAGGTGACGTGCTGGCTCGTGAATCAGGCTGGTTAATGGCAGCAGAACTGATGGCGCATGACTTTGATTTGAGTTTTGCGCCTGTGCTAGATCGTGGATTTGATTGCAAAGCGATTGGTAGCCGTGCATTTGGTGACGACAACGAGACGGTTATTCGCTTCTCTACGGCGTTTATGGCGGGAATGAAAGACGCAGGTATGGCAACAACAGGTAAGCACTTTCCTGGTCATGGTGCGGTTTTGGCTGATTCTCACGTAGAGAGCCCTGTCGATGACCGAGACAATCTGTTTGAGCAAGACATGGCGATATTTAAAGCCCAAGTAGATGCAGGCCTATTGGATGCCATGATGCCAGCACATGTCATTTACCCCCACTATGACGTATTGCCCGCCAGTGGCTCACCGTATTGGTTGAAGAAAATACTTCGAGAACAGCTGGCGTTTAAAGGCATCGTTTTCTCCGATGACCTAAATATGGAAGGTGCTACTGTGATGGGTAGCCCTGCCGAGCGTAGCCAACAAGCGTTGGATGCGGGCTGCGACATGTTGCTGCTTTGCAACAATCGTCAATCCTCGATAGAGGTGCTCGATAACATCGCCATTAGTGATGTACCACAAGCATCAACGTTGCTGAAGAAAACGCAGTTCTCCGTCAAAGAGCTACAAAGCTCAACAAAATGGCGTGAAGTGCAACAACGTGTGATGGCCTTCAATACGCAGTGGCAAGAGAAAAACAGCTAGACTTGAGAGCAAGAGCGGAAGAAAAAGCAAAAAGCGGAAGAGAAGGTCCTAGGTCCTAGTGGCTAGGAAGAGCGGAGCTAAAGAGCGAAGATAAAATGCTGATAGCTTACTTTCTTTTTCGCTTTTGTCTTTTTGTCCGCTCTTAGCTTTTCCTAGGACCTATGTCCTGGCTTTTCCTTCTCTTCCTGGCTCTTGTCCTTCATCAACACAGCATTCATCCTGCAAAAACGCCAATACCGCCTCCAATTGCTCAAACTGAGCGACGCAGTAAAGAACGCGTCCTTCTCGACGTTGTGCAATCAGGCCGGCTGACATCAAACTGGAAAGGTGGTGGGAGAGCGTAGAGCCGGGAATGCCGAGATCCTCTTGAACTTCACCCACGGCGATGCCGTTATAGCCTGAGCGTACCAAGCGCCTAAAAATGGTTAAACGGGTAGGATGTCCCAGTTCTTTCAATGCTTTTGCTACTGCGTCGAGTTCCATAAAACCAGCCTTCGGAAAAATTATATTTCGATAATACCAGAAATATCTTGATCTCGTCTCTATAGATAACTATATTTCGATCATTCTAGAAATATAGTTTAAGAGAGTAACTATGAATACTGACGTTATAACCGCCACGCTCGGCATGTTTGCCTTTCTCGCAGTGGAAATTACCATTTTGTTTTTGGCAATTAGCTATTTTGTGGGTGTATTGCAGATGTACATTCCGCCAGAACGGATCCGCAACATCCTTAGCAGTAAGAACGGCAAGGGCTACTTTATGGCAGCGTTCTTAGGGGCAATTACGCCGTTCTGTTCGTGCTCGACCATTCCCTTCCTAAAGGGATTGATTCGTGCACAAGCGGGTTTTGGCACCATGATGGTATTCCTGCTAGCAAGCCCACTGCTAAACCCAATGATCATTGGGCTGTTTGCGGTCACGTTTGGAATGGAAGTCACGGTTTACTACTTCTCGTCAGCGTTACTGGTATCGGTTATAGGTGGATACCTATTGGAGAAGCTTGGGTTCGAAAAGTACGTGAAAGAAGAAGCGTATGTTGAACCTGAAGCGAAAACGTCAGGATGTGGCGCGTCATGTGGTGGCAAGGCAAAACCCGTAAATAAATGGCTGAAAGTGTGGCAAGGCGTTTGGAAAGATTTCAAAAAGGCGATGCCATATATCTTGGTCGGTGTCGGTATTGGTTCGCTGATCTATGGGGCGATGCCAACTGAATGGATCGCATCTTATGCGGGTAATGACAACCCGTTCGCGATTCCATTTGCGGCGATTGTAGGTATTCCACTCTACATTCGTGCGGAAGCGGTGATTTTGCTGAGTGCGCCATTGGCAGCAAAAGGCATGAGTATGGGAGCAATTATGGCGCTGGTGATCGGCAGTGCAGGCGCGAGCTTAACGGAAGTGATTTTGCTCAAGTCACTGTTTCGTAATCAGATGATAATTGCTTTTCTCGCAGTGGTACTGGGAATGGCAGTATTTACTGGCTATAGCTACGGGATCTTTTTCTAACCAGCCTGTAGGCAGTGAGCTCATAAGCCGAGGGTAAACAATAAAAGCCAGTGATGCGTTGCATCGCTGGCTTTTTGTCATCAATCGAACGGGTAATCCTCGTGGGATGGTCGACTTGGGCGCGGTTTACGGCGCTTCTTGTCGCGTTGAGGAGCGTCTCCGAATTCGTCGTTGAACTTAGAATGTACTTTCTCTTTTCGATTAGTGTCGTTTTTCAGCCACTGTTCCCACTTGGCCATCTTATTTTACCCTGTTCTTTCTCGTTACTTTGGTTGGGGCTTAGAATTCAAGGGAAATATAGCTTCCCGTCGATAAGTCCATGTTTGTTAAATATAGCCAAAGTAACATGACATATTGATGAAGTTTCTTTGGCGTTTGCGTTACGCCAATTCAAAGCAAGCATAGTTCTAGTGTGTTAGTTAAATACAGCAAAAAAATTCATCGTGATTGATTAAAAAAATTGATTGTATCAATGTATAACGTCTCTTTTTTTTAACACTTCTTTTTACGTTCTTGTCTACCTTTGTAGTAGGCACTGAATGTTGGCTGTATCCCTGTAAAAACAGGGCATGTAGAGTAGTGGCTTCTCAGTTTTAATGTGTGATGGCGGGCGTAAATTTGAAGAAAAGTGGCATAATTTTTGTTATATGATGATGTTTTTCACATTGTTACAATAACTTACTTCATTGAGGCTCGACCAAGCAAAAGTTATTGGCTACCTTACGTTTAAAGTTAACCAATGAAGTGGTGTTAAGGGCTCGACAAGCATCCAAAACATCGCTATAACGCAATAAGAATTAAAATTCTTTATTGTCAGATTAATAATATTTTGCTTTACACCTTAATGGTTTAATGAAGAATATTGCGCAAAGTATGTAAAGGAGCTAAATAATGTTTAGTGGTCAAAGGTTTTTTGATGACAGGCATTTTCCAAAAGGTTTTGCTCGATCCGGCTATTTCACCATAAAGGAATCGCAACTTTTGGAAACCTGTGGCCGTACCATGAAAGCGCTGTTTGAAGGCACCATGGTTCCACAAGATGAAGAACAGCAAAAATTTGTTGATGAGATCAATGGCCGTCGTGCTGCGGAAACGCAATACGCGCTTTGTTGGCTAAAGTATCTAAGAGAGATCAACCACAAGCATGTGGTTTATAACCTCTGCTCAACGTCTCGCAATGGCGCAGCGGAAGATTATTCAGAAGCAGAAGCGGACGAATAAGCAGATTTCAGAATGAAAAAAAGCGAGCCTTGGGCTCGCTTTTTTGTTTTGTCGTCGAAAGGTTACCCCAGTAATTGAGCCAATGTGTAAGGTTGTCTCGTGAGGTTTAGCGCCTGTGCTGGCGTGAACCCTTCGTTATTTTGATGACATAAATTGTTCCACGCACGGAATATATCCAACAATGGAAGCAAGCCACCAGGGCGAAGCCGTCTTCTTGGTTCATCAACCAGCGAGCGGAAGTTTATATGAAAGCGGGCTTGATACTCTTCTAGCCTGAAGGTGCTGGCTTGTTGTAGCCACTTATGCTCTTTTCCCGTTTCTCGCCATAAATGGCATATCGCTTTTTCCGCTTTTCCTTTTTGTGTAAACGCCCATCGGTCTCTCCACCAGCTTAGCAACATGATATCGACGTTCTCTGCGTTGTCGTTTTCTTGCCACATTTCGTTTTGTTCTACATAGACGGGATGGCACTGCCTTGTTAGCAATTTGTCTTTGAAAATACTAAACACCGCGGAGCGCAACAGGGGCTCCTGTGGAAGATACAGCGTGATTTCGTCCCAATGAGGAACAAGTTCGCGTAGACGTAAATACTGCGCGTAGGCCGTGTATTGAGGACGAATCAAACACCCTTTCGACGGGTAGTCAATATGGATCGGCCGAGTATATAAATCTTCGACATTACTGCGAGAGAGGACTTCTTGATACTTGGCGTTGACCTGATTGAGCAAGGTGTCTTGTGCGGATTCTGGGCCATCCTCAAGATGTAAGAAACTGTCAGGCATCCGCCTTGTGTTGGGCATATAGACATCAGCATTTTCGTCAGGTTTATCCTCTTCTGGCGAATAGTTGATGTTTTGCAAGAGCACATAGCCGTGGGTAGCATCGCCAGTGGCTAACCACATAACACCATTTTCACTGCGTGGTTGCAGCGTTGTAAGGGTGGAAGCGAGTGGCGCATCTTTGGCGAGTTGTAAGTAACGGGCGTCAACACTGGCCAGTTTGTTGCGGCATCGCGCGGCAATCTGGTCTAGGTGATCATAGAACGTCTTTGGGTTCATTTGCAGTCGGCGGCAAATCTCTCGGACGGGATAACCGGTGAAGAGAAGCCCGAGGAGTTTTTGTTGCAAATCTAGCTTTGGATTTGCATTAGACCAGCGGTCTACAAACGTCGATTGACAATGTTTGCAACGATAGCGTTGTCGTTCCCCGCTATAGCCAAATGCATGGTAAAGCTCACGATGTGTAAGCACCGGCTTACCGTAAGCAATGCATGTATCGGTACTGCAAGCCGCTAAATTTCCAGAATCTTGTTTTTTGAGTCGTGAAAATTCTTTACGCACTGCATGGTTGTTAAGGAGAGGAGGAAAGGCGCCACACTCACGGCACACCAAGCCGGGGCGAGACGGATCTGTGTCTTGAAGCAGGTAATGCTTCTCGTCACTCAATCCAAAGTTTCGACACGCCAATGTTTTACAAAAGTTGAGTTGTAATCCATCTGCCGCCAACGGTAGCTTCCCTGTAGACACCAGTCCTCCTCGGATTATTTTTCTTACGTATTGATTGGTTGTTCGTTATGTGAAAACGCGCCAACCATAAGGGGTTATGAAAAGAAGTTCACTATTGCTATTTCACTTGATTGTGTTCGGGCTACCAGCAAATTTGTAATAGTAATTGTGTATGTCCTGTTAACGTTTCTGAGCCCAGTCTATGAAACCTGCAATATCCATCAGCAGATCATGATCACATTCGTCGGCATTCTATTTGTCTTTTCATCCCTAATTTACCATATGTGTTTATTTGGTGATATTTGTCACACTTTTGCTTGTGTACGTCTAGATTGCTGGTCAGTAATTAACCTTCAACAAATTGATTTTTATAGCCTCTTAATTTTCCTATTTTTTCCTGACTTAAGAAAAATCTTTTAAATCAAGTTAATAGCGTGAGCTTAAATGTGTGGCATTTCTTTGTCGCTAATTTCCACATAAAAACTAGGCTTAAATTGAATCTCAATAATGAGATGGAAATCTCTAGTTGGAAGGTGGACGTGTAAGGGGTGTTTGTATGAAAGGTGTAATTCAGCTCATCGGTATCATTGCGTTTTGCAGTGTGCTTTGGGGGTGTGGTGACAGCGGCTCTACTGCGGCGAGTACGACTTCAACCAGCAGTTTGCAATTACCACAGCAGTTGGAGGTTGTGACAAATGAAAACGACTAACACAGCATGCCTATTGCTTTCGTCAATGATGTGGTCAGGGATTTCTATGGCTGCGTTTAACGACACAGGAACTGAGTACTCCAATGCAACGACGAAGAGCTATGTGTGGAACGAAGCGCTGGAACCGATTGAACTGGTTAATAGTATTTTGTGCTTTACGGCTCAATTCAATATGACGGAATTTGCCAATTCTGGGCCTTATCTGGTGCTTGCCGATGAGGGTGCATGTTTTGATGATTCAGAAGATGGCTCGACAGGTCAGTCATCAGGGGCGAGTAATACGCCATCGTACTTGAAAGCGGTAGCAAATGTGACTCGAGAGTCTGACTCGTCCCCATTGATTGCCAACGTCTGGATCCCTGAGATGGGTACGGGGTCGGATGAACAAGCCATTCGATTTAAAGCCGTGATTACTGAGGGAGCATCAGATTCTGATCCCTTTGGTCAGTTCACCTTCAATTTTGACTTCTTCGATAATTTTTCTGACTTAACCGCACTAGGCGGCGGTGAAGTGCTGACTGTTGATTCGGTGGAAGGCTCTATTGGCTTTACCTTGTATGAGTCGAGTCAACACGGAGCAAGTACATATACCCAAAGCGCCAGTGTTGTGATGTCGAGTGATCGATCTGACGGTATTGCTTTAACGTCATCAGATAACGGTGGCGCTTATGCATTATCGTTTAGTTCAAGCAATGTGTTACTCCAAAATGCGAGTGATTTTAGTAGTTTGCCATACAAGTCGGGCGACAATACAGGCACGTGTCTTAGCCGAACGGCTTTTGATAGCTCGGTGAATCGCTATGATTTGTTTAATGCATCCACCGGAGCGCAAATAGACGTTAACTCAGGTTTCCCTATTCGTTATGCCAGTGCTAACGACGCCAACTACGACAGCTACGGGTACATTGGTTACTGGGGGCTGTGGAGTGAAGTTGAAGGTGCTGTCACGAATGGCGAGACGGTCGTCAAAGATGATGGGGGCGTACAAACGCCCTATACGGTCGTCACTGCACCTGGCCGACTCATAAAGAACACAGTGAAAACCCTGTCTTTATCGGATGCGCGTGGGGTTAGCTTTTCATACTGGGACAATTCGGTGTTCAGTGATAGCAGCTTTGACCAGTGGGTAGTGAGTTACATGACGGCGTCTCAAGACAGTGTGGGATCTGATGGTTTCTATAAAACGGGCAAGCTCAGTTGGGGACAAAATGGACCAACGATCACCGCATTTGGCCCGACACAAATCGTATTGTCGAGTAATGAATCTTTGTACATGTATTCCGAGCAACTCGGTGGTGAAGTGAAGTATCTACAAGGTAAAACATCACTGACGTACTATGAGCAAAGCTTCGTCAATGGCAGTGAAACAGGGTCTGGCGAATTACTGAATGGTGGGTCTGTCACCTTGTACTGTTACGATAATTGCCCTATTGGTACTTTGGCTATTGGTGATTTAGGCACGTGGAGCGGGCCTTTTGAAACCAATGGTGTCCAAAGACAGTTTACCTTTAGTACTTCTGGCGGTAATGCGTTGACATTGGTGAGTGTGAATAGCTCTGAGCCAGTTCGTTACGATGCTTCCCTGACACAAAACGATATCAACTCAACGCCACACAGTTGGGGCGTAAGAAGTGGGCCGATGGTGACATCGACAGTAACTAACTCCTATGACATTTACGATCCTTCGATTGTGACTGAGTACTATGTCTGGGAGACGGGCCTTCAGAATTGGAATCAGTTGACAGCGATCACTGATGGCAGTGGAGATGTGGTGAGTTTTGAAAAGCCAATTCAATTTGCTTATACCCACGCCGATGCGAATGACCGTTCAGGGAATGCTGGTAATTTTGCGGGGCAAACCTTCCTCGTTAATTACGGTGGGAATGGCGATTTTTGGGGAATTCCGTACTCTCAAACAGACGAGCGATATACGCCTGAATTTTCGTTAGCGGATGGTGTATTAATGGGCGCTTCCAACGAGTATGTCATAAAAGCGCGTGAAATTGAGCAATCGATGCAGAGTGCGACAGGGCAATGTTCGGCGCTAACGTTGAGTGACCCAGCGGTTGCAGTACCGACCTCTGTTACGGGTTCTGCCGATATTGGCACGATGCCGATTGTTGAAGGTGACCCTTCAGTAATAGCTGGCGTTACTCAGTAGCGCGGCTGTCAACGCGGAAGGATCTTGGGAGTTACAACGGAAAAAGCGCCAGAGAATATCTGGCGCTTTTCTTGTTTAGCTGTTCTGTCCCTCAGTGGTTCACCTGAAGTTCACCGCTGAAGATGTTCATGCAGGAGATATTCATGATGAACATAGATCACCGTCAGCGGTTTTGTTATCGCTTATCCCACGCATCAGCCCAGTAAAGGCTATCACCCGGTGCGTAAGACGCATTGGCACACCAGCTGGTGTAAGGCCAAGGCTTACATTCGTAAATGTTGCCATCCACGCCAGTTACCATGTCGCCCGCTGCATAGGCAGTACCAGACACATAATTAGGGTATTCACCGCCAGGAGGCGGCGTAATTGCTTCATCTTTTACGGTAAATGCCGCGTTTTGTTGTACAGTTGTGCCGCTTTCGGTTTTACCAACAACAGACACGGCATACTGACCCACTTCCACATTGCTCAACGTCAGAGAAACAGCCAACTTACCATCAACGGACACTTGAGTTTCACCGCCAGACACCACCGACGCACCTGTTACTTTGATCTCAGCGGTCATCGCTTGGTTGCTTTCAAGAGAAAGATCGAGCGTCATACTGCCATTGTTGGCTGTGTAAGTGTTTTTCACGCCTGACAGTTTCAGTGTTGCCGTGGGTGTGCCTGTGTCACCACAATCGCTGTCGCCTGTTTCGCGCCAAACACCCCATTCGCCCGTTGTGCCAGGTTCTTCACCGCGCGTCCACCAACCCGCTTGCCAGGTTTTTCCTGCATGGCTCACGATATCGTCCGTGTTGTAAACTTCAGAGGCATCCCATGCGTTTACACAGGTGCTGCCGTCGGTAACAGAAATCATGCGGTCTACTGTCACGGTTTGAAGCGCACTATCGGTGACGCTGTAACTTATGTTGTATTTACCAACAAGGGATGTATCGACGTTACTTTCAACCGATACGGTGCTGGTTAGGTCGCCATCTTCTGCATCAGTGGCTTTTACGCCTGCCATTGCGTCGAATTCAGTGCCCAGTTTTAGGGTAAGTTTTTCCACGCCAGAGAAAACAGGTTTTTGGCTGTAAACCTCAACAGTGCGCGTTGCTTTGGTTTCGTTGTCGTCTTCATCAGAAACACTGTAAACCAGCACGTATTGACCCAAACGCGAGGTATCAACGCTGCCATCAACCACAATGCTAAAGGTCAGGTCGCCATTTTCTTCGTCCATCGCAGAAACGCCTGCCATGGCATCGAATTCATCACCGTGGCGAACGCGAACGTCAATCACACCGCTGAACACAGGTTTACCTTCCGCTGGTGGTGGTGGCGTTTGACCGTGAATAAATGGACCGTAATCTTTAATGAACTGCTCGTTGTATTGGTTACCCGCTGCATCTGTTCCCATGTCCCAGTTTACTGACCATGTCATAACACCGCGAAGTGGTTGACCTTGGTTACTTAACTGACCAAAGGCCGCATATAGCTTGGCAGGATCTTTTACAAAACCGGTTGCTGCCGCATCGTCGCTTGAAGGAATACCGAATACCAGTTTGTCGTGCGGGATCTTGTGGAAGCCACGGGTACCGTTGATCAACGAATCAGAGATGTAATAGATAAACTCTTGTTTTAGCTCATCGTTGTTTTGTGCGATCCAGCCCACACCATCAATCCAAATGCCGTCGCCGCCTTGGTTGTAAAACTGTGGGTTGATCCAATCGTAGTAACCTTCCAGAGCCGTTATGTAGGGTACGTATTTACCGCTATCGGTCAGGTAAGGAAACTCTGGTGCCATGGTGATCAGGAAGTTTTTACCTTGCGCTGCATAGTGGTCTTTGACCATACGCAGTGCAGCAGGAATCACGGTTTGGTTGTCTGCCGCGGTAACCGCCGCTTGTTCTAGGTCGATGTCTAAACCATCGAAGCCGTACAGGTCGGTAAGACGAATGATTTCATCGGCAAATGCTTGTTCATCGCCAGTCTTCAATTCTACATGTGCATCCGCACCACCAAGAGCTAGCAAGACAGAACGACCTTGACGGTTTAGCTCAGCGATTTCGTTAATGAAATCTTGCTCAGACAAGCCAATCATAGGGTCAAGACGGAAAGTAGGAATGCGACCTTCTGCGGTATCGAACACTTTCATGAAAGACACGTCGACCACGTTATACATTGGGTTCACTTCTTCCAACGTGACACACGGTGCGTTGCCGCGTTTATAACCTGCACCATCACACCAGTTGTGCCAGTAACCCACAACAACGCCACCCTTAGGGTTCACCATATCGTCGCCGCTTACAGCTGACACAGAAGCGTGAGAAGAGAAGCTCGCTAAGCCCAGAAAGAGCGCAGCACAAATTGCATTCGGCTTGAACGTCATGGCCGTTTTATTCCTTAAAAAAGAAGAGACAGGTATTTTCGCCAGTAAGTTACGGGATGTTTTTAAAAGACATAAGCGAAATCTATGTCTGCTTTTTTTACATGGAAGTACGATCACGCCTTGTCCACTATTCTGACAAGGCTATACAAAATTCTTCTGTGTAACTCACTGAAAATCGGCGCGAATTGTAGGGGTGGGATGTAGGCGAAATATCAGGGCAATGATGAAAAAACGTCAGGGGAATGTCAGGAGTCGCCGTGTTGAACAATAAAAACTCAGGCATATAATGAGTTTCCAGACAGCCGTGACGATGCTTTTGTATATAGGCACGTTTGTTCTGGTTTCATCCTTGGGTGAGTGCTCTACTATTTTGTCGCTTGAGAGCAATCCTTTAAAAGGCTGCTTTTCCAGCCAATGGACTTTTATATTCACTTTATGCCCGTATACTGGCAGAGCGACGGGATCATATTCAAAGCAGGGAAATGCGAATGAGCAATTTTGAAGTTTTATTAGACTTTGCAAAAGAGAACAAGAAAATAGTGGTTCCTATATTATTGGTTGTTGTTACGGTTGCGGGACTGTATGCGTATCGTTTACCGGATTTCATCTACGGATGGAAAGTGCAGTATGACTTGAAGAAAGAAACGGAAGTGCGTTTATTAACTGGCCAGTGTGTCGTTAATGTCAGTAAGAGCGAAGATCAGGCGCCCGATTGGATCCATTGTGAGCGATTGTTCGGCACTACGGCGAGCGAGGGCGGTGTAGATTTGCCTGAGTGATATAAGCGTGAAGAAAACAGGGACACGCTTTAAGAAAAGTACCCATGTATCAGTTTCATGGGTATGTGTATTTATTCTCATCATCACTCAATCGTTTCAAAGTGGAATTTGTAATCACGGACACCGTCTATCTGCACGCCTTTCTCTCTCAGCTCAAGGTACTGCTTGAGTTTCACGGTTCTGAAATCCATCGCCTTGAGCGCAAGGATGATCCTCAGTTCGTCCATTGAACGTGATTTAGCCTCAGAGCCACACGTACCGCAGACAACATGCGCTTTTTGCTTAAAGCCCACCTTATCCAGCCAGTGCAGTTCTTTGGGCTCTTTACGTGCGCCACAGAAGTAGCATTGATTATCTTGTTTCAATGCGGCTTGTTCCCTTAGCGCTTTAGGGTTTGGCGGTGTGTTTGCTGGGATTGTGTTGGTCTTTTTGCTACCACCAAACTTAGAGAACTGGACGACATTAGACATTGGGATTGCTCTTACTCATGAAGGTATAAGGCATGTCACGGAACATGATTATTACGCGCCTTTATATCCTATTTTCTGAGTACTGAATGAGTCAAATTTATCTATGCATACTTGTTCCGGAATGATGCGAATGCGTTAGCTAACGGGCAGTTGCATCGGCACTAAATCGGGTGATACCAGAAGCGTGGCTTCCGTGGCTGCTTGAACCTCTTCGATGGAAAACTCAGGGGCAAGCTCAGTGAGCACCATGCCACGTTCGTTGATTTCAAATACCCCCATTTCTGTCACGATCAGGTTGACTTGATTCGCAGCGGTGAGTGGTAAAGAGCAATGCTTCAGCAGCTTTGGCTGTCCTTTCACGGAATGCTCCATCGCGACAATGACCTTTTTGGCACCGACGACCAAATCCATTGCGCCGCCCATGCCCGGCACCATTTTCCCTGGAATGATCCAGTTGGCGAGGTTGCCCTGTTCATCGACCTGTAGTGCGCCCAATACGGTGGCATCGACATGACCGCCACGGATGATGGCGAAAGAGTCGGCGCTGTTGAAGTAACACGCCCCTTGTACGGCAGTAATGTGTTGACCACCAGCGTTCACCAGATCGGCATCTAGGGTGTTTTCACACGCCAATTGATCAATGCCCAACAGGCCGTTTTCCCCTTGCAGTAACAACTCGACCTCTTTGTCGACATGATTGGCAACCAGTGTGGGTAAGCCAATACCAAGGTTAACCACATCGCCGTCTTTCATCTCGCGGGCGACACGCCATGCAATGCGGTGGCGGATGGTGTCTTTATCTAATTGCGCTGTCATTGCATGTCCTCCGCCTGAATGTGATCGACATTGATTTGATCGACCAAGATATGATCGACAAAAATACTTGGGGTATGAACCGCTTCAGGTGCAATCTCGCCAAGCTCAACAAGTTGTTCAGGTTCGACAATGACGGTTTCTGCCGCGGTCGCCATGAGCGGATTAAAATTCTGGGTGGTTTTGCTGTAAAACACGTTGCCACGACGGTCGACTTTTGAGCCCCTGATCAAAGCCAAATCGGCTTTTAGCGGTGTTTCGAGCAAAAATGTTTGCCCATCGACGTCTATCACGCGTTTGTTTTCCGCGACGATGGTGCCGAGCCCTGTTGGCGTGAGTACGCCGCCTAACCCTGCACCTGCAGAGCGAATGCGCTCCGCGAGCGTGCCTTGCGGAACCAGCTCAACCTCCAACGTGCCTTCGTTCATTTGCTTGCCCGTTTCGGGGTTCGTCCCAATGTGAGAGGCATACAGCTTTTTCACCCGCTTATCAGCAATCAAACGGCTTGAACCACGACCGGGAGAACCGGTGTCAGTGGTGATCAGCGTAATGTCTTTGATGTCTTTTTTAATCAAGAGATCGATCAGGCGCTCTGGTGCACCTGTCGCCATAAAGCCACCAATCATGATGGTCATGCCGTCATGCAAAAGGTGTTCAATCTGTTGGGTGGTCGCTGCTTTTTTCATGGTGTCCATTCCCTTAGCAACGTTTCAGAATGAGTGCGGTGCCCATGCCACCACCAATGCATAGCGACGCCAGACCATACTCTTGCTGCGTGCGTTGCAGTTGGTAAACAAGGGTGGTGACAATACGGTTGCCAGACGCGCCAATCGGGTGACCGAGGGCAATCGCGCCGCCGCTCAGGTTGCTGCGTTCCAACAGCCAGTCTTGTTCGATCTGATGCTCTTCAGCGACGTCTTTGATCACACCAAGCGCTTGTGCCGCAAACGCTTCGTTCAGTTCGAATACATTGATGTCTTCGATGGCCATTTTGGCCTTGGTCAAGGTGTTGGCGATGGCTGAAACAGGCCCAAGTCCCATCACTTCTGGTGCAATGGCGCCCTGTCCGTATTCCACCAACTCAGCCAGTGGGGTGAGGTTGTGACGTTTCACCGCGCTTTCTGATGCCAGCAAAATGGCGGATGCGCCATCGTTAATGCCAGACGCGTTGCCCGCCGTCACGCTGCCTTGTTTGTCGAAGGCTGGGCGCAGCGCTTGAAGCCCTTCAAAGGTGGCGTTTGCTTTGGGGTATTCATCGTCTTTGACGTCAAACTGGCGTTTTCGCTCAGTCACCGTGATTGGCGCGATTTCCGCTTCGAAATGACCGTTTTCAATGGCATTCACGGCTTTCTGTTGGCTCTGCAAGGCAAACTGATCTTGCGCTTTGCGGCTGATATTGCACTGAGAGGCGATGTTCTCTGCGGTCACACCCATGTGGTAGTGATGGAAAGCATCGGTTAAGCCGTCTTTGATGATGCTGTCTTCCTGCATTTGTTGGCCCATACGAACGCCGCGGCGAATTTGCCCAGAGGTGATATACGGCGCGTTGGACATGCTTTCCATGCCGCAAGTGAGAACAATTTGCGCATCGCCGGCGCGGATGTGGCTGGCACCGTCCATGATGACTTTCATGCCGCTGCCGCAAATCATGTTCAGCGTGTAGGCGGGCACCGTATCTGGAACGCCAGCGTTAATGGCAGCTTGTCGGCCTGGCCCCATACCCGCACCGCCGGTCAGCACATTGCCAACAATCACTTCGTCGATAAGATCCGGAGTGATGTCTACCTGTTCAAGTGCGGCTTTCATCGCATGTGCGCCAAGCTCAACGCCTGACAATGACGCGAGAGAACCATTAAAGCTGCCGATTGGCGTGCGCTTTGCCGCCACAATATAGATGCGTTCCATGTCACCTGTGCTCCCATGCTTGCGATGTGTTATTTGCTAACTGCTTTCTAGCTTACGGAAGGGGAGCGAGTGGCGATATAGACAGAAATTCAAAGTGGCTTTGCGAAAATGCAAAGCAGGGGGGAGTGAGGTGTGTGAAGCCCTATTAGCAAGGCGTCAATAAGACGCGGTCACAAAGGGCTCAGCAAGGGTTTTCCAGTAAGAAATCTTTAAATTTACTGGCGACGGGCGAGGCCACCGAAGCGGGGTGATAATACAGGTTCAAACTCCAAGTACTGGTTGTAAAGTCTTGCAGCAAGGGAATTAGCGCACCGTTTTCAACCGCATCTTGGGTGACGAATTGGGGAAGGTAAGCAATCCCCGCACCTTGGGAGACGCCGCGTAGCAAGAGGTCGCTGTCATTCACCTCAATGGTTTTCGGTACTTTCAGCACGATGTTTTCAACGCCTTTTTGGAAGATCCATTCGTTACTGCCCGTGAGTGTGGTCGCGACCAAACAGGCGTGATCCTGTAAATCTTCCGGTTGGGTGGGTAGCCCTTGTTGTTCTGTGTAGTGTGGCGCAGCCACCACCACAAACGGAGAGGCCAACAGTTCTCGTTTGACCAAGAGTAAGTCTTTTTCTCGGTAGCCCTGAAAGCGGGCGTTGGCACTGATCATTAAATCGCTGGTACTCGCATGGTCGAGCGCCCAAGGCGTGACGTTGATGTTGAACGTGACTTTTGGGTTGAGTCGGGTGTACTCGGTGATTTTGTCCATCAAATAATGGTTGGCATAAACCGGCGTGCAGGCAATGTTGATATGGCCTTTTTCGTTATCCTGAAACCCTGCCAGCTTCTGGCTTATGCGCTCGGCTTTGTCGACGATCGGCGAGAACTCTTCATAGAGAGTTTGACCCGCCTGTGTGGCTTCTAACAGGCGGTTAGAACGGTGGCAAAGGGTAGTGCCGAAATGTTGTTCCAATTCTTGTAGCCAGCGGCTTCCCGCAGAGACGGAGACATTAAACTGACGCGCTGCCGAAGAGATAGACCCTGTGCGGATCACGTAGATAAAGAATGCCATTTTATCGAGCATGAAATCTCTCCGAGGCTGTTTAGGTATATGCTAAATCCCTTTGTAAAAGATTCGGTTAACTTTTGCACGTGCGCCACGGGCAGTTTTCAGATTTAGTGAGTTGTTATCACGGGGGATAGCAGTTATTCGAATGGTTGGTGGTCATTACCCGCGATTTCGTCGGCCTTACATGCTACGGCGATTGAATACGGGATAAACCAAAAAATGCGCTTTGGCAACGAAACCAAAGCGCGGTGGAAAAGAGACTGTAAATCTAACGGAACTGACTACATTTGTGCTCCAAGTTGCCAAGGAACAAATTCATGATCACCCAGCCCATTCTGCTCGCTTTTGGACGCATCCCCAGAAGCGACGGCAATGATCAGGTCAAAGACTTCCTTTCCTTTATCTTGCAAGGAAACGCCTTCATCGATGATGTCACCGCAGTTGATATCCATATCCTCTTCCATTTTTTCGTAGAGGTTGGAGTTAGTGGCTAGCTTGATCGAAGGTGCGGGCTTGTAGCCAAATACCGAGCCACGTCCTGTGGTAAAGCAAATCAGTGTTGATCCAGAGGCGACTTGTCCCGTGATGGCGCACGGGTCATAACCAGGTCCATCCATAAGGACAAAGCCTTTCTTATCAATTTTTTCTGAGTATAAGTACACACCCATCAACGGAGAGGTTCCTGCTTTGGCGATAGCACCCAATGATTTTTCGAAAATGGTGGTTAATCCGCCCGCTTTGTTGCCGGGCGTTGGGTTGTTGTCCATTTCCCCACCGTTTTTAGCAGCATAGTTTTCCCACCACTTGATCCTCTCTACCAACTTTTGCCCAGCTTCTAGCGTTGCGGCTCGCTTTGTGAGCAGGTGTTCCGCGCCATACACTTCAGGGGTTTCAGAAAGCACTACCGTCCCGCCTGCGCTCACCAACAGATCAGCAGCGACACCCAATGCAGGATTGGCAGTGATCCCCGAATAACCATCAGAACCTCCGCACTGGAGTGCGATAGTGAGCTCTGATACTGGCTGCTCTGTTCGCTTGCACTCATTGGCGGTGAGCAGCATAGCTTTGATGAGCTCGACGCCAGCTTGGATCGTTTTGCGTGTCCCACCTTCATCTTGAATGATGAGTTTTCGAAATCCTTCGCCTTCAACGATGCCCGTTTCTTCGACCATTCGAGAGATTTGCATGACTTCGCAGCCTAATCCCACCATGAGCACGGATGCGAAATTGGGGTGGCAAGCGTAACCCATAAATGTGCGTTGAAGGTTATGGTATCCCTCGCCATCAGATTTGATGCAGCAACCTGCACCATGCACGAGCGGCACGACGCCATCAATATTGGGATAATTCTTGAGGATGCCGCTTTCCTTTACTGCTTCGGCGATCAGTTTTGCCACGGTAGCTGAGCAGTTCACGCTGGTCAGGATACCAATGTAGTTACGGGTTCCCACTTTTCCAGACCTACGCTTAAAGCCCATAAAGGTGCGGTCAGCCTGACTCAAATCAGGCGTAAACCGATTGGCATCACTGCAGAAATCGTAATCCCGTTCAACATCTTCTATGCCACAATTATGGCTGTGGACATGATCCCCTGCCGAAATAGCCGTTTTGGCAAACCCAATCACCTGCGCATATTTGGTGATTTCATCACCCTCGCTGTGGGCATTAATCGCCACCTTGTGACCTCTTGGGATGCCGTTTGTTACAACCAGATCGCCTACCGAGATGCGGGATCCGGCAGGAATATCTTCAAGTGCCAGTGCGACACTGTCTTTTTCATTGAGGAGTGCGACTTTCTTTATTGATGGGTTGCTCATAGCGACTTTCCCTTTTCCCAAACGAACGCTCTAGCTTTCAGAGCCGTTAGATTTCCATTGTTTAAATGAACGAAGCATGTCGTTTCTCCACGCAACCGCATCCTTCAATCCCATCCCTTTCTCAAGCGCATCTACCTCGGCAGCGGCATTTTTAGCAGCGTTAAGATCCCACTTAGTTGGGTTGGAACGACTTTGAGCGATACCGAAGTTAAAGCCTCTGAACCTTTCCGCGTAATCAACCAATCCCCCTGGCGCATTGTGAGAAATCGTTTGAAATGGCCCCATGAATGCCCAGCGATGACTCAGCCCGTCGCTTATGCACTTATCAATGACGTCGACGGACGCATAACCTTCTTGGTATAGCCACCATGCTTCATTGAGCAGCGCGCCTTGCAGTCGGTTCAAAATAAAGCCTTCTATTTCTTTGCTCACCACCACAGGGGTTTGACCAATGTCGTCCATTAGCGCCGTGGCTTTTTCCGTGACATTTGGATCTGTCCAAGGGGCAGGCACCATTTCAACTAAAGGGATCAAGTGCGGGGGGTTAACAGGGTGCGCGATAAGGCACTGCGCTCTGTGGCTTAACGCTTCAGAAAATGCCGAACAGGGAATGCTGGATGACGAGCTGGCAAGAATGACATCGTCATCCACCAAGCTATCCATAGCCGAGAAAATCTCTTGTTTGGCCTCCAGTGTTTCAAAAATCGACTCTTGAACATAACCTGCGCCATTTAACGCTTCAGCCAGCGATGCGGTGTACTTGATTCGTTGAATGACCTCATCCGCATTCGCACTTGTGTTTAACGATGCAAGCTCTTGTCGGATATAACGCTCAGAGTTCGCAAAGGATGTGTCATCTCTGTCATATATATGAACGTCATAGCCAGCATTAGCAAATGCGATAGCCCATGAGGAGCCAATGAGCCCGGAACCAATTACGGTGACTTTAAACATGAATATTCTCTTTTCAGTATCTGCTTTAATTGGTTGTGAGATAAATCATTCAAAATAGAATGTCTCACTGTTAGGGTTAAATAATGTCATTCACCCAAGATCGTAAGAGGTAACCATAGAGTGAGTTGCGGCCAAATTAATGCAATAGCCAAACCCAAAACCTGAATGATGACAAAGGGAATAATGGCCCGATATATTGTTTTAATATTGATGCCTTTAGCGACACCCTTTATATAAAACAATGCGTAGCCAAAAGGTGGTGTGAGAAAACTGGTTTGAAGATTAATCGCCACCAACATCGCAAACCATAGCAATTGTTGTTCGGGTGTTAGGCCAAGACCAAAATCCATATTGGCAATAATCGGGGCGAAAAGCGGGAGCACAATGAAGCTGATTTCTACCCATTCAAGGAAAAAGCCCAGAACAAATATGATTCCCAACAAAAGTAAAAGGGTTCCGTATGGGCCAAAATCGAATGAAAAGATGGCAGCTTCAATCATTCCATTGCCTTTAAGCCCTTTAAAAACCATGCTGAACAGCGTCGCACCAACAAGAACGGCCAAAATCATCCCTGATGTCCTTCCTGTTTCGAGAACACATGTCTTCAGATTTTGATACGTGAGTTTTCGGTTTATAGCAGCAAGGATAATTGCACAAATCACCCCGAGGCCTGCCGCTTCTGTTGGCGTTGCAACTCCCGTAGCAATGGTGCCAAGAACGGTCAGGATGAGCGCCAAAGGCGCAAAGAGGTCTCGACATAAAGCAAGGAATAGCGAACCTTCGTTTTCCCTTTTCTTCACAGCGGGTGCGACATCGGGTTTGATAATGGAAATGAAAATGATGTATCCGATATAGAGCCCGCCAAGCAACATGCCGGGGAAGACAGCAGCAAGAAAGAGATCTCCTACTGATATTTGTAGGATATCGCCCACAAGCACCAACATGATGGAGGGCGGAATTAATATCCCCAAGGTGCCGGATGCGGCAATCGTCCCGACGGCGAGCTTGGGGTCATATTTCTCTTTCAACATGACCGGCAAGGCTAGCACACCCAGCATAACGACGGATGCCCCCACAATACCCGTACTTGCCGCCATAATGATGCCAAGTAACGCCACGGATATTGCTAACCCACCTCGGCGACCCCCTAAAAGGCGTTCCAATGAATAAAGAAGGTTTTCAGCAAGCCCTGATTTATCTAATAACGTGCCCATGAAAACAAAAAGGGGAACAGCGAGAAGAAGCCAGTTGGAAATAACACCGGCATAAATACGTGACACACCGATGCCGAGAAATGCATATGGTAAATCTCCGACAAAGGCAAAAACAACGCCAACGCCACCAAGAACAAAGGCAACAGGATAGCCAACAAAAATACCCATCATTAAACAAATAACCATGGATAGCGGGAGGATATATTCCATTTATTTACCCTCACTCTGGTTGGGTTTAATTAAACGCTTAATGTTCTTGATGATAAGGAAAACACCTGCGGCCATTAATAAAGCAAAGCCAATTGGGATGGTTGATTTAATTAAAAACCGGTCATATAAACCGTCATAGTCTGACCCTTCATCAATCCTTAATGCGCGAGCCGTGGAGTCTATGCCAAGATCAACAACGACATAGCAAAACGGGAGAAGAAAAATGATGTGCCCAATCGTGTCTACGATACGTTTGGTTCGGCTAGACATATTCTGGCGGATAAAATCGACTCTGACATGAGAATCTGTCACCAGTCCACCTGCAATGGTTAGCATCAGCATAAGACCAAACAGGTGCCATTGAAGATCACCAAGACTTGCTGACGTCAATCGCGAGCCAAAGAGTAGGATGTCGTCCTTCCATTCAGCAATTTTGCCAATGTCTAGAAGGGAGGCCAAAACTGAAAGGCCCACAAGGAAGACTATCGGGATAATGAGCCACGCTGCGATTTCACTCACCCAAACAATCCCTTTCAGGACTGTTTGGGTGATACCGCGCTGGCTGTCATGAGTTTTTAATTCATCACTCATTACTGCCAACCTGCTTTATTTAGGGATTGATTGAAGCGAGTTCCAGCGGTCCGCTGCAGAAGCGTAGGCTTTCATCGACTGATAGGCTTCGCCATACAGTGCGTCTTTTGCCGCTTCTTCTTCCAACACTGCTTCTGCAACCGTGCGGAGTTCCGCCAATACCGGATCAGGGAATCGTTTTACAACAGTTCCCGTCGCCTCAAACGCTTCGATTTGAGGTGTTTGTGCCGGAGGTGCTGCGTTCAGCGTCCACATTAGGCTGGTCTGACACGCAGCTTCCATCATTGCTTGCTCCTGTTTGGAGTAGCTTTTCCACACATCCATGTTGATCAGTAACGTGTCGACACTGGCTGGCTGATGCCAACCTGGGTAGTAGTAAAACTTGGCAATTTTATTAAAGCCCAGTTGCTTATCAATGATTGGGAGGGAAAACTCGGTCGCGTCGATACGTCCGCGTTCCAATGCCAGATAGATTTCGCCAGCAGGTAAATACTGTGCAGAGGCACCGAGTTCATTCAGTACGCGGGCACCGACACCGGCCATACGCATTTTCAACCCGTTAAAATCTTTGATGGAATTGATTTCTTTATTAAACCAACCGCCTGGCTCTGGGTTTGTCACGTGGCATGCGAGTACTTTGACATTCAGCTTATCAAAACCACGTTGGATGATTTCAAGGCCGCCACCAAGGTGTAGCCATGAAGCTAAAACACTTGGGTCAGCGCCAAATGGGGTTGCAGCAATTTTAGCGACCGGAACTTGTCCACCCCATTGACCGAGGAATGTCCAACCTGCTGGAATTGCGCCTGAGCCGACGCTTTCAAGGATCTCTCCTGCAGGAACGAGTTCACCTGCACCATAGAGTTTAAAACCCATTTTCCCACCCGACATATCTCTCAACGTTTTATCCATGAGTTTTGTACTGTCACTTAAAAAAACGAGGTCTTTAGGGATACTCAAGTGAACATCTAACTCTTTGGCAGACGCGGCTCCACTTGCTAGTACAGCAATCGCAGAAACAGCAACCATGCTTTTCATCAATAGTTTCTTCATGCGTTTTCTCCAAACGTTTTAGCGTTACATTATGGAAATAAAAACAGGGTAAACGATTACCTAAAAGTCTGCTGATTGATTAACAATTTGTCAACATTGCAATTGTAGTTGTGCTGAGACAACGTCAGCCATTCTGTAATTTTATTAACTTAAATAATTGTTATTTAACAAATATATTTTATTTAAAAGAATTGAATTGCGACATTCAGGTGCTGAATGTATGTTATGTTGCTTGACAAAGATGTACGTCATAGCCACTATTTTAGGTAAATCGATTACCCTTCATGTGTTCACCTGACTTTCACAATACTGGTAGATGTGAGTGGATAATCGGCACAATTAGAGATAGGAAAATAGAGTGGCAGACAAGGCCAAAAAAGCGAAAATCACAGATGTTGCAAACCTTGCCGGTGTGTCTGTTGCCACCGTGTCGAGGATAATTAATGGCGTGGCGAAAAAAGCCTCGCCCGACACTGTGCGTAAAGTAAAAGCTGCGATTGCAGAACTGAATTACCAGCCTTCTGGCGTAGGTAGAGCACTGCGCCGCAACAAGTCCCATTTAATCGCGATGGTGATACCAGACGCGAATAATGCGTTTTACGCTGCGGTAGCTACATCCGTCGAGTCAGCACTTCGCCAAAAAGGTTACTCGATGATTCTGTGTAACTCAGATGAAGACGCAGACACACAAGATCTCTATTTAACAGAGATGCGCTCGCTATTGGTCAGTGGGGTGGCCTTACTCGGGGCTGTGCCCAGTCCTGAACTTGAAAAAATGGTAAACAGCGGATTTCCTGTTGTCTTTATTAACCGTAAAGCGCCGAAAGGTTTGATGGCTCCCTTTGTAGGAATAGACAACTATGCGGCTGGAGCCTGTGTCGCCGAGCAGTTTATCAATCAAGGGTACACTGAATGTGCCGCGATTCATGGACCATTGCACTCGCCAGCGCAGCAGGATCGCTATCAAGGCTACGTTGATAGGCTATCGCAAGAAGGGATTCAAATACGACCAGAATGGGTACGCGAAGCGAAGCTCACCATTGAATCAGGTTACTCTGCCGCTTCATCTTTGCTGACAGGCTCAGACAAGTCTTTTCCAAGAGCAATATTTTGCGGAAACGATCCGATTGCCTACGGGACTTATCGACGCTGCCAAGATCTGGGCCTACAGATACCTAAAGATATCGCGCTATTCGGATTTGATGACAATCCCCTTAATCAATGGTTAGCGCCTTGGTTGAGTACCATTCATGCACCCTATGACAGTTTTGGTGCTGCAGTCGTGAGTGCGTTCGAACGCACTTGGGGTAATGAATCAGGCTCACAGGAAATGGAAACGATTTTGCCATTTTCTGTTACACAAAGAACTTCGGTTTAATACCAAAAGAAAAATTCGGCGTCATTCTGCGCCGTTTTTTTTAAACGAATAGGGTAAACGATTACCTTTTCGTGAAAGCGATTAAACCGGCGTGATTGTCATGAAAAACAGTGACGCCACACAAGGAGTAAATCATGAAAGTTCAGGAGCGGTTTACGTTAAAACCGGGGCTAAGGGTTTTGATCACGGCTGGTGCCTCTGGCATTGGAAGAGCCATGGCGGAACGTTTTTCTGACAGTGGTGCCAAGGTGCATGTCTGTGACATTTCTGAAGAAGCGCTTGTGCGTGTTCAGAAAGAGCGCCCAGAATTTGGGGTGACGCGTTGTGATGTCAGTGACTCATCTCAAATTAAACAGCTATTTAATGACGCTATCCACCATCTTGGTGGTCTTGATGTGCTGATCAATAACGCCGGTATCGCAGGGCCAACAGCGGCAATAGAAGACATTGATGAAGAACAGTGGAATCAGACGATCAACATCAACTTAAACAGTCAGTACCTCTGTACACGGTTAGCGGCACCAATCCTTAAACAACAAGGTGATGGTGTGATCATTAATATCTCGTCTCAAGCCGGCCGTTTTGGCTTTGCCAACCGCACTCCCTACGCCGCTGCGAAATGGGGAATAGTTGGGCTGACCGCGAGTTTAGCCAAAGAGTTGGGGCCTGATGGCATTCGGGTAAACAGTATCTTGCCTGGCATCGTCGAAGGTCCACGTATCGAGGGAGTGATTCGCGCCCGTGCTGAGCTTACTGGAACGAGTTATGAAGAAACTAGGCAGCAGAGCTTAGATCAAATTTCACTAAGGCGAATGGTGTCAGCAGAGGACATCGCTGACATGGCGCTGTTTCTGTGTATGCCTGCTGGGGGCAACATATCTGGACAATCTATCAGCGTGTGTGGAAATGTTGAATCGCTGTAGCGCGTGAATCGTGTTCCCAACCTAGTGAGAAATAATATGGCTAAATCGAACAAAGTAATCATCACTTGTGCGGTGACAGGTGCAATTCATACGCCCTCTATGTCACCTCATTTACCCGTGACGGCAGAGGACATTGCGAAATCTGCCATTGAAGCAGCGGAAGCGGGTGCGGCAGTGCTTCACCTGCATGCCAGAGACCCCATTGATGGGCGACCGACTCAAGAACCCGCAGAGTTTGAAAAGTTTCTACCACACATCAAAGAAAGTACCAACGCGGTCATTAACATTACAACGGGCGGCAGCCCCCACATGACGGTTCAGGAGCGATTACAACCCGCACTGAAATTTCAGCCTGAATTGGCTTCGCTAAACATGGGATCAATGAATTTTGGTTTGTACCCGATGTTGAAGCGGTTTAAAGATTTCAATCATGAGTGGGAGAAAGCACACCTAGAGAACAGCCGTGACTTGGTGTTTAAAAACACCTTTTCCGACATTGAGTACATATTGGAAACTTGCGGCAATAATGGCACAAGGTTCGAATTTGAATGTTATGACACTTCTCACCTCTATAACTTGGCGCACTTTGTCGACCGTGGACTCGTAAAACCCCCTTTCTTTGTTCAGACAGTCTTTGGGCTGTTAGGCGGGATTGGCGGACATCCGGAAGATCTGATGCACATGAAAAGGACCGCTGATCGGTTGTTTGGTGATGAATATCATTGGTCAATTCTGGGTGCGGGGCGTAGTCAGATCTCGCTCGCCACTATGGGTGCATCCATGGGGGCTAATGTGAGGGTAGGACTAGAGGATTCTCTTTGGGCTGGCCCCGGTCGTATGGCCGAGTCAAATGCCACTCAGGTATCGATGATTCGGCAAGTGCTTAGCGGGCTTTCGCTCGACATCGCGACGCCAGAAGAAGCAAGAAAGATGTTGGCGCTGAAAGGGGCGAATAACGTCGCGTTCTAGTTCAGCGATAAGCATGCTTTTAGACGCAAAATACACCGGATCCAAGCACATGACGCGTAATCTGAAATGAAAGGAACATAATCATGATATATCAGCTGGATGAAGCCCAAGTTCACTATGATCCAGAAAACTGTTTTATTGCAGAAAGCGCAGATGTGATTGGCTCCGTCACTTTAGGCGAGTCTGTCAGTGTATGGTTCCATGCTGTTGTACGAGCAGACACTAGCCCAGTTGTGGTTGGCATGAGAACCAATGTCCAAGATGGTGCCGTTTTACACGCCGATCCCGGCTATCCGCTCCACATTGGTTGCAACGTGACTATAGGCCATAAAGCCGTGATTCATGGTTGTACCATCGGTGATGGCAGTCTCATTGGTATTAATACCGTTGTCTTAAATGGTGCATCAATCGGTCGGAATTGTTTAATTGGCGCGAACGCGCTGATACCTGAGGGAATGAATGTTCCCGACGGTTCACTCGTGATTGGCTCTCCAGGAAAAGTGAAACGACAGCTTTCAGACGCAGAGAAAGAGGGCTTATACGAGTCTGCAAAACACTATGTGGAAAATGGTATTCGTTTTCGGGAAGGGCTTAAAATTCAACAGTAAAGTGACAACATAAAAGCGCCGTGTGAACGGCGCTTTCTTATCTAATTCGAATCCGTAAATAATTAACGAATCACATCAATCTCGACTTTCTTACCGAGCGACATAGCAAGGTTGTTGTCGTAATACGCGGCTTCATTAATGAAATGCGGGTAAGCATCGTAATCGCCTTCCCAGCAAACTTCGGTGCCGTCAAACAGGGTGAAGATAGGGTCGCCGTTACGCAGTACGGTGAAGTCAGCATCTTGTACATTCTTATGTACCATACCAAGGCGTTCACCCTCTTCACTTTCAGGTAATTTGAGCGTCTCTTCGTAGCGGTAGGCAGAAACGGTGGCTGGCAGTTCAGGCACTTCGTTCTTGTTGAACAACTCGACAAAATCCAGAATGTGGGCGGTCATTTCGTCCATCCAATCCAGCACATCTTGTCGAACCACAGATTGAGATTGCGGGCCGATTTCTACGATGATGCCTTGGTCTGCGATTGAGCAGAGGAAGTAATGCTCTTCGACCGAACAATGGTCTTCAAACAGAATCACGGCGTTGGCCATACGGGCAGACACATACGCGGCTAGCTGGGTGTTAAACGCATCTGCTTTCAGCAAAATGATGGTCGGGCCCATGTTGCTGGTGGTGTTGTGCAGGTCGATAACCAAATCAGTACGGGCATTGCCTTTTGGGCCAAGCTGAGCGTTGATCACTTTGGCACGGCTTTGCTCGTAATTGCTTAATGCCATGTTCGCGAGATCGGCAGGAAGGAACTGTCGGTTGAGATCGCAATCAAGATAACGTTTGTTATCGCGAAAGCCATTAGGGTTAGCAAAGAGTGTTTCCGTTTCAAAGCTGGCGCGGCGAATAAGCGCAGGGGAAGCCTGCCACTTTTTAAGAAGATAAATACCGCTGAATTCGTTGCCGTGGGTACCGCCGACAATGGCTACCCGATTGAATGTGCTCATCCTTGTCCTCTCCTGATAGACGAAAATTCAATATATCAGGGAGATGAGCAATCCCCAAGCGCTTCGACATACTTGAGGAGTGCATAATCATTCAATAATCGTATGGTTACTCGTCATGCCAACGGTCTTTGTACGCACTTGAGTAGTCTGGTACGTCGGTAATTTTGTTGTCAGACGTTGGTTCCAACGGCCCGACAACAGTGCGAAATGGCAAAATACCTGCCCACACATCAATGTCCATGTCTGCCAGATCATCGTTTACGCCATGACGTCCAATTTTTACCGAGGTTTCATCCAGCGGCATCACCAGCATTTCTGTGGCGGTGAGTTCTTTCTCGTTGCCGGGGCGCGCTTCTTTGCTTCGCCCTGGGGCGATTTGCTCAAGAAACGCATCCAGTGCGATGGATTTTTCGCCGTTGTCATCCACCACAGAAAAGCGGCCAAAAGCCATGGCGCAGCGATAATGCGCACTGTGATGAAAGGCAGAACGTGCCAATACCCATGCATCCAAAATTGAGAACGTCATGCTGCATGGCTCACCATTTTTAAGGTGCTTCAGCATTTGGCTGTTTTTCGCGCCATGAATATAGATGTTGTTGCCGATACGCCATGCAAGCATAGGGATGACAGTAGGGCCGCGTTTGTCATTGAACGCGACGTGCGCGAGTTTGGATTCGTCAATGATGCTGTAAAGCGCCTCTTGGTCTTTCACGGCTTTGTGAGCGCCTTTTCTTACGCGTGTTCTTTCTGTTGTTCCTACTGTCATAACCTTTCCCTTCTTTTGGCGCTGTTTTGCGTTTGTTTGTCCGTTGACTTGCAATTTACGGATAAACTGGCACCTTAAATAGAGCCAGTTTGAATAACTCAATAGATCCAATTTGAGGCGAGGTGAGATGCAACCCATTGATATCGGTGATTTACGCTTAGATGCGAGCAATACGTCCAAGCAAAGTGCCTTGTACCTTGCGGTTCAAGACAAGATTTTGAATGGCCTGTGGCCGACGAACGGACGTTTACCTGCGACGCGCTTGTTGGCGGAAGAACTGCGCGTGAGCCGAAACACGGTGACTGCCGTGTATGAGCAATTGAAAGCGGAAGGCTACATTGAGAGCCGACGTGGCGCAGGGTATTTCATTCAATGGGCAATGCCTGATCAGTATTTGCATACAAATATCAACAGCGAGCGCCAGCGCTCACCGGAAACTAAATGCGTTGTTGCTGATAGGGAAGAAAAGCGACCGCCTTTTGATGCGCATGTTAGAAACCGACCTTTCGCGCCCGGAGTGCCCGATCTTGCGCAATTTCCCTACAAGAAGTGGGCAAGATCGCTGCAATGTCATTTTCAACGCGCGCACCTTGGTGGGCAGAATGACATTCAGGGCAATCTTGCGCTTCGCCAAGCACTGAGTGACTACCTGTCATTTAGCCGCTCAGTGGATGCGTCGCCGCAGCGCATCATCATTACCGTGGGTGCGCAACAGGCGTTGTATATCGCCATTAACGCCATTCTTGATGCGGGTGAGAAGGTGATGATGGAAAACCCCGGTTACGCGCAAATGCGCAAGGTGCTTGATCGCAGCAACATTGATGTGTCCTACATGCCTGTTGATGCGATAACAGGGGCAGATATTTCATTGCTCGATAAGTTTGATGGCAAGGCGGTGTACCTGACGCCAAGTAATCAATACCCCATGGGAACAAGTTTAAACACCAATGACAGGATGCGATGCATTGAGTGGGCAACGCAGAAAACCCAAGGAGAGCAAGCAAGGTGGATCATCGAAGATGATTACGACAGTGAATTCCAATTCGCGAATCGTCCCTATCCTTCACTTCAAGGTTTAGCGGCCAAGTTTCAAGGTGAAGCCGCCAACGTCATTTATATCGGCACGTTCAGTAAAACACTGCTGCCTGCGATCCGTGTCGGCTACATGGTGGTGCCAGAGTCTCTCGTCGAGAAATGCTTGAGCGTAAAAGACGCTATCGGCGGCGACACTGCCATGCACATTGAAGAAGTCTTGGCGGAGTTTATCGCGGAAGGGGATTACCTTCGGCATATCCGAAAAATGCGGACCTTGTATCAAGAAAAACAGCGGGTATTTGTCGAAGCCTTACATCAACATTTTGGCGACGAAGTGGAAGTGATCAGCCAAGCGGCGGGGTTGCATGTTACATTTCGTTGGCAAGGTGGATTAACCGCGCTAGAAGCCAAAGCGTTGTTAGAAGAAAAGGGGGTAACGATCCGCACATTGCTGTTTTACTGCGATGCCGACTCAGTGAGTGACATGCCCGAGTGGATGCAGCGAACCTTGGTAGCAGGGTTTGGCAACAGTTCGCTGGATGATATCCGCCAAGGCGTGAAGAAATTGGCAGAGTGTTTTTCTTGCCAGTAGGTTTAGTCAACCAATTCGATACCCAGCGCTTCTAACAAGCCAAGCGCTTCATAGCGAGAAAATTTGGCGGCGGTGAGATTGTTATCAAGAACACTAAGAAACAGGTTGGTGGACTCCGTAAAATCTGCGTTTTGTAAGTTGGTACGCATAAACACGCTATGAGTGAAATCACAGTAGGTCATTGACGCATCGCTGAAATCACCTTCTCTAAAATCCGCGTCGTGAAGTTTGCACTCTTTGAGAATCAGTCCTTTCAAGGTTAACCCAAAAAACGAATTGTCGTTCATGATGCACTGGCGAAAAGACATGTCGGCATCAGCGCGATAATTCGGCCAATCAGCCAAGCTCCAGTCAATGCCTACGAGCTTACACTCAATGAAAGACACCTCTGAAAAGCGGGCAAAGGGGACTTTCATTAAGCTCAGATTGCATCGAATGAAGGTGCAGTTGATGAATTTGCACTGTCTAAATTTTGATTCAGAGAACTGACAGTCTCGAAATTCACACTCTTCGAATTCAATAGATTCGAGGTTTTCTCCTGTTAAATCAATTCGATCGAAAGTCTGATCATAGTACTCAGAGTGGCTTTGCGGTTTATTCATGGTGCTCTCGTTGTTTGTAATGGCGTATCCCGACCAATTAAGGACGGATAATGGTGCGATTATACAGAGGAGTTCCTGCAAACTTCGTAAAGAATTTGCTGTGCAGATCGCCATTCAAGATCAAAGAATGTGCCTAGAAAATAAGAATTAAACGTAATTCTAAATATTGCGCAACGCGACGTTAATCCGTGCTGCTAGAGTGACTATGAGCGGTTAGAAATCATGCGGATATGAATAGGTCTAGGCGTGGTCTGCTATTGCGCTTGACTGTTCTGGTGTTGGTCTTGACGAGGGTTGGATACCTTTCGCGGAACAGAATTGTCAGGAGAAAGCAAAAGATTCTTTCTGGGTATTCGTGTGATTGAAGAGGCTGGGTACATAATTGAACGCAACGCAATAATTGCATCTTATTGCATATTATTGTAGGCAATTTTTCTCCGTCTATATGCTCTTGATTATCTCGCTGAGAGAGTCAGAAATGTGGTCTTGTATCAAAATAGATTTCCGGCACTCTCTGTTGTTACTTTTTCGATGTATATCGTTTTTAGCTATAACGACATAACACCTGTGACTTTAATAAAACCAATGGGGTAATCAAAATAATAACTCAAGGCGAGTGGAAAGTAGTGTGTAGTTTGATTCCTTAGCCAGATTTACTCCAATGGGTTTGATGCGCCAAAAAGGCAATAAACACGGCTTCCGTGTTGCTTCCGAATGTGACTGCTTGCAATGCACTCACGCTTGGCCTGAGGCCTTTCACACATAAGGTGTTAATACCCATAAAGGGGGAGAACCATGGTCGATACTCATCAGGGTTTGGCTTCTCAGTTACATGAAGCGCTGCTAATTGTAGAGGATGACCCAGAAACACAAAGAAAATATAGCCAAGCGCTGGAAGGCGAAGGCTCTTTACTCACTGCGAACTCTTTGGGTGTATCTGCATCTTTGCAGCAGTTTTTGACCGCAGTTGTTTTGATTGGGCGGTGTGACGCAAATACCTTGTCTTTGATAAAAGAGATGCTGTCTTATGCGCCGCGCACGAAAATCTTGGTTGTGGTAGAAAATGACAAAGACAGCGATGCTGTGCTTGCTTTAGAAGCTGGCGCATTTGATGTGATAGAGCGGCCATTTAGTGATGAATACTTAAGGCTGCTTATGCGCCGTGCCCGTCATGTCGCTAAGTTGGAACAAGAAGTTTATCGTCTTAAGAGTTTTGAGCGTCGGCAAGATTCTATTGTGGGTGGAAGCCCACAGATGATGCAGTTGCTACGAATGGTTGACCGTGTGTCGTTAACGGATATCAACACTCTTATCATTGGTGAAAGTGGGACGGGAAAAGGTCTGCTTGCTAGAGCAGTTCATGATCGTAGTTCTCGAAGTGAGAAACCGTTTATCACGATTAACTGTGCGTCTATTCCAGAAGCATTGCTCGAAAACGAATTATTTGGTGTTGAAAATGACACCTCCGGTGTTCATCGAGTGAAGCTGGGTAAAATCGAATCTGCACATGGTGGAACCTTGTTTTTGGATGAAATTGGCGACATGCCACTGCACATTCAAGGCAAGATTTTACGATTCTTGCAAAGTAGGCTCGTGGACCGTGTTTCAGGTAGGCATGCCATTCCTGTCGATGTGAAAATTGTTTGCGCGACACATCAGGATTTGAGGCAAAAGAGTTCGGAAAAGCGCTTTCGAGATGATTTGTTAAACATCGTTGGCGAAGTGGCAATTTCCATTCCCCCCTTAAGAGAGCGCAGCGATGACATTCTATTGCTCGCCAAGACCTTCTTGCTTCAGTTTAATCAGTCGATGAATCGTAATGTTTCAGGCTTTACTGAAGATGCCTTGGAAGCCTTGCAGGCTCATGTATGGCCTGGGAATGTTAGGGAGCTTCAAAACAAGATTAAGTCTGCCGTGATTATGGCCGATGGAAACCACATTACAGCATCCGACTTGGCGCTAACAAAAGAACACAAGAAGGATTCAGGCTTACCACTGAACATCCGCCAGGTAAGAGAGGAAGCAGAGCGCCAAGCAGTCACGCGTGCTCTGGCTAGAGCGGAAGGAAATATGTCTCAAACTGCAAACTTGTTAGGAGTCTCTCGTCCGACTTTATACACCTTGATTGATAAATATGCGCTGCAGCGCTAACCAACGCTGTGCCATAAGTTGGTTATCGTGGCTTGATTCAATAGTGAGACTGAAGGTGAAATAGGCGTTCCTTTTGCTTTGGCTTCTTTGAGGAGCATATACAGTGAATATAGGTATGGGTTAATTGTAGCGGTTGATGTATGTGTCGTTGATTGTCTCTGGCACGAATAACGTCAACGTAAATTGAATTAACCTGCCTACTTCTTCTTGATGAAAACTTGTTGTAGCAACAAGCGGTGTTTCCACAACCCTCGCTTGTTGATGTTTCCTTTGTTTGTGGCGTTTTGGCGATAGCGATATGGAGTAGCAGGATGAGAGTGGCTGAATTAGTGGATAGCAATTTGGTTCTGAAAGCTGAAGTCGATGTATCTCTTTCTGAAAATTTTTCACTTGATGTGTGTAGCTATGAATCTGGCGATCAGCTTGTTCTATTTAGCCCTAACACGGATGATGTGATGATATGTGATAGTGCAACTAGCGTCTTCTTGTCTCTGATAGAAAAGAACCTCCCTCTTGGAGCAGCATTGTCTGCTTTGTCTGTTTGCGAAGCTCAATACGCTCGACGTTTGCTTCAAGAGCTAGAGCGTATGGACATAATCAGGCTTACTGGCGTTCGTGAGAGCTAAAAAACTTCCTTCGAACGTCCACCTATCGTGTTTCTCTAAGCTGTATTCTCTCTGTACCTGCGGTATGCTAAAACGATTGTTAATTGTTGAGCGAAATCACGACCTTGCAATACATCAAAATCAAGAATGCCATCAAAGAGCAAATTCAAAGCGGTCAGTTAGCGGCTGGAGCAAAGCTTCCTTCTGAAAGAAAACTGTCTGAATCTTTCAAAACTACCCGAGTTACCTTGAGAGAATCACTTTCGCTGCTTGAAGCAGATGGTTTGATTTATCGCGAAGACAGGCGTGGTTGGTTTATTGCTCATCGTGCACTTCGTCTCGACTTGTCCGTACCTTTTGCATTTTCATCGGTAGCTCAAGCTCAGGGGCGCTCTTCTCGTACTGAGTTGGACGTTGCTGAGAGTGTGATGGGTAATAAAGAAAGCACGCAATATCTATCTCTTCCCCCCTTTACGGAAGTCTACGCGTTTGGGCGTATTCACTACCTCGATGGTAAAGCGGTGATGTATGCCCAGCACTATGTGCGAGCGGATCGGTTTCCCAACCTACTTCAGCACCCATTGGATGGAGATTTATCCTCGCTCTATCGTGAACATTGGCAGCTAATTACCACATCCTGCAAATACTCGGTGCGTTCTTCGACCTTTGACGATGATATTGCAAGCAAGATAAAAGCGACAATGGGCGCGCCCGCTTTGCGTATTTCTAAAGTGAATGTTGACGAAACAGGTGTCGCGCAAGAATACGTGGTAGAGCATTGGCGTCATAATGCAGTGACGTTGGATATGGCGATTGAATTCACATCGCTATCATAGAGAAGTGGCATCAGGCGACTCCCTGCATGATGACGTGATATAACGCTTATTTATCGCCCGACTTTAACTTTATTTGACGTTCTATCCGTTGGATCTGCTTTTGTAGCGTCGCTGCGTTAAAGGGTTTTATGACGAACCCATTGACGCCATTTTGTATGAGTTCTTTAACGCGTTCTTTATCTTGCTCGCTAGAAACAACCAGTACGGGAGTGTGTTTGAGTGTCGGGTCTGCTCGAACTTCTTTGAGCAACTCTCGTCCATCCATTTTAGGCATATTTAAATCAGTGATCAGCAGATCATAGCGATTCTTTTTGACCATTTGCAAAGCCTGCCAACCATTGGTCGCTTCCTCTAGATCAAAATAATTGATACTTCTGAGCAAATTTAGCATGACATGCCTGATGGATGTCATGTCATCCACGACCAGAATTTTCATTGATGAGAATTACCTTAAATTCAGCTGCCTGAATAAAATATAGTCTAAAGCTCAGTAACATCGAGTTGTGTTGACGATGATTTTGTCAAGAAAACGGTACTATACGGTGAGATATTATCCATTGTTGTTAGCGGAATAGGCGGATTTTAAGGCTCTGCACGGTGAGTGCTTGCTAGGACTAGTGATTAATTCTGCGAAGAATGAGTTTGCCTAAAAACGTTGACAGTAACTTTAGGCGTGTTTGGTGATTCGTTGCGTTGAAACAGATCTCGATATTGGGATTCATACACTTCTGGATGATGCTTATCTTGAACATAGCGCCGTGAAGCTCGACCTAACATCAAACGTTTATTGCTTTTCAAAAACAATTCTAAAAGTTGGTCTCGTAGCGGGTCATTATCTGCATTTGTTGACCAATAAACAGGGTGGCCTTTTTTATTGGTTGGAGATTGATGGGGCAGGCGAGTGGACGCAATGGGTAAGCCCATAGACATGGCTTCAAGCAAGGATACGTGCTGCTCCTTTGGCTGCAGGTAAACGTAGATGTCAATATGCTTGTAAAAGAGAGAGAGGTTGTTTAAATGGCCGGTGAAACTGACCTGTTTTTCAGTGACTCCTCGATTGTCGAGCTCATGTTGTAGCTTGCTTAGGTGCGGCGTGTTACCCACCACAATCAGCAACGTCTGTTGCACAAACATGGGAGATCGTAAGCACGCAGCAAAATACTCATCAAAAAAATCGACAATAACTTGCTTGCTTAGTCCGGAGACGTTTAAACCAATAGCTAAACGATGTGATGGAACAGCAACGCTGCCAATAAGGTTATCGGTGATTGAGCTTTCAACAGCGCGCAATGGCGGGCATAACTTTTGGCTGTCGATTCCATGGCGGATCAACTTGATCTTGGCGCTGGGGATCTTTGCATTTTGATTTAGCCATGCATGCGCCATGTCTGAGGGGGCGACCACGAAGTCAGATGAGTGTGAGAGCGTGCGATGCATCCATTCATGAAACCACACACTGAGCGCATTACGCGGTTTTTCTTCCTGACGATGAACATGCAGTTTTACTGGTACATTCAGCCTTTTTGCTACCCACTGCATTGGATAGAGCTTGCTGCCATAGGTCATACAAACATGAGGTTTAAGGGCAATGAGTGCATTTCTGCACTCTAGATATTGGCGGAGGTGCGAGTCTCCGACGTTTAATTCTAAACAAGAGACGTTTGCGGGTAAGTGTTTGGTAGATAATATTTTCGATCGCTTAAGTACGATTAAAGTGTGTTCAAATTCGGGTTGTCGAAACTGACGAATGTTAGAGAATACCTGATCATTCTGCATCTCGTCGGCCATGGAGTTCACGATGTGGCAGATATGAATAGGTGAAGGTTGAACTAACATTTCAGTGACTCTTTCACAAACGAAAATGGTCTATACATAGTCGCATGGTTGCGCAAGGCTACTTTTCTGAATTCAGAGACAAAAGCGAAAAAAATGGCTGAAATTAGGCGTGCTGACGTTAAACAGAGAGGCGTACCGACGTTAAGAGTGCAGGGCGTCGGTACAAATGAGTATTAAAATGGGCTAAAGGTGCTCTTTGTCTAAAGCAAGGTAAGGCTGCATGACAGCCCGATTTCGACCCGCATGTTTGGCTCTGTACAAACTCTGATCAGCAGATTCTAAAAGCTCATTAGGCTTGGTCCTACCATGTGGTTCACAAGTGACACCGCCAATACTGATAGTGATAATCCCGCTGTTTACGCTGCCTTGGTGTGAGATACACAGATCTCTGACGGTTTGGCACAATTGCCACGCAATTTTTTGCGCTTTGTCCAACTCACAGTTGGGTATTAAAACGGAAAACTCTTCGCCGCCGAACCTAGCAATGGGCGCATTCCACGTTTTAGCTACTCGGCTCATTGCGTGTGCAACACGAGACAAAACGTTATCACCTTGCAGGTGGCCGTAGATGTCGTTGTATGCTTTAAAGTGGTCGATATCGATCATCATCACCGCCACACTGGATGCGTCATCTACAGCGTTGTATAAGGCAGCACTTAACTGACGACTAAAAGGGCGACGGTTTAGTAAGTTCGTCAGTTCATCGGTTTCTGCTTCCACCCGCAGTCTTTCATTAGCCATGATGAGTTCTTCTTGTAGCTCAGTCATTGCGAAGTGGTCACGCTCGCGAATGGTCAGTTCACTGAGCATGGTGGCAAAACGTGTTAGAAGCAGACTTTTATTCTCGTTCCAATCAAGTGAGGTGTGATTGTTGGTCGCGGCGAGCAGCCCAAAGCTCTTTCGACCATCAGTGAGGGGGAACATAGCCAAGCTGTGGATGCCGACATCTTCAAGGAAATCACGCTCAGCCAACGCGTTGTCACTGAGGTTTTCAATGTCGACCACGGCGACACTTTGCGCTTCCATCAACCATCGCTTCACTTTATACATGTTGCTGAAGTCGATGGTTGGCTGATGGCTGTCTTCTGGAAACGAAGCGCGATAGCTAATCATGTCTTGTTCAAACGACAACCAGAAAATATGGTCAGATCCGAATAGCTCCGCCAATCTCGGCATGCTGCAGCGAACATCATGTTCGATATTGGTTTTGTGGCCTTTTAAGAGCCTTAGTGATAAATCGGCTAGCAATTTATTGGCGAGATTTTGCCACTCGACAGTTTGAGTGCGCGCGTTGACTTCTTCTAACAACAGCGACTTATGTTGTTTCAATGTGCGTTCACTCAGGCGTTTTTCGATAGCATCGGCGCGAATACGCATGTAAAGCTCTTGCACAGATCTTGCTAATTGACCAATTTCATCTTCATGGCGTGTTAGCGTTTTTGGGATCGCGAACTTGTTGACACGGTATAGATCAATTTTGTCGATACTATTAACGAGAGCTTTAACTGGTTTTATGTATGTTTTTCTCAGCGTGATCAGCAGTAACAATGCGATAGCTAACGCTTCGACGAGGTAGATCAGCGCAGAAGGCAAGGCATGATTGAAGGCATCGTTTTCGATTGTATCAAGTGCTAAATAGATATTGAGCTCGCCGACGCCATCCTCCGCTATTGATATTGTGTGTTCTTTATTCTGACCTTCTTGGTCTACTCGGGTCACATTGTCTGCCCAAAACTCTTCACCATTGCTTGTGACGAAGTAGACATTTGACACATAGGGCATATCAGCAAGGCTAAGCAATTGATGAAAAAGCAAAGACGTATCTTGTTTTTTCAGAGAGTAGCGAATGGTCGACAAGGTGTCTTTTGCTCTGTTTTCTAGTGCAGTGACCGTTAATGAATGGATACCGGTATAATTGAGGTGAAGTTGCACGGAAATAGAAACGACAGCGAATGTAAGGCTTAATCCAAGGACTATTGCAGTAATTTTTGACTGGATACTTTGGCGCAATGTTGAAAAAGGATTTTGCATGCACGACTCATTGTGATGAACAGAACACTGTCTTTTTGATAGTTTACCTCAAAAGGTGCCCAACTCAGTTTAAATTGATCTGCTGTTTATAGTATCAATTGAGCATTTTATCATTATCCATCAAAATGAAGGGACATTCAAAGAGTTATCTTTAATGAAAAAGCCTCATTGCGTTGAACCGTAGCGTCATGATAGCGACCTTGTGAAAGTTTTGTTCGAGAGTCACCTCAAGACGTTAACGTTCGATTTTGGTTAGGATTATTGTTCTTGCAAGACACAGATACGATGACTACCTACTTGGCTTTCTTCACCCATGTCGAGACAAGCATCTAAGTAGGTGAATTTTTGAAACTCGACACCAAGAATAAATGCGCCAAAAACCAGTACGACGACAATAACCCATCGGAAAATCTTTAATTTCATGTAATATTCTCGCCCCAAAGTTCGCCAATCATTTCGAGTGACATCAGATTATCGTGTATACCTCATCGAGTATACCCTCCCGACGAGTGCCAGTGCTCTGTGATGGATGAAGCAATCGGTTTGATCGGTGTGATAGGCAACGTCGAGGTGGCTTCAAGGCAAGATTAGGCTATAAAACTCATGGGAACGGTCGAGCCTTCGTGTTAGCAGGTTATGCTGAGCCGATAGACCCAGATCTGTAAAATTGAAAGTATAGACTGTAATGAAAACAACAATTTATTTCCGATGATTTCATGGCATCCCTACGATCTCCCTCTATACTCAAACCTTGTACACCTCGGTTTTCACATGGAAAAGAGATACAACATTGAAAACTAAAAAACGAATCAGAAAGTTCTTCCCGTTAGATTTTTATGGGGCAGACAGAGGGTGGCGTTTTGTCATTAGAGCCTATAGCACTTCAGAAGTTTTTGATGCTCTGATGTGGCGTTCTTACCTTTCTGTCCGCAGACAAGATTTCAACTTGCTGCATTTAGCCATTGAGACATTTTCCTACGAGAGTGACTACTCAGAGGGGCATGTTGCAGAAATCTCGGGTTCACATGGCGCATTAATGCGCGTCAAAATGCTAGGGCCTGTTGTTGAAGTCAGCGCACTGAATAACGCTTATTTGGAAAAGCAGCGCGAATGCGCGGAATTGTGCCCTGTGGCATAGCCAATAGCATTGGTCTATAGATGAAAAAATGCCGAGTATTTTGCTCGGCATTTTTGTGTCTGTACTGTGCCAGGTAAGTTAAAAAATCACAAACGCGACGAAGAGCTCGACACATTCTGGCTACCAGTGGGTAACCAGTAAGAGACAGTACAGGCAATGGCGAGCAGAATGCTGGAAGCCCACAAACACGCGACTAGGCCATGTTCTTGGTATATCCACCCTGATAGCAGTGTCCCAAGTAGACGGCCCATGGCATTCGCCATGTAGTAAAACCCGACGTCGAGTGATACCCCGTCTTCTCGTGCATAACTCACAATGAGATAGCTGTGAAGAGACGAATTGACTGCGAATATCCCGCCGAAAACTAGTAATCCAATCACGACGCTAAATATTGGCGCTATACCATTAGCCAGCGCCAATGCAATGAGCGCCGGTATCACGGTTAACATTCCTGCCCATATCATGGCCACGCGCCCATCGGGAACCTTACCCGATGCTTTACCCGTGATACTAGGCGCGAACCCTTGCACTATGCCATAGCCAATCACCCAGCATGCGAGAAATCCGCCGACGTACCAATGGTTCCAACCTAATTGACTTGCAAGGAACACGGGAAGTGCAACGACAAACCAAACATCTCGGGCGCCAAACAAGCACATACGCGCAGCAGACAGCACATTGATTGGTGCACTCTTTGAGAACAGTTGCGTGAATTTGGGTTTGTTCTTTGCTTGCCCAATATCGGCATGTAAGAAAAACAAACTGCTTATCCACACAATGGTCAACATGGCAGCCATCAGCCCAACCGCACCTTGAAAGCCGAACAGCGAAAGTAACGCACCACCCAGGAAAAACCCCGCGCCTTTGAGCGCATTCTTTGACCCTGTCAGCACCGCGACCCATTGATAGAGTTTGCCTTCTGCATTGGCAGGAACAAGTGTTTTGACCGCACTCTTAGCACTCATTTTATTGAGGTCTTTAGCGATACCTGACACTGCTTGTGCGGCCATGACCCATCCTACAGACAGCAATGTAGTCGGCACCAATAGCATGCCCAGCGCTAAGATTTGCAGGCCCAATCCGATGTTCATGGTGCGATTCAAGCCGATATGTGCACCTAGCCACCCACCCACGAGATTGGTGACGACACCAAACAGTTCGTAAAACAAAAACAGTAACGCGATATCAAGCGGGCTGTATCCCAAACTATGAAAGTGAAGGACAACCAGCATTCTTAAGGCACCATCAGTGAGCGTGAATGCCCAGTAGTTGCCAGTAACAATCAGGTATTGTTTCAGTTCTGACGAAAGAGACGCCAATGCCATGAATTGTTATCTCCTACTGTGTCGCTTTGTCTTTGCGACCAACCATGAGTGCGAGTTCGGCGGTACGGTTTGCATAACCCCACTCATTGTCATACCAGACGTAGAGCTTAACCTGAGTGCCGTTAATCACCATGGTGGATAGGGCGTCTATGATTCCAGAGCGAGGGTCGGTTCGGTAGTCGATCGACACCAATGGACGTTCTTCATATCCCATGATCCCTTTGAGAGCGCCGTCAGCAGCTTCTTTGAGCATCTGGTTAACTTCTTGCTCGGTTGTGGAGCGGCTGACTTCAAAAACACAGTCAGTCAACGACGCGTTGGTTAATGGAACGCGCACAGCATGACCGTTAAGCTTGCCTTTAAGCTCAGGGAAAATATGCGTAATAGCAGTTGCAGACCCCGTTGTGGTTGGAATCAGTGAACTTCCACAGGCGCGAGCACGACGAAGGTCTTTATGTGGCGCATCGATGATGGTTTGTGTGTTGGTAATGTCGTGGATGGTTGTCATTGAACCATGCACAATCCCCAATTGTTCATGGATGACCTTAACGACAGGCGCCAAGCAGTTTGTTGTACAAGATGCTGCGGTCACAATGGGGTGGTTTTCAGGGTCGTAGTCTTCGTGGTTAACGCCCATGACAACGTTAAGTACGCCATCTTCTTTGACAGGTGCAGTCACAACCACGCGTTTTACGCCTTGTGCGAGGTAAGCGTCTAGCAATGATTTGGTTTTCATTTTGCCTGATGCTTCGATAACGATGTCGCAACCCGACCAATCAGTATCTTCAATGGCGCGGTTTTGGCTGCATGTGATCACGGTATCATTGACGGTGATTTGGTTTCCGTCAGCGTGTGCTTCGTGATGCCAGCGGCCATGAACAGAGTCGAAATTGGCAAGGTGAGCAAGTGTTGCAGCATCGCCCTCTGGGTCATTGATCGCAACAAATTCTACGTCGCTTTGATCAAATGCAGCTCGAAACGTGAGGCGGCCCATTCTTCCAAATCCATTGATGCCGATTTTGATTGTCATTCTTGATCCTTACTTATCTCTCCGTGAAAACGGAATGCGATGAAAAACTAATATGCGGAAAATCATATATACGAAATAACATATGTAAAGTGAAACTTCGTTGACAGTAAATAGAAGAGTGCGAAAACCCGGAAAACTGAAGGACTGTGTGGCGAAATCCAGAGCTTGAGTCGAACAAAAAGTAGCGTATGCAGAACGGTAACACTCGCTGAGTCGCAAAAAAATAATTTAATTCGTAACAATATGTTTCCAGTGGTAACAAGACAACAAATTATTAACTCGGAATTTTGATGCTAACCCAAAGAAAAATAGATGTTTCATTGTATACAAAGGTATGAATTGGTAAAGAAATGTAGCTGACATGTAACATTTTATGTTTTAGCAACTGTCTACAAAGTGTGCAAAAATACGCATCAGCGAGCAAAAGTTGCTCAGTATGTTCATTCTTTATGGTTGTAGGAGTTGAGATGGCCTTTTTTGTGGTTATTTTTCTATCGGTTGTCGGCGGCATCCTTGCTGGTGATCATTTCCACTCGTACATGGTGGGGTTCTCACTAGCCACATTGGCGGTAGGCTGTTGTTATTGGTTGAGTTTTCGCCATACGAAATACCCGCAACTTGCTCTTCTCATGCTTATTTCGGGTTTCGCCGTCAAGATGGGCATCACCGTATTTGGTGTTATGTGGAGTGTTGAAAGAGAATTGCTCACATCGCCTTTTATTTTTGCATTGTCATACTTGTTCTTCTCTTTGGTCGCCACGTATGGCTACTTCAAGTACAGAGAATACATGGGCAAGCGAATTGACGCAGTGAAGGCGAAACTGCAATCAAACGAAGGCTAATGCTGGTAAATCTATAAAACCGTTTCGATGAAAACAGAAGGTGGCTATGCCACCTTTTTTGTTTTCAACCTTAAACCACACTCTTCTGCTGCCGGTTAACTGTTTCTGCGTAACGATGTTTCTGCGTAACCATGTTACGTGTTTGATAGCCGTATCAATTTCCCGTTCTATTTCTGTTGTTTGATCTTCTTTTCGCTTTCCTAAACATCCATCACCGGGTTTGTCGAGTTGCATTGACGTAGGACTCACAGAATTTGGTGTAACACACTGCACCCTCGGTCTCTTTACTACAATACATAGTACTAATAAATAAAATAAATTTTCGAGGAAGCATGTCGAAGAGAAACCTAAATCTCACTCTCTTTGCTTTGTGCATATCCATGCTGACGATTTCGTTGGGCTATACCGTTAAGCAGACTGACTACATTGAAAAGCTAAATGAAGATTGGCACATAGAGTCACAAGAACAGGTGAATGTGGCACTCGAGCTGGCGGCGCTAGAGCGCGCATTTGGCTATTTAGGTTTTATTCATCATTTTAAAAATTATGTTTTGAGAAGAACGGACTACTACTACATTGAGGCGACTGAGAGCTATTGGAAGGCCAATGATGCCTTGTTGAATTTGTTTCTTGCTGATCTGTCTGAAACCCACATGAAAGATCTCATTGTTGTCCAAAGCACATTGAATGAGTACTTTCAAATGCTGAACCTAATCTATGTGGAGTATAAGTATGAACCTGCCGTTGAAGTGGACAAACTCGTTAAGGTTGATGACAACGAATCTCGAAAAGCACTGACACGTCTTCGTGCGGACTTAGAAACAAAAGTCTCTTTGAAATACACCTCAATTAATGAAAGTAATCAGAAAAATCAGTTCTGGCTTTATGTGTCTTCATCATTCCCTTTGGTCGTGATCCTTGCTCTAGCACTTTCGGTTTCTATTATCGCTCGGCGTTTTTTCTATCGGTTACAAGAGACAGATGCAATTTTTAACTCATCTCCAGATGGGTGCATATACGTAGACGATCAAGGCCGTATCTTGCGAACGAACCATGCTGTAACAACAATTTTTGGTTACAACGAGAAAGAGCTAATGGGAATGGAAATTGAAAGCTTGATGGACGAATCTTTACGCGAAGCTCATGTAAAATATCGAGAAGATTTTTCAGAGGCTGTTCGAATGAGGCGAATGTCAAACTCATCAACTGAAGTGACAGGGCTGTCAAAGTCGGGTGACACCATGCCTCTATCCGTGACGATTGCGTCTTTTCAGCACAATAAAACGCATCGAAATATTGCGATAGTTCGCGACTTATCACATCACAAGAAACTTGAAAAAGAGTCTCAATACGACCTTTTAACGAATCTGCGAAATCGCCGCTCGATGGAGCAGTTGTTTGGTGTCGAAGTGAAACGTGCCAAGCGATATGGGCGAAACCTTTCAGTGTTACTCATCGATATTGATCATTTTAAAGAGCTAAATGACAGTGAAGGTCACACAGCCGGTGATGAAGGGTTGGTAATGACAGCAGATCACCTCCGCAATGTCTTTCGCAAGGTGGATCATATTGGCCGATGGGGAGGCGATGAATTCATGGTTGTCTGTCCAGAATTGAGCGCAGAAGAAGCAGAGTGTCTCGCGGACCGTGTGTGTATGAGCTTCTCTAAATTGCCATATTCGTGGGATTGCCGGATCACAATGAGCATTGGCATCGCTTCTATGTCGCCCAATCGTGCTTCAGGCTCCGTGGAAACCTTGTTCAAAGAAGCGGATAAAGCGCTGTACGCTGCAAAAGCGCAAGGGCGAAACCGACAGCAACATTTCAGATCATTGCGGCGGCCCAAATTGGTCAACTAGCCCATTTGGGATAGCCAGGATGTGTTGTGGCGCGTTGCAAAGTTCGAGAATAGCGAGGTTATTGTGATTCCATTCGATATGGCAGGTGTGCCTTGGCATCTTCTAGGTATTGCTGAATAAGGTGATGTTCTCGCTGTAAGTAGTCGCCGATCGCTTGATGAAAGCCTTGGTGTTCTAAGTGGTGGGCTGAGTAGGTGAGTATGGGTTCAAACCCACGCATAAGTTTGTGTTCACCCTGAGCACCCGCATCGAAACGGTGAAGACCATGCTTAATGCAGTATTCGATACCTTGGTAGTAGCAAAGCTCGAAATGAAGATTTTCGTATTCTGCTAGACATCCCCAGTAGCGCCCATAAAGAGTGTGTGTCGATTTGAAATACAGTGCGCCAGCAACCGGTTCATCGTCAATAAATGCCAGAGCTAATACAAGGTTGTCTGTTAAAGAGGCACCCAATTGCTCAAAAAACGCCTGATTTAGATAGCCAGTGTGCCCCGAACGTTTCAAATATGTTCGCTGATAAAAACGGTAGAAGGTTTGCCAATCTGATGGACAAATATCATCACCTTCACGTATCTCAACGTTAACGTTTTGCACCGAAATACTCTTGCGTTCCTTACGAATATTCTTCCTTCGGCGTGATGTCAACGTGGCGAGAAAATTGTCGAACGTTTCGTAACCTCGATTGAACCAATGAAACTGAACGGCACGCCGTTCCATATACCCGTAATGGGTTATTGAAGAGAGTGACGTTTCGGTCGGGAATAATATGTGAGTGCCTGAACAGCCCAACTGATTGGCGAGAGAGCGCATGCCACCGAGCAGGTAGGCTCTCACTGCACGTTGGTCATGTGTTGGTGAAACAAAAAGACGCTCACCGGAAGCAGGAGTAAACGGAATCGCACAGACCAACTTTGGGTAGTATTCAATACCCGCATCTTCATAAGCTTCAGCCCACGACCAATCAAACACATATTCGCCATAAGGGTGAGTTTTCAAGAAGCAAGGCATTGCGCCAACAAGGTGGTTTCGATGGTAAACCGCTAGATACTGAGGTAGCCAACCGCTTTTTCGACCAATGACTTCACTCTTTTCTAGGGTGGTAAAAAATGCATAACGAGCAAACGGATAATCATCCGGTAGAAGCGCATTCCATTCGTCCTCTGCAATCGCTGTGATAGAAGAGACTACGTGGCATGTTAATTCGTCTGTTTCGTTTTGCTGCTTACTCATTCCGTTTTTCGTGTCCTTCGCTTTAAACCGTCAGCATTTCCTACTCGCATCTTGATTGAGCCTTGGTTAAATAACAACCCACAGAATTGAGGGGTATATACCCCAGCGAGGTACAAAATACCGATGGCGGGAGCAAAAGCAATGCAATATGCCAGATTGACAGTGTGGTGATATTTAATACTGGTTTATCAGTCTTTATTGGTGTTTTGGGCTTGATGTTTGTCTTTGGTGTGGCATAAGATTTCATTAACAATCTGATAACAGGTTGGGTTCTGCTACGGTTAACAGGGAATGAAAGATGCAAAATAAATTTCTGATCGAAGCTTTCCAAACACCAGAAGAAGTATCGTCAACGTTACTTCCTTACTTTGCCAAACTGAGTGAAGACCCGTATGTCGACAGTAACGTACGCTTTAGAAGCTACGCGCGCTTTACGTTAAACGACAGGGGCGAAATAACACGCTTACCTCATCAATCATTTATGCAGTCTTCAGATGTTAATCGGGTGGTGGGGGATGTTGAACGTCACTTTGCACCGATGGATGATGACATGGTGGCACTTCCTGAATTTGTTCACCTATTGCGCTCGTTCGCATCTGCAACAGGTTTGGATCACGCCAGTGGCGATATTGATGTGCACCAAATTCGAGTGACCTGCTCAGCGCAAGACACCAGTGCCCCCGCGCCAGAGGGCATTCATCAAGACGGATTTCGTTTTGTGGGTATTTTCTGTGTTCAGCGCCAAAATATCGCGGGTGGATTCACTCAAATCTATACCTCGCCCGTTGAGCAACACCCACACCTCAATACCGTACTCGAGCCTAATCAATTCGTGATCCTCGATGATCAGCGATACTACCACCACATATCAGAAACGCTGTCGAGCGAAGCCGGCGAGGAGGGCGTGCGTGATGTCTTCGTTTTCACCGCTTAATCAAGACAATGTAGAGCAGCTGCGGGCAATGTTTCCCGCGTTGAAACGAACCGTTAACGGCGTGTCGCCAGTATACCTAGATGGCCCTGGTGGCACTCAGCTTCCAGATTCGGTGATTGATGCATTTGGACATTACCTTCGCAGTGGAAACTCAAATTTAGGTGGCAAGTTTCTCGTCAGTCAGGAAACGGTATCGTTGGTGGATCGTGCTCGTGCTAGTGCGGCTGCGCTGGTGGGGGCCTCTTCGACAGAGGGTATTTTCTTTGGCGCAAACATGACGTCGGTAACCTTCTCTTTTAGCCGAGCACTAAGCCAAGAGTGGCAAAGCGGGGATGAAGTGATTGTCTCTGTGGCTGATCATGGTGCGAACCGATCAAGCTGGGTCATGGCAGCACAAGACCGAGGCGTGACGGTGCATTATCTTCCCGTAATCGATGATTCCAGTGCGTTAGATTTAGATGCGTTGGCAGCCTTACTGAATAGCCGAACGCGGCTGGTGGCTGTGACCGCTGCCAGCAATATCACTGGCACCATGACTGATTTGGAAACGGTGATTGCAATGAGCCACGACGTGGGCGCGAAAGTATTTGTGGATGCGGTACATTTACTGCCGCACCAACTGGTTGATGTACACGCATTGGATGTCGATTTTCTTGCAGGCTCTGCGTACAAATTCTATGGCCCACATCTTGGTTTTCTGTACGGTAAGCAGGAGTGGCTCTCGTCAATTCCCCCTTATAAAGTTGAGCCTGCGCCAACCGTTACGCCAAACTGTTGGGAAACCGGCACACTGAATTTTGAAGCGCTAAGTGCATTTGTTGCAGCTGTGGATTATTTAGCCTCGCTGGGCGATGGTGGAACACTTCGTGAACGATTGGCTTCGGGATATGACAACATTCATCAGTATGAAATGACGTTATCCGCTTATTTCTTAGCGCAGTTACAGCGGCTGGAAAATGTGCAGTTGTATGGTGTCGAACAGGTAAAAGGGCGCACGGCGACGTTTGCTCTGAGATTCGGTGACATAGACCCAACGATGGTTGCAGAAGCGCTAGGCAAGCGACAAATCTATGTTTGGAGCGGTCATCTCTACGCCGATAAACTCACTGACGCGTTTGGTGTGACTGCGAAAGGCGGCATCTTGCGTGTGGGCTTGATGCATTACAATACGATAGAAGAGATCGATGTTTTCTTCGATGCACTAAAAGAGGTTTTATCAACACAGTCCTAACAACCAGTAAGTTGTAATGCGTTCGTTGATGATTCGCCGACCTTTTGGGTCGGCGTTCTTTCGTTATTTGGCAATAGGGATTTATTCGCCGACTAACGTATAGGTGATCACATAGAAATCTTCGTCGTTCGGGTAGATCTCGCGGATCAGCGGCTTGAGTTCATCCAGCGCAATGAACTCTTGAGCTGCGTGTTCTTCGTTGATGTCATCAAAGCCAATTTTTTCGACTGATACGATGTCAATCTGACAGACGTATGCGTCTTTCTCCAGCGTATGAACATCCACGCGTGTGCCTGGAACGTAATGGGATTCAGATTCATCTCTGATCGTGATGGTTTTCTTACCTGACGCAACAAGCGGCGTCAGCCATTCAAAGAACGTGATTTTAGTAGGTGCTTGGCTCACAGAGATTGCCTCAAATAAGTGAGATGACAATAGGAGCGCATTAAAGCACAGAGTGGTGCGATTGCATTGGGATTTTAGAGAAAGAAGCCGATTTTTTGGTGATAAACGACGCGAGGGGGGAGGGTTAAAGCGATTGGCATAGATAAAAGCCTGTATCCCGCTATCTTGCAGGGTTTGGTTTAACGTATAATTAGCGGTTATACCCGCGTCAACCGCGGAGCGCCAGCCTTCAAAATGGCATAGCGCTTTGATCGCTTGGTTGAACGAGAACAGTACAATTTGAGATAAGAAACGTTTGTGAACACAAGTAGCGGAATACGTCTAAATAAATTCATCAGTGATTCTGGTTTTTGCTCGCGCCGCGAAGCAGACAAATTCATTGAACAGCAAAAGGTCACCATCAATGGCATCATCCCTGAGCTTGGCACGAAAGTGTTGCCGGGTGATGAAGTCATGGTGAACAACAAACGCATCGATAAAGTGCCTGAAAGCAAAGTCGATCGTGTTTACATTGCTTACAACAAACCAATTGGTATCACCTGTACGACGGCGCGAAATGTGCGCGGGAATATTGTGGAAGCAATTGGTCATCCTAAACGTATTTTCCCTATCGGACGTCTAGATAAGCCATCAGAAGGGCTTATCTTTCTCACGAGCGATGGCGATATCGTGAACAAGATTCTTCGCGCTGGTAACAACCACGAGAAAGAATACTTGGTGACCGTTGATCGTCCTATCACACCTAAGTTCGTTGAGCTGATGTCTAACGGTATCCCGATCCTAGATACCGTGACCAAACCTTGTGTTGTAGAAAGACAGAGTAAGTTTGTTTTCAAGATCATTCTGACTCAGGGTTTGAATCGCCAAATTCGCCGCATGTGTGAATATCTAGGTTTTGAGGTCACCAAGCTAAAGCGTATCCGCATCATGAATGTGCGTTTGGGCACGCTGAAATTGGGCGAGTGGCGTGAACTGACGGCGCAGGAAATGGACGACATTAACGCAGCTGTTGTGGATTCAAAGAGCACCTTTGAACCTGATGCGGCGTTTTCTGAGGAAGGCATTGGCAACGGAGATGTAAAAAGCGCCGCTAGCGATGCGGCAAAACAGAACTTGAGTTCCGGCAAAATTTCTTTTGCCAAACCTAAACCGGCTGCTCGCAGCGGTCGTGGAGGCCAACGTTCTTTCTCTAAGGAGGGGCAACGTCAGGGTGGTCAACGTAAGGACGGCGAACGCTCGCCGTCATCTCGCCAAGATGGCGGACGCAAAGACAGTGATCGCAAAGAGAACGGTCGCAAAGAGAATGCGCGTTCTGATGATGCCCGCCGTAATGGTCGTAGAGATGACAATCGAAGTGAGCGCCCGAAAAAAGATGCTCCGCGTAATGAGGGGAGACCTCGCGGCGACGATACACGTCCAACGGGTTCTAACAATGGTGACTCGCGTAAGCAGCGCCCACGTCCAAGCGGTCGTCCGCAGAACGATCGCTCACATGGCTCGCGTAATGAGGGTTCTCGCAAAGAGGGTGGTCGAAGCGGTGGCGCACCGAGTGGGCGTAAGCCAAAGGAGCGCCGTTAAAGCTACGTTGTGCACTTAAGTTCAGCACTGAAAAAGGAGTGACGATGTCGCTCCTTTTTTGTGGCGAAAGCCTTTATCTGCATAGGTTACCGTTACAGTCAGTCTTAAAAGCAACAATGAACAATGTGCCTCTGAGAAGAAAACAAATATTTGAGGAGTGAGGGGGCTACTGTTTTGGTGGTGGTATTGAAGCTGAACGTGTTTCGTAGAATAAACAATGAGGAAGGCGATGTGGTGTCGAGAGTATGCATCCTTGCATTCTCTCTGAGGTCTTTGGTTACGGAGCGCTAGAAGGGACTCTCTTTGTTCAGCGCATTGCAAATTTCTACAATGGCCAGTGAAAGACCAGACACAATCATCTGCTGCTGACGCTTAAGCTGAAGTTGGTAGAACTCCAAGTCAATGTCATCATCGGGTTGTGTCTCATCCAATTTCACCATCCCCATCTTCTCTGATAAGTGAAGCTTCTTAATGGCAGTGAGAATGAATGGATGGGTGAACGTGTACTCTTCCCCATCGCTGTTGAGTTGATTACGCAACTTAATAATATCATTTATATCTTGGTAGGCGGCGTCTGGCAGCACGCCCAATCCATAAAGTAATTTTAGGCGCACAGAGAGATCGCCGAGCGGGCCATTGGTATCTAGTAAAGGGCCCACGACGGATGTCACCGCAAAATCGTCTTTGCGGAAAATCCGCTGTACCAAGGAATCGATAGCATCATTAAAGACCTCGACAGAGGCAATAAAAAAGCCGCGCACCGACAGTGCACTATTAAGCCTCTCTAAAATTTGAGTTTCATCTATTGGTGCGACCATTCTCGGTTCGGTATTCTTCCTTGGTATCGGGAGCTTTCGCTCCCGTTTGTCATTGTCCGGACTTGGACGTTTGACGCTATAGCTGGTGGTAGATTGACTCAATGCTTTGCGCCTCTTTGCTCGTTTCTTCTAGGCCACAATAATGCTCAAGCGTTTTGACTACACCGTGTTCTTGCAAATAAGTTTGAAGCTCTACAGCTTGTGGATCTGAGCTATTGGTGTATTTCAATGCAGCTGCAATGCCCTTCAATAGCGCCTGATTGTCCGTGCTGTATTCTATTGTACCGATTAACGGCCTGATTAATCTATCGTTAGGGCCTAATTTTCTGATGGGCTCACGACCAACTCGTCCAACTTCGTCAACAAGGTAGGGATTTGCAAAGCGCTCGATGATTTTATCGATATAGGCATAGTGCTTATCACGATCAAATCCATAACGTTTAATAAGTACTTCGCCGCTCTCCATCATAGCTTGTGTCACTTCTGTGCGAATGACCGCATCACTGATGGATTCACGAATGGTACTGTAACCGGAAAGGCAACCAAGGTATGCAGTAATACAATGCCCAGTGTTCAATGTGAACAACTTCCGCTCGACATACGCCATAAGATTACTGGTACGTTCCATGCCTGTAATCGCAGGTATCTCACCTTTGAACTGTTGGTCATCAACAATCCATTCGCTAAAGCTCTCAACCGTGACTTCAAGTGGGTCGTCGTTCGCCGCATCCATCGGGGGAACGATACGGTCTACGGCAGAATCGACGAACCCAACGTACTCTTCAGCTTTCGCTTGTTCTTCTTGGTTCAAATGCAGGTAAACCTCCGTTTTCAGGTGGGTGCTACCACGCACCATGTTCTCGCAAGCAATGATGTTTAGCGGAGATTCATTGCCGTCTGTAAAGCGCTTCTTTAAACCTTCAGCAATGGTGCGAGCAATCTTGTCGAGGACATTTGCACCTACGGCTGTGGTCACCATATCGGTGGTTGCAATGCGGTCTATGACATCTGAACTCATCGAGTTGACCGCTGAAATGTGGCTAACCGATTCGATTTTGCTTTCTGTGCCGACCACGCGCACGTTGTATTTCTGTTCATGGCTCAATTGATCAATGAGTGGTTCATTGACATCGGCAAACGTGACGGCGACGTTTGAATCGGCAAGTAGTTTACCGATGAAGCCCCGTCCGATGTTACCAGCACCAAAATGTACAGCTTTTTTCATTGTTATTACCTCACCAACATCTTGTTCTAAATGAGAAGCCAGCGATTGCTGGCTTCATTTGCTTCTACTGGCCTTATGCAGCCTCAGAAGCCGATAGAATTTCCAGAACTTCGTTTACGCTGCTCGTTGAAGCGAGACGTTCGATAGCATCAGGGTCATCTAACGCGTTGGTGATTGCGGTAATTACTTGGATGTGTTCGTCGTTTTTCGCTGCGATGCCAATAACGAGTCTTGCAACATCGTCTTCGTCATCAGTGAACTGAACACCTGCAGGGTATTGGCAAATAACGATTCCGGTTTTCTTCACCTTATCTTTCGCTTCAATCGTGCCGTGCGGCACTGCAATTGATTCGCCAAGGTAGGTAGAAACCAACTTCTCGCGTTCGAACATTGCGTCCACATACTCTGGCTCAACGTAACCCAATTCAACCAAACGTTCACCCGCAAAACGAATCGCTTCTTCTTTACTATCAGCGCGAAGTGCTAAATGGACGTTTTGTATTTCTAGCTTGAATGCTGGCACTGGCTCTGGTTGCAGTGTTGGTTCATTCGCCGCGAGTAAAGGTTTTTTGATGTACTCAGCATCATTTGCCGCCTTTGGGCCTTGGGCCGCCAGCAATTGCGTAACTAAGTTGTTGTAAACGACACCGTCGAGGAAGTTCTTCAACGAAATGTGGTGAGCGTGTTCTGCATGTTTACGAGCACGGTCCGTCAAATCTGAGTGAGTGATAACCACGTCAACGTCTGCAGGCAGATTGTTGATAGCGACGTTGGTAACAGAGATTTCGAGGCCGGCTTCAGCCACTTTTTTACGGAGCAGACCTGCGCCCATGGCACTGGAGCCCATACCCGCATCACATGCGACGATAATGCTTTTCACATCAGCCATGTTCACGTTGCCGCTAGATTTTTGAGCAACCGCCGCGCCTTTAGACGTCGCTTTCATGTCTTTCATTTGAGATGTGGCTTTGTTTAGCGCGTCCTCATCACCGTTTTCATCAGTCTCACCCTGTGCTTTAAGCAATACGGAGGCAACAAAGAAAGAAACGGCGGTAGAAGCGGCAACAGAAAGCAGCACACCAACCAGTGAACTCTTAGGCGTCATCAACAGAATCGCGAAGATAGAACCTGGCGATGCAGGCGACACTAGGCCAGCGTTGAAGACGGTCAGAATGAACACACCTGTCATACCACCAGCAATTGCAGCAATAAGAAGGCGTGGGTTCATCAATACGTATGGGAAGTAGATTTCGTGGATACCACCGAAAATCTGAATGATAGATGCGCCGCCAGCGGTTTGTTTTGCCATGCCTTTACCGAAGAACATGTAAGCCAGAAGAATACCAAGACCTGGACCTGGGTTTGCTTCAATCAGGAAGAAGATAGACTTACCCGTTTCTGCTGCTTGCTGAATACCCAACGGAGAGAATATACCGTGGTTGATCGCATTGTTGAGGAACAGAATCTTTGCTGGTTCTACAAGAATGGAAGTCAAAGGGAGGAGATTAGCTTCTACAAGGAAGTTAACGCCAGAAGCCAGCATGTCAGAAACGACTTTAACAAATGGACCTATCAGGAAGAATGCGACAATCGCACACAACATACCGATGACGCCGGATGAGAAGTTGTTGACCAACATCTCAAAGCCACTTTTGACTTTGCCTTCGATTTTCTTATCGAATGTTTTGATTGCTAGACCGCCCATAGGACCAACAATCATCGCGCCCATAAACATAGGGATGTCTGAGCCAACGATAACGCCCATCGTGGTGACTGCACCTACCACAGCGCCTCGATCGCCACCGACCAACTTACCACCGGTATAACCGATAAGAAGAGGGAGTAAGTAGGTGATCATTGGGCCAACCATTGCTGCCAGTGTTTCGTTAGGCCACCAACCGGTTGGGATGAAAAGTGCGGTGATTATGCCCCACGCGATAAATGCGCCAATGTTAGGCATAACCATATTTGAGAGAAACCGACCAAAATTTTGTACTTTGATCTTCGCATCTGGTGATATCATAAGTGTTACCCGTTTGAAGTTTCTTTAAATTGTGTAAAGCGGTTCGCCAAAACCGCTGGTTTGTTTGTCGTCAACATCAAATTACCACACAAACGCTTAAAGACGCCGATGACGGGTTTTTTTTGATCATCGTCACGTTATCACCCCCGTTCTTTCTGAAAAAAGTGAGACCTATCTCGCATTTGGCTTGTAATTTTATTTCAAATTTTAAGTTAACAAAAAGTCAACATTTTTAACGACATCTAAAAGAGATTTTTGTCACATTTATATCTTATGCCTGGGTGATATTTATTGTGATATAAATCACTAAAGTGAATATTTCATGTCCCCATGCGCAAATTAAGGTGATCTAAATCACATTTTATTTGTTAATTCTCTTGGTCAATAAAGTGATGGCTCTCTCTAAAAGCCATTTTGTAATTTTTTGACATTATGTTAATGACCACTTCTGATGTTATCAGCCAGTTGCGACTCATCATTCTCCATTCCTTAGATGCACACCCCGCTTGAGTCTGTTTGAGTATAGTTATGTCTCTGATATGCTGGTTCGAGGAATTACGCTGGAGTGAAAGAATGAAAAAAATTAAGCACGAAGCCCAGTTATTAAAAAAGGCATTGAGTATTGGTGAGCAATACGCCAAGAAGCGTGGGTACATAACTTTTGATGAAGGAACGTCTAATAAGATAAAAATTGAATGCATCTACCGCTTGTTGGTGGATGATAAAGTGATAGTTCCCCTTGCTTCTGACAAAGAAGACGGCCCAAATATGAAGCATAAACTGGTGCTTTGGATTCAAAAACAGCTTCCCGAAGGGCACCCACTTCTCGTCGACTGATAACCCACTGCAAGTCATCTACGTAGATTGACCATAAGCTAAAGCAACATGAGAGGTTCTGAGCATGAAAAAAACAGCACTTATCTACGGCGCAATGGGATTAATCCCGTTTATTGCTTTTGGCATCTTGTTGCCCATTTGGCCTATTGATTGGCAAGGCGCTCTAATCCATACCTTCTTGAGTTATAGCGCGGTGATTTTGGCCTTTCTTTCTGGCGCAGTCTGGGGAATGACAATCAGTGGCGCAAAGCCTGACAAACCGACAAACGGTCTTACTGTAGGCATTGTTTTCTCTTTGGTTGCGGTGGGCGCATTGTTGATGCCGTATCCTTACTCACTCTACTTACTGATCGCGTCCTTTGTGATTTTGTTTGCGTTAGAAGTTGGGCTGATGTTCAAAGGGATTTATCCGTTTTGGTACACGTTAATGCGAGCGGTACTTACGGCGGTTGTGGTGGTTTGCCATGTGTTCCTGCTTTACTGGTTGGAAGGCAACGGTATGAGTGGGCTAGCCACACAAGCAGCATAAAAAAAGCGCCTAAGGGCGCTTTTTTCTCTCTATTGCTTTAGTCTTCTAAATCATCTTGCCATGGCATTTCAGGCAACATATCTAAATGTTCTTGGTAGCGTTTAAGGTTGAACTCACCACCACCTTTTGCCACGTCATAGACTTCGACCATCAGCGCACATGCAATGTATTCAATGGCTTCTTCCTGTGAAGAACCTGTCATACGCAGACGCATCAATGTTTCTTTCACTTTTTTAGGGTGATTGTCGTTGAGTTGGTTTTCAACGATCTCTAAAAGATGTTCGCTGGTGAGGATGTCGTCATCGTTCATGAATTTTCGCCTTGCGCTCGCGCTGTTATTAAGTTTTTACCGCTGTATGGTACGGCAAAAAGCGTACTTCTCGCCACCGAGACGACAAAATTTTTACTCCCTTGACTGAAACTGGCATTCGAGAGTTCGGTCGAAAGTGCTCGCTGGATGAGGTTCAAGGATAAAACTGGACCAAAAAAGCAACGAACGGTCAATGTGATGATTCTTTTCTTGGTTTGCTCATGCTTACCTGAGACAATTCAGCGGTAATTTTTATATCAGACGGCTTAATATGAAACTTTTAGTTCGCAACCTAGCGCGCACCATGACTGAGCATGAAATCCGTGTTCTTTTCTCCACACATGGTTCAGTGGGAGAGTGTACGCTTGTTCTAGACCAAGAAACGGGTCTATCGAAGGGATTTGCGTTTGTTGAAATGCCAAATGAAGATGAAGCAAAAGCAGCGATTGCTGGCCTAAATCTTAGCGATGTTGCCAAGAGCAAGATCCGCGTAAAGAAAGCTGATCGTTAATTCTGCTTTCTCTTATACCTTAAAAGCCAGCCTTTCAACGGGCTGGCTTTTTCGTTTTATGCTTCAATAAGCTTACGCGCTTGTTAGTGCTAGGCTTCTTTGTTCATTGCGACAGCATTAATGCAGTAACGAAGCTTGGTGGGTTCAGGTCCATCAGGGAAGACATGACCAAGGTGCGCATCACACACGTTGCATGTCACTTCAACACGCGTCATTCCGTGCGAAATATCCATGGTATACGCCACTACATTTTCCTCGAGTGGTGCGGTGAATGACGGCCAACCTGTTCCAGAGTCGAATTTCTCTTGCGCATCAAACAGGCGAGTGTCGCAGCATGCGCAGGCATAAACGCCGGGCTGAAAAATACCGCACATCTCTGAGCTAAATGGACGTTCGGTGCCGTGCTTACGTGTGACATAAAATTGCTCTTCGCTTAGCTCGGCCTGCCATTCCACTTCTGTTTTCTCAACCCGACGTGGAGGGGTAGGGTTACCGTGTTTTGCTGTGGTTAATACAGACTCCCAGTTAAGCATAGTGTCACCTTCCTATCTATTTAATTGATAACCCACGTCGCGCATGAACACGCGTGGTGAATGAAAAGACCGACGTGCCACAACAAATATTTCATTACGAACAAGGTGACCTCAGTGTGGGATGATTTGTACTAAGGTTGATCCATGGTTCGTTATCCCCATTTATTGCTCCAACAGTGCTTTAGTTTGTCAGTGTTACGCACATGGCTGGTTTTGCTGATCGTGTCTGCTGGTGGTTGTTCCACATCAAACTCTACGACAGATACGTTGTCGGATTTTTCTCAGATCAAAGATGATGAGGTTCTTCTTGTTGGTCGCGTTACCGTGCTCCCCGCAGTAGTGGGGGCGTCGTTAAAACAAGAGACTGACACCTTTATGCCATTTGACGGTGAACGGGTGCTGGTCTGGCTGGATACGAATGTGCCAGAAAATGACTCCCGTGGGAAAATGGCCGTGACCTCGAGCAGTGCGCTTGGTCTGTTGGCTGACTGGAACATCCCCTTTTATATAGCGATCCCAAAACAAACCCAGATGCTGACTGGACTTGAGCGTGCTCTTCGTGAGGGAGAATCGTTGCGTTATGTCAACTTGGTGCTGCCTGAGTGGTTTACTGTACTTGTGCGTGCCGACGATGTTGCCGTGTACATTGGCAATCTGCGTGTCTATGTTGATGAGTTCGACGAGATTGTTGCCGTAGAAGTTGTGGATGAATCTAAGTCAGCCCGCCAACGTATTCGTCAGCGCTTTGGTGAGCAGATTCGTTTCCGTGTATCTTTACTGGCACCCTCTGACTATCTGCAATGATTTGATCACGACTGTTTGCTCTCAAGGCTATTGCCATATCCATATGTATGTTCTTCAATGAGAAAAAACCTGAACATCACGCTGGATCATTGGCTTTGCTCACTTAGGGTCTCTAAGGCTTCAACGCGACGGAAATCTTCGAGATCGAAGTGAGAATGCTTGAGTGTAGCGAGTGCCTGATCTTGCTCATCCTTCGATAGTGTGGCCTTTTGCAGTATTTCGCTGCGTTGGGCAAGATACTGTTGAAATGTTTGTTTAAAGGCGGCTTCTTGTGTCTCAAGAGCCTCAAGTCGTGATGCGGCTTCCTCCCCGACGAGGTCACGAATTCTCTCCGACTTCGTCTTGTCATCGAGTGATAGGGCGGTACTTAGTTGCCCAATCAGCGCGGCATTTTGGTAGCTCTCTTTCATGTCAGGGGTTAGTTGGTCGAGTTCTGACTGCCACTGTGCTTGGTAGCTGTCTTCATCCAGCCCTAGTAGTTCAATCTCCAATCGCTTTATCGCCATTTCTCGCGTCAGGTTTTGTTCATAGAACAGACGTTTTTGTTCTTCTTCACTGAAATGCTCTGATTGCATCGACAGGCTTTGATGATGGATATATTGCAAATAATCAATGCCAGAAAGTGATTGTGGCGGTGTGATAAGAGCCAGTGATTGACGATACGCCTGATATTTTTCAAACAGTATTTTTTGGCGTTCACCAAAGCTCATTGTGTCCGCAAAGTCGGTATAGGATTCATTAAGCTGTGCTAGGTTTTGTTCGCCCAACGTTGAAAGAAAATATTCAAACGTATCGCGATCTGATGAAATATCAACGTCTGTGCCTTGGTGTGAGCGCACTTGTGACTGTTCCTCGTTCTCATCTTTTGAGTAAACCGAAACAAACACGGCAAAGATGACGCCTGCCACAAGCAATAGAAGAATTTTGTAAGTTGTAAAGCTAATGCGCATGGCGTGCTCCTTGTCATCGTTGAATTAACGCTCACGTACCGAGTCAACTCTCTTGCAAGGAGTGAGCGTTAATTTCTGGGCGTGTACCTATGTTCGGTATCGCTTTATTACAAACCTTGTCGTTTTAATCGATTAGCGTGTTGACGAAAAATCGTCACTGGATCGGTTTCAAACAAGTGGTGCAGCCCGAAAAACTGATTCACCTCATCCAGATGATTCATGCGGTAGTTACTGCGAATAACACGACCCAAATGCGTTGCACAGCGACCGACAAGGCCATCGTTAGGTTCTGAAAAGAACAGCCCCGTCACAAACAGCGCTGGGTCGGTGATATCAAGAATGTTGGTGGCAGTGCTAGTGCCTGACCATGAGTAGTAGTAAACGCCATTGGCTTCACGGTAGCGACCCTCTCCGCATCGCGAAGTCGGAATGCCTTCGGGATATTTGGCATTGAACGCTCGTGAACCTTTGGTGGTTAAAGAGTGAAGGGAAGCAAGCGGGTCTTGAGGCAGATGGCTGCCACCAGACAGGGCACTAATTAAACCCGATAAAGCGCGAGCGGCACTGACCGCTAAGGCTTCCCCTGCAGAATTTGGAGCAAATGCTTTTCTCACCACATCGGCAAACTCAGAGCCTTTATTGACACCGCCAACACTGGCGACTGATGCCACATAATGGGGTGCTACAGAAGCCACATAGCGCGCTGTTGGGCTGCCATGACTGTGTCCGATGAGATTAACCTTTTGCGCACCAGTGACGGCGCGTATCCAACGAACTTGCTGTAATAGTTGCTCGCCGCGTGCTTCCGAACTGTTAGTCGCAGAGACTTGAGCAACAAAAACTTTAGCGCCACTGCGTGTTAATGCTTGAGGAATGGCGTGGAAGTAATCGACGCCGAGGATCCGGTCAAACCCAAATAGGCCATGAACCAGCACAATGGGATATTTTGTTTGTGTGTAGCCTGTCGTGGAGGTGCCGCTGGTGCTTGATCCTGCAAAAACAGAAATAGACGTTGTTGCGAGTAGCAGTGACAGTATGAATCCTTTCACAATAATTACCTCTGGTCAGTCCTCTGATGTCGGTTACATATTAGCCACCTGTTAACCATGGTTTTTGTCTCATTAGTGAGATGTTTGTTAATTGTTAAATTTTATTGTGTGGAAACTAACGGAGAGAGCGGGTTGTCAGCAAGGAGCAGGCAAAAAAAAGAGCTGCGTGAGAACGGCAGCTCTTTAATGCAGGATAACCTGTTAGAAGCGAGGTTATCCGATGTGTTAAATCAATGATGGGATAGCTTATTGAACGCCGATACCAAACTTGATTTCATTGCTTGAATCGTCGGTCACTTCATCCAAGTAATGTTCTACTTGTTGTTCTACCAAGCGATCTGGCTCTTCAAAGTAAGCAATGTGGAAAATTGCATCTCCTTCGTTAACCAACGGCAACGTTTGCTGACCAATGATGATGCCACCTAGTGGAGCAATGGTCTGGATTTCTTCGCTTCCGCCTGGGCTGCTGATTGATGCTAACAGTTGGCCTTTACTGACACGCTGACCTAGGGATACGTGTGAACGCAAAATACCGTCTGACTCTGCACGAAGCCAACGCGTAGCGCGAGCAATAACAGGTTCAACTTTCGACTTGCGTGCACTCTTACGGATCATGCCTAAGTGCTGCATTACGCGTTTCACACCGTTCACACCTGCAGTAATCGCATACGGTTCGAATCGAAGCGCTTCACCCGCTTCATAGGTGATTACAGGTATGCCAATTTTCTCGGCTTCAGAACGTAGAGAGCCTTCACGAAGAGCAGCATCGATAACAACAGGCGTACCGAATGCAATGGCCATTTCATTGGTTTCTTCGTTAGACAAGTTTGCACGAATTTGTGGCAAATTTGTACGATAGATAGCGGCAGTATGCAGATCCATAATATGGGTGCATCGGCGTACGATCTGTTCGAAGATCTGGTATGCCATGCGTCCTGCTATCGAGCCACGTTCTGAACCTGGGAAACAGCGGTTTAGGTCTCTGCGATCAGGGAGATAACGTGACTTGTGAATGAAGCCGAAAACATTGACGACTGGAATCGCAATAAGCGTGCCTTTCAGCGTCGCTGGGTTAATGCGTTCTAGCGTCTGACGGACAACTTCAACACCATTCAATTCGTCGCCATGAATGGCGGCGTTAATCATTAGAACAGGGCCGGGCTTCTTTCCATGAATAACTTCCGCTGTCACTGACAGCGGTGAGTGTGTATAAAGCTTGGCAACTTCAAATTCAACGCTTGCGCGTTCACCTGGCGGGATGGTTATCCCGCCAATTTCAAATGCGTTATTTTTATTATTGGCTTTTGACACGTGTCCTTGTCCTCGGAGAAGAGACTATTTTCTCTATATGTTCTATGACCAAACTTGCCACGTCTTTACCCGTTGCAGTTTCGATCCCTTCTAGACCTGGTGATGAGTTAACTTCCATCACTAGGGGGCCGCGCTCAGAGCGCAGTAAATCAACGCCTGCAACATGTAGGCCCATAGCCTTCGCAGCAGCAACCGCTGTTTTACGTTCTTCTGGTGTAATGCGAACAAGTGACGCACTACCACCACGGTGAAGGTTTGAACGGAATTCACCCGGCAGAGCTTGACGCTTCATCGCTGCGATGACTTTGTCACCGATAACGAAACAGCGAATATCAGCACCGCCAGCTTCCTTGATGTATTCCTGCACCATGATGTTAGCTTTCAGACCCATAAAGGCTTCGATTACACTCTCAGCAGCTTTACGCGTTTCAGCCAAAACCACACCAATACCTTGTGTGCCTTCCAACAGCTTGATAACAACGGGTGTGCCACCAACCATGCTCAGAAGGTCTTTAATATCACCTGGTTTGCTTGCAAAACCTGTGATGGGCATACCAATATTTTTACGAGACAGTAATTGAAGCGAACGAAGCTTGTCACGTGAGCGTGAGATAGCCACTGAATCGTTAACGGTGTAGATACCCAGCATTTCAAACTGACGTAATACGGCACAACCATAGAAGGTCACAGAAGCACCAATACGTGGAATAACAGCATCAAAACCTACCAGATCTTCACCCATAAGATGAATAGAAGGCTGTGTTGAGTTGATGTTCATATAACAGCGCAGTGCGTCAATGATTTTGTATTCGTGCCCACGTGCTTCACACGCTTCGATCAGGCGACGGGTCGAGTAAAGGTTTGCGTTGCGAGATAGAATTCCAATTTTCATAAACTTAACCTTGTGGCGCTTCAACGATGAATGATGCTTCTGAATCGACCAGTAGTCGGCCTTCCATAGCGGTTCGTCCCAGTAACATTCTAAATTGCATGTTATCGCGTGCTGTTAATGTCATCTCTATTGGGTAGCGCATTGTCCCAATAACTAATGTTGTTAGGATGACATAGCGGAAAGTCTCATGACCGCCCGAGTCGCGAACTGTTCGCATGTCGATGACTTTCGCGTGGCATTCTTGCTCTGTAACGCTGTCATCTTGAATTGGATGAACCCAAAACTTCACCCATTTTTCGTCATTTTTTTCGTATTCTTCAATACCAAAAGTGTGCAGGCACGATGTTCTAGCCCCGGTGTCCACTTTTGCTTTAATTGCAGAGATGTTTAGCTCTGGAAGGCCCACCCATTCACGCCAGCCGACAGTCGTCATTGCATTTGCTTTAGTTTGGTTTGATTCTTCGACCTGTGTTGGTCGAGCTGCGTTGTTGTCAGTCATCTCTGTCAATGCCCCGGATAGTGTATTTCGGTATGATGGAGTGAGCGCGCCAGTCGTTGACACTAACTCAAGTAAAACGATAGCTGCTCTGCGAATTTTTTCCGCTCACATTTATAAGAACCGATTGAATAATCAACACTATCGTTACAGCTCCGGCGGCACAATTATCGCATCCACATTGACAGCACCGCACTAAGGAGGGCGCAAGTTACAGCTTTGCTTTGTGGTCGACAAGTCAATCTTTAACTCGTGACGATAAATTTATTTTATCGATGTTATGTGTGAGTTTAATGCGTAAAAAAGGGGGCGGTTTGAAAGGTATGACACTAGCGAGTTCGCGGTGTGCCTGATGCCTTGCAGAGGGAGTGAGAAGTCGAGATTTTGTTTGCTGTAACAGAGTGATATATGAATTAAACGTGGCGATATTTTAGTGTTAAAACAGCGCCATCTGTTTAGTTTTATTCGTGTAAGAGTAGAGTAAATAGTGTGGCTGATATTTAGGCGTAGCTTGCTTAGCCAAAGCTTACTTAGGCATAGCTGAGATGGCTGTATGCTGTCGCATTGCGCCATTCACAAAGAATATCGACTAACCCTTCTTCATTGTGGTGCTGACCAACTTGGCATTCAACGAAACCGTGCTTTTGCCAGAAGGTACGAGCACCATGGTTAATTTTAAAAGTATAAAGCTTGAGATCGCCGTGGCTCGTATCTTTGATCAATTGCACGAGTAACGAACCAATCCCCATTCGTTGAGAACCTGGCGCGACGTAAAGTTGCGTAATAAATTCGCCGTCGGCGGCAATCATTCCCAAAACTCGGCCTGTTCTGCGTTCAATGCCGAGGTAAATACGATTGGTTGCGGCAAGAATTCTGTTCAAGTAGTAGCGATGAGCATCAAGGTCGTGCATTTCAGGAATACCCAAGGCTTTTTCTTTACTCAAGCGCCACATTTCAATCGTTTGTTCGGTATATCGTGGGTGGTAGTCAACAATCTCAATTCTTGGGTTCATAGGCTCTTCTGAATCAAACGTCTATTTTGCTGAATTTAGAGGGCTGGACTGAACTGCTGCAGTGCACGAGTATAAAAGGCGCTATTAGGGTCTTCTACGTAGTCAGCGAACGGGGAGCAGATTTCGAAACCAAAACGTTCATACAGTTTTCGCGCAGCGTCGAATTCTATTTCAGTGCCCGTCTCTAAACTTAGACGTGAGTATTGGCGCCTGCGTGACTCTTGAAGAATATGTGCGAGCAGGTTCGCAGCGACGCCTCGACGGAGAAAGTTTTCTGACGTCCGCATCGACTTAATCTCACCGTGTGTTGGGCTGAGTTTTTTCAGTGCGCCACAGCCCGCAAGCTGACCGTCAATCCATGCACTCCAAAGCGTTACGTCGGAGCTTTGTAATCCAGAGAGGTCAAGTGCATGAACGCTTTCTGCGGGGCTAATTTCATGCATACGTGTTAGGTGCTGCTGGAGGAGGGCTTGAATCTCTTTGCCGCTAAGATCGTCTATTCGTATTTCCATGATCATTTCCTCCTAAAACTAAATTCAATCAGCATTTAGCACTGTGTTTCGGCGCTGTTCAAGTTTGAAAACTTGGAAGATATGGAGCGATATTCGGAATAGGAGAGTGGTAAATACCCAATGTGTGTTATATCAGTAACGTTATTCACTGAGTTGCACTTATTTTGTGGTGGATTGATTCAAACGAAATGGGAGGGGGGATGTCTGTGTGTGAGTTTTATTTTCTGATGTAAGTCACACAATTAGTGTGTTTGAAAGCGCTTTTATTACCAATATTTGTTGCTGTGAACTCTTAATTAAATAGGAAGAGAAAGAGAAAGAGGAATAGAAAGAGAAATACGCCAATGGCGTATTTCTCACTGATGTAAAGAGGTCGACGATCCGAGTTTAAAGCGCGAATGGGTCAGGCTTATTGCAGGTTAAAGAGGTCTTTGGATACGCGTACGCGCTGCTTTTTGTTTTATTTTTATCATTAACAAAAGGCTAATTATCACCACGCCAATGCCCATCCATTGATAGGGGCCAAGCACTTCTCCCACTAAGAGGATCCCCAAGCTGACCGCAGCAACGGGGTTTAACATGCTGATCATGGCCATGGAATCAGCGCCTATCTTCTTAATGGAGCGTGAGAATGCCCAGTAGGCAAACGAACTATTCAGTAAGCTAACCCAAAGTAGGCCTGGAAGTTCATGAAGAGTGATGGCTTTTGGCATGCCCTCAATGAGAAACGCGATAGGCACTAACAGCAGTCCACCCAGCGTTAATTGCCACGCGGTCAGCCTGAAAATATCGGTGACGGGCCAGCTCTTTAACCACAACGAAGATCTCGCGACTAAAGCCGTAGCGCACAGCGCTGCTGCGGCGCCGATTGGATCGATGTCGGCACTGGGGTTAAGAATCAGCACAACACCGCCCAGCCCAATTATGGCGAGCAGTAACATTTTAAATTCGGGTCTTTTTCCTTCTACTAGCCATTGCATAAACATGAGTTGTAAAGGTAGTGTCGCGCCGAGTGTACCCGCCACTGACCCAGGGAGCTTGTAAGCAGCAATAAAAAGTAGGGGAAAGAAGGCGGCAATGTTAAACACACTGAGCAGCGTCATTTTTCCCCAAGGGAGAGGAGGTTTGCCGGGTTTTAGGAGCAACAAGAGCAAGCCTGCGGGTAACGCACGCCAAACGGCGACCCAAAATGGCGACAAATCCTGTAAGAAGAGGCTCACAGCGGCATAGGTGCTTCCCCAAAGTAAAGGGACGAGTGCCGCGAGTAAGTAGTTTGCCACATTGAGCTCCTATTTTTATTGTGAACCAAGGTTTTCTTATCAGAAAGTATCTTTCCTGAAAGATAAAGTATTCGCTTTTTAACTTTCATTCAAGTATCTTTTGAAAAAGATATTTCAAGTGATGGTATTAGAGATGGATCACGTAGAGACAATATTGGGGCAATGGAAGAAACAAAGGCCAGATTTAGACTGTTCACCAATGGGCGTTATTGGACGAGTTGGACGAGCTAGACAGCTGATGACGAACAAACTTGATGACGTCTATAAACGTTATGAGTTGAGCAGTATAGAGTTTGATATTCTTGCCTCACTAAGACGCTTAGGAGAGGCGGTGACGCCAACTGAGCTCTACCAAACCTTGATGCTCTCTTCTGGTGCTATGAGCACACGTGTTGACGGGTTGGTGAAACGCGGATTGGTTGAGCGACAAGCAAGTGAAATAGACCGAAGAAGTTGTCTCGTGACGCTGACAACGGAAGGGTTGGCATTAATCGATAAGGTGGTAGAAGCGCATGTTGCAAATGAACACCAGATGCTTCTCGCCTTAACGGAAGAGGAACAAGCGCAATTGGCGATGTTACTTAAAAAATGGCTTGTTGCGAACGAATAGCGTTAAAGCGGCTTTTTCTCACTATTAGTTGACGCAGTGATGAGCGTGGGCGACATACTGTATTGAATTGGCTAAGAAGGAGATTGCATGGAATTCATGCCTATCAGTGAGCTTGTGAAGATGGATCTACATTGGCTGCGTGGTGAAGATAATCGCTTTAAATCTGTGTTGAGAAGCCTCAAACAAGGTGAGGGGATTAACGAAGCCATCCAGTTGATTCGATGTGCCTGTGGTAAAACGTATATCCTGCAAGATGGTGGTCATCGTATCTCTGCCGCCTTTAAAATATTTAAAGAAACTGGCAACGACTTGCGCATCCCGGTATCAATTTTCCAATCAGATATCCCCTAACTTCCCTCGCTCATCCCACGATCAGAGAAAGTCGAGGTAACGCCATGATTAAGCGATTTTCTTATGAAGGGGTGCTGAGGGAATGCGTAGAGCGGTGATTAACTGCTAGAGTAAACTAATAAGGAAAATAAACTATTTAACAGTACGATATACGTATTTTGGGTGGACTGAATGATTCGTCTTATCTATGCAAGCGCAGCGACTTGCGATTTCTCAGAATCAAAATTGATGCAATTGTTGGGTAAGGCAAGATCAAACAATGAAACTGCCAATGTGAGCGGGCTTCTACTCTATGCAAAGGGAAATTTCTTCCAAGTATTGGAAGGTGAGAAATCGGCTGTCGAGGTGCTATTTAGCAGGATACAGCAAGACGAACGTCATACGAGTGTTGTGGTGCTTGATCGGAGTGAAATCACTCACCGAAACTTTCCGAATTGGTCAATGGGTTTCAAAAACCTCGAGCAGTTTGATAAAACTCAGTTGCGTGGTTACAACGACTTTCTTGAACGACAGTTAACAGCAGAAGACTTTGGTGAAATAGGCCCTGATGTCATCTATCTTATCGAACAATTCAAACGCATTTGGTAGTTACGTGGAGAGTACATACAGGTAATTGACCGTTTCTCCTTTAAGGTGATGGCCAATTTTTTGGCAACCAAAGCCAGTAGACATTAGAACTTCCCATCAAAATACTCGACAAGAAAATCAATCAAGGCACGCACTGGCCTTGAAAGATGTTTGCGTGAAGCATAAAGCAGATAGATGGTCAGGGTATTCAACTCCCATTCCGGTAATACCACTTCCAATTCGCCTTTTTCAATCATCTCTTCGACCAGATAGGTGGGTTGCATTGAAATCCCCATGCCTGCCAGTGAACCGTGAAGCAGCACCGTGGCTTCGTTCCCCGTGATATGACAAGTCACCTCTATGCTGCATTTATTGTGGCCTTGGGTGAGATGCCATTCATGTCGGCCAAAGTTTTTGTAGCCCAGACATTCATGTTCCCTGAGGTCTTCAGGTACTTTAATCGGTGGCTTCGATTTTAGGTAGGCAGGTGATGCAACCAATGTTGATTCACATGGGGCGAGTGGGCGGCCAATCAGTGAGGGATCTGGGTTACTGGCTGTGCGTATGGCAAGGTCGACGCGCTCAGCGACCAGATCGACAGCTCTGTCCTGAGCATCAATGTCGATGATCACTCCCGGATGGCATTCCCGAAATTTGTGTAACGCGGGCATGAGTTGGGAAAAACCAAAAGACATACTGGTACTGATGCGAATGAATCCACTCAGGGATTCACCCGGCATCAGGCTTTCTTCTAAATGTAATGCTTGTTCAACCCATCGCTGCATATCCGGCAGTACCTGCTTACCCATATTGGTAAGTGATACCTTGCGGGTGGTGCGGTTCAAAAGCCTTGCCCCAAGCCAGTTTTCCATCGCTTCGACATAGCGTGTCACCATAGGGCGAGACATTGCCAGCCTGTCAGCGGTAGCAGTGAAACTTTCGGTTTGGGCGACATCTAGCAATACTCTTGCGGCAGTTAACTTATCCATAAGTTCAGTCTTTATTGGAGCGATTTAAGAAACAATGATGCAAAGAATAGGCGCTATTTCCGAGCATATCCAATCGTTATGCTTCTTCCCAAGCCCAAATAAAGAGGAAGTAAAACAATGAAAACAGCAATCGCATTCGCGCTATCTTTTGCTCTCGTCACTCCAGTGATGGCACAGAGTACACCACTGACATTTGACGTTTACTACGGTGACGACAATAGCTTTAACGTGACTTCTACTGTTGTTTCAGGCGAAAAAGAAGTGATGGTAATCGACACTGGCTTTACTCGCGCAGACGCCCTGCAGATTGCCTCCAAGGTGTTGGATTCCGGTAAAGAGCTGAACACCATTTATATCAGTCAGGCAGACCCGGATTATTACTTCGGTGCTTCACAATTGCTGGAAATTTTCCCCCACGTGAATGTGGTGACGACCCAAGCGGTAAGGGATGCGATCGTGAAAAAACTGGAAACCAAAATCAGTTTCTGGGGCCCGAAAATGGGAGCTAATGCACCCCAACAACCACGTGTGCCGGATGTATTCAAAGGCAAGGAGCTGAAAATTGATGACACAGTTATCCAAATCAAGGGTACTGACGGTGTGCTGGCGCATCGACCTTACCTCTGGATTCCTTCAGAAAAAGCGATTCTGGGTAATGTCGGTATCGTAGAAGGGATGCACGTTTGGATGGCAGACACTCAAACTGAAGAAGAAGTGACAGCCTGGCTAGAGCAACTCCATGAAATGCAGTCACTGAAATCTGAACTGGTGATCCCTGGACATATGAAAACTAAGGGCAAGCTGGATCCTTCAACCATCGAATACACGGCAACTTGGATTGAACGCTTTGCTGATGCAAAAGCCAAGAGCAAGGACAGCAAAGGCGTGATAGATACCATGGTCGGTTTTTACCCAGAATTAGGGGCGACCTTCACGCTTGAGCTCGGCGCACAGGTGCACGAAGGTGAGGTTCAGTGGTAATGAGCGAATCAGGCAGTTTTCCTATCTAGGGTGAACTGCCACCGCCATGGTGGGTGGCTCGGGTTCCTTAGAGTTCATTGTGTAATCGCATTGTCTTTGTTGTGTTGTTCACTCGTTCCTATGTTACGTAGCCGCTAATTTTTTCTTGTCATCATTCATCAATAAAACCAACAGAGTATAAGAGACTATTTGCATTTCTCATGGTTGATTCATTTCTAACCAGAGCGCCTGCATTAGAATTCTGTTAAGTGTCTAAATGCGAGGTTTGTTTTCGTATGGGTGGGCAGATTTTGGAATATTCCTAATGATATCAGTCAACTGAATTTCAATTGGCATATGTTGTTTTATTTGTAGTTCAAGAACTAGAAACTCAGAAAAGGGTCAGCGCGAGCGCAGAGTCAGTGGTTAAACATGATGATGCTTACTCGGTTGCGATAGTGAATACTTCGAAGAGTTGAGGAAATGGATCGTGCTTTATGTTGATGGTTTAATTACAGCGTTGCCGGTGACGAATAAAGAAATCTACCGACGATTAGTGACGTCAGTGATCCCTCTAATGAGAACCTATGGCGCATTGAATGTGGTGCATTGTGCGGATGAGAGTGTGGCTCAATCGCGCTCGAATCATCGATTAGCAGCCTCGGTCGTGTTGTTTTCTTGGATTGTATGGCCGTCGCGTGAGGTTCGTGATCAGGGTATGGAAAAAATGCTTTCCGATCCGCGTTTTGATGATGTCATGAATCCGGCGTCTTTCGACGGAGAGAGGATCGATCTTGATGACTCGCTATTTCCACAGTTGCATTAACAGCCCGCCTCAATCCCTTCGTCGTACCGGAAAACCTCGGCGTGTCTGAATTGAGGCTCGTTGAACAATATATTTGGAGTGCACGAGGCATGGATGTCATCCCCTAAGGACTAGGCTCCACAAAGCTAACCAAAGCTAACCAAAGCTAACCAAAGCTAACCAAAGCTAATCAAAGCAAAGCTAACCAAAACAAATCCCCTTTCTGAGACCTGATTCGCACCCTTTTCTCCTGTTATCCAAGGAACGTATTATATTGCCTGTTATTTCGACGGGGAGTGTTGTTATTCTGTTCGTTTGTTAATGCGTTGCATAAGGAATATTGCGATGAGTGATTACATTGTGAAAAAAGACAAGATCGAATCAATGGAAGGGATCACTAAAACCCATTTTTTGAATCCCAACGCGGTGAGAACAAATAAATCACTGGGTGATCTCGTTGGCTTAACGGGTATTGGATTTCATATTGTTGAAATCGAACCAACCTATGAATCTACGCAATATCATGTTCACTACTTTGAAGACGAATGCGTCTATGTACTATCGGGCAGCGCGGAAGTGACCATTGGAGAGGAAGCATTTCCTGTCGCAGAAGGCGACTTTATTGGTTATCCCGCAGGTGGCCTACCTCATACCATGGTGAATACGGGCGATACCACGTTGCGTTGTATCGTGGTTGGGCAGCGCCTCGCCCATGATGAGGCGGATTATCCACGACTCAATAAGCGAATTTTTCGCAACCAAGGAAGACCTTGGCAAGTGGTAGATATTGATACGATTGATTTTCCAAATGCAGGTAAGAAATAAGTGTCGCATTCTTATGGTGAAATTGCGCTGGTAACAGGTGCAAGCAGGGGTATTGGTGCAGCGACGGCAAGACAGCTCGCTGCACAAGGATATGTGGTGTGTGTTAACTATCAAGCAAGAAAAGATGCGGCGCTTGCTGTGGTTCAATCGATTGCTGATGCTGGTGGGCGAGCTTTCGCCGTTCAAGCTGATATCTCTCAGGAAGAGGAAGTGCTCCAGCTTTTTGCCAGTATCGATGATGTCGGTTTACCTCTCACTCGTTTGGTGAACAATGCCGGTATTTTGTTTAAACAAAGTAAATTGGTGGATATGACCGCCGATCGTATTAATCGTGTTTTGCTCGCTAATGTGACTGGCTCCTTGTTGTGTGCGAGAGAAGCTGTGAAGCGTATGGCGCGTTCTAATGGGGGTAAAGGGGGATCTATCGTGAATGTCTCTTCAGGGGCTTCTCGGTTAGGTTCTCCTAATGAGTATGTTGATTATGCTGCGAGCAAAGGCGCAGTGGATACGTTCACCATTGGTTTATCCAAAGAAGTGGCTGGAGAAGGTATTCGAGTGAATGGTGTCCGCCCGGGGCTAATTCATACGGATATTCATGCTGATGGTGGAGAGCCGAACCGCATTGATCGTCTTCAGGACAAAATCCCTATGCAGCGCGGTGGTCGTCCGGATGAAGTGGCTGCCTCAATTTGCTTTCTTTTGTCTGACGCGTCGTCGTTTACCACGGGGAGTATCATTGACGTTTCGGGGGGGATTTAATAGGGCTCTACATACCGGGCCTTCTCGGTGGCTTTGTGTGAACGGGATTGGCTCGAATGTCAGGGTGTTTGATTACATACCTTGCTTCAAAAAATGTGATTTAGGATAAACAACTTTCCCTATTTGTGAAATAATGCTGAACATCATAAATGGCTGATAAGTATGATGTTGTTTCTTATTCGACCTTCCAAAATTTCCCTTGTTGTATGTTTATTCATATTGAATGCGCCAACAGCACTTTCTGCGGAGTATTTGACCAGTTCAACGGTTGGATTCAGCACCGACAAATATGATCATCAGCAGGTGAACATCAGTGAACCAATTTGCCGAGACAAACTTCGAACACTGTTATTGCAGCAGCAAATCGTATTCAGTGATAGTCGACAACCCTTGGAAGAAAGACGGCTTGCTGAAGAGAGTATTGATGTTGCACGTGCAGTGTTTACTGAAAATCAGAGCTATTGTGATGCCAGCATGGCTTTGACGCGTTTCCTCGAAAATGAAGAACTGGAAAAGGCACAAATACCTAAAACTGGTCAGATACAGAGCCTAGATACACGTCGGTAGAGGATATTATCGAGTGTTCAAACCTAGCGTTAACTGCAACGAAGTGTCATTCAAGGAGACAAGTCGAGGTTAACTTTGCGAGTAGGAGTTGAGTGTTTCTTGCGATAAGCCAATGGGCTTAGCCCATTGATCCTGCGGAACTGTCGGCTGAAGTTGGCAAGGTTATGAAAGCCAACTGTTTGGCTAATGTCTGCAATGGTGTCATTGGTGTCACTTAATAAGATACAGGCACGCTGGATCCTCACGCGATTGACGAAGTCGGTGAATCGGTGTCCCGATGACTGGTGAAAAAATCGAGAGAAATAAGATTCTGACATGCCTAATTTGTCGGCGAGTGTTTTTAATCGAAGGGGGTGTTGATAGTTTTGCATGACATAATCAACTACCTCGTTAATTCGACTTTGCAAGGTACCCGCATCTTTTACTTCCGAAGCGGGCATGTTTGATAGTAAGCGTGTGTTGCTTCGGCTGAGATAGTTAATAAAGGAGAGAAAATTAATTAGTCGCGTTACGCCTTGGCTTTCTTTCACTTTCAAGAAGTATTCCACTGCAGTGTCAAAAGGCACATTCAAAAACTCGATTCCCATTTTTGCTTGTTCTAAGAGTGGACCAAACTGGACCAATTCTGGGAATGACTTTGCTGCTGTGTAAAACAAGTCCGGCTTGAACAATATCACCATGTCACGGAGTTCGTGAGTTTCTCCTGGTGTTAATTGACTTTCCCAGTTATGGGGCAGCCACGGGCCAACCAGTGTGAGTTGACCGGGTGAAAAGGGACCAAGATGGTTTCCGATCATGGCTTTCCCATTGGTTTTTACGATGAGATGTAATTCATATTGTTCGTGGACATGCCAGTGGATGCTGTGATGAGGAACACCATGCTCCTTGTAAAACACCGACTTGTCTTCAATCTGAATAAACTCCCAAACTGGATCTTTCTCAGCTGACATCAGGGGTTTCCTCTCTAACACGTTTCTTGTCGATTGGTTGGTAGCAATGCTTGGTACAATTGGCCAAAGTGTGCATGTTTCTTTAAATAAACACTGTGCCTGTTTCTATTCGGCTGAAACACTCTCTCAACGCTAGGGGCTGTGCAAATCGCTTCAATATCTTGCTGAGTATGGCCCAGTATGGCGAGCCTCGCTGCCCCCATAGCGGGGCCTGTTTCCGAGCCTTGGTACTTATGAATCGATACGTTCAACACATCCGCAAGAATTTGAAGCCAGAACGCACTTTTTGTACCACCACCAATAGCACCTAGCGCAGTCAATGGGTGATCGTTTTGGTTAAGCGCTTCTATGCAATCTCGGAAGCTGAAAGCGATACCTTCCAAAATAGCCACAGCCATGTCATAGCGTTGCGTGTGGGCTGTTAGCCCATCGAAAGCGCCCGTTGCAAAAGGATTGTTGTGTGGAGTGCGCTCCCCCGTGAGATAGGGCAGAAAATATACGGTTTGATGAATGTCGTAATGTGACTCTGCTTCTTCAAGTAGCGTAGCAATGGGGGTTGATGTGATTGACGCGAACCAGTTCAGCGGACTGGCACCATTGAGTAAGCACGCCATATGACACCATCGGTTCGGTAACGCATGCGCAAACGCATGGATGTATGCATCTGGGTTTGCGGTGTATTGCTCCTTAGCAACAAATATCTGCCCAGACGTCCCTAGTGATAGGAAGGCGTCCCCTTCGTTGATCGCGCCAATACCTATGCCGCCAGCAGACGCATCGCCTGCTCCCCCTACCACGAAGACATCTTGGGAAAGTCCCCATTCTATTGCGACATGGGCGAGCAGCGCTCCGGTGTTTTCATTGCCTTCTGCTAGCGAGGGCATTTGCGAACGATTAAGGTGACATGCACCAAGTATGTCGTCATCCCAATTTCGTTTTGCTTCATCAAGCCACAATGTACCCGCCGCGTCGCTGATATCGGTAAAGTAAGTGCCTGTGAGTTGCAAGCGAACGTAGTCTTTCGGTAGAAGCACTTTGTGGATACGTCGGAACAACTCGGGTTCGTTGTCGTATAGCCACAGCAATTTGGGTGCAGTGAATCCCGGCATAGCGGGTACGCCGGCGACATGCCCGATATTGGGACATATTCGGTTAAGCGTTTGGCTTTGTTCAAAGGCTCGCCCATCGTTCCATAGAATAGCGGGGCGTAGCGGCGTTCCGTTCTCATCTAAACATACGGCACCGTGCATCTGTCCTGATAGCCCGATCGCCGCGATATCTTGCCATACCGTTGTGTTCTTTGATTTAAGCGCATGGATTGATGAGCAAGTTGCACGCCACCAAATGTCAGGATTTTGTTCGTTCCATAACGGTTTTGGTGAGTCGATACCGTAGGTTTCTGTATGACTATCATGGACATTGCCAAGCGAGTCAACGAGAAGAACCTTGACGGCAGAAGTGCCAATATCAATACCTAGGTATGCTGTCATTTGTTTAGCTCATGACGTTGCCGCCGTCGACATTGTATGTCTGGGCAGTGATGTAATCGGAAAGTGGAGAGGCAAGAAATAACGCTGTACCCGCAATATCGTTGGGCACACCCATGCGTTTCAGCGGGACGTCTTCGCCAACTTGTTTTTTCTTTTCGCCTAATGGGCGATGCTCGTATTTTGCGAATAGGGCATCGACGCTGTCCCACATTGGCGTATCTACGACGCCAGGTGAGATACCGTTCACTGTAATGCCATACTCAGCCAATGCTAAGGCGGCAGATTGGGTGTAATTGATCACGGCGGCTTTGGTTGCGCAGTAGTGGGCAACTAACGCTTCTCCTCGTCGACCTGCTTGTGACGCCATGTTGATGATTTTGCCGCCATTGCCTGCTTGTACCATCTCTTTCGCAACCGCTTGCATCAGGAAAAACATGGCTTTGACGTTGACATCGAAAAGCCGATCAAATTGTGCTTCAGTTGCGTCTAGCAATGGGCCCATGTCAAACACGGCAGCATTGTTAAATAGCACATCAATAGAGCCATACTGTGACAAGGTAGTCCTCACCAATAATTGACGAGATTCTGCGTTGGTAATGTCAGCATGCAGGTAGCAAAGGCTGTCACCGTATTGGTCAAGTAAGGCTGAAATACCCGCTGACGGATCCTTGGGTAAATCAGCCACAACACACTTTGCGCCACTGGCGAGATAAGCATCGGTGACTGCGAGACCTATACCTCCATTTGCACCGGTTAACAACGCCACTTTTCCTTGAAGCAGTGGCCTTCCGTCGTGTTCTAGTGCAAGTGTCATGGGTAGCGCTCCTCGTAGATGTTTAAGGTTTGCTGAATTTGATTTGCTAGGGCTTGGCTAAACATGGGAAAGCGAGTTGTTAACCCGTGCCAAATATCAGAATCATTTAGAAATGCCTCGATCGGCTCAGGGCTTTGCATCCATTTTCGTGCAACTGAGATATACGGATCTTTATAATTGAACTCAAAACGATCACTGATATTGAGTACAAGAAAGCAATACCAATATGCGATCAACCTAATGGCGGCTGTCGGCATGTAATCCCTATCAAGATTGAGCTTCAATGTAGGTAAAATGAACTGCGGAAACTTACTAATGCTGTCCATTGCGATGCGCTCAATGGAATCTGCGATATAACGATTACTAAAGCGGGAGATAATCACTTCCCTGTATGCTTCAAGATCAAACGGACGATCATAAATAGTTGGTATCACTTCGTTCTGGTGATATTGCTTGAGCCACTCATTGAGTTCCGGATCGCGAATATTCTCGTCAAAAGTCACGTAACCGCGCAGTGCCCCAACATAGGACAGCAGGAAATGGCCGCCATTGAGAATGCGAATTTTTGCTTCCTCATAGGCATGGACATTGTTAGTGAGCGTGACGCCTACTGTTTCCAGCGGCGGGAACGTTGTCGCAAATTTGTCTTCTATCACCCATTGTTCAAAATCCTCGCCCATGATGGGGCACTCATCATCTATGCCGGTGTGTTGTTTAACCTCTTCGACCAGTGATGTAGTGGGTACGGGCGTAATTCTGTCGACCATGGAGCATGGGAATGTAGCATTCTCATCAAGCCAAGCGATAAGGTCAGTTAGCTTGGTGGATTCAAGGAATTGATAAAACACATTTCTTAGTCGATTACCGTTGTCACGCAAGTTATCGCAAGTCGCGACAGTGATAGCGCCATGTTTCATTTTCTGGCGCGTTATCAGTGCCAAGGTGAGAAAACCAAAAAGCGTTTTGGGCTGACCTTGTTGTTGGCATATTACCTCAACATCGTGCGCAATTTCGGGGTGTGCAAGGTTGAGGTCATCACTATCCGTTAAATAGTAACCGCCTTCGGTCACTGTAATGGTGATGGCTTTGACCTTGTCATCATTGAAAACCTGTGCAATCACACTTGCGTCTTCAGAGGCATCTTCAACGGCATTAATACTGCGTATGTTGACGAATTGCGCCGACCCATCCGGCGCAATTCGTTTAAAGTGGTAACTGCCGTTTTGTTTTTTCAGCGCCGTTGGAATCGCTCGTGTTTCCTGCCGAAGATTGATGACCGTGTAATACCAGTGCTCTTCTTCCGGTAAGGTATCGTTCAGCAATTGCAGGTAATAGGCTTGATGACCTCGGTGGAAGGCACCGATGCCAAAGTGAACGAGACGATTGTTTTCAGACATGACTTACCTCACCGTAGATGTTGGTGGTTTTATCATCACTATCAAACAAGTACACTTTTTCTGAATCTAGCTTTATACCAACGGTGTCACGCAGTTTCGGTGTGTAGATGGGGTCCGCTCTTACCACAATGGTTTCTCCGCTTAACGTGCGGACATAGGTCAGCGTTTCACTACCTAATTGCTCGATAACTTCAACATCGCCTTTGAGATCCCCATCTTCTGGGGCACAAAGGGTTAGCGATTCAGGGCGAAAACCAATGCTGGCTGAAGACAATGCGCGATCTTCATAGGCCGATTTGGACAAGCGAATGTTGGCGTCATCGTTAAAATGAACATCAAGAGTGTCACCATCACCGACCTTATTCACGGGCAAGACATTCATCTTAGGCGTACCGATAAATGTCGCCACAAAGCGACTGGCTGGCTGATGGTACAGCTCTAATGGTGTGCCGATTTGTGCGACTTCACCTTGGCTCATGATCACCACTTTGTCAGCGAGCGTCATGGCTTCGATTTGGTCGTGTGTCACGTAGATCATGGTGCTCTCTAACTCTTGGTGGAGTCGTGAAAGCTCAATACGCATTTCGACACGCAACGCTGCATCGAGGTTAGACAGAGGCTCATCAAACAAGAAGACTTTTGGGTTTCTCACAATGGCTCGCCCAATGGCAACACGTTGGCGTTGACCACCAGAAAGCGCCTTGGGTTTACGATCTAACAAGGCTTCCAGCTTGAGCGCTTTTGCGACCTTCCCAACTTTTTCTTCGATTTCTTGCTGAGGTCGTTTCGCCAGCTTAAGTGCAAAAGACATGTTGTCTTTGACCGACATGTGGGGATACAAGGCGTAACTTTGGAATACCATAGCCACGTCGCGTTTTGACGGATGGGTTTCAATGATGGATTCACCATCAAGATGAATGTCACCATCTGACGAAGATTCTAAGCCCGCAATGGTACGAAGCAATGTTGATTTCCCGCAGCCTGATGGGCCAACAAAAACCACAAACTCGCCTTTCTTGATTTCGAAATCAATGTTCTTAAGTGCCAGCGTTTCGCCGTATTTTTTATAGAGATTTTTGACTTGTAAGTAACTCATTTCACAGCCCCAAAGGTTAATCCTTGAACCAGTTGTTTCTGACAGAACCAACCAAGAATGACGATAGGCGCACACGCGAGTGTGGACGCAGCAGACAACTTCGCCCAGAACAACCCTTCCGGACTGGAATACGTCGAAATCATGGTGGCGAGGGTTCCAGCATTGGCTGAAGTCAGGTTGATTGACCAGAATGCTTCGTTCCAACTCAGCACGATGGATAGCAGCGCTGTTGACGCAATACCACCTAGTGATAAGGGCAGCAGAACATGGCGGATTTCGCCTAGCGTGTCTGCGCCGTCAAGACGCACGGCTTCAAGGATGTCACGCGGGATATCCTTGAAATAGGAGAACAGCATCCAGACCACGATGGGTAAGTTAATCAAGGTATAAATGATCGTTAGCGCAAAGGTGGTATCTAACAGTCCTGTCTTCTGACATAACACGTAGATAGGAACCAGCACGCCGACGGCTGGCAACATCTTGGTGGATAGCATCCACAACAACATATCTTTGGTGCGTTTTTGAGGATAAAACGCCATCGAGTACGCTGCTGGAATAGCAATAATCAGAGCCAAAATAGTGGAACCGAATGCGGTGATCACTGAGTTGATAGCAAACTTCATGTAGTCGCTGCGTTCTTGAACAATGCCAAAGTTCTCTGCGGTTGGTTCAAATATGAACGTAGGAGGAACGGAAATTGCCTGCTGCTCTGTTTTGAATGCTGTAATTAACATCATGAAAATTGGAAAGAAAACCAGCAGTGCCAGCGCCCAGCAAATAATTGGGCGGAGCCATCCGGTTTGATCGATGAGTGAAACGTCTTTAGCCATGATGCCTCCTTAAGCGACCAAGTTTTTGCCGATTGCTCGGATAAGAAAGAACGCGACAATGTTGGCAAGAATGACGGCAATCAGTCCCCCAGCAGAGGCGACACCCACATCAAATTGCATCAGTGCTTGCGCGAAGATCAAATACGCGAGGTTGGTCGATTCATAGCCTGGGCCACCACCCGTAGTGACAAAAATCTCTGCAAATATGGATAGCATGAAGATAGTTTCAATCATCATGACAACAGCAATTGGACGTGCTAGGTGCGGCAATGTGAGGTAACGGAATACTTGCCAACCCGTTGCGCCATCAAGCAATGCTGCTTCTTTTTGCTCGTGATCCATGGATTGCAACGATGTGATAAATATCAAGAGAGCGAAGGGCATCCATTGCCAACTTATCATGGCGATGATTGATCCCAGCGGAAACTGGGTAAGCCAGTCGATCGGCTCTAGTCCGACGCTTTCCCAAAGCGATGCCAGTACACCGTAAACTGGGTGCATCATCATGTTTTTCCATATCAGCGCATTTACTGTTGGCATGATGAAAAAAGGTGAGATCAGTAAAACGCGTGCTATTCCACGGCCAAAAAAGGGCTTGTCGAGTGCGATAGCAATCAGCAGCGCACCGAGTACGGTGACCACCAATACCATGCCCACTAACGTCAAGGTATTGAACAGTGCTGGCCAGAATGCATCATCTGTATAGAAGAAATCGAAGTTCATCCAACCGACAAACTCGTTCTCTCCGGGGTAAAGTAGGTTATATCTGATGGTTGAGAAATATATCGTCATAGAGAGCGGGACGATCATCCAAAGCAGCAAGCTGATAAAGGATGGGGCAACCAACAGTCGAGGCAACCATTTTTGCATGAGCGACTACCAATAAAACTGAAGATGAAGCCGGGCATATAGCTGCCCGGCCAAAGGAGGTGCTTTTACTTGTAGTAACCAGACTTACGCATTTCGCGGTCTGCTGACTTGTTTGCACTTTGAAGCGCTTTTTCTACCGTGGTTTTCCCCGCCAATGCAGAAGACAATTGTTGTCCAGTTGCAATACCGATGGCTTGGAATTCTGGGATAGCAGCGAACTGAACGCCAACATATGGGCTTGGGTTCTGTGTGCTGTTTGATGGGTCTGCTGAGTTGATTGCAGCCAATTCCGCTTCTGCAAACGATGCTGCATCGAGGAACGCTTGTGTTTCATACGTCGATTGGCGTGTACCTGTTGGCACGCTTGCCCAACCATTCTTCTCAGCCACTAACTTGATGTAGTCTTTCGAGGTAGCCCAAGTTACGAATTTCTGTGCGGCTTCCGTATTTTTGGTGGCAGAAGGAACGGCCAAAGCCCATGCCCAAAGCCAGTTTGCACCGCGGTCGGTAACAGCCACAGGAGACTGTGCAAAAGCAACTTTGTCGTGCACTTTGCTCTGCTTTGGATCGGTGACGAATGATGCAGCAATCGTGGCGTCTATCCACATGCCACATTTACCTTCGTTGAACAGTGCAAGAATTTCGTTGAAGCTGTTAGAGCTCGAACCTGGAGGACCATAAGTGCTGAGAAGGTCTACATAGAAGCTGACAGCATGGTTCCATTCAGGTGAATTTAACTGTGGCTTCCAATCTTCGTCGAACCATTGCGCACCAAATGAGTTTGCCATGGTGGTTACGAATGCAGTGTTGTCGCCCCAGCCTGGTTTACCGCGTAAACAAATACCATAAACGCCGTTGTCAGGGTCGTGGATAGCCGCTGCTACGTCACGGATGTGGCCCCATGTGGCACGATCAGGTACTGTCATGCCAGCTTTGTCCACGAGATCTTTGCGGTACATGACCATTGAGCTTTCACCATAAAATGGTACAGCATAAAGTTTGTCATCTACCGACAGGCCTGCTCGCATCGCAGGAAGTAGGTCGTCCACATCATAGGCTTCGTCGGTTTCAATTTCTTTTAGCCAACCTTTTTTGCCCCAGATTGGTGTTTCGTACATACCGATAGTCATCACGTCAAACTGTCCGCCTTTTGTGGCGATATCAGTGGTGACGCGCTGGCGAAGTACACCTTCTTCTAGTGTTACCCAGTTGAGTTTAATGTCGGGGTTTTGTTTTTCGAACTCTTCGCTAAGTTTCTGCATTTCAATCATGTGACCGTTGTTGACCGTTGCAATGGTCAACTCAGTAGCTGCGTATGCAGACATTGAGAAAGCGGTACAGCATGCGGCAAAGGCAGTTAACGTTTTCCTTGTAGACAGCATTTTTAGTTCCTCATGGTTATAAGATGCACATCGGTTGTTGTTAACATCTGTTTAACAATGAAAGTACAAAAAAAGACATGTGGAAACAAAAGCAGTGAAGAAAAGTACTTTTCCGTATGTGGAATGATGAATTTTTTACTTAGAGAGGGTGTTTGATGGTGAGTTTGGATGATAAATAAGACACAAATCTGCCCATTAGGTTAGGCAGATTTGTGGTGCGTTTTAGCGAGAATCAACAGTGAAGAGCATTCGATTCGAGTTCTGATAGGAGGTCATCCGCTATCGCAACGGGTGCTTGCTTGAGAATTCGTTCACAGTAAAGCGTCATAAAATCTTCCCTGATCATTTGCTCTAATTCTGGCGCACGTTCAGTGGGGCAGAATAAGCGAATATGTACTTGTGGGTCGCCAAGATCGGTTGATGTTACATGGATATGTGGGTCTGCACCGGGTAAATCTACGCCAGCATGGCGCTCAATCATATGGTTATATCTTGTCGCAACTTCATAGAAATCTTCACAGTGATCGTCAATACGTGCGAGCAAACTTGGCACCATAGGGTAGAGGTTTGCGGTTTCTTTTACAGTGATTTTAAACTCATGATAAACATAGCGTTTCATGAAATTTAAGTTTTTCACGGGTGTGGTAAAAAACAAGCTATTGGGAAAAGTAACGGTTTTTCCTGTGTAGTTATAGGTACCATGGTGAAGATCGATTTCTTGAATCTTGGTTGCCATTAAGTTGTGTTCGATCACTTCACCACACAATGAACCCACTTCGATCCATTCACCAATCTGAAACGAGCGAGAACTGGCTCGTTGAATCGATCCCGTAAAGCAAAGAATGATTTCTTTTGAAGCAACGACGACCGCGACTGCGATGGCGGTGAGTGACAAAGCAAATTCGTTGATTTCTGATCGCCAAACCAAAAACATCACGATGAGAAGAAGAGTAAAAGAGCCATTCTTTGTCTGTGAGATCCACTTACGTTGTTCTTCACTCAGGAAGTTGGTATCGCCCCAGATGAGCTTGATCATGATGCGTCGAATGGTCCAGATAACGAAAATGATCAGTAAGGTGAGGAGAAATTTGTGTTCAGTAAAGAACGTGATGAGCGACTGAAGTTGTTCCACTGGCGTTTCCTGTTATACGAGTGTATTCAATAGGTAGAAACCTTTTTTGCCACACTACTGACTATATACCGTCTTATCAAGAGAGGGACGTGACTGTTTTGAGTTCAACTTGATTGCGCTTAGGTGATTGCTTCAAGTTTAGCGTGCTCGGTGATTGTTAGCGGTTAGCGAAAGTCAACGCCGTGTTCATTGTGCTTACTGGAGGCATAGGCCGGAAATAGGTTGAAATCTTTCGGTATCAAACGTTTAGTAAGGCGCTTTTTGTTGGGTGAAAAGTGAACGAAAAAAAAGCAGTAAGAACTGCGGTATCTGCCTTTATCAATTCCAAAACCTCTACCATTATTAATTAGAGATCATGTGTCTCAAATAAGGTTCTGGTGGCTTAATGTCGATACTGCGATGCCAATGCTTGGTGCTATTTTTAGTAATATTTTCCGCTGAGTCAGCCAGTGGAACTATCGTTGAATCTGTCCACGGCGATGTCTCTATCTTGTCAGATGCTCATCCGACGGGTTACTCAACGCAACAAGGTTCGCCATTCTCAGGCTTCGTACCCACCGAAACCGTCGTACTTCCTAATGGCAAAGTTAAAACTAAGCACCAGCAGTATTTTCAAGGGTTGCCTGTCCGAAAAGGGCGGGTTGTTTCAGACAAAGGCATTGACGGATTCGCCAATGCACGGGGTAAACGCGTTGTTGGTCTATCCCAAACCTTAACGAAGACAACGCCTTCTGTTAGCCATCATCGAGCGAGACAACTGTTAAAGAATCAGCATCCTACTTCCCCACCTTACAACAATATTGTCGTGCCGGAAGATGAGTGGAGCGAGTTATTTGTATGGCTTGACGAAAACACTCAACCCCACCTCGTGTATGAAGTGAGCTTTTTCATGCCGACGACAAAACCGACTCGGCCCCATGCTTATATTGACGCTAAGACCGGTAAAATTTTGAAAATGTGGGAAGGTCTGGCGCACGCATCTGATATAGGTGGAGGCCCAGGTGGCAATGAGAAAACAGGGCAATACGTATTTGGTTCAGATTACGCGGGTTTTGCGGTCGACAAAGTGGGTACGACATGCAAGATGGAAAATGCGAACGTGAAAACCGTCAATTTGAATCATGGTACATCCGGGTCGACGGCTTATTCCTATACATGTAATGACGCGAGTAATACCAATTCATACAAAACGATAAATGGTGCTTACTCTCCGCTGAATGACGCGCATTTTTTCGGCCAGTTAGTGTTTGATATGTATAACGACTGGCTAAGTATGGCACCGTTAACGTTTCAGTTGGTCATGCGTGTTCACTACAGCAATAACTATGAAAATGCGTTTTGGAATGGCTCTTCAATGACGTTTGGCGACGGTTACAGCACCTTTTATCCTTTGGTGGATGTCAATGTGTCTGCGCATGAAGTGAGCCATGGATTTACAAGTCAAAACTCGAATCTGATTTATTCGGGTATGTCTGGCGGTATTAATGAGTCTTTTTCTGACATAGCGGGTGAAGCGGCCGAATATTACTGGAAGGGTACGATTGATTGGGTCGTTGGCTCGGACATATTTAAAACCGGACGTGGACTGCGATATTTTGTCACGCCATCAGATGACGGACGCTCTATTGACCATGCGAATGAATATTACTCAGGCATGGATGTTCATTACTCGAGCGGCGTGTTCAATCGTGCTTTTTATCTTCTTGCCACAACCTCTGGTTGGGATGTACGAAAAGCGTTTGAAGCATTTGCTTTTGCTAACAAGCTCTATTGGGAGGCCGACTCGAATTTTGATGATGGCGGATGTGGGGTTGTTCGTGCTGCCAGTGATCTTGGCTATAGCACATCCGATGTTGTGAATGCGTTTGAGCAGGTCGGTGTATATGCGTGTTTGGACTCAACCGAGTTAATCGATGAGGTCCCGGTGACCAATGTGAGTGGTGGATTGGGTTCAGAGACGTCGTTCTACTTTTCGCTACCTGTTAACACAGACAGTGCCAGTGTGACGCTATCTGGAGGTGCGGGCAACGCGAACCTGTTTGTGAAATACAATGGTCTGCCTTCACCGTCTGACTATGATTGTGCATCGACAGGGTCTGATAACAATGAAGTGTGTGATGTCACCTTCCAAGGTAGCGGTGAATACAATGTCTTGCTGGTGGGTGAGACGAGCTTTTCTGGCGTAACCATTGAGTTGGATATCACATTGACACCACCACAAGTGCTTTCGATTGGCGACAGCCTTTTGAACCTAGCGGGTTCTCGTGGTGACATGCTGTTCTATAAGTTCGCGATGCCAGAAGATGGCAGTGATGTGCGCGTGAGTATTGCAAATGGTGATGGTGATGCTGACCTGTATGTGAATAAGGGCAGTGCCCCGTCTCAATCTGACTATGATTGCCGACCTTACTACTATGGCAATAACGAAACCTGTGAAGTGACTGGTGGCGCGGGTGAAGATGTTTACATCATGCTTCATGGTTACAGTAGCTACTCAGGTGTGACGCTAGCCGTCGAGCAGGGGAGTGTGGTACTGCCTCCTGAAGAGCGTGCACAGCCTATTGATCCAGATTCACCGATTTCTAATCTTGAAGGGTTGGTTGGCGAAGCGATTTATTATTCGTTCAGCGTCACGAATGCCGGTGTATTGGCGTCTAACCAATCATCTTTAAAATCCGCTTTAAGTGTAGGAGCATCAACGCTTTCTTCTACTACGGTGACTGTCTCACTATCAGGGGGGATTGGAGACGCCGATCTTTACATTCGGGAAGGGGTAGCGCCAACAACGACGTTGTATGATTGTCAGTCAGGGGGCAATTCGAATCAGGAGTCATGCTCATTGTCGGGGATGAGTGCAGGCACATACTATGTGATGATATATGGCTCAGAAGCTTTTGAAGGGGCAACGTTGTCAATGTCGGAAACAACGGCGCCTCAATCGACAGTCGATTCGGGAGGCGGAGGGGGAAGTGGGAGCACGCTATTTTTATACTGCTTCGCGTTGATGTTCTTGTTAGGTTCTAAGCAAGCAAAAAATCGTAGGCTTCACCTACGTTAGTTTGCGACATCGATGTCAGATCATGCGATCTGTTCTAACTCTTTTTTGCTGATGGATGCGCCTGAAAGTACAGGTTTATTCTTTAGAAATGTCATTATTTTATCGGTATTGGCTTGTGGGGAGAGTGTTGTCGTGTCTACTTCAAAGTCGTAGTTCATATTGGTGTGTACATGGTTGTATTCGCTTTCCGCCAGTCCAATGGCGCGATCTCCGCGTTGGCGTTCTCTCTCCATAGCTACAAGTAAGTGGCATTTGACTCCCACGAGACAAACATCAAACTCAGAAAATGCTTCTAGCATGTCACGTTTTTCTTCATCTGGGATCCATGCATTATCGAGGATGAGTTTACATCCTGCGTTTGCAAGCCCTTTTGCTGCTTGGTGATACCCGCGTACCAGAGTGGGGTAATCATATCCTTGGCGTGTAATGGCTTTTCCTTCCATCATTTTTTCAAGGTCACTAGGCGGTAAAGCGTAGAGTACGCTATCAATGCTGAAGTTAAGGTATTGAACGGGCAACTGTTCAATCAAGGTGTTAGCTATACTGGTTTTTCCTGAGCTACCTGTACCATTGAGCAAAATGATTTGTGGATACATGACGTTTTCAACCTAGCGGAATGACATTAAGTGATTTAAACACACAGATTTTTCAGGTGTATAGGCATGTCATAACCAATTGAATAGGGAGTCGCAAATTTATTAGGAGAGCGCCAGTGTTTTTGCACTTACTTCTCATTCCCCCTAAGTATGACTTCAATCCGTTCAGAGTTCTTAGCGCTTGAACGTCACATTTTCAGTGGTGTTGAGGTGAACGGATGTAATTGAAGGCTGGGTTTGCGCGATCACCCGTCCAAAGCGAATGGAATACCTCACGGGCACTTGCCGACGAACGGCATCAAAATCATTGTCAGCAGGCAGGATGATAAGATTCCCTGGTTTACCAACGGCGATCCCATAGTTAGCCTCGATGTTTAGTGTGCGTGCTGAATGGTGAGTAATTAGATCGAGAGATTGGTTGAGTTGGTCATATCCCATGATTTGACAAACATGTAGCCCCATATGCAGTACCTGCAACATGTTCGCTGTACCGAGTGGATACCAAGGGTCAAAGATATCATCGTGGCCAAAACATACATTGATGTTCGAGGCCAGCATCTCTTTGACACGAGTGATACCACGACGCTTTGGGTAGTCATCAAAGCGGCCTTGCAGATGAATGTTGACCAGAGGGTTGGCAACAAAGTTAATTTCAGACAGTTTCAGTAAGCGGAATAATCGAGAGGTATACGCGCCATTGTACGAATGCATCGCTGTGGTGTGACTGGCTGTGACCTTGCTGCCCATACTGTATTTATGCGCCAGTGCTGCCACGGTTTCAACGAAACGGGACTGCTCATCGTCAATCTCATCGCAATGTATGTCGATGAGACAGCCATATTGATGGGCCAATTCAAAGGCAAAATGCAGAGATTCAATGCCGTATTCACGAGTGAACTCAAAGTGAGGAATTGCGCCGACAACGTCTGCACCCAGTTTGACGGCTTCTTCCAGAATCGCTTTTCCATTAGGGTATGAAAGGATGCCTTCTTGTGGAAAGGCGACAATCTGAATATCAATCCATTCTTTCATCTCCTCTCTAACTTCTAGCATTGCCTTTAATGCTGTGAGTGTCGGGTCAGAAACATCAACATGGGTTCGAACGTGTTGGATACCGTTGGCAATTTGCCATGTTAGTGTTTGTTTGGCTCGTACCTTCACGTCTTCAATCGATAGCGTTGCTTTACGTTCTGACCATCGTTCAATTCCTTCAAATAAGGTTCCTGAAATGTTCCAACTCGGTTCGCCAGCCGTTTGGGTTGTGTCTAAATGAACATGCGGCTCGCAAAATGGGGGAAGTACCAATCCGCCTTCAGCGTCAATCGTAACAACATTGGATTCAACGTGAATATCGTTGGCATCAATGGCGCAAATTGTCCCACTCTTTATCAATATATTGGACGGGGCACTTTGGCCTCGAATGACGGCATTAGTAATTAGCAAATCAGTTGTCATTTAGCGCACTTCCCTACCATTGAATATTCATCGTCGACCTAAGATTAATACTCAGGCTCCGTTGTTGTCGGCGGAAACTCTTCGAACATCTCTTTAATCTGCTCTTGTATAAAGGCATTTTTACTTGCTGGCGTCATTCGGTCAGTCAGTTTTCTCTTCGATACGGCGCGCCAAATCACTTGGTTGGATGTCGTGTTGACCATTTCTACAACGAGTTGCCCGTAGCTTCTTTCTTCATAGCGAGTTGGCGTTTCATAGCCCACGCCGAATCGTCGAGAGCCATATCCAAATCGAACGGATGAACCATAAGCGACATTCTCGGTTTTGGGCTCAATGAAGTAACGAACGTTTACGTTTGGCTCACTGCCAGTTTCAATGAGTCCCATGGCGGTCAACTCCTTTTTCACCGCTTGCTTCACACGTCCATCGTCTAGCGATGTCGGGTTTGAACCGGCGGGACTGACAATCTTGTAAGACTGTATGTCGCTATAGTCATATTGTTGATCATAATCGGTATAAACACTTTTTGCGCATCCTACCAACGTCAGAATAAAAATGAGTGAAATCAGGCGTAAGTACATAGTGTTTTCTCGGGTTCAGTGAAATCTATGCTTCGCTAACGAGAGGTGGCCAAGCATGATGGGTATTCGCTTTAGGTATTGCTTCATTGTCCTAGGTGCTTTCTTAGCACGATATTAACGTTAACATTCCAAATGTGAACAGGACTTGAATAAGACCACCAAAAATCTGAAAAAGTTGCCAGAGAGTGAACTTGGATTTCAACAGACAGTAAATGAAAGACTTTTATACCCAAACAACTTAAAGGTGCTTGGGTATGGAGAAAATGAGCGTGTGTGACGTCTTGATTAAGCTTTGGTGGTGAGAGAAAGTGCTTTTTTAGTCATTGGGTGTGTAGGTGCCAGTTTTTGCATGTTTTGAGCCCACCCTTTAGCCACTTTGTCGTCTTTCATGGCTAGCGCAGCTTCTACTGCACCAATATGTATCCACGCTTGCGGTCCAAAGGGATAATTTTGTAATTGCTCAGAAGCCATCATGTGCTTCAACATCTCATAGCCACGCTCTTTTTGATGGAAGTAATCGGGACTGTTGACGAATGTGATTGCGGCGATCGATTGAGTGAAAATTCCTTCGTTAAGGCCATAATAAGGCTTGGAATAGGCATCCATGCTCAAAAGATTTAACGATTTATTGAGGTTTTCTAAGCCAAGTTCAATGTATTCTTCTTGCTTCCAGGGGAGCCAAGAATCCCGAGCTTTCATGCTCAGTGTACTACCGTAATAGGCTGTCAGTAGCGGGTCATTTGGGTATTGTCTCAGTAGGCTCTCGACTGAACTCAATACCACCTCTCTTGCTTCACTTCTTCCTGATGATGCGTCGAGAAAGAATTCTTGCAGTGTTCTAGGGGCTGGATCAGCATTCACTTGGGCGAACCAAATGGGAAAAATGCTGGTTAATACAACGAAAACGAGGATCAGTGACCGACCAAATAGATTGTTTTTAAGGGTCATATCCTTGACTCCATTCATGTACCGCTGGTTTTTGATGAGTACCAAGTGGTTTCAACATACTTGGTTATTAGGGTCACTCTATCCTGATTAATGACAATGAAAAGTGCGGTGCGACAAACGGTGAATCCTGACGATGAATGGCAAACATTTGCGTTTGTAATGAGCTGGGCGGAAAGAATTAATGAAACGAATTGATAAAACTACAGCGCTACCTGATACCCAAGCTACCCAAAGTGAACGATTGAATGTCTTTTTTTATTCTGCTGATTTAGATTGCTGGAAAGGAATGAAATTAAGGATAATTCTGTTGTGTTACATTTGTTTGAATAGCGCGTTTGCATTTCGGCTTACGGGCAATTTATGAGCACTGTCATTGAGTTCGACGACCATTTTTCCCGTTATGTCTCGAGATACGCGGTGAATCGATGAGACTTTGACGATAATTGAGCGGTGTATCTGCCAAAAAGTGTCACTACATAAATTTCTCGAGAGGTTTTTCAGCGGCGTTCGAATAATGTATTCACTGCTCTGTGTCACTACAGTGACGTATTTGTCTTCTGCTTTAAAATACTCGACATCGTCTACATGGATGAGATGGATATCCTCACCTTTCGCTGCTTTTAGCCACGTAAGCGGCGCTTCTTTTTTAACTTGAGTTTGCGACAGTATGTTGATCAACTCTTCACGATTTAACGATTGTTCTTGCTGGCATTCAAGTCGCTCACATGTTTTTAGCAGTCGAGATTCGTCAATGGGCTTAACGAGGTAGTCGACAGCGCCCTGCTCGAAGGCCTCAATCGCGTAGTGGTCGTAGGCTGTAACGAAAATAATACGAGGCAACACATCTAGTTCGTTAATGATGGTGGCGACCTCTAGGCCATTTAGCCCTGGCATTCGAATGTCTAAAAACACGATATCAGGTTTGAGCGCTTTGATTTTTTCAACGGCTTCTATCCCATCTTTAGCACTTGCAACTACTTCAATAGATGAGCTTAGTTCACCCAGTAGCTTGCTCAAATGGTGTCGTAGTAACGGTTCGTCATCAGCAATCACTGCTCGCATTGAATAGAGATCCTTGTCGTGAATCCACCTCTGCTATGAGGAATAAGTTCTAACTTTCCGCCTTCACCATAAAGGGCAGAAAGGCGCTGTCGCACATTTTTCATGCTGAGCCCGTGACCTTTTGATGCGTCATTGAAACCAATGCCATTATCCGTCACTTCAACCGTTATCCTATTGCCCTCTTTTGAGATGTTAAGTTGAACGTGTCCCCCTTTTATCGAAGGCTCTATTCCGTGGACAACGGCATTTTCAACTGCGGGTTGAATCAAAAAGGGGGGGATAAGCGTTTGTGGCGAAATGGAATCATCAAGTGAAATCGTATAACCCATTCGATCGGAAAGTCGTATTTGTTGGATTGATAAGTAGCTATCTAACAGACGTAATTCATCTGTTAGAGAAATGGTATCTTTGCGGTGCTGCTTAAGACTTGCACGAAGCAGATCTGTGATTTTTTCGAGTAACATTTTTGCTTTGTGAGAATCGCTATCAATCAATACTTGGATGTTCGCCAAGGTGTTAAACAAGAAATGTGGCTCCATTTGCCCCTGTAGGCTTCTTAATTGACTATTGATCAGTGCTTTTTCTTGCTCAGCTTGTTGTAGCTTAATGTCCTTCAATTGTGACTCTGCTGTGGTCGCTCGCGCTTGCGTAATAAAAAAATAAGCAATACAAAAAGCAATGGCTGTGGTGATAGCAAGAGCAGGGAGAATACTATCTGTTTCTGATAATCCCTTGTAGTAGTTCATCCAAAACAACATGTTTGCACCACCAAAGGGCATACCGACTAAAGTGGCGACAATGACATTTTTCCAATGAGGTCGATTAGGGTAAGTTTTAGCAATGAAATTGTTGGATAGGGTAAAGGTTAAGCAATATCCGAAGGAAATAGCGACATGGTAAAGGTATGAACCTGCAAATAGAAATTGGGTGAGAAAAGCAACAATAAAGCATAGAACAACGGTGTATGAAATATTAGATAAATTGATAACTTTGTATGTTGGATTATTGTCCATTTGTCGGTGCCTCTTGAGTCATAGACGATGTTAATTTTTATCAAGGCAATTCGAAACATCTATATAGATGAATAAGAGTGATAAGTGTCGCGGAAACTAAAATTATTTGGTTTCAATCATTCGGAACCGAAAATGGATGCATGTTGAAACATTCATAAAAAATAGGCGCAGCAAAAAATATGCGCGCCTTTCGATAAGGTATTTCGGATGCACAGTGGCTTTTCCGTCATGTTTGGGAAAACAGTTTGGAAAAACAACCAACACAAGCACGTTAACTAAAACTGTGTTAGTCGTCAGTATGATGAGATAAGCGTCATTATGACGCGATAAGTGGTTTTAAACTGGAGTAAACGGCGAGGATACTCATGTTCCATTCGATGTGCTTGACGAAGAGTGTAGAGAAATAACTTCAGATTGAGTGCCGTTTCCGCCTTTTCGTTCTGCATCAAGGCGCATCATTTCACTGGTATTGAACATATGTTGAGGATTAATTCGATCTTCGGTACTTTCGAGTGAAGATAAGCCAATACTCAGAGTTAAAGCCCCCGTTTGGGAAAGCATAAATGGAAGGGTTTTGTGTTTCAGTCCACTATGAAGTTTTTGGCACACGACCTGAGAGTTGTCTCGTGTTGTATGTGGCAAAATGATCGCAAACTTTGCGTTGTGAAGGAAAGCAAGAACATCAGAGGAGCGCTGGCAAGTGTCTTTGATAATTTGACTAATGGCCATCAATTGCTTGTCTGCATCTTCTTGCCCTTGCGTATTTACGTACGCATCAAATTGGTCAACAGAAATGAGCAATAAGCTCAAGGGCGTTTTGTAGCGACTGGCTCGGCGTAACTCTTTGTCCAACATATCATTGAAATGACGAGTATTTCCCAATCCGGTTAGCTCATCTACGATATTGACTTCTTCTAACTGATGGGTAACGTCATCAAGTGCTTCTTGGTTTAGGTCTAACGCCTGATTAAGTTCGACGTTTTCATCGCTCATCTGATGTATGGTTTCTGTTTGGCGTCTTGCGAGTAATACAAAGGCAAGTACCATCGAACTGAGCCCAAACACGATGACAAGGGTAGTTAGCGCTTCCGTTTTATATTCTTGCCAAATGGGGGCTTGGTAGTTTATGAACCGAGAACCTTCTGGCAGCATCGTTGAGTCAATTTGATGCTTTTCAACCGCTTCCAAATCAAAAAACAGTGATGCAGGTGCAACCTGATCGGCAGGCAAGGGCGCATCAATGTCTTGATTAAGCACTTGTAAGGCGAGCTGTGCTGCCGCTTTACCTTGACTGAAACCTGTTACGATTTGTCCTCCTACGGGACCATGACCTATGTGGGAGTGCCAAAAAGTATAAACAGGTAATGGTGTTACAGAAGCTAGCAGGCGTGCAGTTTCTGCTGGGCTGTATAGGCTACCGTCCATTTTGGGAATAGTATTACTTAGTGCGAAGATGATTGTGTTGGCTGATAGGTGGCTTAGTGATTCATCAAGTTCATCCAGGGGTTTATCGAGATAGATTTCAGTGTTTATTTTCGTTGAAAGTGTAGGGAGAACATTATCCTTAATGACATCAACCATATGTTGGTTGTGCCCCTCGCGCTCAGAGCCAATAAACGCGATGCTATCAGCGTCTGGGTGAAGCGTTAGGGCGACGTCAATGGCATTGAGGTAATCGGTAAATTCCGAAATACCAGTGATACGTGGGGCATTATCCATTGTCTCGGTTGAAGAGTCGGTAAGTGCGGTATAGATAATAGGTTGTCGTGGAAACAAAGTGTTTTGATGCGTCAATGCAAATTCAATAGCGGGCTTGTCTGAAGTGATAACGAGATCAATCGCTTCGTTAACATTCTTCAACGCAAGAATATCGGCAAGTTTGTCTTTAATCGGGACGGCATCGTGGCGAAGCGTATCAAGGTATACGACAGAAAGCTCGATTGGCTGGCCAGAAGCGGAGAGCGTTTCTCTCAAACCATTTTCGACCTCGTCACTCCATCCATATCCTCGATGGAATGAATTGATGAACAGTATTTTCTTGGCACTTGTTTCTGCTGAGACGGGCGATGATGAAAGAGAAACGGCGCTTGCTGAAAGCAGAAAAATCATCACGATACTTGCAAATTGAATATTGAAACATCGAGCGATTAGGGCTGTGACCGTAAATAGAAAGCGTTTGCTCATAGCGTTCTCATCTGCTTTTTTGTCATATTTAGTGATCGTCTGACTCATAAGTGAGCCGATTAGCTTGTAAGTGTAGTTACATTTTCAGCTGTTAAGTCAAACAAATAGCAAGTTTTGAGATGTGTGAACAGTTAGCATTTTTTAGGGCAATGACTGGTAGTGTTAATGACAATGATTGTTCTGAGTCATCATTCGCTTTCTCAGTAGCCGATTTTTTATGACAAGTCTGTGACTCAATTCGCTGTTTGCTTGAAGTAATGGAGCAATCTCTGTACTCTTGCGGCGTTTTGTATTCATAGCTCAGGATTGTAATCACTTTGATTAGTACAGCGAATATCACCCAGCAATTTGGCGCCAAGCCCCTTTTCGAAAACATTTCGGTTAAGTTTGGCGATGGCAATCGTTACGGCCTTATCGGTGCAAATGGTTGCGGAAAATCAACCTTCATGAAAATCCTGAGCGGTGAGCTGGAGCCAAGCGGCGGTAACGTGAGCGTTGATCCTAATGAACGTGTTGCCAAGCTAAACCAGAACCAGTTCGCATACGAAGAATATTCGGTAATTGATACCGTTATCATGGGCCACAAAGAGCTGTGGAACGTGAAACAAGAACGTGACCGCATTTATGCGCTCCCAGATATGAGCGAAGACGATGGTATGCGTGTTGCTGATCTGGAAGTGGAGTTTGCTGAAATGGATGGCTACATGGCAGAGTCAAAAGCAGGTGAACTGCTTCTTGCTGTGGGTATTCCATTGGAGCAGCATTACGGCCTGATGAGCAGCGTTGCTCCAGGTTGGAAATTACGTGTTCTTCTGGCTCAGGTGCTTTTTGCTGATCCAGATATCATGCTGCTTGATGAACCAACGAACAACTTGGATATCGACACTATCCGTTGGTTGGAAGATACGTTGAATGAACGTAACTGCACCATGATCATTATCTCGCACGACCGTCACTTCCTAAACTCAGTGTGTACACACATGGCGGATTTGGATTACGGTGAATTGCGCGTATATCCAGGTAACTACGATGAGTACATGACAGCGGCCTCTCAAGCCCGTGACCGTTTGTTGACTGACAACGCGAAGAAGAAAGCACAGATTGCTGAATTGCAAACCTTCGTTGCTCGTTTTTCTGCTAACGCCTCAAAAGCAAAGCAGGCGACATCTCGTGCGAAGCAGATTGATAAGATCAAGCTTGATGAAGTGAAAGCGTCTAGCCGTCAAACGCCGTTTATTCGTTTTGAGCAATCAAAAGAGCTGTTCCGTAACGCGCTTGAAGTTGAAAACTTGAGCCAAGGTTTTGACCATGACTTGTTCTCGAATTTCTCTGGTATTTTTGAAGTGGGCGAGCGTATCGCGATCATCGGTGAAAACGGCGTGGGTAAAACGACGCTGCTCAACACCCTTGCTGGTGTGCTAGAGCCGCGTACCGGTTTTTACAAATGGTCAGAAAATACCAATCTTGGCTACTATGCACAGGATCACGCATCGGATTTCGAAGAAGATTTGAAACTGATGGATTGGATGGGTCAGTGGCGTCAGGAAGGTGAAGACGAGCAAGTTGTCCGTGGCTTCCTTGGTCGCATGCTGTTCTCACAAGATGATATCAAAAAGTCTGTGAAGGTTCTGTCTGGTGGTGAGCAAGGCCGTATGTTGCTTGGTAAGCTAATGATGCACAAGCCAAACATGTTGTTACTTGATGAACCAACCAACCACATGGACATGGAATCGATCGAAGCATTGAACACAGCCTTAGAGCAGTTCAAAGGCACCTTGTTCTTCGCTTCGCATGACCGTATTTTTGTTGATTCGTTAGCGACTCGCATCATTGAAATCAGAGATAACAAAATCACTGACTTCAAAGGCACCTACGCTGAATTCCTTAAGTCTCGCGGTGTTGATCACTAGTCGAGCTTAATACCGATCCGATTGGTATTAGATAAAAAAACACCCGCTAAGGCGGGTGTTTTTGTTTGCGTTTGTAGTTGGGTCAACAAAGTCAGTTACGCAGCCTGAACGTTTGGGTTGCGCACTGCGGCGGGTTTGGAGTGGCCGTACTCATTCACTGCCATGACGCGTTTTGTCATTCTCGGGTGACTTGAGCCAACCTCTTGAATAAAACCAAAGCCTGAAGGAACGCGATTCTCTTGTTCGATGAAGGCCACTTTATCTGTTAAATCAAACAAACTTGCACTACCTGATGCTAAAGCAATGAGTGCATCAATACTCGCTTTTTGATTTTTGACCAGTTCGGCAGCAATACGATCGGACGTTAGCTCGCAAGAGCGATTATAGGCTGCACCAAGGAATGGTATTAACTTTGCTGGTTTCATGATTAGATTGGTCCAGAAATTCATGTGTCCAGCAGCGTGATGTGCGAGTTCATGTGCGATGACAAATCGCAATTGGTCTTCTTTGTTATCTTTTTGCCACAATAAGTCGACCAAATCACTGTACAGTAGAACGTATTTCCCCGATAGAAACTTAATGGCTAACGCATTTGTCATACCTTGGGAGTTAACAACAAATATTTCAGGTTGTTTTTTTAGGTCAAGAGAAGCAGTAAATTCCTTAGCAATTGTGTCTATAGCTGGATATTGTTTGCTGTTTACGTTTACAGCATTTCCATAAACACTGACTTGGAAAAATTTTTCTGCAATCCACAATGAAATTGCAATCGGAATGAGAAAAATTAGAATGAAGAAATAAGTTCCAAGTAGAAGGGCTAACCAAATGAGTGATCCCACGATCAAACATATCGTCCGGTAAAGTGCTTCTTTGGGGTGTCGAATTTCTGAAATATTCATTGGTTAATGACCTAGTCCTTTAATAATAATTTCGCAGGACTATATGTGATTAATAAATGCTCAGACAAAGCATTTAGATGAGGTAAATTAATTTGTGTGAACCGACACGATATCACTTGCAATAACATATAAATCAATATGCACAAATGTGTGTGTAAACCCGAGGGAGGACTATTTTTTGAATTTTTCTGACGTTCTACTTTAGGACCCATTCCCCAGCGTAGTTATCGTAATCAAAAAAGATAACATGAGTAAGGCTTCACTGGATTTTCCGCTGAAATCCAACCACCCTCATGTTGATTAACTATATGTACTGAACGGGCCTATATAAGTACGTTATTTACCCCCTCCCAAAAACAAAATTGAAAAGCCAGTTTTTGAAAAGGGGGAAAAATTAACGTTTAACGACCGTTTTATCGACCAAAGCTTCAAACGCCTCAATGCGTTTTTCTGCGATTGAGATACTTTGCTGCCAGAAATCCGGTTGTTCTAAGTTGGCCCCGAGATGCTTAAGCGCGACTTCTTCTGCGCTCATTCTGCCCGTGTCTTTGAGCAGCGATTTGTAGTCTTCATAAAAGCGTTCGCCTTTACTGTTTCGCTGTGCGTAAACACCCGTGCTGAACAGATACCCAAACAAGTAGGGGTAGTTATAAAAGCTGATTTCAGCGATGCTGAAATGAAGCTTACTCGCCCAAAACAAATCATTCGGCTCAGACATAGCGTCGCCATACCACTGCTTCCATGTGTCGGACATTAGGTTGCGTAATTGTCGTGGCGTGAGTTCACCTTCAAGTCGCTGCTGATAAAAGGCTCGCTCGAATTCAAAGCGCACCGGAATGTTAAGCATCAGCGCGACGGCTGTTTGGGCTTCTTCCCAAAGCATCAGTAGCTTGTCGCTGTCACTCTCGGCTTCTTCCAATAACGCGTCACGCACCACGTTCTCAGCGAAAATTGACGCTGTTTCTGCCAATGTCATTGGGTAATCCGTTTCCACCATTGGCATGTCTTTCATCACCCAATTATGGAAAGCATGACCAAGTTCATGTGCAAGCGTCAGCACGTCAGACATACTGCCGCCGTAACTCATAAACACTAATGGGGTACGTGTTTTCGCGATTTTCGTGCAGAAAGCACCCATGACTTTATTGGGCTGAGGCGCAGCATCGATCAAGCGTTGCTCTACCATCATATCCACGAACTCTGCCATTTCAGGGTTAACAGAGTCGAAAGCACGACGAATGATGACGATAGCTTGTTCAAACGTGTAGTTGGTCGATACTTTGGCTTCCAAAGAAGGCATTGCTGCCATTTCATCCCATGGAGCCAAGGTATCGTTACCAAACATTTTGGCCATGCTCTTAGCGGCTCGGCGGGATAGCGCCTTATGCTTCTCTGTGACGCCCATCATGGCTTCAAGCGTTTTTTGCTCAATGCGACTTTCTTCTAGCGCTGGCGAAAGGAAATGAAGCGGTTTGGTGTGGCTGCGTTTCTCATATTCAGCTAAACGTCCACCTGCCAGTGCGTTGAGAATGGCAGCAAACGTGATTTCTTGTTTTTCCATCGCTTGATGAATAGCACGCCATGCAGGTTCACGGCGATAAGTGTCTCCACCATATAACAGGCTGGCTGCCTGAGATAATCCCATGGTTTCTTCGCTGCCATCGGGGAATGTCAGCATCACCTTGGTTGTACCAGTGATGGCGTCGTAGAGTCTTCCCCATGCATTTCGCCCATCGACTTGCGTAGCAGCTAACAGTTGTTCTTCAGGAACAGACAAGCGATAGACGCGGTGTTGACGCATACGGGAAAAGCGAAATGCATGCCGATCGTAGCTTCCAGTTTCATCATTGCCAGACATGACGGCGTCAAAAAATACAGGGTCACAGCCCGCAAGCTGACTTTCGAAAGGGCTGAATGCTTGTGTCAGTGTGGATTGCATCACATCGGTTTTAATCACCAACGCTTTTGCTGCCTCGTTTGTTGCATCGACAGCAGATTGACAAGCGGCGTAATTTGATACGGACTGAATGAGGATATGGATGTCGTCGTAAAGGCTTAATGCTCGCTGGCAGTCTTCAACATTGTCGATAGATAAGTGCGCGAGAGCATCTAAATTCTGCTTGCTGAGAAGTAAGTCGTTATTAATTTCTGGATCTTGAAGGCTTTGGTAAACAAATGAAAAATCCCAACTTGGCGCTGACATTCCGTCTTCCTCTTGCTTGCTAGTGTGAGGTAACCATAGCGCAATACAGAGGGTGAACGTAACTGTGGAGGTACAACACCAAGCTGGAAGTGATGACTGCTTCGAAATTTTCCACAGCAGTCATTGGTACCCGAGCATCTTCACGTTGCTGGGGAAGTCAGATCATGCGTTCTCTTGAGCGCTGGTATTTTCTTCAGCACCTGAGTTATCTGAGGTTGATGCTTGCGCTTCTTCCACTGCTTGTGCTTCTAATGCCAGCTTCTCACGATCGGCTTTTGAAACGTATTTTGGCTTGTTAGAAGTGTGCAATTTGGCCTTTTGCTTCTTCTCACGTTTCTTTAGCGTTTGAATGATTTTCTTTTTTCTGTTCATTAGGAATGACCGTCAATTTTTCGAGGGGGGATTGTAAGGACAAATAGCACATAGACTCAAGCACAAACACCGAACATCACGCTATTAGTGCAAATAAACAGCAATTGAATCCCGCCTCACTCATTCACCCGCTCAATGGTTTTGGGTTTTGATGCAAGTGATCTGTTTCGCATTCTTTGGGTTGTAACCAGATGTTAACTGTGCTGACTTTGCGCTGACAAATGGCTGTTAATTGCCTGTTATTTGCTCGCCGTTCACGGATGTTTCTTGCGCTTTTAAAATGGAAAATTCGCTGTATACTTCGCCAACTTTTTGAACTCATAGTGTGTAAAACAATGAAAAAAATTGCTATTAAAGCTATTGCAGCTGTTGTGCTGGCTTCATCTTTAACGGGTTGTATTGGCCAAATGGCAACCTCAGGTATGGTTATGAAAATGAACCTGACTGCTGTTGACAACCGTTATGCTCGCGCGGGTCTGTACTTGCTGATGAGCCCAGTTTACGGTATTGCAGCGACTGCTGACCTTTTCATTTTCAACTCTATTGAGTTTTGGACAGGTACTAACCCAATTTCAGGTAAGTCGCCGGCAGTTGCAGACATGCCTGCTGATGCAATTTTCAGAATCAACCAAAAGCTGGATAAAGATCTGACAACTGCACCGATCAAAATCTCTTCTGCTGATGTTAAGCAAGTAAACGATCAATCTATCGAAATGTCAGTTGCTTACGCAGACGGTACCACTCAAGTACTGCGCGGCGAGAAAGACGGTGAAATGGTGAATTTCTACTTGAATGAAGAGTTCATCACCACTGTGTCTGTTGAAGAATTGAATGAGTACGCGGCAAACCGCGTATAATTAGTTTTAATTCGATACATAGAGCCTCGTCCTTAATGGACGAGGCTTTGCTATTTAGGAACGTTAAACGACGAAGGGATGCCGAAATAGAGTAGACAGCATTATGATTAAAATTCTATCCACTGTTCCTCCACTGGCTTCGCTATCGGTAGCGATTCTATTCGAAATCATTGCTACATCTATGATGCCAAAAACGCAGTCTTTCACTCATCCAGTGATCACTGCTGTCGTCTTGTCGTGCTACGCCATATCGTTTTATCTTCTCTCCATCACCGTTAAAACGATGCCACTAGGCATTGCTTACGCAATTTGGAGTGCTGCAGGTATTGTGCTGGTGTCCTTAGTGGCATGGTTATGGCACGGTCAACAACTTGATCTTGCCGCTATGCTCGGTATGTCGTTGATTATTATTGGCGTTGTGGTAATTAACTTATTTTCGACCGTTGCACATTAACTTTCGCACGATATGAAGGTTGCCCTTGGGCGCTGAAAAGCGTCTTGTACACTGCGGCATCCTGCTAGTTAAGTCAGGTTTGATTGCTGTGTCTTTCAAGCGATAGCATCAAAGCACGAGTTATAAAACGCAAGTAATTAAGAGAGCGATTTCAATAGAGAGCTTTCAAGTTTTGGTTTTTAGTGCGAGGTTTTTCGCTTCGTCAAAAAGGTTATCGAAGTCATAATCTCCGTCGACATCCACCCATGATACTCCCACGTTGTAATCAAGCGTATATGAAAGCCGATTTTCAACAGCATACCTATCCACTCTTTCTTTGAAGCGATCCAAGATATCTCGTGTATTTGCGATGGAAGTGTTGGTGAGAAGTACGGAAAATTTGTCGCTCGCTAGGCGAGAGAGCACATCTGAATCGCGAAAGCCAAAGGTCAAAAGTTCTGCAAAAATCATGAGAGCATGGTCTCCTTCACGATTGCCTTGCATTGTGTTGATTTGTTTCACATCCCTCACATCAAAGTAGGCTAAGGCCGCTGGGGCTTTCAAGCGCTCACACATATTGAGACTGTTTTGAGAGAGAACCCGAAACCCATTAGCATTCAGAAGACCGGTTAACTGATCCTGAGTGGTTAAGAGAATGGCGTGTAATTCACTTTGAACTAATTCGGCAATGTCTTTCAAGCATTTAAGGTCTTCCGCGTCAAAGCCCCTAGGTTCATCATCCATGATCGAGAGTGTACCGATGATGGCCCCATTGACATGCTTAACTGGGTATCCTGCATAGAATTGGATATTGGGCTCAGATGTCACTAAGGGATTATCGTGAAATCGTGTGTCGTTGGCTGCGTGATTTACCACGAGCGGTTCAGAATTCAAGATGGTGTGGGCGCAGAAAGAGATGTCACGTGGAATGGTTCGATCAAGCGTGCCAATACAGGATTTAGCCCACTGACGGTCGTTGTCGATAAAGCTAATGGCTGCCACTTTGGTAGCAAACATTTGTCTCGCAAGCCGGCATAGTCTGTCAAATCTCTCATCATCTGCTGTATCTACAATATTGAGACTATGTAATGACTTGAGTCTGAGCGCTTCATCTACAGGCAATGCTGGCTTTTTCATGAGCAATCCAATGCATGGGTGATTTCATTACTATAGCTTATACCCAAGCTACTTGAAGATGCTGGAGTTAGGTTGATTCGGTATAAGGAATAGGATACCCAAACCCACTGACTCTACGGTTGCTATTTGAATAAGTGGCTCTGGGTATCAAGATGTTGCGTTAAGCGTGCACAAAAGATGTATCTGTCAGGCCTCGTTGGTTATTTATGTGTGCTTGGTTCGCATCTTGTAAAGACGAATCTTCTTGTTTTCCTGTGAACGTTCCAACAAGACCATCTAGTTCATTGGCCAATTGTTCGATTGTGGTCGCTGAATGACTGGATTTTTGAGCGGCAGACGCGGTTTCTCCAGCAAGTTCTGCGATGATCACAATGTTACGATCAACGCTGTCTGTCACCGTGGTTTGTTCTTCTGATGCAGTGGCGATTTGCATATTTTGCCCTGCAATATCTTCGATTTGCTCTACCATTGCACTCATCACTGCGGCACCTTCACGTGCTTGATTGACACTGATTGTGGCCATCTCGCTACTTTCATTCATGACGGAAACGCTATGGCGAATTCCGCCTTGCAACTGCTCTATGATCTTTGTGATTTCATCGGTAGATTGATGGGTTTTCATGGCAAGTTCTCGCACTTGATCCGCAACAACGGCAAAGCCTCGCCCTTGGTCGCCTGCACGTGCTGCTTCTATCGCCGCGTTTAAAGCCAATAGGTTTGTCTGTTCAGTAATGGATCGAATTACGTCGATCACAGAGCCGATATCTTCACTGTCATCATTTAAGCGCTGCATGTTGTCGCTGGCACTTCTCATGCTTTCAGAAAGTTGTGTGGCTTTTACTGAGGTTTCACTGTTCACCTCACGTCCTGTAGTGGCTGATGATTGTAACTCTTGAGCCACACTGGCGGCTCGCGCCACACTTTGAGCAATTTCACGACTCGTTGCTGTCATTTCGTTCATGGCTGTTGAAACTGAATCTGATTCAGCACGTTGCTTCTCTGCGTTGTTGGCGGTGGATCCGGCCATGACACGACTGTGTCGAGCATTTGATGACAGCTCGGTAGAAATGGCGGATATCTTTTCCATTGTGTGTTGTAGGCTCGTGATGAATTGATTGAAATGAGAGGCGAGTTGAGACAATTCGTCGTTTCCTGGGAGTTTCATACGTACATTAAGTGAACTGTTTCCTTTGGCAATGTTCGCCATAAGATGATTTGCCACCGCAATTTTTTGTGTGACGTGGCGGATAATCAAAATCAGTGACAAGCATACGATGACTGCCAGTGAGCCACCGATGAGAGTGAGTGTATTTGTGATTTGATGTTCGCGTTGGTCAATGGCGTGAATCAGCTCTTCACTCAATGATTTCATTTGCGTTTCTGTTTCTTGCACTGTGGCTCTCAAGCTTCCGTGTAACCCTTGTTTTGGGCTAAGGCCAATTTTCTTCAAACTCTCCGCTAACGAGTTAAATGCTTGATGGTAATCATTCAGTGAGGTGGTCATCAGGAGACGATCACTTGTTGGGATTTCGCGTTTAGTAAGAGCAAGACCTAAAGTCGAAAATAGTGCATTGAATTCGTCGATATACCTTTCATCTGCACGTAGGAGGAAATCTTTTTCATGGCGACGGAGCATAAGCAGCATGCGGTAAATAGTGTCGTCTTGGGCGTGTTGTATTGCTTGTTCAACTCTATGTGATGCTGTGCGGGTAGCCCCTTTAAGCCCGGTATCATGTTCCACACCAACCTTGACACGTTGGGTCACCAAAGAATCGAAGTCCCGTTGATAATTACTCAGTTTGGACAGCATGTTTCTGATTGCTTCTCGTCCAGGCATATCCAAGGCCGTTAGTTTGTCTAATGCGTTGGAGAGCCTCCCTCTAATCGCATTGTATTCTTTATCAAATTTGTCTTTATATTTAACGTCACTACGAGCCATAAAGTCTTTTTCGTGGCGGCGTAACATCAGCACGGAGGTTTGGCTTTTTAGAATGTCGACAGAAGCGCTATCGAGCGTACTTAGCTCTTTGAATGAAAGCTGAAACGTGATGGCAAACACGAAAACGGATGCCAAAATCAGAAGGACAATACTGCTCAACTGTGCCTTGATGGTTTGAGGGATGGGCTTACGCATGTTCTCTCCTATGAATCATTGATTGCGCATTGATAGCTACCGCTTCGATGACCACTGCTTCAATATCACGCTGTTGAATACGCTTGTCTGTACATTTTCTGTCTTAAATGTAGGACATAAATATGATGCGTCACGAAAAATGTTGCAAAAATATTACAGGGCCACTTTTAATTGCGATGCATTGTTGTTTTTCTGCGAATGTTGAGTGCGCTCTGTAGCGTTTAGTTGATTCAACGTGGACATCTGCTTACCTGCATTTGTATTGGCATTGAGCACCATCGCGAACTATGTTTAAGGAGATAAAGGCATAGATCTCAATAACTAAAAAAGAGAGGGTGTGATGAGTAAATTTGTGATTGCAGTGGGAATGATATTGGCTTCTTCTACCGCTTACGCGGGAGCAACGAACAGTGGTTTAGATATGCGTGTAACTACCGTAGGTCAAGGTGCTTGGGTTCAACTGATACAAAATGGTGAGCCAGTTGAAGGTGCCACCGTGACTTTGTCTGGTAATCTGGGTGAATATCAAACACCAGAAAATGGCCGAGTGTTTGTGATGACAGGTGCCCCGAACACGAGGACGGGTGTATTCACCGCAATGTTAAAAGATGGACAAGAGATTGAACGATCTGTTGTGATCCCTCGCGATCACTAGTTGCAGTTATCGTGCAAACCGATACGCGGGCGAGCCGTGTAGAGTCGTCAAAAATCCTGTCAGCGATGACAGGATTTTTTCTATAAAGGCTTATTAGTAGAAACTGTGCTTAGCGACATAGCATTGCTCATATCCGTCACGCCAACCATTCGCATAACGTGCTTCTTTGAACATACGCTCTGGATCCTGTCGAAAACCCTCGCCAATGGTTTTAGCTGCCGTGACTTTGCTGTGGCAACCGTCGTCATAACCCTCGAGGTAAGGCGTCGCAAACCCTAAGTCTGCGAGTTGGTCGTGTCGAGAACTTGTACACGCACTCAGGGTGATTAATGCAGTGATAAGACAAACAATATATATCGTGGGTTTAATGCTAAGGGGGTTACTCATGCCAAACATCCTCTTACTGACATGTTGAGGCAATGTGCCTTCGATGACATATGAGTAGACTAGATCGGTGTTGAGTGGTGAATATGTCTCATTAGTAAGTGCGGATAAAAAGTCTCTCTTTCGGCACATTTTGTCGCGATTCGGTGGGATTCAAATGCCATTTGAGCGGTCTACCTATTTAAGCAATCTGAAAGAGGGGTCGTGAATAGTTGTGGAAAGGGTACACATAGTCAAAAAAACAATGTTGCTGATTGCATGTCTGTTTAGTGCTTCAAGCCATAGTGAAAACAGCATGAATAAGGCAAATCATCCAGAGCAGGGCACAGATATTCGTTCCGTGTCTCTAAAAGCATCGGGAGACCCTGAGTCAGACCACCGAATAATTTTCATCCACGGCTCGCCAGGCAGTAAAGAGGGCTATGACGACTACCTCGGTCATCCCGCGTTGCAAAATCTTGATTTGGTGGCTGTCGATAGGCTGGGTTTCGGGCAATCGCAAACGCCCGTTGAGACCTCATTGAAGAAACAAGCTCAAGTATTGCTTCCATTACTGCAAGAAAAGAAAAAAACCTTGTTGGTTGGCCACTCTCTTGGAGGACCGATTGCGTTGCAATTGGCGTTACTTGCCCCTGATTATGTAGACAGTTTATTACTTATTGCATCTGCGTTTGACCCTCAATTAGAAGCACCAAAATGGTATAACTACATGGCTGATACCCTATTGGCTAAATGGGTTATTCCAGACGATATGCTTCGTTCCAATGAAGAAATGATGGTGCTTGAGATGGAATTGCAAAAGCTGGCGGCGCAAGATTGGAAGTCATTAACCATGCCTATCGTGTTGGTGCATGGTGAAGACGATGATTTGGCTGACCCGAATAACTCTTACTTTGCAAAAAAGCGCTTACCTCATGCTAATTTAAAAATACTCAAGGATGAGGGACATTTTGTATTGTGGCAAAATGTGCCCGTATTAGTGAATCAAATCAATGAAATGATTGCTTCGTCTCAATGACAAGTGCACTTCTAGGTAGAAGTGGTTGCACACTAAGAGTGTAAATATCTGTAAAGTACCCTTGAAAAGTGTCCTTGCTAGGCGCATTTTATCAAGTATACCCAAGCGACTTGATGCGAAAGGTGTTTGCAGGTTGCTTCGGTATCGGAAGTCAATACGATTTTAATCCACGGGAAATATACATGAGACAAATCCTGATCGGTGTGGTTACACTTATTCTCGGCTTCTTTACTTTGATGTTTGCCGCTGTGTTTGGCCTGATTGTGTCAGTGAGTGCACTGATTGCGAAGCCATTCATTGTAAGGAAGCTACGCAAAGCGCAAGAAGAGCAAGCAAATGTTTACCAAGCGCAATATGAGCAACAGACCGAACAAACGCCTTTTGGCCCTAAGCAACGTCATCAAGGGAAAACTATTGATGGGGATTATCAGGACGTCACTGATAACCGCTAATGGCTAGGGTTGACACAAAGAATACAAAAAGACGCCGATGTGAATCGGCGTCTTTTTTTGTATCTGAACATACTGAGAGTTCACGTTTGATCAGCAATAGGGCAATAGGCATTTAAACCATATGCCCTCTGTTCAAACTGGTTACATGGTTCTATGTCAAAAAGGAAAATAGTCCCACTCGTAGTCTTCGAACATCGTTTTTAGCTTGCCGGAATGTAATAACTCTTCAAAACCTTCGTCATAGAGTCGACGCAGCTCTTCACCTTGAGGTGTGTTTGTGAATGCAGGGTAGAGTTTTAAATCTATGAAATTTGAAATAATAAAGGCGTTTCTGTCTATGTTGCCTTTTTCGAATTCTTCTTCGATTTCGCTTCGTGCATCGATCAAAGCATCGAGTCTGTCAGAGTACAGCATGGTCAGCCCTTGTCTGCGAGACTTAACTTCTCGTATGTTTACAGTGGTTCCCATGTACTCGTTGTAGTCGTAACCTTTTACCCATGCGACCGTTTTCCCGTGCAACGATTGTTCACCTTGCCACTCTGGTATCACTGTATATTTGTATACCGCCGCCACTTGTTCTGCGTCAAAATGCCAGTAGGGATAGAGGACATTTTCTTGCTCATCGATGTATGAGCCGAGAAACGCATGCATTTTCTTGGATTGAACCAGGTAAACACTTCGTGAATAGGTCGTTGTGAGGAAATTTAGCTTGTAGCCTAAGGGTTCGAACACTTCGCGCATGATGTCGAAATACAGCCCTGAACCGTCTTTATGGGTAGCGTCCGTCCATGCTTCGCTGACGATGGTAATTTCTTGGTTTTGGTTTTGGTTTTCGGCTGCCGCATAAGCCGGTAGCGGAGCAAAAAAGCTCGTGAGGAGCAAACTGAAGAGGATAGGCAGTTTGATTGATTGCGTATTTAAAAAAGGTGTCCATGTGAAGCCAATCATTATCGTTCTCCAATGCAAAAAAGTGACCATCACGTCTTACAAATGAGATGGACACTTTAAAGCTATGCCAATTTGGAGAACACCGCGAGGAAATTGGAGTTGTTTTTGTGAAGTGCAGAGACTTATCGACGTAATCCTATAGTGACACTGACAATAGCATGGTCACTGCTGTAAGCATCTTGATCAAACTTTGGGTTAATCAGGTGGCTATCTTCGCAATGAAAATCACCGACCTCCGCGAGGCTGGCGGGATCGCTGCTGTTAAATTCGTTCGAGAGTAAAATATAATCCAACACAGAACCTTTGGCATGGAAGTAATGTGTACTCGGGCGTTCTAGACCTGTTTCTCCCGTGTTTTTAACGAATAAATCCCAACTATCATGGAGTTGATAGTGAGACAGCGGCATGTCAGCCATATCTTCAGTGATTGAGCGTAAGCCTGAAACGTGAAAAGCCCCCAAAACGTCTGAGTTCATATCATCGTTAAAATCACCCATAACAATGGCTGGATTGTTAGTTTCAAATCGACGCTGAATGATGGCGGCCATGAGTTGACACACTTCGGAGCCGCGTTGAATGGATGACGCCCATGAGCCTGCTATTTCAGCGCGCATGGATTCGTGCAGCGTTTTTTTGTGTTCTGCGGTTTGCTCACTTTCATCCAAAATTGGGCGTTTGGATTTCAAGTGCACCACATAGACATCGGTCTGTCCCAATGAAGGCAACTCGAGTGTTGCGCAAAGGGGCAGGCGGCTGTATTCAAAATCTTCAGTCATCCCGATTTGTTCAGATAAAACCGGATCGGCACGCAATGGCAATGCGCTTAAAATGGGGTAGCGAGATGCGAGGCAGACAACAGGGCTTTTGTAGACGTAATCATTGACTGAGTTGATGGGTTCTGGCTCATCAACCACTGAAAAAAAGCGATACCCTAAAGGTTCAAGTAACGCCTTTAATGCCGAGGCACTGAAGACTTCTTGAAACGCAATAATGTCAGGCTGATAACTGCCGATGTAGCGATTGAGCCACATCTTTTTTTGTCGCCATTGGTCTTCGCTGTAAATGTTACTGAACTCATAAAATGCGCCAGGTGGCTCGATAAAATTAAACAAGTTAATGGTTGCGAGCTTGAGGCCAAAGGCACTATGAGCGTAAGAGCTTTTGCTATTGGTAGCGAACACAATCTCGTCTCAATATTGAAAAATATGTATTTAGTATAGCGAAGACTTTGAAGCTGATCGGTGAGGTAGGTAGGATAAAAATGCGCTTCGGGAGGAAGCGCATTAAATCATTAAACAAGTTACTCGGCTTTTACTAAGCTGATGCCTTGGTTTCGTCAGTGTCTGTATTGGTAGGTTTGCTGAATTTTTCAGCTTCAGCACCGTTAGCTGCTGGTTGCTCACTCAATACTTCTACAACACTTTCACGAGAAAGCTGGCCTTGAAGTTCACCGTCTTGATCCAGCACAGGAAGCGGTAATTCATGCTCAATGGTGTCAGGGATTACGTGCTCAATGAGTGCGTCGGATTGAATGCCTGGCAAATCCTCTAAGACTTTGTCATCAATGGCGTCGTCATGACGAGATGTATCGACAGATTCTAGTTTGTCGATGCACAATGCCCCTTGATAACCATCGTCGTTGACATAGTAGCCGTGCTCGACCTTGGCACTGCGCATTTGAGCGAGAGCTTCACCAATGGTGTCGGCACTAATGCGAAGGCTTTGGGGTTGCATAACGGTATCAACAGTCAGCGCTCGCGCGCGGTTGACATCTTTAACGAATGCTTCGACGTAGTCATCAGCAGGGTCGAGTAGGATATCCACCGGACGGCCTTGTTGGACAAGCTTGCCGTCTCGCAGAATCGCGATTCGATCGCCGAGGCGAAGGGCTTCATCGAGATCATGCGTAATGAAGATGATCGTCTTTTGAAGCTTTTCTTGAAGTTCAATCAGCTGATCTTGCATTTCGCTTCGGATCAGTGGGTCGAGCGCCGAAAACGCTTCATCCATGAGAAGGATTTCAGCGTCCGTGCACAAGGCGCGAGCAAGGCCAACACGTTGCTGCTGACCACCCGATAACTGGGAAGGGTATTGTTGCTCGTAACCCGCAAGTCCAACCGTCTCCAACCACTCAGTGGCTTTTTTGTCGCGATCTTCTTTGCTGATACCTTGAACCTGTAAGCCATAGGCGACGTTTTGCAAAACGGTGCGATGCGGCATGAGACCAAAGCGTTGGAAAACCATAGACATTTTGTGACGACGAAAATGCTGAAGACCTTTGTCATCCAGCTTCATGACGTCTTCACCTTCAACAATGATTTGTCCTTCAGTCGGATCAATGAGGCGGTTGAAGTGACGAATCAGCGTCGACTTACCTGAACCTGAGAGACCCATGATCACGAAGATTTCGCCACGCTCAATATCAAGGTCAATTTGTTGAAGACCAACGGTGTGTCCAGTAGCAGCAAGAATATCGTCTTTCGATTTTCCTGCTTTCACATCAGGGAGGACTTTCTCTGGTGTTTTACCAAAGATTTTGTACAGACCTTTAATCTGAATCAGTGGTGTTTTGTTGGGCTTATTCATGGTGACCTCCACTCAAATGCTGCTGAGTGCGTTTTGCATAGCTCTGAGAAACCCTATCAAAAATGATAGCAAGGGCAACGATAGCAAGGCCGTTGATCAAGCCGAGGGTAAAATATTGGTTTGTGATGGATTTAAGGACAGGTTGCCCCAACCCTTTCACACCGATCATTGAAGCGATAACTACCATGGCTAGTGCCATCATAATTGTCTGGTTAATACCCGCCATGATTGTGGGCATTGCTAGCGGTAGCTGAACACCAAACAAACGTTGTGTCGGGCTCGCACCATAAGCCGTTGCTGCCTCAAGTACTTCTTTGTCGACGAGACGAATACCTAGGTTGGTTAAGCGAATGACGGGCGGGATAGCGTAAATAACGACCGCAATAACGCCAGGGATTTTACCAATGCCTAAAAGCATGACGACCGGAATAAGGTAGACGAATGCGGGCATGGTTTGCATGACGTCCAATAGGGGCGTCACGGCAGATTGAACGCGGTTCGAGCGCGCCATCGCGATGCCGATGGGTATGCCGAGGCAGATAGCCACCATGGTACACACCAATATGATGCTCATGGTGCGCATAGTGTCCTCCCACATACCGAAATAGCCAATGGCTAGGAATGAGAATATGACCGCGACGGAAAGCTTCCATGAACGGCTGGCAACGTAAGATACCCCTGCGAGAACAGCGATCATTAACCACCAAGGGGTGCCAAGAAGAAGTTTTTCAAACCAGATAAGAAATTGGAGAAGTGGGTCGAAAAAAGATTCGATAGTTTCGCCATAGCTTCGCGAAAATTCGCGGTAAGCGCCATCGAGTGTTTTACGAATTGCCAGAAGGTCGGAGCGTGACATCTCCGGAAATTCGGTCAGCCAAGAATTGTCTGCCATAACAGTACAGCGTCCTCTGCGTTTTAGAATAATGAGAAACTTTATACCCTTCAATGAAAGGTATGTGGCGACTTTCTTTGAGATTAAGAAAGATTGGTCGCAAAGTCTTGCTTAAAAAATGTTGCTTAATATGTCGCGAAAAATGGCGGACTGGAAAACCAGTCCGCCCTTGTTGCTCTGAGATTAAAGTGCTGCTTTCACTTTCTTAGCAACGTCAGCGCTAACCCAAGAACCCCAGATATCTTCGTGGTTCTCGAGGAAGTGTTGTGCTGCAATTTCGCCATCGGCTTGGTTCTCTTCCATCCACGCTAGTAGTGTGTTCAGCTCAGCATTTTTGAATGAACGATTAGATAAGTAGCTCACTGCTTGAGGAGAATTTTGAGCAAAGCTCTCGGTGATAACAGTGTCAACCGCTGACGGTGGGTACATGGTGACTTTAGGATCTAAACAGTCAGCATCAGTGGTACAGGTTTTGAAGTGTTCTTCATCAATGCCAGAGCCGAAGTCCACTTTTACCATTTCGTACTTACCCAGTACCGCTGTTGGTGCCCAGTAGTAGCCGAACCAGCCTTCACCGCGCTCGTAAGCTTTAGCGATAGAGCCTGAAAGACCAGCGCCTGAGCCTGGATCAATCAGTTCAAAACCTTTGTCTTCTAGACCCATTGCAGTGAACAGGTTGCCAGAAGAAATTTGACAGTTCCAGCCAGCAGGGCAGCCGTAAAATGCAGATTTTGTTGGGTCTTCTGGGTGCTCGAATAGCTCGCGATTTGCGATAACGCCGTCAATCGTCGCTAGGCTAGGGTTCTTGTCGACCAAAAATTTTGGCACCCAAAAACCTTCTTCACCGCCGTCTGAAAGTACTGCTCCTGCAAAGCGAAGTCGACCTTCCTCAACACCACGATCTAGCGCGGCTTTCAGGGAGTTACTCCAGAATTCAGGGGCGATATCCGGTTCACCTTTCTCAATCATTGACGTTCCGGTTGGCATAGTGTCGCCAGGAACAAGCTCAGCGTCGCAGTCGTAGCCTTCTGCGAGAATGAAGCGGTCAATATTTGCGATGAGGGTTGCGGAGTTCCAGTTCATGTCTGCGATAGTCACTTTGCCGCACTCTGCTGCAATGCTTGTCATTGGCAATGCCGAAAGCAGCAGACATGAAGTGGTTAGAAGTTTTTTCATGGAAGTTCCCTCTCATTTAAATAATCACGATAAATGCATATGGCTCTAAGCATTTATCTCGCGAATATTGCACTTTGTAATCAATCCATTTGCAGTTTAAATAACTGAAAAATATGCGCGCAATGACGTTAATCATAACAAGTTTGCAGCAAAATTTCTTTAGTGTAGTTACTTAATAAGCCGCAATTGCTTCGCGTGCTAATCAATTTTGCGGGAGAGGGCTAGAGATGTGATTTCAATAACTTAATGATTTGAAAAGCGAAACTGTCAGATGCCTGATGCTGAATGTATGAAATGTAAGATAGTGTAATCAGAACAAAGATTCGTGCTGGAATTTGTCAAAAATATCTGTTTTTGTGAAATATAAGGGCTCTTCTGCAGTTCTTTGGTAGGGATATTTGCAGATGAATGGGAGCTTTCTATGCAACAGTCTGTTTTAGTTTTAGAAGATGACGCAGATATTTCGGGTTTGATTGCTTTGCATCTTAAGGTGATGGGCTTTGAAGTGACTAGAGGCACATCATTGGTAGCAGGGTATCAAGCGCTGGTAGAAAACAATATTGTTGCCGTCGTTTTAGATCGTGGGTTGGACGATGGTGATGGTAAAACCTTCTGTGAGTATCTGCGCCAAAAGCAAAATGGCATCCCTGTTTTGATGTTGACTGCACTGGATTCTGAATCTGACATGGTAGAAGGGTTTGAATCTGGCGCGGATGATTACTTGGCTAAGCCATTCAGTGTGGTTGAGTTCCAAGCGAGAGTTCGCGCTTTGATGAGACGCGCCGCAGTACATAATCACTGGCAAAACAGTTCGGAAGCAGTCATAGAGCCCTCAAGTGAGGATGAGAATGAAGCCTCCTTGATGTTTGATCACTTGGAAATTTCAACCGAGACTCACAGTGTCACCTTGGGCGGTAAGACCATCAATTTAACGCCCACAGAGTTCTCTCTATTGTGTTGCTTGGCGAAAAGGCCAGAACGTGTATTCAGTAAAGATGAGCTATTGAGCCGTGTGTGGAATACAGATTATGACGGCTATCGACACACCGTTTGCTGCGCGATTAACCGTCTCAGAAGCAAACTTGAAAGTGATCCTGATATGCCGAAGTACATTCATACTGTGTGGGGGGTAGGCTATAAGTTTAGAGAGGCAAACGCATTACAACGACTTTAACGATGACGTTTTAGCGCTATTGTTTAGTGAACAAGCCGCGAGTGCAGGACAGAGCAGTTGGATTGATGTTTAGGTGGGTTTTGGAGTGAGATATTGACGTTTAAACACCGATTAATGCTATTCACTTTGGTGTGGTTTTTTATCAGTGCGACGATACTGACGTTTGTGAGTGTGACTTTGTGGCAGGGTAATGAACTGAGGTCACAACAAGAACTTCATAGAGATCTCGCGTTGCATATGCGAGATGACAACCCCCTGATGGTAGGGGATGACTACAGCACGGAAGCTCTCTCTTCCATATTCCACACTCTCATGCTGCTTGGTCCCGATTTTGAAATCTATTTTCTCGACCCTAAAGGTAATATCACGACGTCAGGGCCACCTGTTGATCAGGTATTGCGTAGACAAATTGACATTACACCGATCCAACAATTTTTAAACGACCAACCATTTCCGATTTTAGGTGATGACCCTTTATCTCAATACGGGAAGAAGGTGTTTTCCGCAGCGCAGATTGATGCAAATGGCAGCGTGGCGGGCTACCTGTATGTGTTGATAGGCAGCTCCCAACGCAGCCTTCCATTAGATCCAGACACCTTGGTGCTGTATATCCCTGTCGTTATCGCGGCGCTGGTGGCGATATTGTTGTTTGCATTTGGTGTCTATCGCATGGTCATTCGACATATTATTACGCCTGGCAGGCTGATGGTGAATCAGATTGAACAAGCCGCCACCTCCGAATTTCGCGTTACGCCACCTCTTCAATTTTCTGCTGCTGAACTCCAAGACATGGCTATCCAATATCGGCGTATGATGGCGGTTATTCAACAGCAGTTTATTCAACTTCGGATTCAAGAAGCTCAACGACGAGAGCATTTGATACAACTCAGCCATGATTTAAAAACGCCGTTGGCAAATGTACTTGGTTATTTGGAGACATGGCGTATTCAGCACAAAGAAGGTCGAAGTATGATTGATACGGCGTATCACAATGCTCAACGACTTCAGCGTCATTTAAAGGATCAGTTGGAAGCTGCGCGATCGCCTACAGCAAAAGTTGTTTTGTCTTACCAAGAGATCGATGTTGACACCTTACTTCAAGAAATCAAAGAGCGCTTTGTCTTGTCGGCGCAACAAAAAGACATCCAGGTTTCGGTTAACGTGAGTACGCCTTGCTCCATTCTTGCTGATGAACAGCTGATTAATCGAGTCTTCGACAACTTGCTTGAAAACGCAGTGCGCCATAGCCCAAAGCATTCGACGATAGTGTTGGAGACAGTATTCATTGCGGCACGTCGTGTGGGTTTTCGCGTTTCAAATGCGGTCGATGAAAATGCAGTGCTCGGTTCGCTTGGCATGGGAACAAAAATTGTCGAAGCTATATTGAGCCTTCATCAAAGCCAACTTGAACATCTTGATGTGGAAGAGGGAAAAAAGTGGGGGCATGGTTTTTGCGTTTATTTTGAGTTGTCTTCTATCACAAGCTCATCCTCACGTGAGGTGCGCGCGGTTCCCGATTCAGTGGTCTCTGCGCTGGATGAAGACGATGAACCCAAACTCAACTCATCATTGCCCTCTGTCGAGGTATCAAACATCGAAAACGAACAAGAAGATCACGTTTCTACCCCAGCTATGGTTGCTAAGGAGGACGTCGATATGAATACGCCTTTGCCATCCTTTGCTGCATCAGCGAACCACGCCGACGAAAGCAATACAGTGTCAGGAGGTCAGGGAGAAGACAGCCAATTCAAGGAAAAATAATGGCTGATTACTGGCATTGTTCGATATGTAAATGAACATGCCGTCAAACATAGCTAAGATAGCTCCATACCCATGTCCAAAAATCCAATAACGCCTCACCAAACTCAGACTGTCTCGGGTAGAAACTTACTGTTGCCAGCCCGCCATACCTGAGCGTAACGTCCTCAGGTAAGTCAAAAAATCGCACATTGACTGGGAAACGTTGAGGGTATTGGATATCTGCTGGCGATTCAAATAAGCCATTGATGCTGTCTATTTTCAGGCTACCATTTCCACTGCTTCCCCAACCAATAGAGGTGACTTCTCCGTGGTATACCTGGCCGGGATACGCCTCGAATATTATTTTGACCAGCGTGCCCTTGTCGACATAGCCAAGAGAGATTTCTTTTACCATCGCAGTCAGCCACAAATGGTCAGTGTTTAGGTAAGTCAACAGAGGATGACCCGTGGTCGCGTAGTCTCCCGCTGCCACACGGATATTTGTCACTGCGCCCGAAGCGGGTGCCTTAATATCGGTATAAGACAGATTGAGCAGCGCTTTGTCGAGTTCATTGAGTGCGCTTTTTACGGCGAGACTATTGACCGCTTTGTGACCAAGTGCTTCATACGCTTTCATTAGTGAAGCAGTGGATTCGGACAGCGCATTTTGGGCAGCATTCAATGCTAATTGACTGCGATTAAGGAGGGCTTGGTCGATAACACCTCGGCGAGCGAGTAAGGTATTTCGTTCAGTGTATTGTTTTGCCTTGGCCAATCTGACGCGAGCGGCCACTTCATTGGTTTTCGCCGTGCTAATCGCTTCTGAATTTACTTTGAACGCCTTCACCACTTTTGCTAGCGATAATCGAGCAGATTCCGCGGCTAACTCAAACGATCGCCTCTCAATACTCAGTAGTGCTTGCCCTCGCCGAACTTCGGCATTGTTGACGACAGAAATGCTGGATATTGGTCCTGATACCTGCGGGCTAATGCGAATAAGCTGTCCGTTGATTCTTCCGTGTTGAGTCATGGGCGTGAAGCGTTCTGCCCACTGTACATAAATCCATGTCACTAGAGCGAATACGAGCAAAAAACAAGTAAAACGGCGAGCCTTATTCAACGCTTAAATCCTTATCGCGAAACCCTTAACGAAAGGGCAATGTGGGAGAGGGGAAACTCAAGGATTGTAAGTCTATTAAGGGAAGACAGAAGAAGTTGTCTAAGTTAAGAAACTTTTCTGCAAACTATGTTGTGCAATGCTAACTGCCGGAGAGCGACAAACGAGAAAACAGAAGGTGGATAGGGGAGACCCTCGGATTCAATCCAAAGGAATCCGTGAAGTATGTAGAAATACACCGCTCTGTCTTGCTTTCCCATTCGTAGATCAACTGCCTTTAGTGATACGCTTTTTAAAACAAAACGTTATGTGCGATCGACCCACTGTCAAAAGGAAAGGATGTAAATGAAGGTTGTATTGGTCACAGATATCTTTGGGCTATGTGAATCAATTGATTGCTTAAGCAATCATCTAACTCATCTTGACGTTGATCTAGAGGTTATTGACCCCTATGAGGGGATGCGTCATAGCTTCATAAATGAGCAAGATGCCTATGATGCGTTCGTTAAACAGTGCGGACATGACAAATACTTATCTTTAGTATCAGAATCTATCTCAGTAGTGAAACCGGAACTGATTATAGGTTTCAGTGCAGGCGCGAGTGCGGTGTGGCGAGTTTCTAGTTTGGATAGTGGAGATTGCCGTCAGGCGATTTGTTTTTATCCGACGCAAATAAGAAATCATCTTGATATTAAGCCCCAGATCCCAACAAAGGTCGTTTTTCCTTGTACAGAAAGAGCATTTAATGTGGAAAATGTTAGTAAACACATTTCAACTTATGAGCTTGTGAATACTGAAATCACCTCTTTCCAGCATGGCTTTATGAATAAGTGCTCTGCGGCATACGACTTAGCCGGAGAAGCATATGGTTTAAAGCTAATCGAAGTACACATCACATCCTAATGTGTAGGATGGACTCGCATACAATATACGCATTAAACATGTTCCCCTTTGCGGGTTGGACCCGCAAAAAACACATGCCGTCTATGGGGGGCACTACTTCTAATTTGCAATATCCAAGGATTTTCGATGAGTAACATTGATGTAGTAAGGGAACTTTGGGCGAAATTTAGCCGTGGCGAATACGTTCAGGCAAAGGCGTTATTGCATGAGAATTTACGAGTTGTGTGGCCTACAAGTCGCGAATATTACGAGACACGTGACGAATATATAGCGGTAAATGAAGTGTTTGGTGCTGATTGGAAATTTGAAGTGTTAAGCCTTGAAGAAACAACCACAAATAAAGTCATAAGTGTGACATACGTATCCAGCCCACATTGTGATGATAGTTTCTACGCAACCAGCATCCTGAGCTTGGAGAACGGGATTATCACTAACATGGATACATATTGGGCTTTTCAAGACAAACAACCTGAGTGGCGCAAACAACTTAGTAAGGTGTATTAACTTATATATAACAATGGCTAGGGGACTAAAAGGACCCATTTTTGGTTTTTTCTAAATTTTGGCAGTTAAGTGAGTTTTCACGTGAATGTATTTTTAACCCTTAAAGCGATGTTTTATACCTAGGCAACAATCTAGAGTTCATAGTGAAAGGACGTTGTTTGCCCTTATCTGATATCAGTATCGATGCCCGCTTAGAGTTTAAATTGGTCTTGGATCTCTTTCTCTATCCACTGCTTGAATGCTTGTACTTTCTTTAAACGTAAGTGCGATTCTGGGCAAACGAAGAAATAGCTGAATGCGACGAGTTGATTGAAGTCCTCACCAAAGGGATAGACTAATTTTCCTGCGTTGATGTCCTGCGTGACTAACGCCTTGGCGGTGAGCGCAACACCTTGCCCTTCAATGGCGGCTTGCAGAGTTAAAAATTCCGACGAGAAATGGTGCCCTGCATCAGGGTCGATATCTGTGAGACCTGCCGCCCTTAACCACATTCCCCAGCAAGGTGCGCTCTGTTGACCGGTTTGCCACGCCGAACGGAGCAGCATGTGATGTCTCAGATCATCGGGTTTCTGCAAGGGTTTAGCGCTGTTTAGCAGAGCTGGGCTGCACACTGGTATCACTTCTTCGGGTATCAAGGTCTGACAGAAGAGATTGGGATACCCTCCGCCGCCATATCTTAACGCCACATCTACACCATCGGAGCGAAAATTGACCAGGCTCTCACAAGCGTCAACGCGCAGTCGATACTTCGGATAGGCTTTGTAGAAACTACCTAGCCTTGGCAAAAGCCATTTTGCCGCGAATGTGGGAGATGCGCTTACCACCAATTCGTTACTTTGCTGTCTGCGTCGTAATTGCCTGACGCCTTCCTCAAGCTTGGAAAAGCCTTCTTCCATAAACGGAAACAGTTGCTCTCCCGCTTCAGTGAGTTCAATCGATCTCACCTTTCGCTCAAGCAATTGCACGTCTAAGTAGTTCTCTAATGACTTTATCTGCTGGCTTACCGCAGCAGGTGTGACATGCAGCTCTTCAGCCGCCGCTTTGATACTGAGTAATCGGGCAACACTTTCGAAAGCCCGTAATGCGTTTAGTGGGGGTAAGTGAATTTCCATGATTTAGATTTTCTAACTCCACATAAGGAATGCTCGTTTGTAGAACATAGCAGGTTATCTCATCATCAACCAACGGATAAGAAAATCTAACGCAATCCACGCTGGAGGGTTGAAACATGAAACCACTGAATGCAAAACACACATTGCTGGTCATGCCGTTTAATCAAAGTGCGCAAACGTCCTCTTTGATTAGCCGTTTATTGCTCAACGTGTTCAATGCTGTTGAAGGAAAAATCCGGGCATATCAACTTAAGAAAGTAAAAGAAAACATCTACCGTGAAGTGGCTGACTATCCGGCATACCTTTTGGAGGACATTGGTATGCAGCAAGAGGATATTGAAGCCATTGCTGATAGAAACAAGGATTTGAACACAATGAGAATACGTGAGTCAGGCAGAAGATAGGAAGGCCGTCAGTATTGCAAAATAGTGAACGCTGGCGCCCTACGTAGTGTGCATTTCATTAGCGTCTCATAGCGCTACACAGGTCGCTGCACCAAGCGTTATACCTAGTGTTTGCTACTTATTTTGGAATGAAAGATTGCTGATACATTTCTAATAGTGAGCATTTATCTACCTTTCCTCTTGGGGTAAGTGGTAATTGATCAAGTGCGATGACACCTACAGGCACGCAATAGTAAGGCAGGTAAGTCGCGACATGTTCAGTGGCCATTTTTTGTTCAATGGTTGAAGGGGTGACAAAGGCGACAAGGTGGTCGTTGTCCAGTTTCAAGGTTACGGCTGATTGACAGCCGGGCACTGATTCCAATACGGAAGAGATAGAGTTTAGCTCAACGTGAAACCCCTTAACTTTAACTTGATCATCAGTGCGTCCATGGTGTTCAAGCTCTCCGTCATCATTCCAACGTGCAAGGTCACGGGTTCTAAACATCACATGGCCATCGCCTAAGAAGGGATCGGGGCGATAGCGAGACTGGCTGAGTTCGGCGTTAGCTAAATAGCCTTTTGTGACACAGACGCCACCTGCCCACATTTCACCGACGTCGCCAATGGGACAGGGTAGAAGTTCATCATTTAGAATATATACAGTGTTGTTTGGGGTAGGCTTGCCAATGGAGAGTGTGTCTCCAGGGCGATATAATTTAGCCGTGTTGATGATGGTGGTTTCTGTTGGGCCACTGCAGTTATAGAAATCACAGAACTCGCCCCATGTTTCAGCAAGTGGCTCTGGGCAGGGCTCGCCGGCAACCGCAACGACGGCGACATCCTGACATTTGATAGGGGCGATCTGACCAAGGATGGAAGGTGTTGCGATAATAACATCGACGTTTGATGCGGTATTTTCGATGACACTATCGCGGATCAGTAATGTGGCACCATGGCAAAGTGTGACATAGATTTCCCAAGCCGACATATCAAACGCAATATTCATTAATTGTGAGACGCGCGTACCCGGCTTTACACCGAGATTCCCTGGAGAAGTCATCACAACATTGCAGACGTTTTGGTGCGTAACCTGAACACCATTGGGTTTTCCGGTTGTTCCCGACGTAAAGAGAATAAAGCAGTTATCGTTGGGTTTAGACGCCCGCTTTTTAGTGACATTGAGTTCATTAAACGCGCGGGTTTTCATTAAGCTATCAAGGGCGATAATTTTGCTGTTCCCGAAGTCGGGTAAGTACTTTTCATGGCGATTGAGGGTCAACACTATTTTGATACGGGCAACATTGGCAATGTGTTGTAACTGTGAATTCGGTGTTATCCCTGCATGCTGAGGGACGTAGTTTGCCCCTAATTTTAAACACGCGAGCATGCCCACGAGCATTGGCAATGATCGCGTGAGAAATAAGCCAACTGAATCACCGCGTTTGACGCCTTTTTTATGAAGTAGTGTGGCCAGTTTTTCAGCATTATTATCAAGTTCTTGGTAGGAGATAGAACGATTACCGTGAATCGCCGCAATGGCGTAGGGCGTCTTGGCAGCATGATGTTCGAATGCACTGTTCAGGGTGTTAAACGCTGGCTTTTCATTGGAACCACGACCGAATTCGATAAATTTTCGGACATCGCCCGCGTTGAGACTTTCCAACGGGGAAATGTGAAAGACGGTCTCATCGTCTGAGAGTAGAGAGGGGGGCGTTGGTGGAAATGCCATCGAGTTAAGTGTCGCAGTCATTGAATTCTCCTTTACATTGCTCTCTTCAAATTGCTGGGAGCAATATGAAGAGATACAGAGAATCTAACTGACAAATCTCACAAAATTATCACAGAGGTTTCGCAATCTCCTATTAATAGATAATCCACTGATTAATATTGAAAATAATAAATAACTCGTATCGTTTTAGAGAGAGTATCAACGCATCGAGGAAGAAAACGCGGAGGGTTCTTCTTATGAATGGCTTCAATTTTCGTGGTCGTTAAGCACACCAGAAAGTGACGGTGTCACTTATTAGTGTGCTTGAATGGACTGCAATGAAGATAAAGCGGCTATTTTGAGTTTTGCGATTTCCCGATAGCATGCATCACTGCATTAACGACTTCGTCAGCATCATGGGTGATATCGATGAAAACGGCTTCATCTTGTGTAGGTTCTACGAGGGTTTCGAATTGGCTTTTCAGCATGTCTTGCCCCTTAAAATAGTGATCGGTGCGTTTTTGATGGCGTGACCAAATGGTGTCGAAATCACCACGTAGAAAAACAATGGTCATGCCTTCGTTGTTCTGGCGTAACGTATCTCGGTATTCTTTTTTCAATGCAGAACAAGCGACCACCAGTTCATCGTTTTTGATAAACAAGGTATTAAGCGTGCGAAGCCAGCCTTGACGATCAGTATCGCTCAAAGGGATTCCTTGACGCATTTTCTTCACATTCTCTTCAGGGTGATAATCATCACCGTCATAAAACGGGATATCGAGCCTTTGGGCAACGAGGCTACCAATCAGACTCTTTCCAGAGCCTGATACGCCCATCAATAGTATCTTTTTCGGTTTCATGGGAATCATAGTCCTCTTACCTTCATCCATGCCATACGGCGTAAAGATGCGAATGTATAACTGGAATGCGCTTGCATTACTTCCACCACATAGCGAGCTGAGGGAAGGCAATGGTGAGGCTTAGCACGCAGATTTGGAGCGCGATGAATGGCAACAAAGAACTGAAGATTTCACCCAGACTAATATCTTTGGGTGCAACGGATTTGAGGTAAAACGCCGCAGGGCCAAATGGTGGTGACAAGAAAGACACTTGCATATTGAGGCAGAACACCACGCCAAACCAAATAGGGTCGTAACCGAGCTCAGTGATCATTGGAACGAAAATAGGCATGGTGAGCAAGGCGACACCGACCCAATCGAGAAACATACCAAGCACCAGTAATATAAGCATCATGATCAGCAAGGTTGATAATGCCCCGCCGCCACTGAGCGAGAAGATAACGTCGCCTACAAAATCAATCCCGCCCATCAAGTTGTAGATGCCGACTAAGGCGCTTGCCCCTATGCCAATCCAAATGATCATGCCGCACGTGCGCATGGTAGCGATGGCGCTGTCTCTCATCATGCTGAAATTCAATTCACCACGAATCCATGCACTCGCCATGATGCCAATAACACCCAGCGCTGAGGCTTCGGTGACAGATGCAATGCCGGAATAGATACTGCCGAGCACCACTGCGACAGAAAGCAGCGGGAAAAACAGTGCCTTCATATAACTGATCTCTTTCTCCTCTTCTGCATCAGAGGGAACGGAGTCAGGTGCGAGAGAGGGGTCTAGATAACAGCGGATCAACACATAGGCGACATAGAAGCTAGCTAAAAGTAGGGCGGGCACAAATGAAGCTTTGAATAAATCACCAATGGAAACACTCGCGGTCATGCCATAGATAATCAATACGATACTTGGGGGTAGCATGGTGCCTAATGCACCACCGGCACAGGTTGTGCCGATCGCGAGTTTCCGGTTGTACCCTAAACGTAGCATTTGCGGCAAAGCGAGAATGCCGAGCAGCACGGTTTCACCGCCAATCACGCCGCTCATAGACGCCAATATAACGGCAACCATCAGAGTTTGTACGGCGACACCACCACGTACTCGGCGGCCTACCACTCGCATGGCATTAAACAGATCTTTGGCAATCCCTGAACGATCAAGGATGGACGCCATGAGCACGAACATGGGAACAGCAAGAAACACATAGCCGGAGACAAAACTGTAGGTACGGCTGGCAATCAAAGGCAGTGCATCCGGTCCAAACCAACCCAAAGTGAAAAATAGTGCGACGAAGCCAGTTACGAATGCCAGTTGCATGCCTGTGAGCAATAGCGCGACCATCATTGCGAGCATGAGAATACTGCCCCAACCAAGGCCGATTGAAGACAATTCAAACATCTTTCGATTTCCTAATACTGCTGATTTCTTGAAGTAGGTGTAACGTAAATTGAATCACCAACACGCATAACACGGCGAACAGTAGCCCTTTAAGCAAGGCGGGGTATGGCGCATTAAGTACAGAGCCAGACGTTTCGAGGCGAAGATCGCCCCAAGGTGCGAACCAAGATTCTTCAGCGGTGAAGTAGGCGGAATAAGCCAGCATGCCAGCAAACACAAGACCGACAATATGATGGAAAATATTGAGGTAGCGGCGTTTTTTGGCAGACACTGCATCATAAATCAGCACGACGCGAACATGCTTGTTGGTAGCAAAAGCATAGATGCCGCCAAAAATGAAAAGTGCACCACCAATGAAGGAAGCGGTCTCATGTACCCAAGTTGTTGGCGCATTGAAGGCATAACGCATGACGACTTCATAGAAAGAAATCAATGCAGTGACAATAAAGAGAAGACTAAGCAGGTCGCCGATGCGAACGATAGCCCGATCCAGCGGGTTGCGCGGCGTATTCTCATCCGCTTGAACTGACGCGGGCGGTTTATTATCCATAACAATTCATCCCAAAAATGAAGAGGGCAAATGCCCTCCTCGGGTCAAACACCCTCACTAGGGCAAACAACGTACGATTACAACAAACCGTTTGAGGTCAGGAACGTGGTGACAGAGTCATAGACCTTTTGTGCATTTGGCGAACGTTCGGCAAACACCTTCCATTGGGTCTTCGCGATTTCACGGAATTTCTTACGTTCGTCGTCAGACCAATTGTGGATGGTGATGTTTGGGTTGTTCTGTGCTTCTGTGAGTGCTGCTTGGTCTGCAATTTTTAGTTGGGTGGTGATGTCGTATGAGAAATCCCTCACCGAGGTTTGCAATATTTGTTGTAGATCCGCAGGCATGGCGTCCCATTTCTTTTGCGAAATTGACACATCGATGAGTGGGAGAGAGTGGAAGCCCGGCTGGACAGGGTGCGTGGCAATGTCGTTCATGCCCGCTTTTTGGTTGGTTGAAAACACGGTGTAATCCGCCGCGTCGATCACGCCTTTGCTCAAGCCAGTAAATACTTCGGAACCAGGCAGGTTAACAGGGGTTGCGCCTGCGGCGGCAAATACTTGCTGCACCAAGCCTTCAGGTGCTCTGAGTTTCAACCCTTTAAGATCATCAACGCCATCTAATGGCTTTTTCGAAATGAAAGACTCGACACCCGTGGTCGATGCGCCAATGAACTTCACACCGTACGGCGCGTACAGTTCGGTCATTAATTCGTTGCCGCCACCGTAGTTCATGTATTGCAGCAATTGTGTGGTGTCTGACCATGCGCCAACCATGTTGCCAATCAAACCAAATGCGGGGTCTTTGCCTGAGAAGTAACCTGTCGCCGTGATATGGCCATCAATAATGCCCAATTTGATCGAGCCTAATGTTTCAGTATGTTTAACAATAGAGCCAACAGGCAGTAAGTCGATATCGATTCTGCCATTCGACATTTGTTCAACACGCTCTGCCCAATCTTGCTGGATTTTGAAGTTAAGGTCGCCTGATGGATCAGATGACTGAATTTTTAGTTTAAAATCAGCGGCTAAGGTTGATGCAGAAAAGAGGCCAGTGACGGTAGCAGCTAACAAAGCTTTAGATAGCATGTTCATTTCAGAGGTATCCTTATGGGTTCCACGTTGGAAAATAACAGCGTTTCCACTGAAGGTTTCTTGTTCTGATTGTTACGAATGTTACCGGTAACGTTGCAATAGTGTTACCGGTAACTTAATTATCTTCCGAGACCTAGATCTCAAAATCAGCCTTTGGTTAATTTATTGTTAATAAAGATTGGGCGTGATACGCGGTAGAACAGTCGATATTTTATTGTTATTGCATTGAAAAATAAGGCTTTACTGTTTCTAGTGTGAAAGCGAGGTAGGATAAGGAAAATGTATAACAAGCAGAATGAACGCAACATCGTACGTTATGAAAGAGCGCCACCTATCGATTTGTGGCTCAATATCAATGCTATGAATAAAACAAACGCCCAAAACCAATGATACGGTTTGGGCGTTATTCAATTCTGTATATGTATTAAACAGCAAGCGTGGCTAGAGTGTAGGCATCGAGAATACCGCACCTTCGCGAACATTCGCGGATGGCCAGCGTTGAGTGATGGTTTTTCGGCGTGTGTAGAACTTCACCGAGTCTGGACCATAGGCATGCAAATCACCGAACAGAGATTGCTTCCAACCCCCAAAGCTGTGGTAAGCAACCGGCACAGGTAGTGGCACATTGATCCCGACCATGCCTACCTTGATGTTGTCTGAGAAATATCTCGCCGCTTCCCCGTCACGGGTGAAGATGCAAGTGCCGTTGCCGTACTCATGGTTGTCGATGAGCGTCATGGCTTCTTGCATTGAATCGACGCGAACAATTTGCATGACAGGACCAAAGATTTCTTCTTGGTAACTCGTCATGTTCGGCAGCACATTGTCGATCAACGTCGGGCCAACAAAGTACCCGCTTTCATAGCCTTCTACTTCTGGGTTTCTACCATCAACCACAAGGATCGCACCGTCACTTTCAGCAGAGGAAATATAGCCATTCACTTTCTCTTTATGCTCGCGACTGATAACAGGACCGAAGTCATTGTCGTTATCATAAAAAGCGCCCACGCGGAGTTCGTCAAGCTTTGGTTTAAGCATCGCAGCTAAGCTATCTGCCGTTTCTTGGCCTACGACAACGGCGACGGATAGCGCCATGCAACGCTCGCCACTAGAGCCATATGCGGCTCCAACCAATTGATTCGCCGCATTTTCAAGATCGCAATCTGGCATAACTATCGCGTGGTTTTTCGCTCCGCCCAACGCCTGGCAGCGCTTGCCGTTTTGCGTGGCTTGCTCATAGATATATTTGGCAATCGGTGTACTGCCAACAAAACTAACCGCCTCAATGCCTTTGTGCGTTAGCAGACCATCTACCACAGATTTACCACCTTGAAGAACCTGCATTACACCGTCAGGAAGGCCAGCTTCTTTGAGCAACATCGCGATAAATAAAGAAGTGCTTGGATCTTTTTCTGATGGCTTGAGGATAAAGCAGTTACCGCATACCAAGGCCATTGGGAACATCCACAGTGGTACCATCGCTGGGAAGTTAAATGGTGTGATGCCCGCGACGACACCCAGAGGTTGATGCTCTGACCATGAATCAATGGAAGGACCGACATTCTTGCTGTATTCACCTTTGAGCAACTCTGCTGCTGCACAGGCATATTCGACGTTTTCGATGCCGCGTTGCAGTTCGCCCGCTGCGTCGTGTGCAATCTTTCCGTGCTCTTCGCCAATGAGACGGCATATTTCATCTTTGTTTTCTTCAAGCAACTGCTTGTATTTAAACATGATGCGCGCACGTTTAATGGCAGGTTGATCGCGCCATGATTGAAACGCGGCGTTGGCAATATCAACGGCTTCGTTAACCAGATCGTCAGGAGCGAGCATTAACTCACGGATCGCTTCCCCAGTAGCTGGGTTATAAACAGGTTGCGTGCCGGCATTGTCTTCGCGCAACTTGCCGTTGATGAGGTGTCCAATATTTTCCATGGATGGCTTCCTTTTCTTAAGACCAAAGGCCTCGATACAATGATTTCATTTCTTCTGGGTTGGGAACTCTTGGGTTGTTGGCGGGCGATCCTGATGCGAGAGCTTGCTCTATCATGGTATCGACCACAGATTCAAAGTTGTCGCGTGTCACCCCAAACTCTTCCAGTGTTGGGACGTTGAGCTCTTGATTGATCGCGGCGAGTTCTTCCACTAACCGTACATTGGCAACATCAATCGAATCTGTTTCACGGGCCAGCCCCATTGCAACGGCACACTGTGCGTATCGCACAGGTGCTTCTTGAATAGAGAAAGCGGTAATACTTGGTAAAAGCATGGCGTTGGATAGGCCATGAGGAACGTGGAAAAACGCCCCAATCGGGCGGCTCATTCCATGGACTAGCGCAACAGAGGCATTGGAAAAGGCAATCCCTGCTAATGTTGCGCCTCGCATCATGGCTTCGCGAGCGTTTGTATCGTTGCCATTGTGGTAAACCGTGCGAAGGTTAGGTGCAATTAATCGCATCGCTTCTAGCGCGTTGAAGTCGCTAAATGCACTGGCTTTAAGGCTGACGTAGGCTTCAATAGCATGAGTTAATGCATCGATACCCGTATCCGCGGTGATGCGCGCGGGCAATGACATCGTCAGTTCATAATCCACAATCGCTGCCGTAGGGGAGAAACCTAATCCAACACACAGCATTTTCTCGTCGGTAGCGTCATCAGTGATCACGGTAAACTTGGTCACTTCAGAGCCTGTTCCGGCCGTGGTTGGAATGGCAATGATCGGTAAGCCTTGCTCATTCACAATACGCGGGACTTTGTAGTCACGCATTTTTCCGCCGAAGTGAGCAAGAATCGCAATGGCCTTAGCACTGTCGATGGCGCTGCCGCCGCCGAGCGCAATCAAGCAATCAAACCCGCCGTCTTTAGCGATTTGTACAGCTTCATCGACTGAGCTCGCTGTCGGTTCAGGAATGGTGTCCGCATAGACACGAGATTCAATATCCGCATGGGTGAGCAATTGTTGAACCTTATCGGCATAACCAAACTGCACCATGGTTCTGTCGGTGATTAATAACACGCGTGATGCATTTAAGTTCTTCACCAAATCAGGCGTACGAGCGATTGCTCCGCCGCCAATTTCCATCATTCTTGGTAAGGTGACTGATGCGCTCATTTGGTTGCTCCTATTACGTCTGGTTTTCCTAGTTTGATGCTCCCATAGCGACTGAAAACGAGATAGATAGATATAAATAAGAAGATGCTCATCAATCCGACGTAGTACCAAGCCAAATTCGTTGCGATATAATTCTTTGATGCAGAATAAACGCCACTGGCGTGTTCTGGCGCTAACGTGGTGTAGATAACAAACAAAATAATAAGAAAGGAAGACCCAGTGGCCATTACAGGGTTTACCCCTGCAAATATTCCTTTTTTATTATTCCTACTTATCTCATTTCCCATTGCAATGCTCCTGATTGAAATCTGCCCTTGTGATTTTTAGTGACGATTGTCACCTTGTGTTGTTATTGTTTTCTTTATTTAACTTCATTAGTCTTTCTGGTTCTTCATTGTTTATATTTAGATCCAGCTAAACATCTACGTTCACGCTCATTTAGACAATCAAAAAAAATACAGCCATTGGCATAAGAAAATTTATACATCCCAATAGATGATTAATTTATTGCGCAAATTACGTTTTATTGAGTTACATTAAAAAGCACTGGGAATGGGTTTGGGTATTTACCCAAACCCATTCTCGCTGAACAAGTATCTTGAAGTCGTGAGTAAACAAGGATGTAAACATGAAGAAGAGGCTTCCCCCGTTGAACTGGCTACGCTCTTTTGAAGCCGCGGCTCGGCATTTGAGTTTTACTCACGCATCGCAAGAGTTGCATATTACACAGGCAGCAATGAGCCAACAGATAAAAGGCTTAGAGAGTCAGTTGGGCACAGCACTGTTTGTGCGTCTTCCACGAGGCCTTCAGTTGACTGACGCCGGGGCGGCTTATATGCCCGTTGTGCATGATGCTATAGAGAAGCTTTCAGAAGTGACGGAGGAGCTCTTTGGTCAGAATAGGACTAAGTTATTAAATATTAGGATTAATTTGGTCTTTTTTATTCATTGGCTTGCGCCAAGATTGGAGAGCTTTATGGCGAAATATCCTGAAGTTAACCTAAAAGTCACCAGTAATATCTGGGTGAATAATCGTCATGGCTCGAATGATTGTGACATAGAAGTCACCTATGGAAATGGGCAATGGCCGCATCTAACAGCCCATCGTTTAACCTGGGATACCCTGTCTCCCGTTTGCAGCAAACAGTATGCGGAACGTCTGCCGTCAGACATCAGTTCAGAGACGCTACTAAAAGAGAAATTGCTGCATGTAATTGGTTATGAAGACGGTTGGGGTCATTGGTTTGCTAGCATGGGGTTACCTTATGCCGAGTTTCAGCAAGGTAGCCAATATGACACATTAGTCAATGCGTTAGAAGTAGCAATAAATCATGGCGGTATAGCACTTGGTCGGAGCAGTTTGGTTAAAAGATATGTTGGCGAGGGAAAGCTTGTTCGCTTATTTGAGACAGGCGTAACGACACGTGAAGCATTTTATCTTGTTAGGTCTAATTCAAGGGCCTTACATCCACACGCTCAGTTGTTTATTGATTGGATATTGTTGGAAGTGGAGAGGGATTCATCCAATAATGACTATAGAGATTTATATAATTAATTTTCTGTCGTATTAATTTTTTATACGTCGAGACCTAAATTTTATTAATGGTTGTTTATTTCACTGCAACCTATCATTGCCTGTAATGAAACTCCCTCTCCGTGTGAAGGAGGTTTCTCATTTCAGGTTAACATCTCTATGGTAGGAGCATAAATAAATGAGAAATACACTGCCGCTTGCAGGAATCAATGTTGTAGATTTTGGCCAATATATTGCTGGTCCCGCTGTTGCGATGATTCTTGCCGATTTAGGTGCAAACGTTGTACATATCGACCCGCTAGGTGGCCCAATGTGGGATGATCCTGCTAATGCGGTGTTAAATCGAAATAAATTGTGTATTGAACTGGACTTGAAAACCAGTGAGGGACGCGAAAAAGCCCTTTGTCTCTGCGCTACTGCTGACATCATTATCGAAAACTTCCGCCCCGGTAAACTTCAAGGTCTAGGGATTGATTTTGAATTACTTCGTCAGGCCGATCCAAGGCTGATTACCTTATCTGTCCCCGGCTTTGCTTCTAACGACACACTCAGAAGGGAATGGAAAGCCACGGAAGCGATTATCTCTGCCACCTCCGGCGTATATGCTGACATGGGCTTCAACCGATTACTCATGGGCTGCAATCCAAGTTTCTCTCCATTGGCTTTAGGGTCAGCGTACGCGACAACGTTGGCAAGCAGTGCTGTATCTCTCGCCTTATATGCACGTGAAAAGAGTGGTCGGGGTGATCATATTGAAGTCCCTATAGCATCAGCTTTGATGGAAGGGCTGTCCTATAACTCGATAGTGATTGAAGACCTCCCTGAGCGTTACGCTACCATGCGCGAGCATGAGATTGCTCGTCGTCGTGAGCATGGGCTTGAAATGGATGTGACATACGAGGAGTTGCAGGAGTTTCTTGACCCATTTTTCCGCACGTACGAATGCAAAGATGGGCGTTTTTTTTACGTCGTCTGTCCTTCGCATCGTAATCATGCGAAACGCTGCCTGCAGGTTGCGGGACTCTATGATGAGCTCGTTGACGAAGGGCTTCCTGATGTTGAGGACTTGTATCTGCCCATTGCTGAATGGGACGGAGAGACCTCTATTGGCGTGTACCCATTGCCAAAAAAATGGGCGGACATTATTGCTGAAAAAATGAAGCGTGCTTTTGTGACTAAAACCTCTGAAGAATGGGGCCAGTTATTTGGGGAGCATGGCATTCCTGGTGCGCCACATCGTTCTACACAAGAATGGATGGGCAACCCTCACAATGTTGAAAGCGGCCTGACGGTCACCGTGAATGATGAAAACTATGGTGAAATGAAACAGCCGGGACCGCTCATTTGGTTTGAAGGCATGGGAGAGGAACTGTGCGACGTGTCACCTCGTCAGTATGGTGATTTTAATGATGCCAAATATCTCTTTTCTTTCCGTTCAGAACCTACGTTGAACATCGCATCTCTTGATCAGGAGCAAGGCCAACAAGATGACATCAATCCACTTTGGCTAGATGGTGTGCGTGTACTCGACCTTACCAATGTCATTGCAGGGCCCCATTCCACAGGGTTCTTGGCGCGCTTTGGTGCCAAAGTGACGAAACTGGACCCTACCAAATCCCTTTACGATCCACTCATTGGCGTCTTGTTTAGCTTTTTGTCTAACTGCGGAAAAGAAAGCCTATTGATGGATATGCTGACTGACCAAGGAAAAACCATTTTTGAACAATTGGTTAAAGAAAGTGACGTGGTTGTGATCAACGCTCCAGAGCGTCAAGTTGAGGCGTTAGGGTTAAGCGATGCACGGTTGAAAGCCATCAATCCCAATGTGATATTTTGTCGTTTAGATTGCTTTGGTGGTCCTAAGCGCGGTGAAAAAACCGACTACATTGGCTATGACGATATTATTCAAGCCAATAGCGGGATCATGAGTCGCTTTGGCGGGGCGCAAACCCCAGAAGAACATGCCCATATCGGCACTTTGGATGTGAACTGCGGTTTTGCTGGTGGTTTGAGTATTGCAGTGGCGTTATATCATCGTGAAAGAACGGGACAAGCACTGCGTGCGAGAACATCACTGTCGTCAATCTCGAATCTAGCGCAGATAAAATATAGCCATGACTATGCTAGCCGCGGACCGTTTAACGAGCCGTCCGGCCGAGAGGCTTTGGGCTACCATAGTCTGTCCCATATTTATCCGACATCGGATGGTTGGCTGTATCTTGATGCGTCTGAAAAGGATCTCGAGACGTTTGAGTTGCTCAAGCACTTTCGAGGGGTTTCTGTTTGCAATGAAGCTGATCGAAAAGCGCTTATCGCCAATGCCTTGCGGAAGCAGACCTGTGATTACTGGATCAATACATTTTGTGAGCTAGACATAGGTGCAGCGGAAATAAAAAGCATTGAATGGCTACGCGATAAGTACAGCCGAAAAAGCGATGGAAAAGTGGGGAGTGACCTAGGGAGCTATGCATTTTCTGTTTATGAAGACCACCCAAGTGGCTTAGAAACTACCACCGTCGATCATTATTCTATTCGGCCTTCCCATGCAGGGATCATTGCGCTCAAACCGACAGAGAGATTTGGCACTTCGAGCCGCGAGGTTCTTTCTCGTTTGTCGTTAAGCGATGATGCGATTCAAGCGCTAATCAATACGGGTGTTGTCAGTGAAGGCTGGTCTGATGCATTTATACCGAACTAATATTTTAAACGAAGTGGTTGGGTAAATAGCGAGGCTCGTCTTCTTAACGCCTTTTTAGCGAAAGGCTTAGGTGTCACTCTGAGAAGGTAGGGTTTTAACATATTCACGATAAAAAATGGCGCTCAATGAGCGCCATTTTTGATGTTATTACTTATTCAATCCTTTCTTATAAATCACGTTCCACGCTCGATTCACGCGGTTCCTCATCGTCAATCTTCCAGATAGTCCAGCCCATTACACCAAATATTATGGTCACAATCGGAGAGATCCAGCAGAAGAAATTGAAGGGTAAATACGCGAGTGTCGCAACACCCAATGTGGCTGCTTGATAGGCACCGCCCGAGTTCCAAGGAACAAGGTTGGCGGTTACCGTGGCAGAATCTTCAACCGCACGTGAGAGGTTTTCGGGTGCAAGCCCCCGCTCTCGATAGGCTTCAGAGTAGCTTCGAGCCGTCATCACAATTGCCATGTATTGATCACACAAAATTAAGTTTGCGCCAATAGCGGTTAGTACAGTCGAAACGACCAGGGAGCCGGTAGATTTTGCGGCAGAAAGAATTTTGTCCGCAATAACGCGAAGCTGGTTGGTTCGCTCCATCACGCCGCCAAACATCATGGCAACAATGATCAAGCTGATGGTATACATCATCGAGTCCATACCGCCGCGAGAAAGCAGGGAATCTACATCGGAGACACCCGTTTCAGAGGTATAGCCACCAAACGCAACACTTGCTATGGCGTTGTAGTCTGCGCCTTGCAGACTGGCTGCACAAATCGCACCTGCAATAACACCCAATGCAATACCAGGGATGGCAGGCATTTTCTTATAAGACACACCAAGTACTATCAAAAGGGGAAGGAACAGAACGGGGTTGATGAAGAAAGTGCTATCCAGTGTAGTGAGAATCGTATCGATGCGTTCGATGTTGCTGTTACTTGCACTGTATTGCAGGCCAAGTACGATTTCGATGATCATTGTGATGCTTATCGAAACGCCTGTGGTGTAAGACATGTGCTTGATGTGGGTAAACAGGTCGGTTCCCGCCATTGCGGGGGCGAGGTTAGTTGTGTCTGAAAGCGGTGACATTTTGTCGCCAAAATAGGCGCCTGATAAAACCGCACCAGCAACAAGTGGCAAGGGAAAGCCGAGCCCACCGCCAACGCCCATCAGCGCGACACCAATCGTCCCTGTTGTACCCCAACTTGTGCCTGTTGCCAGCGAGGTGACGGCACAGATAATCACGCAAGCGGGCAAGAAAATCTCTGGTGCCAACACTTGCAGCCCATAATAGATTAGCGTGGGCACAACGCCCGCAAGAATCCAAACGCCAATGAGTGAGCCGACAATCATGAGAATAATCATTGCGGGCAAGGCATTGTAAATGCCGTTTACCATCCCCGCTTGAATGTCTTTCCATTGGAACCCACAACGAAGCGCGACAATACAAGCGACGATGACGCCGAGTAGCATCGGTATTTGGGGGTCCAGCCCATAGATGACGATTGATATACTGATACCAAGCACAAGTGATAAGAGCGAGAGAATGGCTTCCCATAGCAGTGGTGCTCTCGCACCTTCAGGAATATCCGTCTTCATGTTACCTCCAGTTGTTTACATTTTTGACCGGAAAATGTGCGTTCTTTATATACGTTCATGTGTTTTACGAGCGGAAAAAGAAGCGGTTTCTGATAAAGCACAGGTGTTAGGAAGCAATGCCGAAGGCCCAATTGGCCTGACATGACTCTTCTCGTTTTGGCGGGAGATCGTATCCGTCATAGGAAACCCTCTCCGAAGAATGAACAGAATTCATCGGAGAACACAGCACATGCTTATTATTATTGGTTGAGGGCAAATGCCCGCAAGGTACTTTTTAGCAAGGTTTTATCTCTTGCTTCTTTCATCGTATGCGTCATGGACAGGGATGTGGTGTTGTAGATACGAGACGTAGCGTTGTTTTATCGCAGTTTGATGACCCTTTGCTTGTTTAGAAATATCAAATACTGTTGAAATTGAGCGTTAGCGCCAAATTGCTGTCTTCAAGCCAAAGAATGTGCACTGTTTTTTGTGCTTGCGCCTCGCGGGCAGAGATGAGGAAGAAAGGGCAGGTTTTCGTCAAAACGGAAGGCAAAATTAATGAAATACAGTTTGATTAATAAATGAAAGACTTTCACAGATTTTGATAGCTTGAGCATAGTCCGCTTCGTCGTCGACATAGATGCCAAGCTGAATATAACTGGTGTGTGAAAAGGCAAAGCAATACACGGAGGCGACGCGGTAATCGTTGGTTTCTTCAAACAGGCGATAGCGATAAAAGATAAGCCCATCTCTTTCCGTCTGCTGAACATCGAACGCTTTCTCCGCTTGTTCTTCTGCAACCCATTCCAGCGCTTCTTCGCGAAACTCTTCAGGCTCAATGCCCCACACAGAGCACCATATTGTTAGGCCCGATTTCCAGATCACTAAGTCTTCATCTTCCATTTTGCTCTGAAATGTTGATGGGAGAGTGACTGTCCATTCATCAGTGAGCGGGGTGTTTCCTGAAACGGTCAAATATTCAATATCATCGTGCATGTGAGTGAGAACGCCTGCGTAAATATATGGAACAAAGTAAGAGATTGCGAAGCCTACCATTTAAGACACGCTTGCGTCTTGTTATCCCATGATTTTGTGCACCATGACTGTTGGTATACAAGGTGTGTAGGAGTCAATTCTGATGACAAAATAGTCAAAAAGAAGTAAAGGGGAGCGAAATTGATTGAAGCCCTTAGCAATTCGTTTTCAAATGGGTTGGAACTATCAACCTTGTGCTCCTCACGCATTATCAGTGTAGAGTCATTCAACTATAAGGCTTTCCCAAAAAGCCAAGGATATCGTCATGAACCAGCTAGTGGTATTGGGCAGCGTAAATGCAGATCACGTTTTGCAAGTCCCTTCTTTTCCTCGCCCTGGCGAAACACTTATTGGTCGTCAATACCAAGTTATCCCTGGTGGAAAGGGAGCAAATCAAGCCGTTGCTGCTGCAAGACTAAATGCCGATATTGGTTTTATTGCCTGTGTGGGTGACGATGCGTTTGGCGTGAATATTCGCCAGCGTTTTGAGAGCGATGGTATCAATATCGCTGGGGTGAAAATTCAATCGGATTGTCCAACGGGCATTGCGATGATTCAGGTATCAGACAGTGGCGAAAATAGCATTTGCCTCTCACCAGAAGCGAACGCCAAGCTCACCTCTTCAGTGATTGAGCCAGAGTTAGAACGCATCAAAAATGCAGATTATCTGTTGATGCAACTAGAAACGCCGCTCGATGGCATTGAGCGTGCAGCGATTGTGGCGAAAGCGCATGGTACTCAGGTGATCCTAAATCCTGCGCCAGCCGCCGATTTGCCTGATAGCCTGCTTCAGTCTGTTGATATCATCACGCCTAATGAAACCGAAGCAGAAGTGTTAACGGGCATTAAAGTTGAATGCGAGAGCAGCGCACAACAGGCAGCAGGGATCCTTCATCAAAAAGGGATCAATACCGTGATGATCACTTTGGGGGCCAAGGGTGTGTATCTGAGTCAGCAAGATGAAGAAAGCCTTCAACTGTCTGGTGGAATTATCGAAGGTTTTCGTGTTAAGGCCACAGACACAACGGCTGCGGGTGATACTTTTAACGGCGCATTTGTGACAGGTTTGATGGAACGAATGTCTATAACGTCAGCCATTCGGTTTGCTCATGCCGCCGCTGCAATTTCGGTCACGCGTTTTGGTGCGCAAACCTCCATTCCGACTCGAGAGGAAGTGGACGTGTTTTTGGCGAGTCAGAAATAACATCGGATGATTGTATGAAAACAGGGAGGTATGCTTGAACACTATCGGTGAAAGGGCGTTGATCGTCGAAGGTGGTGCGATGCGAGGCATCTTCTCTTGCGGTGTGCTTGACCATTTTATGGCTCAAGGATTTTCATCGTTTGATAGCTTCTGGGGTGTGTCTGCCGGTGCCAGCAATCTTGCGGCTTACCTTGCGAATATGCCCGGTCGTAACCGCAAAATTTATCTCGATTATAGCCTGCGCAAAGAATTCATCAGACCGGGGAAATTTGCCTTGGGCGGTGATTTGATGGATCTCGATTGGATGTGGGAGATCACACTCAAAGAGCTAGGGATAGATAAAGACGTTCTTCGTGCAGACCCAAGGCCATTCTTTCTCGGCGTCACGCGGCAAGACACAGGCGAAGCGGAATACTTAACACCACATGTAGACACACTGGCCGACACAATGAAAGCCAGTAGTGCGTTGCCCGTGATGTATCGACACGGCGTTGATCTAGGCGGTGTACGGTATGTTGATGGCGGCGTGGCGGATGCCATTCCTGTTGCCGAAGCGATTCGTCGAGGAGCAAGGTCTATCATGGTGCTTCGAAGCCGTCCAAACAGCTATCGTAAATCTGCACCCAAGTTCGCGGCATTAACCAAACGTTTATTGAACGATCACCCCCAACTCATTGAGCCCATGCTTACCCGCCATCTTCGCTATAACGCCGCGTTGACATTGATTAATAATCCGCCTCCCGGCGTTACCATCATTGAAATTTGTCCGCCAGAAAATTTCAGCCTTAAACGCTTGAGCCGAAATGCAGCTTCACTCGAGCTTGCGTATGACATTGGTGTGGCGTCAGGGCAAGGCGCGATTGAACGTTGGCAGCAAGCACAGGAAAAATCGCTCGCTTGTTGCCCATCGTCTGTCGAAGATCAAACAAAAGGCTGATTGCACCTTGTTACCTTGTTATTGTTCAAGGAAAGGGCAGGTATAATGCCGCCTCGTTAAATCGCCAGTATTTGTTCATGAAACTTGCCAATAGCCCAGTCACTCAGCACATGTTTGAAGATATTCCGTTTTTTCTAAAACGAGATGATCTGCTGCATAGCCAATTTTCCGGTAACAAAGCGCGAAAATTGATGTCGCTATTGCAACATGACGACCCCAATATTACTCACCTGATCGGTTATGGTTCGCCCCAAGCGAATTCGCTGCTTTCTCTGGCAGCCCTCGCTGCCATCAAAGGTTGGCAGCTTGAGTTCTATGTTGATCGAATTCCGAGTTGGCTAAAATCAAGCCCTATTGGTAATTACCGCGGTGCGCTCGATCTCGGCGCAAAAGTGATCGAGATGTCGGACGTTAGCGCAGAGCCCATACACCCAGAAGTATTTATTAAAAAACACAGACAGGATGAACATCACCTGCTGGTGCCTGAAGGGGGACGTTCACCAATTGCAGAAGCCGGTGTGAAAACACTCGCGGATGAGATTATAGAGTGGTCGCTATTCAACCAAGAGAAGCCAATTGTTGTCGCCTTACCTTCAGGAACAGGTACAACGGCGCTGTATCTCAACAAACACCTGAGTGAGCATGGTATTGACGTGGTTACTTGCCCATGTGTGGGTGGGGAAGACTATCTAACCGCTCAATTCAACGAACTGAATGAAGCCAACCATCCGACGGTGTTAACGCGCAGCCAGAAACATCATTTCGGTAAGTTGTATGAGGCGGATTACCGTGTTTGGCAGTATTTACTTGACCAAACCCACATCGAGTTTGACCTTCTGTATGACCCATTAATGTGGCGTTGTTTACTGGAATGGTATCCTCAAAATAGCGATAAGCAATTGTTGTACATTCACCAAGGTGGTGTGCTGGGCAATGAAAGCATGCTGCCGAGATATCAGCGAAAATTTGATGATGTGCATCGCACCTAAGTGCAGCATATTCAGCTAATCGTCGTTCATTCCTCATATTACCTCCATTGGCACATAACGTCGCAATCATGTGCGCTGGAACGGAGGTGTTATGCACGGCGAAATTATCTTTTTGCCACAATACGCATTTCTACCAAGGCATTTTCTGGAATGAACTCAGATACTCCTATAGCAGACCACGCTGGATATGGAGCTTTCACATACTCATCTTTGACTTTTGAAAAAACCTCAATGTGCGCCTTTAGGTCAATGTGGAATGTGGTCATTTCAAGAATGTCATCGTAAGTTAGCCCTGCGGCATCGAGATATATACCTAGTTTATGAAACGCATCGTGGAACTGCTCTTGGGGATCAATGCTGATTGGTTTATCTTTTCTAGCAGCAGTAACGCCGGATAGATAAACCGTTCCATCTGCTTCAATTACAGGTGAAAAGTGCCAATCGTCGTAGTAGTGTTTGAATTGCTCAGGAACAATGGACTTCTTCATATTACCTCTTAGCCTGCTATTTTGCGTCTTTTGGTTTACGTGCTTGTTATACGTATTTACTCTAAAAGGTGAATTGCGTCTTCTGTTAAGGCCCAATCTTTCATATCAGGAACTATCTGACTGGATAAAAACTCAAAAACATCACTGAACTCGGAATCTACTATATCCCAGCATCGTTCGGATTCACCTGAATTAAAAGTTGGGTGGAATACTAAAACCTTATCTGCAATTAAGCCGTTTATAACTTCTAACCCAGCAAAATCATCATTATCTTGACGGCTAGCAAATACAAACACTTTTCGGTGTTTAGTATCTTCGTTTGCAAATGCTTGAGCGGCAAAATCAAATTCCGTTGGTTTAGAAAGAAAATGCCACGGGCAAAAGTGTTCAGTATTTTGAACTAAAAACCAGCGTAATGCGTTTGGCCAATTTGAATCGATAATGTTAGTTTTCATCCAATCCCAAAGATACGTATAAAGCCTTGAACACGTGCAAAGTTACGCTCCAGCAACATATGGTAACGTTAGCGTAGCGAACGATATGTTGCTGGAGCGAACTTTGTCCCTTGCAGCAATTTGTTGAACGAAGCCGCTATGCGGCAGAATAACAACACACCGCTTACGTTTCTCCCAACTCTGCCAATCGGGCAGCGTACAGGATAAACACTATGAACCGTCAACAACAGCAGCGCTTCGATACGCTTTATCAACAGCACCTCAATAACTTAACCCTTCAAGGGAAACGACCCGCCACCATTGATGCCTACAGCCGTGCCGTCCGCCGCATCGCACAGTTCTTTGATTGTCCACCGGATAATCTCTCTCAGCAACAGCTCAAAACCTACTTCGTGAACCTTATCGGAACCCACTCCTGGAGCACCGTCAAACTCGACCGCAATGGCTTGCAGTTCTTCTATCGCTACACCCTTAATAAACAATGGCAATGGCTCGATATCGTTAAGCCGCCTCAGGTCAAACGCTTGCCCGATATCTTAACCCCCAGGGAGGTCGGCTTACTCATCACCTTCACCCGACAACCTGACTACCAACGCTTCTTCTACACCCTCTATTGTCTCGGGTCATGCCAGTCTCACGACGACGGCACGCTACACCCAACTCACGGACGTGAAACACGCCCAGCTTCATCTGGCGGTGAATCAACTCGCCTCTGGGCTCACTATTTAGTGAGAGGCAACATGAGTACCTTTATCGGGTTGCTGCATGGCAGTGCGAAGCGAAAACGACACCATATTCAGCTTATGTTGCTTCAAATGGCACACAGGACGTTGCCACTTGAGCCCGCGCCGAACAGCCCGTGACGCGATGTTGTCCAACGTGCTGGGAACGACTCTTGCTCTGCGTGGGCGTCACTCGAGGGGGGTAGCCGAAAGGCGAACAGGATAAGGATAATGGCGGCCATTTAATCGAAGGAGAAAGCGCGGAAGAAAAGACACACAGTGACGTAACCCATTGAAGTTATGGAATGTCTAATAACTTCATGGCGCCGTTCGCCTGTTAATCAGTGGCGGGTACATCCATCCGGCGCTCACCCGAGCAATTGACTGAATAAAGCAGCAACGGGCTTGTGCAACACCCAAATAAAGTGTCGGCTGCGCGACACTTATTCTTATTTTTAGGTTTTTAAAAATCATCATCAATGTTGCTTAAACTCGTACATTCATTACCATGCTCATCACACCTAATTGTTTTGACAACATCATACTGTTTCTCACTAACAATAAATGGAATATAACCATCCCAAATCTCCCCTGGATTGAAAAACGCTAGCCTGAAGCCTCGTTTTTGGAGATGTTTATCAACAATAATTAATTTTTTAATTATATAGTCACCCTGTTCTAGCTCCCCCAAATCTACGCGTTTATCGAATTCTTTTAAAAATTTCCAGTCGAAGTCATGTATGTTTTTTTCCTTAAGCTGATTTGTTATCAAACTTTTCAGTTGATTCTCTTCATGCTCTCCCTTCCAGTCGATAAATTGAGCTGCTTTTTTTTCAACTGAAAACGCGTAAAGCAACTGTGCATTCGTTAGCTCATCTTCATCACCCCAAAAATCTAGATCAAGATGCTGAGTATACTTTTTCACATTAGCAGAATGATAAAATGACTTTATATTTTGTGACTCATTAAATTCCGTCAATAAACTGTTAAATTCTACTTGGTTGCTTTTATTTAACATTAAGCTAGCTATTAACAATAATGCTTCCATAAGTTACCCATTATTTTTCTTCATCTATATTGATGCCCACACTTACATGTTGAGAATTCACCGACCAAGCTCTCTTCGAAATATAACGCCAAGCTAACCCGTACGAGACCTTGGCGTAGACTTTTGCGAAGCAAAATTGCCAAGCGTAAAGTGTCGGGCTTAGTGCCTTGATACTCATTGAGCCTTCAGCTCCAGTTTAACCCTCGGGCTAAGCTGGAAGGCGACAAAACCAACACGGAGAAGACTCAATGAGATTTTATAACCAATAGCATAACTATTACTGCGGCATCGATCTGCATGCGCGTATTCTTTACGTCTGTATTCTCGCCGAGACAGGCAATGAAGTCCTTCACAAGAAGATCGGCGCAGACCCAGATGCATTGCTGGTATTAGGTCAGTGACCTTTGCCTCGACTACGCCTTTGATTTTGTCCTCGGCCATGCCTTGTACATGAAAGCCATTCATGGGGGCAAAACCAAAAATGATCGTATTGATTCATTTAAAATCGCATCTCTGATCCGCGGCGGTAATTTCCCGCTGGCCTACGTTTACCCGAAAGCCATGCGCGCTACCCGTGATTTACTCCGCCGACGAACCAAACTCGTGCGCCACGGCGCGCACCTTAAAGCACATGTGTCCAACACCTTTACTCAATACAATGTGCCATCACCCAATCTCGCCCTCCGTTATCCCTCTTCCAGGGAAGACGTGCGCAACCGCTTCAATGAGCCGGCGATTAACCGCAACATCGATATCGACCTCAATATGATTGGCTTCTACACCAAAGAACTCACCCATGTGGAATGCTTCATCGAGAAAAACGCCAAGCAACACAATCCGAAAGACTACATACTGCTTCAAACTGTGCCCGGCATTGGCCGTATTCTTGCTCTGACCATTTTGTATGAGATTGGGAATATTCAACGTTTTCCTTCCGTTCAACACTTTGCCTCTTACTCCCGCTTGGTGAAGTGCAAAGCCGAGTCGGCGGGAAAACAATATGGCACCAGCGGGAACAAAATTGGCAATGCCCACCTAAAATGGGCCTTCTCTGAAGCAGCTGTACTCTATTTACGAGGGAATGAAAAAGCCCAGAAATACCTCGCGCGACTGCAAAAACGCATGAGCAAGGCAAAAGCGCTGTCTGCCTTGGCGCACAATGGGGTGAGCTGAACGTCTAACTGGTGCTGAGGAAGAACACTTTGCTGACTGCGTTTATTGGGTATAAGCCCGCCAGAGTCTGCTGTGTCCACCGTTGTCCAAGCCCTTTGGCCTTGATTAGCTATCCCATTGGTGCGCATTACAACGAACAACAAAGTTGCTTACACCTAGCCTGAGCCTGAAGATAACTGGAAAACAATTGTTTAGCCTTCTTCTTGAATAGTGCCAGCCTGGGTTAACGGAAAAGTGTCTAGTGGCCCTGTCACTCGAATGACAGGCAGCGGTGAGACCGCAGTAAGAGACCCTCTATATGTGTTTGCCGTAAGCAACGACTTAATGGCTCAAATGACAAAGCGAAGTAGATGACTTTGTTGTTCGAAAGCAATGACTGCTTACGCAGTCATAAAGACAGCTATTGCCTCTTGACCGGAGAAGGGCTCATATGTGTTAGCCGCTGATTCTCCATACTATCGCGGTTTCGCCGCCAACACCCAACGAACGCGCCATTTTGCGAGTTCAATTACGGCCTAAAAGACAAAATCACTCGATAAAACCACAAGCGATAAATTCAACTTAGCAAAGATAGCCACATGATTTTGCATCGAGTTTGGGATTGGTTTGATGATACTTTTGGATTTAAACAGCCTGCGACGAAGAGAGGAAATAGCTAGCCAAACATCGCAAAATAAACACTGTAAGAACTGACGGATAACGCTGCCATAAACGGCGAGCGATTTTTGCGAGTCCAGCGCCCGCAGGGCGTGATGTTTGATGGCCTTGTTAAATTTTCACTTCACCATCGACGAAAACAAGTACTCATTTTCCTCTACTGACAGCAGAATTTTGTAAGATATAAATGTTTTAAATTTCAGGTCATACTCGAAATTTGCCAAGAGAGTCCCGTCATAAGATGATTTATCATCTTGGACATCTAACTCACACTTTAAGGAATACTGGTATTTTGACAACTCATAAAATTCTAAAGAATGTCGTTCATTATTCCATGTCGAACCGTCACACCAAAAGTCACTTGGGAGCTCCGTTTTCCTAAGGAGACACGTTACATAATAGCTAACCCAGAAATCTAAGTTACTCATGAATTCTGAGTTCGAAATGTTGGCTCCTTGCTGCTTCAACGTATTGCCAAGATCAGCCTCTAGTCGCCTTAAGCGTTTCTTCAATTTTCTCTGATTGATCAGATGCACCACAAAATTTAACGCCGCAAGCAACTGCAGCTGTAACGGAACTTGTGTTTGTGCGAAGTTTTTCCCGCACGAACACAACTGGAGAGTAAGCTGTCAGATTGACTTGCCTTGTTATACATTTTTTAACTCATATGCCAAATCGTGCTGGCTAGTTGCATCAAGGTACTGTTTTAACGCAGCAAGATACTGCTTTTCTGTGATGATGATGTCTTTATCTGTGTACGCCGAACAGTAAATTTCAATACTACCCTCTGGTATAAACTGCTGCTCTACTTCTCTTTCGTAAGCATCAAGGTCAGAAGGGTATGTTACACCGTAATCACCATCATCACCGCCAAAACCATGACGATCGTTTGCGAAACGAACAAGCTGTTCATCCGTAGGGAAGCTGTAAGTGAATATGTGATTAATAATCTTCTCTAATTCCATACTCTGACTTGTGTATAACGTTGTGATAACGGGCACTTGCCCGCACTGAACCTCACCAAACCAATGTATTCACGCCACTTTCTAAGCGCTTCGAGATTGGCAAGGTGTCCCGTTGATGACCTTGTTAGCCGCTGAAGCTTCATACTATCGCGGCTTTGCCGCCAACATCCATCGAACGCGCCATTTTGTGAGTTCAACTGCGGCCTTAAAGACAAAATCACTCGATAAAACCAAAAGCATTGAATTCAACTTAGCAAAGATAGCCACATGATTTTGCATCGAGTTTGGGATTGGTTTGATGAGCGTTTTCAGATTAAACAGCCTGCGACGAAGAAAGGAATTGCCTAGCCAAACATCGCAAACTAAATACAGATAAGAATTGACGGATAACGTTGTGATAACGGGCACTTGCCCGCACTAAACCCAACCAAACCGATGTATTCACTCTACTTTCTAAGCGCTTCGAGATTGGCAAGGTGTCCCGTTCATGACCTTGTTAGCCGCTGAACTTTCATACTATCGCGGCTTTGCCGCCAACACCCAACGAACGCGCCATTTTGTGAGTTCAACTGCGACCATAAAGACAAAATCACTCGATAAAACCACAAGCGTTGAATTCAACTTAGCAAAGATAGCCACATGATTTTGCATCGAGTTTGGGATTGGTTTGACGAGGGTTTTGAGGTTAAACAACCTGTAACGAAGAGAGGAAATAGCTAATCAAACATCGCAAACTAAACACTGGGAAGAACTGACGGATAACGCCGCCAACAGCGGCAGACTTGTTATTGTGACTTTTGTGCAATAATGGCGAAGCCATGCACTAAAGGCGCTACGGCAAGGCTGTCCGACTGCTTGG
>NZ_JAJUBC010000129.1 GCF_028683095.1 Enterovibrio gelatinilyticus | reverse complement strand
CCTGGCCTCTCCGTCTCTGACGCCGGCGAAGTCAACGAAGGCACCAACGCCACCTTCGACGTGGCGCTGGACAACCCGGTCGACGGCAGCGTGGATTACACCTTCACCCTCGGCAACACCGCCGTGGACACCGACAAGGACGCGACCCTGTCCGGTGACAACGCCGACGTGAACGCCACCCTGACCGTGACCTATCAGAAGGCTGACGGCTCTTCCGTCACCGAGACCATCAACAGCGGTGATACCCTGTCTATCCCGGGCGATGCCAAGGACATTCAGGTCACCGTGGCCTCTGAGCAGGACGACACCTATGAAGGTGACGAGAGCTTTGAGCTCAACGTCTCTGCCGACATCGGCGATAACAAGGCTGCCCTGACCGACTCCGGCTCGGCCATCATTTCTGATGACGGCAACGACAACAACGACACCACCGGCCCGGATGA
>NZ_JAJUBC010000128.1 GCF_028683095.1 Enterovibrio gelatinilyticus | reverse complement strand
AATGACAAAAGCCCGTTCATCTCTCATCAACATTGAAGCAACACCGTATTATCACTGCGTTTCTCGCTGTGTTCGCCGGTCATTTCTTTGTGGCTACGATGCGCAAGCGCAACAAAGTTACGAACATCGTCGAGCTTGGATTGAAAAGCGTCTGCTTGCGCTAGCTGGTTCGTTTTGTATCGATGTTTGTGCGTACGCCATCATGAGTAATCACTATCATGTAGTGTTGCATATCAATGTTGAAAAGGTAAAAACGCTGTCAGATGTTGAGGTGGTTGATCGTTGGCTTGCTTTTCATCATGGGCCAGTGTTAGTTCGACGCTTTATGCAGGGTGATAAACTGTCGGAAGCAGAAAGTGAACGATGCAATGAGGTGATTAAAGAGTGGCGTGAACGTCTTGTTTCAGTCAGCTGGTTTATGCGTTTAATCAATCAACACATTGCCT
>NZ_JAJUBC010000127.1 GCF_028683095.1 Enterovibrio gelatinilyticus | reverse complement strand
TAATGAAGACACGGACACCGATGGTGATGGCGTGGGCGATAACGGCGATGCCTTCCCAACGGATGCCACTGAGACAACCGATACTGACGGCGATGGCGTGGGCGACAATGCCGATGCCTTCCCTGACGATGCGTCTGAGACCACCGACTCCGATGGCGACGGTGTGGGCGATAATGCCGATGCCTTCCCTGACGATGCCACGGAAACCACAGATTCCGACGGTGACGGCATTGGTGATAACGGCGACATTGACCGCGACAACGATGGTCTGTCGGATGATCTTGAATCGCGCACGAGTGCAGAAATCGTGGATTGGCCAGTACTCTATGGCACAACCTACAGCGATGGCGTGCTCAGTGCGAACGGCGGTTCCTGGGCGTATCAAGCTAACTCTCAGCGCTTTTCAGAATACGGTTACCGCGATAATTACCGTTTAAGCTTCACGGTGGCG
>NZ_JAJUBC010000126.1 GCF_028683095.1 Enterovibrio gelatinilyticus | reverse complement strand
TAACGTTCGAATAACGGGCGTTTACTAGCCAAAGCTGAGTGAAGCACCTAAATCACAGCGTTTCTATGAAAAAATGCGCCACGAGTAAACGTCCCGTTCATTTGCTTGTTATGAAAATGAACTGCTAACCACCAAGAATTGCTCTTAAGGCTAGAGCTTGAGGAACCTCAGATAACGTACCAAGTAATGGATACTCGTTACTACTATCACCATACTTCTGGCTATGCAGATCATACGCTGCTTCAACAGATTCAGCCTCAATTGGATCTCCTGCAAGCTCGAATCCTTGCGTCAACAACTGGCTTTGCTCACTTTCAAAGGTTTGCGTACCTGATTCCAAATGGATAACAACCGTTTCTTTTTGCATAAACTGATAAGTCTTCATTAATCACTCCTTTGGTTAAACGGTGAAGTAAAAGAGCCCAAAGAGGTGATTTAAAGTTTTCATAAC
>NZ_JAJUBC010000125.1 GCF_028683095.1 Enterovibrio gelatinilyticus | reverse complement strand
AAAAGTCAGGACTAAAGCGGTTTCTTCTGTTTCAACGCAACCTCAGCATAGATATCAATCAACGCATGCTCTCTATTCAATACCTCTTCCAAACGCTGGTCGAAGTCCTTTGGCTTCTTATCCACTCTGAGAAAAGGGTAGGGTTTTCGATAGAAACTATCGCCGGTGATAACAGCTTCCTTCCCTTGTTCCATGAAGGTCAGTACAAGCGCCATGAAATAGGAATTGTCATCATTAGCATTGAAGTAAGCTTTGTCAGTAGGTTGGACATACTTACTCGTAATCGAATATTGGTCCTTCTTAGGCCACTCACCATAAAAAAACAGCATTAATCCTAATCTGTTTTCGACAAAACCGAGGTTTTCAAAGCGACAGGCGAAGATTTTATCCTCCCACCATGTGTAGACGATCCCCCGCTTACGATCGAAAGTAATTTCAGCCTGACGCGGAAAGAAAAT
>NZ_JAJUBC010000124.1 GCF_028683095.1 Enterovibrio gelatinilyticus | reverse complement strand
CGCGCCAAAACGAAAGGGAAAGTTGAACGCTTCAATGCCTACTTGAAAAGCAGCTTTATCACGCCACTGGCCGCCACGATGAAACAGCATGGCCTTCAACTCACCGTTGACGTATTGAACGGCCAGATAGGGGCTTGGTTAGAAACCGTCGCCCATCAACGTATTCATGGCACAACAGGTGTGAAGCCACAATGCCTGTTGGAGAAAGAGCGCTTTACGCTTCAGCCCCTCCCTACATCAATCGGCAACGTCGGCCTCACACCTGTGACAAACACAGTCGTTCCTCTCGAGAGCTTTCAACACCCGCTCTCTACGTATGATGCGTTGTTGGAGGTACGGGCATGAACCTTCAGATGAGTCGTATTGAATCTGCCTGTGAAATACTCAAGTTACAGGCAGTGAGTCAAGAGTGGTCACATTTAGCCAAAACGGCACTCAACAATGAGGCGAGTCTTGCCGACTATTTAGAGTCG
>NZ_JAJUBC010000123.1 GCF_028683095.1 Enterovibrio gelatinilyticus | reverse complement strand
CCGCCTTCCTCACTGCTGAAAGTGCTTTACAACCCGAAGGCCTTCTTCACACACGCGGCATGGCTGCATCAGGCTTGCGCCCATTGTGCAATATTCCCCACTGCTGCCTCCCGTAGGAGTCTGGACCGTGTCTCAGTTCCAGTGTGGCTGATCATCCTCTCAAACCAGCTAGGGATCGTCGCCTTGGTGAGCCATTACCTCACCAACTAGCTAATCCCAACTGGGCCCATCCCGACGCGAGAGGTCCGAAGATCCCCCTCTTTGGTCCGTAGACATCATGCGGTATTAGCAGTCGTTTCCAACTGTTATCCCCCACGTCAGGGCAGGTTCCCAGCCATTACTCACCCGTCCGCCGCTCGTCATCTTCAAAAGCAAGCTTTTGAAATGTTACCGCTCGACTTGCATGTGTTAGGCCTGCCGCCAGCGTTCAATCTGAGCCATGATCAAACTCTTCAATTAGAATTTTGTTGTCAC
>NZ_JAJUBC010000122.1 GCF_028683095.1 Enterovibrio gelatinilyticus | reverse complement strand
GCGGTACTCGGTGCATTTTTTCTCGTTGTTCCAGCGAGAAAACATGACTTCCCGCCGCTGGCGGTGAAAACGCACGGGCAGGGTTTGGGTTAGCATTTTTCGGGCGTGACGATGTACTTTGTACAGTATGAACCACAGTGCCAGCATGGGGAGAAAAAATAACCCTAAACCCCCAAATACCTGCATGGGATCTAAGACATCGACCCAAACGCCATTGATTTTCTGCTCTCGGTATAAGGCATCGATAAACCCCATTACGCCTCCATCACTCCAAAGCAGCCAGACAGGGATACCGAGGCTCATCAAGAACAGTAACCACATTTGCTGGGTTTGGAAAATCATGCCACCAGCGCCACCCACTTCAATGTAACTGTCGGTTTTTTTGACCAAAATATCGTGAGTGTTTAAGGGGGGAATATTGGTGTGCACGGGCACGGGGCTGAGCACCAGGCTGCTACCAAGGGTTTTGTCCGTA
>NZ_JAJUBC010000121.1 GCF_028683095.1 Enterovibrio gelatinilyticus | reverse complement strand
AATGGTTATGTTTGCTTTGGAATTGACTGAGCAAGGAATTGCTTGTGGTTCGGGCGAAAAATTGCTCGCTGAGCAAGATTTGGCCGAATTATAGAATGAGGGAATGGTGACAAACATCGGAAGGTGCCTGCATTAATTACATTGTTACCGACACAATTCATGCAGCGATCCCTGATGAACTAAAGCTACCCACAGAAAAACAGCTCAAGTACGCCCGAACCATTTCGAAGGGTTTGAATGTTAAATTACCTAAAGATTATGACGAAAGCGCCTTAGCCTGTTTGTCGTTTATCGCCGACCACAAGCCAGCCCATGATAGGGTGCTGGCGGTGTTCAATGGGATTAAGGGGAAATTGTTGGGGTAGATATGTTTAAGCCGTTAGCAAACTATGCCTTAATTTGATTGAAATCTGCTAACGTTCCGCCTGCTTCAAAGTGCTTCATTAACACTTCTTTTTGGGCGACAAGCTCTTTG
>NZ_JAJUBC010000120.1 GCF_028683095.1 Enterovibrio gelatinilyticus | reverse complement strand
ACGGTATTCGGTGCATTTTTTCTCGTTGTTCCAGCGAGAAAACATGACTTCACGGCGCTGGCGGTGAAAACGCACGGGCAGGGTTTGGGTCAGCATTTTTCGGGCGTGACGATGAACTTTGTACAGTATGAACCACCCTCCCAGCATGGGGAGAAAAAATAGACCTATCCCCCCAAATACCTGCATGGGATCTAAGACATCGACCCAAACGCCATTGATTTTCTGCTCTCGGTATAAGGCATCGATAAACCCCATTACACCTCCATCACTCCAAAGCAGCCAGACAGGGATACCGAGGCTCATCAAGAACAGTAACCACATTTGTTGGGTTTGGAAAATCATGCCACCTGCCCCCCCCCACTTCAATGTAACTGTCGGTTTTCTTGACCAAAATATCGTGAGTGTTTAAGGGGGGAATGTTGGTGTGTACAGGAACGGGGCTGAGCACCAGGCTGCTACCAAAGGTTTTGTCCGTC
>NZ_JAJUBC010000012.1 GCF_028683095.1 Enterovibrio gelatinilyticus | reverse complement strand
ACTAGGCCCTTCTTTTCCTGCTCTATCTGCGCTTAACACTTAGCGCGTAGCAAGAAACGCCATCAAGCCTAGACCCAGCGCAATGCGGTAAATCACAAACGGCTTCATGCCCATGGTGGTCACCAGTTTCAAGAACCAGTGAATACAAATGTAAGCACTGACAAACGACACCGCCACACCCACCATGATAGGTGCCCACATCACAGGCACATCACTTTTCACAAGCCCTAGACCAAGGTAACTACCCGCCAGAACAATGATAGGAATCGACATCAGAAACGAGAAACGCGCCGCTGCTTCACGGGTGTAGCCCAAGTAAAGTGCCATGGTCATGGTTGCGCCAGAGCGTGAAGTGCCAGGAATCATTGCCAATGCTTGCGACAAGCCAATCAACAACGCTGATTTTGGTGTGGTTTTGTATTCATCAATTTCAGATTTTGCATTGTTGTCCACCCACCAAAGCAGAAGGCCAAACACAATACACGTCACCGCAATCACCCACGCCGAGCGCAGATAAATCTCAATGATGTCTTTCATGAACAAGCCAAAGATACAGGCAGGGATCGTCGCCAACGCGATCATCCACGCAAGGGTCGCATCAGATGAACGTTCACCTTTGAAGATCGAACGGAAAAATGCGCCCAGCAATTGAGTGACTTCTTTACGGAAGTAGCCGACAACAGCCAGCAATGTGCCAACGTGAACCGCCACATCAAAAGCAAGGCCTTGGTCTTGCCAGCCGAGAATTTCCGAAGGAAGGATAAGGTGCGCAGAGCTAGAGACAGGAAGGAATTCTGTCAGGCCCTGAATTAAAGCCAGCGCAAAGGCTTCAAACATGCTCATAATGGTTGATCACTTAAGTTATTTATAAATAGGAATTAATCACAAAGAGAAATCAGTTACAGGCCAGAGAGGTTGCTCGTCACTGAAGGTATCCCAAGCTTGCTGATAAGTTTGCGAATCACCGGGGATCACTTGGTCAGGGCAAAGCTCTGCCAACGGCCATAAGGTAAAGGCAAATTTATACACATCTTTTCTTGGTAGCACAGGGCCAGAAGGCTGAGAAAGATCGCCATATGTCAGCAGATCAATATCTAACGTACGATCACGGAACTTCACCGCATTACGCTCACGCCCCCAGCGAGACTCAATCTCTCGCAGCGCAGCCATTATACCTTCAAGGCTTAAATCCGTATGGAGTTCAACGACAAGGTTGTAGAAGTTCGGCCCATCAAAGCCAACCGGCACAGCTTCAAATATGCGAGAGCAACGGCAATTTGGATCGAGCTCCTTTAGCGCAGCGATCCCTTCCGTAATGTGGTGCTCACGTTCAATGTTTGAACCAACACTGACCAAAACCTGAATCACCGCGAGCCTCGCTCAATCACAACACCCACAGAGCGAGCTTGAGGCACAGCCCCCGGCTTAATGACTTTTACACGCACCCAAGGCACAGAGAATTGCGATTGAATCAGCGAGGCAATCTCTTCCGCGACACGCTCAACCAGCAGAAAACGTCCGTTTTCGACAAGGTCAAGAATCGCGCCGCTCACGGCTGAATAATCTAAGGCCAACGCAACGTCATCATTGATGGCTGCAGGTTGGTTGTCATGTGCCATTTCAATATCAAACACCAGTTTCTGTTTGATTTGCTGTTCCCAGTCATACACACCAATGGTGGTGATGACCTCTAGCTGGTCAATAAATACTAAATCCATGTTCACTCAAAAAATTCAGAGGTCGGATACCCATTATGCGCAAAAGCACGTAACATCGCTCCATCATCGCAAAAATTGCTGTGATGCATATACACAAAATTTCTATAAAATTGGATACTTTGTGTCTGGTGCGCGAACTATAGCAAGTTCTCACCGCCCTAGCGAATGTTCAACTGGATGAAAAAATGACCGCACTCGGAATGCTTATGATTGTTGCTGCTTACTTACTGGGTTCTATATCCAGCGCAGTACTGATCTGTCGGCTATACGGTCTTCCCGATCCACGAGAACAAGGCTCAGGAAACCCCGGCGCGACCAATGTGTTTCGTTTAGGCGGGCGATTAGCCGCCGCACTGGTCTTACTCTGTGACATGCTAAAAGGCACAATTCCGGTCTGGGCGAGTTACTTAATGGGCATCAACCCCTTTATGCTCGGTTTGATTGGTATCGCCGCCTGTCTTGGCCACATCTACCCCATATTCTTCCATTTTCGAGGCGGAAAAGGTGTCGCCACCGCCCTTGGTGCCATCGCACCTATCGGCTTAGACCTCACCGGCATGATGTTAGGCACATGGATAGCCACCCTATTGCTAACGGGCTACTCATCGCTTGGCGCACTCATGGCCTCCTTGTTTGCCCCACTCTTTACTTGGTTAGTGAAACCACAATTCACTATGCCAGTTGCCATGTTGTCTTGTCTTATCATCTTCCGTCATCAGGAAAACATTAAGCGACTCCTCAGCGGCTCAGAGCAAAAAGTGTGGAACAAAAAGAAAAGGTCTAACACAGAAGAAGAGCAGGAAGAACAAGAGGGATAGATCCTAGGAAGAGCAGTTCCTAGGGCCTAGAAAAAGAAAAAGCGGCTACTGATAACAGTGCCGCTTTCTACTACTTGGAGCGCCAGTATTGCTCTTGGCTTTTCCTAGGATCTTCTTTTCCTAGCGCCTGCTCTAGCTCTAGCTCTTAACCTTCAACCGGCTTTAGCTGATCAATCGGCCAACGTGGGAATGCTTTCACACCCAAGTCATTATGTTCGCCGTTTTTCAAACGCTGCATACCGGCATATGCGATCATCGCGCCGTTATCCGTACAAAACTCAGTGCGAGGGTAATACACCTCACCGCCGATAGACGCCGCCAACGCTTCCAGTTTCAAACGCAAGAAACGGTTAGCACTTACACCACCAGCAATCACAATACGCTTCATGCCCGTTTGTTTAAGGGCACGTTTCACTTTGATCAAAAGCGTATCTACCACGGCATCTTCAAATGCACGAGCAATGTCCGCGCGGGTCTGATCGTCATTATCGTTCGCAGCAATGGTGTTCGCCGTGAAAGTCTTCAGGCCTGAGAAACTCATGTCCAAGCCCGGCACCGTTGTCATCGGACGAGGGAAGGTAAAGCGCGAGCTATCGCCTTTCTCAGCCAGCTTAGACAGCAGAGGACCACCCGGGTAATCAAGCCCCATCAGTTTCGCTGTTTTATCGAACGCTTCACCAGCAGCATCGTCAATGGATTCACCAAGGATCTGATATTCACCGATCCCTTTCACTTCCACCAACAAAGTGTGTCCGCCAGACACCAACAAAGCGATAAACGGAAACGGAGGTGGGTTATCTTCCAGCATAGGCGCCAGCAAGTGCCCTTCCATATGGTGAACCGCAACCGCAGGCACATTCCACGCATACGCGAGGCTGCGACCAATCGTCGCGCCAACCAACAAAGCACCAACTAGGCCAGGGCCTGCCGTATATGCCACGCCGTCGAGATCTTCAGGGGTTAAACCCGCTTCTTCCAACGTCGCCTTGATCAGTGGAATCGTCTTCTTCACATGATCACGCGAAGCCAGTTCAGGCACTACGCCGCCGTAGTCAGCATGCACCGCTACTTGACTGTACAACTGATGCGCCAGCAGCCCTTTTTCATCATCATAAATCGCCACGCCAGTCTCGTCGCACGATGTCTCGATGCCTAGAATTCGCATAACACCTCAGCTCACTTCGTTGATATTCAATCTGTCGACTCAAAAACAGGCCGCAATATTACATGGGCACGATCAAATTCACCAGTTATGCTTTACAAGCACCCGCTTATCGGATTAGAATTCCGCACCATTTTTAATCAAAGCTGGTCATTTTGTCTCCAGCGATTAACGAACAACCCCTGAGGTGAAAGGCACATGCCAGTAGTTAAAGTACGTGAAAACGAACCATTCGACGTAGCACTGCGTCGCTTCAAGCGCTCTTGTGAAAAAGCAGGTATTCTTTCTGAAGTTCGCCGTCGTGAGCACTTCGAAAAGCCAACTACCGTTCGCAAACGCGCTAAGGCTGCCGCTGTTAAGCGTCACCTGAAGAAGCTGGCTCGCGAGAACGCTCGCCGCGTTCGCCTGTACTAATTACGATTAATACAGGAATTGTGATATGGAATTGATTGCTCGCATTAAGAGTGAACAAATTGTAGCGATGAAGGCGAAAGATAAACCTCGCCTTGGCACAATTCGCTTGATGATCTCTGCAATTAGACAGCAAGAAATCGACGGTCAGAAAACTCTGACTGACGAAGAATCGCTGGCAGTTATCGTTAAGATGGTTAAGCAACGTCGTGACTCTGTATCGCAATACCAGTCAGCGGGTCGTGATGACCTTGCTGATGTGGAACTGGCTGAAATCTCCGTTTTAGAAGAATTCATGCCGCAACCACTCAGCGACGACGAAGTGGACGCAATGGTAAAAGATGCCATTGCAGCCTCTGGTGCGAGCTCCATGCAAGACATGGGCAAAATCATGGCCATCCTGAAACCTCAAGTTCAGGGCCGTGCTGACATGGGTAAGATCAGCCAATTGGTTAAATCCAATCTGGCATAAGGTTTTTACCTAACCCTGCAAACAAGCCGTGCTATCCCGTAGGGAGTGCGCGGCTTGTTCGTATCTTTCCGTTAGTCATTCTTGTTCCTGTCTTCTAATTAGAAGATACTGAATACATTCACGTTTTTTCATTCAAAACACGCACGTAGGTTATGGCAGGAAAAATCCCACGCTCATTCATTGACGATCTGCTTGCCCGACTGGACATTGTCGAGCTCATAGATGCGCGGGTAAAACTTAAAAAGCAAGGCAAGAACTACGGTGCCTGCTGCCCTTTCCATAACGAAAAAACCCCCTCATTCACAGTGAGTCAGGAAAAACAGTTCTACCATTGCTTCGGCTGTGGCGTACACGGCAATGCCATCGATTTTGTGATGGAATTTGACCGGTTAGAATTTGTTGAAGCCATTGAAGAGCTAGCCTCACAGCTAGGTTTAGATGTACCTCGTGAACAGAGTGACGGTGGCGCCCCAAAAGGCCCCTATGCGCGGAGTGACCAAAAACGCGACCTGTACCAGATGATGGGACAGATAGCCCAGTTCTACCAAGGTGGACTGCGCAGCGAAGCGGGAGCAACCGCTATCGATTACCTCAAAGGCCGCGGCCTATCAGGGGAAATCGTGCAAAAATTTGGTATTGGCTTTGTCGCCGACGAATGGGACCAAGTTCGCACACGTTTTGGCAAAGACAATACAAGTCAGCAAGCACTGGTATCAACAGGCATGCTGATCGAAAACGACAATGGGCGTCGCTATGACCGTTTCCGCGGTCGCGTCATGTTCCCCATTCGTGATCGACGAGGCCGAGTGATTGGCTTCGGTGGACGAGTATTAGGTGATGGCACTCCCAAATACCTCAACTCCCCAGAAACGCCTATTTTCCATAAAGGGCGAGAGTTATACGGACTTTACGAAGTGCTTCAAGCACACCGTGAACCCAAACAACTCCTGGTGGTCGAAGGATATATGGACGTGGTGGCGTTGGCACAATTTGATGTCGACTACGCCGTAGCTTCACTAGGTACAGCCACCACCGCAGAGCACATGCAAACCCTGTTTCGACAAACATCGAGCGTGGTTTGTTGCTATGACGGAGACCGTGCAGGGCGAGATGCCGCATGGCGCGCCATGGAACAAGCTCTGCCACATTTAGTTGACGGTCGCCAATTGAAATTCATGTTCTTGCCTGATGGCGAAGACCCGGATTCCATGGTGAGACAAGAAGGCAAAGAAGGGTTCGAACAACGTTTGGCTAGCGCCATGTCCTTGTCAGAATTTCTCTTTTCCACCCTAATGGGACAAGTAGACACCAGCAGTCAAGAAGGCAAAGCCAAATTGACCACGCTAGCGGTCCCCTTGATAGACAAAGTTCCCGGCGGCACATTGCGCCTATATTTACGGAACACCCTAGGGCAAAAGCTTGGCTTACCGGACGAACAGCAACTTGAAAAACTGATCAGCAGACAAGGGCAAGCACAAACACGCAAGCCTCTACCAGAAATGAAACGCACGCCTATGCGTGAAGTCATTACACTGTTATTACAGAATCCTGGGTTTGTTGAATCTGTCCCGCCGCTAGACGGCGTGGAAGAGCTGGGAATGCCCGGTTTAAATTTATTCACTACCATGCTTGAACTTTGCCGTCATCGTCCCAATATTACGACAGGACAGCTGCTCGAACATTGGCGTGGCTCAGATCAAGAAGCATTGTTAGCCAAATTGGCCAGTTGGGAACTTCCCATCAATGAAGACAATGCGTTAGATGTATTTTTAGACTCACTGGACAAAATATTGGCTCAGTGTGTCGCGCAACAAATAGACAAATTACAGGCTCGAGACAGAAGCATCGGCTTATCAGCCGAAGAGAGACGGGAACTATGGCAGTTACTTCAAAGCCGCCCCGACTAGAAAGTAGTCAAAACCTTAGTAATTTGCTAGAATTGGCGGTTTGCGTTTCCGCATACTAAATTCTTCACTCAGACCCGAAGTTGGATATCGTCTATGGATCAAAATCCGCAGTCACAGCTAAAGTTGCTTGTCGCAAAAGGTAAGGAACAAGGCTATCTAACCTATGCAGAAGTTAATGACCACCTACCAGAAGACATTGTCGATTCTGATCAGATAGAAGATATTATTCAGATGATCAACGACATGGGTATTCAGGTAGTGGAAACTGCTCCTGATGCCGATGAGCTGATGATGTCTGAAACTGTAGCTGACGAAGATGCCGTCGAAGCCGCAGCAGCAGCACTGTCTAGCGTTGAATCAGAAATCGGCCGTACAACTGACCCAGTGCGCATGTACATGCGTGAAATGGGTACGGTAGAACTGCTTACCCGTGAAGGCGAAATCGACATCGCCAAACGCATCGAAGATGGTATCAACCAAGTACAGGTTTCGGTTGCCGAATATCCTGGCTCAATTGCATCCCTTCTCGATCAATTCGACAAAGTTGAAGCTGAAGAGCTTCGTCTTACCGACATCATCTCAGGCTTTGTAGACCCAAGCCAAGAAGACATCGCACCAACAGCAACTCATATCGGCTCAGAGCTGACCAATGAGCAGCTAGAGGATGAAGACGATAAAAGCGATGATGACGACGACGAAGAAGAAGAAGACACCGGCATTGACCCGGAGCTAGCGCGTGAGAAGTTCAATGAACTTCGCGTGGCTTACGACACAATGCAAACGGCTATCAACAAAAACGGACGTTTCCACAAAGACACCGCAGAATCAGTTGCAGAACTGTCTGAAGTGTTCAAGCAATTCCGCTTGATACCGAAACAGTTCGATCGTCTGGTTAACGAAATGCGCTCCACCATGGACCGTGTTCGTACACAAGAGCGCCTTGTTATGCGCCTGTGTGTTGACCAAGCAAAAATGCCTAAGAAAACCTTCGTCCAACTCTTTGGCGGAAACGAATCTTCTGACAACTGGCTGGATGCCGCACTAGCGTCAGAAAAACCATTCGTTGACCGTCTAAAACTATACGAAGAAGATCTGCGTCGCTGCGTACAGAAGCTGAAAATCATCGAAGATGAAACCGGCCTGAACGTAGAACGCATCAAAGACATCAGCCGTCGCATGTCAATCGGTGAAGCGAAAGCACGCCGTGCGAAGAAAGAGATGGTTGAAGCGAACTTGCGTCTGGTTATTTCTATCGCGAAGAAATACACCAACCGTGGCCTGCAATTCTTGGATCTAATCCAAGAAGGTAACATCGGCCTAATGAAAGCGGTAGACAAGTTCGAATACCGTCGTGGTTACAAGTTCTCCACGTACGCAACATGGTGGATCCGTCAGGCAATCACCCGTTCAATCGCAGACCAGGCGCGTACAATTCGTATCCCTGTTCACATGATTGAAACCATCAACAAACTGAACCGTATCTCACGTCAGATGCTTCAGGAGATGGGCCGTGAGCCACTGCCAGAAGAATTGGCAGAGCGCATGCAAATGCCAGAAGACAAGATCCGCAAAGTGCTGAAGATCGCCAAAGAGCCAATCTCCATGGAAACACCGATCGGTGATGATGAAGATTCGCATCTAGGTGACTTTATCGAGGATACCACCCTCGAGCTGCCAATGGACTCAGCGACAATGAACAACCTCCGCATGGCAACCAGCGAAGTACTTGCTGGCCTAACGCCACGTGAAGCGAAAGTTCTGCGTATGCGCTTCGGTATCGACATGAATACCGACCACACGCTGGAAGAAGTCGGCAAACAGTTTGACGTAACGCGTGAGCGTATTCGTCAGATTGAAGCGAAAGCACTGCGTAAGTTGCGTCACCCAAGCCGCTCAGAAGTTCTGCGCAGCTTCTTGGACGAATAATCCACACGGGTTAAGCAACAAAAATGAGAAGGCGAGCACAGCTCGCCTTTTTCATATCCAAGAAATGGTTTAAGTGGCTAAAATCCATACTGATTAGGGTATGGTTGCGTCTAGACACCTCGCCCACCATCCCCTATAATCATTCGCCTACATGGCCCCTTAGCTCAGTGGTTAGAGCACTCGACTCATAATCGATTGGTCCCCAGTTCAAGTCTGGGAGGGGCCACCATATACAGCAAGGCCTGAGCGGTTAGTAGCCACTCAGGCCTTTCGCGTTTTTTAGCTCTGTGTAGCACCTGTGTAGCAGATTTTTGCTATAACAGACGCTCGTTATAGCAGGATTGTAGAAGAATCATTGTTACTTTTCTGGATTGCATTCCTGACTGCTATCCAGTCAAAGATCTAACCTTGCGGTTAACCAAGGTAGTGTCATTGCGATTAATGCCCTCCCCTTTTCACTCACACTCTCTAATTTTATGGATCAGAAATTCTCCAAACTCTTTAGTAATTTGCACTTTATCATTGCCAAAGTTGAGCGTCCCAAGAGTGTAATTTCCCGACATAGTCACAGGGGTGGTTGGGTATAGTTTCCTAAATTCCTCCAATGCATCATTTCTTTTAATATCATGTGCCCACCAAGACGCACCGAACTTCTCACTCTGGTTTTGACCTTCCATGTACCATGGCCAACGCTCTTTCCAATGCTCTTGTTGAATCTCTTGCTCTGTTACATGAAGCAAACTGCCAGTGACCTTGAAATAACTTAGTAAAGAGCCACAGCCTACACCAGCGGTAATCACAACATCCCCCTTACTTACACCCTTAGGTTTTTTCTTTGAGAAATGCAGGTTCTGATGAAAAGCAGAAAAGTCTTGTCGTTCTTCTAGCAGAACTGGAATCTCTCTTGTTCCAATAGGTTTTAGAAAGAAAAGAGGCTCTTTATAACTATCGCTATCGGATGAATATACTCTTTGCAGGATATCTATATCGGCTTCTGGCAACGTCATTTCCCATGCTTTCTGTGACCGATATTGATCAACAAACATCTCAGCTTTTGTTAGCTGATTAAGCGTCAATTCTTTAAATTCGATAGCTTCAAAAACTTCATCTATTAGGCTATCTAGTTCTTCACTGTGCTCAGTCAAAATACCCCATTCGTGATTTATACATAGCCCGCTATTAGTGAAATTTGCAGAGGTAATGATCGCACGATGTTTCCCTACGTTAGTAACGACATAGGTTTTTCCATGAAGGCTATTGTCTATATGGACTTTGACTTTCATATTTGGATTTTTGGAACCAAAATAACGCAAAAAATCAATAAGTTGTCTTGGTTTGGTCAATTGCTCAGGGTCATTTGGCTTAAACGTAGTTACCAACTCGACACTACTGACAGATTTAAAGTTAAGTCTAGATAGAAACTTCGTCATATCTGATGCCAAGTAAGGTGAGGTTATCAGTAGTCTTTCGCCTCCTGAATCAATCAGCTTCTGTAGCTCCTCTAAGTGAGAGCCCGCTATATTTGATACGAGTTTCAGTGACATTAGATATCCTTTCTCGGTTTTGTATGATGATTCATTGCCTTAGGGGCTAATAATACAATGCCTCAAAGCGAATAGCATACGACGACAAGTTTAGATCCACCTTAGTATTTAACTGAAAAAGTCAGGTTGCTGAACATTAAGACTTTAGGTGGCTACAGAGGAAGTGATTCGCTTTCAATCGCGAATTATACGTGGATGACCCGCAATATGGAGATGCACTCGCAACGCTTGAGAAAGAAGCTATTTGCCTTTTTGAGAGCAAAGAGGAAGCGAGAAAATTTAGGCTTGGATTACTATTGCAAACTCAAGCCTTGCTCACCTAATCGAGCTTATCTTTATTTTTGTCTATAGCTTGCTTTAGCTCATCATGAGTCAATCTCGTTTTCCCCAAGCTCTTTTTCTGCTGATCTCCTATGCCTTTTAATGCTTTTCGATTTTCTTCTGTTTGTCGCTTTCCTGCATTTTTCAGACGATTATTCAGTTCATAATCTTCACTGAAATTTACAAGCTTTTTGTCTTTTGAGGCCATGACCTATCTCCGTTAATTACATCAACATTATTATGCAAAAAATATCATATTGATTATCCAGTTTGCGTCACAGTACAGTTATTCACAGAACTCCAAGTAAAAGCACATTTGCCACTAGGACAAATGCCACTCGTTGACGCGGGTAATGATGGTTTTCCCGCCTGCTGAGATACCTTTGAGTACCTTTAAAAGCTCCTCGTCGCTGTACATGGAGCTTTTTACCTCTCCCGTCGCGTAATCCACACTGAGTTCGTAATGCGGCGCGATAGCTTGCTCTGTGCGCTTACAGAACACCCCGCCCATTAGTGCCGTGTAGGATTTCCAGCAACCGTTATCCGCCGCTTCGTGAATGTCTGTGACTAACTTACTTTCGCCCATCATTTCTTTCAGGCGGCGCAATTCACGCCACACGGTGACGGAGCAACCGCCGAGTTGTTGAAACTGGCGAATGCTCCAACAGGCCGCCCACGCTTCCACCCTTGCCGCTGCGCATTTTGGGTCTTCACCATAAACGCCCGCTTCTAGGTTTTCGCCGTCGATGTTCTTGGAAATGTATTTGGCGATATAACCCGTTGCTGAACCCTTGTTAGGGTCTATCTTCACTTCTGTGAAACGGTGTCGATCTGCGCCTGCTTCGTCGCCATCTTCGCGTAAGTTGTATTCACGCATGGTATCTATCAACACGTCATAATGCCTTGGCTCAACGAACAACAATAAATGCCAATGCGGTGTACCGTCGTGTTGCGGCTCTACGACGCGAAAACCATAGAAACGCACCTCTTCACGTTGAAGTTTGGCGCGAATGAGCTTCCAAATGTCGTTTAGGTAGGCTTGCGCTTCGGCGGGTGTGTAACCGCCCCACTTCGGGTTTTCATCGCCAGTGGTGGCGTAACTTCGGTGATACTTTGAGGGGCAAGTCAGGGTTAAAAACGTGGCTGAATGGCCGAGTTCGTTAGCAAGGTCTTCAAAGCCACGCGCACGAACCATCAATTCCATTTTGCGGATTTTCGGATCAGACACACCCTTTTGCGAAAGCTCCAACAGGCTAAAGCTTTGGCCTAGTTGATTGGTGGCTATCGTCTTTTCAAGGTATTGCGCTTGATGAAACTTTTGTGCGGTTCTGGCTTCAAGCGTTTCATCTGAACAGTAAATAGCTCTTACACGGGTAACTTGGTTCAAATGACGCATCACGGTTTCAATGTTCTTTCGCAATGCCTTGCGAAGTTTACGCAGCCACCATGATTTATCAGAAAGCCTTCTTAGCCTTCCCTCTAACGTGTATTTGTTTTCATCTGGCGGCTCAAAGCCAAAGCTCAAGCATAGCGCATATAGGGCATTGATAGTTTCATCCTCTGCGCCATACAAAGTGCGACGAATAGATAACGCAGCATCAACCAGCGCTTCCGCTTCTTCGCGCAGTTCATCTTCTGAAATATTGAGGTTGAGCTTTTCGGGGGAAACCGTCAGCTTTGAAACAAGGCTATCAACCGTTTCACGAAGGTCAGTATTGCGGGTGAAAGCGTCTGAAATAGCGATATAACGTTTAAAGAGAATGCGTTGCGCTTTCGGTGGCAAACGGCAAAGCCGTTCCTCCACGAACGGCCTGTCGAATCTATCCAGTGTTTCGTATTCTTCCTCAGTGATTGGAGACATTGAGTGCCCTCCCTTTCTGAGTCAGTTCAAACACATCACGTTTAATGCCATAAGGGAAAATAGTTCGGTAGGTGATCAGCCCTTCTCGATACAGTTTCAGCACGGTACGAGGGTTCAACTTAATATCGAAGCCTTTAGAGCCAACGTAACCCGTATTATTCACGCGGTAATCAGCACAAAGTTCAAACCAATGCCCGTCTTGCATGGCTTTAATGATGCTTGTTAGGTATGGATTTAACTTAAGCATGAACACCCCCATCACAAATGAGTTGGGTGTACTTACGTTGGTTATCGAGCCATTGGTCGAGATCTTCTTTAAGGTAACGGACTGCGCGACCGATTTTGATAAACGGTGGCGCTTCGGTGCGGTTTTCGCGGTGGCCTTCCATGCGTGATTGACGCAGAAAGGAACGGCTCATGCCGATATAGGCGGAGGTTTCTTGCTCTGTGTATGCGCGTTTGTGGGTGTATTCAGTTTGCATTTGGGTATCTCCCTTTGTTGGTTGGGAGATACCGTAAGTGTCCCGATCACGTCGGGAAGATAATCGGGAAGATGGTCGGGAAGGTTTTTAACTTTTCCCTTTTCTTACCTCTGAAAGCAGGTTTTGAAAGGTTTTATATTTGGTAATTCGCACTGTGTCTTGTTGACCAAACCATTCGATTTCATCATTGTTCATCGTGCTAATCAGGCTATCCACATCAATCTGTTTGGCATCGATTTGATGATCCCGTTTGATTAGGTTCCATACGGTTCGCGCATTGGCATCGGCATTGCCAATAATCGCTTTGCTGATCATGATTTTGAGGGGATGAATTTCAACATCACTCGTATCAATAGCTTTTTGGCTTTGAAGCCCGTCTTTAGTGGTTTCCAGACCGAATACTTCGGTCACTAACTCTAAATCAAAACGAAGCTGATCTCTCGAAATCTCCAGTTCATTTGTCGTCAATTCCACATCAGTATCTTTGAACGCCCTCATTAAACCACTAACGCTGAAATCTCCGTGCTCATCTTTGAAAATATTCTTATCCTTAAGCGCATCGATTCCTCTATCGCTAAGCACTGTTTGTGTTCCAATAGACGCAAACGCAAAAAATGGAGCTGTCGGTTTTTCGCATAAACTGACACTGCTAAACCTTACGAGGCTCGCGTCTGGGTGTTCCTTTGATACACTTCTCCAGTTTTTCACAAGATCAGGCTCAAGAATAATCGCTCGGTGCATTTTCGTTTTAGGTGATAAAACAGAGTCAATTGACTGTTGCAGAGAAATACCAACTACTCCTCTGTAATCAAAAAGATTTGCCAACGCTTTACTAGTAGCGCCGTTTTTACCACCGGGGATTGCACCAAGCGCTATCGCATCTATCCACACGCAAAGCTGCATTTCTCCTCTTTCGACCACATCAAGCAAATCGCCTTTGGTTAGAGGTGTTACGTCAGAGATCTCATCTAAGCGGTAAAAGCGTCTTTTCAGCATCCTTGCTTACTTCCTATTCGGTATAACTAACCTATAGGTTAAACAAACCGAACACGGTTGATCAGTATGGATAGTGAGAAGCCAAGTTTTTAGCGGTTTCGTTCGGTTACCTAACCGAGCAAGTGCTAGAACCATGCTCTGTTAGAAGCTAGTGTTTATGCGGCTTCGTCGGTTAGCAGACCGAATATTCTTAGCAATGCTTTTAATTGTTCTAAAGGTTCAAGGCACCAAAGTATAAGACCTTTAAGTTTGGGGGGTGAACTTGTATCCATCTGGAGTATCGACGAATTTTTTCAAAAATCTAAGTTAATCGTAACGTTATGTTAGGGGCTGCAGTTAGAGAAGTGTCGAAGACAAGCATTGCGTTAGCTAATTTTGAGAACTGTATCCATAACCATTATTTTTGTATTGAATTGAAACACTATATATTTAGTATTCAGCACAAAATTCAATCTAAAAATGCAAAAGAAATTTTTGACCCGAGACTAAAGATGCCGACAAGTTTTATGAGTGAACACTCCGCAGAATTTGCGTTGGTTCCGAGCATGCGAACATTGCTGAAGAAGAGCTTTTCAACTGTAATTCCAATTTATCCATGGCTCTCAAGAGAGTTTGGAAGAAAATCTCAAAACTATAATGATATAGGTGAATTTAAAGTTATTGCTTTATTTCCAAGGAGACCCAAATTAATAAAGAAAGATATCCTCTTCACTATCAATCATGAACTCATTGAGTATAGTAATGAAGCAAGCAAGCATGGGGTTTTAACTATAGCTGGACTTCCATTAGTTAGGAGTTTACTTGAACTTGATCAGTATCCAGAGTGTTTATGGTTTGAATTAACTACTGCACGAAGCGGCCTACAAAGTACGTATGATGCAGAAACGTATAGACTATCTGAAAGTGTGATCCTATCGATATTAAAAGACAGCAAAGTTCACACAATGAGCAGTCTTGAAAACTTCGTAAGACATGTTAAGCACATTACCTCAACTGGATTTTTTGGTGCAAAATACAAACCTGTATTTTTTTTAGTCAAAGAATAGAAATACTCCACATTTCATTTCAAGTTCACCTTCGTGGTGACCACTTTATCTGATAGCATCGTGCGAGAAGGCTAGAAAAAAGTACGGACAATCAATTGGATATACCAAAAGCACTACTAACCAAAACACAGCGTTTTTTCTATAAAGCAACCTCTTACAGCTTAGCGCCCGCGATACTTAGTCCCTTTGCCTTTGGCTACATAGGCATCCCTGGGGATATTCAAATAATGATTCGTAGGTTAGTTATCCCCGAGTCACAACGAGCGAAGGCACTTGAGATCTTTTCCTTGGAACAGTGGTTTCTGGGGCTATTTATTATTGCAGTAGTCACGATGCTATGGGGGACTTTCGGCCTTGGTTACAGGCATTACCTTTTAAAGAGAATCATTGCCCTGACAGACAAAGAAAACTTTGAACTGAAACAAAGACTTAATAGTAATACCGTTGATTATTATGAATTTTTTAGTAGATTTATATTCAACAGTTACTACTCAGCACTTCAGCTTACATCGAACGAGCGGATCAGTCTGTACAGGCTCGACATGGATCATTTCCTATGTGTTGGACGATACTCAGATAATGAAATCTATAAACAGAAGCCAAGTCGTTTGTACCCCAAGAATCAAGGTTGCATATCTCGAGCTTGGCAAATTGGTAGTAGTCAGCACGTAAGCAAATTTTGTCCCGAATCAGAAATTGATCAGTGGGTAGCAGAGCATGTTAGTGACTTTGGTTTTGAAGAGTCGACATTAAGAGAGATGACAATGAAAAGTCGTTCTCTAAAGTGCATCCGTATTCAAGATGCAAACAACAACAACATAGCCGTCATAGCTTTTGAGTCTGTAAACCAAGATGGCTTACCAATTGGAAAAATTGAGCGTAAGATGAATGAGCGAGAACGCAAAAGCTTATGCCATTTGTTAGAGGCTCTGGAAAGTCACATACCAAGCTTGCAAAACGCTAGTTCGGAGGGTTTTTAATGGAAAATTTAATCTTAGATATCATCAAGTACATATTAGCTGTTTACCCGCACAAAGATGATCTTTCTGCATCTCGTCTAACAAAAATGTTGTATCTAGCCGACTGGAAATCCGCCATACAAAATGAAAGCCAGTTGACGAATGCAAAATGGTATTTCAACCATTATGGACCATATGTTGATGATTTTGTTGAATTAGCCAAGAAAGACAAAGAAATTGATGTTATAAAAACATGGACTTCTTTTGGGGGGCAAAAGCAGCTTTTCAAACTGAAAAGTGACTATCAAAACAAACATTACGACTTAACTGATCAGTCAAAAGAAATCGTAAACTTCGTAATCCAAAAGACACATGAGAAAAGCTACGAGGACTTTATTAAGCTCGTATATTCAACCTACCCAATCATATCAAGCTCAAGATATGACGAGCTTGATTTGGTACCCAAAGCTTTAGAATATAAACAAAATTTTCATACGCAACACTAATATCATCCGATCAAACTAACAGCCGCTGCCTTATGTTCAGGCGCTAAGTGCGCATACCTTAGCGTCATCTTAAGGTCTGAATGGCCTAACAGCTCTCGGACTGTGTTCAAGTCTACCCCCGCCATCACCAGCCTACTCGCAAAGTGGTGGCGGAGGTCATGAAAGTTAAAGCCTTGAATCTGTGCCAAATCCAGTACCGTCGCCCATGGCTTTTTCACTTCTTTCAGTGGTACGCCGTTTTTCCCTTCAAACACATACCGCGATGTTTGATTTTGCTCCCGCCAGCTTGTTAGCGCGTTGTAAGCTTCGTTGTTCAGCGGAACAATTCTCCCCTTCTTTGATTTGGCATTGCCGCCGCGCACTTGCACATACCTTTCACTAAACGATACGTCTGACCATTCAAGACTTAGCATTTCACCACGGCGGAAGCCTGTGTTCATGGCAAGCAGGATTAACGGCTCGACGTAATCAACGAACGTTACATCATCCAAGCTTGGGTACTTTTCGTAATTGCGTATTTCCCTATGGTTATTGGCAGAGCGGCGAGCAAGACGGATATTCCAATCTCGCTCTTTAATGGCATGACGTAACCGTTTTTCTTCGTTGTCATTGAGGTAACGAACGCGGGTATTGTCGGCTTTAATGGTTTTCACTTTGCTCAATTCGTGGGAATCAATCAGCCCCCACTCCACCGCACGTGATAACGCGCCTTTGAGTGTGTTAACGGAATCATTAATTGTGGCGGCGGCTTTTCCCTTTTGGCGGCGTTCGCTTCGCCACCTCTCAATCTCCCATGCGGTAATTTGATCGAGCTCTTTATCCATCAAAAAAGCAAAATGGCTCTTTAGGTGTTTGATTATGCGATGTGCGGTTTTGGGGTTTCGTGTCAGCAGGAACGGCAAATAGCGTTCATCAAGGTAGGTCGGTAATTTGATGTGTTTTCGGCGTTGGGCTTCTTGGCGGACTTTCTTCTTAATGTCTTGAACGTCGTTACCTTGTGCCACTTCACCCACTTTCGCTTTGGCGAGATCTCGTGCTTGTGTCGGAGTGATATCGTTGGCGTTACCCAACTTATAATTGACTTGTTTACCCTCAAAGCGATAAAACAGGTAGTAGAAGATGCGACCCGTTGAAGAAATCCGCGCATGAAAGCCGAGAATTTCGGTGTCATTGATCCGCTTATCTTCGACTTTAAATTGCTTGATACTGGTCGTGGTGATCTTCTTTTTTATGGGCATATTGATCTGCTTCCTTGCACTTAGCCGCTCGCTCTGTGTAGCACATATGTAGCAGATTCATCATATTCCCATGAATTTCCGTGAACAAGGAAAAACAAAATATATTTCACAAGTAATTGAATATAAATAGATTAATTGTACATTCCGGTTCATTGGCGTTCATGCAAATATCCACCTAAAACCGTCTCATAATCGCATGGTCCCCAGTTCAAGTCTGGGAGGGCCACCTTTCATCTTCATCCGCCGCGTTTGAGCCTAAAGCCTCGTAACAATGAAACTGATAAATTTATACTTTTCGTAATGTGTGTGTCCCACTTAATTCTTATTCGCCGCTTATTCGGCATTAGTCGATACGATGACTACTTTAATCAGAGCCCTCGCTTGAAAAGATCGAGATATAACAAGTACCATCGTGGCACCCAAAAGACCATACAAAGATTCGCGCAAATGAAAAATAGCTTACTGGACTATACAGAGCAGGAGTTTTTAGACCTACTAGTGAACTCATATGATGATGACTTCCCTGATGATGACTTGGATAGGCTGGTTTATTTTTTTAACCAGAGTATCGCGCACCCACGAGGTAGCTCCCTACTCACACACCCAACAATAGTGGGTATTGAAGACTCACCAGAGGCAATTATCGCTGAACTCAAAAGGTGGTATACAGAACAAGGGAAACCTTGTTTCAAGGAAGATATTTAGCAAACATCTGATTACACATAGGAGATGGTTGTGCGACTTCTAGCTAAAATATTCAAATCCGATACTTCAACAGAAAAAGAGGATAGCACTCCAGAAAGCATTGTACGTATCGTTAAAGAGTGGAGAGCATCACAGGGCTTATCTGGATTTACACAATAGTCACCTTCAGGTATTCGCGACAATTTTGGATTAATATCAGGTACGTTGGAAAAGTAATATGTTTGAACTCGATTTTTTTGACAAAAAAACTGAAGCGTTACTCGAAGAATACACCTTAACCACGCTCACCCCTGAAGACGTTCACCGAATATTTGGTTTTCATTTGGAAGGGAACTGCGCTGATGTTGACCTTGAACAACTCGCACAAATAGAGCGCATTGTAGGAAAGTCATTCAACAGTGAAGGAAAAAACATCTTTATCTGTGAAACCCAAGGCTAGAAGCCTTTACGCATTGAAGGTAAAGGGTTACAACTACACGAATCATACCAATTATTAGTAGCTCAGACCTGACAGACTCCCTTTCGAGTTGTTATATTTAAATAGTGAATAATGACAAATTCACTGAGGAAATGTTACTCAAACTCGACTTGGTAAACCACTTGTTCATCGTTGAGTTTCAGACACAATTGTGAAATATATAAACAGCCTTCTTTTACGAAAGGCTTACTTCCTGTGACATCAAGTTTTATAATATCTCTAACTTCGTTGATGCTTTTTCCTACCAGGTTTTCATTCGCGACTATAATCGCCTGATTCAACGCATCGATAGTATACTCGTAACTGGCATTGTGGTAGGTCATCGTCACACCATGATTTATCGCTGAATGGACAAAGACAAATAGCCAGAGGACGTTAGTGATTATAAGAGTGACGATTAAAGCAATGACCTTTTTCATACTAGCCTCCATGAACTATCTTTTTATTCTTGCCTTGCTATTAGAATCAATTATTTTCAACTCACTAATTTTACGGAAGTTAAAATATATGGCGAAGATGCATAGTACGAATGCAAGTGCGAAAAACACATTAGTTTTCAATGGGCCCTCATGCATAAACCATTCATAAATCACAATAATTACCGTAAAAAACCAAAACTGAACGTTTCTTTTCTTTGATTTTATTTTATAAGACAGATATTCAGGGAAAACCTTCAATCGACCGATGGGAGAGTTTTCAAAAACCTCAATATTATGTTGAAAAAAACGCTCTGCCCTATCTATCTGCTCCTGACAATTTTCAGAGCAAACAGCGCCATTCCCAGTATCAATAGCACACTCAAGACATATTCCCTTAAGGCACGCTTTACAAAGCCCTTTTGCTAAAACGTCATGTTGAAAGCATTCCAATGCTGTCTCCCCTTTATCATTGACACAGCGAACCGTTAAACTCTAGATTGAAAGCGATGATTATTTCTACCAAAGGCATAGGTTAATAGTCGCCCCTGTTTTGTCAACATGAAAAAATGGCTATTGTATGAATAGTGATGTTTCGCAATTCCAATCCAAGTATTTCATCCTCCCCTTAACTTAACGCGATTTTCATCCCACCACCCAGTCGCAAAAAAGATAAAAATCCAAAAAATATTTCTCAGATTTAGACTGCTTGCATTCACTCACGTAAAATCTGACGGCGTTATATTCATGTTCAAGCATATTCGAAATACTATCTCATAAAATTTGCAAAGGAATGCAATGTGAACAATCTCGTCAGGAAAATTGTTAAATCTATTATGCCCAAAGATGGGATTTTATATACGCCGGAATACCACACTGATTGGGAACCAGTGGCAGTAGCAAACGAAAGCGGTGAAGTATACAAAACAGAGGCTGCATATGCCGTTATTCAAATGGACGATGGGAATACGTTTTACGTGCCATTTATTGCTCCTGGCTTTTTCGCAGTACCTCCTGAAGAGGTGAAGGAATTCACCGTCCATCCTATTTCTGAAGAGCTACTGAACCAGTTTTCTGCAAAAGAAACCAAAAAGAAAAATACCATCGCATTTGGTCTGGTCTCACTGTTGATCGTGGGTTTGATCGCTCCTTCCATCATCAAATCACATCGCGAAAAGGAATATAATCAAGCTATCAACATCGCAACCAATGCGTTAATAGAGGAAAAAAACCAAGAGATAAGAAAGGATTACCAACGAGAACAAGATCGGGCCGCATTAGAAGATCGCATTGCTGAAGTGACGGCAGCAACAGGTGATGTCTATGTGCTAACCAATGCTCCTGCCCCAATTCAAGCGAGCCTGGGGCCAAACCATATCGGGTTGGGGATTGGTATAACGTCAATTGCTGCTGCAGCGATTTATGACAATAACCCTGCTCGAGACTTTCTCGACAATGAAGATAAATATGGATTCACCTTGATGCTAGCCCTGCCTGAAGACGAGATTCGTTTTCCGCAAAGTCGCATTGCATTTACCAAAGCTGAAAGTCAGGAGATCGATCCCGAAACACCAGTGCTCACTGTCACGGTATCCACCAAATATTCCGACACAGAAATCGATGCCATGATTGCTAACAACCCGAACTTGGGTTCAAGGCAAGAACTCGAAAAATTCGAACCTGCGCTAATAGATGGATACATTCGTCAACAGTACTGGGTTACGCCTAAAGAGCTGGAAACCGGCACGTTGACGTTCTCAAATATCCACCTTCAAAACAGGTCATTTGATATGGAAAACACTCGCTATTTTGTATCAGCCACTAACGGCAGGTTACCCTTAGAAGAACAAAAAGCCTTAATTGACCAATTGCGTGGAAAATTCGGCATTCCCACCGAGGCACTCTCACGCTGTTGCAGTTGGCAGCAAGTAACCTTCCAATAAAGCCGTCCCTTCTGTTGGGCAGACATTGGGCCACGCGCCTTTCAGCGACTTGGCAGAGAGGGAATAGAAAATGAAGGGAGAGGAAAAAACGTGGTTTTTCCTAAACCTCAGATCCCTCTCGAACTGCAGAAATATTCGTCGGCTCACATTGATCTATCGTTCTGCCTTTGTCGTTTATCGCTCCGCTTAAATAAGCAAATCTCGCACTTCTCGCCTTGGTGATTCAGGGGTTGGCTTGGCTTTCCCTAGCCTGAACACCATTTGCACGGTGTCCGTTTCTGGTACGTTAAAATACTGCTTAAATTCCTGCTGCAATGGCAGCATATCTTTATATTCTTGCAAGATTTGGCTCATGGGGTGTTGGGCAATTCCAAGTGAGGCGGTCAGTAGGTTAATACGATTGTATAAGCGCCCGATTTCCACCTGCGTTTTACGCGTGTTGTTTTTACTGACGAGCAACGCAAAGTGCTGAGTGCTTTTGGTCACCGCTTCAGTCAGCTTTATGCCTTCTTTGCCAAAACGGGCAGGGTCGCTCTCTGCTGCGCTTCTAGTAACAAAGAAGGTTTCCGCTAACCAACGCTTTGCGCCAGTTACGCCGTTCTGTGCGAGCCCGAAACCATCACGATGCTGCACATACTCTTTGTCGTTGAAGCGGAACATATTTATTGTTTCCATGCTTCTGTCAGCATTCTGCTCTTCGATAAACATGGCTTGGTTTAAGAAGCCTCGCATCGCGGCTTTATCACTGTCGCTTTGAACCATTTCAATGCTGTAATCACTGCCTGTCGCCGTGTTGATTATCTGGCTCAACTCGATGTCGCTAAGCAGCTCATGGGTATATTCGGTCTTGTTAGATTGTCGCGTGAGCAAATACGGAAATAGAGGATCGGGCGTGATGCTTTCGTCGCGTTGAAGCGTAATAGCCGCGACGGGTTTATCTTCCAGTGCTTGATGACTGTATTCGCCACGAGGGAAGTAGTGAACGTTCGCCCTCACCCCAAAGTGAGTGGCGGCAATAGCAAGGCTTTCGATGAATGTGCCCTGACCTATATGAATTTGTCGGTGGATAGGGTCGGTTTGTGGAAGAAGCCTGTCGCTGTCGACAAACAGTAAGATCGTATCTTTGCCTTCTAAGGCGACTTTCCATGGCTGAATGTTGTGAGGGTTTGGGCATAGCATCGCGTAACTGAGCAGCGTTTTACGAATGTCGGTGTAGGTATGCGTAGGCCGAAGAGCTGCGCTGGCGGCACCTGACATTTGGCTCACCACAACGGGTCCTGCCGCCAAAACAACCGCTCCTGTTCCCATCACTTTAATGAAGTTCCGTCTATTCATCGCTATCCCCTTTTTTGATGCTCTGCTAAAGTACATTCCATGGAATAAATATACATTCCATGGAATATATATCAAGAGGTTTGATGCATATGTTGACAGAAAAACAATCACTTTCTTTTAAGTTAATGATTTCATTGGGTATCGTTCACCAACTTACCGATACTTGGTTGAGTAAGGCACTCGAACCTTGTGGGTTAAACCAATCACAGTTCAATTTACTGAATCACTTTTCTCACCAACCTGAGCGAGAGCAAACGATCAGCCAGCTTGCTCAAGTGATGCAGATGAACCAACCGGGTTTAACGAAAGTTGTTAATAAGCTCGCTGAACAAGGGCTTGTTGATGTTCGAAAAGATGATGAAGACGGAAGGAAGAAGTGGATAAAAATCAACGCGAATGGCCTCGCTCGCGTCCAATCTGCCTTCAAGAGTTTTCTCCCCAATATTGATCAATGTTTTGACCAATGGGACGACGATGAAATGCGCCAAATGCTGCAACACACTGACAAGCTCAAAACGTGGCTAGATAACAATAGAGAGCCGTCTTAAAGCGCGTTTTTCCGTGTAAATAGGCCTTCGCGTAAATAGGTCATTGCCATCTCTAACCTAGCTATCTCAAACCTAGTTATCTCAAACCTAGCCATCTCATGCCTAAACGGTCAGGTCAAAGCGCTGCACTGGTGTGTTATCACAGCACAGCTTATGCGGCGCATATCACTGTATTGTGTATATTTTTCATTGAGGTAACAGCCAGTGATTCTCTATATTCCTAGAAGGTTATTTGACGGTGAGCAACGATGGGACACAACTTAGACATTCAAAGCATGTTTGTTTTGGTGAAGATGTATGAGCTTCGCAATGTGAAGCTGGTCGCTGACGCGTTAGGCAAAACCTCAAGCGCGATCAGTAAGATCCTGTCTAAGCTCAAAGTTCATTTTGAAGATCCGCTGTTTATCCAAGGTAAACATGGCTTTGAACCGACGACCTTCATGGACACCAACCTCGCGCATTTCGAACAAATATTAGAAACCTTCGATGCCATTCAACACACAGAATTCTCCCCACAAACCCTAAAACAAGAAATCGTGCTTTATGGACACGCGCTATTTTGGGACAACTTTGGCGGTCGGCTTTATCTCGCGCTTCGAGAAGAAGCACCATTGGCAAGAATTTCAATGCGCCAATGGAGCCTTGAAGCACGATCTCGTATGGTGGAAGGGGAGAATACGGTGCTGTTCAGCACCTATGACGAAACGCTCCCACAGGTGATACTGCAAAAGCCTCTATGTGAAGTGTCTCCGACGTTTTATGTTCGACATGATCACCCTGCTCAATCCATGGATGAGTTAAAGCATTATCCTTTTGTTATCACTCGTAACCCTGGCTGGAACGATGTTCGCTACCCTTTGCTTGAGCGCTTAGCGGCAGTGGGTTATCAAATCACCCCCACGGTTGAAGTTGAAAATACAAAGGCCATCGAAAGCATTGTGAGAAATTCTGATCACTACTCATTCACCATGTCTCGACTTATTCCAGAAGACTGTCGAGGTATCGCACTGCCAACCTTGTCTGACGATAAAGTTAACTGTGTGATGAGCTATCACCGCGCCAAGCAAAACGACCCTCAGAAAGAATGGCTTTATCGCGTTTGTCATCGTGTTCTTAATCAACTTGAAGATTAACAGCCAATCACATCATACGTTCACCAACCTGCTTGAACGCCAACGGTAGCTCTTTTGCCTCTTGCCTCTTGCCTCTTGCCTCTTGCCTCTTGCCTCTTGCCTCTTGCCTCTTGCCTATAAACCAATGTGAGATATAAATCACACTGGTTTCCATAATGGAAACCTCGGGTTTCCTCTACATGTGACTCACATCTCAGTAATCTTATTCCTGTCGAGAGGGGAAACCCGAACAAACATCTAATGAATAAGGTACTGACATTATGAAAAGCGCACTCATCATCGCACTATCAATCTTCTCTTTCTCTGCATTCGCTGCTGGCGGTGCGGCCTCAAACAATGGCTTAAACGGTGATTTAATCCAGAAAGCAACCGCCGCTGGTCTTTCTAGCGAGCAAGCGACGAAAGGCGTTGCAACTGGCCACATTAGCACTGGTGCGACCGCAGAGCAGATGCGTCAGGCCGAGCGCTAATTCTTAAAAAAGCTTCATATCCAGACAAGAAATAACAACAACTAAATAGGTAAATATGATGAAAAATGTTCTTATTATTGCGCTATCAATCTTCTCTTTCTCTGCATTCGCAGCTAGCGGTGCGGCCTCAAACAATGGCTTAAACGGTGATTTAATCCAGAAAGCAACCGCCGCTGGCCTTTCTAGCGAGCAAGCCACAAAGGGCGTTGCGACTGGTCACATCAATACTGGCGCAACCGCAGAGCAGATGCGTGAATCAGTACGTTAATATTGAATGTGGATCAGGGAAGAACAGGTTCAAAGAAAATGGTGATGCAAGCATATACCCACACTGTGGGGGCCGTTAAAACAAGAACAGCAAGCCTACCCAAGGGATAGCAATGCACGCTATCCCTATTGCGCGAACCAATGATGACGGCTGCCCAGCCACCATGTCAGGAAACAAAAAAGCAAGGAAGCCAATAGACGGCAATGCGAAGTAAAACAAACCCAATCGAGGATGTGTGGGTAGTGCCATACCAAACCACAGATACAACACATACCCAAGGTAAAAACCACTGAGTAAATAGTGCCGATAATCTCGTTCTGACCAAATAAATATAAGTGCCAAATAAGGCACAAGAAGCAACCACTCCATTTCTACACTCCTTTGTATCTAATCAACCCATATACTCGAAATACTCGCATTCAGAGGTCATCAATGCGTTAAATTCGAAGCAATTTGCATCCTGCCCATTCAAGTTATTAGGTATATATGCAGCGGTCGAAAATGGAAGAAGCATACAGCGCTAGTACCCTAAACCGCAAAGATGCCCCCAGCTATTCCTCAATTGACACGCCACTCCACACTTATTGCTTTGCTATTACACCTATTCACACATCTCATTTCGAGTACATCGAATTTCAAACGGTCGTTTTATGTCTATAGTCAAACGGTAAGCTAGGATGTTTTTAGGCTTACTTTTAGTGGGGTTAATGGCAATGTTAGACAGACTTGATTACCTGCAAAATCTCTTGCCCAGTGGGAGTACGAATCGCGTCGTGCCCATTTATATGTTTGCAACCGATGAGGGGCTACCCGTCATTTTACGTGTGAACATGGGCAATGCACGAAGCGATATTCCTGTCGCGTTATTGGCTTTCGATATTGACCCGATAGCCCCAACGTTTCGCTGTGAAATTCAATACCCAACTGAGAATGTGAAGATCTACCTTTTTGGGAAACTGACGGGGAAAATATTTACGCTGGGCGCGGCCGAAATTGATAACTGGTCAACGCTGGAAGCGTTAGTGAAAGCAAATCTTGTTACTCAAGAACCTGAACCGATTTCTGAGTGAGCGATGACTAATAGCCTGTCTTTCCGCTTAAAGACAGTTCGACTCTTACTCTCTGTGCTCGCTCAATACTCCACATACTTTTGTGTTTTCGTATCCCACTTAAATGATCGCAACAGGGTTTTTGTTGCATGCTCAATGTCATCTAAAATTTGATGAATACCTTCATCATTAATCGCTTTAAGCTTAGATATTTGGTGATAAAAAACGGTCCACGATACGGTGGCGTCGTCCCAGTACACTACATCTTTTCCTTGGCTTCCTTCTGTCACAAAGATGTATTCGGGTGGCTCTACATGCCGATTTAAATGTTCTGAATCGATATGATACTTGGCAATTTCAGCTTCGATTTCATCAACAAGCTTTTGCTGACCAGCGCCACACGCAGAAATGCTGATGAGTACTTCCCCATTGTACTGACTCATGTCTTTTAGAATGGGAGAAAGTGCGAGAAATAAACGGTGCCAGTTAATGAAATCACGCCCAAAAGAAATGCCGTTTGCATTGCCATGCGCTGATATATGAACACAAAGCGGAACCCTAGCATGATTGGCTGCAATGTAATTCCCATCTATCGATGAAATGTAATCAAGGTATTTGACTAAGTCTTGCTCACAAAACGCCCTAAGAATGGCAACTTCGTGGCCAATGGCTTTGCAGATTTTCTCTAGCGCTTTCGCTTCCGAACGCTCTTGAAGCAGATCCATGGGATCAACACACTCGATGATAAAAAGGCGAATTTTGTCTATCACTCTTACGTCCGTTTATTCGTCTATCGCTGTCGAAAAACTTATCATACTCAATCAGTAAAGAGAGGATGAAAGTTAAACAATGGGAGGACTACTCAAAAATCCTCGTGCTTAGCTTGACCGTGTTTCGACCTCATTCCCCTCTTTCACATCACACCTCTACTGCTCCACTGTATTGATCCTAAGAAAAACAAGACACTTCATGGAGCGCCTTAGTTACAAACTAAGGCGAACACGCTATATCTGCGTGTGGAATTTAATTTTTTAATTTGTCTTTTGAAGTGAAAAGAAAGCGCTTTCAAAATATCGATAACACAACGTCAATCGGCTATCAAAGGGTGTATTTATATGCTGCTTGGGTAGATCGAGCACGTGCCAGAACACGGAGTAGCAACATGGAAGTAAAAACGCTCTCTGCCGTTTTTATCGCATTGTCATCAGCGATGATGCTGTCCTGTACATCAAAATATGACACGGAGAAGCCTTTGATTCAGAACAACAAACATTTCGGATTATCATCAACGGCTGAGATCCTTCTCACCAGCGAAGCTGGCGACAAAATGTCAGTGATGGCAAACCAAACCTTTACCAGTGAGGCTGCAAGCGGCACGCAGATCGTGATCCAACCTGATGTGGTTAAACAAACCATTTCGGGCATTGGTACCTCGTTCACGGAATCCTCGGCGTTTGTTCTGGCGCATCTTCCGGTTGAAAAGCGCCATGAAGTGATGAATAAGCTCTACGCTGACACGGGCGCGAATTTCTCACTCACGCGCACGCCCATTGGTTCGACTGACTTTTCTGTTGAAGGCAAATTAGGCTACGCCGAGGTTGAAGGTGACAGTGAGCTCAAGCATTTCACCATCGCCCCCGACAGCGACGGATTTTCAAAGGAAAAATACTCCGGAATTCAGGATGAATCTTTTGATGTGTTGCCAATGATCCATGAAGCCATGGCGATAAAAGCGCAGCAAGATGACAGCACCTTGAATATTATTGCCTCGGCATGGACAGCGCCGCCGTGGATGAAAGACATCGATACGTGGTTTATCAAAGGGGCAAAAGAGAACAACTGGGAAGGCACAGGCGGAAAGCTCAAGCCGGAATATGTGTCTACTTATGCCGATTACTTGGTGAAATACCTTGAGCACTATAAAGAAGCAGGCGTTGATATTTGGGGGTTAACACCGGTGAATGAACCGCATGGCAACAGCGGTAACTGGGAAAGCATGCACTTCACCGCGGAAACCCAAAACAGCTTCATCAAGGATTTTCTTGGCCCGAAATTAAAAGAAAGCGCGTTCGCTGATACTCGCGTACTGATCTACGATCAAAACCGCGATCACTTGGAACATTGGACCGATGTGATCTTGGGCGATCCTGAAACCGCACCGTATGTTTATGGATCGGCGGTTCACTGGTATTCCAGCACGGTAGATGTTTATGAAGACGTGATGGATCGCGTTCACAATAAATTCCCTGATTTTGCCATCATTCATACCGAAGGCACGATCGATGATCTCGGTAAACCGGCTCCGAATGGGATTTTAGATCCGGTGAAGTTTCAAGAATCAGGCTGGTTTAACAATGACGAGTTCTGGTGGAATGAAAACGCAACGGATTGGGCGTACACCGCAACGTGGGCACCCAACCCTGAGAACCACCCGATCTACACGCCAGTCCATCGTTATGCCCGTGACATTATTGTTAGCTTGAATCACTGGATGGCAGGTTGGGTTGATTGGAATGCCGTACTCGATAGCCAAGGCGGTCCTAACCATGCCGGAAATTTCTGTGGTGCACCGATCATGATCGACGTTGAAAGCGGTGATGTGTATTACACGCCAATTTACGATGTGCTGGCACAGTTCAGTAAGACAATTCGCCCAGGCGACAAGGCGGTGCAAGCCGATAAGATACTGGATGGGTTAGAGGACGACGCGCTGCATACCAGTGCAACGATCAACAGCGACAACCTCTTGAGTGTTCAACTGCTAAATACCACTAAGGAGCCAATCGAATTGGATTTGGTTATTGGTGCGCAAAACGCGCAAATCACTCTTCCAGCAAACTCAATACAAACGGTTCGCGTGCAGCTGTAGTCACTAATACTCTGCAACCCCAGCGTCCTTGTTTGAAATGACATGATGACCGCTATCGGCCTTCGAGCCGATAGCGGTTTTTGTTTTTCGTCTTACGCTCGCCACAGCATCGTGAGTATCTGTATACTGCCTGCCTTCGGCAATTACGCCCTTATCTAGGTCATTCTCATGTCATCATCTCCTGCGAATAGCGTTATCGTTCTCGACTTCGAAACCACGGGCTTATCACCTAATATGGGCGACAGAGCGATCGAGATTGGTGCGGTGAAATTGGTTAACGGAGAAGTGATTGATACATTTCAAGCGCTGATGAATCCAGGCTTTAGGGTGAGCAGCTTCATTGAAGGTTATACTGGGATCACAAATAACATGCTGCGCACCGCAGCCAGTTGTGACGATGTGATGGCGGAGTTTTGCGATTTTATCGAAGGCAGCAACCTTGTGGCTCACAATGCCTCTTTTGATAAACGCTTTTTAGATGCTGAGCTTGAGCGTCTAAATCTAGGCTATTCCGGTCAATTCGCGTGTTCAATGCTTATCGCCAGACGTCTTATTCAAGACGCGCCAAGCCACAAACTGGGCGAACTCGTGCGTTTCAAACATATCGACAATGATGGTGTCTTTCACCGTGCCTTAGCTGATGCACAGATGACGGCAAAGCTTTGGTTACTCATGTTAGAAGAGCTTGAGCAACAGCACATAGCTAACCCGAACTTTGGGTTCATGCAGACCATTAGCAAAACCAGTAAACAAGCGATGGGTGGGTTGTTTCAAAAAATTCGGGGCAATCAGACGGGGCGATGATGGTATTTCGATAGGTATTTATCTGACGGCAAGATAAATAGTCTATCGGTGTCACTTTCGCGCGAATAGGTTCAGCGCGGTGCAGTCATTAGTAAACGAGAAAGTCTCCCATCACGTTGCCACTCGGCGCAATAATTTTTCCTGCACCAGTTTGGTCACAGTATTCGAAATCGATATCGTGATGGCTTGACGTCATCTTCGGTAAGATGTGTCGCTTCAGAATATCGCTGTTTAACTGATGGATCTCTGCCTGCCATGAGGCCTTTTCTTGGTGTAACTGAAAATCAATTTTTATCATTTTTCACCTTTGGTAATTTGCTGTTTCTTATCGCGAGTTAATTGGTACCAGTGACGCTGTCGGCTTGTTCTACGGGACATAATTTTCCTTATTTCAAATATTCAAATACTCGTGACCACACCCAAAATAATGGGTGCAATATCGCCTACAAAGCGCTCATGAGGCGTATATAAAACGCACAATCACGACTCGCAAATGCAGAGAGTTTGTGATGTTTCTTTTGGACTGATAGTAAAGCTATTGAATGTACGATGAAGATAAAGTTGACGCAGGGAGATTAAACGAAGGTTTTCGAGAAGTCGCTGAGAAGGAACTTATACTTACTGTGGCATTAACAACTCTTGTCTAAGAGATTCTGGGGACTATACACTGAGATGAACAAATAGCGAACATTTTTTTCACCCTCTTCCCTTCTCTTTTATGTAGACATGTCAAAGACCGTATTTATAGTACGGGAAACCAATGACGTTACCCAAACACTAGAACAAGAAAAACATATAAACCGGTTTATAAAACACATATTTACACCGCCACTCAATCACGTTCCTTTCAACATTTTCATCTATGGAAAGTGCTTCATCATCACACTCGAATGTAACACAAGCGTCTCTACATTGATAAAAGCTCGATGATAATCCCAACTTCTTGAAACCCATCGCAGTTTTTACATGAGTAAATGATAAGTTTCACATTCTTTTGACTATTCCTATGTCCACGTGATGCCAGACTTTAAAGACATATTAGATATACACCCTAATCCCTGTGTGATTCACATCGACTTCGTACCTAAGTATGCAAATAATGCGTTTGCGAAGTTTAGTGGCATGTCGAATGCAGAAGAGGTGCTGAACCTAGAAACGATTAAGGTCTTGTTCGAAGAGTCTCACTGGCCAGAAGCGCTGCGACGTTATCAGCACGCCATCGAAACGGGTACACCAACAACACCTCAAGTCATCAACCACACTGACTTAAAAGGTAATCCTATGATTGCCGAGATCACTGATACTGTGATCGATTGGTTCGGGCAAAAAGCCATGTGCACGTTTGTCAGCGTGGTCACTGACCAAGTTTTTCGGGAACGTACTTTAAGAGACATGGCAAATCGCGATGATCTGACCAACCTGTACAATCGCCGCTATTTATTTGATTTATTCAATAATCGCAATACCACTCCTCAACGCCATCAGTATCTTGCCATGGTCGACATTGATCATTTTAAACGGATCAATGATACCTTTGGTCACCCTGTTGGTGATCTTGTGTTGAAGCAGTTGGCACGGATCATTGAGGAATTCACGAGACCCGATGAATGTGCATTTCGCTTAGGCGGAGAAGAGTTTGCGCTCTTGATGTGGGAAGACAACGAAAACGAGTTAACGCTAAGACTCGAGGAGTTACGACAAAGCGTTGAAACGCTTATGGTGCGTGTGAGCTATCCAAACCGGCAACCTTTGGCGATTAATTGCACAATATCGATTGGTGCAACAGAAGTCAGTCAATTAGAAGGCTTTCTTTCGGCCAGCCTTCGTGCAGATAAGTGTTTATATCAGGCTAAAGAGCGTGGTCGTAACCGAGTAGTCACTCACGAAAATCACGATGATAATACACCACCAAACAGCTAATACGCTTCACGCAAAGATTGAGATGTTAGCTTGCTACGCAGAGAGGCTTTGGTTGTGCGGCTTTGCTTGAGAGTGCTTGGGTAACAACGCGATTGCGTCCACCCTCTTTGGCTCTGTACATCAATTGATCAGCGTGATGCATTAAGATGTCTAGCGAACAATCTGTCTTTTGAGTATCGATCAACAACGCTCCTATTGAAGCGGTGACATGCAAACCAACTTCATGTTGGGATGCGCTTGGGATAAGCCGACGATGAATATATTCCATCAACACATCAAGCTGACGCTGGTTCTCTACTTCTAACAGCAAACAAAACTCTTCACCACCTAGACGAGCGATAGCAACACCTTCTGTTAACGTATGTTTGAAAGCCTTGCCTAGACTCACTAGCACTTCATCACCTTTCAGGTGGCCTAGCTTGTCATTTATTTTTTTAAAGTAATCGAGATCTATCATCAATAAAGCCAGTTGCTGATGCTTCATCAATTTCCTGACCTGTTTGCTCTCAAATTTACGCTCTAAACCACGACGATTGAGCAGTCCAGTAAGCGAATCCGTAAATGCATATTCTTCTAATGTCTTGTTTAGCGCTTTTAAGTCCCTCGTTTTACGCCGCACAATCTGACGTAACAGAAAAATGTAACTCAGGGCCACAATCGCGAAGACAGTCAAAACTGATGGAAGTACCCAATTTGGGATTGTGAACACTTGCTTGGTGTTAAGCCATTTTTGCTCGATACGCGCCACTTCAACCTCAGGCATCTTGCCAATGCCTGAGATAATTTCATCATGCAGCGCCTGATCGCCCTCAGAAACCGCGGCATAAATCATATTGGTATATAAAGATTCAATGGGTACAAAGCGATGTAAGTCAGGGTCTTGTGATAAATAGTAGGTGGCCACTTGTGTATCAAGGACCATTCGGGTTATTTCACCATTTAACGCAGATTCAATGAGCTTTGCATTGTTGTTGAAACTGATAACCGAGGCTTCAGGGTAATGATATTTGATGTATTCTTCTTCATAACCGCCGCGCACAACACCGACTTCCATGCCAGGCAAAATCCCTTTAATTTTCAGTTCATCACTGTCATTAAGCACATAGAGAGACGACGAAATTTCAAACAAGGGTAAGGTGTAATCTAAATAATGATCTCGGGATGAGGAGTAGAGCAACCCCGCATGCACTTTTCTCCCTGGCTCAGTCATGTGCTCTAAGGATTGATTCCAGTCCGACAGGACAAACTGAATGGGTACATTATTGACTTCACCGTACACTCGCCAGTAATCGACTAATAAACCTTTGGGCTTACCATTTTCAACAAATGCAAACGGCTTCCAGCTGTGGGAATTAACCACAGTTAGCGTTCTATCGTCGAAGGCAGACATGGCATTGCTGGAAAAAAAAGCAGCGCAAAGCAACGTGATGAAAAGTATTCCAGCGGCGGGTTGATGCAAAAGCATATGTGTCATGAAGCCAAGTCAAAAATTACTTAACTCATTGTGGCAAAGTTGTGTTCACCTCCCTACCTCGATAGCTCGCTGTATCACAATATCGAGAAGTCACTCGATTTGTGAATGAAAACTAATGAGATTCGACAAGCTCAGTACGGATATTGTTGTTAAGTTTCATATAAAAACAGCTCAAATTACGCGTATTGTTACCCATTGTTGCGTTATTTCCCTCTTGAAACGCCGCGATTAAAGGCTCTCCGCTGAATCGATGCCAGATAGTGATCTACCTCTTTTTATGTGGTAAATTTACGGCCGTTGAGATCGGCCTAATACTTGTATCATTTGGTTGGGAAATGGAATGAAGGTGGGAAATACTCTTTATCCATTGCCTGCGATCAAATTTCCGCCACGTAATGCATGTATACTGTGTCCGCTTTCATGGATGAGTTGTGTTGTCCAAGCGATTCCCGCCGTTTGGACAACACAATTATAGTGTCATGAATCTGTATTAACGCTGTAAGAGCAGCGGTGCAATCTGACTGCTCACCACGTCTCTGTTTGTTGTTTTATTACAGACATCAAGCACTAATGAACGTAATTACAGCCAAAATTGTCCCTTGGTTAAAAGCTCGACCGGAGAGAACCCTACATGAAAAAGACCAAAATCGTTTGTACGATTGGACCGAAAACTGAATCAGTAGAAATGCTGACCAAGCTAGCTGACGCTGGCATGAACGTAATGCGTCTAAACTTCTCACACGGTAACTTCGACGAACACGGTACGCGTATCGCAAACCTTCGTGAAGTCATGAAGAACACGGGTAAGCAACTAGCAATCCTACTGGATACTAAAGGCCCTGAGATCCGCACTATCAAACTAGAAGGCGGCAACGACGTTGCTCTAGTAGCGGGCCAAACGTTCACTTTCACTACTGACGCATCAGTAGTCGGTAACTCAGAGCGTGTTGCTGTGACTTACACTGGTCTTTCTCAAGACCTAAACGCTGGCAACATCATCCTTGTTGATGATGGTCTGATCGAAATGGAAGTACTAGAAACCACAGAAACTGAAGTTATCTGTAAAGTACTTAACAATGGCGATCTGGGCGAAAACAAAGGCGTTAACCTACCAGGCGTTTCAGTTAACCTTCCAGCACTGTCTGAAAAAGACAAGAGCGACCTAGTATTTGGTTGTGAGCAAGGCGTTGACTTCGTTGCGGCTTCTTTCATCCGTAAAGCGTCTGACGTTAAAGAAATTCGTGAAATTCTGGCTGCTAACGGCGGCGAGAGCATCCAAATCATCTCGAAGATCGAAAACCAAGAAGGTGTAGATAACTTCGACGAGATCCTTGAACTGTCTGACGGCATCATGGTTGCTCGTGGTGACCTAGGTGTTGAGATCCCTGCAGAAGAAGTTATCTTCGCGCAGAAGATGATGATCGAGAAATGTAACCGTGCACGTAAAGTTGTAATCACTGCAACTCAAATGCTGGATTCAATGATCAAGAACCCACGTCCAACTCGCGCAGAAGCGGGTGACGTTGCGAACGCAATCATGGATGGCACCGATGCAGTAATGCTTTCTGGTGAAACTGCTAAGGGTAAATACCCAATCGAAGCGGTTACCATCATGGCGCAAATCGCTAAGCGTACTGATTCAGTACTGAAAGCTGAGTTGGGTTCACGCCTAGACAGCGCTCGTCTACGCATTACTGAAGCAGTATGTAAAGGCGCAGTAGACACTGCTGAGAAGCTAGGTGCTCCACTGATCGTTGTTGCAACTGAAGCGGGTAAGTCTGCACGTTCTGTACGTAAATACTTCCCAACTGCAAACATCATTGCAGTAACCACCAACGAGAAAACTGCTGCACAACTTTGCCTAAGCAAAGGCATTACGCCAGTAGTTGTTAACCAATTCGAAAGCACTGACGAGTTCTACCGTCAGGGTAAAGAAATCGCGCTAGAATCAGGTCTAGGCACGAAAGGTGACATCGTTGTTATGGTTTCTGGCGCATTGGTTGCTTCAGGTACTACTAACACTTCTTCTGTACACGTTCTGTAATAGACGTTTACTGAAGCTGAAAAAGGAGCCGATAGGCTCCTTTTTTTATGCCTGCGGAAAAAAGAGTGGGAAGAGAGCGGTCCCAGGCTCGCTCTTCAGCCACAAAAAAACCGACAGCGTTTCCACCATCGGTTTCTAATTTAAGTTGCTTGCTGTATCAAGCCGTGGCTACGCGTTTACTGACGCAATGCGCGCTCTCCACGAGCAATACCAACAACACCACTTCGTGCGACTTCAATGATGTCTGTGACGTCTTTCATTGCAGAGATGAAGGCATCAATCTTTTCACTCGTACCCGCTAATTGAACAGTGTAGAGCGAGTTAGTGACATCAACTATCTGTCCACGGAAGATATCAGCAGTACGCTTCACTTCTGCGCGTGCAAAGCCCGATGCCTTCACTTTGACCATCGCCAGTTCACGTTCAATATGCTCTGACTCCGTCACATTGCTGACTTTCAATACGTCGATCAGCTTGTGAAGATGCTTTTCAATTTGCTCACGCTCAGACTCTCTTACCACAGTGGTGGTAATGTTAAGGCGAGATAGCGTTGGATCATCAGTCGGCGAAACCGTCAAAGATTCGATGTTATAGCCGCGCTGAGAAAACAAACCAACAACTCGGGACAATGCGCCTGGTTCGTTCTCCATCAAAACCGATAAAATACTGCGCATTATGTTCTCTCCGTCTTACTCAACCACATTTCATTCATCGCACCGCCTCGAACCAGCATCGGGTATACGTGCTCGGTTTCATCAACGCTGATATCAAAGAAGACTAATTTGTCTTTCATCGCCAATCCACGCGCCAGCTCACTTTCCAGTTCAGCGGGGTCGTTGATACGGATACCTACATGACCATAGGCTTCTGCAATTGCAGCGAAATCAGGCACAGAATCCATGTACGATTGTGAGTGACGACCTTGATAAATCATGTCTTGCCACTGCTTCACCATACCGAGGAAGCGGTTGTTTAGGTTGATAATCTTGACGGGAATGTCGTATTGCAATGCCGTCGACAGCTCCTGAATGTTCATCTGGATACTGCCATCACCGGTGACACAAATGACTTCAGCATCTGGGAGCGCGAACTTCACGCCCATGGCTGCTGGAAGACCAAAGCCCATGGTGCCAAGACCACCGGAGTTGATCCAGCGACGTGGCTTATCAAATGGGTAATACAGCGCCGCAAACATTTGGTGCTGACCAACATCGGATGCGACGTACGCATCGCCATTCGTCAGCTTATAGACGGCTTCAACAGCCTGTTGCGGCTTAATGCGATCATTATTGGTTTCATACGCCAGACATTTGCGATCACGCCAAACGTTGATGTTGCTCCACCACGCTTCAAGCGCCGCAGCATCGTTCGTGCCGCCCTGTTCGGTCAGGATCTTAAGCATGGTGTTAAGTACTGCATCTGCAGAGCCAACAATGGGGATGTCCACCGAGACTGTTTTTGAAATACTCGATGGATCAATATCGATATGCATGATCTTGGCATTCGGACAGTATTTTTCGACGTTATTGGTCGTCCTGTCATCAAAGCGGACACCGATACCAAAAATAAGGTCGGAATTGTGCATGGTCATGTTGGCTTCATAGGTGCCGTGCATGCCAAGCATACCCAGTGCTTTGTCACCCGTACTCGGATAAGCGCCTAGGCCCATCAGCGTACTGATAACGGGAATATTTAACGTGTCTGCCAGTGTTTTGATTTGCTCGCCACACTCAGAGATGATGGCGCCGCCACCCACGTACAGTACCGGCTTTTTCGCTTCAAGCAGCGCTTTCAGGCCACGCTTTATTTGTCCTTTGTGACCCGTCGTTGTCGGGTTGTAAGAACGCATGGACATGCTTTCTGGGTACTCATAAGGGTATTTGTTCGCTGGGTTCAGCATATCCTTTGGCAAATCGACAACCACAGGGCCGGGACGACCAGTCGATGCCAGATAAAAGGCTTTTTTGATGACTGTTGGAATGTCTTCGGTGTTTTTCACCAAAAAACTGTGTTTTACCACTGGGCGGGAGATACCCACCATGTCACATTCTTGGAAAGCGTCATTACCAATCAGGTTACTCATTACCTGACCAGATAAAACCACCATAGGAACGGAATCGTAATACGCGGTAGCAATACCGGTAATGGCGTTAGTTGCGCCAGGACCTGATGTCACCAATACCACGCCGACTTCGCCAGTTGCACGGGCATAACCATCTGCCATGTGAACGGCTGCTTGCTCGTGACGTACGAGCACGTGTTCGATGTCACTTTTCTCATGCAGTGCATCATAGATATCCAACACTGATCCGCCCGGATACCCAAATATATGTTTTACGCCCTGGTCGATCATTGAACGAACGACCATGTCGGCTCCTGATAACATTTCCACTATATGCCTCCATGTATGCATAGTATTAGGACTTATTTGTAGCCTAGTGATGGATGCCAACGTGACGTCTTAACTGCTGCCATCCATGCCAGCTATGCCTTTGATTCCGGTCGTAACAAGAATCAAAACAGCTACACTCGAACCCTCTTAAAAACCATGCTCAAAAGCTATGTTTTTGAGGCTGCTCAAGCACCACCAACTTTAACGCTTTGTTAGCAAATCTGTCTATTGGATAACCTATATTTACATGAAAACTCTATTTGATTACGTTTTCATCACCAAAGACTCTACAAAGGCCCATCAATACAGAATCAAAAACCAAAAAAATCAACCCTCGCGGGATTTACTGTTTAGTAGTCGAGAAAATACAGCGTACTGAAAGGTCTTTTTTTGCTGTGTTGGGACGAAAATATGGCTAGATTGGCCGGAAAGTGAAATTTCTCGATTTTTATATCAGCTTTGAGACACACAAAAGAAGCTGCACATTGCCTATCTATATCGTACCGCATACTCCCTTTACTTTGCGCCCACTCCAACATCAGGACGTAAAAAAAACGCAGAGGAGAAACCTCTGCGTTTTTGTGTTTTCCGCTCAACGCCACGTCGTATTGACGCGATTAAGAATGCTTCTTATACATTGATTCGATTTGTTTTTTATAGCGTTCCAGAATCACTTTGCGACGCAATTTAAGCGTTGGTGTTAGTTCACCGTTTGTCATCGAAAACTCTGACGGCAGCAAGGTGAATTTCTTCACTTGTTCAAACTTCGCGAGCTCTTTTTGTAACTCAGTGATACGTTTTTCAAACATTTCGACGACGTCACTGTGTTTAATCAAATCCATACGGTCATGGTATTTAATATTGAGCTCTTTCGCCCAACCTTCCAGTGTTTCAAAACAAGGAACAACCAACGCAGACACAAAGTGACGAGCATCAGCAACCACGGCGATTTGTTCAATAAAGTGGTCTTTACCCAATTTACCTTCAATCACCTGTGGGGCGATGTATTTACCGCCTGATGTCTTCATCAGTTCTTTGATGCGATCAGTGATAAACAAGTTACCCTTAGCGTCAATATGGCCGGCATCTCCGGTTTTTAGGAAACCATCTTCGGTGAAGGTTTCAGCCGTCTCTTTGGCTTTGTTGTAATACCCGCGCATCACCATTGGGCCACGCACAAGAATTTCATTATTCTTACCTATTTTGACTTCCGCACCCGGCATAGCAATACCGATGGAGTCAGGGTCAAACGTGGCATTATCCCAGCAAGAGACGGTCGCGGTGGTTTCGGTCATGCCGTAACCCAATTTGACATTAATGCCGATAGCGTGGAAAAAACGGCCAATCGCGGGCTCAAGCTTTGCGCCGCCACAAGGCATCATTTTGATCTGACCACCCAATAACTGGCGAAGCTTGCTCAAGACTAGCTTGTCTGCCATTCGGTAAGCCGCTTGAAGCGCAGCTGAAGGCTTCTTGCCCTGCTGAAGAGTTGTCGCCATTTTATTGCCGATAGCGACGGCTGCATGGAACATGCCCTTTTTCACCGGGTTTGCTGTGGCAACTTTCTCATGAACTGCGCTGTAGATTTTCTCGTAGAAACGTGGAACTGCACACATCACTGTCGGTTTCACCTCTTGCAAGGCTTCACGCACCATATGGGTGTTGGACAAGTAGCAGTTGGTCGCGCCGTTGTGCAGCACAAACAAGCTCCAGCAACGCTCAAACACGTGCGAGAGCGGCAGGAACGCCAATGACACTTCGTTTTCTGAAATCGACAACACTTTGTCGTGGCTTTCTAGTTGGGCAGCGAAATTCGCATAATCCAACATCACGCCTTTTGGCTCACCCGTTGTTCCAGAGGTGTAGATCAATGTAGTCAAGTCAGACATCGACGCTTCTGAGATACGCGTTTGAAGCTCATGCTCAACATTGTCATTGCCAAGTTTCATGAAGGCGTCGAAGCTCATTCCCATTGAATGACCTGCAAAGTCCACACTTTCGTTAAAACTAATGATGTGCTCAAGCGACGGACACTGCGCCGCAATCAACATTGCAGCGTCTGCGTGGGCTTGGTCGCCAACAAATAATACGCGCACACCTGCATCTTTCAGAATGTAGGCGGTTTGATCTGCAGTATTGGTTGGGTAGATAGGAACGGGTACACAGCGAATTTGCAGTGCTGCCATGTCCGCGATCGTCCACTCAGGGCAGTTGTTCGCAAAAATACCAATCTTGTCCTGCACAGCGAGTCCAGAAACAAGCATGGCACGCGAAACATCATCGATGCGCTGACCAAACTGACGCCAACTGATATCGCCCCAACCCTTCCCTGTTTGGAAACGCAATGCGGTTTTGTTTCCCTGAGCTTTTACTTGCTCACGAATACGATTAACGATATGAAATTTCAGCGCCATTTAATTCTCTCTCAGCACATCTTTTGCCTCGCTTAAACATTTAGCAAGACATCGAAAATATGAGCTAACACCTGTAAGCTCAAACTAGACCTGCAGTGTAATGACTCCCCCATCAATTACAAGAAAAAGCACCATCAAAACGGCTAAAAATCACTCAATGAGGATTTAGAACAGCGTTCATTTGAGAGTACACCTGTTCTCTCAATTGGCGCATAAGATGTAACAAGACGTATCAAAATAATGAAGGTAAACGGCAGACAATAAAAAAGCCGACTCGACGTCGGCTTTGGCGGATAAACTTGTCACGTCAACAAAGGGACATTAAACCAGAGAGTTGCCACAAATCGACAGCAACTGATCTCGCATCCACAGGTGACCTTTGTCTTTTTCTGCTGAGGCATGCCAGCTCAAGTAACCGCTAATACGGTTAGCCTCAAGCGGTAAAGGAAGCATTTTAAGTTGAGTATTGGTTTGGCCTGACTCCACCATCCAGCGCGGCGCAACGGCAACCAACTCAGACTGACTCACCACATACAAAATGTTGCTCAAACTAACACCTTGGTAGGCTTCACGGTATCGACCGTCGCGATAGAAACCTTCTGCATAACTCAGCATCTGCCCGTTGTGTTTCAATACAGCATGAGATTCGTTGAGCAATGCCTTCGCCGTAATACTCTCACCCAGTCGTGGATGGTTGTTATTAACGACCACGACCAACTCATCGTTGAACATTTCGGTGCTGCAGAAACCTGCTTCACCAAAACGCATGTAATCAATCACGAAATCCACTTCTTGGTAGCGAAGCTTGCGTGAGATATCGCGGTCAAACTCAGTTTCCACCTGTACATTGACAGTCGGTGCAACACGGCGAATTGAATTTAGGATCTGCGGGACAAAGCGCATATCTGAAGGGCTGCAAATCGCCAAACGAAAGCTGCGATTGCTCGTCTCAGGCATAAACACAGAGGTCGGCAGTTCGTTTTTGATCAATTGAATAGCTTGACGGATAGGACCGAATAACTGGCGTGCACGTTGAGTGGGTTTGATGCCGCGTCCATTACGAACAAACAGTTCATCATTAAACATCACTTTCAAGCGAGCAACGGCATTACTTACGGCGGGTTGGGACATGCCTAAACTTTGTGCCGCACGGGTAATATTCTGTTCTTGCATAACCGCATCAAACACTGTGATGAGATTAAGATCGACACTTCTCAGTGTCGTATCTGCACGATTTTCCGAATTATTGGTCGACTCTATATGTGTCATAACTAAACCTTGAACAGGGGAATCTATGTGCAGAACTTTCTTTATCTTTACCAACGCCACTGCCAATAAGGGGAAAACAACATCATGGTGCACCCGTGCATGTCGAGTGCGGCAGTTCGAATCGCTAAGATAAAATGTCAAACACGCGTTCATGCCCTAAATGGTGGAGCATTCACTAACATGAATTGAACACACCGTGAGCAGGACACAAAATTAGTAACATGAGTGACGAAGCAGACCCCAGTAAATTGTTATAAAAACATGTTCAAGAAATACGTGAAAAACATAAAAATCAAAAAAATTAAACCCAAAATAACAAAGCCTTAGATATAAAAATCACACCAAAAGACCTTGTTGTTTACTCATTCACGCAGTCAATGCTGCTTGGCTTTTTTATTTGATATTACAGGAAGGCGCATGTTGAACATGGCATGTTTTCGCTGATGATTTGGCCAGAAATCGGACAATAATTCATTTACATGCTCAGGAAAAACCACCTGAGACCATAACTCCTGATGAAGCAACGGTAACGAACTCATATCTCTTTTAGCTAGCCACTGCGCAAGTGCTTTAGCAACATCTGGGTAAGAAACGCGTTGGCACTCTGAACAACTCAACCATTGTTTTATGACATCAACGTTTAATGTCTCCATGGTGTTGGCCAGCCCAAGCATGTCTAAGGTCGCCACATTGCTTAACTGCTCAAATTGTCCCGCAAGTGGTTTGAGTAAGAGCTTCTTGCCCAGCGATAACGCTTCTGATGGCAGCTCAAATCCGCCGTTAGCAATCACCCCCTCACAGGCCATCAAGGCATCTTGAAATGCCGCTTTACTCAATGGACGAATACTCACATTCTTGGCTCGTGTCACTTGCTGGCAATCCGGATGAAAACAGATGAAAGGTATATTCATGGGTTGCAAGACGCCCAATATCTCTTCTAACCGCTCAAAGGGGAGATACACCAAAATGGCACCATTTGATGATACCGACGCAATCGGCGCGAGATCGATAATGGGAGGTAAAACAGACTGATTGAAGTGATACCAGTGTAGTCCGATACTATGCTGCGTCGGCGCAAAATAGCGCATGATGACCTTGTCCAACATATTCTGGCCTTGCTTAGGCACATCGTACTTAAACGCAGATTGATGGCTAATTGATAGCGAAGGCACGCCTTGGCGTTTTGCTGCATAGGCTGTTATGGGCTCAAAATCTGAAATCACCAAATCATACTGGCAGGCATCTAATGCCTTCACTTCTTGAGTAACATGCCAGATATTGTTGTTGAGCACGGTTTTGACACGGTCAATCTTTCCTGCATAGCTGTAAAAGGTAAAACCTCGACGCACCATGTAGTCACCAAACACTGCCATGTCGAAATATTCAGATTCAGGGCGACCTGAAAACAGAAACTGCACATCGACACTTGGGATTTCAGCCAATGCTTTTGCCATCGCTCGTGCTCTGGAAATATGTCCGTTGCCCGTTCCTTGGACGCCATAAAGAATTTTCATCACTGCTCTCTACTATTGTGTCTGATTGTTACTTCTCACACTGCATTCAAACGTACTCGGATAAACGCAACACCAGTGACGCACAACCAAGCCCCAGTAAGGCACCAACCAACACATCTGATACATAGTGGACACCCAAAAGCACACGTGACGCACCAATACATGCAGCCCATGACCAATAAACAACACTGTATTCGGGGTAGAAATGACTGAGCACAGTGGCCATAACAAACGCTGCAGATGTGTGCCCAGAAGGCATGCTGTAAAGGTCGGAAGGCACAATAAACGCAGGAAGGTGTTGTGGCCTTGCACGTCGAAAAACACGCTTTAGCCCCATGAAAATAGGTAACTCAATGGCAAAAGCCTGCAAACCGCAGATGAGAAAAGACACGCCTTTATCTCCTGCAGTCAGCGCCAGTAAGGCACCAATCGCGAGATATAAGTGCCCATCTCCGCTTTTCGATACCCAACGAAATACCCGTGCAATATCTGCACTAAATCGATGGCTTAAACAAAGGGTGGATACGGCCTGATCCACCCTTTGTAGGGCTACTAGACTGCGCATTCATCAACTCCATTTATTGACGTGACAACATCAGAATAGAATTGAGCAGTGACAGTCCGGTTACGGTTTGCAGACGACTTGATGAAATTTATGAATGTGCAGATAGAGGAGACGACGAACCTCTAAGAAAGCTCGTCGTCTGTATTTTAATTCAAACGCTCATGTCGTTTCACTTTGCCGAAATCCGCCAAGATCGCGTAAGCGGCGGGGATCATAAACAACACCAGCATGGTGGAAGCGAAAATACCGAACACGATGGAAATCACCAGCGGCTTAACGACTTGCGCTTGAAGACTGGTTTCCAACATCAGCGGTAACAGACCAGCTGCAGTAGTCAGTGAGGTTAAGAACACGGCGCGGAAACGTTCCTGACTGGCGCGTACAACAGCATCGTAGATGTCTTCACCTTCATCAAGATGGTGACGAATGTATTGCACCAACAAGATGGAGTCATTGACCACCACGCCTGCCAGCGACACAAAACCGAGCATGCTTGGCATACTCAATGGGTGACCAAGGATCCAATGCCCCCAGATCACGCCGATCAGCGCCAGTGGGATCGCCAGCAAAACAACAAATGGCTCTAAGTAGCTGCGGAATTGGTAGCTCAAAATCACGAAGATCCCGAACAGCCCCATCGCAAACCCTACTGCCATCGATTGCTGCGTTTCTGCCGTGTCTTGGCTTTGCCCTTCAAACAGCACTCTCAGCCCTGGGTACTGCTTTTCAAGTTCAGGCACTACATCCACTTTTAGCTGTGCAAGTACATCGCCAATGCTGACCTGACTTTGTATGACATCGCCATACACACTCAATGTGCGCAGGCCATCAATGCGTTGAATGCGCACATAGTTACGTTGATAGTTCAATTCTGCCACCGTCGACAGTGGCACTTGGCTACCATCGCCCAACACGATTGGAAAATTCGCCAACCCTTGTAAACTGCTCGCATCCCCTTTGGCGAGCCTGACATCAATTTCGATGCTTTCAGGGCCGACCTGAATTTCATCCGCGGTTTGTCCGAAATATGCCGATCGAAGCTGACGCGCAATCATTTGACCATTGATGCCAAAGGCTTCGGCCCCTGGACGCAATGTGATTTTGACTTCTTCTTTGCCGGGACGCATGTCATCAAGCACGCCGGACACACCTTCAAACTGCGCGATGAATTGCTGAATGTCGACAGACGCTTGCTTCAGCTCATCCAAGTTATCGTGCTGCAATCGGATATCAAAATCTCGCCCACCCGGCCCCATGGCAGGCTGCTTGATCACCAAGGAGATCGGCTCGGTCAACACACCAATGTCTTGTTCCCACGCAATGGCAAAGTCATCAATCAAGGTGTTTCGAATTTCAGCACTCAGCAAATCCAATCGCACGGTCGCGATATGCGGCCCACTTTCGTCCGCATCGGCATTGGCGTTAAATTGCTGCGTAATGTGCGAAATCAAAGGCTCACTCTCGCCGTTGTCTTCACTCATGCTATCGCCAACGCGCACCGCGGAGGCCACTAAGGTGTCGACCACCTTTTCGGTTTGCGACAGTGACGAGCCCGGCGGCAAAATGATGCGCGCTTCCACGATGTCGCCATCCAGCTCAGGGAAACCCACAAACCGGACAGAACCTGACGCAAGAAGCGCAAACGAGATCAACAACATCGCCAGCACTCCGCCAACGAAGGCATACCGCCATTCAACAACGCGTGTGACTAAGGTAGCGAGCGTGCCTGCTCGAAATCGTTCAAATGCCGCCAAGAAGCGACGCTTAAACGCCAAGTCGGATTTGGGATCCCCCGCTTTTGATAACGAATGCTGAAGGTGATGCGGCAATATCAGGAAGGCTTCTACCAAGCTCAAGGTCAGCACCAAAATCAGCACCATGGGCACGACGCGAAGCACGGCCCCCATTTCTCCTTGAAGGAATATCAGGCTCCCAAATATGCACACCGTGGTGAGATAGGAAGAAACCACGCCGGGCATCACTTTCTTTACGCCATTGACCACGGCATCTTCAAGTTTCTGTCCCCGATCTATGTGGGCCGCAATGGATTCAGATATCACAATGGCATCATCCATCATGATACCGATGGCCATGAGTAGCCCCACCAGCGACATGATGTTTATCGATAAGCCCAATTGAGCCATCAAGAAGAAACCGCCCAAGAAAGCCACGGGCAAACCTGCTGCAACCCAGAAGGAGTATCGGAATGAGAAGAACATCCACATGACACCGAACACCAAGAGTACGCCCTGCCAGGCATTGCGTACCATCATGGTGAGGCGATCCCAAAGCAGTGACGAAAAATCATTGGTGAGGTTTAACGTGACGCCGTTTGGTGCAATGGCTTGTTGATCGTTAACAAACTGCTCGACCCGCGCTTTGATCCGCAGGGCATCGTCGGCTTTGTTTTTGCTGATCTTGAGCAGCGCAGACGGTTTTCCATCAAACCAAACTTGTTGCTCATCTAACTCAAAGCGTTCAGTAAGCGTGGCAATGTCCTGCAATCGGATCACACCACCTTGGCTATCTGCCGCCACCACCACGCGCCCTAAGGTGCCTGCGGTAATGCGCCTTTCATCAAAACGAATCAGCAAGCTTTTGTCAGCAAGTTCAACGTTCCCACTCGGCAAGTTGATGTTTTGGGCACTGATTTGCTCAGCAATGTCTGACACGCTCAACCCAAGCTGTCGCACCGCACTTTCTTTTACTTCAACGCGGATTTGGCGATCAGAAAAGCCAGCGACACTGACCAAGGGCACGTCATAGTCTTGTTTCAACGTTTGTTTGAGGGATTCTGCGTAGGCTTTTAACCCCACCCAATCTGTGTCTGCCGCTATCGCGACATCCACGACGGGTTCATTCCAATCAAGCTCGCGAACAACAGGCGGTTCGATGTCACTGGGGAAGTTGTTTACTGCATTGATCTGCGTTTGAATGTCCACCAGCATGCGAGAGATATCGGCAGTTTTATCAAGTTTCACCACTAAGGATGCTGAACCTTCCAACGCTTCGCAGCGTGTTTCCACAATATTCGACAAGCCATCAACGGCTTCTTCCATCAGCAAGCAAATGTTTTGCTCTACTTGCTCAGGGCTTGCGCCAGGGTAGACGACATTGGCAAGAATGTAGGGCGGAGCAAACTCGGGGAAGGTTTCGCGCTTGAGCTTCGGTAACGATGTTAAGCCAATTAAGATCAACGCCAGCATCAACAAATTGGCCGCGGTGGGGTGCCGCGCGAAATAGCGGATCATGATGCATCCTCAGTCGCTGCGTTGTCGCTTTCAGCACTGCCATTGGCAGCTTGATCATCGTCAGCGACGACGCGCTCCCCATCGAGCGTAAAGGTGCGCAAAGCCATGCCCGGCACAGCAGGCAGCAGATCGTTCACTACCAATTGCTGACCGTCTTTGAGATCGCCAGCGATCGCAACCCGATCGCCATGTCGGAACAATACCTCAACAGGCTCAACAGCCAGCACACCCTCTTCCATCAAATACACCTTGTCGCCACGCAGCGCTTGCTCTGGGATCACCCAATGCGCCACTGGCTGCCCTTCGATCGTGGCTTGTACAAACATCCCATTGACCAAAGAGGGTAATGCCGCCAATGGGTTTTGCGTTGCAGCATCGGATTCTGACGATGAAAGATTAAGCGGAATTTCGAGGATCACGCCGACCGTGGCTTGGTTCAGGTTCACGGTGTCGCTTAATCGCGCCACAGTAGCAGACCATGTTTGATTGAAGCTGCCACTCGACAAAGCAACATTAGCGGTTAATCGCGCCAAATGTCCATTCCCTGACGACATGTCGCTTGGGTCGTTACTCGGGGCGGCATTGAGAGAATCAAACAGGGTTTGCATGTCGTGAATCGAGACTTGCGCGTCGACTTCTACCGCTTCCAATCCGTGTGCCACCACCATGATTTGTTGCGGCGTGACAAACTGATCTTTTTCGATGTTCACTTCGGCAATACGGCTATTCACGGGCAACACAACGTGGGTTTTTTCCAGATCGCGCTCCGCTTGCGTGAGTGCCAATTGGCTTGCATCCAACTCTGCTTCGGTAATCAGGCGCTCGTCGGGCAGCACTTTCAGTTGGCTTTCTAAATCTTGCACGCGTGTTTGTTGCGACAGGTACGCTTGCTGTTCGGTGTCTAAATCCGATTGAGAGGTGAGACCTTTTTGACGTAGATTTTTCTTTCGCGTTAACTCGTCTTTACTCAAGGCTAAACGACGTTTTTCAATGTTCAGCGTGGTTTTTACGTTGCTACTGTCCAAATCCAATTTTGCCAATCGCGCCCGTTTCGCACTGACATCCGCTTGCGCTTGGGCAACGGCTAATTGGTAATCGGTTGGGTCAATGCTTAGGAGTGCGGTACCAGCAGGGAGAATGCTGCCCTTTTCAAGATCGGGGTTTCGATAAATCACCTTGCCGTTCACTTCCGCGATGGCTTGCCACGTGAGTTTTGGCGTCACACGACCGAACCCCGTCACTACAGGTGAAATGGTTTGCTGCGTTAAGGTAAGCACATCCACTGGTCGCGCTTTCGATTGCGCAGGTTTTACCGGAATGTCTGGGCGGGTTTTAATCGCTATCACCAACACCAAAATGCCGATTGCCAGCACAGGAAAGAAAAGCAGCTTTCGGCGCAGTGTCATAGTGAGAGACCTCCATATCTAACCGGTTTTATGCCCGTGCGCACACAGGTATCGCGGACATAGGGTTCGTGCTTTAAGCATGAATAGCTTATTTAATGACAAATACTACGTTGGAACATCCACCTTTTCTCTCAATTTACAAAACATTGCATTACCAGTTAGTCAATTTGTGACAAGCCGAGCTGAAGCAAGTTGCTGTCACTTGGGCCAAAAGTACACTGTTCTGCACAAGCCAGACGCTTATTAGGCCATTCGAAAACACACCATCGATTTCAATCCCCGATTTCACCCAAAACCTTAGTTAGTGAATAACACTATTATCGAGCAATAAAAGCAGTGTTTTGCACCACGGTTAACATAATGAATAATGCTTTCTTGTTATTTTCTAATTTAACATTGACGTAATAGTAAACAGTTTGGTATTCATTTGTTCAGAGCCTTTTAGAGAACTGTAAAAATGATGAATCGCATTTTCCTCCTAGACCTACTCCTTCTCGTGAATTTTTCGCGCGGGTAGTCATGGACTGAAAATAGCATTCACCAAGACATACGAAACCCGCGCAGAGAGCGCGGGTTTTTTCGTTTGGCCTGCAGCGGTGCGGAGTATTAACCCAAAAACGGGCAAGAGAGGGAACGACCATGAAAGACCGAGTCATCATATTTGACACCACCTTACGTGACGGCGAACAAGCGCTGTCTGCCAGCCTAACTGTGAAAGAGAAGCTGCAGATTGCACTCGCACTCGAGCGTTTGGGTGTAGACGTGATTGAAGCGGGTTTCCCAGTTTCAAGCCCTGGCGATTTTGAATCTGTTCAAACTATCGCGAAAACCATCAAGAACAGTCGCATTTGTGGTTTGTCTCGCGCCGTCAATAAAGACATTGATGTTGCCGCTGAGTCATTGAAAGCTGCAGAAGCTTTTCGTATCCATACGTTTCTGTCGACGTCGACGATCCACGTTCAAGACAAACTGCGTCGAAGCTACGACCAAGTGGTTGAAATGGGTGTCAACGCAGTAAAACGTGCACGTCGTTATACCGATGATGTGGAATTCTCGTGTGAAGATGCAGGCCGCACACCCATTGATAACTTGTGCCGCATGGTGGAAGAAGCCATCAAAGCGGGCGCGACCACAGTCAACATCCCTGATACTGTAGGTTACACCGTGCCGGGTGAGTTTGGTGGCATCATCGAAACTCTGTTCAACCGTGTTCCTAACATCGATAAAGCGGTGATTTCTGTTCACTGTCACGATGACTTAGGCATGTCGGTTGCCAACTCCATTGCCGCAGTTCAAGCGGGTGCACGTCAAATCGAAGGCACGATTAACGGTATTGGTGAGCGTGCGGGTAACTGTGCATTGGAAGAAATTGCCATGATCATCAAAACCCGCAGCGAACTGCTGGGTGTTGATACTGGCATTAATCACACCGAAATCAGCCGCACCAGTAAAATGGTCAGCCAGCTTTGCAACATGCCAATTCAATCGAACAAAGCGATTGTCGGCACGAATGCATTCAGCCACAGCTCTGGCATTCACCAAGATGGCATGATCAAAAACAAGAATACCTATGAAATCATGACACCTCAGTCGATAGGTCTTGGCCAGAAAGCCTTGAACCTAACCAGCCGTTCAGGCCGCGCTGCGGTGAAGAACCACATGGACACCATGGGCTACAGCGACACGGATTATGATTTGGACAGCCTATACCAATCATTTTTGAAGCTAGCCGACCGAAAAGGCCAAGTTTTCGATTATGACTTGGAAGCCTTGATGTTCTTCAATAACCTGCAAGAAGAAGATGACTTCTATAAGTTGAAGTACCTAAGCGTACAAAGCGGCAGCGTGAAAGCGACCGCCACCATCAGCTTGAAGTGTGGTGATGAAGAAGTCAGTGATGCCGCCATTGGTAACGGCCCTGTCGATTCTTTGTATCAGGCGATTTACCGCATTACTGGGTATGATATCGTGCTGGACAAATTCGACCTGACCGCGAAAGGCGAAGGCGAAGATGGTCTAGGTCAGGCGGACATCATCGCAAACTACAAAGGCCGCAAGTACCACGGTACGGGCGTGTCGACAGATATCATTGAAGCGTCGGGACAAGCGTTGCTACACGTCATCAACAGCATTTATCGCGCTAACCGCATCGCTCAAATAAAAGAACAAGCAACTTTAAAAACGGAGACAGTGTAACCATGGCAGGTACGTACAAAATTGCCGTTCTACCGGGCGACGGAATTGGCCCAGAAGTCATGCAACAAGCACACAAAGTATTGGATGCAGTTTCTAAAAAATTCGATATCCAATTCGAAAAAGAAGAGTTCGATGTGGGCGGCATTGCCATTGATAACCATGGCTCACCACTACCAGATGCAACCCTGAAAGGCTGTGAAAATTCTGATGCGGTGCTGTTTGGTTCTGTCGGCGGCCCAAAATGGGAAAACCTGCCACCGAACGAGCAACCAGAACGCGGCGCATTGCTGCCTTTGCGTAAACACTTCCAGCTATTTTGTAACCTTCGCCCTGCACAAATTCATGCAGGTCTTGAAGCGTTCTCGCCACTGCGTGCTGACATTTCTGAGCGCGGGTTCGACATCGTCGTTGTACGCGAACTCACCGGCGGTATCTACTTCGGTCAACCAAAAGGGCGTGAGGGCTCTGGCCCTGAAGAGAAAGCGTTTGATACCGAGGTTTACCACCGCTACGAAATCGAACGTATTGCACGTATCGCGTTTGAATCTGCGCGCCTTCGCCGCAAGAAAGTCATGTCTGTCGATAAAGCGAACGTTCTGCAAAGCTCAATCTTATGGCGTGAAGTGGTAGAAGAAATCGCCAAAGAGTACCCAGATGTTGAGCTTTCACACATCTACATCGATAACGCGACCATGCAGCTGATCAAAGACCCTTCGCAGTTTGACGTCATGCTGTGTTCAAACATCTTCGGCGACATCATTTCTGATGAGTGCGCGATGATCACAGGCTCAATGGGCATGCTGCCCTCTGCCAGCCTGAACGACAGCAAGTTCGGCATGTACGAACCAGCAGGTGGTTCAGCACCAGATATCGCAGGCAAAAACATTGCTAACCCAGTGGCGCAGATTTTATCTGCTGCACTGATGCTTCGTTATAGCTTGGGCGAAGAAGATGCGGCGCGTGCTATCGAAGATGCAGTAAGCAAAGCACTCGAAGCAGGCGAGCTAACCGCAGACCTTGCAGGTGACAGCACCCCACTGACCACGTCAGAAATGGGTGATAAGATCGCCGCCTATGTCAGCGAAGCATAAAAATTATACGGATCATGATAGCTCTACGTCATCGCATTCACAGGTAGATCCTAAGCGAGCTAACGCCCTGTGAATTCGATAACAATGAGAAAAAGGATTGAGCAATGTCGGCAAAAACATTATACGAAAAAGTTTACGACGCCCATGTGGTGGTAGCAGCGGAAGGCGAAACGCCTCTGCTGTATATCGATCGCCACTTGGTGCACGAAGTGACCTCTCCTCAAGCCTTTGATGGCTTACGCGAAAAAGGGCGTCCTGTACGTCAGGTATCGAAAACCTTCGCGACCATGGATCACAACGTTTCCACACAAACCAAAGACATCAACGCCTCTGGCGAGATGGCGAAAATCCAAATGGAAACGCTGGCGAAAAACTGTGAAGAGTTTGGCGTCACCCTTTACGATTTGAACCACCCATACCAAGGCATCGTTCATGTCATGGGCCCTGAACTGGGCATTACCCTGCCGGGTAACACCATTGTGTGTGGTGATTCACACACCGCCACTCACGGCGCATTTGGTGCATTGGCGTTCGGCATTGGTACGTCAGAGGTTGAGCACGTTCTTGCTACTCAAACCCTGAAGCAAGGCAGCGCTAAGACCATGAAAATCGAGGTCAAAGGCAAAGTCGCTGAAGGGGTAACCGCAAAAGACATCGTGCTTGCCATCATTGGTAAAGTGGGTCACGCAGGCGGTACGGGTTATGTGGTGGAATTCTGCGGTCAAGCGATTGAAGATTTGACCATGGAAGGCCGTATGACGGTGTGTAACATGGCTATCGAGTTGGGTGCGAAAGCGGGCTTGGTTGCACCAGACCAAACCACCTTCGATTACCTGCAAGGCCGTAAATTCTCGCCAACTGGTGCGGATTGGGACGCAGCCGTCGCTTACTGGAAAACACTGAAAACCGATGACAACGCAACATTTGATGCGATCGTGACGCTAGAAGCGGCTGACATCAGCAACCAAGTGACTTGGGGCACAAACCCAGGTCAGGTGGTTGGCATCAATGGCGTGGTACCTGCACCTGAAAGCTTCAACGATCCGATTGAGCGTCACTCTGCTGAGCGCGCGCTGAAATACATGGGCATTGAAGCGGGCCAGAAAATCACTGACATCAACATCGACAAAGTGTTTATTGGTTCTTGCACCAACTCACGCATTGAAGACATGCGTGCTGCGGCGGCCATCGCAAAAGGCCGTAAAGTGGCAGCAGGCGTTCAAGCCCTAGTCGTACCGGGCTCTGAGCAAGTAAAAGCACAAGCAGAAGCAGAAGGTCTGGATAAGATCTTCGTTGACGCAGGCTTTGAATGGCGTCTGCCGGGTTGTTCTATGTGCTTGGCAATGAACAACGACCGCTTAGGTCCAAAAGAGCGCTGCGCATCGACCAGTAACCGTAACTTCGAAGGCCGTCAGGGCCGTGAAGGTCGTACGCACTTGGTGAGCCCTGCAATGGCTGCGGCAGCCGCAGTTGCTGGCCACTTTGTTGACGTTAACAGCTTATAAGGAATCACCATGTCAGGAATTAAACAACATACCGGTTTGGTGGCACCGCTGGACGCAGCAAACGTGGATACCGATGCCATCATCCCGAAGCAATTTTTGCAGAAAGTCAATCGCACCGGATTTGGTAAGCACCTTTTCCACGATTGGCGTTTTCTGGACGAAGCAGGACAGCAGGATAACCCTGAGTTCGTGCTAAACCAACCACGCTACAAAGGCGCAAGCGTGCTGCTTGCTCGCGAAAACTTTGGCTGTGGCTCTTCCCGTGAACACGCACCGTGGGCATTGGCAGACTTTGGTTTCCAAGTGATGATCGCACCGAGCTTTGCTGACATCTTTTACGGTAACTCCATCAACAACCAGATGGTGCCTGTTCAGCTAACAGAAGCGGAAGTGGATGAGCTGTTCGCGTTTGTCGCGAACAACGAAGGTGCAGAGATCTCACTCGATCTTGAAGCACAAACAGTCACTGCTGGCGACAAATCGTATTCGTTTGAAATCGATTCGTTCCGCCGCCATTGCTTGCTAGAGGGCTTGGACAGCATTGGCCTGACGCTGCAACACAGCGATAAGATCGCCGAATACGAAGCAAAGATTCCTTCTTTCTTGGCATAGGCCTTGCGTTTGCAGTGATTCGCTCAGAACAAAAACCGATCTTGATGGTCGGTTTTTTTATGCATTTGGTACACGAATTCGAAGAAAGAAAATCGCGCGTGTTCGGGTCTTATATACCCAAGCTATCTGAATATTCCTGAAGATGCTTGGGTATATGCAAACACCACACAGAGACAATAACACCAATACGAGCACACTAATGCACGTTCACACTGAGTTAGGGATACGCCATGCACAACGCTTTGTCACGTTACGTCACTTTGTTCGCTACTTTGATCTTGTTTTCGAGCGATGTCTTGGCCGCACCAAAAAGCGAGTTGTGGCCTATTTGGGATAGCAGCAACGAAACAAATTCAACCGCTTTTGACCACAGTAAATGGCAACAGATTTTAGATGCGTATCTTACTGAACAAGGTCAGCACACCCTGTTCAACTATGGCGCTGTGACAAAACAAGATAACGCCTTACTGGATCAATACTTATCTGATCTGACCGCTCTCGACCCGCGTAACTACCGTCAGAGCGAACAATTTGCCTATTGGGTGAATCTGTATAACGCACTCACTGTAAAACTTATTCTTGATGAATACCCGATTAAATCGATCACCAAGCTGGGGGGATTTTTAAGCTTTGGCCCTTGGGATGACAAAGTCACTACAGTTGCAGGGCAAGCGCTAACCCTTAATGATATTGAGCACCGTATCCTTCGTCCAATTTGGAACGATTCACGCATTCACTATGCCGTCAATTGCGCCAGCCTAGGTTGCCCAAACCTTGCTAAAACTGCTTTTACCGCCAAGAACACAGAGTCTTTACTTGATGCGGCTGCAACACAGTTCACCAATAGCCCTAAAGGTGCCACTATCAGTGACAATACCTTAACGCTGTCGTCCATTTACGATTGGTATGGCGTTGATTTTGGTGACAATGAACAAGCCATTTTGTCGCAGATAGACGAGTATCGCGACGGGAAGCCGCTGAAAGGCTGGACGGGTAAAATCAAATACGATTACGACTGGTCGCTCAATAAGCCATAACAATGATTGGTAATCATCTCCTTGATGATTACAATATCAACCATCTCGTGGGGAGCTGACATGAAGTTGGCTGAGATTGCGAATGCTAAACCCATACACCTGAACCAGATAATGCTGGCGTAGGAATGAGATGTCGCGGAGTGCAACTCAACTCAATGACCCTCAGCCTCGCCGAACATGATGTGAGGCAACCATGAAAATCCCATTTTCCACCCTGATGTTAACCATGGCCATGGCGGGCCCTGCGTTAGCCGATACTTCAAACACGTTAACCGTTTACACCTACGACTCATTTGCAGCAGATTGGGGCCCTGGCCCTGCGGTAAAAAAAGCGTTTGAAGCTCAATGTGATTGCACCTTGAACCTAGTGGCATTGGAAGATGGCGTGACCATTCTTAACCGCTTGCGTCTTGAAGGAAATAACAGCAAAGCTGACGTCCTACTTGGCCTAGACACCAACTTGATGGCTGAAGCGGAAAAAACGGGATTGCTTGCGCCACATACTGTGGACGTGAAAAACGTCACACTGCCGGATGGTTGGAATAACACCACATTCGTTCCTTATGACTACGGTTACTTTGCTTTCGTTTATGACAAAACCAAATTGGAAAACCCGCCAAAAAGCCTGAAAGAGCTGGTCGAAACACGCGACGACATTTCCGTGATCTACCAAGATCCTCGAACGTCTACCCCAGGCCAAGGCTTGATGCTGTGGATGAAATCTATCTACGGCGATGATGTCGCAACGGCATGGCAAAAACTGGCAGGCAAAACCGTTACCGTCACCAAAGGCTGGTCTGAAGCCTACAACATGTTCTTAAGTGGCGAGTCAGACATGGTGCTGTCATACACCACATCTCCTGCTTACCATTTGATTGCCGAGGAGAATGCCAACTTCACCAGCGCTAACTTCGCAGAAGGCCATTACATGCAAGTTGAAGTGGCGGCAAAAGTGAAAGGTTCAGACAATTCAGCGCTTGCAGATGAGTTCATGCAGTTCATTCTTAGCGATGGCTTCCAGAATACGATTCCAACCGGAAACTGGATGTATCCCGTCACTGGCGTTGAGCTGCCAAAAGGTTTCGATACCTTGTCGGTTCCAAACAAAAGCTTGCAATTCACACCTGAAAAAGTAGCGGATAATCGCCGCAACTGGATCCGTGAATGGCAATCGGCACTGGTGAAGTAACATTGTGCTAAACCCTTCAAGAACTTGGCCGGGAGTAATTTCGGCTTCGTTAATAGCGGTGCTGATCAGCGCCGCTTTATTTTCTCTGCTATCTCAAGCGCCGTCGTTAGACGTCGCTTCGTTGTGGCGTGACCCTTACCTTCAACACGTCACTGTTTTCAGTTTCAAACAAGCATTCTTGTCTACCTTGCTTTCTGTGGGTCTCGCTATTCCCGTTGCCCACGCCCTGTCACGCCGAGAGTTCAAAGGCAAAGCCCTACTGCTCAAGCTCTTTTCAATGACACTGGTACTCCCCGTATTGGTTGGCGTGTTTGGTCTTCTAGCCATTTATGGCAAAAGTGGCGTATTGGCTGACACGATGTCGTTATTGGGTTTGGAGTGGGATGTCAGTATTTATGGCCTATCCGGCATTTTGCTTGCGCATGTCTTCTTTAACTTGCCCTTTTCTGCCCAACTCTTGGTGCAAGCATTAGAGCAAATCCCCGCAGATCAGCGGCGGTTAGCCCAGCAATTAGGAATGCGAGGCTGGCATCAGTTCCGCTTACTTGAATGGCCTTATCTTCGCCAACAATTGCCACATGCTATTGGCTTGGTATTTATGCTGTGCTTCACCAGTTTCGCCACTGTCATGGCATTAGGGGGAGGACCGAGCGCCACCACCATCGAACTTGCCATTTACCAAGCAATTCGCTTTGATTTCGATCTTCAAACCGGAGCCTTGCTTGCCTTATGGCAACTGCTGCTATGTGGGATTTTTCACCTTGTCGTTCAACGCATGACTAAACCCGTTTCGTTACAAGGTAAGGACAGTCACATCGTTTTACCCAAGCGTTGTGACACTCGCGCAGAGCAAGTGTGGGATGCAATATGGATCAGCTTTTCAGCGTTATTAGTACTGCCGCCTTTAGCGATGGTGTTACTCAGTGGCATCAATCCCAGTGCCTTAACGGTATTAACACAATCTGCGTTATGGCAGGCAACGGCAAACTCACTCTCACTGGCGTTGGGTAGTGCTATTTGTGCATTTGTATTGGGTGCATCAATCATACTGACCAGTCGATTTTGGCGCATATCAGGCCATACAAAACGCGCAGATGGTATTGAGATGACGGCGTCGTTGATATTAGTTGTGCCCAGTGTCGTACTCGGGACGGGCCTCTTTTTGATGCTTCGTGAACACATGGATGTCTTTAGCTCACCTTATTTGCTTATTTTGGCAGTCAATACCTTGATGGCCTTACCGTATGTTGTGAAAGTGCTGAGCCAACCCGCTTACCAACTTGCACAGCAATACCATAGCTTGTGTAATAGCCTCGGAATCAAAGGCATTAACCGCCTACGATTGGTAGAATGGCGCGCACTGAAAAAGCCCATAGCGAGGGCTTTCGCTGTGAGTTTCGTGCTTTCGACTGGAGATTTGGGAGCCATTGCACTGGTAGGAAGCCAAGATTTTCAAACCCTGCCGCTTTATTTATTCCATTTAATGGGAAGCTACCAAATGGACGCCGCTGCCGCAGCCTCGCTTGTGCTGTTTGCCTTGAGCCTTGGCAGCTATGCCCTTATCGAAACATTGTTCACTAGGAAATCTCATGCTGCACGTCAGTGAATTGTCTCATCACTATCAGGCTGAAACGCTCTCGTTTTCTTTTCAGTCTGAACCAGGATCAATTACGGCGATACTCGGCCCAAGTGGCGCGGGAAAGAGCACCTTGTTATCACTGCTCTGCGGATTGTTGGCGCCAAGCGGGGGAAGCGTGGCATTTGGCGATCAGGTGTTTACCCATTTACCAGCGCACGAGCGACCTCTTTCAGTTTTGTTTCAAGAGCACAATCTGTTTGGTCATTTAACCGCTTTTGACAATATTGCACTCGGAATAAGCCCCAGCTTAAAACTAACATCAGATGATAAAACATCGGTCATCCAAGCAGCCCAACAAGTAGGACTACAAAGCTATCTCGACCGCCTACCAGGGCAACTGTCTGGTGGACAAAAACAGCGAGTCGCACTCGCTCGCTGTTTAGTTCGAAATCGTCCTATTTTACTACTGGATGAGCCATTCTCTGCGCTAGACCCTACGCTACGCAAAGAAATGCTTCAGCACGTTAAACAGTTAGCACAACAATTTAACACCACTATTTTGATGGTGACTCATCACCCAGAAGATGCGTTGGCTATCGCTGATAAAGTGTTGCTAGTAGACGCAGGAAAAGTGGTTTATCACGCTTGCGCGTCGGAACTTAACGCCCCTAACGACACCATAAAGCGCTTTATTTCATAGTATTATCACTCGTGATCTGGTCAAACATTGCGCATCAACAAACCGCATCTATACTTGTTTTTAAGACACTTGAATCATAAGAGAGATGCGATTGTGACTGTTACCAGTATTGATGTGCTGGACTCGGTGGTTGATATTACAGCTCAGACAGAGTCCGATACCATTTCTGAAAGCCTCATCACGACAATTTTGCAATTGACGCCGGCAAATCAGGTTTTGGTGTTGGATTATAACCCTGAAACCAACCCAGAATTTATGGTGGTCGCGTGTTCGGACATTTTCCTTTTTGAAGAAGAAAAAGATGCGATTGAGCGTATTCTGCTGAACTGCGTGTCTTCCGGTGAAAATATTGTTCAGTTCTGCGCCACAGAGAGTCAATCTTTGCTTGCTGTGCCAATTTACGGAGAAGGTGAAGACATCACCGCGGTGGTCTTCTGCAAATGCGACCAGCTTAAAGGTGATGAAGTTCAACTGATCGAAGGTCTTGCCAAGATTTATGAGAACTATCAAAAGATTATCTCAGCAAGCGAGCGAGATGGTTTGACTGGCCTTTATAACCGTAAAGTTCTCACAACCAAAATCGATTTACTCTTGGACCGTTTTCTTATCCAAGGAAGCAGCATTACCGACGACCCTTCTCACCACCATTGGGTCTGTATTTTCGACATCGACCACTTCAAGCTCATCAATGATGCGCTGGGACATGTGTTTGGTGATGAGGTTATCCTGCTGATTACCGCCATGATGAAAAAGGCATTTGGTGACGATGATCTTTTATTCCGCTATGGCGGCGATGAGTTTGTGGTCATTATGCACCCTCAATCTCGTGAAGAGATGGAAGCGACCATTCGAGGCTTCATCAAAACCGTGAACGAACGTGACTATGGGCAAGCAAAAGATGTGTCCATTTCAATGGGAGCCGCGGCAATCAGCGACCAAGAGCTTAATGCGATCACCGTTCTTGGCTTCGCCGACCAAGCGCTATATAAAGCGAAGCAAAATGGTCGTAATCAAGTCGCCTTTTATGAAGAACTCATTGCCAATGGTGAGCTACAAGCTTTAGTGCCGGAAGACGACGTTGAACTGTTTTAGACACATTTCGAATTGCCACGCCACACATTAGAGCCGCCATCAGTGCGGCTTTTGTTTTTGCGATCTTAGTTGCACTTTCATACCAATCATTCCATTGACAAAAACATCACGAATACATTTCCTAAGTGAAGAGGGTTGCGTATAATCCTCGTCAGAAAATCTAGACAGGTCGATACTCTTGCATTCATTTATACCCAGCATTCGCCAGCTTACTGCTATCTCGCTGACGTTGTTTATGTTTTTGATATCACCTGCTTCGTATGCCGACACAAAGCGCTTAATTGTGACTGGCTCTTCGACATGGCAGCCGTTCTCTTTCATTAATCGCGATGGGCAACCTGAGGGCATCATGGTTGACTACTGGCGCCTGTATGCGAAAGCAAATAATGTGGATGTGCGCTTCAACCTTTTACCATGGAGTGAGTCTCTCCAGTACGCGGCAAATACACCAGGCGTTATTCATGGTGGGTTGGGCTATACCGGAGATAGAGCAGAAGTGCTGGCTTTTTCCCGTGAATTACCACTCAATCGCTACAACGTCAGCCTATTCGCACAAAAAGATCTGCCTTTTGAAGATTTTAAAACCCTTGATTCAGTGATTGTAGGCACCGTCAAAGACAGTACCAAACATGCCTTTCTCGCATCACGTATTCCTGAAAATAACATCAAACTATTCCCGACGTTTGGATCATTAAATGAAGCGGCTTATCGCGGAGAGGTTGATGTTTTTATCGACGATCTCAGCACAGCACTTTACGACATGCGCCATTCCGGCAAGGCTGGCCTATTTACACCACGAAGAAAGCTGTATTCCTTCCCGATGCACTTTGCTATCAACAAAAATGAAAAAGACTCAATCACCGCTATTGAGCACGGCTTAGACAAAATCAGCGAAGATGATGTTGCCGCCATTTACGCAAAATGGATTCCCGCCAGTAAGATCAATGCTGTTCTTCCTTGGCTAAACAAAACCGCCCACTACATCATCTTATTCTCTTCACTTCTGCTTCTGATTGGCGGACTTGGGCTCTACCATCGCCTTTTAAGATACCGAACGGAAGAACTAAAAAGTGCCGTTGAAGCGCTAAAAGACACCAATAACCGTCTAGAGTCTGCGGTGAAAAACGACGTCCTCACTGGCGCAAAAACTCGGCATCAATTTTTCACCCAACTCGCTGACAAACGTTTTTCACCCTCCCCGTTTGTGGTCGCGGTGTTGGATATTGATGGGCTCAAGCACATTAATGAAAACCATGGTCAAGATATCGGCGATATGGCGTTAAAACACCTCGCCACTCAATTACGCCTTCAGCTTTCAAGCCAAACCATGTTTGCGCGTCTTGGCGGTGGGGAATTTGCGATTCTGTTTGATTTGAGTGATAGCAGTCAGGCGGTACGCAAACTGAGTCAGCTTCAGAAATCCCTGCAGTTGAGTGCACTTTATATTGACCAACAAGTCATTCCTGTGAGGTTTACGGCGGGAGTTGGCTGTTATCCCTATGATGGCGAGCAGGGAGAAGCCTTAGTGCGTATTGCCTCTAGTCGTATGCGAGCGAATAAACCTCAATATAGCACCACCAGTGCCAACGATCATGAGCCTGAAAGCATGGAGCGTCACTGGGCATAGTGCCCAGCCAAAAAGCATCACGACGGTAACGCGACATACTGACTTTGCGTTGATTCAACGCCCATTAACGCAGATAAGAATATTAAGAAAAACAAAGGCTGCCTATCGGCAGCCTTTTTGTTATCTCTCGCTTTATATGTATTTCTACAAGTTTTCTTCAGCAAACTCCGCCAAACGGCTTCGCACCACACCATTGAGATAAACGCATGCGCTGCCTTCAAAGTTCTTGAAGCGCTCAACGATATACGTCAACCCTGATGTCACAGGTGTTAAGTACGGGCTATCAATCTGTGCCAAGTTACCGGAACAGACAATCTTCGTGCCTTCACCACAGCGCGTAATAATGGTTTTAAGCTGTGATGCAGTGAGGTTTTGACACTCATCCAGAATAACAAACGCATTCTGGATCGAACGTCCGCGCATAAAGTTAATGGATTTAAACTGAATGTTGGCTTTATCCATGATATATCGCATGGAGCCATCGGTGCATTCGTCATTCTTATGCAGCGCTTCGAGCGTATCGGTCACTGCGCCAAGCCAAGGAAGCATTTTCTCTTCCTCTGTGCCCGGCAAGAAGCCTATTGATTCGGCGATTTCTGGGGTGTTTCGAGTGACAATAATTTTGTCATACATGCCCTTTTCCACCACCTGCTCAAGCGCGGCAGCCATGGCAAGAATGGTTTTACCACATCCCGCAGGCCCGGTGAGGATCACTAAATCGACACTAGGATCAAGCAAGGCATCGACTGCCATTCCTTGATAGATATTCTTTGGACGAACGCCCCATGCTTCACGATGCATTAAACGTTCGCGGCTGATGTCTTTTAGCTGAAGTTCACCGTCGGTGAGTCCAACCACGCGCCCAGCGAAGTCCTTGCCTTCATCAAGGAGGTACTGGTTGATATAGGTGTTGTCGACCATTTCACGTGGAACCGTGTGCAGCGTTGTTCTTCCGCTGTTTCGCGTTTCACATTGCCCGACTCTGTCCCAGAAGCTGCCCTCAAAGACTTGAAAGCCTTTGGTCAGTAAGCTGACGTCATCAATAAGTTGATCAGTTCGATAGTCCTCAACATACAATACGCCCGCCCCTTTGGCGCGAAGTCGCATGTTTATGTCTTTGGTGACTAGAACCACTTTGCGAGGTGTGCGTTTAGCTTGCAGAAACAAAACGGCGTTGAGGATTCGGTTATCTCCAGCCTTATCGGCAAAGGCTTGTACCGTTTCTTTGATTTCAAAATCCACAAGGATTGAAACCGTGCCGGTCGCTCCTTCTTTGCCTACCACGATCCCTTCTGAGATCTGGTCCGGCGTTGCGTCTTTGAATATATCTTCGAGGGCCCGAATCGCTACCCGTGCATCACGAGACACATCTCGCTTGCTGTCTTTGATTCGGTCAAGCTCTTCGAGGACAGTCATCGGAATGACCACATCATGTTCTTGAAATGAATAGATGGCGAATGGTTCATGAAGCAGGATGTTGGTATCCAGCACAAAGAATTTCCGTTCGGCATCGCCCATAGACACCTCCTTGGTAACATAGGCAAGTGGGATTCCCACATATTCCCAAATGACAATTGTCTTTGTGATAAAGACACTGTCATCGGGGTATATTCTTAATCGTAAGACAATTTCAACGAATTACCCGTCGACAAGCCCACATTTTCATTAATTTGTTGCCTATTTGTTACACACACCAAATTTACTACATTGACCGTGACCATGCTCACAACTTCAAGTACCATTAGCAGCCATTTTCTGAGTGCTCAACATGACCTACAATGTAGTTCTCAAGAAGCACGCTCCAATTTGTGTCAGCTTTAACCAGAGGTTTCTTCCCTTATGCCATACGCCCTCGGACAACGTTGGATCAGCGATACTGAAAGTGACCTAGGTCTTGGTACCGTGGTTGCTATCGACGCCCGTACCGTTACCCTAATGTTCCCTGCCAGCGAAGAAAATCGTTTATACGCCCGCAGCGACGCGCCAATCACCCGTGTCATGTTTAACGTGGGTGACACTATTGAAAGCCACGATGGCTGGTTTTTACAGGTCGAGCACGTTGACGAAGAACAAGGCGTTCTAACCTACACAGGTCAACGCACTGACACAGGCGAAGATAACGTCAAGCTCCGCGAAATCTTGCTGAGCCACCAAATTCGATTTAACAAACCACAAGACAAACTGTTCGCTGGTCAAATAGACCGGATGGATCGCTTTGCACTTCGCTATCGCGCCCTGAAAAACCAATATGAGCAACACAAAAGCCCAATGCGTGGTTTGTGTGGTATGCGTGCAGGCCTGATCCCGCACCAGCTATTCATCGCTCATGAAGTGGGCAGACGCCATGCTCCTCGTGTACTGCTGGCAGACGAAGTGGGTTTGGGTAAGACCATTGAAGCGGGCATGATCATCCACCAGCAGGTGCTGTCTGGTCGCGCTTCTCGCGTACTTGTTGTTGTGCCTGAAACGCTGCAACACCAATGGCTTGTAGAAATGCTTCGCCGTTTTAACCTGCATTTTTCCGTGTTCGACGAAGAACGTTGTGTTGAAGCCTTCGCTGATGCCGACAACCCGTTCGACACCGCTCAGTTGGTCCTGTGTTCGCTCGATTTCTTGCGTAAAAGCCGCAAGCGCGCTGAACAAGCGGCGGAAGGCGAATGGGATTTGCTGGTAGTCGATGAAGCGCACCACCTTGAGTGGAGCGAAGAGAAACCAAGCCGCGAATATCAAGTTATTGAAGGTATTGCTGAAAATACGCCAGGCGTGTTGCTACTGACCGCGACACCCGAACAGCTAGGCCACGAAAGCCATTTCGCTCGCTTGCGCCTGCTCGATCCTGACCGTTTCTATGACTATCAAGCGTTCGTTAAAGAAGAGCTTCAGTACGCTCCCGTTGCCGATGCCGTCAGCCAATTGCTGTCTAACGAAGCATTGAGCAATGAAGCGAAGAACAGCATCACTGAGCTGTTGTCTGAGCAAGACGTTGAGCCGTTGCTCCGTATTGTCGAAGCCAATGACGTTGACGACCTTCAACAACGCGACGCTCGAAATGAATTGATAGATAACCTGATGGATCGTCATGGCACCGGCCGTGTCCTGTTCCGTAACACACGCGCAGCCATTCAAGGCTTCCCGCAACGTCACCTGAACTTATACCCCTTGGCCTTGCCATCACAGTATCAAACAGCGATGCGCGTGGCGGGGATCATGGGCGCAGGCAATCAAAGCCTCGAGCAAAAAGCCGTTCAGTGGCTGTACCCTGAAGATATTTATCAGCAATTTGAAGGCGAAGACGCTAGCTGGTGGGGATTCGATCCGCGCATTGATTGGCTGCTCGATTTGCTTAAATCAAACCGCCAAGAAAAAGTACTGGTGATTTGCTCTCGAGCGCAAACGGCCTTGTCATTAGAGCAAGCATTGCGTGAACGTGAAGGCATTCGTGGCACCGTATTCCATGAAGGGATGTCGATTCTAGAACGTGATAAAGCAGCAGCTTACTTCGCTCAAGACGAAGCTGGCGCGCAAGTGCTTATCTGTTCTGAGATTGGTTCTGAAGGTCGTAATTTCCAGTTTGCAAACCAACTGGTGATGTTCGACTTGCCAATGAACCCTGACCTGCTTGAGCAACGCATCGGCCGTCTTGATCGCATCGGTCAAAAGCGCGATATCGAAATTCACGTTCCTTTCATGATCGGGACTTCGCAGGCGCTATTAGCACGTTGGTACAATGAAGGCCTCAATGCCTTTGAAGAAACCTGCCCAACGGGTCGCGCGGTATTCGAACACGTTCAAGATGATCTATTGCAGTTGCTAGCGAAAGGCAGCATCGACGAATCACTTGATACCTTGGTTGAAACCAGCGCAGAAATGCACCACCGCTTGAAAGGCGAACTGGAAAAAGGTCGTGATCGCTTGCTAGAAATGCACTCGAACGGCGGTGATGAAGCAAAAGCTCTGGCAGAGAAAATCGCTTCTCTCGACGGCGACACCAATTTGGTAACGTTCGCATTGGGTCTGTTTGACACTGTGGGCCTAAACCAAGATGACAAAGGCGAAAACGCCATTGTTGTCACACCGTCTGAGCATATGCTGGTATCAAGCTATCCAGGGTTACCAAGTGAAGGTTGCACCATTACCTTCGATCGCGAAACGGCATTATCACGCGAAGACATGCGCTTTATCACTTGGGAACACCCGATGATCCAAGGCGGCATTGATTTACTCCTATCAGAAGACGTGGGCTCTACGGCGGTATCTTTGCTTAAAAACAAAGCCTTGCCTGTGGGCACACTGTTCCTAGAGCTTCTGTACGTTGCCGATGCGCAAGCGCCGAAAAGCTCTGGCATCCACCAATTCTTGCCGGCTGCGCCTATCCGAGTTTTGCTTGACGCAAAAGGCAATGATTTGGCAGCTCAAGTGGAGTTTGAAGGCTTTAACCGTCAGTTAAGCCCAGTGAATCGCCACCTTGGTAGCAAACTGGTCTCTTCCGTACAGACTCAAATTCATGGTTTGATTGAAATGGGCACTCCGATTTCACAAGCGCACCTCGCGACAGTGAAGGAAAGCGCCGAAGCGGAAATGACCACCAAACTGCGCAGTGAACTGGATCGTCTTCAGGCACTGAAAGCGGTGAACCCAAACATTCGTGATGATGAATTAGAAAGTTTGGAGTCACAGATGGCAGATTTGCGCACTTACATCAGTCAGGCACAAGTTCGTCTTGATGCACTGCGAGTGATCGTGGTCAGCCACCAGTAAGCTTCTCTGAGCACATCGATTAAGGCACTGCTTCGGCGGTGCCTTTGTTTTTCTACCCTCATATCCCGCCACCTCAAAGTAGGTCCATGCCTGTTCAGCGAGAATGTGTTTGGGTATAGCCTTTCAAGCGTGTCGTGCTACACTTCCGGCCGTTTAATTTTCGAGCGAACTCATGAGCGACTTTATCTACAATCCGCCAACAGAGCCTTGGCTGGATGTTATTTATCAGGACGATGACATTATCGCCCTCAATAAACCCAGCGGACTGCTAACGAATCCTGGTCGCGATCCTGCGCACTACGACAGTGCTTGGTCTCGTATCAAGAAAGAGTTTCCAAACGCAGAATTGGTGCATCGCCTTGATATGTCCACATCAGGTCTGATTGTGTTCGCCAAACACAAAGAGGCTGAGCGTCACCTTAAAGCGCAATTTCGTGAACGCATCACCCACAAACTTTATTACGCTCGCGTATGGGGCAATGTGGAAAATGATGAAGGTCGCGTTGATTTACCTTTGATTTGTGACTGGCCGAATCGCCCCAAACAAATGGTCTGTTTCGAAAATGGCAAACCCTCGGTCACAGATTACGAAGTGATCAAGCGTGAGAAAAAAACCACCTTGATGCGCCTTTTGCCTATCACGGGTCGCTCTCACCAACTTCGCGTGCATATGCTAGCACTGGAGCACCCTATTGTCGGTGACGAGTTCTACGCCTATCCACAAGCCTACAAGTATTCACCGCGCTTACAACTTCATGCGGGCGAACTCTGCTTTTTACACCCAGGAACTGGCGAACCGATGCACCTATCTGCGCCTTGTGATTTTTACGCTAATGCGCCTTCTGATACATTGGTCAAACGTGGCATTCAAGCAGACCCAAGTTTGTTGAAATAGCGTAATCAACGTTCTACAGTGGCGGAAAAAGGAAGTCCGCCATGGAAAAGATTGTTTTTCTCGACAGCGCCACCATCCCCGCTCACATTCGTATTCCTACGCCTTCTTTCCCCCATCATTGGGAAAGTTATGAGTCCACGTCACAGGATCAGGTACTTAGTCGTCTTGCGGATGCCAGCATTGTTATCGCTAATAAAGTCGAACTTAGCGGCGAGATACTCTCACAGTTACCCTCATTAAAGTTGATAGCCGTTTCTGCCACAGGCTATAACAACGTGGATACCGACTGGTGCCATGCCAATCACTTACCAGTTTGTAATATCCGTGGATATGCCACGCGATCGGTGCCCGAGCACGTGATGGCGCTGATTTTCTCGCTTCGCCGAAACCTCAATGCATACCACAGAGATATTGAAAACGGGGTGTGGAAGGAAAAAAATCAATTCTGTTTTTTTACCCATCCCATTGGTGATATAGCAGAAGCCACGTTAGGGATAGTCGGCTCTGGAAGCCTAGGGCAAGGCGTTGAAGCCTTGGCCAAAGCCGTGGGCATGAAAGTTATCCGCGCCGAGCGTAAAGGCGCAGAGCAAACCCGCGAAGGGTATGTCTCGTTTGATTCCATGCTTGAACAAGCTGATGTCGTCACACTGCACTGTCCACTCAATGAAGGGACACTGAACATGATTAGCGAAGACGAGTTGGCCAAGATGAAGGCTTCTGCAATCTTGATTAATGCGGGTCGCGGTGGGTTAGTCGACGAGAAAGCACTGGTTCAGGCGTTAAAGAAAGGCGTCATTGCTGGCGCAGGGGTCGATGTGTTCACACAAGAGCCCGCCACCCTAACCAACCCCTTGCTTGCCCATGCAGGCATGCCAAACCTGATACTGACTCCGCACGTCGCATGGGGCTCTGATTCCAGCATTCAGGCACTCGCCAACCAGTTAACCGAAAACATGGATGCTTTCGTGGCTGGCGAACCACAAAACTTGGTGTAAAAAAACGCGATGACCAAATCCGTCACCGAAAATTGTTACCCATAAATTCGGTATCAGAGAAGGGCTATTTAAAGCCCTTTTCTTTTTTAATCAAATCGTAGGCACCTTGGATCTCTTGCGCTTTTTGCTTGGCAATTTCCATCATCTCTGGCGGAAGGCCCTTCGCGGCCAGTTTGTCTGGATGGTGCTCGTTCATCAACTTGCGATGAGCACGCTTAATCGTTTGCCCATCAGCATCCTCATCCACCCCTAGGATTTGGTATGCGCCTTTCAAACGCTGGCCGTTGTCAGGTTGCCATTGCTGGTGATGCCCTTCGCCACTTCCACCATGCTGTTGGTAGAACTTGAATGCCGCTTCTTGCATCGCAAGACGCTGTTCAAGTTGTTGGCGAGAGAATCCTAGCATATCGGCTATGGTATAAAGCACTTGGCGTTCGCTAGGCTGAACGGTGCCATCGGCGTACGCTGCTTGAATTTGAACTTCTAAGAAAAACTGCAATAAATCAAAGCGCCCACCTGTCGTGCGCTTTACATCTCGAAGTACATCTTCCAGTGGAAAACCGCTTTCTTTGCCTTCGCGAAATGCATCTTGCGCCTGACGACGCGCTTCGCCTTGTAGACCCATTCGGTCCATCAAGACGGAAGCTAAGCGGATTTCATTTTGTGTTACCTGACCTTTGGCTTTGGCAACATGTCCCATAACCGCGAATGTGGCATGGAAATAAGCCTGCTGACGCGCTTGTTGATTCTCGCCACGAAAACCTCCACCCAATGCGCTATTTTGTCTGGCTTTATCGAACTTATGACCTAAAAACAGACCTAACAATAATCCAAATGGCCCACCTAGCAGGTAACCAAAGAATGCCCCAAGTACTTTTCCCCAAATCGCCATGCTTATTTCTCTTTTTGATTAACCTATCGCGTTTGCAACAACATACTGCTCACTGATACCCAAACCACCTTTAAAATATTGATGACAGAGGTCGTTTGGGTATATGAGTAATTTGCATTATCATAACCCACATTTTGCAGCAAAATTTGCCGACACGCAGCGCCAGTGTATAACAGTGCCGTATGCCAACAACAGGATTGAGTTTTAATGTCACCGACTGCCAAAAGTTTTTTGTCCTCCATGATTTGGCTAGCGTTGTATGGCCAAGCGATGGCGGAAGAGGCAAACGACGCGCCAAACAACACCCAACCTTTGGTTATTCCAACTGCAACTTGCCTTGCACCAGAGTACCGTTGCCTTCCTGCAAACTCGCAGACAGGCGACATTAACAATGCTCCCGTCACCATTGTTGCAGACCATGCCGAAGCGAAAGCAAACGAGAAAGCGATTTATCGCGGTGACGTCATAGTGACTCAAGGCAACCGCACCGTGAAATCGGACACTGCCACTTTACGTCAGCCAGAAAATATCGTCACGGCGGAAGGCAACGTCTATTTTCATGACGGCGAAATCGCAGTAAAAGGCAAATCTCTTCAATCGAATCTCGACACTGAAGACACCACACTGACCGATGCCACCTACAACATGATGTGTGAACCTGGGCGCGGACAAGCAAAACGAGTATTCAAAAACGGAACCACTTTCTATGAGTTAGAAGATGGAACTTACACAACCTGCCCTGACGATGATGACAGTTGGCGTTTTAGTGCAGGAAAAATTGAAAAAGAAGATGGCGATATATTTGCCGACCTTTACCATGCGCGCTTTGAAATCCTCGACACCCCTATTTTCTATCTTCCTTACCTGCGCGTTCCCGTTGAAGATGGCCGATTAACCGGTTTTCTATACCCATCAATCAGCTGGAATGACAATGATGGGGTTGAAATCTCGACCCCATTTTATTGGAACATTCATCCGCAAGCGGACATGCTGATCACGCCAAAATATATGTCAAACCGTGGCCTTTTTATGACCATGGAGCCTAATTATTTGACACGAGCTGGCAGTGGCGGCATGACGTTCGAATACATGGGCGAGGACAAGCTATATCCCAACATCGATAAAAGCTGGGGCTTTAACTGGCGTCACTCTGGCATCCAAAACCACTGGAAGTACGATGTAGATTACAGTCAGGTCAGTGATATTAGTTATTTCTCCCGCCATACGGACTCTCGCGTTGGTAGTCGTGAAGACAATACTTTGTTGCAAACGGGCGATGTGTCATACCGAGATGTCAATTGGGATAGCACCCTGAGCGTGCGTAATTTCCAGTCGTTGAGTCCAAACACATCGGTCTATCGCCTGTTGCCACAACTTGCCATGAACTATTATCGCCCCGAACTTGGCTATGGCATGGGCTTCTCAATGCCTGCGCAAATCAGTAAATTTGCGACAGATAATGACAGCAAACCTGATGCGTTGCGTATCAACCTTGAGCCCACCCTCGTGCTGCCTTATAACTTGCCGTGGCTTAGCGCTTCCGCCGAAGGCAAGGTGTATTACACCTATTATGACCAATCCAATATCGAGGGTGTAACAGGCTACAACGGGGAAACACTAGACAGCACTGTCTCACGCGCGGTTCCCATGGCAAGACTGCATGGTATGGTCACGCTGGAACGAGAAGGGGCGCTTTTTGGCAACAGTTATACTCAAACACTGGAACCACAGGTTCAATACTTGTATATCCAAGACGTTGACCAAAGTGGTATCTACAACCCCGTCAATTATGCGGGAGGCGGCTATGATACAGCACGCCTTCAAACCGATTACTACGGTTTGTTTCGTGCTAATCAGTTCAGTAGCGTTGACTATATAAATCCGGCCAATCAATTCACTGTAGGTGCCGCGTCGCGCTTTTTTGATGATGCCTACAAAGAGCGCTTTAACGTCGCTTTCGGCCAAATCTACTATCTAGACACGCCGAGCAATCAAGATGAAACATCAATAAATTATTCAGCGTGGGCCATCGAGAGCGAACTCAATGTCAATGATAAGCTGTTTGTGCGTGGCTCATTGGAATATGACAGCAACTTAAGTAACCTCCAGTTTGGTAATGCCACGGTGGAATATCGAGATGGTGGCTTCTTCGCACAAACCAGCTATCGCTATGTATCAAAAGATTACATATCCAGTACCATTGGGGCCAACAACTTGGATCTGATCACGGAAGATGGCATTTCCCAAGCAGGGTTAGTGACAGGCTTCCCCATCACTGACAGTGTAAATTTTACCGGGCAGTATTTTCACGATTTGACCCAAGATTTGATGCTGGAGAATCAATTAGGCATCACTTATACCTCGGCCTGTTGGGTCATAGGGTTGCACTACAACGAGTACTTAATGGCGCGAAGCAACATCAATAACCCTGCCGTTTATGACAACAGTATTTCCCTGTCCTTCAGCTTATTGGGACTTGGCGCAAACGCAGGTTTTGGTTATAGCACCGGCAGCGGCAATGCACTGGGCTACAGAAGCCCATTTGGCTTAAAGAATTAATAGTGAGATTTTGGAACCGCTAATGAATAAATGGACGAAAGCTTTACTGGCATCAGCAATCTCAGCCAGTTCGTTGTCAATCTCTGCCGCTCCGGCAGAACTCGATCGCGTGATCACCGTGGTGAATGAAGGCGTTATTCTGTCGAGTGATGTTGAGGCATTGAAAAAAACAGTCACTCTCAATGCGAGCGCAGAATCACTGCCACCTGCTGACGTATTTGAACAACAGGTTCTCGATCAGCTCATTTTAGAAGAGCTTCAACTTCAAGAAGCAAACCGTCTTGGCATCCGTATCGACGATACCCGTTTAGAGCAAGCAATTGAAGATATTGCTAAAGAGCGAAATATCTCGGTCGCCAAGCTAAGGGAAAGCCTCAAGCAAAGCGGGATTTCTTGGTCTGAATATCGTGACCAAATTCGCCGTGAAATCACTATCAGTGAAGCACGAAACGCGCAAGTGCGTCGCCGTATCAACATCCTGCCTCAGGAAGTAGAATCGCTGGCGTCACAACTTAACGCAAAAAACCTCGAAAAGGTTCAGTATAAACTTAGCCACATTCAGCTGCGCTTAGACGAAGATGCTGAAAAGTCGGAACGCGACGCTGTCGCCGCTAACGCTGATGAACTCGCTTCCCAGCTCAAACGCGGTAAAGATTTCGCGACGCTGGCACTGGCTAATTCAAAAGGGCCAAAGGCACTTAATGGTGGCGACTGGGGTTGGCTGCGACTTGAAGAAATGCCAACTATCTTTGCTGACCAAATTGGCAACAATGGTAAAGGTGCCATTTTAGGACCGTTCCGAAGTGGTGTCGGATATCACATTCTAAAGATCACAGATGTTCAAGGTCTTGAGTCTGTTGCCGTCACTGAAGTCAAAGCGCGTCATATTCTGATCAAAACATCGATAGTATTGAGTGATGAAGGTGCAAAACGCCAATTGGACTTAATGCTCAAGCAGATCGAAAACGGTGATAAAACCTTTGAGGATTTAGCCAAGCAATACAGCGCAGATCCAGGCTCTGCCGTGAAAGGCGGTGATTTAGGCTGGCAGACAACCGAAATTTACGTCCCAGAGTTTAAAGATACAGTAGATGCCCTTCCTGAAGGCGAAATCAGCGAACCGTTTAAAACCGTTCACGGCTGGCACATTGTCGAAGTGCTTGATCGTCGCCAAGCCGATCGCACCGACGCTGCAATGCAGAATCGTGCCTATCGTATGCTTTTGAATCGGAAATTTAATGAAGAAGCACAAGCATGGTTGCAAGAGCTTCGTGCTGGTGCTTATGTCGAACAAATTGGTGACACGGATGAAAGCTAATCCACAACGCATCGCTATCACGCCAGGAGAACCGGCAGGTATTGGTCCTGATCTTGTTCTCGCTTTGGCTCATGACGCATGGGAACACGAGTTGGTCATTTGCGGCAATAAAGAGATGCTTGCACAACGTGCCAAGCTGTTGGGTCTCAACGTCAACTTAGTGGATTACAACCCAGATGCCGCACCAAAAGCGCACACACCAGGGACACTCGTTGTGTGTGATGAGCCGATGGGGGCAGACGTTATTGCTGGCCAGCTCAATGAAGCCAACGGCAAATATGTATTAAACACATTGAGTCGAGCCGCTGAAGGCAACATGCAAGGTGAATTCGCCGCCGTGGTGACAGGCCCTGTTCACAAGGGCGTGATTAACCGCTCTGGCGTATCATTCAGTGGGCACACTGAGTTTTTCCAGCATCAGGCCAATGTTCAACAAGTTGTGATGATGTTGGCAACCGAAGGGTTGAGGGTGGCATTAGTTACTACCCATATTCCTTTGGCTTATGTGTCAAAAGCCATCACCGAAGAACGTCTTTTCCAAGTCATTGAAATTCTCAATGACGATCTAAAAACCAAGTTTGGTATTGCTGAGCCTAAAATCTATGTATGCGGTTTGAATCCGCATGCGGGTGAAGATGGCTGTTTGGGCAGAGAAGAAATTGACGTCATTGAGCCAGCTCTAGAAAAGTTGCGTGAACAAGGGATGAACCTGATTGGTCCGCTCCCTGCTGACACTCTCTTTCAAGACAAGTACCTGAAAGAAGCTGATGCCGTGCTTGCGATGTATCACGATCAGGGCTTGCCTGTGTTAAAATTTAAAGGATTTGGAAAGTCGGTCAACATTACGCTTGGCTTACCTTTCATCCGAACTTCTGTAGATCATGGTACCGCATTGGATTTAGCGGGTACCGGAACGGCGGATACTGGAAGCCTGCGGACTGCGCTCTCCCACGCCCTCGAATTAGTAGATAAGAAATCATGAGCGATAATGTCCATCTAGGTCACCGCGCCCGTAAGCGCTTTGGTCAGAACTTCCTAAACGACCCGTACATCATTGACGGTATTGTGTCTGCAATCAATCCTTTGCCAGGTGAAAATCTCGTGGAAATCGGCCCTGGTCTAGGTGCACTAACCGAGCCAGTTGCGCGCGAAATCGACAAAATGAGCGTGGTTGAACTCGACCGAGATTTGGCTGAACGTCTTCGCCACCATCCGGAACTGTCGAAAAAACTAACCATTTATCAAGGTGATGCCATGAAATTTGACTTCGCATCCCTATCGTCGCCAGAAAACCCGCTGCGTATTTTTGGTAACTTGCCATACAACGTGTCTACACCACTCATGTTCCACTTGTTCACCTTTACAGGTGCAGTGAAAGACATGCACTTTATGCTTCAAAAAGAAGTGGTAAATCGCCTTGCTGCGGGTCCGAATAGTAAAGCCTATGGTCGCTTGACCGTGATGGCACAATACTACTGCAAAGTTGTTCCAGTACTTGAAGTGCCACCAGAGGCGTTTACACCAGCACCAAAAGTCGACTCTGCGGTTGTGCGTCTGATCCCGCACAAAGAGTTGCCACACCCTGCAACCAGCCTGAAATGGCTAGAACGTGTCTGTCGAGAAGGTTTTAACCAACGCCGTAAAACCGTGCGTAACTGCTTTAAGGCATTGGTTGAAGTAGAGACTTTGGAATTGTTGGGCATCAATCCTACAGCCCGTCCTGAAAGCCTATCGCTTGGGCAGTTTGTTGCGTTAGCAAACTGGTTGGATGCAAATCACCAACAACAATAACAATAGAAAGAAAAGGAAGCGCGACAGGGATGGTTAATAACAAGTTTATGGTTCGGGTTGTCACTCACTATGCTGAAGAGCAGTCCGAACCAGACAAAAAGCGCTATGTCTTCTCGTACACGATCACCATTGAAAACAATGGCGATCGTGACGCACAACTTCTACGTCGTAAATGGCTTGTCACTGACTCAAATGGCAAAAAACTGGTCATTGAAGGTGATGGAGTGGTCGGTGAGCAGCCTCACATTCGTGCTGGCGAGCAATACACCTACACCAGTGGCACTGTTATCGAAACACCAGTAGGTGCGATGCAAGGCTTCTACACCATGGTTGATTTGAATAGCAAAGAGTTTGATATTGAAGTCATGCCTTTTCGCCTCGCCTTACCCAATATTCTTCACTAGCTTTTAGGAACTTTCGTGGCGACTTACCTTGTCGGTGATATCCAAGGCTGCTTTGACGATCTTAGAGCACTTTTAGATACTGTCAGCTTCAATGAAAAGCACGATCACCTCTATCTTGCAGGCGATCTTGTTGCTCGTGGACCGGATTCCTTGTCAGTCTTACGCTTTGTGAAATCTCTTGGCGATCATGCGCATACGGTACTCGGCAATCATGACCTTCATTTGTTAGCCGTCGCCGAAGGATTCAAAAAACCAAAAGCGAAAGACAAAACCCAACCAATTTTGGATGCCTCAGACAGAGATGAGCTGCTGCATTGGCTTCGACAGCAACCTTTGCTGTTGCATTACGATAAACGAAACGAGATCGCCCCCGGTTTTGTGATGACTCATGCAGGGATCCCACCGTGCTGGGATCTTCAGAATGCCAAACATCACGCCAAACGAATCGAAAAGATCCTACGGGGGGATGACTATCGCTGGCTGCTCCAAAACATGTATGCCAATGAGCCTACACACTGGTCAAATGAACTAGAAGAGCTCGAACAATACCGATACACCATCAACGCTTTCACTCGTATGCGTTTTTGTTTAAAAGATGGTGCTCTCGACATGGCGTGTAAACTGCCTCCAGGCCAAATGACCCACGGTGAACTTGTACCTTGGTTTGAAGTTACGCCAAGGCAAAACATTGAAGAAACACTCGTGTTTGGACATTGGGCGGCGCTCGGCGGCGTGGTTAATCGCCACCTAATGGGACTCGACACAGGTTGTGTCTGGGGAGGAGCACTAACGATGATCCGTTGGGAAGATGGGCAAAGATATTCACTTCCTTGCCCAATACATGCTGATTAGCGTCGATACCTATACCCGATCAAGTACAACAAATTCCATGTTGTACTTGTTCTTTTCATCAGCATCAAAATGCTCAGAATGGCTGGTTACCCATCCCTCTCCCCATTCAGGAAAACAAGTATCCCCATCAATATCTGCATCAATGAACGTTAAATACAAACGATCAGCTTTAGGAAGTGATGCGCCATAGATTGTACCACCACCGATGATCACCGCTTCTTCTACACCATCAACCAAGATCAGCGCCTCTTCGATGCTGGTGGTGCTTTCAACACCTTCAGCCATCCACTCACTGTTACGACTGATCACTATGTTTCGACGCCCTGGCAACGGCCTACCTATCGATTCATACGTTTTTCGCCCCATGATCACAGGTTTTCCCAGCGTATTACGTTTGAACCAACCAAAGTCGGCAGGCAGGTGCCATGGCATCGTATTATCTTTTCCAATGACTCTGTTTTTCGCCATCGCTGCGATCATGCTGATTTTCATCGTGAGCGGATTTCCTTTGTTGTTAAGCATCGTGTCTTGCTCTGTGGTCGCTATGCTACACCACGGACTTTCTTCGGTAAAACAAGAGCCCCGGCATTGCTAGTCCGATCGCCAACGCAGCAATAATAAACAGCGCTTTAATACCATTGTTCATCATGGTTGCCCAAAGCGCGTCACTGACTCCCAAACTATTAATTTCCACTAATGCAATCATGGCCTTGAATGCAAAAACACCCGGCACCATCGGAATAATCGCAGCAACCGTAAATACTTTAGGATGCGCCATGAAGCGTTGAGACCAATACACACCCACCATACCTACTAAGGTCGCCGCACACAGTGTCGCCCATTCAATCGGCACGCCGTAGTGCATCAAAAGGTATCGACTTCCATGCCCAATAGCACCACCAATTGCACAGTATTTTAGTGCCTTTACAGGCACATTAAACACCAAAGCAAACCCAACAGCGGGGATTGCAGCAAAAAACATATCATGAAGAAGGCCAAGTAACAGGGTCATAACCACCCCCAAATACCCGTCACGTTCATCGCACCGACAATGCCAAGACTTGTGGCTAACGTAAGTAAACTTGCCATCACCCAGCGGGCTATCCCCATGTTGACGTAGCCTTTCACCATGTCAGATACCGCGTTGATCAATGGGAAACCGGGCACCAACATCAGTACCGACGATGCCATGGCAAGATAAGGCTGATTGCCGATACTCATCATTGCGCCGATACTCGACACGAGCGTGGTGACAAATGCCGTGACACCAAAGTTGAGTAAAGGATTGAACTGGCGATGACCTATTTCCTGACGCACAACCATACCGACAAACGAAGCAACAAACGTCAAGACAAACACCGACGCATCGCCACCCGATAAACGACTGAAGCTTGCGCATGATAAGCCAATCACAACAGCGACAAGCCAACGGTTATAACGTTGAGGGGAGATGCGATTCAAACGCGCCTTTACGCCATCTTTATCAAGAAGGTGTTTTTCCGTCATGATCAATATGCGCTGGATCTCAGTGATCACTCGCATGTTGATCCCGCGATCAGGACAGCGGCGTGCAGTCGTAATGCAGTGATCATTATGTATGGTGGTGATCACCATTGAACTGGCCGATAACGATATCTCCACGCTATCCAAGCCAAGTGCCTCACCCAAACGGCAACAAATATCACTCACCAAACGGCTTTCTGCACCGTGCTGCAACAGCATTTGCCCTGTCTGACTCACTAATCGAGACACACTCCGCTGCGCATCTTCATCCATTTCAGCCACTCCTTGCGCCATGCTCACTCCTTGATTGATATTAATAGCAATGTGGTGAACTTCGGTTTTACGTGAGTTTCCGTCGGTTTACTTTGATATGGATGAAAAAAAACCGCCTCTATGAGACGGTTCTTTTAAATAACGGCTAATTATGGGCGGTAAATGATTTCGACATCGTAGTCGTCTTCATTCCAATCGTCCCAATCATCATCATCGTCATCAGAGCCTTCTTGCTGCTGCTTGATCTGTTGCTCGTGGTAATCATCCCACTTGAATTCAACCTTATTCTCTTCTGCTACTTCTTGTGTCAGCTCAACAGGTAGAGATTGAATGAATTCCATCAGATCAAACGTTAGCTGCTGGGTGTTGCCTTTATTAATCGCAGAGATTGCGTAATAAGGTTCATCCCAACCCAGCGCTTCAAGCACACGTTCGATTTGTGCTTGGGCGTCTTCTTCCGACATAAGATCCATCTTGTTAAAGACGATCCAACGTGGCTTATCCGCCAACTTATCGCTGTAGCGTTGCAGCTCTTCGATGATGGTGAAAGCATTGTCGACAGGATCTGATTCGTCAACTGGCATCAGGTCAATCATGTGTAGAAGCACACGACAACGCTCAAGGTGTTTCAAGAATCGAATACCGAGACCCGCGCCTTCTGCCGCACCTTCGATAAGCCCTGGAATATCAGCTACCACAAAGCTCTTATCTTGCGCCACACGCACAACACCAAGACTTGGCACCAAGGTTGTGAACGGGTAATCCGCCACTTTTGGTTTAGCCGCTGATACCGCACGAATAAAGGTAGATTTACCAGCATTCGGCAAACCAAGCATACCCACATCAGCCAACAGAAGTAGCTCTAGACGCAAGTGACGCAATTCACCTTTGGTACCCATACTTTTTTGGCGTGGTGCACGGTTTACTGATGATTTGAAGCGGGTGTTACCCAATCCATGCCAACCACCTTTTGCGACCATGATCTTCATATCATGTTGAGTCAGATCGGCAATCACCTCACCAGTATCTTCATCAACCGCACGTGTACCCACTGGCACTTTCAATACCAGATCGTCACCACGTTTACCGGTACAGTTACCCGCACGACCATTTTCGCCACGAAGTGCAGCATGGTAACGCTCAAAGCGGAAGTCGATCAGTGTGTTCAGGTTTTCATCAGCAAGCAGATATACATCGCCGCCGTCACCGCCATCGCCGCCATCAGGGCCACCACGGGGTACATATTTTTCACGACGGAAGCTAACGGTACCGTTACCGCCATCTCCCGCTTCAACGCGGATCACCGCTTCGTCTACAAATTTCATCTTCTTCTCCATACCCAGCACGACCTAACCAGAGGCGAGGTATTACATGTCTTAGGGTTAACATTGGCGATTTAGCAGCACCCTGATGGAGCACTTTGGGCTGATGATCATAATGATCTTAGGATCAAATGCCACACTGCGTTTAATATCGTCATCGATTGTGCACGAACAAAGTGAATCGTGACACCTGTGACGTTTGCGTGACGAGAATCCTATACTTCGCTAAACGAAGTTCACGCAAATATAGCCGCTTAGTCGCCTTTAAACGCTATATATCCAAGTCACGTCAAAGAGGCAAGTCGCCTATTCTTAAAAGTCACTTGGATATACAACAAAAAGCCCCGCCGTAAGGCAGGGCTTCAGAATAAGTTCGAGTGCTATTACTCAGCTTCGATACTAATGAACTTACGGTTCTTAGGACCTTTAACTTCGAACTTCACTTTGCCATCAGTCAAAGCGAATAGAGTGTGGTCTTTACCGCAGCCTACGTTAGTGCCCGCGTGGAACTTAGTACCACGTTGACGAACGATGATGTTACCTGCAAGTACAGATTCGCCACCGAAACGCTTAACACCTAGACGTTTGCTTTCTGAATCACGGCCGTTACGAGTAGAACCGCCAGCTTTTTTATGTGCCATTTATCTCTTCTCCTAAATTAAGCGCTGATGCCAGTAATTTTGACTTCAGTGAACCACTGACGGTGGCCCATTTGCTTACGAGAATGCTTACGACGACGGAATTTAACGACTTTGATTTTGTCGCCACGACCGTGAGTAACTACTTCAGCAGTTACTTTACCGCCTGCCAGGAACGGTGCACCAACGGTAACTTCTTCACCGTTAGCAACCAGCAGAACTGAATCAAACTCAACAGATGAGCCAGTTTCAATGTCTAGCTTTTCCAAGCGAATAGTTTGGCCTTCGCTTACACGGTGTTGTTTACCACCACTTTGGAAAACTGCGTACATGGGTTTCTCCGCATTTCCGCACAGCCTACTGCGTTTAAAAAGTGAGCAGTTAGGGGTGCGCATTTAATTCATCAATAGGGCGCGAATTCTACGGCAAGATTTGCCGACTGGCAAGAGGGCAATGAAAGAAAATTGGCGAAAACCTGTCCACTGTTACTCACCCTTGTTTTTCTGACTAAAGACCCTGTGTCGAGGCGTAAATTTTAGTGTACTATCAACGCAAAAATGACAGCATCGTACTGCATTCTTCCCTTGGACCGGACGCATCAATGGATTTTAACACCATCCAAGCACTTATTGCCGACGACATGGCAAAAGTTGATAAAAAAATACTTGCGCAACTAGATTCTGACGTCGCACTCATCAACCAGCTGGGCTTTTACATCGTCAGCGGTGGAGGAAAGCGTCTGCGCCCTATGCTCGCCCTCTTGGCTGCCAAATCACTCAATTATCAGGGTGAGGGGCATGTCACCGCTGCCGCATTTGTCGAATTTATCCACACCGCAACCTTGCTCCACGATGACGTCGTGGACGAGTCGGATCTCCGTCGTGGTAAAGCGACCGCAAATGCAATGTTCGGCAATGCTGCCAGCGTACTTGTTGGCGACTTTATCTATACACGCTCATTTCAGATGATGACACAGCTTAGATCCTTGAGGATCCTCGATGTCATGAGCGAAGCCACGAACGTGATCGCTGAAGGTGAAGTGTTGCAGCTAATGAACTGCAATGATCCAGATACGTCTGAAGCCAGCTACATGCAGGTGATCTACTCAAAGACAGCCCGTTTGTTTGAGGCGGCAACACAAATTGGTGCGATCCTTGCCGATGCACCTGAGCACCTCGAAGTGGCACTCCAAGATTATGGTCGTTATTTAGGAACGGCTTTCCAACTGATCGATGACGTGATGGATTACACATCACAAGGCGATGAGATGGGCAAAAATACTGGCGATGATCTTGCTGAAGGCAAGCCTACCCTTCCTTTACTGCACGCCATGGCTAACGGCAATGAGCAACAAGCAGCAATGATCCGTGAAGCGATCGAGCAAGGAAACGGACTTGATAAGCTGGATGCCATACTGGCCTGCATGGAACAAGTCGGCTCATTGGAATACTCGCGCCTTCGCGCAGAGGAAGAAGCAGAGAAAGCCATTCAGGCACTTTCCCCAATTCCAGAATCTCCTTATAAAGAAGCACTCAAAGCACTTGCTCATCTTGCAGTGAACCGCAAAAAGTAACGACGAAAGCGCACTTCATCGAAGTGCGTTTTTATTTCTGCTCTCTTTTATTCACCTTTTCTCTAACTCGTTTACCTCCATGGCAAGGAGCCTGTTTTGACATCTCTCATCACCAAAATCACCTTATTGCTGACATTGAGCTTTTTCCTGTTTGGCTGCACATCGAGCCATCGCCCTTCTGCCACTAGCTTTACAAGCTATGAGGATTTTCAAGCAGGACCGGAAGGAGGCGTTGATTTAGTGTGGGCGCGAATAGGTTTACGAGATGCAGAGCGACTGAAGCGTAAAATTGCTCAATATGATGCCGTCGTCATTGATCGTATTTATGTGCTTACAAATGAAGACAATGCGCTGAGTGACGAACAAATCATGGAACTAACCACTTATCTCGCGGATCGCCTTAAAAAGAAAATCACACCGTACAAACCTGTTGTGGATACGCCGATTGAAAACAGCCTACGCCTTAGCATCGCGATCAGTAATGTAGAAACCCCTAACCCTATACTCGCAATAACAAGCAGCCTATTGCCCGTCGGCTTAGGAATTTCAACCATCTCGAAGATCACAACTGGTGAACACACCAACGTTGGTAGTGCGACCATCGAACTGCTCGCAAGTGATGCAAATACAGACAAGCCACTATTTGCAGCCATCGATCGTGAAGCTGGAAACAAAGATCTCTCGACCATGATCGATTCACTTGATGACGCTAAAGATGCCATTAACTGGTGGGTAGATCGTTTAGGTCAAACCTTGAAAGGTGAATTTGGACAAAATAATTAACACGCTGGCTTCGTGTCTAAGATCGTATCACGTACTTAAAGCATGCCACGAGACGCAGTGTTAACTAACCGGGTTAGTGCTTCTTGTTCTTGTTTTCGCCCAACACAGCTTAAGTAACACGAAGATAGGTCTGCTCCTACACAAAATATCAGGCATAAAAAAAGCGGCTTAGTCAGCCGCCTTTTTTGCTTCCGCTTGTGGTTACTTCACAAACTCTTCACCCAAGGTGATGTCTTTACGCAGCGTGTCTAGCATGCTGTCGAGCGCTTCTTGCTCAAACGCACTCAGTGGGCCATGGTCAAGGATCTCTTCGACACCATCTTTACCCAAACGTACTGGTTGCGCGAAGAAACGAGCATATTTACCGTCACCTTCAACGTACGCACACTCAACCACGTCTTTCTCGCCTTGTGCAGCGCGAACCAATGCCAGACCAAAACGGCAAGCCGCTTGACCCATAGAAAGCGTAGCAGAACCACCGCCAGCTTTGGCTTCAACCACTTCTGTACCCGCATTTTGGATACGTGGTGTCAATGCCGCCACTTCTTCTTCCGTAAACTCAACACCTTCAACTTGTGAAAGTAGAGGAAGAATCGTTACGCCTGAGTGGCCACCAATAACTGGAACACGTACGTTGCTTGGATCTTTGCCTTTCAGCTCAGCCACGAACGTTTCTGAACGAATGATATCCAGCGTCGTGATACCAAACAAACGGTTCTTATCGTAAACACCTTTCGCTTTAAGCACTTCAGCAGCAATCGCTACTGTTGTGTTTACAGGGTTGGTAATAATACCAATCAATGCTTTAGGGCAAACATCAGCGATTTTTTCGCTAAGAGAACGAACGATACCCGCATTAACATTGAATAGATCCGAACGATCCATACCTGGCTTACGAGCAACACCCGCAGAAATCAGAACCACATCAGCACCTTCAAGTGCAGGGGTTGGATCTTCACCGCTGAAGCCTTTGATCGTTACCGGCGTTGGGATGTGGCTTAAATCAACTGCAACACCAGGGGTAACTGGAGCAATGTCATACAGAGCCAGATCTGAGCCCGCAGGCAGACGGTTTTTCAAAAGCAGGGCTAAAGCTTGACCAATGCCACCAGCGGCGCCAATCACAGCAACTTTCATCACGTTCTCCTTATTTACGATTATTGTTATATCCAGATCTTGGGATGCAGCAACTCGTCGCGGTTTACGATATAAAGCAGGCTACTGATCCCATTATGTTGACCTAAAAGCATCATACGTGGCTTTCGACAGTGCCGACAAGCTTATCAAGGTTAGGATAAGCCACGCTTCTCATTTTTCTTTTTAAAGGCCAACACAGGGCGTTAAAGGTGATAGGTGCGTCACTTTACTGCGGATTTTATTGCCCGCGACTGAATCACTATGCAAAAATGCGCCATCCTGACACGGGCAAGAAAGAAGAAATATGCGTAATTCAGACAAGCAAGACCAATTAGTGAAAGCCTTTAAAGCGATCCTAAAAGAAGAAAAATTCAGCTCGCAGGGTGAAATCGTTGATGCGCTCAAAGCGCAGGGTTATGAAAATATTAACCAATCTAAAGTCTCTCGCATGCTTACCAAATTTGGCGCAGTGCGTACCCGAAACGCAAAAATGGAAATGGTTTACTGCCTGCCAGTAGAACTTGGCGTGCCAACCACCAGTAGCCCATTGAAAGAGCTGGTGATGGATATTGATTACAACGATGCACTCGTTGTCATTCATACGGGCCCAGGTGCAGCACAACTAATCGCTCGCTTGCTCGATTCTTTGGGTAAAGCCGAGGGGATTTTAGGTGTCGTTGCTGGTGATGACACAATCTTCATTACCCCAACGCGTGCAACCACCACCCTCGCTCTCTTTAATTCCGTTTGCAGCCTGTTCGATTACAGTCGTTAATACGGTAAAAATTGCACATTAAGGCAGGATATTTTTCTAAACGTCCTGCCTACTTTTATTCCCATACATTCACACATCCTCATTAAAAATCATCTCATATTTGAGACTTTTACGTTTTCTTACTCCCAAAGCCTCAAATCGATGTGAAAACCCATGACAAAATGTACCTCTAGATTTAAATTCTTGATACAGGTTTGTTGCAAGCCAGCAACGGCTTGGCGTATTTTCTACTGAACAAACCGCGTGTTAACCAAACTTATGCTTTACAGCTGACATTGAAAGATGAAAAAAATAGCCGTATTCAACGAGCTGAAGAGATAGCCGGCTTTGACGCGGGTTAATCACACAAGATGTCAGATGTTTTTACACTTTCATTTGCCAATATAGGGACAATGGCATGACGAAGACGACCGAGACACCGCTCGACGCACAGGACATCGTCGCGCAAGCGGACACAGGTGCCCGATCACCTTCAGGGTTCCCTGGACGCATCCTTTGGTTCGTTCCATTGTGCTGGTCAATATTCCAGCTCTGGTACGCCTCTCCATTTACCGTTGCGCTAAACGACACCGAAGCGCGCTCTATTCATCTTGCGTTTGCTATTTTTCTAGCATTCACAGCTTATCCCGCACTAAAACGCTCGCCACGAGATCGTATTCCTCTCCAAGACTGGGTCTTTGCACTCTTAGGAAGTTTCGCGGCGGGATATCTGTTCCTCTTTTACTCTGAGCTTGCTACACGAGCTGGAGCCCCCACCTCATTTGATATTGTGGTTGCCGTTACTGGCATGGTGTTACTCCTGGAAGCCACACGTCGAGCACTGGGTCCACCTTTGATGGTGGTTGCCGCTGTATTCTTGATATACACCTTTGCTGGCCCTCAAATGCCAGATGTTATCGCGCACAAAGGGGCAAGCCTTAACAAAACCATGTCACATATGTGGCTAACAACCGAAGGTGTCTTTGGTGTAGCCCTTGGTGTATCGACCTCGTTTGTATTCCTGTTTGTTTTGTTCGGCGCATTGCTTGATCGTGCGGGTGCAGGTGGCTACTTCATCAAGGTTGCGTTCTCATTGCTTGGTCACATGCGTGGTGGCCCCGCAAAGGCAGCGGTTGTTGCATCAGGTCTATCTGGCCTTATCTCAGGCTCTTCTATCGCCAACGTTGTAACAACAGGTACCTTTACTATTCCATTGATGAAGCGTGTTGGCTTCCCCGGTACGAAAGCAGGCGCAGTCGAAGTTGCGGCTTCAACAAACGGTCAGCTGACACCACCTATCATGGGTGCAGCGGCGTTCTTGATGGTGGAATACGTAGGTATTCCTTATATCGAAGTCATTAAAGCAGCTATCTTGCCCGCCATCATTTCTTACATCGCTCTGATTTATATCGTCCACCTTGAAGCCTGTAAGGCGGGTATGACAGGTTTGCCACGTCGTCATACGTCGACATTCCTGCAAACCCTACAAAACATCGTGGTTATCATTATCGGTATCTGTGTACTTAGCTTCGCGGTTTACTACGGTATCGGTTGGACCAAAGACGCATACGGCGCAGCAGCAAGCCCAATTATTGGCGTGTTGATATTTGCCGCTTACGTCGCCCTCGTTCGCTACTCTGCACAATTCAAAAAGGAAGCCGTTGAAGACCCTGCGGCGACAGACCTTTCAGAAGTGCCCGATCCAGGCCCAACCGTTCGTTCAGGCCTTTACTACCTGCTACCGATCGTCGTGCTAGTGTGGTGTTTGATGGTTGAACGCTTCTCTCCTGGTCTTTCAGCATTCTGGGCAACCATGTTCATGATGTTCATTGTTGTGACTCAGCGCCCTTTGATGGCTTTCTTCCGCAAAGAAGGTGAGTTTGCCACGGCAATAAAAGATGGCTTTGTCGACTTAGCTGAAGGTTTTGTCGCGGGTGCACGCAACATGATCGGTATTGGTGTGGCAACAGCTGCAGCGGGTATCGTTGTCGGCGTGGTTACGCTAACGGGCATCGGCTTGGTCATGACCGACTTCGTTGAGTTCATCTCTGGCGGTAACATCATTCTGATGCTGCTATTTACAGCAGTTATCAGCTTGATCTTGGGTATGGGCCTACCGACCACGGCAAACTACATCGTGGTATCGACCCTGATGGCGCCAGTTATCGTGACCTTGGGTGCGCAAGAAGGCCTGATCATTCCATTGATTGCCGTCCACTTGTTCGTTTTCTACTTCGGTATCCTCGCAGATGATACGCCACCTGTAGGCTTGGCCGCATTTGCCGCCGCAGCGATCGCGAAATCAGACCCCATAAAGACGGGTATCCAAGGCTTTACCTACGATATTCGAACCGCGATTTTGCCATTCATGTTCATCTTTAATACACAGCTGTTGTTGATGGATCTTGATGGGCCTCTACATCTGTTCCTTACCATCTTCTCAGCGGTCGTCGCCATGTTGGTGTTTTCTGCCGCCACACAAGGTTGGTGGCTGACGAAGAACAAATGGTACGAAACCGTATTAATGCTGTTGATCACGTTCGCATTGTTCCGCCCAGGTTTCTTCTGGGATGAACTTTACGCACCAACTAACGATTATGCAGGCACAGAAATCATCAAAGTGGCAGAGACATTGCCTGATGGCCAAACCCTGAACATTCAAGTGAAGGGTGAGAATATCGACGGCAACATCGTGACTAAACACGTTCACCTCCCTGTTGATACCGCACAAGCAGAAGGCTTGGCGCGTGTCTTATCGACAGGTTTAGAACTGCGTGACGAAGACGGTGGAAAGTACATCGACATGATTCAATTTGGTAGTCCCGCAGAAAAGGCAGGTATCGACTTCGATTGGGAAGTGGTTCAAGTCAGCACACCTGCAGAACGACCAATGAAAGAATGGGTGTTTGTACCCACCTTGCTGCTACTGGCTGGTCTGGGGTGGAACCAACGTCGCCGCCTGAAGCAAACGGCATAAAAACGGTCGGGGCCTTGCGCCCCGCCGGATTACTTTAACGAAGAGAGTGTAATCCATGTATAAGCACATTCTGGTCCCGGTTGATTTGAATGATGAACACTTCGGTGATAAAGCCGTTGAGCATGCCGTTTGGTTAGCTTCGCAAACAGGGGCAACCTTGCATTTGTTAACTGCATTACCCGGTATTCATAACTCCATGGTCGCTTCATACTTCCCTGAAGATGCTGCGCTCAAAATGAAACAAGACGTTCAGGACAGCTTAAAAGCATTCGCCAAGCGAATGATCCCTGAAGGCATTGCCTACGATTATTCGGTGGCCGAAGGCAAACCCTATAAGGTGATTGTGAAATCGGCAGAGCGTCTTGGCTGTGATTTGATTGTCATGCCAAGCCACAAGCGCTCACGCACGAATAAGCTACTTATTGGCTCTGTTGCCACCAAAGTCCTTGAGCAATCTAAAGTCAACGTGTTGATTTTAAAGCCTCAGTAAAACTGATTGCTTGGTAGAGCTGGCATAAAAAGGGACGGTATCTACCGTCCCTTTCTATTTGGAAACCGATCGATCACTTTCATGACCGTTGATCATAGCCCCAGCGCGGCACCAAACCTTGCTCAACACCAAGATGATCCAAAATGCGCGCAACCATGAAGTCAACCAGATCGTCGATCGTTTGAGGTTGATGATAAAAACCTGGCGCAGCCGGCATGATGGTGACGCCCATCTTAGAAAGCTTGAGCATATTCTCTAAATGCAGCGTCGAAAACGGCGTTTCGCGAACCACCAACAACAATTGGCCTCGCTCTTTTAGCACCACATCCGCAGCACGTTCAGCCAAGTTATCCGACATACCATGAGCAATCGCAGCAAGTGAGCCCGCAGAACATGGACACACAACCATCTGCTTTGGCGCAGCCGAGCCAGACGCTACAGGAGAAAACCAATCCTCTTTGCCACACACAACCAGCTTGTCTGTCGACACCGTAAGGTGTTTGGCCAGTGCCTCTTTTGCCGCATCAGGGCCTGATGGCAGCTTTAAACCATGCTCAGTCGCCAACACCACACGCGCCGCAGATGAAATCAGCAGATAGACCTCATAGTCTGCTGCCAACAAACATTCCAACAAGCGAATGCCGTAAGGCGCACCAGATGCACCACTCCACGCAAGCGTGATACGTTTGTCGTTTTTCGCCAAGTTAACCATGCGCCTCCAAGGTGTCACGGTTTGATTTTTTGCTCTCTAACGCAGCTTTCAGCTTGTCATGAATACCGCCGAAACCGCCATTACTCATGACCAATATCACGTCGCCACGGCCTACATTTGACGCAATGGAAGCGACCAGCGCGTCAATATCATCAAAACACTCAGACGGTGCGCTACACGCATCAGCAACTTCTTTTACCGACCATTTGATGTGGTCAGGTTGGAACAACGTCACTGTGTCAGCACAGTCCAAAGACGGGGCAATATCATCTTTATGTACGCCAAGCTTCATGGTGTTGGATCTTGGTTCTAGGATCGCATGAATACGTCGCTCACCCACTTTCGCACGCAAGCCTTCCAATGTGGTTTTAATGGCAGTTGGGTGATGGGCAAAATCGTCATAAACAGTGATGCCTGCGAAATCACCTTTGTGCTCAAGACGGCGTTTTGTGTTGATGAAAGATCCTAACGATTCACAGGCCAAATCTGGCGTAACACCCACATGTCGCGCTGCGGCGATGGTCATCAGTGCGTTGCTGACATTATGATCGCCAATCAAGTCCCACTTGACCGTACCAACACACTCGCCTTCAAACCACACATCAAATTCGCTGCCATCAATGACACATTTTTCAGCTTTCCATAAGCCATCTTCACCGGCAAACTCAAGCTCGCTCCAACATCCCATGTCTAAGGTGTCTTTGACATTCACATCCTCAGCAGGCGCAATGATGCGACCAAGACTTGGAACGGTGCGCACTAAATGGTGGAATTGGCGCTTTATCGCAGCAAGATCGTCAAAGATGTCCGCATGATCGAACTCTAAGTTGTTCAAAATCAAAGTGCGTGGATGGTAGTGAACGAACTTTGATCGTTTGTCGAAAAAGGCACTGTCATACTCGTCCGCTTCTACCACGAAAAACATACTCTCACCCAATCGCGCCGACACACCGAAATTGCCTGGTACACCGCCAATCAAAAAGCCCGGCTGGTAGCCGCAATCTTCAAGTACCCAAGCTAACATGCTGGCCGTCGTGGTTTTGCCATGGGTTCCTGCCACCGCTAGCACCCAACGATCTTTAAGTAAGAATTCAAGCAACCACTGCGGACCTGACGTGTAATTCAGATTTTTATCAAGGACATATTCAACGCAAGGATTACCTCGGCTCATCGCATTGCCAATGACAACGAGATCAGGCGCGGGATCAAGCTGAGAAGGATCGTAACCTTGAATGATTTCGATCCCTTGAGATTCAAGCAATGTGCTCATTGGAGGGTACACATTGGCGTCACAGCCTGTGACTTTATGGCCCAATTGTCGGGCTAAGATGGCTGCGCCACCCATGAAGGTGCCACAAATTCCTAAAATATGTATATGCATAACGCTTCGTCAGCCTTGAAAGTCACTTTATCTTGGTGTGCACCGCGCTGCGATCACAGTTCCAAGCTCGTTCAAATTACTTCGTTACTATTAAAAAGTTCTACACTTTAAACTCGGTAACAAGTTGATTTACTGTTCAGATGTTGCGCAATTCTTGGATGCTCTTCTGTTTGGCATCCGTCTTATGTCTACATTGAAAAGAGTAACTCAACATAGAAAGTAAGGAGCATTTTTGCCTATCGCTTGTGGCGTGTGCCTCTTTGTTTTCAAGCATCTTACCCAAGAATTTAGTTACAGACATCAAAAGGATCTGAAATGTCAGATATGCGAACACTTGGCGAGTTCATCGTCGAAAAACAGCATGAATACCCCCATGCCAGTGGCGAACTGAGCTCGCTCCTGTCTTCTATCCGACTCGCAGCTAAAATCGTCCACCGCGAAATCAACAAAGCGGGCTTGGTTGATATTACTGGTGCGTTTGGTAGTGAAAATGTGCAAGGCGAACAACAACAAAAACTCGACGTCTATGCCAATGAAAAATTTAAGTCTGCCATGGCTGCAAGGGATCAAGTCTGTGGCGTTGCCAGCGAAGAGGAAGATGACGCAGTTATTTTCGACAACGCGCAAGGGCATAACGCTAAATACGTCATATTGATGGATCCGCTCGACGGCTCTTCCAACATCGACGTAAACGTCTCCGTAGGAACTATCTTCTCCATCTACCGCCGTGTGTCTCCGATTGGAAGTTCAGCAACGATGGAAGATTTCCTACAACCGGGAAACCAGCAAGTGGCAGCAGGCTATATCATTTATGGCTCATCCACCATGCTGGTTTACACCACAGGCAATGGCGTTCATGGTTTCACCTATGACCCATCAATCGGTGTGTTCTGTTTATCACATGAAAACATGCGCATTCCCGATCAAGGCAGCATGTACTCGATCAACGAAGGCAACTACATCAAGTTTCCATTGGGTGTGAAGAAGTACCTGAAATACTGCCAAGAAAATGAGCCTGAAGATAACCGCCCTTACACATCGCGCTACATCGGTTCTTTGGTGTCAGACTTCCACCGCAACATGCTCAAAGGCGGCATCTATTTATATCCGAGCACCGCAGCTTACCCAAGCGGTAAACTTCGCCTGCTTTACGAGTGCAATCCCATGTCATTCATCATGGAGCAAGCTGGCGGTAAAGCGTCAGACGGGAAGCAACGCATCCTAGATATCAAACCTACCGAGCTTCATCAACGTGTCCCCTACTTTGTCGGCTCAACCGACATGGTGAACAAAGTGGAAGCATTCTTAAAAGATAACCCTGATCAGGATTAAGACATGAAGAAGCCCGCAGCAGCGGGCTTCTTATTCACCTTCAATCCAATGTTTTATGGTCGATCCGTTATCTATTTAATGCTGAACTGATAGAGCAGATCCACCGCATTATCTGCGCCCGATACTGCTTCAACATACAAATCTTTCAGCAAGCGATAGCGCACAGTGAATTCAGGTAAGCTGGTGAAAATACCCACGCCATATTTGACTTGAAGACCAGGTAGTATGTAACCCGACACTTCCACCATCTCATCATTACCGCTGCCAGATGTGTCCACACTCAAATCTTGCACGCCAAAAGCTTCACCAATTTGTCCAACCAATTTACCGCTTTGAGAGAGCCCAAGACCAATCAGCATGGACGTCATGGCATTGCCATCGGATTCACTGTCCAGATTCTGTCCACGCGTAAGATAAGAGAGCGCATTTGCTTGTGGCATAGCAGGTTCCGAAAACACGCTCACTTCGGGTGCATCTGCAGGGCCTGTTACACGGATACCCGCTTCAACCCCATCCTCAATGGCATCAGGGTTGCGGATCGCCTCGATCTGAAGATACGGTTGCTCTGGCGGCCCATTAAACAAGATCTGCCCTTTTTGGATCAGCAAATCCTGACCAAACGATCGATACGTTCCTTCCTCTAAATTGATTTCGCCGCTAACACTTGGGCCTTTATTGTTGCTACCAACATCGAGTTTGCCGACCAGATTTGTTTTTAAACCAAAAGCTTCAAGTCGTACATCGTCGCCGATATTGACACCAATTTTGGCATTAATCGTGATAGGAGAGGCTTCCGTTTCATTAATCGGCTTAAGCTCATTATTCAAAATGACCACATCACTTGAAACTTGCACCGCTGATGGAGGAAGAGACTCAACAACAATCCGCCCCCAAGGCACTGAGACATTGCCAGTGACATCAATTTTCTTTGGTGTCGCTTTCAATGTCATATCAGGGCTGACCTCAAGTGCCACCATGGGTGGCACAACGACTTTCAAACGCTGACCTTTAACATTTAAAGACGCTAGCCAAGCATGGATGTCTCGCCAATCCGCATTCCCCAGCAACACCAAATCGCCATCCGGCGTTTTAATATCGCCATTTATACGTCCTTGCTGACCAAACAATCCAATCGTGACCTGACCTTGTTTCACTTCCACAGGCGCAGACAAGCTTTGTAGTTTCAGATCCGTCAACTTGATACTGCCCGTAGCGTTAGGCGCATCAAGATCGCCAGTGATCTTCACACTGCCGTTGATCATTCCCGCTAACTCCGTGTCCTCACCAAGCAAAGGCGCCAATAAATCGAGGTTAAGCGCATCGATATCGAAGGTGCTTTGTAAAGCTCGCTTCGTCCCCTTCAGGTTGGTCATGAGTGCGTTGAGTGAGATGGAGCCATTGTTGGCTATATCAATCAACACATCGGCATTGAGCTTGTCATCTTTGAGCGTGGCATTCACCGTACTCGTGTTCCAACCGAGAGTGAAAGGTTGGTCGAGTTGCTCAACAATCTGTCCTTTATCAAGGGTAATGTTTGCTTTCACCGTCGGAAGTGCTTTCGGCTGCCATGCTACATCAGCATTGGCATCAAGCTGACCTGACAATGTTGTGGTGACGGGAAGAAAAGACTGAAGAATATCAAGATTAAAGTCGACGATAGACACCTGTGCTGCGCCACTGTCTGACACAGAAATAGGCTTATCTAAACAGATTTGGCTTTGACCTTGTGTCCAACAAAATGCACCAACATCAACCTGATTGGTTTTCAGTGAATAGCTCAGGGGGACATCGCGTTCCAATGTCCAAGGGCCAACCGGCGTCGTGAGCTTGGAGGCGTATAGCGTGCCTTTCCAGCCCTCTTCTCGATCAAGGCTACCTCGCAGCGCTATGTCTGTGCCAACAGGGGTTCCTTTCATTGAAAGTGATAGTGTTTGATCTGTCTCATCGCCTGAAGCTCGCAACGCCAACTGAGAAACATCGACACCTTCGGCCTTTAGGCCCGACACATCAAAAATCAAGCCACCACTCACAATGGGAAGCGGTGTCACCGAGCCTCGCACATTGACACTTTGCACCGTCACTAGCTCTTCCCAACTCAATGTATTCGCATTTAACGTCATTGCAGCCGTTGGCTTATCAAGCGTTCCAGACAGCACCACATCACCTTGAACACTGCCTCCTGCTTGCGGCAAAGAGGCTGACAATGTGGGTAGATTGAGTTTCACAGCAAGGTCGAGTTCTTTGTCGATTTTGCCCGTGACAGAAACCTTATTCGGACCATGAGCTAACAACAAACCGTTCGTCTCGACCTTCAAGTCTCCACTGCCTTGCACGTCAGAGGCATCAAGTTGCCCTACTAAGGTCAACGCCTGATCGCGGATGATGCCCTGAATATCGAGCTCAGGAAGTGCCACCTCCCAGCCACCTTGCGCCGTCAACTCTCCCGCATTCTTGACCTTACCCGTGAGTTTGCCTTCCGCTTCAGGCCATTTGATCCCCGGTTGAATATCGGTGAAGTCGAGTGCCGTTTTCCACTTCACACGGTCAGCCCAGCTCACGTTGGCTGTGCCCGCGACGCTTCCACCTAAGGTATCTAGTGAAAAGTCGCTCAATGAAATCTCGGACAAATTGCCACGGAGTTTCGTGGAAAGCGCCATATCAGGGATCACATCCCCAGTGGCAGAGGTTTTTAGCGACGCGCTGTAGCGCTTGAGACTGCCATTCGCGTTGAGCGCTGTTGATGTCAGTCGATACTCTGCTGGCTTATCAATAGGCCACTGTAAATTCCGACTCGTCAGCATCAGATTAAAAGGCAAATTAGGATCGAGCACATTCAGATTGCCAGAAAGGTTTGCTTTCAATATGCCATTGAGTTGGGCCCCTAACGCTAAGTTAGATAGATCGCCGCTCGCATCCAGTGTCAGTGAATGATCACCTAATGGAGGCATGCGAATGTTCGCATCAGCCACCAACTTAAGTGGATAATTCCCTTTCAGTGAAATATCAGCGTTAAGGGAAACTTTGCCTTGCTCGGCATCAAGCACTAACTCTGAGAGAGTAACGTCGTTACCTTCAGCTTTACCCACCAGCAGAAACTGGTGAATCACCTGCTTTTCTGGCAGCAGTAACGTAGCATCACTAAGCTCAAAGCGCTCCACCACCACGTTTAGAGGTAACGACACGTCAGGCAAAACAAGAGGTGAATCCCCATCATCTTTTTTGCTCTGATTGTTGGCATCATCAGACGCCGGATCTTGGCTGCTGCTTGATGCCGCCAGTTCCACCATCACGCCCCGCCATACAGTCGGTTTTAGTGTCAACGTACTGCGTTGCATTTGGGCTTCGGTGGTCAGCGTATCCCAATGCGCCTTGGTACCCAGGATATCGAGTGAAATATCACTCAATGAAACACCTTTGAGGAAAATAGGGATTGGCGAAGAAATCTCAGTAAGAGGTGCAGACTCGGTTTCAGGAGCAGGGTCTGCGGCAGAGTCACTCTCTTTCACGATCACCGTCAGCCCGTCGGCTGTTAGCCCCTCAATACACAATGCTGGGCCGCTCAAACACTTGCTCTCAATGTCGAGAGACAACGTTTTTCCGGTCAGCGAAAACGCAGTGTCGTGATACGACAGCCCTTCAAGGGTAAAGCCATTAAGCAACGCACCTTGGCTGCGCTCAATCGTCAATTCAGGTAATGCCTCTTGCGCCGCCCAAACTGCAATTCTGACCCCTGCAGGTGTTAGCAATAGCGTCCCGACAGTGAGTACGATGAGAACCAATAAAAGTACGATGACGACGGCGAAACGATTTAACCAGCGCATTACAGTTCAGGACCTAAACTAAAGTGGATCATGAAGTTATCATCTTTGTTCTCAAATCCATGTGCGACATCGAGACTGATGGGCCCAACAGGAGACTCCCACCGAACGCCAACACCGACAGACGTTTTCCAGTCAGGCGAACTGCTGGTCCATGCATCACCAGCATCAGCAAACAAAGCAGCCCACCAATTTCCAGACACGCGATAATTGTATTCCAGCGACCCGGTCGCCAAATAGCTACCACCTTCAAGTTTCCCTTGATCATCTTTTGGCGAAATTGATTCATAGCTATAACCGCGAATGCTATTGTCGCCACCCGCAAAAAAGCGCAGTGACGGCGGCACGCGCTCAAATTCATCCGTAAACACCCCACCGCCACCAGCTCGGTAGATGAACCGATTGTTTTGGTTAAGGCTACGAATCCAAGCCGTTTGACCAACTACCCGATAGAGATTGATGTCCGAGCCCCAAATGGGATCCGCCATTTCGAAGGTGATCGACTGTTTATCCCCCCACGTGGGCATTGCACCGCCTCGGCTTCGCACCCGTGAAAAGTTAATACCTGGCAATATGAGGTTGGAGATATCTGACACACTGGCTTGGGTGTAATCGGAATACAACCAACGCAAATACACTGATCGCTGCCAGCCCGTGTCATATTTCCAGTGGCGAGAAACTGACGATGTTAGCTCCAAGCTTTTCGTGTCGTTGTTATCAACATTTTCAAGACCCACCTGTACTTGATAATACTCACGCTGAACGTCAGCAAGCGGGATTTTATAGGTTGATTCGAGTGTTTGCTTAGGGCTAGACACATACAAATCAGTATTCAAACTGTGCCCACGACTATTGAACCAAGGCTTTTTCCAGCCGATTTTGACTCGCGGCCCAACGTCTGTGGAGTAGCCAACACCCGTTTCAAATTGGTTGCGTGGGGCGGGCTCCAAGCTCACAGAAATAGGTACACGATCATCACGTAGCTCGTTCAAGCCCGCTTCCACAAGTACGGATGAAAACCATCCTGTATTGGCCAATGCTTGATTGAAGGCCCCCAAATCACTGACTAGATATGGTTCTCCTTCCCCGAAGGTCAACATACTGCTCAAACGCTCTTCGTTGATTTGACTGTTGTGATAGTAAACGTTGCCAAAGTGATAACGCATACCACTGCTGAAATGCAGTCGGAGAAATGCTTGATTTAGACCGGGAGCGACTTCCAAACGCGTCAGGGTGTAATCCGCGTCGAAATAGCCCCGACGTATCGCAAGGCTTTGAATAGCCGATTTTAACGCGTCGTATTTTCCTTGATTAAGGATCTCACCCTTTTTGGGTGCACCTTCCAATAACGTTTTGAACGCAGGATCTTTTTTAGCATCACCAGTAAGCTGAATATCGACTTCTGAAATAATAACCGGCTGACCGGGGTCTATATTCAGCAAGACGGTAGCATCGGTGTCTGATTGCTTTTCAACCGTGTAGTTAATTTGGGGAGAGTAATAGCCTAATGCCTGTAAGGCTTTCTTGATTTCATCCGTCACTCGAGCTTGTAAGCGAAAATTAAGACGACGCTCATTCTCAGGAATAGCATCGATGTACACACTGACATTATCCATCAACGCGTCATCAAGACCTTTGATATCGAAGTCAACATCGGCAATGGCTACGCCAGGTAGCCACACTGCACCACTCAATAACCAAGATAGTAATCGTTTTTTAATCATTAACCGTACGTTCTCTCTCATCCTGAGAGCCATTTTAATTCTTACTGAACAATATGACCCCTTATATGCACCGATGTTTTGTTGCAAAGTTGCATCAAACCACGATAAATATGGGTTCAGTAACATGCAGACAAAAAGGAGTCACGGCATGCTCAACAACAAACAATCGGCTGTCACCGCTGAACAAGCGCTTCCCAACCGAATGACGGAAATTATTCCGGCTGAAACACATGCCGTCAATGGCGCGCCACTCAGTAAAATCACGCCTGAGGGTCAAGGACAGATATTACTCGGAATGGGGTGCTTCTGGGGGGCTGAACGTCTTTTTTGGAAACTAGACGGCGTCTTATCAACATCTGTCGGCTATAGCGGTGGATATACCATCAACCCAACCTATCAAGACGTGTGTACCGCACAGACGGGACATACCGAAATTGTCCAAGTGATTTACGATCCTAGCGTCGTATCCTTGGAAGCTATTCTGACACACTTTTGGCAAAGTCATGATCCCACACAGGGAATGCGTCAGGGAAATGACGTCGGCACTCAATATCGCTCAGCGATTTACTATTTCGATGATGCGCAAAAAGCCATTGCGCTAGCGAGTAAAAATGCTTATCAAGCAGCGCTAGTCGACGCTGGAAAACCAGCAGAAATCACAACAGAAATTGCACAGGCTGGCCCGTATTACTTTGCGGAAACCTACCATCAGCAATATCTTCATAAAAATCCAAATGGCTACTGCGGCATTGGTGGTACAGGTGTCTGCTTACCCCCTTGGGAGCGATAATCCATCATTCGCAAAGGCTAGCCATTGGGGCTTAAAGGCTTAAAAAATAACGCTTAGAAACGCAAAACGCCCGTCATCGACGGGCGTTTTTTCAATTCGTGAGCGTACAGTAAGTTGCTACGCAGCGGCAGCTGTCATCGCTCGAATCTCATTATTCACTTCGGTCATCACGCTCAGCGCACGTTTGTCTTTTTTCTCTGGCGGCAACAGTCTACCCCCATCAAACTCAAACGCACCGATGCCATCAATATAGAGCCTTCCGCGAAAGAAACCTTTCACGTAGCGGGCAACCTGACGTGGGCGGTATTGATTGAAAATACGCAGCATGAGTGAACTCCTCCATGTCGATAATATAAGACCTGCATCGCACACCATTAGTTTCATCAATGGCTGACAATTTTACGATGCAATCTGAATGCCAAAAGTTCAGGGATCGTCCACTTCGAGACGTCGTCGGTAAATGTAGGCAAGGCATCCCTATTTCTTACCACACCGAGTAAGCGTAGCTAAAAAATTTCACATGACAACTTTAAGACACATTGACGCAATAATGATTCATTTTAGCACATGATAAATTTCCAATTTTGAGTGGTTGGATCTGTTATTGATACGGGAGAGCACCCTGTATCGGCTATAGTCAAAGTCCGAAACCTTATAAAGATGAAGAACTTCAATGTCTGTTGCACATCATGGTGGAGCCGACAAACGACTTATCATCTGTGTCTGCTTTATTGCTCTCCTAGACACGACAACAAGCACTGAAGTCACATCTTGAGATCACTCGGACAAATCACACACTAATAAATGGGGACATAACCTCTATGCGTTGTATTAAAACTCTTGCCTTAGCAACCGCTCTCATTTCAGGTTTCGCTTCGGCACACATCATTTCGAACGGCCAAACTGTGCCTTCGGCAACCGTTGAAAAATACGGTGAATTAACGCTGAACGGCGATAGTGTGGGCTATCAAACATGGAACAGCAGCAACCTCACCGGCAAAGTTCGTATCATTCAAGCCATTGCAGGACGCAGTAGCTCGAAAGAAATGAATGCGCCATTAGTGGAAGCAATTAAAGCGGCAGACTTTTCAAACGACACCTACCAAACAACAACCATCATCAATCAAGATGATGCGATTTGGGGCACTGGTGGCTTTGTTAAGTCATCCGCTGAAGACAGCAAAAAAGAATTCAGTTGGTCATCCATCGTTCTGGATGAAAGCGGTGCAGTTGCCAAAGCATGGCGACTACAAGAAGAAAGTTCAGCGATTGTGGTGATCGATCCTCAAGGCGTTGTACGATTCGTGAAAGAAGGGGCGCTAACGGACACTGAAGTGACCCAAGTAATTGATTTAGTCAATAAGCTCATGCAGTGATCTTGCTCACCGCTTGAACGAAAAAAACCCGTCATTGGCGGGTTTTTTTAATGTTTTTGGATAACTAGCCGATAAACTGAGACAGATAGAGCAAAGTAATAACATAGAAAACGACAAGTAGGATATTCACAGAATTCACTCTGAACTTCTTCACTGTGATGATTCCTCCCTGTTTAATCGACATGGCAAATGTTAACAAATTTAAAGTTATTTTAACATAGTTGATTATCTATCGATTTCGCTAAACCGTTGCTAAAACATTCATTTAACGCATGCGTACGGATAACACCATGGCTGAACCTAATAAAAATGGGGTGATTGAAGCTGTTATTGTCGAAGACAAGGGCACTAAGCACTCTAACAACACGCAAGGTGGACATGAGAGTCACATCAAGTCCAGTCAGCACCGTTTAGCGGCTATCGCAACGGCACACCATATTGATGCAAAGCTGCACGAAATTGAGCACGATAGCCTCACGACTCGCGCAGCCTTTAGGCAACTGCAAATCAAACAGCAGCAACAGGCCAACCTCGAAAAAATCATCAAAGTGACACACGATCTTTGCCGAGATGAGACAGCCAGTTCACCGGACCCTGATTGGCTATATCGTTTCTTTGAAATGGCCAAAACCATCTATGGCGAAGGAATGCAAAACCTGTGGGCTCGGATCTTAAAACAAGAGATCCTCAAGCCAGGGAGTACGTCTCTCAAAGCATTGGCACTGCTGGAAACCATGACGCAGCGTGAAGCTCAAGCACTGCAACGTGCTTGCTCTCTCGCCTGTACATTTGGAAGTGATGGTGCCAATAAACTCATCACGGGTTTTCGTCACCCCGAAAGTGGGATGAAAAAATACTTTAAGCCGGATCTTGCCGAAAGGCTGGCACTGGGAAGTTTTAAGCTGCCGTTTACTGATTTGATGCTTTTGATGGATTTGGGACTCATATTGAGAACCGAATTGGAATCAGGCCAACTGGAGCCGACCTCTGCAGTGCCATTAAGTGGGCAAGGAAAGACGTTTATGATCACGCCGCTTCGCAAGAGCACGCGCATCTATTACTACCGCTTTAGTCCAACAGGCAATGAATTGGCAAAATTGGTGGGGCAGAAAGCGCATCCTGAATATCTCGATGCGTTAATGGCGCTCCTGTCGCATGCGTTTTCTATCAACAGTGATACGGGTTCAACCGTTAACGAAAAAGCCTAACACCAGAAGCGCAATACAAACGGTGTGATCAGGCGATCACACCTTGCTTACGTAAAGTTATGAGGCATTGCTCCACAATCGCATCCACTTCATGTTGATCAGTATGAAGATGGATCTCTGGGCTTTCTGGCGCTTCATACGCAGAACTGATCCCAGTAAACGCTTTAATCTCACCCGCACGCGCTTTTTTATACAAACCTTTAGGATCGCGTGATTCGCAAACATCGAGTGGTGTATCCACGTACACTTCCAAAAACTCTCCGTCAGGCAATAATTCACGGACTAATTGACGCTCTTCACGAAATGGCGAAATGAACGCTGACAACACGATCAGACCAGCGTCAGTCATCAATTTTGCCACTTCACCCACACGGCGAATATTTTCTCGACGATCATGATCCGAAAAACCCAGATCGCGACACAGTCCATGGCGAACATTGTCACCGTCCAACAGATATGTGTGATAACCCAGCTCTGCTAATTTGTTTTCCAGCGCACCTGCGACCGTCGACTTACCTGAGCCAGAAAGCCCCGTAAACCACAATAGTGCCGGGCGTTGCTTTTTCTGCTCGGCACGGAAATCTTTATCGATGGCATGGCGATGCCAAACCACGTTTTCATCCGTATGCTTCGAGTCCAAAGCACTCATAACTCTATCCTTGTTGTTTAAAATGGAAAAAATACAGGGATCAATCCCAGCACCAGCGCAGAGTAGACCAGTGATAATGGTAACCCAATACGCAGGTAATCCGTCAGTTGGTAGTTACCCACGCTGTAAACCAGCAGATTAGTTTGATAACCATACGGCGAGATAAAGCTCGCACTCGCACCGAACAAGACTGCCATAATAAATGGCATCGGATCTACTCCATATCCGAGAGCCAAGCTATATCCGATAGGAAAGGCCAGCGCCGCCGCCGCATTGTTGGTGACCAATTCGGTCAATACCAGTGTCAGCAAATACGTTGCGATGAGTGCTCCGTACACCCCCCAGCCATTAAACCAATAGATGAACAACTCACCCATCTGTTCAGAGAGCCCAGAAGATATCATTAACTGCGCCAAGCTCAGTGCACTGCCCACAATCACGACAATTTCAGCAGGAAATCGACGTTTCAACTCAACGAGATTGACGACACCCGTCAACAACAGGACGGTCAAATACGCAGCCAAACCATTAAGCAGAGGTATCCAGTTCATGAGTGCTGAGCCAATCACTGTGGCAAAGCCAGCCAATACCCACGCGCTCATCGCTGAATCTAGTCGTGCACTAGAGTCCAAACCATTCACTAGAACAAATTCACGCTGCAATCGTTGCTGCGCTTTGGCAAAGCCTTTACCCGGTACAATGACCAAGGTATCACCCGCCTGCAAAGAAATATTACCTAATCCACCTTCTAACTTTTCGTGTCCTCGACGAATCGCCACGACCACAGCATCAAAGTTCTCTCGGAACTTGGCTTCTTTGAGAGACTTACCCAAGATAGACGCACTGTGACTAACCACCAGCTCAAGCAAGTTTTGCCCATTAATATGATGCTGACCAAACAGGGCCAAACCTTCAATTTCTTGCAGTGTCGCAACGCTCTCTACATCACCACAAAATTGCAGTTTGTCCCCTTCGCGCATAACGGTGTCGGGACAAACAGGTGCAATGATCTCACCATCTCGCACAATTTCAGCAAGAAACAGTCGGCGCAATGCACGTAATCCATTTTCGGATACGGTGTTTCCTGCCAATGGCGATCCCTTAGACACAACCGCCTCTAACACATAAGGCAAGTCGTCATCACTGTGATCGTCATGGTTAGGCAGCAAATAGCAAAAAGGGATCAAAACCAACAAGCCACCCGCTAAGACAGCAAGACCAATCATGGTTGGGGCAAAGAAGCTCAATGTCGGGAGGCCGGCATTTTCGACAAAACTATTAATAATAAGGTTAGTCGAAGTGCCAATCAGGGTAAGGGTGCCGCCAAGAATTGCCGCGTACGACAGGGGGATAAGAAGACGCGACGGCGCATGGCGGCGGTTTCGTTTTACTGCACCAATCAATGACACGACGACCGCCGTGTTATTGGTAAATGAACTCAATACGGCAGTGGAAAGCCCAAGCTTTGCCACGACAGTACCCAAACGGCCACTGGCGAGTTGCCCACTCACCCAGCTCACCAATCGGGTTTTTTCTAACGCTGCTGACGCAAGGATCAGCATCACCAGTGTTAGCAGAGAACTGTTAGTGAAGTTCCCTGCCAATGCATCAATCGAGATCAATCCAGATTGAAACGCAATGAATGCCACCGCTGCGAATAAGATGGCAGGCTTGATCTTGGTAAACACCAAACCTGCAACCACCGCAAGCAGCAGCCCCACCACCAGAGACTGATCCCAGCTCATGACGGATTATCCCAGCAGCTTGCTGATGTCGCGAGCATTCCAATGAGGGAAATGCTTGCGAACCAGAGCGTTGAGTTCAACTTCGAACGCCGAAATATCGGTGCCTTGAACGTTTGACGCTTGATCTTCAAGCAGCTCACTGATCATGCCCGCACCCACGGTCACGTTGGTCAGACGATCAATCACAATGAAGCCACCTGTATCCGCGCAATCTTGGTAAAGATCAAGTGATACTGATTCTGTTAGCTCCACCTCACATTCGGCAATGCCGTTCAATGGCAAGCTATCAGTGTCAAAGGTTTCCAACGAGTTGATGTCGACTTGGTGACGGATTTTACTCACTGAACCGACAGTTTTCTTGCCCGCAACTTTAATGTCGTATTGACGACCAATCTCTAATGGAGACTCATCCATCCACACAATACTTGCAGCCAGCTTGCTGGTCGCTGTTTGTGTGTCAGCAACAGGGACAATCAAATCGCCACGGCTGCAATCAATCTCATCTTTCAGTGTTAGCGTGACAGCTTGGCCGGCATGAGCAAACTCAAGGTCACCATCAAAAGTAACAATGCGCTCAACCGTCGATGTCTTGCCTGACGGCAACACTTTGACTTCATCACCCGGACGCACAGAGCCGCCAGCAATGGTGCCAGAAAAGCCACGGAAATCGAGGTTTGGACGATTCACATACTGCACAGGCAGACGGAACGGCCCTTTATCTTTGTTGCTGCTTACGTCCACGGTTTCCAGCATGGTCAAAAGCGTATCGCCTTCATACCACGGAGATTGCGCACTGCGCTCAACCACGTTGTCGCCTTCAAGGGCTGACAAAGGAACAAGCTGGATATTGATGTTAGGGTTCAGCTTCTTAGCAAACTCCAAGTACTCCGCTTTGATTTCTTCAAAGCGTGACTCTTCAAAACCCACCAAGTCCATTTTGTTCACCGCAACAATGAACTGGCGAATTCCCAATTGGCTCGCAATGTAAGAATGACGACGAGTTTGATCCAATACGCCTTTACGCGCATCAATCAAGATCACCGCCAGATCACAGGTCGATGCACCGGTGGCCATGTTACGGGTGTACTGCTCATGCCCAGGGGTATCAGCAATGATGAATTTACGTGGACGCGTTGAGAAGTAACGATACGCAACGTCGATCGTGATCCCTTGTTCGCGCTCTGCTTGCAGGCCATCAACCAACAAGGCCAGATCCGGCTTCTCGCCAGTTGTCCCGACTTTTTGACTGTCGGAGTGAATTGCTGCTAGCTGATCTTCATAAATCTGGTGTGAATCGTGGAGCAAGCGGCCGATAAGGGTACTCTTACCGTCATCCACCGAACCACAGGTTAGAAAACGCAACAAGGATTTATGCTGATGCTGTTCTAGGTAGGCCTCGATACCCATCTCGGCCACTTGTTGTTCAATTACGCTGTTCATGCTTAATCCCTTAGAAATATCCCTGACGTTTCTTCAATTCCATTGAGCCGGACTGGTCGTGGTCAATCGCACGGCCTTGGCGCTCACTTGAGGTCGCCACCAGCATTTCTTCAATGATGCCCGGCAAAGTGTCTGCCGTGGATTCAACCGCACCCGTCAGTGGATAACAGCCAAGTGTTCTGAAGCGCACACTTTTGTATTCAACTTTCTCGCCTTCGCGCAATTCCATACGGTCGTCATCCACCATGATCAGCATGCCGTCACGGTCAACCACTGGGCGAATTTCTGACAAGTACAACGGCACAATGTCGATGCCTTCTAGGTAGATGTATTGCCAGATATCAAGCTCAGTCCAGTTCGACAGAGGGAAAACTCGAATGCTTTCGCCTTTGTTCACTTGGCCGTTGTAGGTGTGCCAAAGTTCAGGACGTTGGTTTTTCGGATCCCAACGGTGGTTCTTATCGCGGAAGCTATAAACACGCTCTTTTGCACGGCTCTTTTCTTCGTCACGACGTGCGCCGCCGAAAGCTGCATCAAACCCGTATTTATCTAGCGCTTGCTTCAAACCTTGGGTTTTCATGATGTCCGTGTGCTTTGAAGAACCATGTACGAATGGGCTACAACCCATTGCAAGGCCTTCAGGGTTTTGGTGAACCAGCAATTCAAAGCCGTACTTATCTGCCACTTCATCGCGAAACTTAATCATTTCCTTAAATTTCCAGTCAGTATCGACATGCAAAAGAGGAAACGGGATCTTGCCTGGGTAAAACGCTTTACGCGCTAGGTGAAGCATCACAGAACTGTCTTTACCGATGGAGTACATCATCACCGGATTATCAAATTCCGCCGCCACTTCACGAATGATATGGATACTTTCTGCCTCAAGTTGCTTGAGGTGGGTAAGGGTCTTGGCTTCCATTCTTTGATATTTCCTTAGCCTAAATTAACCACGGACGGTGCATGGATCTCACCTGCCGTATCGAAGGATTGCTTTCCAAACCAGTTCAACTGATCGGCAAGTTGAACCACTTCACCGACGACAATCAATGCAGGTGAACCTACACCTTCCGCCAGTGACTCAAGTTCACTTAACGTTCCCTTGTAGATTTTCTGATTGGTACGCGTACCGTTTTCTATGATTGCAACGGGCGTCTGAGGGTCACGCCCATGCTGAATTAATTGCTCTTGGATATGGGCACTTTTCATTAACCCCATATAGATCACCAAGGTTTGGCGACCTCGAGCCAGTGTTGCCCAACGGAAACTGTCGTCTTCTTTTTTCAGGTGACCAGTAATGAACATCGCCGTTTGTGCATGGTCGCGATGGGTAAGAGGAATGCCAGCATAAGCTGTAGCACCTGCCGCTGCGGTAATGCCGGGTACGACTTGGAATGGCACACCCGCTTCTTGAAGCACTTGAAGTTCTTCACCGCCACGACCAAACATGAAAGGATCGCCGCCTTTCAGACGCACAACGCGGTGTCCTTTCTGGGCATACTTTACCAACATGGCATTGGTCTCTTCCTGAGACACACTGTGGTAGCTTGCGCGTTTACCAACACAAATCAGCTCAGCATCGCGGCGGCAAAGCTCCATGATTTCGTCAGACACCAAGTAGTCATAAAGCACCACATCCGCTTGCTGCATCAATTGCAGGGCGCGAAGGGTCAGCAAACCAGGGTCACCGGGTCCTGCACCAATCAAGGCCACTTCGCCTTGCAGTGACACACCCTTTGTTAGCTTTTCAAGTTCTTCTTTGGCACCGTCTTCATCACCTGCTGCCACCAGCGAGCTAAAGCGACCATCAAACGCCATTTCCCAGAACTTTCTTCGCCCATTTAAAGTGGTGACTTTCTTTTTCAAGGTGTCACGGAAATCACCGGCAAGCTTTGCCATGCGACCCACGTGAGAAGGAATGAGGGTTTCGAGCTTTTCGCGCAACAAACGCGCCAAGACAGGGGATTTACCCGCAGAAGAAATCGCAATCACAATCGGACTGCGATCAACAATAGAAGGAACGATAAAGCTACACTTCGGTGTGTCATCCACCACATTGGCGAGAATGTTTCGTGCGTTTGCCGCTTGCGAAACCAGTTCATTCACCAACGGATTGTCCGTGGCTGCAATCACCAAAAACATGGATTTCAAGTGCTCAGGCGAGAAGCCTTCTTGCACCCAAGTCAACTCACCACGCGCTGCCGCTTCAACCACTTCGCGATCTGCATCAGGAGACACAACAGTGACTGCCGCGCCCGTTTTCATCAGCATGCGTGTTTTGCGCCATGCAACTTCACCGCCGCCAACCACTAAACACGGTCGGCCTTCCAGCTTCGCAAAAATCGGCAAGTAATCCATAGTGAGCGTCCTTTCAATCCTTTGACCATCACTATAAAGAGTTGCTGATATTACTTGAAATTCTAAAATTTCATTTTTTATAACGTTTTGGTTATTTAGCGTCTTTCTCGCGGTTAAAACAGGGCATGTAGTGAGATCACAAGTTTCACGCTTTGCGATGCACAAAGCGTGAGCACCATAAAATTATTTAAAAATCGAGATCACACTAATCAATGAAATGTAACCATTCGAGCTGTCTACTATGCACAATATGCCCATATCCACTCTTTGCATATTGAAGAAATCGGTATTGCCCCTTTGTCGTAGATCCTTAGGAGACACACATGACACTTTCACCTCGACCACTCTCTATTGCTGTTCTATCTGGCCTGCTCGTCATGGCAAGCCCTGCAATGGCAGAGACCATCAAGCTGCGTATCATCGAAACCACAGACATTCACACCAATGTGATGGATTACGATTACTACAAAGACAAGCCAAGCGAAAAAATCGGCTTGGTTCGCACAGCCACCTTGGTGAAAAAAGCACAAGATGAAGTGAAAAACAGTGTGCTGGTGGACAATGGTGACCTGATTCAAGGCAGCCCAATGGGCGATTACATGGCAGCCAAAGGCATTGCAGACGGTGAAATTCACCCTGTTTACAAAGCCATGAATCAACTCAATTACGACGTCGGTAACATTGGCAACCACGAGTTCAACTACGGCCTCGATTTCCTTGACCGCACCTTAGATGGCGCAAATTTCCCTTACGTCTCAGCAAACGTCTTCGATGCCAACACCGGCGAGTCATACTTCACGCCTTACATCATCAAAGAACACACCATGACGGACACTAATGGCAAAGCGCATTTGGTGAAAGTGGGCTATATCGGTTTTGTGCCACCGCAAATCATGGTGTGGGATAAGAAAAACCTCGACGGCAAAGTGATTGCAAAAGACATCAAAGCCACCGCAGACAAGCTGGTACCTGAAATGAAAGCCAAAGGCGCTGACGTGATTGTCGCTATCCCGCACTCAGGCCTATCGCAAGACGAATATAAAGCCATGGCAGAAAACTCGGTGTACTACCTCGCCGATGTTGATGGTATTGATGCCATTGCCTTTGGTCACTCTCATGCCGTCTTCCCAGGCAAAGGTTTTGATGACATTCAAGGTGTCGACAATAAAAAAGGCACCATCAAAGGCGTGGCGGCCGTTATGCCTGGTCGCTGGGGTAGCCATGTCGGCATCATGGATCTTCAATTAGATAAACAAGGCGAAGATTGGGTAGTGACCCCAGTGCAAACCGAATCACGACCGATCTTTGATGGTGAGTCTATCGCACAGGCCGATCCTGCGATGCGTAAGGCACTAGAAAACGATCACAAAGCGACCCGTGAGTTCGTCAACCAGCCGATTGGGAAAGCCAATGACGTGATGTACAGCTTCCTCTCACTGGTACAAGACGACCCAACGGTTCAGATAGTCAACCTTGCGCAAAAAGATTACGTTGAACGCTTTATTCAAGGCGATCCAGATCTAGAAGGTATCCCTGTTCTTTCTGCTGCCGCACCATTTAAAGCGGGTGGCCGTAAAAACGACCCAGGTAACTACACCGAAGTGGAAGCAGGCGAACTCACCTTCCGTAACGCCGCAGACCTTTATCTTTACCCGAACACATTGGTAACGCTGAAAGTCACCGGTCACGAGGTGAAAGAATGGCTAGAGTGCAGCGCTGGGCAGTTTAACCAAATTGACCCAACATCAACGGCGCAGCAATCACTGATAAACTGGGACGGTTTCCGTACCTACAACTTCGATGTTATCGACGGTGTTAACTATCAAATCGATGTCACCCAACCTGCGCGTTATGACAGCGATTGCAACCTCGTTAATCCAGATGCAGAGCGTATCAAAGGCCTGACCTTCAATGGCAAGCCAGTGCAGGCAACTCAGCCATTCTTGGTCGCAGCGAATAACTACCGCGCTTACTTGGGTAAATTCCCTGGCACAGGCAACGATTTCATTGCGTTTGCCTCGCCTGATGAGAACCGCACTGTGGTAGCAAACTACATCAGCAGCGTCACCAAGGAAAAAGGGGAAGTCACGCCAACGGCAGACAACAACTGGACGTTCGCCCCAATTGAAACTGACGCCAAACTGAATGTGATTTTTGAAACCTCACCAAGCGACAAAGCCGCGCAATTCATCAATGCCAAAGGACACTACCCAATGGAGAAAGTCGGTAATGATGATGTTGGTTTTGCTCAGTATCAAATTGACCTGAAAAAACATTAACAGACTGTTAACGCCCTGTTTAATTATTGAAAAAGACCAAAAATAAGACAAAAAACCGCGGCCTTAGTCGCGGTTTTTCATTATCTTATCGAGCAGTTTTGGGGGAATTGGACTAAAAACCTAAAGGCGTGTTTACCTTTTATGTTTGCCCTTCAGGGGGAATCCAACCCTCGCCTCGAAATACTGTTGTATAAAACAGAAAAGGTAAGCGCGTTGTCGCCCAAGATTTTTGATAATTATTAGGATACTAAAACCATGCAATGGATAAGCTTGACCTTTGGTCAGTTGTCTACGCGCCAACTGTACGATTTGCTTCGGTTACGCACCGATGTATTCGTGGTTGAGCAAAACTGTCCTTACCCTGAACTTGATGGTCACGACCTACATCCCGAAACCCGACATTTAATGGGCTATCGCGATGATAAAATGACCGCCTATGCACGCATACTGCCTGCTGGGCTAACATACCCAGAAATCAGTATCGGGCGCGTAGTGACCGCCAATACTGAGCGCGGAAATGGCAGTGGCAATGTCTTGGTGCGCCAAGCCATTATTGAAGCTCATGATGCCTGGCCTGAAGCACCAATCACTATTGGTGCTCAATACCACTTGCGAGAGTTTTACCGTCGACATGGCTTTGAAGAAATTTCGGAGCAATACCTCGAAGACGGAATACCGCACATTGACATGCGAAGAGCAGAAACAAAAACGGCTGCGTAACGCAGCCATTTTTATCGAGATATCGAATTAGCGTAAGCCACTATTTTCGGCGGGCAAAGCTACCGTCTGACAATCTAAAGAAGATCACTGACTGCGTGCCTGCGCTTTCAATTTGAATGATATCGAGATCGCCCTGCGTATCACGCTTAAAGCGCAATAACTGACCCGGCTGAATTTGACTGAGAGGTTTGTCGTCACCTTCAATCGCTGATATTGCGTACAAATCCTTTAACGACAAATTTTGCGCTCGGAAAATATTAGACAGCGTGTCACCACGAGCCACCTCGTAGTTAACCCAATCCGTATCAATGGTTTGTGGCGCGACGACTGGAGTCGATGTTCTCTCAAAGTCAGTATCTTCAGAAGCCGTGTTATTCGAGTTCTTGGTCGATTGAGGTTCATCCAAGTTCAAAGGGACAGCAACTCGCTGCCCATCAACGATAGCGTTAGTTTGCGATGGCTCGCTGGAAGGCCACAACAGCAGTAATACCAGTAACACGGCCAAGGCTGACACACCGATTCGATGCGGCTTTGGTAGCGCGGTCCAATACGGCTTCACTTTCTCTAACGCAGGGCGCAACGCGGCTATCACTTTATCACGCACCTGTTTTATCACCTCGCCCAGAGGCGGCGTGGTGGTTTCCTTTTGGTTTTCACGCTTTCCTTTCAAGGTCATCACCTCTCCCAATTTCCTCATCGGGTCTCGTCCAGTATGCTAAGAATGCTTGTGTGCATAGTAGACTCACAATATCAGCAAAGTGTCAGCGTCATCACATTGAATTCACGCACAATGCCGGATAATTCAAACGCTGTGAAGCGTGTATCGCGGCATGACACAGGCTAATAGTGGTACTGTCCGGCATTTTTAAACCAGATTCAAGTAACACGATTTGTCCCGAGCTACCCCCACCTGTTATCCTTTCACACTTTAAACCTAAACGCGGTGGGGATGTCACATTTCACCCGTGGTTTGGGTGTATACCCGAGTAACCTCAAAATTAAAGAGAGACGACATGTCTGAAGTAAAACTAGAGACCGTAGAACAAAAAGCAAGCTATGGCATTGGCCTACAAATGGGTCAGCAACTGGCTGGAAGCGGTCTGGAAGGACTGAACGTTGACGCTATCGCACAAGGTATCGCAACTGCACTGGCTGGCGAAATGCCTGCAATCGAAGTTGACGAGATCAACAATGCGCTGCGTGAACTGCACACTCAAGCAGAAGCCGTTCGTCAAGAAGCTGCAAAAGAAGCTGCAGCTGGCGGCGAAGCATTCCTTGCTGAAAACGCAAAGCGTGACGAAGTGACCGTGACTGATTCTGGCCTTCAGTACGAAGTACTGGTTGAAGGTACTGGCGAAATCCCAACCAGCGACAAGCAAGTACGTGTTCACTACCACGGCATGCTAACTGACGGCACTGTGTTTGACAGCTCAGTAGAGCGCGGTCAACCTGCTCAGTTCCCAGTGACTGGCGTTATCCAAGGTTGGGTAGAAGCTCTACAAATGATGCCTGTTGGCTCTAAGTGGAAACTGTCTATCCCTCAAGACCTAGCATACGGTGAACGTGGCGCTGGCGCTGCAATCCCACCATTTGCTGCATTGGTATTCGAAGTAGAACTGCTAGAAATCCTGTAATTTCACTGCATTTCTTCAAGCAAAAGCCAGCGTTCGCGCTGGCTTTTTTACCATTGGCATTCCATTGTTTTGCGGGAAGAGTACGGATATCCCGACGTTTTACCCGACCAATCAATTCAAACAACGCAGCATGCCAAACAGCGTAGCCTTTCAAGCGACGCAATGCATCAAACGACATAGCCTTTTCCACTGACCTAATTTGCCGCTTGCCGCTCATCGCCCTCGTCGTCATGCTCTTCATCGTCCCAGGGTAGATGCGTTGTAAAATGCTCTGAGAGAAAGTCCACAAACAAACGCACCTTGGCAGATAGATTTCGATTAAAAGGGTACACCGCCCATACCGCAGAATCACTGGGGCGATACTCAGACAATATTTCGACCAGCTCCCCAGATTGCAGTTTCTGCCTCACGTAATAATCAGGCAACTGCGCCAAACCTAGCCCACGTAGCGTCGCATCCAACACAGCGCTTCCACTGTTACCATGCCAACGACCCTTTGGCTTAAACTGAATCGTGGTGCCATTGTCTTGAAACGCCCAAGACTCCACCAACCCCACCAAACAATTGTGTTCATGCAACTGTTCCAGATCGCGCGGTACGCCAAACTCTTTGATATATGCAGGTGAAGCGCAGACATGCAGTTTCCGCGGCGCAAGTTTCTTGGCCATTAGCGTGCTGTCTTTGAGATCCCCCGTGCGAATCGCCAAGTCATACCCATCATGCACCATGTCTATCACATCGTTTGTGAAGTGAAATTCAACACTGAGCTTCGGGTGAACCTTGATAAAGTCGTTGGTCAATGGCGCGATATACTTTTCGCCAAACACTGACGGAGCAGTGATCTTCAACGTACCGACTGGCTCGGTTTGCATTTGAGTAACGAGCGCCTCTGCCTCACCGAATGCTTCGATAAGATTATTACAGTGCTCAAAATAGGTTTTGCCGACCTCAGTCAGCGTGATCTGTCTGGTTGTACGATAAAGTAAACGTGTACTTAACCTGCCTTCCAACGCATCAATGCGTCGGCTGACGTGGGAAGTTGAAACACCTAACTTTCGTGCGGCGGCGGTGAAACTACCACTGTTAACAACTTCAACAAATTCTTCAACACCACTCCAACGGTTCATCTTTGCTCCACTGAAAAGAAGTTTATTGATTGCTGCAACAATAAAGCCCGCCCTTTGACGGTCTGATTGTTATCCTAAGGTTAATCCAAAATGGATGGCTCTCTGCCCATCTCCTACTAAGGTAGGAGAATTATCGGAAGAAAGTAGTATGAACAGCCACGTTGAAGGAAAGAAAAAGCATCTTAAGTCTGCGATTTTGCTCTGTTTTTGCACATTTAGTGTCATGGCTAATACAGAACCGCAGTCTATGTCGGAGCCCGACAGTTACCGCATGGAGAATTTTCGTGCGCCTGTACCAAACACATTGCAGGGCGCAAACGTGATTGACTCGCCACAGGCGCTCAAACAATTTATCGCTCATCACGATCCACGCTTAATTGACGTTTATCCCGCCCCCAACAAGCCAGATAATTTACCTGACACCACACTCTGGATTGAACCAATAAGAGAAACCTTGCCCAACGCATTGTGGCTTGCCAACGTCGGACACGGCATCATGCCGGACGCTCTGATCTCGCTGTTGGCAGAAAACGTCAAACACTCCCAGCCTATTGTCGTCTTTTGCGAGCCTAATTGCTGGCACTCCTGGAACGCGGCCAAACGGGCACTTGAACTCGGCGCACAAGATGTTTACTGGTACCGGGCTGGTGTGAAGGGTTGGCGTGAGGCTGGGTTTGAGCTAGAAAAACATACACCGATCCGCCCATGAATATCATCAAAGATCTTCTTTTCACGCTGACTGTTTGGCTATTTGCATTCACAGCATCCGCCAACACCCAAGCGGTATTGCCAATGAAGGAAGTGGCACCGGGTATATACTTTCATCAAGGTAAAATTGACGACCTGTTCACCACACAGACAGATCCCGTCGCCAACATTACAGTGATCATTGGCAAAGAAGCCGTCGCCGTTGTCGATACGGGGGGAAGCCGACGAGCAGGTGAAATGCTCTATCGAGCCATTCGCCAAATCACAGCGCTACCTATTCGTTATGTTATCAATACCCATGTACATCCCGACCACAATTTTGGCAATCAGGCGTTCGTCTCCGAACAACCTCAATTCATTGCCCATACTCGCTATGCTGGCGACTTTCATGCCAAGGCCAACTATTACCAACAACGCCTAACAGCACCGTGGTTTGAAGGCACCACCCCTATTGCCGCGACGCATTTCATTGAAAAAGAAACTGAAATCGACTTAGGCCAACGCACCCTCGTGCTAATGGCTCACGAACGCGCCCACACGCGCCATGATTTAACGGTATTTGATGCCACCACAAGAACGCTGATCGCTGGTGATTTGCTGTTTGTTGACCATGTTCCATCACTAGACGGCAGCCTTACTGGTTGGCTTTCGGTTATCAACACGTTAAACGCCATGCCTTATCTACGGGTCATTCCTGGACATGGCCCTATTCAAACAGGAAAAAATGCATTTGATGCACAAACACACTACCTTCGCTCACTGGCACAAGAAGTTCGTGCCGCTATTAATCAAAACATCGATATCAACACTGCCAGCCTTACGGTACTAAGATCCCATGCCGACAACTGGAAACTGTTTGAACAGTTTCACGGACGCAACGTTATTCAGGCATACAAGGAACTGGAGTGGGAATGATAAGAGGTATTCATCATGAACAAGACCCCCGCGTTACTTGCCACACTACTTGCCGCCTTGCTGACTGTTTTTTCGCCGTCGTTGTTGGCACAAAGTCAGCAAGAAAGCGTTAACTGGCCGCTGATACGTGACAGTTTATTTCCGGGATCTCCCCAAATCTTAGAAGATGGCATCGTGGAATTGGTTTCACCCGTTCGCGCCATCGACGCCGCGCTAGTGCCGCTCGACATCAAAGTGAATGTCAGACAAAACGACCCCAATCCGATCAAGCGCATTCATCTTATTGTCGATAACAATCCCTCCCCTATTGTCGGGACCTTCGACATGAGCCCTAACAACGGCGTGGCAAACATCTCTACGCGTGTGCGCGTCAACGCCTACAGCCCTGTCCGAGTGATTGCACAAACCGCCGACGGTAAACTCCATATGACAAGCAACTATGTGAAGGCATCGGGCGGTTGCTCCGCCCCTGCCGGCGCAGATGATCTGCTTGCTCGTCAACGTATGGGAAAAATGAAACTCAAAGATTTAGGAAATACTGATACGCGCATGCTGCAACTGCTGATCAGTCACCCCAACTACAGTGGCCTGCAGATCGATCAAGTCACACGCCACTGGATCCCTTCGGATTACGTCAGCGATGTGCAGATCACCCTCAATGGCGATCCTGTGATGCAATTCAACGGTGGCATATCGATCAGCGAGAACCCGACGTTCACGTTCCATGTTGATGCAAACAAACAAGGAACACTGAAAGCCGATGTTAAAGATTCAATGGGACGAGAATTTTCCCGCGAATGGGACATTTGAATGTGATGTAATAAATCCCAACAAAAAACAAGGGTATTAAGATGTCGTATCTTACTGAAAAGACAGAGACGGCATCTGTGCCTTTGCATTGAAATCTCTCAAAGACCACGTTGACACCCGCAAATTTAATCATTATTTATCAATTATTTAATCGACAAACATCAGCTATTCGACATTGTTGCCTTGCAACAAAAGTGTTGTGCTCCTTTGCTCCTCACACAACCTCAAAAGCTGCCATAAACTCAATTCACCAACGTTTTGATGACGACACTTCATTACGAATGTGCGGCAAGCATTGTCGCTTCATCCGATGTTGGAATGAATTGGCATTCGGGGTCAATGCTGAAACGCGAGACCGCATGTTGTAGATCGCCAACAAGCCATAAACACAATCTTATGCTCCGTCATATGTTGAGTCCTGGCCCAAATAGCGTCCCTCACAACCCGCGGATTGCGCCCATCAAAAATTGAGACAACAAAGGGCTGATGTGCCTTTGAGCACCAAGCGCTCAATAGCACTCGCTGTCACGGAGGAAGTAAATATGATAGGTGTAAAAAGGTTGCGAAGCAGTTTGCTCGCAGTAGCAACTGTTTCCCTAACTCTGCTGTTTCCAGCAGCGTCTCAGGCAAACGACGAGCTATTGAAATTACAGCAAGATCCGGATCAGTGGGTGATGTGGGGCGGTAATTATTCCGGAACACGTTACAGTGAACTAGATCAGATCAATGCAAAAAACGCGAAAGATCTTCAAGTCGCATGGACGTTCTCAACGGGCGTTTTGCGCGGTCATGAAGGCGGGCCGCTTGTGTTGGGTGACACCATGTACATTCACACACCTTTCCCCAACAAAGTCTTCGCGATTGATCTAAAAACCAAAGCGCTGATTTGGGAGTACTCCCCCAAACAGGACTCATCCGTTATCGCTGTGATGTGTTGTGATACGGTCAACCGCGGTCTGGCATACTCAGACGGCAAAATCTACTTACAACAAGCCGATACCACCTTGGTCGCTCTCGATCAGAAAACCGGTGAGGTGGTTTGGAAAGTCGTTAATGGCGATCCTAAATCTGGCGGCACAAACACCAATGCACCATTGGTCGTTAAAGACAAAATCATCACAGGGATCAGTGGTGGTGAGTTTGGTGTCCGCGGTTACCTCACAGCCTATAACACCAAAGATGGCAGCGTAGCTTGGCGTGCATACAGCACAGGACCAGATGACGAAATGCTTGTTGATCCCGAAAAAACCACAGAGATGCTTAAGCCTATTGGCAAAGATTCAAGCCTTGAATCTTGGGAAGGCGACCAATGGAAAATTGGTGGCGGTACCACTTGGGGTTGGTTTACTTACGACCCTGAGCTGAACCTTGTTTACTACGGAACGGGTAACCCAAGTACGTGGAACCCTTCTCAACGCCCTGGCGACAACAAATATTCCATGACCATCATAGCGCGTGATGCTGACACGGGTATGGCCAAATGGCTCTACCAGATGACACCGCACGACGAGTGGGATTATGACGGCATCAACGAAATGATCTTGGTTGATAAAAAGTTCAACGGCAAAGATCGCAAACTACTGGTTCACTTTGACCGTAACGGTTTTGGCTACACACTCGATCGTGCCACTGGTGAGTTATTAGTTGCGGAGAAATTTGACCCTGCTGTGAACTGGGCAACCCATGTCGACATGGAAACAGGTCGTCCACAAGTCGTTGCTAAATATTCCACGGGTCAAAATGGTGAAGATGTTGATACCAAAGGCATTTGTCCAGCAGCACTGGGTTCAAAAGACCAACAACCCGCTACGTACAGTGAGCGTACGGGTTTGTTCTATGTACCAACTAACCATGTGTGCATGAACTACGAACCATTTGAAGTGGCGTACACCGCTGGCCAACCCTATGTTGGGGCGACGCTGTCCATGTTCCCAGCCCCGGATAGCCACGGTGGCCTAGGTAACTTCATTGCTTGGGATGCGGAAAAAGGTGAGATTGTTTGGTCAATCCCAGAGCCGTTCTCAGTATGGAGTGGCGCGCTAGCGACCGGTGGTGGTGTGGTGTTTTACGGCACACTTGAGGGCTACCTCAAAGCAGTGGACGAAAAAACCGGTGAAGAGCTTTATCGCTTCAAAACACCGTCCGGCATTATCGGGAACGTGAATACTTATGTTCACGACGGCAAGCAATACATCGCGGTTCTTTCCGGTGTGGGTGGCTGGGCTGGTATCGGTATGGCCGCGGGTCTCGAAGGTGATACTGACGGACTTGGCGCCGTAGGCGCATATCGTAAATTGTCAGACTACACCCAGCTTGGCGGCGTGTTGACTGTTTTTGCACTGCCTAACTAATCAATACTATAAGGGGAGTTTAACTCCCCTTTTCTCAATTTCGACGCAATGCTACTCGTTGAGTAAAGAGGTTCCCCTCTACACTCAACGTTATCGTTAAACGTTAATGCGAAAAAGGAATTTGTATGGCTAGACGTTTTTTATGGTCAATTTGCTTGTTACTTGGATTAACAAGTCAGGGATATGCAGAAGAATTTGAAATACAGGCTGTCGGCGTGAAATTCGCACCAATGGTCGTGGTGTTGCAGCCGGGTGACCGAGTTTCATGGACAAACATGCCCGCACATCTCATCGAAACCATTGATGTAATGGTGCCTGAAGGCACTGAAAAAATTAAAACCGAGATGGGTGTCGATGTGAGCTTCGTCTTCGAAAACGAAGGGGTTTACGTCTATAAATGCACACCGCACTGGGGGGCGAGAATGGGCGGTGTTTTGTTGGTGGGTAACCCAAGCGACATAGACGGCATCATTGACAGTTACATGGAAGAGATCAAAAAAGATAAGTCATTACTCCCCGCCAAAGGGCTACTGAAGAAATTCCGTAAGCAGCTTCAAGCTCAGGGATTATTGTAAGGCCAATTATTGTTACGCAATAGACGTCGTCACATAGACGTTAACACCAAGACGTCGCAAGTAGATTGCAGGAGGCAGCTTATGTTAAAAGCAGTAAAAACGGTAAGTTCGCTCATTGGTTTGGCACTACTGGCACTCTCCTCGCCGGCGAACGCCAATGACTATCCCACACTCGAAAGAGTCAAATTCGTTCAAGAATGCATGGCACTGAAGGGCGGACCCTCTTACGTCAACATGTACGGTTGTAGCTGTGTGATAGACAAAATAGCCAACCAACTCACCTTTGATGACTATATTCATGCCGATGCCTTCTTGCGCCTGCGTAACATGCGTGGCGAACGCGGTGGCTACTTCCGCTCATCCAAAGACAGCCGCACCGCAAGAGGCGAACTGCTTGCGATTCGCGATGAAGCGGATCAGCAATGCTTCGTCGCCCAACAAATCACTCAAGTCCAATAGGAGGCAAAGATGAACTCGTTTTCTAATCGCTGTATTGCCCTCTTCACTTTGTCACTGGCCTTCATACTCTCTCCGGCATTGGCAGCAGCAAACATCTCAACGCCGTCACCTCTGCCAGACAAGTTAAGAATCTGTGCGGACCCCAATAACCTCCCGTATTCAAACAAAGATCAGCAAGGGTTCGAGAACAAAATCGCTGAACAGTTGGGCGAATATTGGGGACTCGATGTGGAATACGTTTGGTTTCCTCAGCGTATGGGTTTTATCCGCAACACCTTGAAAAATTGGTCAGATGATAACGGTCGATTCGCGTGCGATCTTGTCATCGGTGTTCCCTCTCAGTTTGATATTGCGGCGACAACGAAACCCTATTACCGCTCATCCTATTCGATCATCTTCAAAAAAGATGGCCCACTAGGCTCGGCTGTCACCCAACAAGATGTCGCGACTCTCCCTGACAGCGTAAAAACATCACTGAATATCGCCGCGTTTGCTCCCTCTCCAGCGGTAACTTGGCTGAGAGATAACGGGTTTAAAAGCAACACCTCTTTTTTCCGCATCATGAATGGTGATGGGGAAGATTACCCGGGAAAAATGGTGAACCGCGTTGCTGACGGAGAGTTCGATATGCTGGTGATCTGGGGGCCAATTGCAGGCTATTTTGCCAAATCTCATCCCGATCTTGCGGTGATCTCAATGGTCTCCGAAGGCAGCAATGTATTTGATTTCCCCATGTCGATGGGCGTGAGGTATGGCGAGAGGCCATGGAAAGAAACCGTAGAAATGGCCATGGATGCTAACGCACCTCAAATCGCCATGATCTTAAATGACTACGGTGTTCCCGTTGTTGAAGCCTCATCTAAACCTTTCGGTGGCGATGATGATGACTAACTGTCATGAACAAACATAAGGACAATGCGGTGCCATTTATCGTCAAAAAAACGATAAGTGGCATCAAACCGTTCGTGATCATGTTGTTCATTGCTTTGCTATTGGCTTGGGTGCCTATTGTCTTCGCATCCATCGCGGTATTGGATTTTGAACTCAATGATCTCACCTTGCAGGAGAATCTCAGAGACTCGCAATATAGCAAAAACGCCCCTAATGCCCCAGAGTTAGCCCGCACCGCGACATTGGCGCCTTTACTCAGAAGCACACTCAGTTCACAGTATCACCTCATTGTGAAACCCGTACCTTCCTCGCTTCACGCTGAGGCAGACCAAGGTTTTGGGTATTTATTCTCTCATCCACAAGCCGCAGCCCAGCTAGGGAAAACCGTCGATGCTGAGTGGGTCGTCGTCAGTCGCCTGCATAAACCCAGCTTTCTGTTCGCATACTTAATAACCCATGTTGTACACGTACCAACGGGGAAGCAACTACCTGAAATCATCGTGGAAATAAAAGGGCAGCAACAAACGCTTAATCAACGTGGGATCAATGCATTGGCCAAGAAAATATTCAACGTGGTGCAACAGCGATAAACCTTGAAGTGGCAATAGGTAGCGTAAATAGATGGGAGATGGGAGATGGGAGATGGAAAAATATTAGTCACAGTACCTCAGTAAAGTATCAACATCCTTGTTGGTCGACGACATCCTATCTATATACAAACAATCAGAATTGGTGATTGAACTCTAAACGCCACTCCACACTGCTGCTCGTCGCTGCACTGTCTGAATAATTACCGAATAGGCGCACATTCTGACGGGGATTAAGCTGATAGCTTGCCGCCACTTCGTGATACCAACCATCCATCAAATCAGCCATGTAGTGGTTACTGTTCAACGTATTAATGTACATGGGGTTGTAGTTGAGCCAAACATCATCATTGATGCTGTATTTGGCGTATGTCCCAACCACCATGTAGGTCGAAGGAATCGCATAGCCCACACTGCCGACCGGATTATCGCTGCCACGAATTTCCGCCGTGTCAGTCACGGTTAAGCCTGCGCCCACTAGGGGGTAAAGCTGCAAGTCCCCCATTGGCGGTAGCGCCTGTATGAAGCTGTATGATGCGCTGCCAAGATCACTGGCAAAATCCCAATTCACATCAAGTTGTGAACCCCGCCCTGTCGTCGTATCCAAACTGAAATGGCGATAACGCAAGGAATCAAAGCTGTCGTTTCCATCCAAATGCAACAAATCCCCTGCAAACCCTTTTAGCTCCAAAATATTCATTGCCATGGTATCGGGGTCACCGGTGTCATACGCCATGCCGAGTTTAAAGTTCAGCCCTTGGTCTGTGATACCCATACCGCCTTGGGTATAAACTGCCAATGGATCAGACATGTCTTGCAGTACCTCTTTGTTTTCTTGTGCTAGCAAAGAAGAACTCCCCAACGACAAAGAAACCAAAGCAAAAGCGCGAGAATAAGAAGAGATTGTCATAACGTTTCCCCAGAAATAACAAAGGGGACTTCGGTACGTCCCCTTTTAATTTGCATGTGTTTACCGATACCACTCAATGTCATTGCCCCTCTTTATGTGAAATAAAGGCCGTGTATCGATGTGGAAATGTTACCGAGTTGACACATCAGCTTGAATAAAGATAACTTTATAAAAAATATAACTACTGGCTATGTATTGAGGTGTGACGTTTATGGATTCCAAGCTCGACTTGAACCTGCTTTCAGTTTTCTTAGATGTTTACAGACTGCGATCTATTACGCTTGCGGCGGATGCACTCAACATGACACAGCCAGGTGTCAGCGGGGCATTAAAGCGGTTACAACAGCAAATGGGGGTAGAATTGTTTGTGCGGGAAGGACGTGGTATCAGTCCAACATCGGCAGCGGTTCAGCTGGCTAGCGATATTTCACCGGCCTTTGAACAAATGGCGAAAGCCATGGGCAACATCAATCAGTTCACGCCTCAGCACCATCGTAAGTTCAATGTGCTGATCAATGAAGTCGTCCTCCAAATTCTCCAGCCCTTGGTAGAGCGTTCCGAACTGCTTGGAAACTGCACCATTCAGTTCAACCCAACGCCAAAAAATGAAGAAAACATGCTGGAGATGCTGAGTCTGCAAAAAGCCGATCTGGCCATTGATATCGGCAAAGTCGACGGCCAGTCATACGCCTCCGTACCGCTATTGGAAGAGTCGATGAAACTGATTTGTGCCAAAAACCATCCAAGGGTTCAGAGCACCATCAGTAAAGTGCAGTACTATCAGGAAAAACACATTACTCTGCGCGTTCGTCGATCTAATCTTTATGCAGCAGATTTTTTCACCACGGAAATATTGCAAGAGCGTAAAATCAGCGCTGAATGTGAATCCGTTTTATCCATGATGGCGTTGGTCAGCGACAGCGACTGTATTGCCATGACCAGTGAAAAACTGGCCGGTAAGTATGCCGAGAGATTTGGGTTGCAGGTGTTATCCCCCCCCTTTGAAACACAAAAAGTGGTGCATCAAATCGTCTGGCATAAACGAAATCAGCACAGTCCTGCCAATCAATGGCTGAGAAATACGCTTATGGACCTCACCACCACCACCACATAACAAGCGATACGCCACGTGTAGCGCCACGCAATAACACAGGAGAGCACACCATGAAATCGATGATATTGCTTTTAACACTTCTGCTCAGCGCATGCAGTGCAGATATAGGACGTGGAATAGCGGAAAGTGACTGTTCGAAGATCCGCAATAACGCAGACCGAGAGCAGTGCTATAAAGACGTAGAACGAACGTTTGAGCACTATCCGTAACCTACTATGCGGAATATACCTGAAGGCTTTCGCCATTCATCTCCTGATTGACTCATCAATCAGCGCTGCTGATTTTCACATCAAACCATTCTAGTCAGAAACCCCATTCGGTATAAAAAAATCTCAGCCAGATCATCGCTTAATCGCAATCTCAACAAACAGTAAACCTCACAACCCCAAAAGAAAACAAAACAGAAAACGATGAGTAAATTATTAATTAAAAAAGAAAAATATAAACATTTCATACAGTGACTTTTTATTTGCACATGCCATTAATGAGTAAGCCTGTAATTAACTCCATATCAAAAGTGTTCAAACCAAAATTTTTGCATGAAAAAAAATAATGCGAAAACCACCTAATCATTGCGTTTACACGCCAAAAATAATTCTCAAAATTAAGAAGAAAGCACCATGGAATCGCATTTTGACTGTCATTTTGAAGGTTTCCCGTAATCACCCTGATGACCCAAATTTAAATCGTCTCAAGATTTCACCAGACAGCCTTGACCACATATCCGGCACAAAAGCGCACTAATCTCAGTCGAAGCGGGAAAACAAAGTCCCTTCTTAAAAACATCGACAGCGCGTTATATGGGAGCAACAAGGTATGAAACGGTTAGTGGTAGCAGTACTCGTAGGATCAATCATTCCAATGGCAGCAATGGCGGCTAAAGGTGGCAATGGAAGCACCCCAAATGGAAAACCCTTCCAACACATTCAAGGGCAAGTCGCAGACTTACAATCCCAAATCGATAGCTTAGTGGGACGAGTCGATAGCCTTGAAGGTCATGCTGTGGCTGTTGATGATGCGATTGCAACACTCCAGCTTGAAACACAAGACCTTCAAGCTCAAATCAATAGCACCAACGGCGACGTGTCAGATCTTCAATCTGAGGTCGATCAAAACGGTATATTGATCGCGGCTTTAGAAGCGCAACAAACGCAGCTAGCACAACAACTGGACATGAAGCAAAACGTTATCGACGGATTGTGTCCCGATGGAACAGCAATTAAAGCAGTCAACGACGATGGTTCTGTTGTTTGTTCTGATGCCAGTGGCGGCTTGGATGACCTAGACAGAGTCATCGCCTATAGCTCTAACTACTACTACGCGAATGCCACATGTCCATCTGGCTTTACCTTAACGGGCGGGGGCTTTTCTATCGGGTATTATAATCAGTTGCGAAACTCCTACCCATCAGGCAACACTTGGCATGTCTACGCCAATTATAACTATTACTATTACTACTCGAATGTATATGCTTATGCCGTTTGCGTGAGAGGGACAGGAAGCACCAACTGGCAATATGTTTACAACTAATTAAGTCACGTATTTCGTCTGGATAATTTTTCATAAAAAAAGTGACGCTAGTAAGCGTCACTTTTTTGTTCGTCAATGGCAATATTGAGAGGGTTAAATCCCTTCGCCGTCACCACTCACATCATCTTCATGCAACCCACACTCGCGTTTGAGGCCGAAGAAACGGGTCTCTTCTTCTGTCATGCCTTCTTCAAGTTTACGCGTGGTATGGACATCGCCCACTGACACATAGCCTTGGTCCCACAATGGATGGTATGGCAAGCCATGCTCTTTCAAGTAGTAGTGCACGTCTTTGTTGGTCCAGTCGATCACCGGCAAAAACTTGAACACGCCATTTTGAATACCAAGAATAGGCAAGGTTTGGCGAGAGCTTGATTGGTCTCGGCGAAGCCCCGAGAACCAAGTGCCCACGTTCAGTTGATCCAACGCGCGACGCATTGGTTCAACTTTGTTGATGCGGTTGTATTGTTGAATACCGTCAACGCCTTGCTCCCACAATTTACCGTATTGTGCTTCTTGCCATGCAGAGCTCTGTTCCGCGCGATATACACGTAAATCCAGAGATAACTGCTTGGTTAAGTCATCAATAAACTGATAGGTTTCAGGAAACAAATACCCCGTGTCGGTCAAAATAACCGGTGTATCCGGTTTCTCTTTGACCACAAGATGCAGCATAACTGCAGCCTGAATACCAAAACTTGATGACAAGGCAAATTCGCCCTGCAGATTTTCCAACGCCCACCGAACCCGCTCCTGTGCTGACAGGGTTTCCAGTTCAGCGTTAATTGGCGCCAGTTCCAAGATTTGCTGCGCCTTGTTCAGGCCAAGCAAATCGGACAGTTGAAAATTAGGCATAGAAATCCCTCTTAGAGACTTTCACTTCCGCAATAATGCCAGCGCGGATAACAAAATCACCGAAGCCTTCGCCGTCGTTACGCTCTGTCGCCCAACGGCCAACCAGCGCATCGATATCTTCAAGGATCTGAGCGTCAGTGATGTTCTCTTTGTACATTTTAGGTACTCGCGTACCTTCTCGGTTACCACCTAGGTGCAAGTTATAGCGACCAGGGGCTTTACCCACCAAACCGATTTCCGCCAGCATGGCGCGGCCACAACCGTTTGGACAACCCGTCACACGCAAGATGATGTGCTCATCTTCCAAGCCGTGTTTTTCCAAAATGTCTTCAACGTCTGTCACAAACTGTGGCAAGAAACGTTCTGCTTCTGCCATTGCCAGTGGACACGTTGGGAAGGCGACACATGCCATGGAGTTCTTGCGCTGCTCGCTGACACCGTCGTCAATCAGTCCATACTCACGGGCGATCTTTTCGATCTTCGCTTTGTTGGATTTCGACACGCCTGCAACGATCAAGTTTTGGTTCGCTGTCATGCGGAAGTCACCTTTGTGGATCTTCGCAATCTCAGCCACGCCAGATTTGAGCGGTTTACCCGGGTAATCCAGCAGACGACCATTTTCGATGAATAGTGCTAAGTGGTGCTTGCCATCAATACCTTCAACCCAACCGATGCGATCGCCGCGGTCAGTGAATTCATAAGGGCGAACCGCTTCAAACGTAATGCCGGCGCGTTTTTCCACTTCCGCTTTGAACACGTCAGTGCCGACGCGATCTAGCGTGTATTTGGTTTTCGCATTCTTACGGTTTGAACGGTTACCCCAGTCGCGCTGTGTGGTCACAACCGCGGCAGCAACATCCAAGGTTTTATCCAGTGCAACAAACCCGAGGTCGTCAGCTTTACGCGGGTAGGTCGCTGTATCGCCGTGCGTCATGGCAAGGCCACCACCAACCAATACGTTAAAGCCCACCAGTTTGCCGTTGTCGGCAATCGCCACAAAGTTCAAATCGTTCGCGTGAACATCTACATCGTTTTGCGGCGGAATGACCACCGTGGTTTTAAACTTACGTGGCAGGTAGTTCGAACCCAAAATTGGCTCTTCGTCTTGATGACCTTCTACCTTCTCACCGTCTAGCCAAATCTCCGCATAAGCGCGCGTTTTCGGCAGCAAGTGCTCACTGATTTTCTTCGCCCACTCATACGCTTCTTGGTGAAGCTCTGACTCAACAGGGTTCGTGGTACACAGTACGTTACGGTTTACGTCACCAGCTGTTGCGATGGAGTCGATACCAATCTTGTTCAGCGTTTGGTGCATCAACTTGATGTTCGGCTTCAACACACCGTGGAACTGGAATGTCTGGCGTGTTGTCAGGCGAATACTGCCGTACATGGTGTGCTCAGTCGCGAACTTATCAATCGCCAACCATTGCTCTGGCGAGATAATGCCACCCGGCATACGTGCACGAAGCATCACGTTTTGCAGCGGCTCTAGCTTCTGCTTTTGACGCTCCGCACGGATATCACGGTCATCTTGCTGGTACATGCCGTGGAAACGGATCAGCTGGAAGTTGTCAGCTGTGAATCCACCCGTCACACGGTCTTTCAAATCTTGCTCAATCGTTCCGCGCAGAAAGTTACTTTCTCTTTTCAGGCGCTCGTTATCCGCTAGCGGGCCCAGCTCTGTGCCCAACACAACTTGCTTGTCACTCATTAATACACATCCTTTTGATAGCGCTTCGCCTTACGCAGTTCATTCAAGTAGCTTTCTGCGTCTTCTCGGCTTTTTCCGCCTTGCTGCTCAACAACATTAATCAATGCTTCATGGACATCCTTCGCCATGTGGGTCGCGTCGCCACAAATGTAAAGGTATGCACCTTCTTGTAGCCACTGCCAAACCGCTGCTGATTGCTCAAGGATTTTATGCTGAACGTACTCTTTCTCAGCTTGATCTCGGCTAAAGGCAAGGTCGATATTGGTCAACAAACCGTCTTTTAGGAATTTCTGCCACTCTACTTGGTAGAGGAAATCTTGGGTGAAGGTACGGTCGCCAAAGAACAACCAGTTTTTCCCTTCTGCGCCACGGGCATCTCGCTCTTGCATGAAGGCACGGAACGGTGCGATACCCGTACCAGGACCAATCATGATAAGTGGTGCATTGTCATCAGCCGGCAACTTGAAGTTGTTGTTGTGTTCGATGAACACTTTTACCGATTCAGCCTCTTCCGCACGGTGTGCAAGGAAGCTGGATGCACCGCCAAAGCGCGTGTTGTCACCGTTTTGGAATTCCACCAAACCCACGGTCAAGTGAACTTCTTCACCCACGTCTTCTTGGCTTGAGGCTATGGAGTATAAGCGTGGCGTGAGTTTGCGCAGTAAACCAATCAACTGCTCCGCAGCCAACTTGGTTTTCTTCTCGCCGAGCACATCCACTACTTGGGTATTATTGGCATACTGGCGAAGCTTGTCTTTGTCTTCAGCCAGTTTCTGCAGCTTCTTACTGCCTGACAGCTCTGCATATGCAGCGACTTGTTGTGGGTTTGCTGATGTAACTTCAAACTTATCGGTGAGTGCTTTACGCAGCGACAAAGACTCGCCTGCCACGTCAACACTCTCATCGCCGGTCAAACCCACTTTCGCTAGAATTTCATCGACCAACTCTGCACTATTACTGTAATACACGCCAAGTGCATCACCCGGCTGGTAGGTTAAACCAGACTCACCCAAATCAATTTCGATGTGGCGAACATCTTTGCCAGAATCACGACCGGTGATTTTCTGGTTAGTCACGAGCTCTGCCGCGTAAGGATTTTGTTTGTTATAAGCCGATGCAGCACCTGCAGTGGTTGCTGCGTGAAGAGGAACAACCACTTCATCAACGCCACCACCAATGGTGTCTTTCACTTTACTCAGAACATCTGCGCTCCAAGTTTCTGCATCAGCGTCATAATCCACGTCACAGTCGAGACGCGGCACAATCGCTTTTGCACCCTGCTTAGAGAGGAAAGCATCAAAATCTTTACCGGTTTGGCAGAAGAATTCGTAGCTTGAATCACCCAGACCAATCACTGCATATTGCAGCTTGTCGAGCTTAGGTGCTTTCTTAGACTGCAAGAATTCGTGCAGGGAAATGGCATTATCAGGCGGCTCGCCTTCACCGTTGGTCGATGCCACGATGATCACGTGCGTCTCTTTCGCCAGATCACGGGGTTTGTAATCATCGGCAGAGAACAATGCCACGTCTACGCCGTCAGCTTTCGCGCTCGCTTCCAGTGCTTCAGCAACACCTTTCGCATTACCGGTTTGAGAGGCATAAATAATTGTCAGCTTACCCGCAGGCTTTGCCGCAGTGGCAACCGCTTGAGCAAGTGGTTGTGGGTTGCTACCTGCTGCTTCAGGTGTTTGGCTTAAACCCCAAAAATATCCGCTAATCCACGCCAACTGCTGTGGCGACAGTTCTGCCACGGTCTGTTGAAGTTGACCGATCTGCTGATCGTTAAGCGGGCTTGCCAGTGCAGAAAGTTCCTTGAGTAACATGTCACGACATTCCTTTTCTATTTCGTGAGCATAGATTAGCTATTCGCCGTAATAACTAGAAAGAATAGAAATGCATGTTTTATAACCGCGAGTATGAGCCACTGCGAACTATCAAGCCATTCAGGCATATAAACCTAGTCGCACGGGGAAGCAAAAGTGATCGGATTTTGGACTCGGGTCGCTAAGGCATGGCACTCAATAGATGAAGCACACGTTGAAGGAACAAACACGATTGCCAGAAAGAAAAGCAGGTCTTCTCGACATGGCGAGAAAAAGCGTGGAATGCGTTATACGTCGACGATACGCACTTGATGAAAACCAATATCCAGAGCACTTTCAGTGGCGATATCCACATCACCAAAACACTGCTCTAAGCCGTTACCGTCTGTCAGCGGCACAAGCCCACCTCTCGCATGGCGAAACTCGACAATCCACCCATCGCGGGATAACGAAGGTTCTACCACCGCCTCCACCAGCATTTCCTGACTATAGAGGGAACGAAGTTCTGATTTTGTCATTGCGCCTTCCTGTTCACGTACCAAAACAGAGGGGAATACTAAAAAGCATAGTCGCCCCGACTTGGATGCGCCACAGGCCAAATTATCGATTTCGAGACGCGATAGACGTGTTTTTCAGTGGCAGGCTATCGACATGTTCACCACTCAATAAATGCACCATGGTCATTTTCAACCGCATGGGCGAAATGGGTTTATGTAGCACCAGATACCCGCAATCTCGCGCATGATGCTGCAACTCTTCACTGCGATTAGCCGTCACAATCACGGTCGGTACTGGCTGTAACCGCTGAGCATTGATGGATTTAGCCAGCGCCAGACCCGTTAATTCATTGTCGAGATGATAATCCGCAATCAGCAGTTCCACTGGGCATTGCACGGTATCACAACTGATTTGCAGTTCTTGCAATGAACTGGCGGTGGTCACTTCACAGCCCCAACGCTGTAAAAGCTCTTCCATTGCACGACAAATGTTTTGGTCGTTATCCACCACCCACACTCGCGCTCCTTGAAGCACCACACCACCATCCGTCACCAGAGTTTCTACATTGCGGGCACTCTGAGCCTCCCTTGCTCCGTAAGGGACTAACACTGAAAAACGAGCCCCTACTTCGGGGATGGAATTCACGGTGACAGCATGCCCTAACACACTGGAAATTTTATCGACGATGGCAAGCCCTAAGCCTAATTGGGTATGATGATCATGTCCTGTACTCAGACGTTTAAATTCTTGAAAAATCTCGTTCTTCTTATCTTCAGGTATGCCCATTCCGGTATCGAGCACCTCAATACGAAGTCCATCTCGGCAACGACGACTCCCCAGCAGTATTTTTCCGGACGACGTATAACGCAGGGCATTGGTCATTAAATTGCGAAGAATACGGGCAAGGAGCTGAGAATCAGAATAAATGTAGGCAGAGCTCGGCACATAACGTACTTCGACCTGACTGCCCTCTGCGGCATGTGAAAAATCATGGGCGATATTATCCAGCAAATCACTAACTGGGAAAGACTGCTTGTCGGCCCTGACCACACCAGCATCCAGTTTAGATATATCAACCAGCGTTGTGATCAATGACTCCACATCTTCCAAGGAGTGAGTGAGGGAATTCACCAATTGGCGTGCAGACGGGGACATCCGATGGCTGAGTAACGATCCCAAATACAATTGGGCGGCATTGAGGGGTTGCAACAAATCGTGGCTTATCGCTGCAAGGAATTTGGTTTTCGATAAATTCGCGCGCTCCGCCTCTTTCTTAGTTTCCAGCAAGCGCTCTTGGATCACTCGACGCTCTTCAACTTCATCCTGCAGTTGGCTGTTGAGTGCTTGCAACTGCGCCGTCCGCTCTTGCACACGAAGTTCGAGGGTTTGATAGGCCTGCTCCAATTTCGTCGCGTTTTGGCGGCGCTCGGTAATGTCCCAATTAAGAACAAATAACCCTGTAATTTTTCCGCTCGACGACTGGTTCGGCACATAGCTTTTTACCACGTAACGCGCTTCACCGCTGGCATTGTATTCATCAATTTCAAACACCACAGACTCACCAGAAAGAGCACGTTCTACATAAGGCTTCAACGCCGCAAACTTGGATTGGCTGCGAGAAATTGAAATATGCTGCCCTAGCAACTCACCCGGCGGGAAGCCATACCATTGGTCATACGCTCGGTTGGTGAATTGATACCGAAGATCGTCACCCACATAAGCAATCAAGGCGGGCACATTGTCAGTAATCAACCTGAGCCACTGCTCTGTTTCACGCAACTCTTTTGCATCAAGGTAGCGCTGCGTAATGTCGGTGTAAGTATTGACGTATCCGTCATCGTCCATGGCATGACTGCGCACTTCGATAACCCGGCCATCGGGCAAGGTTTGCACGCGGATCCCTTCCGGTGGATGCGTCCCTCCCAAACCAATGCGCCACAAGGTCATGGGGGAGTCTGCGGTTAACGCTTCAATATGCGCGCCATTGAGTTGCGTTTGAGCGAAGCCTGTCATGGCAAGAAAGCGCTGATTGAACACTTGAATATCACCGGTATGGCTCACCATGAGTACACCTTGCGACAAGTTATCGACCATGTTTTGCAAGACACGACTTTTCTCTGCCATTGCCGCTTCAAAGCGTGCCGTTTCAGCCAGCTTTAACTGTGTGACGTCAGAGTAAAGCATCACCATCCCGCCATCACTCGTTTCTCGCTCTTTGATTTGCAGCCAGCGATCATCGTGCAGCTTGATAGTATGCCCATTATGGTTTTCACCAGCTTCACGCACGATCAAGCCGTGCTCTTCGGCGAGTCTGCGAATTTTTTCAGGTGTCAGAGCGGGGGTATTCAGTGAAATAGCATTATCACGCCAATAGCGCTGAAAATGGCTATTGGAGTACACCAGTTCACGATTGGGATCGTACAAAGCAAAGCCATCAGAAATCGATTCAATGGCATCGATAAAACGCTGATGCGCTTTCTCTGCCTGTGATTTGGCCTGCGACAGTTGACGGTTTGTGGACTCAATGGATTGCAGCGCATGATTCAGCTCATCGGTTTTCTCTCGTACCTGATCGGCCAGTACCACCGAATGTTGGAAAGCCCCCCAAGCATCTAGCTGACCACTACCTCCTTGTTCGACGCGACGAACCAATGCATCAATCATCTTTTTCTGACGAGCGTTCTCTGTTTTCAGCGCCGCGATTTCTTGTTCCAGTGCTTGCTGCTTTTTGTTCACTTACCCTACCTTCCTCTCGGCATGACCGTCGACGCGTTCGTCAGAATGGACCTCAGGGTGTTCGCTATTGGCATCCGCAAGGAAAGGTTTAGGAGACTCAGGCGGTCGCCCGATCATTACACCGGTTAAGGTTTGGTTCATATGTATGCCGTTTAGCTGCTCGCCATACGTATTAAATCCGATTAATCGAAATCGCGAGAACATAGCTTTCGCTTTGTCCCGCATCAAGGCTTGCTCGATTTCTAAGCGACGCAAAAAGCAGTCACACCCTAATGTCAGTTCGAGCTGGCCGATACGGGCTTCGATGGCACTGAGTTTCTCTTGGGTATCTGCAAACAAGTCGCCCGGTTTCATCGCCGTCACCACGATGCCATCGTCCACGGCGCAATAAAAATCCAGGCTCAGATCGTCATTGACCTTCTGGATTGAGCGCACGTAATACTGATCGCCAATAAGTACTGCCAGCGGATGAAGGGCATAAATTTCAGGGCGAAGATCTTCTAACGTAATACCCACTTCTCGTGCATAAACTTGTGCTGCAGGTTCAGCGTTAAATTCATACACACGCCGCGCTGCACAATCAGCTTCCGTCACCACTAATTTACTCTCAAGACTTTCTATGTGGTGGGTGGTGAAAACTTCGAACGGGCAATGCGTGTTGAACATCACCACAATCGCTGATTCAGTATGAAATGCGCCATCACTGTAAACATGGGTATTGGCAAGGTTGATATCATCTCCCGCTGAACCACCAAAGTGAGGTAAACGACCTAACGCAGTGTCTAGCGTTACCAAAAAACGCTCTTCGTTGGGGGATAACCCATCAATCAAGGTCAACACGAAGGAGTTACTGCTGATTGGCGCTTTCTGATCTTGCTGACACGCATCCACCAAAGAGCTCACACATAATTGAGCGGCCTGCAGGTCGAACTCTTCCAGCGGGACTCGGGCACCTGAGACTTTAAAATCACGACGAGAAAAACCCAGTGCGCTGATACTGCTTTTGGCATAGCCAGATTGCGTAATTTCACCCGCAGAGGTACACCCCATCACTTCGCAATGAGAAAACGCGTGGTTGATTTCTTTACCGAGCGATTCCAAATCGTAGACTGATGAGCAAAAAAACAGCACAAAGCCTATCTCTTCGTTATCAAGCTGAAGCGCCAATTCATGCGCAGCCTTTACTGCATCCAGTTGATAGGATGCAGCACGATAAATAGCTTGTTGATTGTCTGAAGTTTGAGTTACTGATGGTTGAGCTGCTGCCATGTCACCCTCCTGCTCGCGCATCATGTTGAGCGAGTCCGAATCCTGTTGCGTATGTTTTAGTTTACTCGCTCATGAGGAAATTAAGCCTCATACTTAGGAAGGATATTTACATTTTTGCAAAGTCAGCAGCCCCAAATTTTCAAGAATGTGACACCATATGGTCACAAGTGGAATCAGGGTCACTACACTGAAGAGCGTGTGAAGGCGTTTGGTTGCGTATGGTGGGATGACACGTCTTACACATAACCTGCAGAAAAAACACGATAAATAATGCGATGTCAGTTTATCCAGCAAAAATAATAGTTGTAAGCCCTGTCAGGAAGATAGCGGTGCGACTACTTGAAAGGACTGTTTTATGTACAAATTTCTCGTTGCCGATGATCACCCTCTTTTTCGTGATGCCTTAATCTCCGTTATCCGGGGACGTTACGAAGAGTGTGACATTCTTCAATCAGAGGACATTGAGCACACGCTCGTGCTGGCGGACGAACATACAGATTTAGATCTCATCCTACTGGATTTGAATATGCCCGGCATGGCCGGCCTCAAAGGGCTGCTTGAATTGCGTAATCAATTTCCGACCATTCCCGTCGCCATTATTTCCGCAGAAACCAACAAACAAATCATTCTTCAAACCATTGCTTACGGCGCCGTCGGCTTCATCGCAAAAAGTGCACCTAGAGAAAAAATGCGAGAGGCGTTTGAGCAAATATTGGACGGTCACGTCTATCTTCCGGCTGATATTATTCGTGCAGAAAACGATAAAAATAGTGGCCACAGACGTAACGACGACCCCCAGTTTTCACCCGAAATGTTGCATACCCTGACGCGACGCCAGTTGCTGGTTTTGAAATCCATGGCACAAGGCGCTGCAAACAAACAAATTGCCTATGACCTCAATATTTCTGAGACTACGGTGAAATCTCACGTCTCAGCGATATTGAAAAAACTCGGTGTTCACAATCGGATCCAAGCGGTGGTTGGCGTGACTAACATCGACTTCGATCGCTATTTAAGACGCTAACCCTTACTCCACTCTGATCACCGTCAACAATGGAATCTTCAATATATTAGGGTCAGTGCAAGGTAGCGTGCTTTAACGCATAGAGCACTTGAGTTGCCAACTGCGCCAAACTGGCGGGCGAGACGACAGAAAAATCCAATGCCACACTTCGCCCAACGGTATTGAGTAATGTCTGATGAAAACGCGCATTTGATTTGTTGTATCGCGCCGAGACCAGACCCAATCCACCATCACAAACCTTCTCGATATCATCTTCGTCCAGCGGCGAACATAGCGTTTCAAAGGCGTTCAGCAACGCAATGAAGCTAACACTAGGGTCGCTATCCGCCACGGAATCAAACGTCAATTCGTAACTCATTAAATCAAACGAAACACCAAGGCTATAACAGCGACCACCAAGTCGTCGCTGCAAGATCAAAGAAGACGCCATCACGGCTTGCCCCAAAGCAGCGATCGTCCCCGCCTCTGTAGTATGAGGAAAAGATAACGCGACATGCATAGCGGTTTCATCATCGCGATGGCTCGCCATGATGGTGCCAGCGCGAAACACCGGCACACTGCCTGCGCAGTTCAACACAATACCTTGTGCGGTGTGTTGCCACTCTGCATCCATCGCGTGGATCTCATTCGCACTTAAGGTGTGATGCCAAAAATGGCGCAATAGCGCCATATCGCTTTCTGGTAAATCGACCGTCAGCCCCTTCACCACTGCATTGGCGCAGTACCACTCTTTAATCTCTCCCAAAATGGGCTTGCTCTGCATCCACGCCCACCGCAAAGTTCGCTGCTCACAAAGCTCAAGCCAGCGCGTCAAATCGGCGCGGGTTTTTGTGTCTCGTGCATTGAATCGACACAATATCGCTAGGCGAACCAACGGTGGGCACGGCGCTATCCACTCACCCTGACATTGTTTGTCTGTAAACGAGAATGTCGGCAGCTGCTCGCACACCTCCCCTTTTAAATAAGGGGGTGCAAACGGCGTGGTTGAAAATTGGTGATACAAACGCTGTAGGCCATCCCCCCAGCGAGTGGCCATGCGCTGGCCTTGCTGAAGCTTAAAATAGCCGGATTGCCATGCGGTACGCTTAGCCGATAAACGTTGGCGCGCTCCTTCAACTAACTGCTCAAGATCAGATAATGAGCATTGCTGCGAAACACGAAATCGCAACGCTGGGGCTGGTTGAAAATCGTTATTCAGAGGGAGTAACTGCGCACCTAGCTCACTCAAGGGTTGGCGATATTTCAGTGAACTTAAGGTGGCGTGCAGCACCGCCGCCCAATGAGAAGATAACGCCAAAGATTCAATACGCTCATCGTCTTTTTCAGCAACAACGTAAGAGAGAATATCTTGTTCACTTAGCGTAACCGAAAATGGTGTTCCCACGCCGTCTAACGCCTTAGAAACTTGACGCCACAGCGCCACCATCGGCCATGATCCCGCCGTGATGAGTAAGATGTTTTCAGGGCGATAATAGTGATGGTGGTAACGGCGAAGCGCCGCAATGTCCAACTGCGTGATGGTATCTGGCATACCGCCAAATAGCGGGGCACGTGGCACACAATTTACCGCTTGCACCGTGGAGGCATGAAAATGTTCAATCCTCATGTATTCGCTGATTTCACGATACAAGGTGCCTCCATAATCATCCCCTAAAGGATGGAAGATCTCTTGCTCAAAGTCCTCCAAGGTCAACTGGGGTGACAACACGCTGTCAGCAAAAAAACCGATCCCACGTAACGCAGAATGGGGATCATAGCCTGACAAATGAAAACGTGTGGATTCCTTTTTCGTACTGGCATTAAATTCCAACAACGCCAACTCGCTGCGTAATGAGAAAAAGGTGTCGCTATCGGGGAACCGCATCGAACCACGCAAGACCATATGCTCAAGCGCATGCGTGATACCACTATCATCTTCGACGGGGGTGGGCACCACCAGCGAGGCACTTAACCGTTGATCCTCCGATGCGGCATGATGCCAATGCATCATCCCACTAACATGACGATAGCCCACCCATCCGGTGTCCAGTTGCTGATCCTTTGGCGGCAGCAAGATCCAATCCGGCGCAGCGGGGTGCGGTTTCGCCATAAATGTTCCTTAGGTCATGGTTTCACAGAAAGGATCACCTGGCTGTTCTTCACGGTTCGCGCTAATGCCATGCTATGGCAGCCTTGGTTGGCCTTAGCCACTGCCTCTTCAATCACATGATGATCGGGAGACTTACTGCAAACCGGATCTGCGTTAGCTGGGTCCCCCGTCAGCAACATAGCCTGACAACGACAACCGCCGTAATCCTTTTCCTTCTCATTACAGCTTCGGCAAGGTTCCCGCATCCAGTCAAATCCGCGGAAGTGATTAAAGCTCTCAGCGTCATACCAAATATCCGAAAGCGAGTGCTCTTTCACATTTGGATGCGGCAGATCCAGTAACGCTGCACTATGACATGGCAGTGCTAAACCATCAGGGGCGATATTCATGAATATATTGCCCCAACCACTCATACATGGCTTAGGCCGATCTTCATGATAATCCGGTGTCACAAAGATGAATTTTGGACCGTCCCCTTGCTGTGAGTCGCGCAATGCGTTGACTTGGGCTTCGGCTTGTTCAATTTGCGTGCGGGTAGGTAACAAGGCATCTCGGTTATGCAGCGCCCAACCATAATATTGCGAGGTGGCCAGCTCGACGAAATCAGCATTCAGTTCAATGGCAAGTGCCATGATAGCCTCAATCGACTCAATATTTTGCCGCGTGATCACCACGTTCATCACCATCGGAAAACCGTGTGCTTTCACCGCATTAAACATGGCTTTCTTGTGCGCGAATGCGTGCCGTTTTCCCGCGATCGCATCACTTAAATCCGGATCCGCAGATTGAAAGCTGATCTGAATATGATCCAGGCCCGCATGTTTGAGTGCTGCAATGCGCTTTTCCGTTAAGCCAACCGCGGAGGTGATCAGGTTGGTGTAGTAGCCCAGCTGATGAGCGTGAGCAACCAATTGCTCTAGGTCTTTGCGAAGCAAAGGCTCGCCACCCGAAAAACCCAGTTGTACCGCTCCCAGTTCACGTCCTTGTGTCAGTACGCGACACCACTCTTCCGTGGAAAGCTCATCTGCCGCATCTCCGAGATTAAGTGGATTAGAACAGTAAGCGCAGTGAAGTGGGCAGCGATAAGTCAGCTCTGCCAACAACCAAAGCGGGGGATTAACAGCGCTCGATCCATTTTTTGTCATAAGCCACCTCCACAAATTGATGCACATCGTCTGCTAAATCCGCACCGGGGAATTTCTCTTCAAGCAATGCAATCACTTCACCGACCGCACGAGGCGAAGCAAACTGCGCTAAGATCTCCGCGGCACTGTCACTCAGTTTCACCATCCCTTCAGGGAATAACAGCACATGGCAATCCTGTGCTTTTTCAAACTGCATACGAAACATGGTATTTCGTTGGTACTTCGCTTCATCCGTCACGCGTTGTCACTCCTTGCTTCCTGCCACTTTTATACGCCAAAGCTCCCTGCCATTGATCTTAGTTGGCGATCAGCCTTTATGATCGATCCAGCGCATGATGCCAAACTGGCTTGTCGGTAATACCCACATACGGTGGGCGCTCAAATTCATACGCCATGCTAATGGCATCTAACAATGACCATAGAATATCGAGCTTAAATTGGAGAATGTTGAGTGCTCTTTCTTGCTGTTCAACGGTTTGAAAATGATCGAGCGTGATCGACAACCCATGCTGCACATCACGACGAGCCTGACTTAACCGTTGACGAAAATACGTTAATCCTTCGGGGTCAATCCACCCATAATGCGTTGGCCACGAGTCCAACCTCGACTGATGAATTTCGGGGGCAAACAACTCGGTTAGTGAAGAACATGCAGCTTCTTGCCACGTGGCACGGCGAGCAAAGTTCACGTAAGCATCCACGGCAAACCGCACGCCTGGCAAAACCCATTTCTCATCAATCACATCTTGGCGGTCCAAACCAACGGCTTCCGCTAAACGCAGCCATGCTTCAATGCCACCCCATTGGCAATCCAGACTCTCATGTCCATCATGATCAAGAATGCGTTGTACCCATTCTCGGCGGATCGCGGGATCGCGGCAATTCGCCATGATGGCAGCATCTTTCACCGGAATGGATGTTTGGTAATAGAAACGGTTCGCCACCCACGCTCGAATTTGCGCCTTGGAGCAGTTGCCACTGTACATAGCCTTATGGAAAGGATGATGAATATGGTAATACTGCCCTTTGGTGAGCAGTGCATGCTGAAAGTCTTCTCGGCTCATCGCGTTCGTCATCATCCCTCCTTGGGTTTATGTGATTTTTTATCTGATTACTTTTATGTGATTGTTTTTAGTTCTGGCGCCAGAGAGTCTTTCACCCGACCAGATACTCAAGTCATCAAATAGCACCTAAACAGTGATTGTCATTCCGTCAAAGGCGATGTCGACGCCTGCATCTAATACCGCTTGGTGCTCATCAGAATCAGGGTCCAAGATCGGGTTAGTATTGTTAATGTGGATCAGCACTTTTCGCGGTTTTTCATACTGTGACAGCAAAGACAACATGCCGTTTTCACCGGACACAGACAGGTGCCCCATGTCACTGCCCAGCGACACCCCAAGCCCTTCTCGGATCATTTCATCGTCCGTCCACAACGTGCCATCCATCATGAGGCAATCGGCATCAGCCATCGCCGCCAAAACAGCTGGATCATCATTCGACCCAAGGCCTGGCGCATAAAGTAGGGATTTTCCAGTGTGGGTATCAGTGATTTTTAACCCGATGTTATCGCCGGGGCGCGGGCGGTTGCGGAAAGGGGAAAATGGCGGTGCATTCGACGTTAACGTAATCGGGGTAAAACGTAATGCCGGCACCGCCGGAATACTCCAGCCTTCAGAAGATTGTGCGTCGACAGTGTGAGTGCGATATCCCCCTTCCCAATGTTTCATCATCGACAAGATGGGATAACTAGTACTGAGTTCTTCAGCCACTTCTGACGTGCAATACAAATCCAGTGGAAGGCCTTCACGCAGGATGAGAAGCCCTGTCGTGTGGTCAATTTGTGCATCAGTGACAATCACTGCACAGACTGCAGAGCCACGCGCTCCCGTTGCTTTAGCTAGCTGAGGCGTGGCATTAATTTGTTGGCGGATATCAGGGGAGGCATTAATCACCACCCAGTGTTCACCGTCATCGCTCACCGCAATGGACGATTGGGTGCGAGGTAAGGCTCGGCTGGTACCATCTCTTACAGACTGACACATGCGACAATGACAATTCCACTGAGGGAAACCGCCTCCGGCGGCTGAACCAAGCACCACTATCTGCATTCACCCACTCCTTTGCTTGTGACATATCCATTCAATTCATTATATTTTCTATATCGATTTCTGTACTGACTGGGCATACCCACCACTGTTATCTGCAACGCGTCTTACAGCTATCGATATATTCAGAAAAAAGGCATAAAAAAAGGGATGCACCCTAAGGCGGCATCCCATTTCGACTCTCTCAACGATTGCTGATATAGAGGGTGACTTCGAATCCGAGTCGCAGTTCTGTGTAGCTAGGTTTTTTCCACATGGTGATTACTCCTTGTACCAGATACTAAAGTGACAAAATGCTCGCCACCGACATTTAGCGTAATAACAAGAAGGAAAACTACCAATCCTACTTTGTGATGATTTCTCTACTCCGAGACACAATAGACTTTTGCCAAATCAGGGAAAGCTGTTGCAATGCGCCTCTCACCCCTGTGTTTTGTGTGAAGAAACAACCACTACCACACTTTCCGCTTTTGAGGCTGCCGCATTCAAAGGCTCTACTTGGATGGGGGCGGCCCTTCGCGACGTTCGATTCTTGCCGTATTTGTTTGCCACGCAGCGATGCTCATCACTGACAATCGCCAAGCACTCCAAACACTGAACACACTCGTTGTAGTCAATGTGCCCTTCTTTGCGGATAGCATGAATACCGCAGTGTTTTTCACACAAACGACAGGGACTCCCACATTCGCTTCGGCGCGTTAGCCAACTGAATAAACGAAAACGTCCAATCACTGCCAACCCTGCTCCTAACGGACACAAATAACGGCAATAGGCTTTGTGAACTCGAGCGCTCACCAGCAGCAAGAGCACGGCATAAAGCACAAAGGGCCAAGTGCGCTCAAACATTAAGGTGACCGCGGTTTTAAAGGGCTCGACTTCTGCCATGGTTTCCGCAAGCGACAATTGAAAAAAGGCGGTCCCCACCAACACCAACAGCACGCCATATTTCAGATAAATAAGCCGTTGATGTATAACCTCACTCACCTTCCACTGGCGCAGACGGCATTTCTCCGCGACCACCGCCACCAGTTCTTGCATTGCGCCAAAAGGGCATAGCCAACCGCAGAAGAGACCTCGTCCCCACAAAAACAGGCTGATAAACACGTACGTCCACAGCACAAACAAAATCGGATCGAGCAAGAAGACACGAATATCGAAGCCATTCCAAACGGATAGCAACAAGGTGTAGATATTCACCACGGACAACTGGCCTTGGGCATAAAAACCAATAAAGGCAGTCACAAATACCAAAGAAACCAAGCGCACTGGCGTCAAATAACGGCTAAACCGAGCCAATCGATGTTGAAACATGAACACGCCGGTTAGCAGCGTCAAATACACTGCAACGATGACAATCTCTGCGAGCCTGTCTTTCCAAATTCGTAGCCAAAGAGGCAGCGGTGGTTCAGGTGGCGTTACGGCAACTAACACGTCATCAGGCAACGAATATAGACTGTCGACGAAGACATGTTCCGATTCCAGATGGTTTTTTACCAATTGCACTGTCATTCCCACAGAAATAGGCAGTGATGGGTCAAACCCACTTTGATCAGAAAAGGTGAAAATATTGACCCGCTCAAACGGAGCAAGGGGTAGCGCAAAACCTGCATGTTGAAGATGAAACAAGTCGGCATCGCGCAATGACAACGGGCTGTCTTGCTGGCGCAAAGAAAAGCGAGCGGGTGTTGTACCTGCCACAAAATCGTCTGCCACGAAGTGATACGCACCTCGAGAGCCGACCAAAATGGCAATCTCGCTTGGCGCTAGTGAATCCATCACGCGCTGATATTCCACCTCTCCTAACACGTTTTTTCCCACAAGTGGAGGGTTCAGCACGACCAGTGTGAGATCAATAAACGGCGTACTATCTGGCTGCTCTGGATCCCGCGCCTTTTCAAGCCGCGACACATTTACGCCAAGTGCGGAAGCGGCATCCTCATTACTCAGTTGCCAGTGATACAGCAAGCCTGCATCGGTTAGTTGTTTTAAAGTTTGAGGCTGAAACGCGTTAGTGTTGAATCTGGCCTGCACCGCCGTTCCAAACCCCGTTAGCCTTGCCTGCGCCACTTTTCGTGCGGCGGCCATTATCGTGTCATGCACCACCATGACGGACACAGTCGCCTTGGTCACACCATCAAAATAAACAATATCGTCACTGGCAATGCGCTGCTGATCGCTACCAACCAACACCTGCTGCTTCAGCGACAAGCCGCCATATTGATCAATGAAGTCCACCAGCGGTTTTTCGCCAAGACCGTGCAAAAAAATAGGTTCATGATGACCTAACAACGAAAGGCCGATGATGCGCCCTTCGGTATCGAGACCGACACGAAGATTGATACTGTCGCCAGAAAAACCGGGGAAATCGGTCAAGTCATCGGTTTCAAACAGGTAACCAATAGGCTGATCGAGTTGATAAATTTCGGTAACGGGAAGGGTGTCGCTGGAAGCTTTCATCCGCGTCGCACGGGGAAAGATCGTCGCCGCATCGTCGCTCACTTCTAACCAAGATTCGGCAGAGACAATGAAAGGCAGTAAGATCAACAGCAACCACAGAAATACGGTACTACGCCATCGCATGACTAACCTGCTCATAAAAAAAGCGGGGGTTCACAACCCCGCAAAGCTATGTATCAGGCAGCGCGGGGAGGTCGCGGCTGCCTTCTACGAGCGGACAAGGACTAGAAGAAACCTAGCGGATTAATGTCATAGCTCACCAATAAGTTTTTGGTTTGCTGATAGTGGTTGAGCATCATTTTGTGCGTTTCACGGCCTATGCCTGACTTCTTGTAACCCCCAAATGCCGCATGAGCAGGATAGAGGTGATAACAGTTAGTCCACACACGTCCGGCTTGAATTGCACGGCCCATGCGGTAAGCACGGTTCACGTCACGCGTCCACAGACCGGCACCCAGACCGTATTCGGTGTCATTCGCAATAGCGAGCGCTTCCGCTTCGTCTTTAAACGTTGTCACAGCGATCACTGGGCCAAAAATCTCTTCTTGGAAAACACGCATGTTGTTGTCGCCTTTGAAGATGGTAGGTTGCACATAATAGCCCCCACCAAAGTCAGCCGACCCACCGCCTAATAACAATTCCGCCCCTTCAGCACGACCAATATCCATGTAGCTCAAGATTTTTTCGTACTGCTCATTCGAAGCCTGAGCGCCAACCTGCGTCTCAGTGTCCAACGGATTGCCGTGCTTGATGGCATTCGCGCGCTCAATCACTTTGGCAATGAACTCTTCGTAGATACTTTCTTGAACCAGCACGCGAGAAGGACAAGTACACACTTCACCTTGGTTAAAGAAGGCCAGTACGCACCCTTCAACCGCCTTACTGATAAATTCATCTTCTTGCTGCATCACATCTTCAAAATAGATGTTAGGTGACTTACCACCTAGCTCAACCGTTGATGGGATAAGGTTATCTGCAGCGCAGCGTAAAACATGGTTACCAATTGCCGTAGAACCCGTGAAGGCGATTTTGGCAATGCGTGTTGAGGTCGCTAGTGCCTGTCCCGCTTCTGGACCCATGCCGTTAACAATGTTCAGGACACCCGGTGGCAACAGATCACCAATGATTTCCATCAACAACAAAATACTCGTCGGCGTTTGCTCTGCCGGTTTTAATACGATGCAATTACCGGCGGCTAAGGCTGGGGCAATTTTCCATGCAGCCATCAGCAGAGGGAAGTTCCACGGGATAATTTGGCCAACAACACCGAGCGGCTCGTGAATGTGGTAAGCCACGGTATTGGCGTCGATCTCTGCCGCCGACCCTTCTTGCGAACGAATGCAGCCTGCAAAATAGCGAAAGTGATCAACACATAAAGGGATGTCTGCATTAAGGGTTTCGCGCACGGCCTTGCCGTTTTCCCATGTTTCTGCCACCGCCAAATATTCGAGATTAGCTTCAATGCGGTCAGCAACTTTCAGCAAAATATTCGAACGCTCAGTGGCTGACGTCGCTCCCCACGAGGCTTTCGCTTGGTGCGCTGCGTCAAGCGCGAGTTCAATGTCTTCTGCACCAGAGCGCGGGATTTCAGCAATGACCTCTCCCGTACAAGGTGAGGTGTCTGTGAAATACTGTCCTTTGATTGGCGGAACCCAGTCACCGCCGATGTAGTTAGCATAACGCGCCTTAAAGTTAACGACGGCTCCGTCGGTATTTGGTTTTGCGTAAATCATCTGTCCACCCCTATTGGCGATTGTCTCTGTGTCGTCCCTAACATGTTTATTCGCAACAGTGTCAGGCGTTGTAGATAGAGTATGAAACTCTCACCGGATCTCTCCATCGCTCCATGGTTGGCAAAATCTCATACTTTGGAGGGAGATGAAGAGTGTGGGTGACGCACAATCCGACGATTTACGGGCCCAGCGGTTAGATGGAACACCCGTCAGACTGGCTTTTTTGATGGCAACTCAAGCGATCATTTACACACTTCGAGCTCATCGCCATGGCACTGAATCCATAGCACTGAAGTTGAACGCAAAACACGAAAATGCCGAGCTTTTGCTCGGCATGATTCGATGTTACGCATATCCTTATTCAGCGAGAATTATCCCACCGAGAATACGTACGACGGTTTAGCTTTTTGGCAATTTGAACGTCCACACCATACCGCCTTGGTTGAAGTTCTTCACACGTTTCGCCACATCGCCACCCCAAAGTGGCACCGCGCCACCCCAGCCTGACAAGACGGAAATGTATTGTTCACCGTCCATTTCCCATGTGACGGGGCTACCGACAATGCCGGAGCCAGTGTTGAACTTGTAGAGCACCTCACCCGTTTTATCATCCAATGCGAGCAAGTAGCCCTCAGGGTTACCCGTGAATACCAAACCGCCCGCCGTGGTTAACACACCGCCCCACAATGGCGCGTAGTTTTTGTATTCCCACACGCGCTCACCGGTTTTCGGATCATAGGCACGCAGCACGCCAATGTATTCTTCGTTCAGAGCTTTAATGGTAAAGCCCGCTCCAAGGTACGCAGCGCCTTTTTTGTAGGCGACCGGCTCATTCCAAATGTCCATTTGCCATTCGTTCGCTGGCACATAGAACAAGCCCGATTTTTGGCTATACGCCATCGGCATCCAGTTCTTACCGCCTAAGAAAGACGGTACCGCTACCACGGTTTCTCCCTGCTTACCGTCTTTAACATCATTGGGATCGCCAGGACGATTGTCCTCAACATACTGAGGTCGGCCTTTGTCATCGAGCCCCGTCGCCCAGCTGATCTTGTTGACGAATGGGAAGCCACGAATGAAATCACCATTGGTGCGATTCAGTACATAGAAAAAGCCATTTCGGTCAGCGGTCGCCGCCGCTTTGACTTGTTTGCCGTTTTCGGTGTAATCGAAGGAAATGAGTTCGTTCACACCATCAAAATCCCAACCATCATGTGGCGTGGTCTGAAAGTGCCACACAATTTTTCCGTCATCCGGGTCGATCGCAAGGCGAGATGAAGAGAAAAGGTTATCCCCCGGACGCATATGTGAGTTCCACGGGGCAGGGTTGCCCGTGCCAAAGAACAGCAAATCGGTATCAGGATCGTATGTGCCGCCTAACCAAGGCGCTGCGCCACCGCTTTTCCACAGATCAGCTGGCCATGTTTGTCCCGGCTTTCCACCTGAAATCCCGTTTTCGATTTTTTTCCCGTCTTTGTAGACGTAGCCCATGTGCCCTTCAACCGTTGGACGCTCCCACACCAACTTACCTGTCTTCGCATCATACGCTCGCACTCTTCCTACAATCCCGAATTCACCACCGGATACACCTGTAATCACATTGCCTTTCACAATAATGGGCGCAGCGGTGATCGAGTAACCGTCTTGGTAGTTATCAACGGTTTTCTTCCAGCGAACTTTGCCGGTTTTCGCATCCAAAGCGACAAGTTTGGCGTCTAACGTCCCGAAAATCACCAAATCGTCATACAAGGCAACACCACGGTTGATCACGTCACAACATGGCATGATGCCATCAGGCAAACGCGCATCGTACTGCCACAGTTCGTCACCCGTGTTCACATCAATGGCGTAAACACGAGAATACGAACCTGTCACGTACATGACACCGTCTTTGACCATGGGCTGACTTTCTTGCCCACGTTGTTTTTCACCGCCGAGTGAGAATGCCCAAACAGGACGAATTTCTTTTACGGTGTCGCGGTTTATCGAATCAATAGGACTGTAACGCTGCCCTCGAAGCCCGAGACCATAAGTCACTATATCCTCAGGGGTTTCCTGATCGGCGAGGATGTCTTCGTCCGTGACACCCGCATAAACCGGTGTGGCGGTTAACGCGAGTGATAGCGCAGCATAAATGCCGCAGCGTTTAAATGACTTTGCTGTCATGGGAATACCTCATTGTTGGTTCACTGCTTGGGTAAGCTTGTCGTGTGGTTGTTGTCATGCCTGTTGCTGCCGCTAATGGGCTCTGTCGATAAAACAGACAAGCAGGCGCGAAATGTCTTGTCGTCACAACACCTCAAGGAACATATGCCACCGTATTGCTTGCTTGTGGTGAAATGCCCTCTTCGACGTCGTCTTCTGGTTCAGGTAGATAACGGCTCGGCAATTGATAACGAAGACCGTATTTTTCACCCCAACGCAAAACATCGCCGTTTTGTATGTGTGCGACCACGATGTCTTCCAGTGCATATGCCAACTGACGGTAGTTTGTGTGCACTGCGATACCAAGTTCCCACTTGGCCCGACCAAGTAAAGGGAAAGCCAGTTCGGTGAGTTGCATGTCGCTGACGTGCAAGTTGCTGGTGTTGTTACTTATTTGGGGATGGCGAGATGGCTTTACCTGTTGAGCGCCTGACGACGCATTTTTTTGGATGGGATTTCGTTGAATGACATGGTGTGAGGCTGAGGATAAGGCGATATGGTTGAGCCATTGCAGCTGCGAACTCATGCCCAGCACCATGCCAACATCACCTTCCGTGAGCGCGGAAAACGCATCTTCCACGGAAGGAAATGTTCGGCTGTTGTCGCGGAAGCGGCCGCCGTATGCGGTGGTCAAATAGACTTGCGGTACGGTATCCACTTCCACGCCAACGGGGTGATACATAAAACGTGCGGCGGTTTGAGGCTTATCAAGCTGATTGGCATCATACGCCAGCAACCAACGCTCTTCCTGGTAAGGCGCAAACATATGCACCAGCTCGTGCGCAGGTAATCCAAGATCGTCACGTTGCATTGCGAATTGTCTGTCATAAGGCACTCGCATCATCACATCAGCTTTCACACGACGACCGTCTTCGCTGGTCAGATTCATGCCTTTCCACAAGTAGTTACGCATGTCGTCTTCCACCGTTTCATCCGGTGTCATCCAATGCAGCTTCAATGTCACGCTCAAGCCTTTAGCCAAAGCCTTGGCCAGCTCAATATCAACACCTGCGGGCGCTCCTTGTTCATCGACAAACGAGTAGGGAGGGAAGTCGCGATAAACCGCGATGGTGATCTCCCCCCTCGCCTGAATGTCGTCATAGGACAGCGCAAAGGAAGGCCCTGCCTGCAGCATCCATGCCGCTAGCAGTGTTGAGAAAAAAGCGCGCACCCGCATTTGCAATCGCATGGATGTGACGTGACCAAATAGGATCATCTTCGCCTCCTGTTAGCCGTTTTCTGGCGCCACAGATTCAAGCCAAGTACGAATGGCCCACAAGGCTTCTTGATTGAGATGCTCTGTCATTTTTGGCATGTAAACCGCCCCATTTCGCACAGCCCCGTTTTGCACGCGGTAGATATACCACTCATCCCCATCGTAATCGGGCGACAACAAACGAAGATCTGGGGCAATACCGCCAGAGATCCCTTCAAGGCCATGACAACGTGCGCAGTTTTGGTTATAGGCCGATGCCCCGATGCGCTCGATTTCGCCGCGCACATCACCCGTTTGTTCACGATAAGGATTGGTCTCTGTCCATTCAGAGCCCAATACGGGAATGCTGGAGGTATCAATAGATTGTGGGGTGACATCGCCATGAGCGAAAACCAGTTGTGACCCAAGAGCCGCTACGAGAGCGACGGCGGTGACTAAGCAAATATTGCGTTCAACCTTTTCCATGTTGCGCTAACTCCTCTTTCAACCAGTACGTTTTTAAAACACGCTTTATTCGGTACTGGGAGAAGTGTAGGAGCGGCAATGCATTGAGAACATGCTACAAAAGCGGGGATATTTCTCATTCTTTGGGAGGATTTTTTTAAAACAGAGACCCCTTGTTTGGAAAAAGAAGACCACACTGCTTACAGTCATAACGGAATTTGATACGGAGCGATTCAGTCAATGGATAGACATGATTCACAGGTCAGAAATCATTTTACACCGTGGTTTATATCGCTGATTGCTATGCTTTTTTCGTTTATGTCACAGGCCAGTGTTAACGTCGACATCGGTCTACTTCGACAGCCCGTAGATACGTCTACGTCAGCGCCTGTTTACCTCCGAGAGCCTGAAAACAACGGAGAAGCAGGCGCCACATTGTCGATCAGTGATGCCAATGGCACAGGCAAGTTTTTAGGTCAGAAGTACACGCTGCGCGTTGAAACCAACGCTGACAACAATCAACTCAGCACCACCGCAAACCAGTGGTATCAAAGCGGCGTGCGTTTTTTCTTAACCGATCTCGACACACCATCGTTCGTTGCCTTACGCCAAGCGCTACCGGACGACGCCGTTCTGCTGAATGTCGGCAATCAAGACGATGCGTTGCGCACGTCAACATGCCTACCCAACACCTTACATTCCGTGCTTAGCTATAGCATGCGCGCTGATGCCATCGCCCAATGGCTAAGGGTTCGTCGTCTCAATCGCGTCTTTTTAGTCACGGGAACCACGCCTGAAGATGAGGCATTTTTAGCCGCCGTCAAACACACATTGAACAAGTTCAACCACAAGGTAGTGGCAGAGAAAGTATGGAATTTTGATACCGACCTTCGCCGCACGGCATCAGCAGAATTGCCTGTGTTTACCCAAGCGAGCGATTACGACGTGGTGTGGGTTATCGATGAAAGCAATCTGTTTGGACAGCATTTGCCTTACAACACTTGGTTGCCTCGCCCTGTGGTTGGCACGCATGGTCTTCGCGCCGATGGCTGGCACTATGTGATTGAACAATGGGGCGCGGTGCAACTTCAGAACCGCTTCAGCGAACTGTTTTCCCGATCCATGAGCGCCAAAGACTACGCGGCGTGGGTGGCCATTCGCTCAATCAATGAAGCAGTGACCGTGTCCAATACGGCCGATGCCAACCTCTTGCTGCCTTTTATTCTCGGCTCCCAATTTCAGCTGGCAGCCTACAAGGGTCGTAAGCTCACGTACCGTCCGTGGAATGGGCAGCTTCGCCAAACTGTCCCACTGTTTGACGATCAAGCGCTTGTCACCTCCGCGCCATTTGACGGGTTTTTGCACCCCCGCAACGAATTAGATTCTTTGGGCGTTGATCGCGCACAAAGCCAATGCCGCTTATACCCTTCCTTCGATAACGAATAAGGACGTCACGTTATGACTCTAACTCGAACCCTGCTTGCTATGACGCTTGCCGCCATGCTGGCAACGCCAGCGATAGCCAAAGAATTGGCCTATGTCGCCAATGAGAAAGACGATACCCTGAGTGTGATTGATATGGACACGATGGAGGTCATCAACACCATCTCTGTAGGCGATCGCCCGCGTGGTATTGAAGTCAGCAAAGACGGTACGCAACTGTACATTTGCGCCAGTGAATCTGACACCGTACAAGTGCTCGATCTGGCGACCAATACCTTGGTGGGTGAATTGCCGTCAGGGGAAGATCCTGAACTATTTGCCCTTCATCCGGATGGCAAACGTCTTTACATCGCCAACGAAGATGATGCCTTGATGACGGTGGTCGACATTCCAAGCGCAAGTGTGATCACGCAAGTTGAAGTGGGTGTCGAACCCGAAGGGGTCGCCGTCAGTCCGGATGGTAAAATGGCCATCATTACCTCCGAAACCTCCAACATGGTGCACTGGATAGACACAGAATCTAATACCATGGTGAATAATACCTTGGTGGATGCGCGTCCTCGCTACGCAGAGTTTACACCTGATGGCAAACAGCTTTGGGTTAGCGCCGAAATTGGCGGCACGGTATCGGTCATTGATACTGACACCAAGGCCATCATCAAAAAAATCGGTTTCGCGCCAAAAGGCATCCACAAAGATAAAGTGCAACCCGTTGGGGTACGTATTACGGCAGACGGTAGCACCGCATTTGTCGCATTGGGCCCTGCAAACCATGTCGCAGTGGTCAACACGGATACATTAGAAGTGGAAGACTACCTGTTGGTCGGTCGCCGCGTTTGGCAAATGGCATTTAATGGCGCTCAAGACAAACTACTCGCCACCAATGGCGTCAGTGGTGATGTTTCCATTATCGACGTACCCAATCGTAAAGTGCTGAAAACCGTTAAAGTCGGTCGATACCCTTGGGGCGTCGCTGTCCAAGGCGCGAACTAACTGCCCATGATTGAGGTCAGCGATCTTACTCACCACTACGGCGCGCGCCTTGCGCTTAATGATATTTCCCTATCTCTCGGGCAGGGATTACACATGCTGCTTGGCCCTAATGGCGCAGGAAAAAGCACCTTGTTTTCATTACTGACTCAACTGACTCCAAGTCAGCAAGGCGACATCAAATTACTCGATAAAACTCCGAGTAGAAAGACCATGGCAAAGCTGGGCGTCGTGTTCCAGCAAAGTACGTTAGACATGGACCTCACGGTGGCGCAAAACCTCAGTTATTACGGCGCGCTGCATGGTTTCAGCAAAGCACAAAGTATGAGTAAAGCTGCGCCCTTACTGGCGCACTTTTCTCTGTCAGATCGCTTACATGACAAGGTGCGCTCATTGAATGGCGGGCATCGCCGCCGAACCGAACTGGTTCGCGCTTTGATGCACTCCCCGTCAATACTGCTATTGGATGAACCCACCAGCGGGCTTGATCCCAAAGCGCGTAAATCTCTGTCTGATGCGGTGCGCGCCCTTTGTGAACAGCAGCCTCTGTGTGTGCTTTGGGCAACGCATTTAATTGAAGAAGTGGATGACGATGATGATGTACTGATTTTGCATCGCGGAAAGCTGCAGGCACACAACAAAGCCAGCACGCTGCGCACTCTGCATCAACACCCGACATTGGCAAAAGTATTTGCCGCATTAACCCGCGACAATGACAACTCGGAGATAGCCCAGTGACCTATTGGTATGCCTTTGTAGGAATATGCTATCGCGAATGGCTACGCTTTTTTTCTCAGCGAGCACGCTTCGCAGCGAGCCTTGTCAGGCCACTTCTGTGGCTTGTTGTGTTTGCGGCTGGGTTTCGCGCGGCGCTTGGCATTGCCATCATGGAGCCCTATGCCACTTACATCAATTACGAGGAATACATTCTCCCCGGATTGTGCGCCATGATCTTGCTGTTTAATGGCATGCAAAGCTCTTTGTCGATCGTCTACGACCGTGAAATGGGCAGCATAAAAGTGCTACTTACCAGCCCGCTTCCAAGGCCATTTCTGTTACTTTCTAAACAAGTCGCCAGTGCATTAGTAAGCGTACTTCAAGTCGGCGCATTTCTTGTCATCGCAGCGTTATACGACCGGCCACTTGAGCCCATGGGGTATGTTATGGCTATTCCCGCTCTGTTTCTCACGGCCTTGATGCTCAGTGCGCTGGGGATTGTGATTGCCTCACGCATTCGCCAATTGGAGAATTTTGCTGGGGTGATGAATTTCGTCATCTTTCCAATGTTTTTCCTTTCCTCTGCACTCTATCCACTTTGGAAAATGCAAGAAGCCAGCGTCTGGCTCTATGATCTCTGCCGCTTCAACCCTTTCACCTTTGGTGTGGAATTGATCCGATTTGCGCTATACCAACAACTCAATGTTACGGCATTACTCGTGGTGTTCGGTTGCACCTTGGTATTTGTTGCTTTAGCCGTGGCAGGCTTCCAGCCGACGCGAGATCAGGGTAAGGGAAAAAAATAGGAGATCGGAAAGAAGAAAGAAGAAGAAAACGGCGCAGCTGCCAACGCCAATATCTAGTCATAAAAAAACCGCGCCGATGCGCGGTTTTCAATACTTCATTGCTCAGGGCAATTAGAAGTTCAGTTCAACGCCACCGAAGAAGCCATCGTTCATGAACTTGCCGTTGTTAGCGCCAAAGTAGTTGAAGTCGTAATCTTGAACACGGTAGCCCGCTTTAAAGTTCAGATCCGCAGCAACAAGACCTAGCGTAAACAAAACACCCGCTTCTGCGTCTACTGTGCTGGTTTCGTCGTAGCTACCAAAGCTGAAGGTACCGAACAGAGACACTGGCGTTGCAGGAATGCCTAGACGCACATCACTGTATACTGCTGGCTGCCACTCATCAAACTGATGAACACCAAAGTTACCATCAAATTTCTGCAGATTTAGACCGATATCGAAAGAGATCAGATCGTTATCCAGAATCTCGTAGTAGGCAATAAGATCGTACTGAGTGAAATCAACGTTCGGCGTGTTAGCACCTTTAGAATCAACACCGGTGTAACGGATTTTCGCGTTAGGAACCAGTGGGATAAAGTGCTCAAATGCCACGTAGTAAGAGCCCTGAACACTTGTATCATCAGCACGCACGTCGTTGATTTTCGCATCTGCATACCAAGCATCAACACCCGCTTTAGCACCCAAAAGCACTGCAGCTTGTGCAGGCATTGCAAAAGTTGCGGCCACTGCCAAAGCAGCAAGAGAAAGGTTTAGTTTTTTCATTGAAAGGGCTCCGCCTAACATTTTTCGGTTTATGGTTTGCGAGCACTATAGCAAAACTGATACAAAAATTCCGCACAAACTGCCGGATTTTTATGCGGAATCATCAATATAAACCTAGACACGATCAGGAGAGCCAGCCCCCTGATCGTCGCGCACATCGTCACCTAGTAGCGACGCGCTCGTGCATTACAGCGTGAGCGTTTGTAGCAGTAATCACGGGCATTTTGTGCCGTTTTATCACGCCCTTTCAACAACCAAATCACAACTGCAATCAAGAGGATCCACGGCAGCATTTTAAACACTAGCCCAATCATACCGGCCAGCGCCATGACAACAAAACCAACAACCATCGCGGCAATCACACCGATAAAGCTGATCCCTGTCGCTAACAATGCAATGGTGAATCCCACCAGAAATAGAAACTCAATCATCAGACCCTCCTAAGGTACTCAGTGACAATTCTTATACTGAAAAGGGTATTGCACGAAGCAGGCCAACTTTTAAAGTTTATATTTTTCAATAAGATAATAAAAAAGGCGTTATCCAAAACAGATAACGCCTTCGAAGAATTGGTAAATCACACCAACTAGTGCGGTATTTTTAACCACTCATCATTTCACAGACATGATGCCGTTAAACATTCAACTCAGCAGGAATTTTTGCCAATGCCGCTTCTAGCACTTCCACGCCGGAGCCTGGCTTGTGTGCGTTTTCACTGATGTATCGACGCCATTGACGTGCTCCAGGCATGTTTTGGAACATGCCCAGCATGTGACGGCTGATATGATTTAAGTAAGAACCTTTGCTCAACTGCTCTTCAATGTATGGGAACATGGCTTTAACGGCATCGCTGCGTTTAATGATAGGCGCGTTGCTTCCAAACAGACGCTGATCCACTTCAGCCAGCATGTACGGGCTTTGATAAGCTTCACGACCTATCATCACCCCATCCATAAATTTCAGGTGTTCTTCCGCTTCGTCGAGAGATTTGATGCCACCATTAATGCCCATTGTCAGGTGCGGGAAATCTTTCTTCAGTTGGTAAACGCGTGGGTAATCCAACGGTGGAATTTCACGGTTTTCTTTCGGGCTCAAACCTGAAAGCCATGCTTTACGTGCATGGATAGTGAAGTTGTCACAGCCTGACTTTTCGTTAACAGTGCGCACGAAATTCACCAAGAACTCGTAACTGTCTTGGTCATCAATACCAATGCGGGTTTTCACCGTGACGGGAATATCCACCACTTCTTTCATTGCTGACACACATTGGGCCACCAACTCAGCTTCACCCATCAAGCAAGCACCAAAACGGCCGTTCTGTACACGATCTGACGGACAACCGACATTCAGGTTAATCTCATCATAACCGCGCTCAACCGCCAACTTGGCACAGGTCGCCAGATCCGCTGGATTTGAACCGCCCAACTGCAACGCAACAGGATGCTCTTCTTCATTGAACAACAAAAAGTCGCCTTTGCCATGAATGATCGCGCCCGTTGTCACCATCTCGGTATAGAGCAACGCATTCTTTGACAATATACGGTGGAAGTAACGGCAATGGCGATCGGTCCAATCCAGCATCGGAGCGACAGAAAAGCGGGCAGTAGGATACATAGTTAATTTCTCACTAAATTTCAGCGTCTTAGCTATATATTCCACTATAGCGAAGAAAAACAAATCTCAATGGTGACTCGCTTTTTGTCCCCAAAATGTCCCCCAAGGGACAAAACAGGGGACACGAAAAGAGCGTGCGAGCTTGGGAGGCGGGATTATACATACCGCCATCGGGCGCTTCAAATTTAGTCAGCTTAATAAGCACCAACAACCTCTCCATTAACTAACGGAGAGTCAAAACATGGCAACAGTATCAATTGAAAAAATCGCGAGAAAGAACGCAACAAAATTCAAAGCAAGAGTTCGTCTGACTAACAAAGGAAAGCGGCTATTCGAACAGTCAAAGACTTTTACCACAGAAAGGCAAGCCAAGTCGTGGGCAAAGCAGTTGGTCAAACAGCTAGATAGCGAGGGAGTCCCTCAAGAAAAAACAGCACCTAAGACCATACTAATTGGTGACCTAATTACTGAGTATCTCAACGATCCCATTACTTCTGCTGATTTAGGTCGTTCAAAACATGCCGTGCTCAGCCGTCTGAGAGCATACGACATTGCTCTTGTGCGTGCTGATTTACTTACTGCAAACGACCTCGTCAATCATTGTCGAGTCCGCAAAGGAGAGAATAGTAGCCCTCTGCCTCAGACCATTTACCACGATATCACTTACCTAAAAAGCGTGATTGATGTGGCTGGTCCTATGTTTGGTTATGAAGCCAACACAAAGGCACATGATGAAGCTATTCCGTCACTGGTCAGATACGGACTAATCGGCCGCAGTCAACGCAGAGAACGACGTCCAACAAAAGACGAACTAGAGATTATGGAGCGTGGCCTAGCAAAGAGGCAATCACATCGCTGTGCCCATATTCCTCTCGTCGATATTTTCCATTTGTCGATTTTGACCTGTATGCGTCTAGGTGAAATCACACGTATCACTTGGAGAGACGTTGATCTTTCAGCTTCGACTTTGACTATCCGAGATCGCAAAGATCCAAGAAACAAACGCGGCAACAACTGCACTATTCCTTTGTTTCCAGAAGCTCAGGCCATTGTTGAGCGCCAGCCTAGAAATGAGAATTGCATCTTCCCCTATAAAAAGGAATCAATTGGTGCCGCTTGGCAGCGGGTCTGTATAGAAGAAGGCATTGAAGACCTTCGCTATCATGACCTTCGCGCAGAGGGAGCGTGTCAATTGTTCGAGCGTGGACTCAACATAGTGGAAGTTTCTAAAATCACAGGTCATAAAGACATCAATGTGTTGAACAATGTTTATCTTCGATTGGGCGTAAGTAATCTTCACAGCCCTCGGGCGATGAAAAAACGCTAATTTTTATTATTTTTTGAGATATGACTCGAGAAGTGGGATGAGTTGAATTTTATAACTTGATCTTAATTATTGAAATTTGTAGTGCGATTTACACTCAGGTGTTATTCATCGTCAAGACCGTTTTTAACAGGCTTTAACCCTTTTCGAATATGCGTATTTTTCAGGAAAAAGCCCGCAATTTACATGCTAGATGTACCCGATTGCGAGCTTTTTCCTGAACCCATATTATCCATCTCAAACGAAATCCCCGCATTTTCCTGAGGCTTGGATCATTTGGCGACAAAAGCTATTGAGCAAGTAAACACCCAACGAGGCACGAGATATAAAGCTCGGGTAAGGGTGACCTCAGGTGGAAAAACACTAGAGCAGTGCTGTAAGACGTTTGATACCTACCAAGAAGCTGACAAATGGGCAACGAAGGCTAAACAAACTGCGGAAAGAAAGGGTGTTGAGGGGCTACGTGAAATCAAGATGACTAAGTCTATTTTAATCGGTGATGTCATCGAGATGGTATTAAACAATGAGCCAACTTCGAATCACTTAGGGCGATCGAAGGAGGCGAACCTAAGAATGCTGCTCACGTATCCCATAGCCAAACTTCCTGCTGACTCTTTGACTGCACAAGATCTATTTGAACATTGCAAACTCAGGCGCGAAACAGTGAAAGCTCAAACAGTGTCCCATGATATTTCGAACTTGTGTACAGCCCTTAAGGATGCCAACACATTTTATGGTATCCCGACTGATCGCACTGCTTTTGACAGTGCACGTTCATCTCTCCAAAGGCATGGGTACATCGCCAGAAGCGCTGAACGTAGTCGGCGCCTTAAATCAGGCGAACTTGAGCAAATTTCCGGTGCTTTGAAAGCAATAAATACTAATTCAAAGCAACGCATTCCTCTTCAAGACATTATGGAAATAGCAGTCGATATTGGATTAAGGCTTGGTGAAATATTAAAGCTACACAGAGACGACATTTGCAAAAAAACACGCACAATTACGGTACGCGATCGAAAGCACCCCAAAAAAAACAAACGGCATACTGATATCTTGGACGTGTCAGATAAGTTATTAGATTTATTACTTAATCAGCCAGAAAGAGAGGATAACTTACTGTTCCCATATAGCTCCAAAGCTATCGGTTATAAGTGGCGCAAGCTAACTAAAGACCTCGGTATCGTTGACTTGCGCTTCCACGATCTCCGGACTGAAGCGGCATGCCGTATGTTTGAGGCAGGATTAAGTGCTATTGAAATATCTAAAATCACGGGTCATAGAGATATAAACGTTTTGAATAACCACTATCTTCCGCTATGTGCTTCACTACCCAAAGCTGCATGAACGGTGTCATTGGCTACAAGACGATGTGTGTGCTTTTAGTTAGTACCTAATGACAACATCCACCAGCATCAAATATGTGGTCATACGTGTATTCTTTTAATTGGCAATCTGATTTTGAATATCTTACGTTGGCTACACAAACTAAAAGAATACAGCAATGACAGAAATCGCCTACCTACGAGTATCCACGAAAGACCAACAGATCGTTTCGCAAGAAGTCGACATCCGGAAACAGTTCCCCAACGCTCAAATCATGCCAGAAGAACATGGTACAAGTGGAACGGTTCCCGCCGCCGAAAGAGTCGTATTATCAAGGCTAATTGACCCCATCCTTGGGCTTCGCAAGGGTGATGTCCTCATCGTCTGGTGGGTAGATAGAATCGGTCGTGACTATGAAGATGCTGAACGAGTAATACGCGAATTGCTTATTCGAGGCGTAATCATCAAGACCTTAAACCAATCACGCACGTTTGCTTACACTGGTGACACCATGACTGACATGATCACTAATATACAAATTACGATGATTACTGCTATGGCAGCAGCAGAACGTGAAACCCGTCTAGCGTCAGCGGAGGCTGGCAGAAGAGCATTACGTGAGTCCGGTAACTGGGGAGAGGCATTTCAAGGGCGCAGACCCAACTCAGGCAAGATGAAGGGCAAGCACGAGCAAATACTCACGCTCCTATCGGCTGGTCACTCTATACGCAAAACCTCTGTTTTAGCTGACATTTCAATATCAACGGTTCAGAGAGTTAAGAAAAACCATAACCTGACTTAGAGATACGCCCTTTGTTGATGACAAGTGCAGAACGCTGAGATGCTTCTAAGCACAATAGCTGCGGGATGAGCGCTAAGCTCGATATCCGTATCAGTGACATAGCTCTTCTAAGCCTAAGGCGGCTGTCATCTGTAGCATAGAGTTGGCTTGCTATTGTAGTGGACAATTCATTCAGAACAGAAGGAAATCGGCCTAATTTACTGTCTCGAATGAGTTGACCGCCACATTAAGAGCTCTATGGAACCAAGATTCTTAGCCAGATTGAGAATAATTCGAAGTAAAAGAACTTGATTTTTTATGCGAGTTAAATGCAATTGAGACTCCAAGGTCACCCTGAACCGCTCCTTGAGTTTCAAATGAACATATAAATGACCAATACCATTGTTCTTACAAACAGTAAATAATACTACACAGCAGTGATTCTTTGTTCTGTATGAGATTAAACATCCAAAATGATAAAAAATGTGCTTAACATACGCCTTTATATGTATATCATCACATTATATATGCAATAGAAGGTTTATGAGACATGGCCGGCAACACAAATAAGTGGTGGGAGAAGCGAACACCACGTTCTGTTGATTATCTCAAATTATGGCAAGAGAACCCTCGTTTTGATACGGCAGAAAGTCAATCAAGAATCAAACTTGCTGATTTTGCGGAAGAGATTTGCAGTGAACCTTCTGATAAAACGGGATTTTTTGAGTTAATAAAGTCAATTGTCAAGCTTGGCTTTATGGATTTTGAACCTATTGTTGTTTGGAAAGATGAAAATAATCGTTATGTGGTAGCAGAGGGGAATCGTCGAATTTTGGCGCTCAAATTACTTAGAAGCCCCGACAAGGCACCTAAATCGATACGTAAGTTTATATTGCAACAGTCACATTTAATCGTTCGAAAAGAAATCGAAAAGGTACAAGTATGTGTAGCACCAAACCTTGAAGCTACACGCTGGTATGTATTACAACGACATTCAACAAGCTCAATTCAAAAACCTTGGCAGCGTTTACAACAACAACGCTTTATCGTGGGTTTATATGATGAATACAATCAAAATATAGAAAAAATTATATCTATCACAGGCTTCACTCGTTCGGAAATCATTCTAGCGTTACGATATGTTCAGCTACGTGACCTTGCTACGCGAAAACAAGTCACAGACCTCATGAGCATCGAAGAAAAGGAATTGATATATAGTAATAGAATATCAATGACTATCCTTGAACGGTGGTTTGCGAGTGAGTCAGTTCGTGAGCGCTGGGGAGTTCAGTTTGATGGTATGAAGGTTAAGATCACCTCGAACGAGGAAAGTTTCTTACATGCATATGGTAAGTTTTTAAAGTTGATGTTCAACGTTGAGCCGAACGATTTGAGCTTTGTTGTGAACACCCGTTCGATTCCTGAAAAGAACGAAGAAATTTTCAAGGTACTACCTGAGGTCACCTTTCCTAAAACACAAGAAGAAACAGTGCTAAATACATCTATTCCCCCTGAGCAACCACCTCAAGGGAAAGACAATGATGTTACAGGTCAATACCTTAGTAAAGAGGTACCAGAGCATAGTGATAACAATGGTGATAGTAAATTGTCTTTGGTCGTGAACTATCCACCGGTAAAGCATAAGAACGATAGGCGTCGCATGGTCACACCACAGACAACTATAAATGTACATAGTGCAAAACTTAACAGTCTATTTAATGAGCTGAAAAAAGTGCCTGTTCACCTTTATACGCTTTCAGCATCGATTACTTTACGAGTGTTCCTAGATCTTTCAGTAGACGACTTTATTCGTCGAAATGGGCTAGAGAAGAGTGTGGCCACACAGTACAAGAAAGACTACAATCATACTATATTGCAGCAACGCTTAAAGTTTCTGTGCGATAACCATGTGGGTGAAACACAAGCTAACAAGGTTATTAGTAAGCTTCTTCAGCCGAAAAATGAACATAGCTTAGACACGCTAAATAGTTATATGCATGGGCATGAAACCCACAAAATTGATTATAGATTTGTAAACGGCTTTTGGGATATGCTTGCGCCCCTGCTCAAAGTCCTAATTGAACTGAAGGAAAGATAATGTTTCATTCACCGCTAAGGTATCCGGGTGGTAAGTCAAAACTTACTGCTTACGTCGTCGAAACTTTGAAGCTCAACGAGCTTGAAGGAGGAACGTATGTGGAACCATTTGCTGGTGGATGTGCAATTGCATGGTATTTGCTATTAGAAGGGCATGTTGAGAGCGTTTGGATTAACGATCTAGACCCTGCTATTCATGCTTTTTGGTACAGTGTGATAAACCGTACAGACGAACTATGTCAGCTTATAGAAGATACAGAAGTAACCATTGAAGAATGGCACAGGCAGAAAGCAATCTATACCAATGACAGGACAAACTCTCTTCAGCTAGGGTTTGCAACGTTTTTCTTAAATAGAACCAATCGTTCTGGAATTATCAAAGCTGGTGTAATTGGTGGTTTAGAGCAAAATGGTAACTACTTGTTAGATTGCCGATTTAACAAAGAGAGATTGATTGATCAAATTAAAGCTATTTCAGTACGTAGACGTAATATAATTCTAACTAATCTTGATGCTACGCAGTTTATAGATGAATATCTTCCTTCAATTGATGGTCCATGCTTAGTCAATATTGATCCTCCTTACTATGTTAAAGGTAAAGGTCTATATCAAAACTTTTTTGAGCATGATGACCACTACTGTTTATTCAGAAGTGTGAAAAACATCCAGCACCCATGGATTGTAACATATGACGATGCGCCTGAAATATGTGGGATTTATGCCGAATTTGAGCCTCAAGTCTTTGGGTTAACATATACGGCACAAACAAAAAGGAAAGGTTCTGAAATAATAATACATAGTAAAAAAACAAAAAAAGTATTATTTAAACCTGATGTTAAATTTAATGAAATTAAAAAACTACAGCGGTTAGGAAAGGAGATATTTTAATAAAAGCCCCGATTAACGAGGCTTTTAATTATTTCAGAGCGGATTCATACACATTTTTGAATTGTTCTACGAAGATCTTTTTATGTTCAGGTATAGTCTCTAAGTAGTGTTTATATACGTTGTTAGCCCCTCTCCCCCAGCCCCCTAATTTTACTTGTTCTAGATACCATTTTTTTGCAGTAACTCTATTTGCTTTGATATCTTCTACATCGTAGTTTTTAAAGCAAACTTGATGTGAATAGTGAGCATTTTTCTGCCTCCAAAATGGGTGCGCGTCGGGCAGTGCGTCAAGGAATTCTGCCAATAAGCTCTCAGGGTTCAAGTCTCCTGGTAGGCATATATAGTTTTTTAGTGTTGCAGAGCCCTTGGGCAG
>NZ_JAJUBC010000119.1 GCF_028683095.1 Enterovibrio gelatinilyticus | reverse complement strand
GGTCAGCCCAATGAGCCTCTAATACTTGGGTTGCCTATTTACCCAAGGGAGATAAACACCCAACACATTATCATGGCGACGGATTGACATGTTCTGGAAAAAAAAGACAAACCAAGAACTCGACTTAAAGCAGCAAGAACCTAAAGCTGGAGAGCGCCGAAAATTTCTATCAGGGGAAGCCGTCTTCTTCTCACCAAAGCCCATGCCAGCTTATTTTATGAAAGACGATGATGTTGTGCCGTCTTCAGAAATACTCGACATCAATGATACCTATATGGATGTTGGCGCACGTTGCCAAGGCAAAGCGTTTCAAGTCCAACTAGGGCATATATGCATTAATGCAGTCAGCTTACTTGCAATCACGGTGCTAGTCTCTGTTGCTTATTCAAACAGTAATGTTACTGGTGGTTCCTATTTCGAAGAACTATTAAGAGGCTTAGATGAAATAAAATTTGGCATGTATATTGTTTATTCATTACTTGGCGGAA
>NZ_JAJUBC010000118.1 GCF_028683095.1 Enterovibrio gelatinilyticus | reverse complement strand
CCCAGACGTGGGTCGTCGATTGCCGGGCGGTCGGTCGTGGTTTATCTGCGCTGAAATACCTCTCTCGCTACTTGTATCGCGGGGTATTACCCGATAAAGATATTATCGATATCAGTGACCATCAGGTGACCTTCCGTTACACCGACAGCCAGACCCTGCAATCGGCGACACGCTCTTTGCCTGCCCGACAGTTCCTAATGTTGATACTTCAGCATGTGTTACCCAAAGGGCTACAACGGGTGCGGGACTATGGCTTGTTGCATGGCAGTGCAAAGCGAAAACGATACAGCATTCAGCTCATGCTGCTTCAAATGGCACGTCTGATGTTGCCTGTGCCACCGCCGTTAAATAAGCCAGTAACAAGACGTTGCCCACACTGTGGTGAACACCTGATGGTCTGCGTCGGAGTCTCGCGACCGAGATAGCCGAAAGGCAAACAGAATAAGGAGAATGGCCGTCACTGGCTCAGAGGAGAACGAACCGAGAAACACACGCACCA
>NZ_JAJUBC010000117.1 GCF_028683095.1 Enterovibrio gelatinilyticus | reverse complement strand
TTTCTACGATGTGCTTCGCTATCATGGGGGCATAATCTTCTTCAAGTATACTCTGAAGATAATCATTGTAAGTTTTGGTTGGCAGTAGCAAGACCTCTGCGAAAGTTAAACCGAGTGCTATGGCAACGGTGAGAACTTGATTGAGTTCTTCGAAATCTTTATTGTTGCCATCTACATCAATATCACCCAGCGCTTCGACATATTTAAATCCGCTCTCTTTTAATATTCCGAGCAGACAATCAACAACTCTGTCTGCATTCACAGGGTTCACTTTAATTGCGACTTTGCCACTTACGCCAGGGCCGCAAACGAGCCTTGCAGCAGTGATCAGAAAAAATTGCCCATTGTGAAAACCAATTCTTAACTCGCCGGAAAAACCAATACCGTAGTTAACGGCAATTTGTCCTGAAATACTGCCTAGTTCAATGAATTCAGAATTATGTTTTTTACCGTTAACTTGTACGACAGGAGGAAGCCACGACACTTCGGTTGAGCCGATGCCGCCTGCTTCCACTCCCGCAAACACGTCTAC
>NZ_JAJUBC010000116.1 GCF_028683095.1 Enterovibrio gelatinilyticus | reverse complement strand
ACAAGTTGTTTCTTGGGTTGCCTTAACAAGAGGCACAACAGGCACCAACGTCATGACAACCTATACATTCGGCATGGCCATTCCGACACCCGATGGCAAAGATTATTGGCTGTTACGCCAACCCGTGTATTCAGTGGGTGAGGCGCAAAGAAAATGGGAAACCATGCGTACATATATGGATGAGCCAAAGAAAAAATGGCCAAGATCGCGACCATTTGTCAAAGAAGACCGCGCCATGTTTGATGCCGAGCGCAAACGTATCTGGTCTAAATTCCTAAAAGGTCCGAGAAAGTGGGTATCGTTCAAATTCACCGATCCGGCAGACTCGTATTTCACCTTATTTTCATATTATTTTTATCATATTCTCGCATGCTGGAAGATCCCCTACATGGTTTCAGAGTGGACTGATAAATTGAATAAAAAGCCATTGCCAGAAAATATCAATGAATGGTCAAAACCACTCCCAAAAGAAAAATGGGAAAAACCCAGTGAAGAGTTACTAGCGCAAAAAGCAGTAATAATGAAACATTTCGAAGCTGGTG
>NZ_JAJUBC010000115.1 GCF_028683095.1 Enterovibrio gelatinilyticus | reverse complement strand
TTTTTCACCGAAGCCCATGCCTGCGTATTACTTGAAAGACGATGACACAGTGCCCTCTTCAGAAATACTCGACATCAATGATGCTTATATGGACATTGGTGCTCGCTGCCAAGGGAAAGCATTTCAGGTTCAATTTGGGCACATATGCATTAATGCCGTCACCTTACTTGTGATCACAGTGCTTGTCTCTGTTGCATATTCAAACAGCAATGTTACTGGTGGGTCGTATTTCGGCGAACTATTGAGAGGCTTAGGTGAAATAGAAGTCGTCCTCTATATATTCTATGCAATATGTGGCGGAGTCGTATGGTTCGTCATCATCAAAACGTCGTTCGATTATGCTCGCCAACGCCCCATTCGCTTCCATCGCCAACGACGAGAAATATGCTATTACCCAGATGGTAGCAATACCCCAGTGATCGCACCTTGGGAGCAAGTGGTTTCTTGGGTTGCTTTAACAAGAGGCACGACGGGCACCAACGTCATGACCACCTATACATTTGGGATTGCCATTCCGACACCCGATGGCAAAGATTATTGGCTT
>NZ_JAJUBC010000114.1 GCF_028683095.1 Enterovibrio gelatinilyticus | reverse complement strand
GACGAGCTAGAACTTCGCACCAGCGCTGACATTGTTGATTGGCCAGTACAAACCGGTAATTCCAGTTTCACCAATGGCGTGCTCAATGCCAACGGCGGCTCTTGGACGTATCAAGCCAATTCAGCACGCGCATCAACATACGGTTTTAGCGATAACTATCGCTTCAGCTTCAAGATCGAAGCGCTCGGCACCTACAACATGATTGGCTTGGGTAACGTTGAGAGTTCCGCCAGTTATACCGACATTGATTACGCCTTCTACCTGGTCAACACCACCTTATATATCTACGAAAGTGGCAGTTCAAAAGGTACGTTTGGCTCAATTGCGGTTGGTGATACCTTGTCGATTGACGTAGCAGAAGGCTCGATCACCTATCGCCGTAACGATGAGGTAGTTCGTGAAGTCACTTATAGTGGTGATACGCCCGACTTCTATATCGATTCCAGTTTCTATAGCGGCGCAATGCGTTTGGGTGAGCTTCAATTCTCACCACTTTCAGGCGCTGGCTTGTCAGCCGATGCTGATAACGATGGCGTGACCAACGAT
>NZ_JAJUBC010000113.1 GCF_028683095.1 Enterovibrio gelatinilyticus | reverse complement strand
TGTTAGCAATTAGAAATCAGCCATTTTTCCATTTTTTAAGCAGTACTTTTTGCTTTGCTTTAATTGCATTTTTGCAATTTACCGAGCTAGACATTTCACTATCATTACCACACTCATCAACCTTTGCATTCATAACGTCCACGTTTTCCTCGTACCAGCTTACATCTCGTACTTCGTCTTTAGAGCAACCTGACAATGTAAACAAACCGACTATCAAAACCACAACTATTTTCACAACACGCTCCACACTGATTAAATATGTAGAGCCATTGATAGCACATGGAAATCAGCCAATGCATACCGTCTTTATAGCATTTAGATGAACAATACTAAGCTATGTAATTTATAACTCTGACGATTGCTAACGTCAGCATAACGGGTGTTTACTAGCCAAAACTAATTGAAACACCTGAATCACAGCGTTCCTATGAAAAATGAGCCACGAGTAAACGTCCCTCGTTCATTCGCTTGTTGAACGAAGCCGCTATGCGGCAGAATAGAACATCCCGTCTACGTTTCTCCCAACCCTGCCAGTCCGGCAGCGGACAGGAGAA
>NZ_JAJUBC010000112.1 GCF_028683095.1 Enterovibrio gelatinilyticus | reverse complement strand
CGACGGGTTATCCGGCAGCACTTCAAAGCCACCGCCCGCTGTTCCAGTGACCGACACTTCGAACACGTCATCGTCAGTGGTTTCGAGGATGCTGTCATCCAAGGTCGCCACGGTGAAATCCGTCGACTTAGTGTTGGCGGCGATCACCACTTCACGGGTCACGGGGGTGACGTCGCCATCTTCTGAGGTTTTATGTCCAACAACGACAGTGACGGTTAAAGCTGTTGTGGGTGCTTCAGAGATACTGAGCGTGTAAGACGCTTCCGCGCCTTCAACCACTTCACTGTCACCTGTGAGTGTCAGAGTCGGTTTATCCGTTGATGTGGTGTCTTCATTGATCGTCGTTTCGACCGCCGATGGGTTATCCGGCAGCACTTCAAAGCCACCGCCCGCTGTGCCAGTGACCGACACTTCGAACACGTCATCGTCAGTGGTTTCGAGGATGCTGTCATCCAAGGTCGCCACGGTGAAATCCGTCGACTTAGTGTTGGCGGCAATCACCACTTCTCGCGTCACGGGGGTGACATCGCCATCTTCGGAGGTTTTGTGTCCAACAACGACA
>NZ_JAJUBC010000111.1 GCF_028683095.1 Enterovibrio gelatinilyticus | reverse complement strand
TCCAGATGGTCGTTACCATGACCGCCAAGCAGCACATCATGACCATCTTGTCCATAGAGGGCATCGTTGCCGTTGCCACCTTCTAGGCGGTCGTTGCCCCATTCACCGTAGAGTTTGTCATTGTCGTCTCGACCTTGGAGGAGGTCATTGCCGTGGCCGCCAATAAGTGTGTCGTTGCCGCTTTCACCATCGAGATGGTCATCACCATTGTTGCCGTAAAGAAGGTCATTATGGGCACCGCCGTTGACGTAATCGTTGCCTTCGCCGCCGCTAAGACCGTCATGACCGTCGTTACCATACAGGCGGTCGTTTCCTGTGCCCCCATCAAGGCCATCATCACCCGTGCCGCCGGAGAGGGTATCGTTACCGTCTTGCCCGTAGATGCTGTCGTTTCCGCTTCCGCCGTCTACGGCATCATCACCCGTGCCGGCCCAAATGCGGTCGCCGCCATCTTCGCCGTAAATGACGTCGTTACCACCATCACCTCCGATGGTGTCATTACCGGTACCGCCTTTGATGAGGTCGTTACCATCTTGTCCGGTCAGATGGTCATGTCCATCCTGACCATAAATTTCGTCGTTGCCTGCACCGCCTTTCAGTGTGTCATTGCCC
>NZ_JAJUBC010000110.1 GCF_028683095.1 Enterovibrio gelatinilyticus | reverse complement strand
CGGCGAAAAACATTAGCTTCATGCAAAAATGCCACCGTAAACGCCATAAGTTGATATAAAAAAATTTGCGGATATGTTTTGCGTCCGCCTTGAAAACCTTTGTTATAAAGCTGCCACCCAATCTGTTTGACTAGCCGCACCTCACCTTTTGCCTTTGCAAGCAGCCCTTGGGATGCTTGGTCTTTCGGGGCCATTGATGGCTTGTTTGCAACACTTTTAATGGTGAGCGGCGATCCAAAACCAAACCGCTTTTTTGTTGAGAAAACCACTGTGGTTTGGCGCTCAAAGCCGCTGCTTACATGTAAGTAAAATTACAGCGTATAACGTCGTTTTAAGGGGCGAAAAACATTAGCTTCACGCAAGAAAGCCACCATAAACGCCATAAGTTGATATAACAAAATTTGCGGGAATGTTTTGCGTCCGCCTTGAAAACCTTTGTTATAAAGCTGCCACCCAATCTGTTTGAATAGCCGAACCTCGCCTTTTACCTTTGCAAACAGCCCGAAGAATGTTTGATTTACTCTAGCTACCAAAGGCTTGTTTGCACAACTTTGATGGTGAGCGGCGATACATCACCAAACCGCTTTTTTGTTGAGAAAATCGCAGTGGTTTGGCGCTCAAAGTCGCTGCTTACA
>NZ_JAJUBC010000011.1 GCF_028683095.1 Enterovibrio gelatinilyticus | reverse complement strand
GAAGAACTTTTGTCCGCCACGATTAATGGTAAATCAATCTAAACGGCTAGGCCGGCGAATTCGCCGGCCTTTTGTTCGTTAGCGTTTTACGCAAACGAAGATCGCGTTTCCTGATTGTGTATTCCACAGCTCAAGTTTTTCATAGTCGTGCTCGAACACAGTCACTTCAAAGTAAGGTTCAAGCAGGCCTTTTAGCTCATCAAATGTGATGGCAACCATAGGGTGGTTGTCATGCCATTCTTCGGTTACTTTGTTGGTGGTTTTTTCGATGCTGAGTTTCAGTGCCTGTTTGTCACCTTCGCCCTCGTAAAACCAACCTGATTGAAATACAAAATGGCTGCCGTCTTGCTCAACACTGTGGCGAACAAAGGAGTTATTGTTGATCAATCCTTTCTCTACCGTGTTAAAACAGAAAACCCCGCCTTCTTTCAACGCAGCATGCGCGCTACGAATACATGCAGTTAGGTTTTCAATGCTTCCACTGTAGTGAATGGAGTACAGAAAACAGGTGATTAAGTCGTAGGGTTGGTCAACGACAAAGTTACACATGTTTTGCAGAGAAAACTCAGCTTCTGGGCAGCGCAATTTTGCCTGATCGAGCATAGGCTGATTTAAATCCAGACCATTACTCATAAAGCCAGTATCAATGAAATGACGAATGTGTGGGCCAGTGCCACACGCCAGATCTAGATGGCGCTTTCCTTGGTTACCAAATAGCTGATGAAGTCTACGAATACAGTGACTCTGTGATTCATAGTTAATGTCTGCGCACATCAGATCGTAGTAACCCGATAGATCTGTATACAGCGCATTGGATGATGAAGTAATCAAGCCAAACCACCGCAAAGAGAAAAGGTGGCGCATGCTACATCACAAAAAAACTAAATGCGATATAAATCACAATATATATTATCGGTGTACATTTCGTTTCAATCACATGGAAAAAACGCGAGCTTTAGCTCGCGTAGATTGATGTGTTAGCTGTGGGTAAAAACGATTAGCTCTGCAAAATCATCAGAGGCAGTGCCAGCATTTCATCCCCTTTGGTGGCGAAGTACATGATCACGCCAATCAGTGAGGCCACAGTGACCAAATACCATGCGGTGCTGAACAGTTGCCCATATCGGGTGAGCGGTAGCAGGTGAGAATGGTGACGATACTTCCACTCAAACACAATTTCTGCACTACCAATCAACAACAAGAATCCGAGTAGGGCAAGTCCGAAGGTGTAACTGACAAACACACCGACTGCTGCACCCGCCACACACGCAATCAAGCCCGCGATACTGTTCATCGAAAAACTGATGCTTTTCAGTATGTGCCCACCATCAAGCGGCAAGATAGGCAGAAGGTTAAACAGGTTTAACAGAGCGTTAAAGGTTGCGAGGCCTGCAAAAAAGACATTTCCTGTCACCCAATAAGCCACCATCGCCGCGAGTGACATAAATAAGCCAAAGGTGGGACCCATGATGGAAATCACTACGTCTTGCCAGCGCGTATTGATTTTCTCGTCAGAGAGCGCGAGACCGCCCATGAATGGGATCAGGTAAATACCTTTGGTTTTCATACCGAAGTATTTCATGGCTCGAATATGACCGTATTCATGCACCACTAAACACGCAATCAATGCGGCGGCAAATTGCCATGAAAAGAGCCATGAATAGGCTGCCACGCTTGCACCTGCAAGCACCACTTTGATGACCTTGGCGCTTTTGAACAGCTTCATGCCAAGAGACGCTAAACCAATCAGGCTAAATTTGGTTTTGGCTTGTGGTTCAACAACTGGCGTTTGACGTTCGATATCTTTCTCATCACGCGAGCCTGATTCCACCACCTCATCGTTCACGGTCACGCGATAATCAATGGTAAAAGGTTGCCACGTCACGGTGGAAGCGACGTTGACCGTTAAGATCAGTTCGCCTCTGGCGAGTTGAAATGAGTGTGTTTTTTCTTCTTCACTGTCCGCACTTGCGGCCAATTGAGAGACCAGTTGGTTATCCCAGTAAAGTGCTTGCCATCCTGCGAGAGACCCTTCTAAGCGAAGTGGTTTGTCTAGGCACGAAATATTGAATAATTCCAAAATGATGGTACTGAATCTGATTAGTGATGGGCGCTAATGTAGCAGCTTTTGTTGAGCAGAGAAAACGACAGAAGGGCGCGAACGCCCGAGTTTACGCATTAGTCTAGGTTGGCATTGATCATGGTCGGGGCAACAATGACTTTGCGAGCGATGGGGTCACTGGTTTCAAACTGTTCGATAAGACGTCGTGCGGCCTGACGACCAATCTCTTTGGCGTCGGAATTAACAAACGTAATGGGCGGCTCTGTTAACTCGGCATCTTGAACGGCATCAAAGCCGACAATCGCAATCTGTTTGTTGAAGATATTGTCTGAGCCTACGGTTCGCCCTAAGCGGTGCACACCTTGAACTGCGCCCACTGCCGTTGAAGAGTAATGGCAAAGTATGGCGGTGACTTGTGGATGATTCGCCAAGAGGGTTTCTACCGCTGAGGCCGCTGGTGCTTGACCCGCATCGCATTCAACCACCCATTCGGGTTTAAAAGGCAATCCAAACTGCATTAAGGTGCTGCAATACCCCCCAACACGTTCAGCACGACAAAGAGAGCTGCTTTTCCCGCCCACATAACCAATGCGTCGATGTCCTTGATTGATCAAATACTCCGTCGCCATTTTGGCAGCACTCGCATTGTCTGGCCCAACATAGTCAATGTGTTGGTTAACGGAAGCGCGAGAAATACAGACCACAGGCAAGTTGTGTGCGTGTAACGCTTCCACATTCACTTGCTGGTTTTCATTAGCCGGGCAAAAGGCAATGCCACCCACACCTTGTCGTGCCATGGTCAGCACGCATTGTTCGAACTGACTCTCATCACTACTTTGCGTGAGAAACACCATATAGCCTTGCTTTTCCGTTTCTTCACAAAGCCCTGCCGCCACTTGCGCATAGTATGGGTCGCTGATGTCTTTGAGTATCAAACCAATGATTTCACTGCTGTTTGAACGAAGATTCGCCGCGGCGCGATTGCGTACGTAGCCAAGCTCTGACACCGCATGGTTGACCTTTTCAATCGTATCAGGAGAAATCCGCCCTTTGTTTCCGAGCACCATCGACACCGTGGTAACAGAAACGCCAGCATGTTGAGCCACGTCCGTGATGGTTACTTTTTTCACATATATTCCTTGTGCATGGTCTTAGGGCAGAGTGCATTGATAAAACGTTTTACCTGGAAAGGATACTGTTATTTTCTCGTTTTTTAAACCGGATCAAATTTGTGGATTAAGGGAGTATGCAGAGATCACATTTGTTTTGATAAAACGTTTTACCAAAATTTAAATCCCCTATGATGGCCCCGAAATCACTTATTCAGTGTGCTGGTCCGATGACCCGCCACATCTGTCATGTTCTCATGTTTCGGAGAGTTGTTATGACGAACAAAGCGACAAAAACCACCATGTGGGAGTTTCTACAAAGCCTAGGCAAAACGTTTATGTTGCCAGTGGCACTTCTTGCGTTCTCAGGCATTTTATTGGGTATCGGTAGCTCTTTTTCGAGCGCTGCTATCCGTGAAGCGATCCCCTTTTTAGATAACATACTGCTTCAATACCTGTTCATGTGGATGACCAAGATCGGCTTGGTAGCATTCATCTATTTACCGGTTATGTTCGCCATCGCGATTCCTCTTGGCATGGCGCGAGAAGAGAAAGGCGTTGCCGCCTTTGCAGGTTTCGTGGGTTATGCCGCGTTTAACCTTGCGATTAACTTCTTCTTGACGGTAGCAAACGTGCTTGGCGACCCCGTGGCGAGTAAAGCCTATGGTGTGAAGAGCATTATTGGCATTGAGTCGATCGACACGGGTATTTTAGGTGCTGTGTTGGTGGGTATTATCGTTGCGAGACTTCACCAGCGTTTTTACACCTTCAAGATGCCAGATGCGTTGGCGTTCTTTGGTGGCGCGCGTTTTGTTCCTATTATCTCTGCGATCACCTTGGGTGTTGTGGGTGTGCTGGTCCCGTTCGTATGGCCTTACTTTGCTGCGGGCATCAACGGTATCGGTAACCTGATTGCAAGTGCTGGCGCGTTTGGCCCAATGCTGTTCGGTACCGGTGAGCGTTTACTACTTCCTATTGGTTTGCACCACATCCTAGTGGCTCTGGTTCGCTTCACCGAAGCGGGTGGCACCATGGCAGTATGTGGAGAGACAGTCTCTGGCGCACTAAACATTTTCTACTCTGAGTTAGCCTGTGCGGAAACCAACGGTTTCACCCCAGAAGTGACTGCATTCCTCTCTCAAGGCAAGATGCCAGCATTCCTAGGTGGTCTACCTGGCGCGGCATTGGCGATGTACCACTGTGCAAAACCAGAAAACCGTTCAAAAATTAAAGCGCTGCTGATTTCTGGTGTTGTGGCATGTGTGGTGGGTGGTATTACCGAGCCGTTGGAATTCCTGTTCCTGTTCGTTGCCCCTGTGCTGTATGTGGTTCACGCAATCCTGACGGGTCTTGGCTTCATGGTTATGGGTCTGCTTGACGTGACCATCGGTAACACCGACGGCAACATCATCGACTTCTTGGTGTTTGGCGTACTTCAAGGCACAGCAACCAAATGGTACTTGGTGCCATTGGTCGCGGCGGCATGGTTCGCGGTTTACTACACTGTATTCAAGTTTGCGATTCTAAAGTTCAACCTGAAAACGCCAGGTCGTGAAGTCGATACCGCAGAAGTGGATGGTGAGCTAGAAGCGGCATTTATCAACGAATCTGGTAAAGGTGCAGCGATTCTGAAAGCCCTGGGTGGTAAAGGTAATATTACCTCACTAGACAACTGTATTACTCGCCTTCGCCTAACCGTTGATAACATGGACTTGGTCGATGCGGACAAGCTAAAAGCTTACGGTGCACTGGGTGTGGTGAAGCTAGATGCTCACAGCCTCCAAGTGGTTATCGGTACGCAAGTACACCTTGTGAAGAATGAAATGCAAGCGTTGATGACAGCGAGCTAATTCAACAGTATCCCCCTAAAACCCTCGGATTGACGGTCAAAGTCAGACCGAGGGTTTTCTTGTTTGTGTGGACCCTAAAATGACAACACAGAATTTCGATACCTCAATTGACCGCATGGGCACTTACTGCACGCAATGGGATTACGTGCAGGACAGGTTTGGTAAAGCAGGTTTGCTGCCTTTCACCATTTCGGACATGGACTTCGCGGCACCCGACGCCGTGATTGACGCATTAAAAGCACGTTTAGAGCATCCGGTGCTGGGATATAGCCGTTGGAACCATGATGATTTCAAAGGTGCGATTGCAAGCTGGTATCAACGCAGATTCGATACTCAGATTGATAAAGACACCCTTGTTTATGGCCCATCGGTAATTTATATCATTGCCAAGTTGATTGAGAAATGGAGCCATGCTGGCGATGGTATTGTGTTTCAGACACCTGCCTATGATGCTTTCGACAAACTGGTCGAAGGCGCAGGTCGTCGCTGTATTCGCAATCCGTTGCTAAAAACCGCCAGCGGTTGGGAGATTAACTGGTCGCTACTGGAACAGCAGTTGGCGCAACCTGACACCACAGTGTTCTTGTTATGCAGCCCTCACAACCCAACGGGACGAGTTTGGAGCCGCGAAGAACTTGAGCGTATTGCAGCGCTTTGCGATGAACACGATGTTGCCTTGATCTCGGATGAAATCCACATGGATGTTGCGTTCAAAGCACATACGCCATGGTTGGGTTTTGGCATGAAACAGCGTTGGGCATTGGTGACTTCGGCGTCTAAGTCTTTCAATATTCCGGCGCTCAATGGCGCGTATGCCATGATTTCTAGCGAACAATCGCGCAATGATTATTTGTTCAAGTTGAAAGAAGTCGACGGACTATCGTCCCCATCAATTATGGGCGTCATCGGGATGATGGCGGCTTATAACCACGGTGAAACTTGGCTAACAGCGCTGAATGCATATGTGAAAGAAAGTCATGAACTGGTGCGCGATACGTTGAATAGTGCTTTCGATAACATTGAATATCAGGTGCCTGATGCGACGTATTTGGCATGGATCGATCTTTCTGCGTTGAATCTCGATATGCAAAAACTACAAAGTGACCTGATTGAGCACTTCAATGTAGCCATCATGGACGGCGGCGTTTATGGCGAGCCAGGGAAAGGGTACGTTCGATTGAACCTTGGCTGTCCTCGAGCGAAAGTCGAAGCTGGCGTTGATGCTTTGATTGGCGCGATCAGGCTTCAACAACAATAACATCAGCACCCAATTGAAAGATAACGCCATGCTTGAAGCATGGCGTTTTTCGTTGCAGTGGATGTGAATTCGAACCTGAACGGAATATGAATAACCTCCTCACGCTGGGTTAAGTGTGTCCCCGTTAAGCTTCCTACCAACTTAAGCAAAAACATCTATTGCAAGGTAAGGAGCAACACATGGAATCAGTTAGCGTCGTTATTATCACTCTGAACGAAGAAAAACGTATTGGTCGTTTACTTGACGATTTGTGCCAACAAACGCACCGCGATTTTGAAGTCATCTTGGTGGATTCGAACAGCGACGATGCAACCCGCGAGGTTGCCCGTTCATACGCAGAAAGCCTGCCATCTCTTACTGTTCATCGCATGGAAACCCGTGGCGTAAGCCTTGGTCGCAATACCGGTGCATCGCTGGCCAACAATGAGCGTTTACTGTTTTTGGATGCCGATGTTCGCTTGTCTGCGGACTTCCTAACAAAAGCTGTTAATCAACTAAACGACAAAGACCTCGACGTTGCTGGCGTTTACATGGGCGCAAGCAATCTGCCAATGGTGCAAAAACTGTGTTACGCGGCTTTCAATGGTGGCATGTTCGCCACCCAGTTCTTCTTCCCAACCGCGGTCGGTGCCTGCATTTTTTCGACACGTGCCGCCCACGAAAAACTGAACGGCTTTAATGAAAGGATCACCCTGTGTGAAGACTGTGATTATGTGCGCCGCGCCAGTAAAAATGCACGTTTTCGATTCATCAACATCACGTTCGACTTTGACCCTCGCCGATTAGATCAAGACGGCATGATGGCAACAGGCATGACGTACGTGAAAGCTAATGTGCGTCGTTTCTTCTTCGGGGAAATGCGTAACAACGAAATGGAATACAAGTTCGGTCACTATCACGAGCAAAAGTAACGTGAACGGATTTGTTAGCGAAACAAACATAAACACGGTAATTCGAGGCAATCATGTTTGAGTCTTTCGGTCTGTTTCTGGGTGCATTTTTCGATGCGCTGATTGGGCCCAACCTGTTTGTGCCAGCAGAGCCGTTTCTGCTGGCCGCAGGGTACCAGCTTTACGATGGCATCATATCCGGTGTTTTTATGGTGTTGCTTGGCGGCTTTCTTGGCGACCAATTGAGCTATTTGGCGGGTAGAAAGTTTGGTAAGCCTGCCCAACAAAAACTGATGAAGTGGCAACCTAAAACCCGACGCGCATTCGCACACTGCCGTCGCCTGATGGCAACCAAAGGTACGGCAGCATTGACCTTCTCACGCTTGCTCGGCCCAATTGCTTGGGTTGTCCCTTTTATGGCCGGCTCGCAAAAGATTTCATGGGGGCGATTCACGATCTTCTCCAGTATTGGCTTATTGCTTGGGGCGGGGCAGTTTATCTTCTGGGGCTATTTACTCGCAGCAGGTGTTGATCAGTATCCGTATATCGACGCACTCATGACGATGTTGGCCGAGCATAAATACAGCCTGATCGCCGTGGCGGCAACACTCGTTTTGGCATGGGTAGGGTATGTGTATCGTTGGAAAAAGCTGCTGCCTAAGGTGAGTGTGTTTTTCCTCGCTGCCATGCTAACCGTGAATTACAGTCACTATTTCTGGTTTGCCGATAACTTTATCGATACGACGCCAACATCCAGTGTCTCGCCTTTATCGTTGAACTACAAAGCATATCCTGGAAAATCGCCAATATTTGATGCGCAGGGTATCAACGTGTTGTTTGTTGGCGAAACACCAAGAACCATGATGGCATCGTTAGGATGGATAGAGAATCAGACCTTTTCTCGCAATGACATTGATTGGAATGACTACGTGGGTTTGCTGAAAGGGCAAACACCGCCCGTGTCCGACCTGTTTTGGAATGGCCGCCCGCAAGACATGGCATTCCAACTGCCGGGTGATTTGCTAAAGCGAGCGCATATTCGTTGGTGGAAAGCGGGAGTTGATGACAGGTTGAATCAGCCGATTTGGGTGGGCGCAATCAGTTATGACGATGGATTAAAGCTCACCATGTATTCGGGGATCATTACCGTGTTACACAGCATTGACCCGAACATTGATGCTGAGCGAGATAAGCTCGCGTCTTTGATTAATGCTGAGTTACCAGACATCACGACGGATTACTACCAAGCCATGCCAGCGCTGACTGTTGATGAAGACCATGATTACTACAGCGATGGACGTGTGCTGGTGGTGAATGACCATCAACTCGTGCTTACGCATCAGGCCAACTGATTTTTACGGCGCTAACGGAGTGACACTCAAAGCGATAAAACGTTAAGTGTCACCCCGTCAAACCGAATAGCGCATCGGCGTGAAGATAGAGGGCGTGAAGATAGAGAGGGCGAAGAGAGAAAACTAGCGCGCTCGCTTCACGGTTAACACCACTTTCAACCCACCCATGCGCCCGTGACACAGGTCGAGCTCGCCACGGTAACTGTGGGCGATTTCCTTCACGATGTTTAACCCCAATCCAGTACCAGGAACAGATTCATCCAAACGCACACTGCGCTCGAGCACATTTGCCATTTCTTCTTTGGGAATGCTGTCGCCATCGTCTTCAATACACAGTTGAACAGTTTCTTTGTCTGCATCGACGGCGTACACACGAACGAGCGATTTTGCCCACTTGTAGCCATTTTCAAGCAGGTTTCCGAGCATTTCATCCAGATCCGCAGGGTCGACCGCCACATCCAATGCTTCATCGAGTTCGTTAACCACGATAATCTGGCGCGAAGCATACACTTTATCAAACGCCATGGTGATGGCTTCGACACGTTCTGAAGGGTTTGATTTCACGGCCAAAATATTCATTGAGCCTGCAACCCGAGAGCGACCCAAGTGATAGTCTATTTGGGTTTGGATTTGCGCCACTGACGGCAGCAGTCTTTTCTGGGTGTCTTCGTCGAGGGCTAAAATGTCATTTTTCAGCACAGACAAGGGCGTTTTTAGCGCGTGGGATAAATTACCCGCATGGTTACGTGCCCGTGAAAGTAGCTCATGATAATGGAACAACAGAGCGTTCAAATCCGACACCAACGGCGACACTTCTTGCGGGTAATTAGTACTCAGTGCGTCCTGCTTTCCTTCTTTCAGGGCGACCAGCTCTCGTTGCATATCATTTAATGGCAGTAACGACCACGCGACTTGTAAACCAATGAGCACTAACACACCAATGAACAGCATCGACAGGATCACCCATAATTTACTGGTCAGGCTTTTAAGCACATCCTCAGTGGGATCTTCATCGATACCAATCATGACCTCGACAGGTTTTTCGCTGCCTTCCGGTATCCAAGAGTCGGTAATGGTAATCAGGTTTTCTTTGCGTGCCCCATGCACTTCTTTGAGCGGCCCGTTCTGGTGATCAATGAAATCTTTTCCCGCGAGAGAAGTTGAGCGCAGCTGTTGATTTTCTGCGTTGATTGACCAATACAAACCACTAAATTGCTGCTGGAATCTGGGATCGGAAAGTGGTTGAGTGAGGGTGAGTGTTTGATCGTCATTGATCTGCAAGTTCGTCGATATTTCAGTCATCGAAAGCTGTAAGCGCTCTTTCGTGGCATCAACAAGGTAGTCATTCACCAACACAGGAATGCCCACGCCGGCAATGGACACCATCACGGTTAACCAAATGACAGTCGCCAGTAATAAACGGCTTTTTAGGCTCAATTTTCCAATGTAGCTGACTCTACTGCGCATTTAATTGATACCCCAGACCACGTACTGTTTTGATGATGTTGGGAGATATTTTCTTTCTTATTCGGCCGATAAATACCTCAACCGTGTTTGAATCGCGCTCAAAATCTTGCTTGTAGATATGCTCGGTTAACTCGGTTTTGGATATCATCTTCTCTGGGTTATGCATGAAATAGGCGATGACTTTGTACTCCAATGCAGTCAAGCTAATTGCTCGCCCTTGCCAAAGTACGTTCGAGGTCCGTGTATCTAAACTCAGGTCGCCCAATTGCAGAATGGGAGAAGCACTGCCAGAGGCGCGTCGAAGGTGCGCCCGTAAACGCGCTGTTAGCTCAAGCATTTCAAAAGGCTTGGTGAGGTAGTCATCGGCACCCGCATTTAATCCCTCAACGCGTTGCGACAAGGTATCCCGAGCGCTGAGAATGATGACAGGCGTGTTGATGTTCTCATCACGAATGCTTTTCAATACGGTCAAACCATCAATCTTCGGTAGCCCGAGGTCGAGTACGATCGCATCCCATGATTCAGACGTGGCGCGGTAGAGCGCATCAATGCCGTCTTGTGAAAGTTCAGGCACCCAATCGTTCTTCTCGAGTGTTTCGAGTATCTGTTCACCCAAACGTGGTTCGTCTTCTACCACCAAAATTTTCATTGTTGTACTCTCACAAAGTTGTCTTCTCTATCCTGCCTGATTGATATGGCAAAATGCGTCCCATTGCTGAAAAGCGACGTAAATCAACACGTACTGACAGTGCACCATAACAAAAGTATGGTAGAGAGAATGTGAAAAGAAGGTGAGATGTCGCTACACAATGCATGTAAAAAAGCCCGCGATTGCGGGCTTTGCTTATTTACACTTTTTCTTTAAATTTGGCGGTAAAGTGTCGCAGCACTGCTGGTTCATAGGTGAATTCCAGCCCTTTGAGAGACGCAGCTTTGTCTTTCAGTTCAATCAACGCATCTGCGATGTAGTCCATGTGGTCGTTGGTATAAACCCGACGTGGAATGGTGAGTCGCATTAGCTCCATCGGAGACTGTTTTTGTTCGCCGGTGGCAGGGTTTCTGCCGAGCAGCAAGGAACCAATTTCGACGGCGCGAATGCCTGCTTCCACATAAAGCGCATTAGCGAGTACATGGCCAGGGAATTCATCGCCAGAGAGGTGTGGCAACATTTTCCCCGCATCGACAAATACCGCGTGCCCACCTGTTGGATATTGAATAGGAATACCCCCTTCACGCAAACGTTCGCCCAAGTATTCCACCTGACGAATCCGATAGTTGAGGTAGTCTTCATCTGCGCCTTCATACAGGCCACGGGCGAGGGCTTCCATGTCACGACCTGCCATGCCGCCGTAGGTCACAAACCCCTCCATTGGCACGCACCGAGTTTGCACCGCTTGGAACAATTCCTCATGGTCACGCACGCAGCATAAGCCGCCGATATTCACGAGAGGATCTTTCTTCGCCGACATGGTGAGCATATCGCCGTAAGTATACATTTCGCGGATGATGTCAGTGATCGAAGCATTTTCGTATCCAGCTTCACGTTGCTTGATAAACCATGCGTTCTCGCAGTAACGCGCGGAATCGATCACCACAGGAATATCGGCTTCCTTCGCTAACTCGTATACCGCTCGCATGTTCGCCATGGATACGGGTTGCCCCCCAGAACTGTTGCACGTGACCGTCGTAATGATTGCCGCGATGTTTTCCGCACGATAGTGAGCAATGGTCTCGCGCAGTTTGTCGAGGTCGAAATTGCCTTTCCAGTCGTCATAGGTGTTGGTATCGAAAGCTTTTTCAGTCAACACATTAACGGGAGTGCCGCCATTTAGCTCAACGTGACCCGCTGTGGTATCAAAGTGATAATTGGAGATGAACACCGGATTAGTGCCGCCACGCACTTGTCGCATGCGCTCGATTAAGCATGGAAACAAGATTTGTTCTGCTCCGCGCCCTTGGTGGGTAGGCACAGTGAGCTTGTAACCAAAGAAGTGCTCTACCGTATCGCAGAGGTGGTAATAGTTTCGACTTCCTGCATAGGACTCATCACCCAGCATCATGCCAGCCCATTGGTTGTCACTCATCGCTCCTGTACCTGAGTCGGTGAGCAAATCAATGTAAACATCTTCGCTGCGTAGCAAGAAAGGGTTCAATCCCGCATCTTGTAGTGCTTGAGCACGGTATTCAGGGGTGGTCATTTTGATGGGTTCAACCATCTTGATGCGAAAAGGTTCTGGTAATCGTTTCATTGTCTTGATCCTATTTTTCGCCCAATACCACAAAGATAGATACGTGTGTGGCGTGGGGCGGTTCGATCACAAGAGGTGGCATTTAAAGCGGTCCATTGCTTCAGCTATTTCTGCACAATCATTTCCAAAAAAGCAGATGAAAAGATCGCGAAAGAAAAGGCTAAATGCCTTGTGAACGAGAAATTAAAAAATGTGTAGGTGACGCGAAGGCGTCAAACAGGATCAAGCGCGAGGGAAGTCGTAGGCGAGTTGAATATCGTTGTTATACCAATGGAATAGCACTGTGCTATCGCCACGCTGACATGTGTTCATCCGCTACCCTCCTTGATTTGGTTAACATGATTATTGGTGCCTCTGTGTTGATAACTTAGTCAATTTAAAGGGCGGATGCAAGTCTGTGTTAGTGCAGGAAATTACATTCCTTCAAACATCAACAACCCACATTAGTCATCAAAACTAGATTAAGAAACCTGACGACTCCTATCAAGTGTGAGACACATTGCCACTCAAAGGTATGCATATAGTAGAGATATACCCAAGTATTCAGAATCCTGCATATTCAGGTTGCTTGGATATAAGAGCATGACGGTTCAGCAGTGATTCTTATTGAGAGGAGAGCCTTCGCTATGCAATTTGATAATCCAGTAAATACCAAAATTTTCCACACGTTAGTGTCTCAAACGCACCATGACGCGAATCAAAAAACGCTTGCCACATTGCCTTTTTTTGAGGAAGTAAGGGAGAAAGTGGCGGCATGTTCAGACATGGACGCCAGTTATAAATCACGTATTCATCAACGTATTCGAGATCTCTCTGATCAAACGCTCAATCTGTTAGTGATTGGCCCTAAAGGGGCCGGAAAATCTGCAACCTTGAAGGCATTGTTTGGTGAATATGATTGGCAAACCGAACCGCCGGAGGAGGCTCAAGAAGTAAGCCGACATCAACTCAATCAAATGACGATTTGGCAAGCCCAACTGCCGAGTGAAATTGAATCCGCACCACATCAAATGAACGAGGTGGGTGCGTTGTTATCAGAAACCACAGAGAGTGGTGAGCCATTAATTGACCGCGTGATCGTGGTATTGGATGCAGCCAGTAACAATATTGATGACTGTTATCTCGAACTTTGCCACACCCTCATTCCAATGTTGGGGACGATGACTGAAAACCGTTTGATGATCCTGATGAACAAATCAGACAAGGTGGCAAGACACATTCGCGGTACAAGTGTGAATGAAACAATGCCGTTGGACGCTGAAATTTGGCTGGATTGCACTGCGGCGACGTTACGATATCGTTTGATCCATAACGTAGGCGTTCAAACACGTCCGATTTCATACAATGCATTGGCAGGCGAATCGCCATCTGGTCGCCCATATAACCTGCAGAAGCTGTTAGCCAGTCTGTTGGAAAACTTGCCGGAAGAGAAGCGCCTTTTGTTGCTCAATCAGCCTCTTACACTTGGCGACGAACAATGGCGTGAGCATGATGACAAGAAGATATATCGGCAAAGCATGGAGAACCTTTGCTTCGATGGCTTACACCTTGGTGCGCGAGATGGCGATCGATTTGGCGGTCAACTGGGCGCATTTTTGGGTAAGCATGGCAGGGCATTGGGCAACATTGTGTCTGATGCGCTACAAGAAAAAATGGGCGTCACCGTTTAATTTCATTAAATTTCGCCTTTCCCTTTTGCGTTATTTTCACTTCGCGTCTTCGGTCAGTGTTTTCACTCAATCATGGCTAGAGGACGCGTAGTTTGGGCAAACTGCGTTCCTATTATCCCTTATGATTAATCCGTACAACAGCCTGTAAGTAAACAAATTGTTAAACTCTATCAAGAGCGAGACAGATTCACTTTGTTGCTTTGCTTATAGTTGCACTTGGTTAAGTAGTACTCATTGAGGGCAACACCATGCAAAATAGCACTGTATTCTCTAGGCAACTGGCAATGGATATCAGCCATTCCTCGCTATTGGATGAATTTAAGAAAGCCACACTTCAATTGCGCCTGCATGAACTGGAAGCGCAATCTCTCAACATTCTTTTCGCAGGCCCGCAAGGCGTTGGTAAAACCGCCACTATAAAAGCACTCTTTGGAGATGACTTGGTGGGTGATGCATTATCCGAACAAACCGCGTCGAATTCATTAGAAGTTAGCCGTTACGAGAAGGGTGGTCTTGTGGTGTGGGATTACCCCGGACACACAGGTCACGCAGAGCAAGATGCTTTGCTAGACATGCAATTGGGTGCGACCCTAACGGAGTGTGACGGCGACGGCACCCCCCTTATTGACATGGTTGTCGTGGTGCTAGATGCGGCTGAAAGAAACCTCAATAGTGGCTATCGTCTAATTTGCGAGGTAATCGTGCCAGCGTTAGGCGATCAGTTTGATAGCCGTTTGGTCGTGGGTCTGAACAAAGTAGATGCGGCGAGTTACGGCTACGAATGGGATTTCGCAATGGATACGCCATCACCAGAAGTGGAAATTTGGCCAGAAAGCACCGCTTCTTTGTTGCGTCACTGCATGTTGGATGAGTCAGGGCTTGAAATCGCGCCGGTGTGCTACGCTGCAGAGTTTGCGCGTAAAGACGATATTGCACGTCCTTTCAACTTGTTGAAATTGGTTAATGAGATGGTGTCAAAACTGCCAATTGAGAAAAAGCTTATGGTGTTTGATGCGCCACTAAACAACAAAACCATGGCTTGGCATGAGAGTGATGATCGCATCAATTACCTCGTGCAAATGGAAAATAACCTTTTTGATCTGATTTATGAAGGCGCAAAAGATGGCGCAAGGTTTGGCGGTTTACTCGGCGCGTATTTGGGTAAACAGGGCCGAGAGTTGGGCTATTTGGTTCGTCGTAACGTTCGTCGAACGCTTCATCAAGAATAAGCCAGCCCAGCCATTTAAAGCGCGCTATTTTTGCGCACCCATTAGGCCATGCTAGTTAAGGCAGGCAACGTAACAAGAAGTAGAAAGGGAGCACAGTGGCTCCCTTTTTCATTTGCATCAGATCTGTTGTGCATCGTCTGACGCGCTTAAAGCGTAGAACAAAGGAATCTAATCGTCCCAGTTGAAGTCACTGACTCGTTCATCGGCAATATAGAACAGCAAATCATTCGGTTTGACTTCCGCTTCAAGTGCCGGGTTCAGCTTCACTTGATCGTCACGTCGAATACCGATAAGTGTTGCATCATGCTGTTGCTTCATTCGCATAAACAGCTCGCTAACCGTGGTGTATTTGGCATTACCAGGGTAGGTGACGGCGTATTGAGTCATGCCTTTTCGTGTATTCAGTAACTCATGATGCAACTCTGACGAGCCGGGGTCGACCGCCGATTTTGCCATCATCTCAACAGACACCGATGGGATGCATTCTGCTTTCGGGCAATGGCTCTTAAGGAGGTTACTCAGTACTTCCTCTTGGAAGTACGCCAAAATGTGAGCATCAGGGTTTTTGCTGGCACAGAATAACGCCGCCGCAAATGTGATGTCGTCTTCTGGGTTATCAATGATGATGCAACTTGCGTCCTCATATCCAGCTCGCGACATCGCGACCTCGTCGGTGAAGCTGGTGGTTCGAACAAAATCGATTTCTTTCGGCAATGGATTTTGAATCTCGGCACGCACACACAATACAATTGGGCGCTTGTCTTTTTCCTCATGAAGCAACATGTCGATAAGGTGTAGGGTACGGCTTTCATTCCAGCCCAAAATCAAAATGTGTCCTGACACGTCAACGCTCCTTCTTCCCAGTAATCCTCTACGCCAAAATTCAATGGCAATGCCAGCTAAACGACCGACCCCAATGGCAAAAATACTTAAGCCGCAGGGGATCACGAACAAGGCGACAATCCATTTTCCTGCAACTGTTTGTGGCGACATATCGCCATAGCCGACCGTCGATGCGGTCACGAGTAAATAGTAAACATAATCAACAAATGGCGACGTGAGCGCTTGCTCACCGGCAAGCTTAAGCAAAACCCAACTTATGACGGCGTAAGCCACCACCGCTGTTAGAACATGTTTTCCACTTAAACGCTGAAATTGAGAGGTGATCCATCGGCGAACCATGTACCACTTTGTCATCAGACGTCTTCCTTTACGTGTTATTTCAACTAGCCGCATACTATAACAGCCTAATCGAGATGCTAATTTCTCAATACTGCTGACTGTGAAAAAGTTCTCATCTTAGTGCTGGAAGCACAGATAGTTTCCCGCTAATGTCGAAGAAAAAGCGAAGCCAAATACGCTAGGTATAAAAAGCAAAGCTAAAAAGTTAAGAGAGGCGGCAATGAGCGATAACAAGTACCTTGATGAGTATTCAGAAGATAGCTTTTGGACGAAAGCTCGCAACTTTGCGCAAAAAGCGGGTTATGACGTATTGGAGAAAGCGTTAAAGCTCTACTATTCGGCGACGGATGACGACACACCAAAGTGGGCGAAAACCACAATATTTGCAGCGCTGGGGTACTTCATCACCCCAATAGATGCCATTCCAGATCTCACGCCCGCCGTGGGCTTTTCAGACGATCTGGGTGTACTTGTTGCGGCTGCCGCAGCGGTTGTGATGCACGTGAAAACGGAGCACAGCGAGAAAGCGTCAGAAAAGCTCGATCATTGGTTTAGTAAACTCGATTAAGGGAAATCCCATGAAAGGAACGCGTATTAACTTAACGCATGCATTTGAAAAAGTGTCATTTCTGCAAGGGCGAACGCCTGAGCATGCGCTGAGTAATGAAGGTGAGGAAGCGTTTGCGACACTATCACCGTACCGCGATGGGGGTGTGTTCATTGCTTACTATGATGGAAAAAGCGAATGGGAACGTCATCCCGGTGATGAACTGGTGCAAATCATTGAGGGGCAAACCACGGTATTTCTATTAGAAAATGGCGAAGAGCGTCCTGTCTCGTTGTCGGCGGGCGAAATGATTGTGGTGCCTGAAATGGTATGGCACAGGTTCGATACGCCCAATGGCGTTAAGGTGCTCACCATTACCCCACAGCCAACAGAACACAGCATTGAGACCCCGGTAACGTATGGTTGAAAGTGTTTGATGAACAGATACCGGTGACTTTGGTTAAATGTCGCTACCCGTGAGTGAATTGAGGGCGTAGAATGCCAGCCCTGCAATTTCCAGACAGCACCGATTAGGCTTTCACATGGCAAAACCGAGCAAGACATCTTCACAACAGAAAAAGGGACTTCATCCTCGCAACCCGCACAGAGCGAGATATGACTTCCCTGCCTTAGTAAAAAGCACGCCTGCGCTGAGTGCGTTTGTGAAGAAAAACCCGTTCGGAGAACTGTCGGTGGATTTCTCTGATCCTGACGCAGTGAAAACTTTAAACAAAGCGCTGTTGAGCCATTTCTATCAAATTAGCTTTTGGGATATACCTAAAGGCTATTTATGCCCACCGATCCCGGGGCGTGCTGACTATCTACACTATCTTGCAGATCTATTAGCAGAAACCCATCACGGTAAAATCCCTAAAGGCAAACAGATCAAAGGTCTGGATATTGGCATGGGTGCGAACTGCGTGTATCCGATGGTTGGGCATCGTGCTTACGGTTGGCAATTTGTGGGGGCAGACATTGACCCTGTGTCGGTGAAAGGCGCTAAGCTGCTGGTGGAAGCGAACTCTTCACTGAAAGGCGGCATTCAATGCAGATTGCAGAGTAACCCAGATAACATTTTCACCGGTATGATCAACGCCAAAGAGCGTTTCGATTTCACTCTGTGCAATCCGCCATTTCATACCTCAATGGAAGAAGCGACTCGAGGCTCAGAGAGAAAAGTTCGCAATCTTGCTGCTAACGCCCGTAAAAAAGGCGCAGACACACGCCCATCTCACGCTATGTCACATGCAAGTGCGAAAGGGGTAAGCCAAGGGAAGGGGAAACCTGTACTCAATTTCGGCGGACAAAATGCCGAGCTTTGGTGTCCCGGTGGGGAAGCGGCATTTATTAGACGTATGATCGAACAAAGTGCAGATTTCAAAACCCAATGCTTATGGTTCACCACCATGGTCTCGAAAAAAGAGAATCTGCCTGCCATCAAGCAAGCGTTAACAGCGGTGAAAGCGAAAGACATTCGCGTGATTGAAATGGCACAAGGGCAGAAGGTTACCCGAGTGGTTGCGTGGACGTTTTTAAGTACAGAAGCGCAAGCTGAGTGGTGTCGTGGCTGGAGTGAGTAAACTTGGTCACAGAAGCTATGGTCACAAAAACCATGGCCTCAAAAAACATGGCCACAGAAAACAAGATGACTGATCAATCAACGCGGCGATGAACTCGCCGCGTTTTTGTATCTGAGTGTTGTCTTGGCTTCTCGCGCCACCCAATCACTTATCAACGATGATTGAATAACTGATTCCGTCTTAATCCACCACAAACAGCTTGGCACCAACCTCGGTGGACGAGCGGTGTGCTTCGGCGTTGTCTGCGACTTGATAGCTCATTCCGGGTTTGAGGACGTGGATACTGCCGTCTTCAAGTTCGGTGGTTAGTTCGCCGGACAAACAAAACAGAATGTGCCCTTTAGAACACCAATGATCAGCGAGATAGCCAGCTGAGTATTCGACGATTCGAACCCTTAAGTCGCCGAAGTGTTGAGTTCGCCAGTATGCTACGCCTGTTTCCCCTGTATGCTCGGTGGGCGTGATCGCCTCCCAATCCGTTGTGCCAAATGGCAAGTCTTTCATTTCCATTCGTATATCTTCCTTGTGTTTTGCGATGTTCATTGTTGAGAGCATACAAAGCGAAAGCAATCAGGATAAACCTTCTTTGACTCTGCATTCATCGCCAGTCTTGCATTTGAAAGGCGTGGGATCAATAGGTGGTATTTTGTTTATCATCACTGTAATGAGTTGAAAATAAATGAAAAGGGAGAAAGAGGCATAGTGTTTCAAATTGAACACGGCAAAACGTCGTGATTGTTGCGGTTTGATACTACCGCGAATGGTTAGGCATAGGACGATAAAAGGTACTCGCCTAGCCCTTTGTCAAAGCGAGTTTGAACGACTTTTTAACAGTGGGTGTTTGCTCACCTTTACGCGCTATATCCCTGACAAAAATGTTGTCTTTTTTGCAGATTAGAAGTACATAGTTACTAACTTTATCTTCTTGGTTCTGATGTGGACAAATTGCTCAAAAAGCTGCCGTTTTTCATGGTATTGCTTATTGTGTTACTTAGCAGTTACGCCATTGGTGTGATTGGGTTAAGTGATGCAAAAATTGCCAATAATAGAGCGATTAGCCAGCAATCTACGCCAGACACTAAAATTGATACGTTTGCGTCTCGAACTTCGCTGCCGCGTGTTCTCTATTCCGCATCACGCCAGCCTAAAAAGCAGGGGGTGAATTGGCCGTTGATGCTAGCGTCTAATACAGGAGTGTTGGCGCTAAATATTACACTTTATGGATTACCTAAAAACCATCTTTTGTTCGATAGCCGCCGCCTTGCAGGCTGGCAAGATGCCAATCTTCAGTTTCGCTTTATTCATTCCCGTTAGTCACGTGTTTGCGTTGCTATTCGCCGATGTATGACATCGTCAGGCTTTCAAAAACGCACAAATAGTTCCAATGATCCTCGTAACGCGCATTTCTTGAACTTTGGTATTTTGGAGAAACCATGTTTGAAGCCATTCAAGAAGTTTTAGTGGCCATTTGGCACCAAGACTTCGACGCTCTGCTAGCACCTGGCAGTGCTACCCTTATCTACATCATTGTGGCAACGCTGATCTGCTTGGAAAGTGGCTTTTTACCCGCAGCGCCTTTGCCATGCGATAGCATCGTTGTCCTAGTGGGAACCTTGTCAGCCGTGGGTGTGCTTGACCCGTTCTTTTCATTCCCGCTACTGATTATCGCGGCGGCGATGGGTAGCTGGTTTGCGTTTATGCAAGGGCGCTGGCTAAATCGACTGCCTCTTGTTCAGTCATGGCTGAAGCGAGTGCCAGAAAAACAAATGCTAACTGTTGATGCATTGCTTTGTCGTCATGGCTTGGTAGCGTTGTTTGTCGCACGTTTCGTTCCCGGCGTACGTTCTGTGCTGCCGATGATGATGGGAATGCGTGTGAATGAGGTGCCTCGTTTCCATTACTTCTCATGGTTAAGTGCAACCATGTGGGTATGCCTGCTTTCCGGTCTCGGGTTCCTGTTGCCATCGTTGCCTGAGCCAATTAGCCGCTTAGTGACAATGGGTTTGATGGCGGCGCCAGTCATTACGTTGTGTATCGCTACTCTGACTGCATTGACATGGCGCATTCGCAAAGCAATGCGTCCTGATTTGAAGCCGTCGGTTTAACTGAACGAATTCAAGCTTGGTTTCTTTACTTAAAGAGCATGCGTAAAAATTGACATGAAAAAGGCAGGTATGAAACCTGCCTTTTTTGCATCTAAACCACGGAGAGTGACTCTGTTATTTGATGGTGACACGTTCAATAACAATCGGGTCCATCGGCACATCGTCATGTCCTGCAACGCGAGTGGTCATGGCGTTGCCGATATTGTTCACCACGTCCATGCCTGCTGTCACTTTACCGAATACCGCGTAACCCCAGCCTTGGTTGGTGGTGGCGGTGTAATCTAAAAAGTGGTTGTTTTCTAAGTTAATAAAAAACTGCGCGGTTGCTGAATGTGGCGCATCAGTACGTGCCATTGATAGCGTGCCAATAACGTTCTTTAAACCACGATTTGCTTCATTGACGATAGGCGCGTGAGTGGACTTCTCTTTCATTTTTGCAGTGAAGCCGCCGCCTTGGATCATGAACCCTTTGATCACGCGGTGGAAGATGGTGTTCTCGTAGAAGCCTTCTTGGCAATACTTCATGAAGTTCTTAGAAGTGACTGGCGCTTTGTCCATGTCTAATTCGATTTCAATATCGCCATAGTTTGTCGTGAAGATAATCATTGGGGTGACTCATTGCTAAAAATGAAAGGGGCGCAGTATATACCCAAACAACGTGAAGATGCAGGATTCAGCGAGGTTTACTGATGAATATAAACCGTGCTCAGTCAAGAGGACTGAGCACGGTTAGTCTTAATGGTCACGGTGGCTAATGGCTGGTATTTGGCTGCTCTGAAATCGCATCCGTTTTGTCGTTTACGTCATCGTCCAGTTCGCCTTCGTGGAACTTGTGTCCTCCTGAGATATAGGTGTACATCACAGGGAGTACAAACAAGGTGAACATGGTGCCCACAGCGAGACCAGCCACAATTACCAAGCCAATGTTGTAGCGTGATGCAGCACCTGCGCCGGTGGCGTATAGCAGCGGGATTAACCCTGCTATCATGGCAGATGTTGTCATCAGAATAGGGCGTAAGCGCACGGTGGCGGCTTCCACAATGGCTTCCTGCTTCGAAACTCCTTTCATGATTTGTTCTTCTTTCGCCACTTCACACATCAAAATGCCATGCTTGGTGATAAGCCCAACCAAGGTAATCAAGCCGACCTGCGAGTAAATGTTCATAGAAGTTTCGCCTGAGATATGTGTCCAGCCCAACGCAATTAACGCACCACTGATGGCGAGCGGCACGGTGAACATGATCACCAACGGGTCACGCACGCTTTCAAACTGGCTGGCAAGTACAAGGAAAATAATTGCTAATGCCAGTGCGAACGTTAGATAGAGCGAACTTCCTTCTTCTACGAATTGTCTCGCTTCACCCATAAATGAATAGGTGTAGCCTTGCGGCAAATCGGTCACCGCAAGGTTTTCTAGGAAGCTAATGGCATCTCCCATTGCGACATTAGGAGCGGGAACACCTTCAATTGAAATCGAGTTCATCTGATTGTAGTGAGGCAAGGATTTGGCTTGTCCATTCACTTCAAAGCTCACCAAGCTAGAGAGTGGAATGGCGGCACCATTTTGCGCCGTCACATAGAACTGATTGATAAGGTGCGGGTTGGCGCGGTCGACACGTTCAACTTCTGGGGTGACCTCATAAGAGCGTCCATCAATGTTCACGCGGTTAATGTAACCACCGCTCATCATGGTGCCTAATGTCGAGCCGATAGCTTGCATGGTGACGCCATATGCGCCTGCGGCTTCGCGGTCAATGGAAAGTTGCACTAAGCCTGAGTCATATTTTAAGTTCACATCGGAATAAACAAACAAAGGGCTGGCTTTCACCTTCTCCAATATTTTGCTGCCGATGTTATATAAGGTTTCAAAATCCGCAGGGCTTGTAATAACAAATTGTACGGGCAAACCGCCTGATGCTCCTGGTAACGAGGGCATTTGATAGGCTGTCGCATTGATGCCCGGTATTTTCTTGGCTGCTGCGTTGATTGTCGCTGAAATTTCCTTTTGGCTTTGTGTACGGTCACTCCAGGGGATCAATGGTCCTATTGCAATACCTTGGCTGCTGGTGGGCACACCAATCATGGCGAGTGAGGCCTCTGCTTGAGGTTGGTCAGAGATGATTTTACCGATGAGCTCCATATTTGATTGGATGTAGTCATTGTTTGATGTCGAAGGCGTACTGCCAATCACAACCACTACACCCTGATCTTCATCCGGAGCGAGTTGTGACGGGATGAAGGAGAAGATGATGGGCAAAGACACCAACACTAGTATTGCGAATACGACGACGACTGGTTTTCGGTCAAGCACAGCGTGAAGGGCGCGTTCATAGCGCTTTGTGAGTCCGCCTAGAACGCGTTCAACAGTGGCTTCAAACTTGCTCGGTGTCTCATGATGTTTGAGTATTTTCGAACACATCATGGGGGAGAGTGTTAATGCAACAAAACCTGAGATAAACACTGAACCTGCCAGTGTTAACGCAAATTCTTTAAACAAGGATCCGGTGACGCCGCCCATCAATGCGATGGGCGCGTAAACCGCTGCCAGTGTGATGGTCATCGAGATCACGGGAACGGCAATCTCACGCGTGCCTTCAAGCGCCGCTTTAAATGGGGGCGTGCCCATTTTGATGTGGCGGTCGACGTTTTCCACCACCACGATGGCATCATCCACCACCAATCCTATCGCCAATACCATGGCGAGCAAGGTCATCAAGTTCAGTGTGAAACCAAAGGCCTGCATCACGACCATGACGCCAATCAGTGATAAGGGAATCGTCACGATAGGGATGACAACAGCACGGAACGAGCCGAGGAACAGAAGAATCACAATAATGACGATCACTGCCGCTTCAATAATGGTTTTTACCACCTCATCGATGGAGTCGGTAATGGCGAGCGTGGAGTCGTACAACACCTCGGCTTTGATGGTGGAGGGGAGATTACGTTTTATCGAGTCAAACTGCACGCGTATGCCCGCCGCGACATCAAGCGGGTTAGCAGTGGGCGTGGCGTTAATGCCAACAATAACCGCTTCTCGTCCATTGGCGAGTGCACGGGAACTGTCGCTGCTTTTGCTCAAGTTAACCTCTGCAACATCACGCAGCATGACAACCTGACCATTATCACTTTTTATGATCAGGTTTTTCAGTCCTTCAACCGTATCTACCTGACTATCAATGGTGCTGTTCAATACGGTGAAAAAGCTATTGAATTGGCCGACGGCGGATTGGTAGTTATTTTGCTGCAAAATACCAACAAGCTCAGACGTTGATATGCCATATTGCCCCAGTTTTTTCGGGTCTGGCCATATTCGAAGGGCAAACGGAGCGCCCCCCATCATAACGATGTTTGATACGCCGTTGACGGTTGATAGCTGAGGGTTAACCACGCGCTCTAAGTAGTCCGCTATTTGGCTAGAATTCAAATCACCACTAAAGAAAGAGATATACATAATAGAGGTGGTTGAGCCTGTCGATGAAGTTACCGAGGGGTCATAGGCTTCTTTGGGTAACTGGTTGGTGACTGAGTTAATCTGTGACAGCACATTTGCAAGCGCGGCTTCTGGGTTGGTATTGAGCATCATGTTCAACACAATGCTCGAAGAGCCTAATTGGCTCGCGGAGGTCATAAAATCAAGGTTGTCCACCTGTGCGAGCGCTTGTTCAAGTGGCTGAGTAATGAAGCCTTCAACCAGGTTGGCATCGGCACCGGGATACGGCGTGGTTACGGTGATCACGGTATTTGTCATTTCAGGGTATTGGCGCACTTGCAGATCTTTAAGAGCGTTCAACCCTAGCAACAGTAGCAGCACGCTGAGCGATGCCGCCATGACCGGACGATGTATGAAAATATCGGTAAATTTCATGTCCGGCTCCTTAAAGTTGAGGCATCTTGTCAGGCACCGAAATAGGGTTCGGGACAACGTCTACTTTGGCGTTGTTGCCCAAATTCAATATGCCTGTTGTCACGACTTCATCGTCAAACTTTAGATCGCCAGTGATCAACGCATCGTTACCGCTGCGTTGCGCTACATCAACGGTGACTTGTTTCACGCGTGTCTCATTGTCTTTCTTCTCGACAACGTACACGGAGTTGCCATAGAGGGCGAAAACGATGGCGGTTTGAGGGACAACAAATTGATCATCAAGATTGGAGAGTGAAATATTCACGTCGGCGAACATGCCGCCTCGCAATGAGCGATCATCATTTGGCAGTTCAGCCTGCACCACCACTAAGCCTGTTTGGTTACTCACGACAGGCTCAATCGCATTGATCGCCCCTTTATAAGTGCGATCGGGGTAGGCTTCGACTGTCAAAGAGATTGCTTGCCCAATGCTGATGCTTCCTAGCTCTGCTTGCGGGACACTGAAACGAACTCGCATCACTGAAAGATCTTCCAAGCGAACGAGATCGGTTCCCACTGAAACATATTGGCCAAGGTTGACGTTTCTAATCCCCAGTAGCCCATTGAATGGCGCTTTGATTTCTCGCAGTGCAATGGTCGCTTGTAAGCTTTCAATGTTTGCTAGCATTGCCTGATATTTTGACTGCGCAGTTTCGACACTTTGCTCTGACACTGAGCGCTCTTTGTAGAGTTTGACGAGGCGATTGTAATCATCGCGAACGGAAGGAAGCTGCACTTGCTGGGCTTTCAAGTCTGCTTTTTGAACCGATGCATCCAGCTCAATTAACACATCCCCCTGAGATACTGAACCGCCATTTTTGAAGTTGATGGCGTTAACAATGCCAGACACTTCGTTGGACACATCGACGCCTTGATTGGGTTCAATAAAGCCGATGGCGCTGATGCTTTGTGGCCAAACAGTTGGGGAGAGTTTGGCAGTAGTGACGGGGTACACAGGCTCTGGCAAGTTAGCGAGTGTGTCTTTTATCTTATTGTTTACGAAGAGGTTGAAACCAATCACTGTGCCGAAGGCAAGCACGACGATCACAATCATCCCTATTACCCACTTACTCATGTGTGATTCTCCATGCTTTTTCTTCTAGGGTGGCGAGAAAGTGCCAGCAGAAAGTGCCGGCGTAGTTGCAACACGGCTCACTTCGCCGACTGCGTGCTTTAAAAAGTATATGCTGCGAGTAAATTCGAAGTGTGTCCTTGTTGGGACGAAACAGCGGCAATGTGCCCGCACTTCTTTACACGTCATAGCGTATCAATTGACGTTCAATGAACGTTTATAAAAGCCAATGGGAGATGGGGCGTTGGCACGCGTAGGCTGGGAGTGCTATAAAATACAATCAAAAACAATGAATTGATTTTTTGTTTATTCTCAATGCGCCAATCTTAGCGCCTTAGTTGACTACCCCGTTAAGCAGTAAACCAATCAACATTGGACAAGGAGAATCTGAAATGGATATTAACTCGCTGCTGTTATTTGTGGTCGCTTGCCTTGCTATCAACATGATCCCGGGGCCTGATGTTATCTACATTGTGTCCAACACAATGAAGGGGAAAATGGCCACCGGCATGAAAGCGGCGTTTGGCTTAGGTGTTGGCTACTTTGTCCATACGCTTGCCGCGTGCTTGGGGCTATCAGCAATTATTCTAAGCTCTGCGGTCTTGTTTAGTGTCGTGAAGTGGTTAGGTGCTGCCTACTTAATGTATTTGGGTATCCAGTCTTTGCTCTCTATGTGGAAAGGGGGCAGTAAGGTGGTTTTGACTGAAGATGACGCTTTGGCATCAAACAAAAATGTGTTTTTGCAAGGCGTGATCGTGAGTGTATTGAACCCCAAGGTTGCGCTGTTCTTCCTCTCTTTCTTGCCACAGTTTATTGATACATCGACAGGATCTGCGTCGCTACAATTGCTAATACTTGGCTTACTGTTCAGCGGGCTAGCGACAGTGATTAATGTGTTGTATGCCTCCATCGGCAGTTGGGCTTTCCGTCGACCGAATGCCCAACGCTATTCGCGAGCATTGGAGGGCGTCTCAGGTGTGTTGTTGATTGGGCTAGCTGGCAAAGTGGCGATTAGCGATCGCTGATTGCAAAGAGAACAGTCGGTATTTGAAGACCGTTTGAAATCAAAGGGGTGGTTAACGCACTGGCCTAAGTTGAAGGTTGTTTTGTCTGATCATTAGTGTGATTGCTGACATTTAGAAGACAGCCATTCTAGCAATGAGAGTCATGGGAACAAAACGCTACTTCTCAGCATCTGGTGCCACAGGTTCAGGCGCTTCGGTTAGGTTTTGATAAGCGAAGGAGAGGGTGATCACAGCAAGAATGGTGACGACATAGCTAAAAAAGGTGAACAAAGCAGGAAGCGGTGAGAGGAGAGCGATAGGGACTAAGAATAAGCCAAAGATGAATGGTGCAATTGCAACGACACAGAGCATATACAGGGTTTTCTGAGCAGTGAGTTGCCATGCATAAGGAAACGACACGCCTTTCCCAAGTGCAATTGCTGGAAACACTATACATAAACGGCAAGATATAATTCCAGCAACAATCGCCAATACTCCCGCGACAAAACCGATAAGCGGTGTCAGCAAAAAGATCGCATAAACACCGAACCAAAGACTAAGATAATGAGCAAAAAACCACAGCTCTATCTTGCCAATGGTGAAACGCCCCCAGTGAGGGACGGAGTCTTCGCCCTTTAGTACAATGCGGTGGACGTTGATGGCGATGATTGAACTAAGCAAAGCCTCAATGAACATGACTGTCCAATTAAACAGTTCACTCTGTAATTCCATAGCAACTAGTTGCAACAATATCGCCAACAAAATCGGGATAATGGTGATGCGCAACAGCACCAGTTTGTGCCTAACCGTGAACCTTAATGCCGCTGAAAGTGTGTCACCAAACATCGTGATATCCCTATCAAACTATTGTCTCAACTCGCTTTGTGAGCGACGAATACGCAGATAACTAAGCTAACGCAATTTACTTTTTAGCGGTTGCTCATTGCTAAGAAGGCATGAAGAAAAGCAAACACCTTTCAGATAAAAAGTGCTCACTGAATCAAACCTAGTTCGATCCTCGATCACACAAGGGGCTTTCCGCCGACCACCAGAGATTTTGGAATTGACAATTTTTCTGTTATAAATGTTATGTTATAACATATCAAATAGAATTAGGCCGAGGTGTATATCCATGTCGTCAATTGCACTAAATAAATTACCGGTAACAGTGCTATCTGGCTTTCTTGGGGCGGGCAAAACCACCATCCTCAGCCATCTACTCAACAATGTTGACGGAAAGAAAATCGCCGTCATCGTGAATGACATGAGCGAAATCAATATAGATGCAGCGATAGTGAAAGACCAAGTATCGCTGAATCACAGCCAAGAAAAGCTCGTTGAAATGAGTAACGGGTGTATCTGTTGTACTTTGCGTGAAGATTTACTGGTTGAGGTTTCTAAACTCGCCAACAGCGGAAAGTTTGACTACCTCGTGATTGAATCTACAGGCATTTCTGAACCCCTTCCTGTTGCTGAAACCTTCACATTCACGGATGACGATGGCGTTTCACTTTCTGATGTAGCCGAGCTCGATACCATGGTCACAGTGGTCGATGCCGTTAACTTTCTGAAGGATTTTGACGAAGCCAAAGATCTCACCGAAACGGCAGAATCGCTTGGCGAGGAGGACGAGCGAAGTGTCGCCGACCTCCTTGTCGATCAAGTGGAGTTTGCCGATGTTATTCTGATCAGCAAGACAGACTTAGCATCACCAGACGAACTGCAGCGCCTAATCGCCATTCTAAAAAGCCTCAATACCCAAGCTGAGATCATCCCCATTGCAGAAGGCAAAGTGGAAATAGATGCGATCTTGAATACCCGCTTGTTTGATTTTGAACGTGCCCAACAAGCACCGGGCTGGTTAAAGGAAATGCGCGGTGAACATATACCGGAAACGGAAGAGTACAACATTGGTAGCTTTAGCTACTTGGCACGCCGTCCTTTCCATCCTGAAAAATTTCATCAATTCCTTCATCGCACCGAAAGCTATGGAAAGTTGCTGCGTTCAAAGGGGTATTTCTGGCTAGCTTCCCACCCTGATTTTGCATGGCAGTGGAGCCAAGCTGGTGGTATGGCGCGATATGGCGCAGCGGGACTCTTCTGGAAAGCCGTACCTAAGGACGAATGGCCGACAGACAGCGATTACCTTGAATCCATTCAAAAGCAATGGATAGAACCTTTTGGCGACAAGCGTCAAGAGCTTGTTTTCATCGGGCAAGGGTTAGATCAAGCTCAAATGATGTCCGATCTCGATGCGTGCCTATTGAGCGACGATGAGCTTTCTCTAGGCCATGCACACTGGAAAGGCGTAACCGACCCTTTCATCAACACGGAGTGACCACATGTATTCTGATCTTTCATCTTCACAAATAACCCCAATGGCGCATCGCTCGACAGAAATACTGACACGCAGAGAAGCCATCGGAACGTGTCCTACTGTGTTAGGTGATATCTACCGTGACGACACCAACATTGCGGTTTGGGAGCGAGAGCTTCCTGAGGCCGTTCAAAATGCCGTCAGCGCGTTGATCATTGAGAAACCCCATTACCGAGCGTCAATGAATGTCACGCCAGACAATGTACGTGAAAGCTTAGAGGAATCCCTCGATCCGCTGTTGCATCAAATGCTGATCAACGACATTGAGTTACTGGTGAACATGTTCTGCTGCTTGTTTGATCTCAAACGTGCAGGCTTGCGGTTAACGGTGATTGATAAAGCTATGTGTCCCCGTTTTCACACCGATAAAGTCCCTTGTCGCTTGGTCACCACGTATCAAAACGTCGCGACAGAATGGTTACCACACAATCTGGCAGACCAATCTAAGTTGGGCATGGGAAGCGGCGGTAAGCCGGACAACGAATCAGGGTTATTCAATGGCAAGGAAGATATCCGTCAGCTTCACTGTTTTGATGTTGCTTTACTCAAAGGCGAGAGTTGGGAAGGAAACGAAGAGGCTGGCCTTGTGCATAGGTCTCCAGCACACGATCCAAGCCAAAGCCGGTTGCTTTTAACGCTCGATTTTGCGGATTGACCGAAAGGGTCAGATTCGAGCAACGGGTATATCTATCTTGGAACCACCGTATTGACTTGTATAGCCTAACCAATAGCTTATCCTCCAGTGATTCATGACTGTGTGAGAAATGTGAGAGTTGATTAAGTAATAAGTCACACTAAATTTTAGGTTTGTTTTTAGCTTTTCAGCTGAAACCTTATGCACGTCAGAGAGATAGATTTAACGGTGGATCTTAGACTGGCGGATCATAAGCTTAAATACCAAGTCATCTTTATTAATGGTGCTGTTAAAGTTCTTCTTTGCTTCATCCTTATTATCAAAAATGATCACCAGTTTTATGATGTCATAAACAGTTGGCAATGTTGGTTATCGATAGGTCCATATATAGAGAGGGCGAGGGGCATAGGCTGTGATTCGTCCAGAAGTCTTTGTAGATTTGCTAGCGTGGTCGCCGCATAGAATCTAGCGGTGAAGAGAGTATCAACCCGTTCTCCGTCTAAGAGGAAAGCAATATTTTCGCTTCCCATGTACTGAGATAGTAGATACTTATCGCTTGCGTCTTTTCCTAGAATACTGACCAACATGCTTTCCGTTTCCACATACTGCATCGGGTACAGCGTAGGTATATGTGGATATGAGAAGTAAGCTTGACGATAAAATTAATTTAGAACCATTATTCATTGATATGCCCTTATGGTATGTAACGTGTACTATTTTGTTTCTCAAAAAGCAGATTATTTGCAAATTGAAAATTTCCCTTCGTTATAACCCAAGAAATAAGGCTATGAATTTATCAATACAAGAAGCATTCCAGTATGATGTTCGGTATTTATCACCGGATAAAAGCCGAATTGAATTGTTGCGAGGCCACATAATTACGAAAGCGATATGCAATGAATGTCGGGTTGGTTAGGTGTATTGGAATGGTATAAAAATAGGGCGCTCGACTGAGCACCCTAGAATGTTCGATGTGATGACTAGATCTTCATCACCAGCTTGCCACGAACGTGGCCTTGAGCGCTAATATCAAATGCGGTGGTGATATCTTCAAAGCTAAAGGTTTGTGCCACATTCACGGTCAATTGACCAGTGTCTACCAATTCTGCAACTTGGCGCAATTGCTCACCATTGGCCTGAACAAAGACAAACTCAGCGGATATGCCCAATATGTTGGCTTTCGCCTCTGTCTCAGGTGTTAAGCCAGTGATCGATACAAGCTTTCCGGCACGTTTTAGCACGTTCAGCGATCTAAACTGCGTTTCACCGCCCAAAGTATCAAACACCATGTCCACTTTCGCGTTAGCTAGCGCGGTTTCAAAATCCACTTCGTTATAGTTTATGATTTCATCTGCGCCGAGTTGGGCAACGAATTCCGCATTTGCCTCCGAAGTGGTTGTGATAACGACAGCGCCTTTGGCTTTAGCTAATTGAATAGCGATGTGGCCGACGCCACCTGCTCCGGCATGAATCAGAACACGTTGACCTGCTTCAAGCTGACCCGCGTTAAACATTGCCTGCCAACTCGTTAAGCTCACCAATGGGAGCGCAGCGGCTGCGACTAAATCGACGGAGATTGGCGCTTTTGCCAGATGGCATTCTTTAACAATGCAATATTCGGTAAAGGCACCGTCGTAGCCAATCACAGGCATTGCAAACACGCGGTCACCAACATTGAATGCATTGACGTTTGCTCCAAGCTTCAACACCTCGCCAGCCATGTCCCATCCTAGTGTTAATGGCAGTGGCTGGTTAACAAGTACCGCCAAATCACCGTTTGCGATTTTCCAGTCGACGGGGTTAATGCTTGCCGCAGCGACTTTAACCAGCACTTCACCCTCTCCTGGAACAGGGCGGTTGACTGATTCCATTGAAATTTGACCATAGTCTGTAATACGCAGTGCTTTCATATTGTTACCCTTCAATTGTGTCGGTTTCTAGGTGTCTTCGTTTTGATAGCGCTATCATATTTATTCCAATAAAGATTAAAAATAGGGATAATATGGAAACAATTATTCCAATATGGAACAGATGAGTGGATAAACTCGATGCCATGCGAACGTTTGTTCGCGTTACGGAAGCTGGGAATTTCTCCCGTACAGCGGCTGAATTTGGTGTGTCGCCTTCTTACATCAGCAAGCAAATGGCCTATTTAGAAGGCGAGCTGGGAGTACGCCTTCTACAACGCACAACGCGTTCTATTAATTTGACGCAAGCTGGGGAAGTGTATTTAACGCAGTGTCAGCAAATTCTTGAACATATTTCCGTGGCGGAATCGAATCTAACCGAATTGAAAGGAACACCTTCCGGCAGGTTAAGGATCAGTTTCTCAAGCATTTTGGGTGAGAAGAATACCGCGGCATGCTGCACGGAGTTTATGGCGCTTTATCCTGACATTGATTTAGATATTCTGATTGACGATCGCATCGTCGATCTGGTGGAGGAAGGGTTTGATTTGTGTATTCGGGCAAGCACGACAATGCCCGATTCTTCTCTTATCCGAAAGAATATTGGAGAGATGGTAACGCACTTATTGGCTTCAAAAAGTTATATCGAAAAGTACGGCGAACCTCTACAACCGTCTGATCTCGTCACACATAGGTTTATAGGGCACACTTATGTGAAAAATACCGTCTTCACTTTCAAACACGACCAAGGGACCGATAAAGTGACGATCCCGAAGAAAGTTCGGGTGAACAGCACTTACTTTGTGCGGCAGATGGTTGAAACCGGTCAGGGCATCGCTTTTTTACCGGCGTATTTTAAAAATGCTAATCCCGACTTAGTGACTTTGCTTCCCCATTGTTATCCTTCAAGTATTGATATTAGTGCCGTTTACCCTGAACGCGCATTTACGCCAGTCAAGACGCATAAATTTATCGCCTTTTTCCAAGAATGGTTCCAACGGCATATGGAAGTTTGTTGAGCGCATGTCTTACACTGCACCAAAGAAATTACTCACAGTCCGCCCATGTATTGACTCGTCATTATGGGCTGCCATCTGAGTGTCATCGCTGTGATTCATCGCTCTCTATCCATTTAACAAACTGCCTATTGATAGCGGATAATGTAAGAATGAGTGAGAGCAAAGCATATTTGAGTAGATAGGAAGTGAGTGTCATGACGTTGTTTAATACTAAACGTATTGTTATCGGTCTCGTGGCTATGGTGCTGAGTGCGGCTGTAAATGCTGAGGCGGTATGGATTGATACGAGAAGTGCGGCGGAGCATTTTTTCGATAACATTCCCGGCGACGTCAGGTTCTCCCATTCAGATATCGTGAAAGAAGTGACGGCGCTATACCCGGATAAAAATCAAGAAATTCGCCTGTATTGCCTTAGTGGCGTTCGTTCAGGAAAAGCAATGAAAGCGCTCAAGGCTGAAGGCTATCAGAACGTGTTTAATGCGGGTGGTATTGAAGATGCGAGAGAGCAGCGCGGTTTGCTAGGTGAGTGATTTGATGATGTGTGAGTTGGAGTTCAACGCAACTTTGTTTTGCTGCTCCTCTGGTTGTCTCACACATCTTTGGATGAACGCCTGACTGCGTCCATCCAAGAAGCGTTTATTTGTAGCTACCATACGACAGGGCGATCTACACCTCTTCCATCTTCAATAGTCGTTTTAATAACCTTTTCACCCTTCTTAACTTGCAGAACGGCATAGTAGAGCGGCTCATCAGCCAAATTTCTCCAACAGCGCACACCTTCTGGTGCAACACGCACGACCGATCCCGGTTCTACTTCAAAACGATCATTGTCGATCATCACTTCTCCCTTACCGTCGATGAAGATGTAGATCTCTTCATGTTCAATATGGGTGTGATGAAAAGGCATGGAAGCATGGGGGGCAAGCTTGTTGAGTGAGAGAATGCCGCCAGACATGCCAAGCGCTTCGCTCACAAATACCTTGCCTTCAATTTTGAACGGTACCGCTTCATGGGTGAATGTGAATTGGCCTATGGCATCCAAGCGACCGGGTGAGACTGCGCAGTGGTTGTTACCTTTTGATAGTGTAGTGAGATTTTTCATCGTGTTGATCCCTTACGTAGTTTGGAGATAAATCAATTTGAAAATGCGGAGTGTCCAGAAAGAAGCGATGCCGAGCTTTCTTTCTGAATAGGGAAGAGATTAAGATGATTGACTATATGTTCAACATAATATTCTGGAGTCACCATGCCTTGGCCTGAATCGAGAAAACAGGAAACGAAACAGAAAATTTTAAAAAGTGCAGTGAAGCTTTTTGCACAGAAGGGTTTTAATCGTGTTTCACTGGGTGATGTGATGAAAGATGCAAAACTCACACATGGGGCGTTTTACGCGCATTTTGACTCCAAGCAAGAACTCTACAAAGAAGCGGTTTCTGCAGCAACGGAACATAGTCCGTTGGCAGAGATCCTTAGAAAATCAGAAGGTGCTTTGAGCGTTGATAAAATAGTGAGTACTTATCTCTGCCATGAGCATGTCGACCAAAAGTTTTCGCCATGTCCACTTGCTGCATTTGCAACCGATACGCCAAACCAGAATGGCGAGACAAAGGATGCTTATACCCGTGTGTTTCAAGGGATGATCGATATATTGGAAAGCAAAACTGATGGGAGTATCACCGACCGGCAAAGCGCTTTGTCATTGGCAGCGTTATTGATTGGCGGGGTCGTGGTATCACGTGCGCTGAATGACCAAGAGACGATTGATGAACTACTAGCCGCCTGTATTTCAAAAGCACCGCAATTACTAAAGTAATGGTGACGCTAAAAAGAAGCATGCGGCGATTATAGTGAGTTTGATTGGCGTACTTTAAAATTCACACTCTGCATTGATGGAGCTAGAGACCTGTGCGGCCAGCGAATTGAATGATCCTTTGACCTCGTTGTATCCCACGCGAAGCTTATGATCAAAAAAGCCAGCAGAAAACTGCTGGCGAAGAAATTCACATCGGACACGTTGGAATACCTATGTGAATTAAACGGGAATATTATTGGGTTTATCTCTCTCTCATAGAGTGCTGTATTTGGTCGACGATTGGCTTCATCAAGTATGAAAGGACAGAGCGCTCTTCAGTAGTAAAAAACACTTCCACAGGCATCCCTGGGATAAGGCTTTTACCGTTGAGCTTATCTAGCTCACTTGCTGCGATGTTTAGCCTCGCCATGTAAACTGGCGCCATCTCTTGGCTTTGTTGAACTAAATCGGGCGAAATCAGTGAAAGTTCAGCATACAGATCGGGCGTCGTTTTTTGATTAAAGCTGGGGAATCTCACTCGACTGAGCTGTCCTGGGTGGATCTGATCAATGTCTTTGGGGGCTATCTGCGCTTCCACGATCAGGTTGTCTTCTTTGGGTATAATTTCCATGATCACTTGCCCTGATGTTACCACCCCACCACGAGTATGAACCACAAGGTTGTGCACGTAGCCCGTAACGGGAGCTTTGATAACAATGCGTTTTAGGTCATCAGCGAGAGAGAAATATTCATTCCTCAAGTCACCGATGCGATAGCGCGTGTCTTGTAGTGTGGCGAGCACTTCAGTTCGATGTTCGGTATCGATCTGCGCTAACGCTAAGTGATTACCGCTGATTTCTTGGCGAGCGATCGCAATCTGGTTTTTCGCTTCGGCGATTTCTGTCTGCACAATCAATAGCTCGCGCTCAAAGCGGTGCATAATCTCTTTGCTAACGAATTGTTTGTCTCTTAGCTTACGCGTGTCCTTGATCTGTTGCTTTAAGATGTTGGCTTCACGATTTTTTGCCACCACTTTGGATTTGAGAGAGGTGATTTGGAGGTTCATACTAGCTATTTGTTGTTCAATACCTTCTTTTTGTAACACCCGTGACGCTTTTCGCTTACGAAACAATGCCTGCTGGCTAGCGAATATATTGTCAATTTCTTCTTGCTCAATGATGTTTTTCCCTTCAATTAGCGGGAAACTGATCGTGAGTCGCTCATCTCTTTCCGTTTCAAGCCGAGCAAGCTTGGCGATCTGTTCGACGAGTTGCTGATAGGTGATAGTCAACTTAGTTTCGATAAGTTCGCTGTCAAAAAGCACGATGGGCTGTCCCGCCTTCACCTCATCACCATTATCGACATAAATGGTACTAACAATGCCGCCAGTGGGGTGCTGAACCTGCTTGGCATTGCTTTCCACCACGATGACGCCGGAGCCAATAACCGCACCAGAAATGTTCTGGAACCCAGCCCAGCCGCCAATAAGCAACGCGAGAAGCAATGCAAGCACCCACATCGTTTTTTTGTGGCTGTTTAAACTGTTGTCGACATCTTTTTCAGCTGACTTGTCGATGTATGCATTATCTACCACGATTGCTCTCCTGCTTTGGCACCGAATTCACTAACTGTCCCAGGGCTTTATCCTTTGGAAGGAAGCTCTTCATGCGGCCCTCTCCCAACGTCAGTACATAATCCACCGCCGTCAAAGCACTCGGGCGGTGCGCCACAATGATGACCATGCTGCCTCTCTTTTTCAGCGAATGGATAGCCGCCGTCAGCGCACTGTCACCATCGGCATCGAGGTTTGAATTGGGTTCATCCAGCACAACAAGGAACGGGGTGCCATACATGGCTCGTGCCAGTGCAATACGTTGTTTCATGCCGCCAGATAGTGACATGCTCTCGGCACCAATCAAGGTGTCGTAACCATCGGGGAATTGAAGGATAAGTTCATGGATTGACGCCATCTTTGCCGCTTCAATGACGCTGTCTGCATCAACATCGGCGACAAAACGGGCGATATTTTCAGCGATGGTGCCATCAAACAACTGCACTTCCTGAGGAAGATATCCAATGATGTCGCCAAGCTGCTCATCGCTCCAACGTTCCAGTTCTGCGCTGTCAAAACGCACATCACCCATCAAAGGAGGGGCCAAACCGGAAACCGTGCGGGCCAGCGTAGATTTTCCTACGCCGGAAGGGCCGATAATCGCAACGGCATTACCCGCATTGAGTTGGAATGAAATCCCGTGAAGCACGGGCTTACTTATGCCTGCCGGAGCGCAGGCCAACGAATTGATGCAAAGGTTGTCTTTTGGTAATGGAATGTCCATCACTTCAGGTTTGGTTTTGGCGAGTTCCAACAGCTTGGAAAGTCGGTTGTACGCAGATCGCGCTCCCTGAAATCCCCTCCATTGGGAAACTGCCTGCTCAACGGGAGCTAAAGCACGCCCCACCAGAATGGATGCCGCAATCATCACACCCGGTGAAATTTCCTGTTTAATGGTTAACCATGCCCCCATCGCCAGCACAGCAGACTGCAGCATAAAGCGGATGGTTTTGGTGGCAGAACCAAACACGCCGGAAACATCGGTTGCATGGCGCTGGCGCGGCAGAAACGAGCGGTTTCTTTCATTCCAACGACGTACCAGAGCACTTTGCATCCCCATGGCGCAAATCGCTTCTGAATGAGTTCGCCCTTCCTCAGCAAGTTTCTGGCGGTAACTGCTTTCCTTCGAGGCTTCTTCTGAGGGTGTTTTTGACAACCATTCATTCAGTGCAAGAAAAGCAATAAGTACCAGCGCACCCACAATGCCCACTATGCCTAAAAGGGGATGAAAAAGGTAAACTAATGCAAGGTAGAAAGGTAGCCAGGGCATGTCGAAAAACATCGCCGGGCCTGGGCTTGCCACAAATTGGCGAATTTGCTCGAGATCCTGAACCGGGCGGAACACACTGCCTTTGGCTCCTAACATGGTGGGTAAACGGCATGACAGGTCAAAACAAGTACCCGAGTAATGAATGTCAATCTTCTGCCCAATTCGACTAAGGATCCTACCCCGAAGTGCATCAAAGATGCCGAAAAAACTATAAAGGATGACGGCAAACCCGCAGATCACCAACAATGTTGGAATCGAGCCACTAGCGAGTACTCGGTCATAGATTTGCAACATGAATATGGGGCCTGTCAGCATTAGCAAGTTGATCGCAAAGCTGACTACAGCTACCGACCCTAACGCCGGCTTAACAGTTGAAAACAACATGATTCAAACCCCTAACCCAGATTCGATAGCGTATCTTCGGCAGGGCGAAGCACATCGGATTTATCAAAGTTGATCGGCTGAAGGCACTCCTTCACTCGACCAATCATATTCACGCCTTGATAGGTGATGATGCGCCCGTGTGTGCTGTCTTTTTTCACCCGAAGTGAACGGGCAATGTTATTGGGAAACACTTCGGTACGAAGGATAGATACCATTTGGCGGGCATAGCCGTCTGTGGCGATAAAATCAGGAAACCACAATCGATTGCCATTTCGCCACTCGTCTGTATCTAGACTGTGGGGTTTGGCGATGTATTTCACTTCCGTTTCTTCATTGAAAAATGCCCAGCTGACGTAGCCGACGATCTCACTGTCGTCTTTGAAAATGTAATATTGACTGTTCTGAAACGCCGGGATCACCGACGCCTGCATAATACGTACGGGCCAATCACGGTGCAGGGACGATTGCATCCACATCCAGCACGCTTCACTCAAAGCACCTTTTCCATAAGTCAGTTTCATCGCAACTCTCCTTAAGGGGGCATGCCAACGTTTCATGCCACCTTTGTTATCAGTTTTCGTTCAGGTATGGATTACACGAAGCGGAAATCCTGCGCATTCAAATCGGCGACCTCGACGTCTCTCAACGTTAAAGATGCGTTTTCATTGAATTCGAAGGTTGTATTCCCGCGGTATTCCGTCGCAAAGGAGAGTAGCTCTTCAAAGCTGTCTGCAAAGTTACTGGCGATTTCGATTGTGTCGGCCAGCTCGTCGGTGTCTGCTGCGGCTACCGATCCGGAAACAAAGTCCATCAACAGTGTGCCGCCGGTAAAAGAGGAACCAATGGCAAAGGTGTCACTGCCTTCCCCGCCAAAGAGGAGGTTGAATCCTTCGTTGGCGACCAGTTTGTCATTGCCTTCGCCACCGACCAGGATGTCGCTGCCACCACTGGAAACCAGAAGGTCATTGCCTTTACCACCAGAAATGGTGTTGTCGCCCATGCTGTCGTAGACCACGTCGTCGCCGTCAGTGGCAATAAGGTTTTCAACATTGGCGATAGTGCCTTCTTTAACAAACTGTCCTGTTTTGTCGTAGGCATAGTGGTACTTTCCATCTACCGAGGAATACCAACGAATTGCAGAGCTGCTGTGGTTGGCGGTAAGACTATATTCTTCGTCTTCAAGATTGACGTACAGAGAAGCTTCGTCACTTCGATACTTAGTGTAGGAATCAGAAAGGGTTTTGGTTTTCTTCCCATCCTTAACTTCATAGCTGTAGCGGCCGTAAAAACGTGCGCTGTAGCTAAGGTCTGAACCGGATAAATCAACCGTGTCCATCCCTTCGCCACCATCAATGGTATCTAGCCCATATACGGCAAGATCAACGATGATTTTGTCATTCCCGTTTCCGCCAAGTAACGTATCCCTGCCACTTCCGCTGATCAGGGTATCGTTACCATCGGCACCACTAAGATAATCATTGCCATCTTCGCCGTTGAAGACATCGTCCCATTGAGAGCCATAGAATTTATCAGCACCGTTGGATCCAATAACGCCTTCGACATTTTTTACCGTATCTCGATTGTTGAAATATACGTTGCGGTTTTCGTACCCCAAACTCTCAATGGTGTGGGTGTCTTTACCTACTTCATATTCGTTCGACTCAATCACCGCCACTTTGACATTGTAGTAACCGTATTTTTTAACGAAATAGTCACCTTCTTCCGCACCCGCTGTGACCGTTACACCGCGGTTGAGGTTCTGGTAAGAGATATAATCGACACCTTCTCCACCATCAAGATAGGATTTAGCAGCAGAGCCATAATACACATCGTCGCCATCTCCTAAATTTGCCGTCAATGCAAATTCATTGGAGCTCAACGACGAATAACGCACCGAGCTATCAACCAGCGCCTGAGTGACAATGTTATTTGTGTTCACGATGGTGTTGCGTGCCCCATCATTGAACACAATTTTGCCCTCAGTAATACCGACGATTTCCGTTGTATAGGTATGTTTTCCCGTTTGAGAAGTGTCTGTTTGGATATTCAAAGCATCCAGATGCGTAAGAACACTGACATACTGGGTTACGTCACTGTCGTTATCCTTGGTCACATCAATAACCAAGGTTCCGCCACTTGAGTTGATCTTGCTCTGTGATGGGCCCCCGTTCCCTGTCCAGGTGTGCATGTAGTGTTCTGCCTGAAGTGCTGCTTCAGGATTACGGATAAATGCCGCATAGTATTCGATGTGTTCACCCAGCTCTTCAGTGGTAAAGGTACCCAGATTCGTGAACTCATCAAGCTGATCATTTTCATTGATAAAGTCATTGATATCTTTGGTGATAGATAGTGCAAAATACCGCGCACGGGACTCTAACCCTTGACTGATAAACTCATCGACAGACCCATATTTTTCGACGATTTCATTGAGCTCGCGGTCGCGAATACCTTCTTCTACCAAGCCTTTCAGCCACGGAATTACATTGTAGAAAGGAATAATGCCGAGCCACGCTTTCTCTATCAATAGCTGTGCCACTTGCATATCACCATCAAACAAGATGCCATCGGCATTGTTTTCCAGCGTTTCGTACTCTCCCAGCTTCGCCAATTCAGCTTTGGTCTTGTAAGCATCCACAATGTTGACGATAGAAGTTACGCCGACACCCAAAATGCCTAATGGTGTCACCAGCAAGAAGGCATCAATGGTGCCGGCTATTTTCTGCTCAATCGACAGTTCGCCATCTGCCCACAAGGTGGCGATATGTGTGCCAATGATCACCGCAGAAGCCAGCACGCCCACGCCAGCCGCCGCCGCGCCAAGCACCGCAGCAACCGGTGTCATGACGGCGGAAAATGCCGACACAGTTGCTACAAGAGTTGCGACGCCAGCCGCAGCCTGCAAGCCTCCTGATACCGCCAATAGGGCATTTCCGACTAGCCCACCCACACCAGCGATAAAGTCCTGAGCTTCTTCACCTTCAATCAGTGTTGCCAACGAAGCGGCTGCGCCAACTAAGCCCGCCACTACCTGCAATGTGCCAGCGACAATGTTTACGGCTCCGCCAGAATAGGTTCCCCACGCCCCAGTCGATACGCCAAAAGATGAGAGGGTTGCACCGGTTGGAATCGCTTCCGTGAGCGAGTTCAGCGAGTAGAAAACGCCACTGAGCCCCTGAAGAACGCCAGATATATCGTCCGAATGGAAAATCTGGTGAATGTAGGAAGGCAGTAATACGGCCCCGGCTGCTCCTTTAAACTTACTCAGAACATTCAGGTAAATGGCGTTGATTTGTGTCGGCGTAAACGTCGAAGTGACTTTGCCGTCTGCATCCGTTTTGATCAGGCCAATCTTCAGGGTGTTGTAGATATTCATAAATGAAGAAATAGTTTTGGCACGGGCAAATCGCGCATGCAAATCTAAATCTTCCAACGAGTCGTTGTAGTTGAACATCTGCTCAATAAATTGCAGTTGCTCTGGCAACTCTATCGAATAGGTTTCCTGAAGGTTCTCATAAAATACAAATTCAAGAATGTAATCGGTCAGTTCCTCCTGCGGTAGCACAGTAACGTTAGTATTCGTTTCATAGTGCTCCATCATGTATGCCTGAAAATCATCTTGATAGAAGTAGATAAATTCGTTTAAAGCCGAATCCCTTTCTTCGTCAGTCAGATTTAAATCAAAAGCAGCCTGAAGGAGCCGAGATGCCTGAGTATACGTGGCGTCACCTTCATCATTGGTTGCAGTCGTCGTGCTTGCATAATCAACGGTCATTAATTTTCTCCGAAATGTTATTTTATTCCACTTACGGGTCCTATATGCAGTTTTATGTTCTGCATAAGCTTCGAATAATGTTGTTGTAGGCAACTAATGGTGAGGATGTTGGTTTAAAAGTAGGCAGGGTGCAAGTTAGCAAATGCTAAATAACATTGAATAAATATTCAATATTGTTGAGGATTAAGTGTTTAAAAAGTATGTATAAATTTTTAGATAGGACTGGATCATCATCTGGGGGATCTGTGCAGTAAAAAGCACTATGACAAAATGGAAACGTTAACAATTTAGCAACAAATCGATGTGATGGTGAATTATTCTGATACTGAGCTGATTATGTGGGCATAACGACTAACTTTTTTGTAATCTCTTCTTTGTATGGTGGATTTTTAGTCATTATTGAATGAATAATCTTTTATGGAAGCAGGTATAACCATTCGATATAAATTATGAACTTTTTTAAAAGTGAGACATTTTTTATCGGTGATGGAAATATTTTTATACGATCTTTGAAATGCTCACAGACTTATGTGAGTTTGCTTTTTATGTGCGTGAAAAATAATTAACCATTTAGATTAATAACTTATAAGTTTTTATTGCAATGGCGAGTATCTGTTAACTTTACGTGTAGCCTATGGTTTACAGTAATCAACACAGGACCGTATTTTTAAAACGGTCCTTAGAGATAATTTTTATCGCAGGGGCGGGTTGAACATTTGAAACAAACTTCCTAGCCCTACTTCGATATGTAGCAAGACTTTAAAACTCACACTCTGCATTGAATGTCATGCGTTGGTGCGTGTAAGGGTGATCAAATGAAAGTTGTTCTGCATGCAGGTGAAGGCGTGTGTCGGGTTCACCATATAAACCGTCGCCAACCATTGGCATATTCAGCCCCATCACGTGTGCGCAATGCACGCGGAGTTGATGAGTACGACCTGTTTTGGGGTACATGTGAAGCTTGCTTTGACCATTTTCGGTTAGAATAAGCTGCCAATAGGTTGTCGCGGATTTACCATGTTCAAAGCAGACTAATTGGCGGGGTCTGTCGTCAGGGTCGCCACGCATCGGCAAGTTAATTTCACCGCTTTGCTGCTCAACAATACCTTCCACCATGGCGACATAGCGCTTTTCAACACCGCGGGTGATGAACTGTTTTTGCAGGTTCTTGTTTGCACGCCGTGTCAGGGCGAATACCAGTAAGCCTGATGTTGCCATGTCTAATCGATGCAGAACAAAGATCTCTTCAACCTCTGGCAGCATGGCAATCACGCGGGTGTAGGCCGAATCTTTAATGGTTTTGCCCGGCACGGAAAGCAGGCCTGACGGTTTGTTCACCACGATGATGGCCTCGTCCTGATAAACCACCTCTAACGCTTTGTCTTCTGCCCAGTTGGTTTCGAGCGGGTTTGGGTCTACCGTTAACCCTTCCAGCATGTGCCCCAGAATGGGATTGCACTTGCCGTGGCACGATGGGTAGAACTTTTTATGCTGACGCACTTCTGATTTTGGAGAAACGCCCCACCAAAACTCCGCCATCGCGAGCGGGGTATATCCGTGTTTGTAGGCATAGTGCAGCAGCTTAGGCGCAGCGCATTCCCCTGCACCCGCAGGCGGCGTTGGGCTAGTGGTTGGGGCAAAAATGGCGTTGAGTGATTTTTCTTCACCGCGCGCATTGAGGAAGCAATATTGCTCAAACAGCTTGTTTTGCAGGGCGTTCGACAAAGTTTTACGTTGCTGCTTCGCATGGTCGATTGCGGCGGTTAGCTCAGTTAACTCAGATTGAAGGGTATCGATTTTATCGTCCCATGCCATCTTGAGGTACTTGAGGTCGTTTTTCTCGGCAACGCTTTGCTTGGCAAGTTGCTCTAGCGCGGCGTTCAACGCCTCGCCCGTCAAGTGGGCTTCAGCGTGCTGACGCTGCTGTTTACGCTCTGCGCGTCCTTCAATCATGGTTTGGCGCTGTTGGTGCTCTAGCGCTTTGTAGTCGGCTTGGTATTGCGCTAGTTTGCCACTCAAGTGCGATATTTGAGGGTTGGCAGAAAGGGCAGTGACTTGCGCGTTAAGGGCGGTGATCGCTTCCAATTCGGTTTGGAAGAAACATTCCTCGGCCAGCATATCAAACACAGGCGGTACGAAATTCGGCAGGATGTTTTGATCAGCAATTTTGCCTGAAAACGCACTGAAATAGCCGAGCTCCCCGCGTGGAGAGCGCACCAGCAAGACGCCAAACATTTTACCTGTGCCTTCTGCCGTATTTTCGCCATCCAGTTCGTGCTCACTGTTAAGCCCAAAGTCATGTTGCCAATCGATTTGCGTGGCAAGGTGTTGCTGCAGTTCTTGCGCAGCAAGCACACAAAGCGGGTGTGGCTGATAGTAAAACGGGAAGGTAAACGCGCTCGGCAATTCGAGATGATCGATATCGACGTTAAAGCGGGTAAATAGCCCGTCTGGGGTGAACGGTGCGTCTGTGTGCATGGTAAAAGTCTATCAGCAACTCGATTGGGGGCGTGATTTTACCTGTTTAGGGGAGAAATACTACTTTAGTTAACGGTACTAATAGTTACGACGGTAAAGACTACTTTCTGTGCATTACGCTTTATCACGGCTAGCCAGAATCTCTAGGTATTAATCGCGTTTATCTGGCTTTACGACGGCATGGCCGTTGTCATTGAAAAACGGCGTTGGCACGTTATTTCCCTGAATTTTATTCTTGAGCATGAATGACATCACGGCCACGAGTGAGGCAAAGGAAAACTTAGGGTGCGGGTTCGTCGGTGGTGTGCCTTTGGCAAATTTGCCCATGACATAACATTTCACTGGGCCAACAGCGGCGTCTTTGCCTTCACCATGAAGCGCGGTGAGCGGAATGCCTGCAAACGGCATCTTTCTGCTGATGGTGTTTACGATGGGGGAGTGACAACAAGCTGTGTAGAAGCGATAAACGCCTTTGGGTGTCATGCGCATGCAGCGCAGTTGGTCTGCCCCTTGATGGATTTCCACTTGCGAAGGTGCCAGTTGGAATAAATCTGTGCCGCCAAATTCATCTAACCATTTCTCCTCACTGCCAATGTACTTTGCGAAGCCCTGACAATCGTCACAGTAGCAAACCATATGGTTGCCTTTCTTGGGTGATACATTCTTGACTGTGCCTTTTAATGCGCCGCAATCACACTGCAATGATAAATCTGTCATAGGAGAATTCCATTTGTTAAATATTAATACTTAGTCGATTCCTTGAATCGTGACTAAAGCGCTCCTCGAAGCTATAACGAATGGCGTCAAGGAGCCAGTGTTGAGAAAGGCACTTTAGTGCCTGTCTCATAAACGATTCTGTGTTTTTGTTTAAAAGCCGCGTAGGTCGAGCTCTACGGCATTTCCTAGCCAGTAAGCGTGCTGTGTGTGGTCTGCCAGATCGTTGCCGGTACTTGCATGCACCAATACATTGAGCGCGTCACGTTGCTCATCCAGCCAAGGAATGAAGCTGTCAAAATCGGTATCAAAGAAAAGCACCTGATAACTCCACATTGTGTGGGGGCCAACGGGTCTTTCATGTATTCGTCCGAGTTTGAGTGAAAACGCGTTTTTGGTTTTTTCATATAGTCGCTTTGCAGCGTCCAATGTGTTTGCATCAAAGTACACATGTGCGTGATACGCTTTATGCGCATTAATCGGTTTTTTTGGGCTGTCCATCCTTGTCTCCTCAGCCTTGAATATTTATCCCAGCCTAGCGCATTTGTCTGTGAAGATTCCATGAGATATTTACATATACCTATGCACCAGTTCTTGTTGTAGATACCCAATCAACCTGCATCTTCAGGTTGTTTGGGTATAGCGTCTGCTGCAGATTTATGAATAATGACATTGGTAAGGCAATCGCTGTATGAAAGAGTATTCAAAACACTGGCACTGTTTTCCCTCAATGATTAAGTAAGGATTCGGTTTGGCTAAAAAATATTATGTTGTGTGGAAAGGTCGTAAGAGTGGCATTTACACTGACTGGGCACAGTGCAAAGCGCAAGTTGATGGCTTTCAAGGTGCAAAATTCAAATCATTTCCGTCACTTGCTGAGGCAGAAGCCGCGTTCGGTGGTAAAGCAGGATCTGCATCCTATAAGCCTTCTGCCGCCAAAACCGCAGCGAAAGCTAAGCCTGCAGCGCTGACTCAAGCACAAATCACAGACATGCCTTTTGATATTAAGATTTTCACTGATGGCGCGTGTGAGCCAAACCCAGGCGAGGCAGGCACTGGGCTTGCGGTGTACGAAAACAACGTTATTAGTGAGTTGTGGTATGGCCTTTATCAACAGCTAGGAACAAACAACACCGCAGAGCTGCATGGGCTAGAACAAGCGTTCATGCTTGCGCAAGAGAAGCTTGAAAAAAAGCAGTCCGTGGCGATTTATTGTGACTCAAAATACTCCATCGATTGTGTGACAAAGTGGGCTGAAGGGTGGGAGAAAAAAGGCTGGAAAAAGGCAGGCGGTGAAATTAAAAACCTCGACATCATTCAGTCGGCTTATGCGCTTTATCAATCAATGAAATCTGACATCACGATCCATCACGTGAATGGTCACGTTGGCATTGAAGGCAATGAATTGGCTGACAGAATGTCGATCGTAGCGATTGAGCGTCAAGATCAAGGTCTAACTTTGTTCCGAGAAACGGATGATATTGAAGAAATATTAGCGTTTCGAAAAGGTTAGAAGCGGCGTCAAAGGTGATGGTATAGACAGAAAGTACGCTTCTCCACCATCACCTATCAATTCACCGTATTGATTTTTTTTAGTTTATGACTTATTCGATGCTTTAATGGATTGGTTTTGATGCATAGCGCACGCCAATGATTACAATGTGTGTCGACCTGTGCTTGCCTAATGCGATCACTTCCTACTTTGTTATAGTTGCCTTTTGTACGAATATTCATCTTGTTGCGCAAATGTTAGGCTTCTCTGCTTGGCGAGGGATGACAATCGTAAAGGGAAAGATGATGAAAAAACAAACATTTGCCATCGTGTTGACGATGATGTTGACGGGTTGCGCGAGTAATGATTTGGGTCAAGTGGTTAATGAAGGTGTGAATGGCGCAATTAATGGGGTGCTGGGCTCAGTTGGCAGTGCTCCAGTAATTAATAGCGATAAAGGGTACACCATTGAAGAAGAAGCCATTTACACCACTAACGCGACTCGAACTAAGAAAGACTATGGTTCAATCGAAATCACCAAGACGCAAAAAAATCCCAAGTCAAAAACTGAAATCTATTTGCAAAGTTGTGTTCACCCTCGTATCGGTGCAGTGGATTGTGATGGCTATCTTTATGAAGTGACATCTGAAGGCTGGCTTTTAGATGATAAAGTGCTCTTTAACTCGAGTAACTATCAAAGCCGAGTTATCGCGTCAGGGACGTATTACTTTAAATTGGAAAGTGAAAAAACAGGAACGGATTATCACGCAACGGGTGAAGCAACCATTGTTCCGTTTGTTACCAATTACATCACGATAACGGTCGAGTAATTCTCAAGTCCGTGAGTGACATTGTCGTCGTTGAATGAAACTCATACATATAATGAAGAACGGCTTAAGGGATAATCCCTTAAGCCGTTTTTTGATCTGTTTGTTGCATTATTGCTTATTGTTGGCGAAATCTTGGCGCGAACCTCGCCACCAACACCTCAGGAGTATTACAGCGCTTTTTTCACTTTATCTGCCACATTTGCAGGTACCCACTGGGTCCAAACATGTGGGTAGGATTCCAAGAACTCAAACGCTGCAATTTCTCCGTCTGCTTGGTTTTCTTCCATCCATGCCATCATGGCGCTCATGTCGGCATTGGCGTAGGCACGTTTAGAAATGTATTCATATGCCGCGGGTGATTCTTGAGCAAAAGACTCTGTGGTGATGGTATTCACTGCCGACGGCGGGTAGGCCGTTACTTTTGGGTTTTCGCAGTCTTCTTGGGTAATGCAGCTTTCATAGTGCGCCGGATCTGCCTCTACACCGAAATCGACGTTGACCATGTCATAACGACCTAATACAGGCGTTGGTGACCAGTAATAACCTAACCATGAATTCCCGCGGTCGTATGCGCGAGCGATAGAGCCAGCGAGCGCTGCACCAGAGCCGGGGTCAACCAGCTCAAAACCAGATTCTTCCATATTCAGAGCATCAAACAGATGTCCTGCAGTGACCTGGCATGTCCAGCCTGAAGGACAGGTCATGAATGCTGATTTTGTATCATCTTCTGGGTGAGGGAAGAGTTTTGCATTGGCTTTAATGCCCTCGATGGTAGCTAGTTCAGGATGCTTATCGACCATGTATTTCGGTACCCAGAAGCCTTCCTCGCCGCCTTCAGAAAAAGCTTTGCCAGCGAATCGAAGTTTGCCTTCATCTACGCCTTTTTGGAGCATGTCCTTGTGCGAGTTGCTCCAAAATTCGGGCGCAATGTCAGGTTCTCCTTTTTCCGTCATAGATACGCCTGTTGGCATGGTATCGCCGGGAACGAGTTCCGCGTTGCAATCATATCCGTTTTCAAGGATGAACTGATCAACGTGTGCCATCAGCGTCGCCGAATTCCAGTTCATATCGGCAATGGTGACATCGCCACATTCGTCGGCTTGTGCAAACGGAGACAGAGCAACAAGTAAAGCCAAAGGAGTTAACCGTACAAACATTTTTATCGCCTCAAACAAAAGAATACAGAGTTGAATCATATAGCTGACAGACTTCGTGAGTAGGGAGGGAAGTCACGACTTGATACGCTTTGACCGATAATATCTCGCAACAATCGAAGTAAGGTGATTTTGTATATCTGTGTTCAGGATAACAAAGGCGGTGCAACTGATGTTTACTCCTTGTTTATAAACGTGATCTTATTACGCTAACTGGTTGATTTTCTTGTTGAGAGAAGTGCACTTTTGCATGAGATAGCTTTGATCAGTCTCTCACAAGTTAGTATGCGTTTTGGTCAATGTTACGGGCATGTTATACGCTTATGTTTGTTTAGAGGTGTAAGGAATGCTCGAGAGATGCAACAGGATGAATATTCAAAGGATTCACCATTTCCCTTCGTAAAGTTCGATAATATCCAAAAGAGCTATGATGGTAGAACGTTGGTGGTCAAAGGGTTCGAAATGGATATCGAGCAAGGTGAATTCATCACTCTGCTTGGTCCTTCAGGATCAGGAAAGTCGACGGTACTCATGATGATGGCGGGTTTTGAACAGCCAACCCATGGTGACATCTTTCTCAACGGCAATCCGATTAAAACACTTCCGCCACACAAACGTGGCATTGGATTGGTCTTCCAAAACTACGCGCTTTTTCCTCACATGACAGTGGAAGAAAACCTCGCGTTCCCTTTGCAAGTTCGCAACATGTCTAAATCCGATGTTGAAAAGAAAGTGAAGCGAGCGCTCGATATGGTTCGTCTTTCTGAATTTGGTCATCGTCGCCCCGCACATTTGTCTGGTGGTCAGCAGCAACGCGTTGCTGTCGCGCGTGCTTTGGTGTTTGAACCCGAGTTGGTCTTGATGGATGAACCGCTTGGCGCCCTAGACAAAAATCTTCGCGAAGAGATGCAATACGAGATCAAACATATTCAAGAAGATTTGGGCGTGACCATGATTTACGTCACCCACGATCAATCTGAAGCCCTCACGATGTCTGATCGCATTGCTGTATTTAACGATGGCATTGTGCAGCAATTGGCGACACCTGAAGAGCTTTATGAGCGTCCTGCCAATGCGTTTGTTGCGCAGTTTATCGGTGAGAACAACCGCTTGAAAGGTGACGTGCTGTCGCTAGATGACAACCATTGCAAGGTTCAAGTCCCCAATGGCGACATCATTACCGCCAATCCCGTTGCTGTGAATAAGGCGGGTGACATCTCTACTTTATCTTTACGACCAGAGCGTATTGTTATCAACCCTGCGCAAGGGGCGTTACCCAACATTTTTGATGCCAAGGTAGAAGAAGTTATTTACCTCGGTGATCACCTGCGAACTCGCGTGAAGGTCTGCGATAGTGACGAGTTTATTATTAAAACGCCGAATGCCGAAGGTCACCCTGATTTGCGACGTGGTGACATGATCAGTATTGGTTGGTCGCAAGATGACTGTAGAGCGCTCGATGCTTCTTAATTGCAACAAAGGCTCGTGCGTTAGCGCTGAAACGAAAATGCTCTGCCGGAAATGAAAACGATATAAAGATCGGGAAAAGATTGAGCAAGTCAGGAACGTCGTTTTTCTTTCGCCTAATTTTAGGCTAAGAAGTGGAGTCCTTATCCTGCTCAGACATCAATATGCGAAAGAATTAAGGATGAATACAATGAAAAAACTCGCGTTACATGTTGCCATTCTGGCTGGTTTTACGGGTGTTGCTTCAACGGCAATGGCTGCTGAAGAGTCACTCAATGTTGTTTCTTGGGGTGGTGCATATACTGCAAGCCAGACTAAAGCCTATCATGAACCATGGACAGCGAAGACTGGTCAAAAAGTCGTTAACATTGATAAAGCACAAAACGGCCTGTCGGGCCTACGTGCGCAAGTTGAGTCTGGAAATGTGACATGGGATTTGGTTGATATTCTTCCATCAGATGCAATTGTTGCGTGTGATGAAGGTTTGGCTGAGCCTCTAGATCACGATGTTTTGTTGGCTGCTGCTCCTGATGGTACTGCGGCAACCAAAGATTTCCTTGCTGGATCGCTGAGTGAGTGCTTCGTCCCTTCTATTGTTTACTCCAATATTGTTGCGTTTAACTCAGAGATGTTTGCTGGCAATCAACCAAGCAAGATTCAGGATGTGTTTGACCTGAAAAACTTCCCAGGCAAGCGCTCACTTCAGAAAAAGCCAATTAACAACCTTGAGTGGGCTCTGATTGCAGATGGTGTACCAGCGTCGGATGTTTACGAGGTGCTCGGTACTGAGCAAGGTGTTCAGCGTGCATTTAAAAAGCTCGATACCATTAAAGACTCAGTTATTTGGTGGGAAGAAGGTGCACAGCCGCCACAACTATTGGCGGACAAAGAAGTTGCGTTTGCTTCTGCATACAATGGCCGTATTTTCAATGCTGCAGTGAACGAGAAACAACCGTTCGACATCATTTGGGATGGTCAGGTATTTGAGCTAGACGGTTGGGTTGTGCCAAAAGGCAAAATGGACAAAGTGAAAGATTATCTGCGCTTTGCTACTGACTCACAGCGTTTGGCTGACCAAGCAAAATACATTTCTTATGGTCCAGCGCGTAACTCTTCAGCAGCTATGGTGACAACGCACGCGGATACTGGCATTGACATGAAACCACATATGCCAACATACGGACCTAACTTCGCAACTGCTATTCCGAAAGATGATGAGTTCTGGGCGGATAACGGTGATGAGCTAGCTCAGCGTTTTAATGCGTGGTTAGCGCAATAAATTGAAGTATTGGCGGGTGATCGTTTTTCGCGATCCCTGCCTTTTGCGTTTCGTTAAGTAGGGAGAGTGTGGTGCAAGGAAGTACAGCCAACGACATTAAAACGGCAGACGGTGTATCACTACGCGTGAGCCAACAGCGCTCGATTCGTCGCAATAAAATCAAAGCTTTTATGCTTGTCGCCCCATTGTTGGCGTTTTTGCTCATCGCCTTCGTGCTCCCTATTTTTGACATGCTACAACGCAGTGTTGAAAACCCTGAAGTACATACTTATCTACCGCAAACCACGGCGGCACTTGAAAGCTGGGATGGTAACGAGTTACCGAGTGAAGAAGTGTATGCCGCGTTGGTGTCAGATTTACAAATTGGCGCTGAAGCGAGAAATATTGGTAAGGCTGCCTCTCGTTTAAACTACGAGAAATCAGGTATGCGCTCGTTGATCATGAAATCGGCGCGTAAATCAAAACGTATGACGGATGGACCATACAAAGAAGCAATGGTAAAAGTGGATAAACGCTGGGGGGATATTAGTGTTTGGAAACTGATCGAGCGCGAGTCATCGCCTTATACCTTGTCTTACTACCTTAATGCCGTCGATCTTAGGTATGACGACAACGGTGACATTGTTGCTCAACCTGAATATCTGCAAATTTATAACTCTCTGTTCTGGCGCACGCTCTACATGAGCATGTCTATCACCTTCCTTTGCTTGTTATTGGGTTACCCCATTGCGTATTTGCTGGCTAACTTGCCACCTAAAAAAGCCAATATGCTGATGATCTTGGTTCTTCTGCCATTTTGGACATCATTGCTGGTTCGAACCGCAACTTGGATTGCCATTTTGCAGCAGCAAGGCGTGCTGAATGACCTGATGGTGGGAGCAGGGGTGTTAGACGACGAAAGTCGGATCCAAATGATTTACAACCAAACAGGCACCTTGATTGCGATGACGCATATCTTACTGCCGTTTATGATTTTACCGCTTTATTCTGTGATGAAAACTATATCACCAAGCTATATGCGTGCTGCGCGTTCGATGGGCGCAACGCAAGCGATGGCATTCCGTCGAGTCTATTTCCCTCAAACATTACCAGGCATTGGCGCAGGTTCGATTTTGGTGTTTATCCTTTCAATTGGTTACTACATTACTCCTGCTCTAGTAGGGGGGCAAACCGGCACATTTATTACCAACTTCATTGCTTACCACATGCAAACGTCTTTGAATTGGGGTTTGGCTGCGGCTATCGCTTCTATTTTGCTGGTGGTCGTGATGATTTTGTATTGGCTTTATAACCGTCTAGTTGGCGTCGACAACGTGAAGTTAGGGTAGGGATAACAATGGCATTACCAGAATGTGCGACGACCGGCGAAAAAGTATGGTTTGTTGTTTTCCGCGTGATTTGTGCAGCAATATTTTTGTTTTTGATTGGTCCGTTGCTGGTTATTTTACCGCTAAGTTTTAATGCTCAGCCTTATTTTACATTCACGCAAGAGATGTTGAGTTTCGACCCCGCGGGCTATTCACTGCGCTGGTATGAAGATTTCTTTACTTCGGATGCTTGGCAATCAGCCGTTAAGAACAGCATTATTGTTGCGATTGCTTCGACCTTTCTAGCGACAGTATTAGGGACAATTGCTGCATTGGGGCTATCAAGCCGCTACATGCCTTATAAGGACTTGGTCATGGCGATTTTGATCTCGCCAATGATAGTGCCACTGATTATATCGGCAGCTGCGATGTTCTTCTTCTTTTCCCGTTTCCAACTTACTCACACGTATGTGGGTGTTGTATTGGCTCATACTGCATTAGGGATCCCTTTTGTGGTAATCACAGTGACCGCAACACTAAGCGGGTTTGATCACTCGTTAACTCGCGCAGCAGCAAGCTTAGGTGCAAATCCAGTGACAACTTTCTTTAAAGTGGTCTTGCCATTGGTGACACCTGGGGTGATTTCGGGTGCCTTGTTCGCATTTATCACATCGTTTGATGAGGTCGTCGTGGTGTTGTTTATTGCGGGTCCGGAGCAAAGTACTTTACCGATCCAGATGTGGTCGGGAATACGTGAGGAAATTAGTCCAACGATTCTCGCGGCGGCAACCTTGTTGGTGGTGCTTTCGATTGCTTTGCTGACGACGCTAGAGTTTTTGCGCCGACGCAGTGCGCGATTGCGAGGTATTGAAGAATAAGCGACAGATTCTAGTCGTGTTAGTGAGTTGTTTTCGGACAGGTCTCGCAGAGATAAAAAGCACGATGATGCCATCGTGCTTTTTTAGTGCTGATCTGCCAGCGATCCATTCCCCCAAATGAGATAGCTGGCAGACCAGACAATCTATTCAGCCAGCGATTGCCAGCTAGGGACGGACTTACGTTTTGCGCTAATTCTGTACCAAATCGACATCAATAGACCAAAGAACATCCCTGTGATCAGTGATGCATTAACGGCGTAACTTAGAGAAACCCCCAGTGTTTGCCATTGCATAAACCACATGATGACGCCCCATAGCGTGCCAAACCACAAAGTGCCTGCAAGAATGTTCGCGCCAAAATGCGCGAATTGAGGTGGTGGTAGTTTGATACCCACCTTGCGTGCAAGACGGTAGATGATGGGATTGATGGCTGCGCCAGAAAATCCTTTCTTTAGAAGTACTTGGTGTGCACGATCTAAGTGTTGTTCGAAATCCATGGTTCTTCACTGTCTACAACTCAATGTTCGGAACTATACCTAAACCATTTGCATATTGAAGCGAAGTCCTCTTATTTGGTGACTCTGCTCTCGTCGAGCTGGTTTTTTCACCGCATTTTCTCGATGTTATACGCTGAGAGAGTATTGACGTGTGACGTGTCGAATTTCAAATGATGTAGCTCAGATATCAAGCGGTTGAACTTGCTTGACTAAAACGTGTTCGATAGTGTGCGTGTTTGTTAAATCGAGAAAAGAGACAGCATTGATGAAAGTGGACTATAAAAAACGGTTGCGCCCTGTTATTCGTTATTTGGAAAAACACTTCAATGATCCGTTGAATCTCACTGAGGTGGCTGCCCTTGCAAACTTGTCCCCGTATCACTTTCATCGCACATTCAAAGCCGTACAGAAAGAAACACTGGCTGACTATATTCGGCGCTTAAGGCTGGAATCCGCTGCGGATGATCTCTTTAAGAACAAACAACCCGTGATGAATGTGGCTTTGGACTATGGGTTTTCATCCTCTCAAAGCCTAGCAAAAGCCTTTAATCAACATTTTGGGGTTTCGCCTAGTGCGTTTAGAGATTGCCCCAACTTAGCAGCATTTTCAGAGTTATCTCGAAGCAGCAAGATTGGACACGCTTTGCGCAAGATTGGAAACGCTGGCGATGATAGCTATCCATATACTGGCTCCACTAACACAAAACAACGGAGTGAATATATGGAAACGCAAACTTTTGAACCCGCAACCTTGGCTTTTGTTCGTGTCACAGGTCCTTATGGGGAAGGATATGACGAGGCTGCGGGCCGTCTTTATCAATGGGCTGGGCCGAAAGGGCTGGCAGGTTGTACTAGCATCTTTATCTACCATGATAATCCTGAAATCACCCCAGCAGAGAAGTGTCGAACAGATATCTGTTTAATGGTGCCAGCGGATACGGACGTGATGCCCGGGATTGAGCTTCAAGATTTTCCAGGAGGCAACTACGGTGTGATGCGAAAGACAATGACGGATTTCAATCAATACGCTTCTGCGTGGGATGACATTATGGCAGACGTTATTGAATCAGGGTTTGAAAATGATAATCGCCCTTGTTTTGAGCTCTACCATAGCTTTGATCCACAAACACAACATGCTGATGTCAGCTTTTGTACGGCGATAAAAGTGTAGGATCCCACCACATATTTCGCTATGTCTCTACTCGCCCGCTGTATTGCGGGCGATTCTTTAGGTTTGCAATCTGACTTATTGAACTGTATCCCTACACAACCTGATCTCACCGTTCTTCTACGAAAAGTAAACCAATTGCCTCTCTATGCTCGTACTGATTCACGAGTTTTAAGGGTAAGTTTGGTATAGATGGCAGAGATTAACGAAACAACAAGATTCAATGCTGATCAGATCAACAACTTGATTGTTGGTGTGGCAGCACAAGTGGGTAAGCATGATGCGGGTGTACATCGGCATCGTAAGCACCAACTCTTGTTCGCGTCTTCTGGGTGTATGAGCATAAGGCTTGATGGCTTTTGGTGTGTATTACCTCCATCTAGAGCGGCGTGGATCCCTTCGGGTACTGAACATTCTGCGGTGATGAGAAATGTCGTTGCGTATCGCTCCTTATACGTCGATCGCAGTGTTTCATCTAGCCTTCCTCAAGAGATAAGAATATTTGCGGTAAATGGCCTTCTTCGTGAGTTGATTGAGCGTATGGCTTATTGGGAGTGGGATAAATCGATAGAAGAGCAGCAGACGATTTTGTCATTGTTTTGCGAAGAGCTTAATACTGCAGAGCCGGAGTATTTTTCGTTGAAGCTTCCGACAGATCGTCGTTTGTCGGATTGGCTAACTGACGTCATGGAAGGAAAGCGATTGCCTGAGCACTTAATTGATATGGCGACTCACATTGGCGCTAGTGCAAAAACGATCAGTCGAATCTTCACAAGAGAAACGGGGATGCCTTACCAATCTTGGCGTCAACAGTGGCGTTTGCAAGCGGCAATTGAAAGGCTCTCTGAAGGTACGAGAGTGTGTGAGGTGGCAGACTCGCTCTCTTTTTCCAGTGACAGCGCGTTCATTAGCTTCTTCCGAAAAATGACGGGCGATACGCCTAGACGCTACATTTAGTCACTTTGATCTCACCCGCGTGGTTGAAATTTACACCGTAAATTCATTGAAATGATATTCATTCTCATCTAATGTAAATATATATTAGAGGGGAGAAAGCAAATGCGGCCAACAAAAGATGCCAGCCGGCGCATTGGTGTAGACAGCAATGTGCAAAGAAGAGAAACAGACAGCGAATTACCTCCAAAGGTGCAGATAGAAATTGGCGTTGATGAGTTGGAGAGACTTTTTGTTGCGGGGGTGCTGTGTGCTTCTAAATTTAGCTGTTTGAATGTTGAGTCAAAACGCGCTGTGCAATCCCTTTGTTTGAATACGTGTATGCACAGGGTCTGTGAGGAAGAGACGAGGAAAATCGGTATGTCTGCATTAAAAAATTCCCTCGTGAAAAGCGTCATATATTAATTTATTATCACTACTTGAAATATGAAATCCCCGTCCCAATGCACGGATGTTAATAATATGTTTACTCAATAGATTCCTCGAATTTCCATTGCGTTAATGTTTTTGTTATTCATAGGGTTAGGGTTTTAGGTAAATTAATTTCGTTGAAGGTCTTGAAAGATACATTGTATGACTCCAAATATATCGGTGAGGAAGTTGTGGCGATTTTCGTGCGACTTTTGATAACCCAAGTATTAAATAAATAATATCGCTTCATTGGAGGATATATGATGAAAACTATCGATTTGACACCGCTATACCGTAACACAGTTGGTTTTGACCGCTTCGCGTCATTGTTGGATAACGCCTTCCGCGCAGAAAGTGCTGCGGGTGGTTACCCTCCGTACAATATTGAATCGCTTGAAGAGAATAACTACGCGATAACCCTTGCTGTGGCGGGGTTTACACAAGAAGAGCTTAACATTAATGTTGAGCGAGGAGTGTTGTCAATCCGTGGTGAAAAGCACAAAGTGGAAGGCAAAAACTTCCTCTATCAAGGTATTGCTAACCGCACCTTCGAGCGTAAATTCAACCTTGCTGACTTTGTAGAAGTCACAGGCGCGGATTTGGAGAATGGTTTGTTGACCATTAGTCTCCTGAAAGTTATTCCAGAAGCAATGAAAGCAAAAACAGTATCTATCAATACAAATAAAAAGCCTATTTTTGATGTTGAAAAAGAAATGACTGTATAACAGTATTTATTAAAATAAATATAATAGCGCCATTCATATTGGCGCTATTAATTAAATCCGATTTACCATGGGTGTTCTGTCCCTTCCCATGTGAAAAACTTTCCTGTATCTGCAATTGTTATATTTCTTGCTAGTTTCAGAATTCCTCGTGCGCTTTCTTGCACTGATATATCAGCGTTGTCTCCACCCATGTCGGTTTTCACCCAACCAGGATGCACAGGACAAACGGTAATGTTTTGTTCTTTGAGTTCTAACGCGAGCACCTGCATTACCTTGTTAACCGCAGCCTTAGAACTTCTGTACGCGATCATGCCTTTCGCTTCACGCTCGAGTGAACCCATCTGGCTTGATATGGTAATGACTCGTGGTGAATCACTCATGGCCAGATTGGGAAGTAATGCATTGGTTACCATCAGCGGGGCAACCGTGTTGATTTCGAACGTTTCAAGCCAGCCTTTTACATCCATATTGTGGTAGGACTGATCCTGCGGTCCAATGATACCTGCATTATTGATGATAATATCGATAGAGATGCCTTCCAGTAGCGCAGTCAAGGCATCAATGCTGTTTTGGTCTGTCACTTCTAGCGGTCTGAGAGAGAGTCGATTAGTGGACAGCAAGTCAGTCAAAGAGGCGGGTGGTGTGTTACCACGATAGGTGGCAAAAACTTGGCTACCACTTTCTAAGAATTGCTTCACCAGTTCTAGGCCAATACCCCTTGCGGCACCCGTAATTAAAACTGTATTCATATCAATCCCCTCCGTTTGCCTGCAGTTTTAGGCAGGTTATATGTCATTGAGAAATCGGGAAAATTTCACTGTATGTTCTATGTTTTTGGTCGCAAATTGTTCTGAATAGAAAAATAGTCATGATTGTTCAGTATATTACGCTTCGCAAATAAAGTTACCCACAGAAACGGTGGATAACCCTTTGGGTAACATTTAATTAATACAGATGTCATTTATGATTCGATGTTATAGCTGAGGGAAATTAGACGGTTAAGGCAAGGAGTTTAAACAGTGAAGACTTTATTCATTGGCCGAAAAAGAGCGGTGTTATCACGGGTTTTTCTATGCATGTTCCTTCCTATTGCGATATCGAAACCGTCTAGTTTTGTTAGCATCGAATGTGAGTGAGCTAGAAGTTTTCAATGGCTGGTCAATTTTTAAACAGCTCGGATTAAATAAGTGAGTCTCAATGGAATCTCAATAAAAAAAGCCATGATAACAATACCCAAGAAACCTGAAATTGAGCATCTTCAGGCCACTTGGGTATATCTAGGCGGTAGGCGCGGCGACAACTACGTGGACGTAGATCGAATGCTGTGTCGAACGTCGTTAAACGGCGATTTGGGCATCACTTGTGACCAAGGCGGCTCCATGAACGCCAGTTGGTACGTCGCTATGTTTGAGCCCCAAACGCTCTTCACGCGGAGGAATGCCGAAGTAGTCCCGATAACATTTGCTAAAGTGAGGTGTTGAGACAAACCCACAAGCAATCGAGATTTCGATGATCGATAAGTTGGTTTGATTGAGCAGTTGACGCGCGCGGCTTAATCGCAGATGCAGATAATAGCGGGAAGGGGAGCACTGAATGTGGCGCTGAAAGAGGCGCTCCAATTGTCGTCGAGATAACTCTACTAATGCAGCCAGTTCATCAATGCAAAAGGGCTCCTCAAGGTTTGCTTCCATGAGTGACACGGTTTCCAGAAGCTTAGGTTGAGCCGTGCCAATGAGGTTGCGAAGTGGCACCTTCTGAACATCTTCACTGTTTCTGACGCGTTCGCACATAAACATTTCTGAGATGGCGGCGCTGAGTTTGTTGCCATGCTCTTTAGCTACCATGGTTAGCATCATGTCCATAGGGGCAGTACCACCAGCACTGGACATTCTTTTCTCACCCAGGGAAAACAGTTTGTTGCTTACTCTGACTGAGGGGAACGCTTCTTGGAAACCTGCTAAATTTTCCCAGTGTATAGAGCAGACTTTATCTTGCATCAAACCTGCTTTAGCTAACACATAACTGCCGGTGCAAATCGCTCCCAGTGTCTTATGTTTTCTATCTTGCATGGCTAACCAGCTTAGGAGTTGTCTCGGATAATTCTGTTCGATATCTACACCACCGCACACAATGACGATGTCCATATCGCGTGGGGATGAAATAGAGTGATCAACATTGATGCTGAGCGAGTCACTGGCGGAGACGGGTTCTCCATTTTCGCTTAACGTAAACCATTCATATAGATTCTCGCCAGAGAGTCGGTTTGCCATTCTAAGCACTTCAATAGCCGAAGCCATCGCCAGCATGGTAAACCCATTGCAAAGATAGAAGCCGATTTTTTTAGTCTGTGGTAGTGCGGATACTGAGCCCATAGTTGGATCCCTCCCAAATGGGGTAACAACGATAACCGTTTTCACTCGAATTAATTACAGTTCATAGAGGTTTCAGCAGCACGAAACAGCGCCCTCTCTCCCTTGCGTAGATGAGGTCCATGTAAAAGTAAAATAGGAAAGTAAAGAAATGTTCAATTGAGGATGTGATTCTCTAAAATACGACGATTTGTGGCACAAGATATCGGTTAAGAAGTACGTTGGGGCAAATAGGGTGAAAGCAATGTGTTTAGACGTGTAATGATTTTTCTGCTGTGTAGGCGACAATGAGTTGCATATTTGCGCCTAGCAATTAGCGCCTTGTAACGCGTTGATGTTGACTTGTTTCAAGGCGCTTTCGTATCACGGGGTCTGTCGATCTTTAGTGGTTAAATTTTGCTCTAGTTAAAAGCATTTTAGGCGAGGCGAGGTGTGTGCCGCCTAGCATTCTAAGCAAATACGCTCAACAAAGCATAAAGCGCTTTTAGCAAGGGACGCGAAGTTGAACCCTTTGGGCGGCGTGTTATCGACTTCTTATATAGGCCAGCTACACATCGGAGCCTCTGCCTTGTATAAAGCCGCCACAAACTGCTGCAAAAATCATCACCAAAGGTTAACCGACCCTAGGACTTACTGAAACAGACTGCTACGTTTGCGGCGAGTTTGGCATTGTTCAGCACTAAGGCGATATTGGCCTTTAAACTATCGCCTTTTGTTTTTTCAGCCACTTTCGCAAGTAAAAATGGTGTTGAGTCTTTGCCTTTAATGCCTTTCTGTTCCATTTCCTTGATAGCTTCGGCAATGACACTGTCCATGAGTTTAGAAGGCATGGCATGCTCTGTTGGGATTGGGTTGGCGATGACTGCGCCACCGCACAGAGACATCTCCCATTTGGCTTTCAAGGCCGATGCAATTTGTTCCGGCGAATCGAGACAATAATCGACGCCGAACTCACTCTCTCGCGTGTAAAACGCTGGAAGAGTACCGGTTTGGTAGCCGATGACGGGTACACCTTTGGTTTCAAGATATTCCAGCGTTAGCCCCAAATCTAGAATCGATTTGATGCCGGCGCATACGACAGCCACATTGGTTTGTGCCAGTTCTTCTAAATCTGCGGAAATATCGAAGCTGGTCTCCGCGCCACGATGTACGCCGCCAATACCGCCCGTTGCAAAGACTCTGATACCCGCCATGTCTGCCAAAATCATCGTGGATGCGACGGTTGTGGCGCCGTCTTGCTTGTTTGCCACAACAAACGGAATGTCTCGGCGACTGGTTTTGATGGCATCGAGGCCACGCTGACCAAGATAAGTAATTTCGTCTTCGGAAAGTCCGATCTTTAGTCGCCCCTTCAATATCGCGATAGTGGCTGGCACGGCTCCGTTGTCGCGAACCGCTTGTTCAACACGCAACGCGGTTTGCACGTTTTCTGGGTAAGGCATGCCATGGGAAATAATGGTGGACTCGAGTGCGACCACGGGTTTTCCCGAATCTATCGCGGCTTTAACGTCTGGGTGAATATCAATATAAGGATTTAGCATTTTTCGCCTTCCATGCGTTGTTGTACCAAAAGTTCGGTGATATCAGGGTTAATCGTGTTGATGTGTTCCATGGCGAGTCCTGAGCAATTTATCGCAAAATCACCGGCGGTATCTTCATGCATCCCGTTTACTTGGGCATGGGCAAGACCCGCTAAGAAAGCATCTCCTGCGCCATTTGCATTGATGATCGTGGTGCTCGGCGCTTGAATCAGCCGTTCGTGGCGTAGAGTACGGAATAGAATGCCATCAGCGCCCATACTGAGAAAAAGTCTTTTCACGCCTTGAGCAATAAACCAGTCGGCCACTTTATTGATATCGGATTTGGATTCTATGGGCAGGCCAGAAATCATTTGTGCTTCGATCAAGTTTGGTTTCAGCGTGTGAATATGGGCTAGGTAAGGACGTGCTTTCATCGCTTTGGTTGCAGATACGGTATCAAGATAGATAGCTTGATCGCCAAAATTGCTGAAGATATATGCCAAGACGCTTTCACTGAGGTTTGTGTCCACAATGATGGATTCGGCATGGCGGATCATCTCTGCATGTCGGCCAATAATGGATACGTCTAATTTATCAAGGATCGACATATCCGAAACGGCAGCAAGCATGTCACCGTCATGGTCAAGCAAAGATAAATAGGTCGACGTGGTTTGCCCTTCGAGGATATTTACCGTGCGTGTATCGACACCTGCACGTCGTGTCTCACTCAACACAAGATTGCCATAGGTGTCATCGCCAACCACGGAAATCAATTTGACGTCAGTGCCTAGCCGCGCCAAGTTCTCGGCTATGTTTCTCCCTACACCTCCTGGTGAATGGGAAACTCGCCCAGGATTAGAGTCTCGAGGTATCAGTTCAGACTGAGGCTGACCGACCACATCAATGTTTGTCCCACCGATGACCACGACATATCGCTTCTGGTCGACAATGTAGCCTTTACCACGGATCAAGCCTTTTTTCGTCATGTTCATGATGTGTACGGCAACCGAAGATCGACTGATATTCAACAAGGTAGCGATTTGCTGCTGCTGAATGAAGGGATCATCTTTGATCAATTGCAGTATCTGGTCTTCGCGGTTTGTCATTTAAACCTCACCTAACATCTGCTTATAAAGTAAACAAAAGTTAGTTTTTATCTTGCTGCGTAAACTGTCAATTGTTATTGAGTAATAATTAGCCAAACTGTGACTGGTTAGATGAAAAAGTGCTGATTTATTAGTCAATTGATGTAGGGGGAGGTGATGTGAATGGGGCGGAAAATGGCCAGAAATGGTCTCATTTCGTGAACAGGAGGTAGGTGAAATGCCACTACACTAAGGAGGACGAGTTTGTTTAGCAAGGAAGGCAAATGGAATACTCTGCGTCGCATTCACCATCCAGTGGTGCGTTATCAAGTTCACTGACTGAACAGGAACACGCCGCTGTTAACGAGGCTATCAATGCGCTTAAGTCAAAGGCTGGAGCGTTATTGCCCGTTCTTCATCACATACAAGGGACGTTGAAATACGTGCCTCCTTCGGCTGTGCCAGTGATAGCAAAAGGACTAAATCTGTCGGATGCTGATGTGCACGGTGTGATTAGTTTCTATCATGAGTTTCGACATTCCCCGCCGGGTGCAAATGTTATTCAGATATGTCGTGCCGAGTCCTGTCAGTCGATGGGTTCAAGATCGCTTGAACAACACGCGTGCTCAAGATTAGGTATCGACTATCACCAAACCACAACGGATAACAATTTCACATTAGAGCCAGTGTATTGCTTAGGCAACTGCATGAATTCTCCATCAGTGAGAGTGAATGACCAAATCTATGGCGAGATGACGGACGAGGAGTTTGATCTCTTGCTCAATGGTCTTCTGACACAGGTTATTGAGGTGCAGTTACCATGAGTTATCGCATTTATATTCCGCTGGATACATCATCGGTTTCCCGAGGAGCCGATTTAGTTGCTGATCATATCTTGCATAGTGCCGCCAATTTGGGTGAAGACATTGCGGTTACTCGTACCGGATCTCGTGGTTTGTTTTGGCTTGAGCCAATGGTAGAAGTGGAATCCGCGCAAGGTCGTGTCGCGTTTGGCCCCGTCACGCCAGATGACGTTGATGCCTTGCTGGCACTTCGCTTTTTTGACCCAGATGACAAGGGCAGCGCTGGGTTAAACCACGCATTGTGCCTTGGGCTCACCGAAGACATTTCTTACCTGAAAAAACAACAACGGCTAACGTTTGCGCGTGTTGGCATTATCGACCCGCTAGATATTGATGATTACAAACAGCACGGCGGTTTTGTCGGGCTTGATAAAGCCCTCGCGCTCACCTCGCAAGGTATTTTGGATGAAATAAAAACCTCCGGTCTACGTGGGCGAGGCGGTGCGGCGTTTCCTACAGGGATTAAATGGCAAACGGTAGCGGATCAAAATGATCGTCAGAAGTATGTCATTTGCAATGCTGATGAAGGGGATTCGGGGACATTTGCCGACCGTATGTTGATGGAAGGTGACCCGTTTACCTTGATTGAAGGCATGATCATTTGTGCACTCGCTGTTGGAGCCAACCATGGCTATGTGTACACGCGATCTGAATACCCTAAGGCCTGCGACATTTTCCAACAAGCTATTGATATCGCGAGGGACAAAGGCTATCTGGGCGACAATATCTTGGGTTCCCATTGTTCGTTTGATCTCGAATTGCGGGTCGGTGCTGGCGCGTATATTTGTGGTGAAGAAACGTCACTAATGGAGAGCTTGGAAGGCAAGCGAGGATTGGTAAGAAACAAACCGCCGCTACCCGCCATTGAAGGGCTGTTTGGTAAACCGACTGTGATTAACAATGTCATTTCTCTGGCGTCGGTTCCTACAATAATGGCACAAGGCGCTGAATATTATCAAAATTTCGGACAAGGTCGCTCGCTCGGCACTATACCCGTTCAACTGGCAGGTAACCTTAAACAAGCCGGTTTGTTCGAACTGGCGTTTGGGGTTTCTATTCACGAATTGTTGTACGAATTTGGTGGTGGCAGCAAAACGGGAAGGCCATTAAAAGCCGCTCAGCTAGGTGGACCGCTGGGGGCATATTTGCCCGTGTCCGAGTGGCATACCGACATGGATTACGAAGCACTCTCCACCAAGGGAGCCATGTTGGGTCATGGTGGTATTGTGGCGTTTGATGACACGGTAGATATGAGTCAGATGGCGCGATTTGCCATGGAATTTTGCAGCATTGAATCTTGCGGGAAATGCACACCTTGCCGAATTGGTGCGGTGCGCGGCGTTGAAGTAATAGATCAACTGATGGCAGAGACGGGCGAAGCCAAGGCGGAGCGTGAGGTTTTATTGCGCGAACTGTGCGAAACCATGGAGCTAGGATCCATGTGCGCCATGGGAGGCATGACGCCCTATCCCGTCAAAAGTGCCCTGAAGTATTTTCCTCTTGATTTTGGACTGGCTGAACAGCCAGACCAATAGGATTTCGATTATCTAGTTGTGCCAGCACGAACAGTGCGGCAAGGAGCAAAGCAATGGTTGAGTTCTACATTCCCATTGAACAAGACAGCAAAGACTTTGGTACACCCGAAATCAAGGGTGAAGATCTAAAAGCCATCACGTTGTCGATTGACGGTTGGCCTGTCACTGTGCCTGAAGGCACATCCGTGATGCGTGCAGCCGCTACCATGAACATTCAAATTCCGAAATTGTGTGCAACAGATAGCCTAGAGGCGTTTGGATCGTGCCGATTATGTGTCGTGGATATTGAAGGCATGCGCGGTAAGCCTGCTTCATGTACCACACCCGTTGCGGAAGGCATGGTGGTCACCACGCAAAACACTGCTCTTCAGAAGTTACGCCGTAACGTGATGGAGCTGTATATTTCCGATCACCCGCTTGATTGTCTGACCTGTGCCGTGAATGGTGACTGCGAATTGCAGGACATGGCAGGTGCTGTTGGGCTTCGTGATGTTCGCTATGGATTCGACGGTGAAAACCACCTCAATATGGAAAAAGACACGTCGAACCCATATTTCACCTTCGATACCAGTAAGTGCATCGTGTGTTCGCGCTGTGTGCGTGCCTGTGAAGAGATCCAAGGGCAACATGCGCTCACTGTCGATGGTCGTGCGTTTGAATCTCGTATCGTTGCAGGGGACAGCAACTTTATGGAGTCGGAATGTGTGTCGTGTGGTGCTTGCGTTCAAGCTTGCCCTACCGCAGCCCTGACGGAAAACAGTGTGATTGAGCAAGGCACGCCGAGCCATTTTCGCACCACAACCTGTGCTTACTGTGGCGTTGGCTGTTCATTCCGAGCAGAAATGCGCGGCGACCAGCTTGTGCGCATGGTTCCCAACAAAGATGGAAAAGCCAATCAAGGACATTCATGCGTGAAGGGGCGTTTCGCCTTTGGTTATGCCACGCATCAGGATCGCGTGCTCGACCCAATGATCCGAGACTCTATCGACCAACCTTGGAAAAAAGTCAGTTGGGATGAAGCCATCGCGTTTGCCGCCCAACGGCTGACTAATATTCGAGATCAACATGGTGTGAACGCGCTCGGCGGCATTACCTCTTCTCGCTGTACCAATGAAGAAACCTATTTGGTACAGAAGCTTATTCGGGCGGGATTTGGCACCAATAACGTTGATACCTGTGCCCGAGTGTGCCACTCCCCAACCGGTTATGGACTAAAAACCACGATGGGTGAATCGGCAGGGACACAAACGTTCGATTCGGTTCAACAAGCCGACGTGGTGATCGTGATTGGCGCGAACCCAACAGATGGCCACCCTGTGTTTGCTTCTCAGCTTAAGCGCCGTTTACGCGATGGGGCGAAGCTCATTGTTATTGACCCACGCGAAATAGACTTAGTGAATGCACCACATGTTCGTGCGCAATACCACTTACAACTGCGCCCCGGAACTAACGTTGCAGTGCTGAATGCGCTAGCACACGTGATCATCAGTGAAGGGTTGGAAGCAACAGCATTCATCGAAGAGCGCTGTGAGGCGGACGCCTATAACAAATGGCGAGAATTCATCGCCCAAGCTTCCTATTCTCCCGAGGAATTAGAAGGGGCAACCGGTGTACCAGCAATGTTGATCCGCGAAGCGGCAAGATTGTATGCCAAAGCGGGTAATGGCGCGATTTACTACGGATTAGGCGTTACGGAACACAGTCAAGGTAGCTCTGCGGTAATGGCTATTGCCAATCTTGCCATGGCGACGGGGAATCTCGGTCGTGAAGGCGTGGGTGTGAATCCACTACGCGGTCAAAACAATGTGCAGGGCAGTTGTGATATGGGGTCGTTCCCACATGAACTGCCGGGCTATCGTCATGTGTCTGATCCAGAAGTTCGTGCGCTATTTGAAAGCGAGTGGGGCGTTCCGATCGACAGTGAACCGGGGCTGCGTATTCCTAATATGTTCGATGCCGCCGTGGCAGGGCGCTTCAAGGCACTCTATGTGCAAGGCGAAGATATCGCACAATCTGATCCGAATACTCAGCATGTAGAGGCGGCAATGTCGGCGCTGGAGTGCTTGATCGTTCAAGATATCTTCTTAAATGAAACCGCGAAGTTCGCGCATGTGTTCTTGCCGGGTGCGACGTTCTTGGAAAAAGACGGCACATTTACCAATGCGGAACGTCGTATTTCGCCCGTTCGTAAGGTGATGGCACCTTTGTCAGGCAAAGCGGATTGGGAAGCAACTGCAGCGTTGTCTAATGCACTTGGGTACGAGATGAACTATAGCCATCCTTCTGAAATTATGGATGAAATCGCAAGGCTGACACCGACGTTTCATGGTGTGAGCTATGAGAAATTAGATCAGCTAGGTTCGATTCAATGGCCGTGTAACGATGAGGCGCCTGAAGGGACACCAACCATGCACATTGGTAACTTTGTGAAGGGAAAAGGTAGCTTTGTCGTGACTGATTATGTCGCCTCGGAAGAGAAAGTGAACAAACGCTTCCCATTGTTGCTAACCACTGGACGCATCTTGTCGCAATACAATGTCGGCGCACAGACACGACGTACGGAAAACTCTCAATGGCATCAACAAGATGTGCTTGAGATCCACCCACTTGATGCAGAAGATCGTGGTATCAATGACGGTTCTCCCGTTCGCGTTGCGAGCCGAGCGGGTGAAGTGACGTTGCCAGCGAAAATCAGCAACCGTATGCAGCCAGGTGTGGTGTACACCACCTTCCACCATCCCGTGTCGGGGACGAATGTGGTGACCACAGACAATTCTGATTGGGCCACCAATTGTCCTGAATACAAGGTGACCGCCGTTCAAGTCAAAGTGGCGGTAGAGCAGGCGGATTGGCAGGCGAGATTCAAGCAATTCGACGAGCAACAGAAAGCACATTTGTCAGCAGCAACACAGGAAGGAGAGTCATAAATGGCGCATGAATTACACGGAGAGCTTGTCCGAAATCAGCGATTGTATGATATGGCGAACCAGATTGCTGACAACCTCGTTCATGGCAGAGAGCAAGAAGATACGATTGATGAGGTGGCGTCTCACATTCGTCGCTTTTGGTCTTTAGACATGAAGGAAAGCTTGTTTGATGCAGTAGATTCTGAGGTGTTGAACCCGATTGCCAAGCAGGCGGCCGAAAAGCTGGCGTTGGACTACCGCAAGTAATATTGGGACTGAGCCTGACGAGTAAAAAGCTAGCGTTTCGCGCTAGCTTTTTTGTCTTTGGAGGCAGGTGCTAGGTATGCAGGCATCATGCTATTGCTTCTGCATCTTCACGTTTTGCCACTTTGTGGCCTTCTTCAGTGACGCCATTTTTCCAATAGCTGCTGATGTAAATGTTGTCGCGATCCACGCCTTTATCATTGCGGAAGTATTGTCGAAGCGTTCGCATGGTGTCGAACTCACAGGCGCACCACACTGACGCTTGACCCTCGAGCCATGTTTGCTCTTGAACGAGGGATGCCAACGTGCCGCTTTGCCCTTTGATCACCCATGTGAGCGTCATTCCTTCCGGCGCATCAATGTATTGAATATCAGCCTCTGATAACACTTCAATCACAGCATGGCCTTTGGCATGCTTGGGTAGCGCAGCAATTTTGACTGACAGAGCCGGTAATGCCGTCATGTCTGCCACCATGAAAAACCAATCAGCTTCGTGGTTAATGGCTTGGATGGTACCTGGCCCCGCGATGTTAATCGTGTCGCCTTCTTTGGCGGTCATCGACCAGCGCGCGGCATGTCCGCACCCGCAATCCATCACTTCATGACGAACAAAATCGACGGTGACCGTATGGGCTTTTAAATCGATAGCCCTAATGGTGTAGGTGCGAAGAACAGGGCGCTCACCCTCGGCGAGGGTGCTGAAATCGGTGCTGCCTTCAGGCGTAAACATTAATTTGATATAGCCGCCTTCGCAATCCACAGGGAAACGCGCAAGGCCGCTTCCATGCAGTACGATGCGCTGCATATTGGGCGTGATTCGTTCGGTCGATTCAACGACAAGCGAAGTCGGCGTAGGTTTTTTCATTCTTGATCTCGTGGTTGATGTCTCGTATTGCTAAGACTGCTTAACTTTCACCCACAATAAGCCAGTTCAATGTGTATTTCAATGATAACGATTATCATTTGCATAAATTTACATTGAACCAGCGCGAGAAATCAGAGCGTGTCAAAGCCTAAACCGTCATTGTGAAACGTCACCACGTTGTGTGACGCAATGGCCTCTTGCGCAGCTAATCCAATCACAACAGCTTTCAAGCCATCGGATAGAGATACTTCCACTTCTTGTTCTCCCCAAATGGCACGTTGGAATTTCTGGTGTTGATAGAAGGTTGAACCGTTGTGATCGCCAGCTTCAAGCAGGGCAGGGTCAACGGGCACATCCATCACTTTCGGGCCTTTAGGGTCACGTGGACTCACAATGACCTGCGGCACGGGTGCATCACCTAACGTGTCTGTTGGCCAGAAGCGTCCCGGCCCCGGCACTAAGCATTCGACTTTACCTTTGTCGCCGACTACGCAAATCTCTTCTTGATAGCGGGAGCCTTCCGCAAACATGCAAAGTTCTAGGCTAGCGCGGGTGTGGTTATCAAATTCTATGGTCACCATGGCGTTGTCGATGATGTCTGGAGCTTGTCCTTCATATTGCTCGGCGAGATGGTTAACCGCTTGATTGCCTGAAGCAAACACACGCACTGGATTGGCGTTCGCCATAAGGCGCATCAAATCGAAAAAGTGGCAGCATTTTTCTACCAACGTGCCGCCTGTTTTATGGTTGAAGCGATTCCAATCCCCCACTTTGTGGAGGAATGGGAAACGGTGTTCACGAATCGAAAAGAGGTGTCGTTGCCCAATATCGTCATCATTGAGCAATGACAGCAATAACGTGATGGGTGGCATGTACCGGTATTCCATCGCCACCCATATAGGAGCGGGGTAATTGGCAGCGGCTTCACTGAGGCGCGTAACGTCGGCAATGTCTGTGCAGATGGGTTTTTCAATTAAAATGGGGAGGCTGCAACGACGTATGATGCCTAGCAGTTGTTCAGCATGCTGAAAATTTGGGGTGACGATGACGAGCGCATCTACATCGTCAGCGTCCAGCAAGGCATCCAGATCCGAAACAGTCCGAGCTGTGGGGACAAGCGCGTGCGCTTTTTCCAGCATCTCTGCGTTGGGTTCAGCTAACACGGTGATCTCTGCGTGATCGAGAAGCTGGATATTGCGGATGTGCTCTTGTCCCATCATGCCGCAACCGAGGATCCCATATCGGATTGGATGTTTGTCTGTCATTCAGTCGTCCTTGTTTTTATTGTTGATACTGTATCTTGTGGATGTAGGGCGATAGGCGTTACGTCCATCTCGCTGCGTAACACACTGTCTCTGGGTCGTACCAAGTAAACGACACCTCTTCGATGCGATCTTGATTTGACCAACTGAGCCTTTCGATATAACCACATGCGCTGCCGACATCCGGTTTGAAGTCGGGGTGTTTCCAGTCAGGAACATGATCAACCGTGATGCTGTCTTGTACTTTTGAAATCCAAAATCCGAGCTTTTCACGGTAGAACACATACAAAGACTCAATCACGTCTTCTCGAGGAATGTGTTCGCTGTGGCGACCATCAATCCATATTTCTTCCATGGCAGCAGGCTGTTGATCCAATTTACGCAAGCGCCTGAAGCGCCACAGCGGCGCATTAGAGGGTAGCCCCAACAATGACGCGACATAGGTGTTGGTATGTCGCTCAAGGTTCAAAACATCGGCGTTTGGTAAGCCACCACCACTTTTTAATTCAAGTCGGAAAAAGTGATACACGGCACTGCTATCCGGTGCGTTTTTCACATAAGTGCCAGAGCCTTGTTTACGCTCCAATAGCCCATTGCTTTCAAGCTCAGTGAGGGCTTTTCTTAATGTGCCCACGGCAACGCCGAGCTTCTTGGCCAGTTCCGCTTCGGTTGGTAGGCGTTCTCCAGGTAACCAATAGCCTGCAGAAATCTCCCTACGCAACAACTCACTTATTTGAATGAACAGGGGTAATCGGGTTGATTCACTCATCACAAAAATTCTCAAAAAAAATAATCAGTTTGATATTAGCTAGTTAGTCACGGTTTTTCTGTTGTAGAGGTAAAACTTTAAACTAATTCATTCATTATTGATTTACTTTTCCTGAGTATATTATAGCATTTATTAACAATTCATTCACTATTCATTTGCAGTTGAAGTGAGTGAATGTACTCAAGTAACAGGGCGCATAAAAGCAAAAATTAATAACAGCGCGTTGGCTAATTTACCGAATATCAGGAGATTGATGATGAGTGTTGTGCCCATCACAAGTGCAGGACTGGATGCCTCAGAGGTTTCATGGTTTGCGCCCTTGTGCAGTGACGATTATCGCTATTTAGGTGTGCCAGAAGGTCGACTGCGCAGCAGTTGGGAAAATACCCGAGACATTGTGTTGATGGCCGAACAACAAGGCTTTCGCAATATATTGTGTCCGTCGTCTTATCAAGTGGGCCAAGATACTCTGACCTTCGCGTCCGCCATGGCACCGCTAACTGAGCGTATCAATATGCTGGCAGCCATTCGTTGTGGCGAAGTGCATCCCGCTATGTTGGCGCGCTCAGTAGCAACGCTCGACCACATCATGAAGGGGCGCTTAACACTCAATGTGATCTCTTCTGATTTTCCAGGTGAAAAAGCAGACAGCGCATTTCGGTATCGCCGTTCGAAAGAGGTGGTCGATATTTTGCGCCAAGCATGGACACAAGATGAAATCCGTTACGATGGCGAAATATACAAACTAAGTGAAATTGCCAGTGACCCTGTGCGTCCATATCAGCAAAACGGCGGCCCATTGTTGTACTTCGGTGGTTACTCACCAGACGCGCTTGAGCTATGTGGTTCGGAATGTGACGTGTATTTAATGTGGCCTGAAACCGAAGACATGCTGGAAAGCCGCATGCGAGCCGTCAACGAAGTCGCACAACGCCATAACCGAACCTTAGATTACGGTCTGCGAGTACACATGGTGGTACGCGATACCGAGGCAGAAGCGCGTGAATATGCAGAATCGCTTGTCTCGAAACTTGACGATAACTTTGGTCAATCCATCAAAGAGCGTGCACTGGATGCAAAAAGTCTCGGGGTGGCGCTGCAATCTCAGCAACGCGATCAATCTGACCAATTTGGGTTCACTGAACCGAATTTGTGGACGGGCGTAGGACGCGCACGTTCAGGATGCGGTGCGGCATTGGTTGGCAGTGTCGATCAAGTGCTCAGTAAGATTGAGCGATACAAAAAGATGGGTATTAGTGCCTTTATTTTTTCTGGCTATCCACACAAAGACGAATGTGAAATTGTCGGTCAAAAAATTCTACCAGAACTGAAAACGTGTTCACTACCTGAAGAATATGGGCGCGTTCCTGCCACCACGCCAGCAACACCGTTGGGTGTAGGAGAGCGAAAATGATATACAGCGAACTTCACCCAAGCCTGTCGGCATTTAGCCGTATTGTTTATGGCGCATGGCGTTTATCGGATGACAGTGACACGTCAGAAGCGCATGTCCGCGCCAAAGTGGATGCTTGCTTAGAACAAGGTATCACGACATTCGATCATGCTGACATTTACGGTGATTACTCGTGTGAAGCCGTGTTTGGGCAAACATTGGCGGCGACCCCTTCGCTTCGCGATCAAATTCAGTTAGTGAGTAAATGCGACATCATGTTGCTATCGGACAACTACCCAGATCGTCGCGTGAAACACTATGACACGTCTGCCGCGCACATTCGCCAATCAGTGACGCAGTCGTTGAAAAACCTTCATACCGATCATCTGGACCTTCTGTTGATACATCGACCAGACCCGTTCATGGATCACCATGAAACAGGGCAGGCGCTAGATGCATTGGTGAACGAAGGGTTGGTGAAAGCGGTGGGCGTGTCGAATTTCCAACGCTGGGATTGGGATTTGCTGCAATCAGGCATGTCTCATCCCCTCGTCACGAATCAGATCGAAATGAATTTGCTTACACGCGACAGCTTCACCGATGGCACTTTGGCGTTCATGCAGCAATACGGTGTATCGCCCATGGCGTGGTCACCGCTTGCGGGTGGAGAACTCTTTGGAAATGGAGAAGCGGCTTTGTGCGTGAAACCGATTCTAGAGCGTGAAGCGGAGCGATTTGGTGTCGGTATTGATGCTGTCGCGACGGCATGGTTGCTTGCTCACCCTGCCGGTATTTTGCCCGTGCTTGGCACCAATAACTTGTCACGTATTCGTAGCGCGAGTGATGCTTTGAAAGTGACGATTGATAGAGAAACATGGTTTGAAATGTGGACGGCAGCTGCCGGGGAGGAGGTGGCATGAGCCGCGAACTACGAAATGCACTCTCATGTTTTGCAACGGGTGTGACTGTGATTACTGCACGCCATGATGATACCGATTTTGGCTTGACCTGTTCGTCGTTCAATTCTGTATCGCTAGACCCAGCTATTGTGCTGTGGAGCATCAATCGAACCTCGTCAGCCAAGGAACCTATACTGAAGTCGGGTGGTTACACCGTCAGTGTGTTGGCGGTGGAGCATTCAGAGCTAGCCATGAAATTCTGCCGCGATAGTCACGAAGAACGTTTCAATGGCGTCCCCATCGAACGTGCGCCAAGTGGTCGCGCGATTATTGAAGGTGCTGTGGCATGGTTCGACTGTGACTTAAACGGTGTGATTGCTGCAGGTGACCACGACATTTTGTTGGGAAAAGTGACCGAGTTTAGCTCACAGCAGGAAAGTGTCGGCTTAGTGTTTGAACGCAGCAGATTTGGACGGGTGGGAGAAGTCGCCTAATGGCAGTTTTGGGGTCAACACTTGCGGTACTTGAAAACGTTAATGACCGCATAGGCAAAATTGGTGCATCGGTAGCATGGGTGTTAGTGGCATTGATGGTCGCCAGTATCTTGCTACAAGTGGTGTGCCGTTACGTGTTCAATTCCGCGCTACCTTGGCCGGAAGAAGTGGCTCGTGCGTTGATGATCTGGATGATGGCGCTGGTCGCAGGCAATGCCTACCGCAAAGGCATGTTTGTCTCCATCGACATGCTCTATAACTACGTGCCCTTCTCTGTGGCACGTATCATCAAAATCATTTTGTTGGTGTTGGCCTTTGCAGTGCTCGTGCAGTTGTTTGTGGTCGCCATTGAATTCTTTGATCGTGGCTTTCGTACGCGTGCAGCCTCTTTCCCCTTAAAGCGCGCTTGGATCTATCTCGCTATGCCTGTGTGCTTTGGCACCATGTTGCTTGCCAATATCGAATTGTTTCTTAAAACGTTTCTTGAGCGAAAAGAGACGCCTCAAACTGCGTCTGCAGAATAAGGATGAGCAAAAAGAATGACTGACATAAGGATGTGGTTGTAAATGTTGATTTTCTTTTTACCCCTATTTTTGGTGTTGCTGCTTATCGGCATGCCCGTATTTTTCGCCCTGTTGGCAGCACCGGGTATCATGCTTTACGTCGAAGGTATGGATCGTGATATCCCCTTGCTTTTCCGCAATATTTACAACGGTATAGATTCTTTCCCGCTAATGGCCATTCCTTTCTTCATGCTCGCCGGTGAAGTAATGAATCGTGGCGGAATCACATTAAGCTTGGTGAATTTTTCCCAATCGTTTATTGGACACGTACGTGGTGGCCTTGCGCACGTGAATGTCATGTCGAGCATGCTGTTTGCGGGCTTATCGGGCTCCGCGGTTGCAGATACCTCTGCAATTGGTTCAATGATGATCCCCGCGATGGAAAAGAACGGTTACTCGCGAAAATTTGCAGCAGCGGTGACCGCGGCGTCGTCTGTGATCGGTCCGATTATTCCGCCGTCCGGCATCATGATTATTTACGCTTACACCATGGAAATTTCCGTTGCAGCCCTGTTTGCAGCGGGCGTGATTCCAGGCTTGATGATTGGCCTAGGCTTGATGCTGCTTATCGCGGCGATGGCAAAGCGTCAGAATTTACCCATTGCCAGTGAAAAAGCGACGTGGCGACAACGCGGTAGTGCAACGAAATCAGCGTTCTGGCCGTTGCTGACCCCCGTGATCATTCTGGGCGGTATTCTGGGCGGTATCTTTACACCAACAGAAGCCTCAGCAGTGGCAGTGCTTTATACCTTAGTGGTTGGCATGTTCGTGCTGCGAACTATTTCACTGAAGGACATTCCTGAGATTTTCACCAACAGTGCGAAATCGTCGGCGGTGATTTTACTGCTGGTGGGCGCGGCACTGGCGTTCAAAACCGTGGTGTCGCTTTCTCATGCGGCAGAAGAAATGGCCGCGTGGACGCTCACCATCAGTGAGAACCCGCTGATACTCCTATTTCTTATCAACATTCTGTTGTTCATTGTCGGAATGTTCCTCGATGCAGGGCCAGCCATCATCATTTTGGGGCCAATTCTCTCTCCAGTATTTATTAGCTTGGGCATCGATCCTGTACATTTCGCCATCATCATGAGTGTGAACCTCACGGTGGGCTTGGCGACGCCTCCTATGGGCTTAGTGCTGTTTGTGGCATCGAGTGTTTCGGGTGTGAAAGTTGAAACATTGTCACGCGCCATATTGCCGTTCCTAGCGGTTGAAGTGGCAGTGATTTTCCTCATTACGTTTTTCCCGTCTATCTCTATGACAATCCCACGTTGGTTGGGTTTGGCGTAGTGACAGAGGGACATTAACCAGCGAGAACGTGAGTTCTTACCTTAACAAGTGCAGCGAAAGCTGAGGATCACGGAAGTGAAAGGTGAAGTATGAATAAAACAGTAAATCAGGTGCGTAAAGCATTTAAGGGAAGTGCACTGGCACTGTTGGCGGGACTCATGACTACCGCAGCGTTGTCTGTTCCCGCAATGGCGGCAGACTTTAACCTTCGTGCTGTGGCGAATTCCAATGAAAACGACGAAGACTACGATGGTTTAGTTGTTTTCAAAGACTTTGTAGAGGCTCACTCTAACGGCAAAATTAAGGTCGATTTGTACATTGGTACGCAACTGTGTGGCAACGGTACTGAATGTATCCAAGCGGTTGAAGACGGTTCTGTCGACGTTTACATTTCTACCTCTGGCGGTGCAGCCAACATGTTCCCGTACATTCAGGTGCTGGATTTGCCTTATGTACTTCCTGATGACCGCACGGCAGAAGCGGTGTTCCAAGGTGATTTTGTGCGTGAGCTGCGTAAAGCGATTCTCGCAGATACCGATGACAAACTTCGCCTCATGGCGATCGGTAATACGGGCGGTTGGCGCAACTTTGCCAACACCAAACGTACCGTGAAGCAACCCAGTGATTTGGAAGGGTTGAAGATCCGCACCGTGGTGGCTGATTTGCCACAAGAGCTAGTGAAAGCACTCGGCGCGAGCCCAACCCCAATCCCGTGGCCTGAGCTTTACACGTCATTCCAGACGGGTGTGGTTGAAGGGTCGAAAAACGGTATCACTGACATCATGGGTATGAAGTTCCCAGAAGCAGGGCTGAAATATGTCACGTTGGATGGTCATGCATACATGTCAGCACTGTGGTACATGAACAATGAAGCTTTCTTGGATATGCCAGTGGAATTGCGCAAAGTGATTGTTGATGGTTTCCGCGCACTGCAACAAGCGACGTTTGCCTCACCGAAGCGTAAATCTATTGCTGCGTATGAAGCATTCAAGAAATCTGGCGGTACTTTGTATGTTCCGACTCCTGCTGAAAAAGCCAAGTTTCAAGAATCTGCAGCGCCTGTTTATACATGGTTCCAAGAGAACGTAGAAGACGGCAAGAAGTGGTTTGATTTGCTTCAGGTGGAATCAGGCAAAGCGCAGAAGCAAATTGCTGACGCGGATAAAGCTGACTTGATGTAGCGGAGCTTCTAACCTCCTGACATTCATTGATTGCTAAAAAAATCAGCCCATGTGGGCTGATTTTTTGTTTGTGAACTAGGGGGATCTAGCTATGGATTGCTTGGGGCTTTTTGAGTTCCGCAACAAAGGCGTTTAGCGCTGAAGCAGTTCGAATGATATGCACGGTTTTATGGCTCGATAAGCTATCCAGTCGAGAGGTGAAATCATCATTCCAAAATTTAGGGGAGAGCTTAAGAAACTTATAGCTGCCTAATGAACCTTTAAGCACTGAACTCCCATCAGGCCAACCTTCGGGTTTCACGAACAGCCCTTTAAGAAGACGCTTAGTGACAAACCAATAGCTGGTTGGGTAAGGGAGATCAATATAGATCAAGGTGTCTGCGGCTTCTAAGCGCTTGTTAAAGGAGTCTAACGGACCAAGCCCATCGATTATCCACTGATCTGAAGAGATTATGCTTTCATGCGCTTCATCAAAGATTTGGCGTTCTACAAACTCACCGTTTTTCTTGTATACGATGGCATCAAGGGGATGTAGTGGAATGCCCGTTGCTGAAGAGAGTGCTTTGCTCATGTTATCTCCTTAACGTGAAATGATTCCCATGAGGCAGATACACAAAACCCACCTCGATGAGAAGGTGGGTTCGTAAAATATACCGTGCGCCAAGCATCCCACCATTCCTATGGAATGATGATAATTCGTACTCGTGGCGTTCTATGATTGATTTTCATGCAATCATATTTATATGGAGTAGATGAGATGTCAATGCGTTAGGTTAACTATTTGTTATACGAAACAACGTGATTGCGACATACAGTAACTGTCATGCACGGTGAAGAGTTCCTTAATAAACGAAGTGATGTTCAGCCTGTCTTGCAAGGTACAACACTCAATTGGATATTGTAGATTTTGGAGAACGCCCTAATGCCCGAAGGTGTTAGTGTGACGACTCTTGAGTCGGGTATCCGCACTAACCAATCTTTGTCCAATGCGTCATTCAATAACCATTTCCCTAGACTACCTGCCAAATGCGTTCGTCGTTCACTCCAATCTATACAGGCTTTGCACAAGGGCCGCTTTTGTTTTTCAAGCTCGACGATATCGGCACCGAGTGATTGAAAAAACTGCCTTCCTTGCTCAGTGAGCGTGGCCTCAATATGGGCATCGACAATGAGGTCTTGCGCCACGAGGGCATCGTAAAGACGGACCGCGACTTCTCCGGCAAGATGGTCATAGCAGACTCGAGCATGACGAAGACTCGGGTCGTTTGGGCCTGTTGGCACCATGGTGAGTGGCACAGTGATGTTCATTAGTTGTTCTAGTAACTCAGCGACTTGATAGTTTGCCAGCTGGAAATATTTATGCCGACCTTGTTTTCTTACGACCAATAAATCCCCCACCACTAATTTTGCCAAATGGCTGCTGGCAGTCTGCGGCGTAATATTCGCTTCTAGCGCAAGCTCGGTCGCGGTTAATGCCTTGCCGCCAAGCAGGGCAATCAACATTTTTGACCGGGCGTCATCTGCAATCAGCGAGGCGATGTGTGTGATGTTGGGTTCCATGATTCGCGTCCGAGTGCGTTTGCGCTTAAGGGATGTCATGAAAGAAGGGTAGCAACAGAAAGCCCAGTTTACTTCGACCGTGGTCGAAGCATGCGCCAATTTGCCGCGTTAGGCTGGTGGCTCAATGGATTGCAGAGGAACGTCAGTGATGAAGATTACGTGCTTGATTGAATACAAAATTGACCCTTTCAAGCTGAGTCAGTTTGAAAAGTACGCCAAGAATTGGGGCAAGATTATTCCACAGTGTGGTGGCGACTTGTTGGGTTACTTTTTACCTCACGAGGGGACAAATGATGTGGCTTTTGGGCTGATCACTTTTTCTAGCCTTGCCGAGTACGAAGCTTACCGAGAGCGATTACGTTCAGACCAAGCGGGTAAGCGGAATTTTCTGTTTGCCAATAAAGAGCGTTTTATCGTCTCAGAGAAACGATCGTTTATTCGGGTTGTGGAAGCGACCTACAAACAAGATGCGAGGGTTAAAAAATGATTGCGGTAATTTTTGAAGTTGAACCTTATCCCGAACACAAAAATGCGTATCTTGATATGGCGGCATCGCTACGAGAGTCGCTGGAGGCAGTGGAAGGGTTTATCTCTATCGAGCGCTTTCAATCCATGACCAAGGAAGGACGGATATTGTCGCTTTCTTTCTGGGAGACGGAAGCGGCAATTTCGCAGTGGCGCGAGCATTTACAGCACCAAATTGCGCAGCAAGAAGGGAAGGATCGATTGTTTCGTGATTACCGAATTCGGGTTGCGGATGTGGTGAGAGATTATGGCATGGGAAAAACGCCGAACACCGACACCCACTAAGGAGAGATGCATGAGAATTGTCGCAGTATTCACCGATACACCCGAGATGCTTGCGCACCGTAAGCAGCATGGGCAAGCCCATCTGGATTTTCTGAAAGCTAACCAATCGGAAATCTTGGTGGGTGGCGGTTTGAAAGATGAAGAGGGAGGCGTGTTCGTCGGTGGTCTCTGGATCATGGAAGTCGAGAGCTTTGATCGTGCTAAGGCTATCATTGAAAGCGACCCTTACTACGTACCTGCATATAGACGTTATACGCTAAAACTGTGGGGCAAAGCATTTGACGAACCTGTGACCATCTAGCGGGAATGCACAAGGGCGACCGTGTACACCGGTGACGGAATTGAGGTGAGAGTTTCGTCGAAGTCCGGTGCACTCTCGTAATATTCTTGTTCTATCTGGCGATTCAGCCTTTATGATTGGTGGTGGTTTTGGTTAGTTGACCTCAAGGAAAGACAATGAGAGACATGGTTTTGCAACATCTTCGAGAGCGCTTTCAATCACTTAATGACATTGTAGAAACACTCGACCCTGCATTGTTTAACTCGCACCTTGAGGTGTCGAAAAACAAGACGGTGGGTGAGCATATGTGGTGTATTGTCGGCGCACGCGAAAGTTATGCAAACGCATTGTCAGTGGGGGATTGGGCGGGATTTACCTGTTCGTTATCATCCACCGAAAATTGGGGTGATGTGCAAGCAGCATTGGTGTCTTCGGAAGCAGCGTTTGAAAGTGCGTTATCACAAGTTGGTGAATGGACGCCGGAACGAGAAAGTTTACTCATGTATTTGTTGGAACATGAAACCACCCATGAAGCGCAGTTGATTCGTCACTTGTATGGATTAGAGCAGACGCTGCCTGAGTCGGTGAAGTGGGCGTAGTAAGGCTCGCTAAGACCACCAATTAGAGACAAACAAAAAAAGCACGGATGACCAAACCATCGGTGCTTTTTATTCTATTCACACACTCTAGCGATGAGGCATCGGCGACTAAAGAAACGTACTGTTTGTCGCATCCTGCCACATGACATCGCATTTATCATTCGCCGCAGCGGTGAGCAATTCTATTAACGGGATTGCGCGATGGCCGATACTAACGGGAGATTCGATGAAGCTGTCTTCTTCGTCTTCATCGCTGCTGGTAGGCGCTGCCGCCGATTTGGTTTTTTCCGTTTCAATGGCGTCGAAAAGGTTACCCAGAGCAGCAGGAACATCTTCGGCTAAAATTGCGCCGGGCACGGTTTCGCTGTGTCCCATCATTTTCAACATCTGTAAGCCAACTTCACCAAACATGGTGATATCGGCGTAAGCCTTGCAGCTAAATCTGATCAACATACGTGTCATCCTGTTGTATGCATGGAAAGAAGACGAAGTCGCACCAAGTCCTAAGTGGCGCGACTTCTTAACCCTATGTCATCGTATCAGCTTGAGGCATCTCGACTTTGAGTAACACTCGCATCTTTCAATAGAATGTCACCATCTTCTTGCATGATGTCTTGCTGGGCATCTTGATCAGCATCTTGATCAGCATCTCGATTAAGCGATGTATCGACCGAGGCGGTTTCGACCTTAATTTTAAAATATTGCATGTGGTTAACGTTGTCGGGAAAGGAAACGTCTCTGCTGTCAGTATTCAGTAGTGGGATCTCCACATAGAATTTTTTCGCGCCTTTGGCGTTTTCCCAAAGCCGAATCCGCGCTGGCATCACCAGCAGCGTCACTGGCAGTTTTTCTGCAGGGGTGCCCGAGGTTTTTTTGACCTCATCAAATAGGTAGTTAGCGGACACACTCAGCAAGTTCATATTGATGTCGTCAAAGCGATCGCTAAGAAACGAAATATCTGCAGACACGGTATACACACGGCCAGATTCAATGGTGCGCCCTTTGAAATTGTGGGTATGCGTGCCAAAGTAGAGAGTATTAAGTTGGTGTTGCCCTGCGATACCAATGGAGTCTGCTGACAATGCGACATCTTTCCCGGCGCCGGGCAGCGTTTTATCTTTGGCGGAAAACACCACTTTCCAACCATAAGGAAGTTGGTTTTTGAGTGGGGTGATGTCGTATATCCAAGGACGGAACAATACGGTTCGAGTACCTGAAAATAATGCCTGTAGTTCTCCAACGCCACCACGTTGTGCAGGAAGGTCGCCTGCTACGCGTTCATTCTCGTCATAGGGGGTGAGGTGCAAGTGCGCAATGGACGGTGGGCGTACTTCGAGCAAGGAGCCAAAGTCGTCAGGACGTGGGTGACAGTAGTGGTTGCCTGTTAATCCACTGTAAATGTTGCTGTCGGGATTACTTGAAGAGGGGGACTCTTGTGTGAGTCGCGTCTTGCAGTAGGTGACCCGTCGCGAATCTGTCGGTGTGCTGGTAATAACAATGGCGTTTCGTCGTGATTCCGCGGTGAATACCACGAGACTGGTCCATCGCATCGGGTTCCAATCTGCTTCGTCTTTTGTTGATGAATTACCAAATGGGTCAATATTGTTCGAATCAAAGTGATGTTCCATGCTTCCCGTTTGCATGGAATTTGAATTTGCGCCCATGTACAGGGCACCATTTCGATTCCCGTAACCATCGAAGTTAGCGAGATCGTTTGAAGAGGCGATATAGGTGATTTTGCGATGAACTTCTAACTGTCCTTGTGGATTTGGCCAACGATTGGCGTCAGCTGGGTTTCTGCTTCCTTGCTGCGCCTCCGACATAAACAAGGCCCACCCTACATTGTTGACGCCTGCGCAACCTATAAAGCTGTTGTGCATGTAATCTTCGTAACCACCAGGAAAGAACCAGCCATCAAGGCCATTCGAACGTGCCATCATGTTGATGAGTGTGTTGTAAGCGCCATCTACACCAACAAATCCATTCCAAGGCATGTGTTCTACCACAATATTGGCGAAGGCATTGTAGGATGCCCGTGCAACGGTGTAATAGTTACCAGGAAGATACGGTGTCATTTGCGACAACACTGTGTAATGGGAAATATAGTGATAGAAAGAGACTTCAACGGTTTTGGTTGCCGAAGGAAGGCCGTCTGGAACAATAACAGTGGTTGTTTGATCTGACGGTTTAATGGGTTTGTGGTACACCCGCGTCTCGCCTTGTGGACGGGGGTTACTGGTCGTTTGTCGGTCATCGGCACTGATACCTACAGGCTTGCCTGCAAGCGTGTTTCCCACGTTGGCATAGCGTGCGATTTCTTTCCCGTCTGCGGAGAATGCGCGTACCCATCTCACCAACGGAATATCAACTGTGTCATCAAGTAATACGTCTTTTGACGTGCTGTAAGAGCCTCGAGCTGGAACGGTGATTTCGGTGTCACCAGCGCTGTTTTTGAGTCTAAATGAGGTTAAGCCGGACCAAACTTGCGGTTCGCCAAATCGTTTTTGTGGTGTTCTATTGGGCTGACCCGCCCAATACTGTGGCGATGTCGGTGGTGCTGATTTTGCAATGTCTGGTTCTGGAGGAGTGTGGCCCAAGACAATACCGTTCCCTCCGTCTCCTGGATCTTTCAAACATCCGCTAACGGCAAAATCAAATATTCGGCTTGATCCGCATTGAGTCAGGAGTCCGTCGTTGTCAGTGCCGCCAATCGGACACAGTGCGGTTGGGTGAGTGGTCACACTCTTAACGGCAGAAAAAAGCGCCTTACGTCTGACAAAACAACCTTGCCCTTGAAAGGTTCCTGCGCCGGCGGGAATAAGCAAATTCCCGACAATAGGAAAATAGCCTTTGCCCATGACAACGTGAAAATCATAACGCTCTTTGGAGGGAGGGACTAAATCACCATTGAGGTCACGCAGGCGGAGCCCCTGTTCAATTTTGATCTGGTTTCGCCGAGCCATAGCGATAACGCCAGCACGATCATCGCGCCATTTATTGCGAGCTTCAGCCTCTGAAAGACCGATGGATTCGAGGTTGAAGGTGATTTCCCCTGTTTCTAGAATGCTACGGATCCAGCCGGTGAGGAAAACAATAATTCGTTCTATGAGAGTGACTGTGGCGCGGACGGGCGTCATCAGCGTTCGCCAAACACCTTGTTGCTTGAATAAATTGAACATTGTCCCTTTGCCTTTTAAAAGAAATGCCAAAGAAACTGTACATTAGTGATTGGTTGTTTGTTGTCTGATAATCGTGACAATAAACCTATCAGGCAATCAGAGTATGTGTGAGGCTTTGTATTTTTTCTTTGTAATGTTGGGCGTTAGTGAAAAGCCGGACTCATAAGAGTGTGGGGTTAGCGCTAATATACCCAAACAACCTGAACTCTGCATCTTGAGGTTGATTGGGTATGTTTTGATTAAATCATTGAAATCAGACAGTGCATTATAAATGTCTGCACTGTCTGATTTATTTGTCATTCCTGAGTCAGGAAATCGCGCTTTGTTACCCGCCAGCTCGTTGCGTAGCCACATGATTTGCAATGATATCCATCAGAGCTGGCGACAAGCAATCATAAGGCTCGAGGCCAAGTTCTTTTAGTCGGTCACGAATGGCTGGCATTTGCTCTGGGGGCGTACCAGCTTCAATGATTGAGGAAACAAATGCGGCAAATTCTGGTGCTGACCAACCTTGCTCATTTGATAGTTCGGTATGGACAAAATCCAGACCATAAAATGGATGATTACTATCTTCAATTCGCCCAACCATGTGGACGCCACAGTCTTGGCATGCATGGCGTTGAATGGCAGCGTTGGTATCAATGATGTGCAGCTTGTCCGCTCCTTGCTCGATCGCGACGCTGTCTTTTGAGACGACGGCAATCTGTGAGAAAAGCGCGTTTTCAGGTTTCCAGCACTTTGAACAACCGCAGACATGGTTAAATGCGGTTTGTGCGGAAACATTAACGACGACAGGATCTGATGCGCATTTGCACGTGAGTTTTCCGCCGGCAAATCCGTCAACGTCGATGTGTTGAACGCCGTTGTTAACAGCGGGATGGATTGAGATTGTCATAGGGAACACCTTAGCAATGAGACTTCGAATTCCTTTCCACATTGTGTGACCTCAATGTTGAAATGCATGGACTCAACGCACATGCTTAATGCTGCACATCGAGTTTCCATTTAATCCTAATCCCAGAGTTATGGTGTGGGTACGGGTACTTCTGCAAAACAGTGTTGTGAAATTAAGCAGAGCATCTGTAGCCTATCTATATCTTAAAGGTAACTGTTTGTTGGAGTGGGTGTTGTTCCGCCGCATCATAAAATGAGGAGTGAAAAAAGCACCGCTTAGCGGTGCTTATAAAGTGACAAGATCATCTCGAATGTAATATTTTTTGTGAAGGAGTACTCAATTTACGTCGAATCGATCGTTATTCATCACTTTGGTCCATGCCACAACAAAATCATCAACAAATTTTTGTTGCGCGTTGTCTGAGGCATACACTTCGGCAATAGAACGTAACTCGGCGTTTGAACCAAAAATCAGATCAACGGGGGTTGCGGTCCATTTTTGGTCGCCAGAGGTACGGTCATGCCCAACATAGATACCTTCTTGGTCTGCAGAAGGTGACCACTTGGTGGACATATCTAACAGATTGATGAAGAAGTCATTGTTGAGTGTGCCTGGTTTGTTGGTAAACACGCCATTGTCAGATCCGTTGCTGTTGGCATCTAAGGCTCGCATGCCGCCCACCAGTACCGTCATTTCTGGTACGGTTAGTGTCAGCAAGTCTGCACGTTCTACCAGCATTTCTGCAGGGGAGCGATAGTTCTTAGTGCCGTCATAGTAGTTGCGGAAACCATCAGCGGTCGGTTCGAGCACAGCAAAAGACTCGACATCAGTCATGGCTTGTGTGGCATCCATTCGCCCAGGCGTAAATGGTACGTCAGTCGGGTAACCTGCGTCTTTCGCTGCTTTTTCAATCGCCGCATCACCGCCTAGCACAATGACATCGGCAAGAGAGACTTGGGTATCACCAGCGTCTTTGTTGAATTTCTCCTGAATGTTTGTAAGCGTGTTTAGGACTTTCTTTGTCTCTTTAGGATCATTCACGGGCCAGTCTTTTTGAGGAGCCAGTGCAAGACGAGCACCGTTCGCGCCACCACGCATATCTGTACCTCGGTAACTGGCTGCAGCAGCCCATGCAGTTCTTACAAGCTCAGGAACAGTGAGGCCGGAAGCAAGAATACTGGCTTTAATGGCATTGGCTTGTTGTTCGGTGATCAGAGGGTGATCAACGGCTGGGATAGGGTCTTGCCACACAAGAATCTCTTCTGGAATTTCAGCACCGATGTAGCGGGCGCGAGGGCCAAGATCACGGTGATTTAGCTTGAACCATGCTTTGGCAAAGGCCAGTTCAAATTGCGCAGGGTCTTCACGGAAACGTTCTGCGATGGCACGGAACTGAGGGTCTTCTTTGATGGCAATATCCGTCGTAAACATGATTGGAGCGTGGCGCTTACGAGGGTCGTGCGCATCTGGCACCAATTGCGCTGCCGCTTTTGAATCCGGGATCCATTGTTTTGCACCAGCAGGGCTTTCCGTTAACACCCAGTTGAAGTTGAAAAGGTTATCGAGATAATTAGTCGTCCATTGTGTTGGGGTTACTGTCCACGCGCCTTCAAGACCACTCGTGACGGTATCACCGCCTTTTCCTGTGCCACATTTGTTTTTCCAGCCGAAGCCTTGTTCTTCAACGGCAGCGCCTGCGGGAGCAGGGCCTACGCACTCTTCGGGTTTGTGAGCACCATGTGCTTTACCGAATGTATGACCGCCTGCAATAAGTGCAACGATCTCCTCGTCGTTCATGGCCATTCGACCAAACGAATGGCGAATATCTTTGGCTGCAGCGAGTGGGTCGGGGACACCGCCTGGGCCTTCTGGGTTCACATATATCAGCCCCATTTGCACGGCAGCTAACCCTTCTTTTAGCTTGCCTTTTTCGTCTCGCCGCTCGTCAGCAAGCATTTCCTCTTCTGGTCCCCAATACACGAGGTCTGGCTCCCAGTCGTCTTCACGACCTCCGGCAAAACCAAAGGTTTTAAAGCCCATGGCCTCAAGAGATACATTGCCTGTTAATGCCATGAGATCAGCCCAAGACAAGCTGGCACCGTATTTTTGCTTAACGGGCCATAGCAGACGCCTAGCTTTGTCTAAGTTACCGTTGTCCGGCCAGCTGTTGAGTGGGTCAAAACGCTGTTGACCACCGCCAGCACCGCCTCTCCCATCGTTCACGCGATAGGTGCCTGCCGCATGCCATGCCATGCGAATGAAAAAAGGTCCGTAGTGGCCATAGTCCGCAGGCCACCAATCTTGCGAGGTGGTGAGAACAGTGGCAATGTCCTTTTTGACTTGGTTGAGGTCAAGGGCTTCGAATGCAGTGGCGTAATCGAAGCTTTCACCATAGGGGTTGGAGGAATTGTCGTGGTCACGGAGTGGCGCTAGGTTGAGTTGATCTGGCCACCAGAATTGATTTGATTTTGGCTCTCCTTGAGAAAAAGCGGGAGCCGTCACAAGCAGGCTTGTTAATGTTATTGAAAGTAACGTGCGCTTGAACATATTTATCTCCTTTATATTCTTGCGTGTGTTATGAGAATTGGTGAGTGATTGAATTAAACTCTCATGTTTCTTCGTGTGTTCATGAAAGGGTTGATGTTATTTAATTTTCCTGCCTCAGGTTCCAATGTAAGAATGTGTCTTAATTTGTATTCACTACATCTGAGGGGATGAAGCGATTTCTGTTGAACTCGAACCATGGTGAAGACTTTATTAAGTGTCAACTGGCTGTTTATCAATGATTAAGTCGAATCCCACACATTTGTCATGCCAGATTGCATGCCGCGAAATGTCCAAAAAAGCACTCACTGGGGTGATTGTAGGAGGAAAATTGAAAATATATAAAAGGAATTATTTCGATGGCTTCGATTGAAAAAATAAATAATATGCGTGTGACTTTTTTATTGGCTGTATTAACTTATTAATATTCCTGATTTTATTTTTCCTTCAATCCCGTTGATTTGTTTATTTGTTGATGTTTTCTAATTTTTTAGATGATTTTAAATTTGTATTTTGTGTGATTGGTAAATATGAAATAAATTTATCTTTCTATTTTTTGAGATTACGTTTCATATTTGGAATGAGTAGGGTGATATAACTAATTTTGGACTTGTAGCTATGTTTTTGTAGCCATACCCCTATGTCCAGATACCCTTATGTCAAGATACGCCTACTGACATGCGTATTCAGGGTGTTTGGGTATGCACTGACACTCATTGTTGTTAGATTAGAGAGTGAAAACAACGAGAAGGAGAACTTGATGTTTACGTTATCATTGGATGATGAGTTGTCCCTTTCCCTGGTTCAGCACTCTTACGCGAAAGATTACTATCGTATTGTTTGTGGTGAGCGCGAGTACCTTTCTGAATGGTTGGCTTGGCCTCCACACGCAAATGGTGAGGCCTTTTTTGAGCAATTCATAAAAGGTGCGCTTCATGGTTATGCCGAGGGAAAATCCCTAACATGCGCCATGATTTACCAAGGCAATGTCGTGGGTAATGTCAGTTTCAACAGTATTTCTCGCTCGCTGAAAAAAGTAGAGATTGGATACTGGTTAAGTAACGAATACCAAGGTAAAGGCATTGCTTCCCGCTGTGTCTTGGCATTGGTTCAACTTGCTTTTGATGAAATGGGGATAGAAAAAGTCCAGATCGCCGCAGCGACAGGTAATCAACCTAGCCGTCGGTTATGTGAACGCCTAGGGTTTCGGTTAGAAGGAGTGATAACGAATGCCGAGGATCTTAACGGACGCATTGTTGATCATGCGATTTACGGACTGAGATCCGGACAAGAGGAACAAGCATGAAGTCACTGGAAGAATGGTTTGATGAGTATGGTGAGAGTCATCAACACCCTACCAACCAGAAAATTCACAAGGTGGCGGTACCGGGGATCTTCTTCTCTGTCGCAGGATTTTTCTGGCTACTGCCATCGTTTTCTGTTGCTGGGTTTCAAGTCGCCCCTTACTTTCTCGTGTTGGCATTTGTCTTGGGATTCTATGCACGGTTATCTATTAAAGCATTGATTGCCATGGCGTCGTTTTCGGCATTTTGTACTCTGGCGTTGGTTCAGCTTGATGCGGCGAATATCAGCATAATCAATTTATCCTTAGTGCTGTTTGTTGCTCTGTGGATATTGCAGTTTGTGGGTCACCACATTGAGGGGAAGAAGCCTTCTTTTCTGAAAGATGTGCAGTTCTTGTTAATCGGTCCCGCTTGGGTATTTCACTTCTATGTGCCGCTTACTCCCCATCAGCAAGACTAATGCGGCTGACATATTGACTCGAGATCTGCCGAAGAACAAAAAACCAGCCATCAGGCTGGTTTTTATCATTTAATCATGAGTCGCTAGTGATGTGTTACGCGCCAATCACGCCGCCATCTTTCCGTGTGATTCGCATGACCGTAGAGCGAGGCACTGAGTCACCGCCATCAGGGAAGTGAGAAGGTGCAAGATTCTCACCTGGGTGTTGAACACCCACGAACATGGTTTTTCCATCAGGGGAGAAGGTGAGCCCCGTGATTTCGCAAGCAATTGGACCGGTTAGGAATCGGCGAATCTCGCCCGTTGTAGGGTCAGCACAGAGCATTTGGTTATTGCCCATGCCAGCAAAATTGTCCTTATTGGAGTATTTACCGTCGGTTAATATCCACATGCGGCCTGCAGTATCAAATCCAAGGCCATCAGGGCTATTGAACATGTTGTCTTTGTTGATGTTCGATGTACCCGCCATTAAGCCTTCGTGCACTTCTGGGTTACCAGCCACTACAAACAGATCCCATTCGAAATCAGTCGCTGTGTGGTCGCCGCCTTTCGGTTCCCAACGAATGATATGTCCATAAGGATTTTTTTCACGTGGGTTAGCGACATTCACTGGCTGATTTTCCCTGACCCCACGATATTTGTTATTCGTGAGCGTACAGAAAACGTGCTTGTTATCAGGATGAACAGCCACCCACTCAGGACGATCCATTGTTGTTGCACCAACGTGTGTCGCTGCTTCACGGGCAAAGATCATCACTTCCGCTTGGCTGTTAAATCCATTTTCTGGTGTGAGTCCATTCTTACCAAAAGTAAGCTCTAGCCATTCACCGTTGCCTTTGAGTTCGCCTTCTTTTCCATCCAATTTAGCCACATATAGCGTACCCTCTTCGAGTAAATCTCGATTGGATGCGTGAGTGCCTGGTTTGTATTTGTTCTTCGATACGAACTTATACAAGTGCTCGCCGCGTTCATCATCGCCGAGATAGACGACAACATGACCGTCATCGTTAATGGCCATTGCTGCATTCTCGTGCTTAAAACGGCCCAATGCCGAACGTTTCTTCGGTGTCGAGTTAGGATCCATCGGGTCGATTTCTACCACCCAACCAAAGCGGTGTGGTTCATTGGGGTTTTTGGCTACGTCAAAACGCTCATCATGTTTCCACCAATCGTAACCCCAATCTTTGTCTCGCACCCCATAGCGCTTGTACGTCTTCCCGAGTTCGACCTCTTCAGAGGCCGCGAAGTAACCATTGAAGTTTTCTTCACAGGCAAGGTAGGTTCCCCATGGGGTTTGTCCGTTTGCACAGTTGTTGTATGTCCCCAGTATTTTGGTTCCTGTTGGGTCGGCTTTGGTTTTTAACAAATCATGACCTGCTGCTGGCCCTGTCATTTCCATTGGGGTGTAGGCGGTGAGCTTACGGTTTAGTCGACCATCAAGGTTAACTTGCCATTCACCGTCTTTCTTCACTAACTCAACAATGGAGACCGCATGCGCAGCTTGAGATTTGCGCACATCATCTGCGGAAATGTTTTTACCTTGGTGGGTATAGAGATATTCATTGTTGGTGTATTCGTTGTTGGCAACTAGCACACCGCGAGTCTCTGAGATAGGAAAAAAGGTCATGCCGTCAGTGTTGTCGCCATACTGCATTTCCTGCGCTTTTGAGTCATTGGACTGACTGAAAGCTGGTGAGTTCACGAACAATGGGTCACCCCAAGAAATGAGGCGTTCAGCCACATAGCCTTCAGGCACGACAACCGTATCTGCGGTGGAGGCGGGAATAGCTTTGAAACCCATTAGCGTGCTTTTGTCCATAGAGCCTGCCACGGCCTGTGCAACCGGGCTGGCCGCGAAGAAGGCAACAGAGCCCGCAGCCCCTGTTGCACGAAGGAAATTGCGGCGATTCATCGCTGCATCAATAAAACGGTTGAAGGCTGGCTCTGCGTCCAGTTCACGTTGATCGTTATGTTGGTTATATTCGCTCACGATAACTTCCTTTACGTGTAGTTTGACGGGAATGAAAACGTTTGGTTTAGGCTGCGAAGTTTGCGTAGGAAGTGTTAAGTATTCGTGACTTGCGAATGAACATAAGATGTCATTTTACGAATACTTGATTGGCATTAAGGGAATGGAGAAAGTTCAAATGCAGTAAATTGCATTTTTATATGCCGTTCGTCCCTGTACAATATGATGCATAAATCATTGTAAAAACATGCATCTTTCTCGCCTGTACACACTCAAGTGTGGCGCAAAAAACTGGGCAAGCGTGAAACATTTTGGAGACGAACCATTGAACAATCTTTTGGGCAGCCTTTTATTTATGGCAGTAGTTTCGAGCCCTGCAGCGGCAAATATGCCTGAAGGAAATTCAGAGCTTGGGATGCAAAAAGCCTACACCTGTCAGTTTTGTCATGGCGCGACGGGAATCAGCCCGCGTGACGATTACCCTAATATGAATGGCCAAAACGCAGAATATCTTTTTGACGCCATGATGGCGTATAAAGAGGGCAACCGTGACGGTGCAATGGGTCGATTGATGAAGCAGCAGATGTCAGTGCTGAATACGCAAGATATGGCGGATATTGCTACCTATTACGCTGAACAATCGCGTTAGAAGGCCCAATCACATTGAATATTTGCGGCTTAACGTTGCCGCTGGTAATGTGCCATCCAAACGTCTTCCAAAGGAAACAATCATGGCAATAATCTGGGTTGATGCTGACGCCTGCCCGACGGTGATCAAAGAAGTGTTATATCGTGCAGCAGAACGTACTCAAACCGAATTAGTGCTGGTGGCTAATCAGTCATTGCGTACACCGCCTTCTCGGTTTATTCGTAGTATTCAGGTGGAGAAAGGCTTCGACGTTGCAGACAACGAAATCGTCCAGCGCGTAGAGCGTGGCGATTTGGTGATCACAGCGGATATTCCTTTGGCATCTGAAGTGATAGATAAAGCTGCCGTGGCATTGAACCCAAGAGGTGAACTGTATACGAAGGAGAATATTCGCCAGCGATTGAACATGCGTGACTTTATGGACACGCTGCGCTCAAGCGGTATTCAAACCGGTGGCCCTGCGACAATGAGCCAGCAAGACAGGCAAATGTTTGCGAATGAGTTAGATAAGTTCTTACAGAGAAGCAAAGCAGCCAAATAGTTTACGGCTGATCATAGCTTACGGCTTATCGAAAAAAGGAGCGACGAATCGCTCCTTTTTTGTGTCGGTTGTTTAACGTCAATTCATCCAATGGTCGAATTAGTTAAAGATCTTGCTCCAACAGCCATTAGTACAGGTAACGTTTTTGTTCCAATGTAACTGAGCACGGTGACCTGTTCTAACGTTGTAGTATTGACCATTAGGGCCTTTGAGTCGTGCCCAAGCAATATCACCTGCGTAGTAATAACGCTCATGATTTCCATGTTGTTCGTAGTATTTACCACCACTGCTGATGGAGATACTGCGAAGGTGTGAGCCAGTTTGGTAAAACTCAAGCGTGGTGCCCGGTGGAATGGTGCCGCTGATATTGGCATGTACGCCACGAATCCACTGGTCTTTTGTAAACCAATTTCCGCCACGGCTACCGTGCCAAGCAACGCCGCTGTTATTTGCAGCGTTCGTCAAGAGTGTGTGTACATCAGGGTCATTGTCCACGATAGTGACATTAGCAGCACTCAAATCGCTCTTGTCTGAAGCCACCCAAGCATTCAACGTAAAGTACTCGCTGTTCTCATGTGTAGAATCGTTAACGGTTGGCACGCCAATACGCACTGAGTCTACACCCTGAGGTAAGCTGATCTCGGTCAATGTAGAAGAAATTGTCGCAGAACCGGTTGAGCCATCAGAGAATAGCAAGGCAACCGTATTACGATAATCGCTGTTTAGTACGGCGGATCCGTTTTTCAGTGCGACACTGAGTTTGGTTGTGGCATCGCCTGTGGCTTTGTCAAAGTTGACAGTGAAGTAGGCTGTTGAGCCTTCGTTCACAGAGCTAGATGCCAATGTGATACCTGAAACCTCAGGCTTCAAATCACTTGGAAATAAGGTTTCCTCGTAACATGTATGATCTTCAGATGTCACTGTCCCCATCGCACTGATGCGGCTAGGGAACAACCCGACTTTCTTTTTCTCACCCGTTGATGCTTTTAAGCGGTAGAGATGGTTACTGTTCACATTGCCGGAAACGTTTTGGTTTTTTGCGGCTAAGAGGATTTGACCATTTTGATCCAACGTTGCGGTTGTTACAAAGTCGATAAAGTGGAATGCCTTAAAGGTCAGTGCACCTGTTGTTGTGTTGACGGCGAAGGTGCGCCCATTCGTGACAAACAACAGCTCCCCATCTTGGAAAACAAAATCCCCCCAGCTGGTATACCCACCAGATTTTAGATCGCTAGAGAAATCTGCAAGGTGAGTGGAATCACCTGTGAGCGGGTCGATTTTGAAAATTGTTCTAGAGTCAGAGGCATACAGCTCACCGCTGTCAGGATCAAAGGCCATACGAAGAATTTGTTTTTTCGTTACAGGGCCAGCAACGTGGTTACCCGTGGCTGGATCCATGTAGGCGAGTTGATACGCTTTATTTTTGTTAGCGTGTAAATCTAGGCTTTTAAACTCGTCAGCGCTGACATCTGCTTCTGGCCCTTGAACATAGTAAGAGGTGGGTTGTGGGGCACTTGCATAATACAGGCGATCTGAAATGCGATCATAGGACATGCTTGACGCACTGAATAAGGCACGTGAATGATACTCTTCGCGGTCAACGGCATCAGCATAGTATTTAGAAGACATTTGTTTTGCTTCTTGAATGTCCATCAGCAACCCAACGTGGCCGCGCCCTGCATTCATTGAATAAACATTACCTGCGCAATTTGCGAAGGCTTGAGCAGAGGTCATTGCCCCAGCAAGAATTGCGGTTGTAAGCAGTGTCTTCTTCATCACGATTACCTGTCATCCATGTAAAGAGTGGCCCGGTTCCAGTGTTGTATCCGGTACAAACATATCGTTTAAGGCATGTCCTTGCCCAATGTGCCTTAGCTGACGATACGTAGCGATAATTGGAGACTATTGAAAAGTGGATAACTTTGTTGTCTCAATATAGAGACGTATGGTTTTTTGATGACTTTTAAGGAGTAGCCCATGGAACTTTTGGGGAATAAGCATGAAGAAGGACGTAGGGGTTTGGAGCGTGAGACTCGTTCTTTTGTCAGCATCAGGATGTGAAAAGTAGTAGATTATGTTTTCGTCATGTAATGCGCAAAGAGCATATGTTTTCAAAGGCATGTCTGCATTTTTGACTGGAGACTGGCTGGATGGCTAAGTTGTTCGTCTCTAATGTGAGTTGTTTGTCTCTCTGTTAGTGCTTATCAAAATAGTCCTTACGCCGAATGTATTTGTCCATAAAATGATACGCAATCGGTCGCAATAACCAGCTAACGAGTACACGAATGATGCGAACGATCGAAGGCATATTGTGATGGATGCGATCATTGTGGAGCCATAATAGTTCTCCAACGTGCCAAAATAGAAAAGGAAGTCCGGGCAGGAAGGTGACAATATCTACGTCGCAACATATTCGGTATGTTTTTGATTTTAAGCGGTACTTGTCTTTGAATGTCCAATACCCTGTTGCGGGTTGACCAAATGTCACAACGCGCTTTACGGTATTCGGATACTTTTGCTCAATAATTTCAGCGGCAATAACCGCCATGCTTCCGCCAGATGAATGTCCCGTGAATGACAATCTCTTTCCTCGTTCAATTAATGGCAATATACACGACTCGAGCTTTTCAATCACAGAGACGCCATCAACCTGGCTATTTTCAATGGAATGAATGATGTCTGCCTGCTGGGCGGTTGTAAGGTTAGAAGCGTGTCTTTTTCTATTTTGGGGTATAGCGCGACTAGGTTGCTTTAATAGAAATTGAAACCCCCAATGGACATGACCGGCATAATAAGGGGCGTCGACTCGGCTCGGAAAAACAGCAAGATTAAGGGCCCAATCCCATAGACTATGTGACCCTTTAAACACGACCACTACGTCCCCGTCTTCCTTCCAAAGCACGCGAATAATGGTTTTTCCCCATCGGTTGCGGATATCTCGCCTGCCATGTTCAGAAAAACCGTATTGGCGGTGGTCAAATTGCACAGGGTAAGCATCACGACAAAGAATGGCGTAACGCTCATATTGATAACGCTTGAGTTTTTCTACCTTTGTATACAATGCCTACTCGTGTTTCATTTATTTGCCCATTGGCAGTGTAGCCACTGAAAATGACGATACGACGACAGTGATTTCGTAAGCGATAACACCAAGGCGGCATGAATAACTGTATGAGCAATGAATGAAGAAAAGAGGGCCTGAAGAAGGTCTCGGAGAACACGGGGAAGGTGAAAGGTAATGCCGCTGACAGCGGCATGCTTGATCAATCGTAGTGTTGTAGAAATGGGGTAATGTGGCTGTTGTAGGTGAGTGCTTTAACGGCACTGTGGTTCTTAAGTAGCCATTCGGCTTTTGTGCAGTTTCCAATGCCAATGATGGCTTGCACAAGCAGCTTGAAATCTCTCAACCAACGATCTTTTTGATCCTCACTCCAATCATCACGATAGGTTTCGTGATAGTGCTCCACCCACCAATAAGCACCACGTATAAAGGATGCGACAATGGTGGTTGCTGGGGCAATTTGTTCGTCTTTTCCATCAATGAAATATTCGTCAGCCAGCGGCGTGCCTTGTGAGAAGGCCGCATAGTTGATGCAGTACTTATATAAAGCGAGTTGTAAGGCTGAAGCCGAATCACAATGGTTGAGTGACAGTGTTGTAATCGGCAAATGCTTGGTATTACTGCGAAATAGCTCAACAGTGCGTTTGCCCGGTAAAAGCCGTTCAATCACAAAAAACAAATCGATACTGATGAGTTTATTGCTCAAAATGGTGGTGTCCTTGTTTCTATACTTTGCCTTAGCGCGATCTTGCGAATGAATGACAAAATGATGATGTTAACCAATATAGACGGAGCATACTCTGTCCACCTGTAAAACGGAATCGCTTTGCTAGAAAGCCAACACATAACTCGCTATAAAATCGTAGAAAAACGTGCGCAATGATGCAAAAACATGTCGGCCTTTCAGCACACTCTCTTTCTAAAAATGGTTACCCTCGCAAACCTCGTAACTTACGTGCTACCAAAACGTCGTTCTGAACATACCCAGCATTTATTTTCATTTAATCGTTGAATAATTAGGCGGTTACTAAATGCATCGTACAAGGAGATGGTATGAAAAAGATAATAGCAGGGGCTGCGCTAAGTGCGTGTTTGACAGTGCCAGCATTTGCAGAGAATCACGTCGTTGGTGGATATTTTGCCGATTGGCAGTATGCAAACCCAGAAAATCCTTACACGGTTGCAGACATACCTGCAGAGAACCTTACTCACATTATTTACGCTTTCTTAAGTATGTGTGGCCCACATGAAAGCGCATCAGAAACCGTTCAACAACAGGTTGCCAAAGCCTGTGAAGGCAAAGCGCCATACTCCGCAATCATTGTTGATCAGAAGTCTGCTTTTGATATCGATTTCGGCGATGTGAGCGTGAATGTTCCTTATAAAGGTCATTTTGCACAACTCGCACAATTGAAGAAAGATCACCCAGATTTGACCATTCTGCCTTCGTTTGGTGGCTGGACAATGTCTGAACCCTTCCATGCGATGGCGAAAGACGATGCCGCTATTAAACATTTCGCGAAAACGGCGGTTGAATTAATTGCAGAATACGATTTCTTTGGTGGTATAGATCTTGATTGGGAATATCCTGGTGGCGGTGGTTTGACGACTTCTCCTTGGAACCCTGATACTAAATTGTCTGATGAAGCGAAAGCGTCAGAGCGTGCTGCATTTACTACCTTGGTAACGGCGTTGCGCGGTGAATTGGACACATTGTCAGATAAAACGGGTTCGGAGTACGAACTATCAACGGCTGTTGGCGTTGGACCTAAGGCCACGCAAATCGATTGGAACGCAGTCGCACCAATGATGACCAACATGTTTGCGATGACGTATGACTTCCTGGGTGGCTGGGGCCCTCAAACAGGGCACTTGACCAACTTGCATGCGACAGACCGCAGCTGGTGGGGTATGGGCGCTGATGTGTTCATCAATCAAATGATTGAAGCCGGTATTCCAAAAGACAAGCTGGTTCTAGGTGCAGCATTTTATGGTCGTGGTTGGGAAGGGTCTGAATTCGATGGTACGTTACCTTCGTCTGATTTGGCTTCGGAAAAAGGCGCAAGCTTTGGTTCAGGTGAGCCGGGCTACTTTATGTACTGGGACTTAAAAGCCAATTACACCAAAGACCAAGGTTATGAATATGGCTACGATGAAGAGTCCCATGCTCCGTTCTTGTGGAATTCAGAGAAGAAGGTATTCATTTCTTTTGAAGACCAACGCTCTGTAAAAGCAAAAGCCGAATGGGCGAAACAGCAAGGTCTTGCTGGTGTGTTTACATGGGAGCTATCTGGTGATCCCAATGATGAACTCACGGGTGTGATGCATCAAGTGCTTCGAAGCAAAACCGCGAAGAACTGATTCATACCAATATATAGTCCGTGCTAACACGGCATTGTAGATAGCCGACCAAATCAGAAAGCCCAGCAAAGTTGCTGGGCTTTTTTGTGAGAATCACATTGCTGTTAGAGGCATTTGTTGTGATGGCCATTTTTCACGGGACGTCATTTGGACTGCTCAGTCCGTACTTCTCCTTAAGTAAGGATATGTAGTGAGTGTTGTCTACCAAGAATTGGTTGAACTGAACCACAAGTTCTGGGTGTTGTGTGCTAGATAGATGTCGCGTGCCGGAGAGAAAGGGAAGGTGACGATTTAACGACATAATGGGTGCGTTGGGGGGATATTTGAGCAGCCTAAGGCGAATAACCGCGGTGTTAGTGTAAATACCATCTATTCGTTTCGTTAAAAGCATTTTAATCAGCGCGTCCATGTCTCCAGCTTCAAACACGTTGATCTTTTTTGCTTGGATATCCGAAAGGAAAGGCCAAGGCGTAAAGCCTGAAATCATTCCGATGTTGCGAAGATCTTCTCTTGGGTTGTTATGATCTTGATCCAACATAACGATACCGTCAACAAATGACACAACAGGTTCGCTGTAAACCACCTCGTGACCTTCTTTTAGATTTTGCGACCATCTAGGGTTGTCAGGGTATTTCGCGTCTATGCTGCCAGAGAGAAGACTTCGATATAGGCGTTTTAGCGGCAAAGCTTGGTACTCAAAGTGATATCCGTTTTTCTCTGCAAAGGCATCGAGTAACTCACGATTAAACCCTTGGTAGTCACCATTTTGATAGCTTGAGTAGGGCGAGTAGTCAGGGAAGGGTTGGACACCGATAGTAAAGGTGACTTTTTGAGCGGCCTGAAGATTAGTTGACATCAAGCTCGCTAAAATGAGCAAACCCCAGTTTTGCCATTTGAAAGAAGAAATCTTCATATGCGGCCCATTCTTAACAATAAGAAAAGTATAGTCAGTATTAAGAGTTAGTCGTGACTAAAAATGGCAACATTCAGAAAGACAAAAACCCCGCATGGCGGGGTTTTGTCTTTTACTAGCAAGCAAAGGTGACTTCGTTTTTTCTTGGTATGCGAAGAATATAGTGACGGATGATCGCGCTGTCCAATAAATAACACATACAATTTAAAGGTTGGACAGTACATCACTTTTATAATGTAACCGACTATGTTGCAGGTATTTTTTGGCGACTCATTTCCAGAAATACGCCAATTTTCGGGCAGAATTAAAAATTTATGCTTGTAATGAATTCTTTACACTTGGCGTTTGGAATAGCTCTTACTGACATTCAATACGCTATTTCATTGGTGTTGGTGAGAGGCGGAGTAAGGCACCATCAGACGAATCCGTTAAAAGATAAATGAGACCATCAGGCCCTTCGGCTACATCTCGAATACGACCAAATTTCCCATCCAATAATTTTTCTTGTGCGACAACATATTTACCTTGTTCGTCATCTATCTCTACACGTACTAACAGACCAAACTTCAGCGAACCAAGCAATAAATCACCTTGCCAATTTGGAAAAGCATTTCCTCTTACCATCTCCAAACCTGAGGGGGCGATGGATGGCACCCAATACTCCACGGGTTGTGCCATACCTTCTGCCGCAGTCCCCTGACCGATTGATGACCCTGTTACATAATTCACACCATAAGTAATGGTAGGCCAGCCATAATTAGTACCAGACTCCATGAGGTTGAGCTCATCGCCGCCCTGAGGGCCATGTTCATGTGTCCAGAGAGTCGCGCCATCATTGTCTAAGGTCATGCCTTGTATGTTGCGATGACCGAAGCTGAATATCTCGGGCTTAGACGTAGGGTCTGAGAGAAAAGGATTGTCGAAGGGAATAGACCCATCAAGATTAAGTCTCACTAACGTACCGATGTGAGTATCATTCTGTTGTGCTTTATCTCGATTACCACGATCGCCCAACGCAATGTAAAGATGCTGCTCAGTGGCGAGCAAGCGGCCCCCGTAGTGACGACCACCCGCAACTTTTGGATATTGCTGAAATATCTGGGTGATGTTGGAAAGTGTTTTAGTGTTAGAACTCGTGCCTTCGTCCAGCGTTGCGCTGATAACGCTCGTACCCGATTTTCGATAATTTCCTTTTTCGGCGTACGCGAGGTAGATTTTTCTCGACGTTTTAAAGTCTGGAGATAGTGCTAAACCGAGCAAGCCGCCTTGACCTGAATAATTCAGTTTGTCTGGCAATCCCTTAACGCTCGTCACGACGTGATCCTTCGACACGTGTTTCAACCCACCATTTCGCTCAGAGATGAGCATGGAAGCATCGGGAAGAAAAACCAATGACCAGGGGTGGTTGAGGCCAGTGGTTATCGTGTCGACCGTAAAACTGTGTTTCTGTGATTTGATGGTTTCGCCATGGGCTGGCGTGAGCAACAGCAAGCCAACAGCGAAAAGCAGAAATGCGAATGAGGCAGCGCGTGCAGTCACAATACGACGGAGATGAGGAAAAAGATTGATGGTAAACAATACAATGATCCTTAAAGGTAACCGCGCCAAACAAGCGAAGAGCGCGGTCAAAAAATTAAGTGAATAATGTGTGTCGAATTACGTGAAGTGTTGAGCGAATCGGAATTTCAATCGTCTAACCCCTCGTGATAATCGCTGCACATGATCGGTTAGGTTATTCTTGCTGCTCGTCGTTGAGCCTGATTTTGCATCACTTTCCTTGCTCATGGTGCCTTCAACACGATTGCGACCATTTTGTTTCGCACGGTACAAGAGTTTGTCGACATGACTATGGATGTCAGACAGCGATTGGTCTTTTCCTACCTCGATAACACCAAAACTTGCAGTGACATTAAAGTCATCGCCTTGCTCACTTTGGAACGACAATTCATTGATACGTAGACGCAAGTCTTCTGCGATCACTGAGGCTTTTTCTATGCCACTGTTTGGAAGAAGTAGCATGAATTCCTCGCCACCTACGCGCGCACATATGTCATCACGGCGGAGGTTGTTGTTGAACAACTCTGCAACGCCAACAAGCACTTGATCACCGACTGGGTGTCCATACGTATCGTTAACTTGTTTGAAATGATCAATGTCTAGAAGCAAACAACTGACGGCCATATCACCGGCAGCCATGTCTTTTTGAACACGCTCAAGCTGAGTGCCCAAATAGCGGCGATTGAATAGCCCTGTCAAACTATCTGTGTTGGCGATTTTACCCCAGCGAATACGGCGTCGGTTTACCCAAAGTGCGATGAGAGAGGCAATAATAGCGACACTTATACTCGCAACAATAATGACATTAAGGTATTCCACTTTGTCTTCATTTGTTTTCAATTCAAGCGTTTGTAACACATTGTTCCAGCTTAAATGTTGGTTTTCCGCTTTGAGTTTTTCTAGGTTAAACAGCATTTGTTGTCGCTCTAAACTGTCAACCTGCTCATCTGATGTGAAAGTGTTGAAGCGTTCTTGGTAGTCCAATAACGTCAGATAAGCATTCTTATAGTCTTCCATTCCAAAATGTGCTTTTGACGCTACCAAATAAAGTGCAATTTCGGAGCGATACAGACGGGCCTGCTCCTTGAGCGTTCCCATTAATGGCGTCACCAAATCAATCGCCGCTTGATAGTTATTACTGAGAAGGCTTTCATTGGCTTTTAGGTAATTATATTTACTGATGTAGTAGCGGATGTTTTCGCGTTCACGCAGCGTATCTGTGGCTTTTAAGTAACGCATCATGTTTTTTGAGTCGCCAGATTGCAGGAGTAGATCGGCAATTTGTAGATTGATGCGAAAGCGGTGGGAACCATCACCAAGTACTTCTGCAATCTGCAATGCTTGTTTGTATTCGAGTAAGGCTTGATTTTTGTCGCCTTGTTTTTTTGCCAACTCAGCCATGTCGAGCTTAACCAACAACTGATTAAATGACATTTTACGTTGTCGGAAAAATTGGTATGACTGTTCGAGCAGCAACGAGGCTTTATCAAAGCCATTTAATTGAACCAAGATACCGCCAAGGTTCGATGCAATGCGCTCAATAAGCAGCTCATTGTCGGTATTCTTAGCGGCTTCCAACGAACTCATCAATGCCGCCATAGACACATCGTATTCATTCTGCGCTTTGTAGGCTTGTCCCTTGACCAACAAAATCTCAGCGGTTACTTCAGGGTTGTTGAGCGATTGTGACTCCGAAAGTAGATCGTCAAGCTGTGTGAGAACCAGTGCTTCTTCACCTTTAAGAATGCGCGCTTGGCTGAGCCTTAACTGCATCAAATATCTGTCGGCTTGAAGTAATGGGTCGCTAGCGGTGAGTTCAATGCCTCTGTTCGCCGCTTCAATGGCGCTTTCTGGATCGTTTAAAATTAAGTCAACCGTCGACTTTTGCAAATAATAGCGGGCCAGAAGCGGTAATGGCTGATTCTCTTTTAGCTCAACTTTTTCTAGTTCACTCAACAGGGCTCTCGCCTTGATGGGCACGGAATAAAGGATAGATTGCACGCCATTTAGCGCGCGCTCGAAAGATTGTGTTTTTTCTACGGTAGCGTGAGCATTCACAGTGAAAAGCACTGCTAGCAACAATAGAGCTGAGTGAATGAGAGGTATACGCATTGATTGAGCTTCCCTGACCGACATCGCGATACATAAATAAATGAATTGACGGTTTATTGTGTTTTTAGAGGCTATAGATTACTCAACCGGAAGGTTTCTCCGTGTCTTATTATGAAGACGATTGTTTAATTATTTAAATCATCTCTCGATAAGCGTAGATAGGGATATGACATTTTTCCTGCTGTGGGTTGAAATTGATATCTGGAAAATTGGATACAAACAAAACGCCAAGTCGCCCGTACTTGAATGAAATGGAACCTAGTACGGGCTTTGTCTCAGCTATTGGCTGATTTGCTGATAGATGTCATCTTTGAGCTGCACGCGCCGCATTCGTAAGTGTCTAAAATTGTCATCATCAGTGGGGATTTTTGCCATTTCTAGGCCGCGAATTTTGTGGTCGAGTTGGTGGTACTCATCAACCATTCTGCAGAAGGCTGTATCAGCCATTTTCATTTCGTGAATTTTATCTTTTAACTCTGGGAACTCGAACATGAGTGCGTGATTTTCACCGTGCATAGTCGCTCCTGTAGGTATTTGTTGAACGCCTGACGCTACTGCATAACTCTGCCCACCATTTCAGCAAGGGTGATGCAGGGCTTTTGGTGAACAAGTCGACGTTACTTTGATCTATTTTGCGTTGTGCTCACTGCACAGAGAATAAGAACAATGAAGATGTGATTCTAGTTGCGAAGATTGGGGGATGAAGGCAAGTCTTGAAGGTAAAACGGGTCTTGCAGATAGGACGGGTAGTGATAACTATCCCGTCACTGACGTTAAGGCGTGAACGGCGCTTAGCGTTTGTCTTTGATTGATGCGGCTTCTTTCTTCAACAGCATGATTTTGCTGAATCCTAACTTGTTGAAGTAGCTGTCTCGGTGGTTTTTCACCGCTTTGCCATCCGCAATCACCTCGAGCTGCCTTTCCATTTTTAGAAAGTCAGTGATGTCGATACCTTCCGCTTCTGCAGCAGCTTCGTGTGGAGAGCGGTGCTGACGGTAAGAGAAAGTCATGACTTTGGTTTCGCCTTTGTATTCATACTGGAGTTGGCGTGACATATCTGCACCTTGAACAAATTTTTTAGGTGGCGGAGTATTTATCAGCCACCACTGCAAGTCAATCCCGCGTCACAGAATCAGAGCGAGAAACATAAGATTCGGTAGGCGCCTCGACCTCTTCGCAGGGATTGAACACAATCTGCTCTCCTGCACCTGTCAGCAGCCCAATGGTCGCCGGGGAACCGTCCGGATATAGTAATACCTCACCAACGGCACTGGCATTCACTAAAAGCTGGGGGCTACCGTTGTCAGGACGTCGCCTTTCAATACGCATGCGCTTTCGGCGCGTGAAAATATTGAGGGGTGATTCTGGCCAGAATAGCTTGCGGTCAAACCATTCAAAAACGGACAAATAGGGTTCAGGGAACTGATTGCGAAATCCGCTACACGTAATTTGCCAAATTCTTGGGCTGCCTTTACGAAACCGTATACGAATATCGTACGCAAAGGAGTAATGAACATCTCCCGATAGGATAACGAAGTTTTTCGGTGTTTTGGGGTGTTTGAAGATGTTCAACAGTGCATTGGCAGAACCTGGATGCGCCATCCAGTTTTCTGAATCAGTCGCCAGAGGGTGACCACAGAAGGTGACAATACGCTGAAGCGTTTCAATGAACTTTACACCAAACATCGGCGCAGGCGACACGACCACGACAGCATCGGCGTTGATGACGTTTTGCTGAAAATCCATGAGGGATTCCCAGTCCATTAATCCCGATGGTTTATTGCTACTGGATTCAGATCGCCACCTCCGTGTTCGCGTGTCTAATACAACGACTTTTGGAGTGGTGGGAAGCGTGTAATGCCAATGTTCAAAATGAAGAATAAGCTGGTTAACTTCATTGAGGGAACGTGGTGTGGGTTCCGCCGCGAATTGGGTAATGGTGTGCCAAAAGCCCGAATCAAATGCGTTTGGGTTGTTTCCCCAGCCTTGACAGAAGAAGTATCCAAGCATGGCATTGGTCAAGATATTCTGCGCCAAAGGCGATTCATACACCGCCCGCTCCCAGCCGACAGTCAGGTTAAAATCATCAGTAACATCGTGATCGTCAAAAATCATGTAAGTAGGAATATGCGCAAATAAGCGCCTTACATTTTTTAACCCTGAACAGAATTGAGAAAGTTCCTGTTTCTCTCTCGTCCATCGCAGCTTATGTTCATCACTCAGTCCCTGCATAGCATCGGCGTCAGGAAGGGGAATATGAGACCACAATGAAGGTGACCACACCAAGATATACATTGCGATGAACTCGTTGAAGCTGATCAGGTGGTTTTCCGTGGTATTGGAACTGAAAACAGGTTCAGGGGCTGATTTGAGAAGACGCTTGATCAGCCCATGGTTCACCGTGGTATATGGTAATCGCTCCGTGCGCCCGTAAAGAGGCATGATGTCGGGTACTAATTGACTGCAATGCGTGATGGTGTCGTCGTCAAGCGCTTGATCACGAAGTCCAAGTATGTCGATAGCTTCTCGAATCGCGTACATCATTGGACCGCAGACATCATCGGCGTAGATTTGATCGCCACCCATGATCAGAAGATCTGCGCGATCTTGGACTGTGATTGCATTGTATTTTGTATCGAGAGCCACGAGTGCGTCATCACATCGATGATGAGGATGTCGACATGAACCATGTGCGATATTTTCAGCGCGTGTTGAAATCACAAATGTTGGACGTTTCTCATCGGAGTACAGCAGACCGTCGATGTCCGTCAATAATGAACCTTGGTCAGTCAGAATGTCATATTGGAGTGGGGTATCAATCGGAAACCCTGCGCTTTTGGGGCTATTTTTATCTGGAGTTTCAGCTTCTGTCTCGCTGTCGCGTGAGAATTGAGCGAGCACAATATAACATTGCTGCCCAAGTTGAACTTGCTTATGAGCTTTGAAAGAGGCACGAAAAATGGTGTGCTCACTGTCTGGTGAATACAGTGCAAACTCTGCGTCGAGTGGCGCAGAGGTGACTGCCCAAACACAAAGTTCATGTTGAGTGGATCTTCTTATTATAGGCCCAGCTAAAAACAGGGGCAGCGACGTTGACATGTCAGACTCAGTTATTCAGTTCTAATCTCCTTACTCTACGCGGCGGGAAACAGAATTTGTAGCTTCACAAGTGTAAATCGATGCAAATTCGTTACTTAAGCTTATGGGAATTGGGTGTTCTACCCACTAGGGCCTGCCCCGTTAGGCTGTTTGCATTATTTAGCCAGAGTGCAGCCATGACTTCTTCATTTATGCCCTCTAGCGCGTCCGAAAGTGCAAATTGGGCTTGAATGTGGTTTTGGTGCGCGGCAAGACTTAAGAAATAGATGCCTTTCTCTGTATCCTGATCTGTAATAAATCCATCGTGAAGCATTTTACCTAACGCATATTGCTCTACAGGACTATTGCACAAGGCCAAATCTAGTACCCATTTGAATTCATCGTAGTCTATACCGTGCGTCAACTTCTCACTCTGATAAATGCTACTGGCGTTAAGAGCATTGAGATCAGGCGTATCGTTACAAAAGTCGAGGTAGAGTGTCGACAGTTCGAAGGCGGTTTCTTTGTTCACTGCGGTCACAAAATAGGGCAAAGCCATGTCGCAATTTTGTCTCGGTGAGGCGCCGTGCTGAAGTGTTTTCCAACCTTGATAAAAATCGCTATTAAGAAAAGCCGTTGAATAGTTTTGTTCTGTTGGACATTCGGTGACCAGCGGGAGAGTCTCATCAGAACAACTGGCTGTGCTGGCGATTAACAATGGAAGCAACCACTTCATACTTCGTTCCTTCATACACAAGCAATCTCAAGATGTTTGCTCAGCGAGAATGTGTTGTCAGGTAAGCCGCGCCAAGCAGATACGCCAACAATTCCTTTGCAGTATATGAACAGAGGCTTGTTGGGTTGCGTAGCAAAGTTAGGACTTTTCGGAATGGGTTACGCGCTTGCTCAAGAATTGACACAATGATATTGATGTAAGAAGAAGAGACTTCCTTCGACGGTAAATAATGGAAGAGATGATGAAACAAACAAAGATTCGTTGGGGCATGATTGGTTGTGGAAGTGTTACGGAGCGCAAAAGCGGCCCTGCATTCTGGCAAGTTGACGCTTCGTCGCTGGGCTTAGTCATGGCGCGCCGTGAAGAGCAAGCGAAAGACTATAGTGAGAGACATGGTATTCCTCAATACACAACTGACGTCGCTGAACTGATCAATCATCCCGAGATTGATGCCATTTATGTAGCGACGCCGCCGGATAGTCATCGTGATTACGCCTTGATGGCTGCAAAAGCTGGAAAGCCCTGTGTTGTGGAAAAGCCGATGGCACTGACGACAGCAGAATGTGATGAGATGATTGCTGCGTTTGAACTGGCTAATGTTCCTTTGTTTGTGGCCTACTATCGTCGTTCGCTTCCTCGCTTTAAAACAGTAAGTGAATGGATTAGTCAGGGTAAAATCGGCAAGGTTCGCCATATCCATTGGACGTATCATCGATCGCCAAACCCTGACGATATTGCTGGCGAAACGAATTGGCGAGTCAACCCTCGCCAAGCGGGTGGCGGCTACTTTGTGGATCTTGCTAGCCATGGTTTGAATCTGTTCCAACAATGGTTTGGTGACATAACATTGGCGCAGGGTATTGCGGTTAATCAGCAAGGTTACTATGAGGCGGAGGATGCGGTATCTGCGTCTTTTGCGTTTGAGTCTGGGGTGCTGGGTTCTGGGTATTGGAATTTTGCAGCCGCTACACGAGAAGATCGTGTGGAGATTATTGGAAGTGAAGGTCGCATACTTTGTTCAGTCTTTGGTGATGAAGCCTTTGTGTTGGAAGGCGTCGAGTCGTTGACGTCACTACAAGAAAATCCGGATCCCGTTCAGTATTTTCATGTGGAAAACTTGGTGAAGCATTTAACTGGGCGAGAAACGCACCCAAGTCTTGGAAAGAGTGCGCGAAATACAACGTGGGCCATGGAGCAGATTCTATCTAAATAACGCTGGATTTCACTTTGATCGGGTTGATATGGCTAGAATCGGTTATCAATTAGCCACTTGACTCAAAAAATGCGGCGTATTGTGAATTAGTGCTTGCAAGCCTAGCGCGCATTTCCTAATATCAACCTCGTTCTCAGGAACGCACAATTCCCCCTTAGTTCAGTCGGTAGAACGGCGGACTGTTAATCCGTATGTCGCAAGTTCAAGTCTTGCAGGGGGAGCCAAATTTAAGAAACCCGCCTTCATGGCGGGTTTTTTGCGTTTGGGCGATCGCTACGCGATTTGTCGCAAGCCTAGGCGGCCCCGTTAAGTCTTACAGGGGGAGCCAAATTTAAGAAACCCGCCTTCATGGCGGGTTTTTTGCGTTTGGGCGATCGCAACGCGATGTGTCTATGAATTTTCCGTTACGGGTTAACGGCGGTGGCCTGTAATGTTATATTATAACATTGCGCTCAAGAAAAGCCTGATGGATCATGCTGCTATTGCTTCGAAAAGTATTACTGCCTCTATGTCTTGCTGTCCTTTTGGGTTGGCAAGGCTTTGTGTTTGCAGAACATCAAGCTAGTCACCAACATACATTCCAATCTGATAATCATTGTGCGCTATGTGCGATAGGCCTCCCTTTTACTACTACTGATAATGCCGTTATTGCAGTGGTGAAAGCCGCTGGTTATGCCTCCTTCAACATTCCTTGTTATCTTCCTCAAACCCTCGCGTTGACTCCCAAAGCGCGCGCCCCTCCGCCAGTGTCTCCAACGTTGATATAGAAATTCATTTTTAAAACTGGAGATAACATGCGTAATAAAACTTGTTTTGCGCTCAGTGCAATTGCGTTGGGTATGACGGCTTCTGTGGCTGCGAAAGACGGCGATTTCATTCAACACGACTCTCATCAACATGGTGTTGTTGAATGGCATATGGCTCAGGATGGGAGTGATTTTTTGGTTGAGATCACCGCACCTGGAAGTGACATTGTAGGGTTTGAACATGCGCCAGACAATGGAGAGCAGGAAGCGGCAATACACAAGGCTATCGACATTCTTAAAAAGCCAGACACTTTGGTGGCGTTGAATGCATCCGCCGATTGTAAGCTGGTCGAAACGCGAGTGACGCAAACTCTCGATGACCACGATGACCACGATGACCACAAAGATCATGACCATGATGAACATGCTTCGCACGAAGAGCATCATGATGAACATGCGGATCACGACGACCACAAAGATCATGACCATGATGCACATGCTTCGCACGAAGAGCATCATGATGACCATGCGGATCACGATGACCACAAAGAGCATGACCATGATGCACATGCTTCGCATGAAGATCACCACGACGAACATGCAGATCATGATGACCACAAAGGGCATGACCACGACGGCCATGAAAAGTCAGGCTCATCACATGGTGAGTTTTCGGCTCAGTACACGTATCACTGCGGCAGTCCCGCAAACATAGAGACAGTAGTCACTGACTGGTTCACAGTGTTTGAAAAGACTGAAAAAATCAGCGTTCAAGCCATTACAGATAAAGGTGTTTTGGCGACAGACCTGACTTCAACATCCAATACCATTCGTTTTTAGCTTTGGGGTGGCCTCATTATTGGGGCCTTAAGATATAAAATGCTATTGATTGAAAATCTATGCTTTAAATGGCCAAGGCAGGCCGACTGGCAAATTGATATTCCTCACTTTGAAGTCAAACAAAATGAGAAGGTATTTCTTAAAGGGGCAAGTGGCTGTGGCAAGTCGACGTTACTTGGGCTGATCGCCGGTATAAACGTGGCTGAATCGGGCGTATTGCGTATTTTGGATACCGATCTATCGTCGATGAAAGGTGCAAAAAGAGACGCGTTTCGAGCTGATCACTTGGGCTATATCTTCCAGCAGTTCAATTTGCTGCCATACCTTTCTGTGTTAGATAACGTGACGCTGCCTTGTCGATTTTCTTCAAAAAGAAAGCAAAGAGTTGAGGTCAAGCTAGAAGAGGAAGCAACGCGTTTGCTGCGCGCCTTAGCTTTGCCTGACTCGTGCCTCAATAAGCCAGTGACCGAGCTAAGTATTGGACAGCAGCAACGTGTTGCCGCTGCTCGAGCATTAATTGGACGTCCGGCATTGCTGTTAGCGGATGAACCAACCTCTGCGTTGGATCATGACAGCCGTAATGCGTTTATTACGCTGTTGATGAAAGAATGCGAGCGTGCAGGCACCAGCTTGCTTTTTGTTAGCCATGATCACACGCTTGAATCCCATTTTGACCGCGCCGTGTCTCTGACTGACATTAACCGTGGTGCTATGCAAACGGAGGTGTTGTAGATGGCTATTTTCCGTCTGGCGCTTCAAAGCCTTAACAACCGCAAAGCCACGGCCTTTCTTACCATTTTGACCGTCGCCATCTCTTTGCTGCTGTTGTTAGGTGTAGAGCGTGTTCGAACCCAAGCAAAAGAGAGCTTTGCCAACACCATTTCTGGTACTGATCTTATTGTGGGAGCACGTTCAGGTCAGGTGAATTTGCTGCTCTATTCTGTGTTTCGTATCGGTAATGCAACCAATAATATTGATTGGTCTAGCGTGGAAGAAATACAGCGTAATCCCGCAGTGGCATGGACCATTCCAATTTCGCTTGGAGATTCGCACCGAGGCTTTCGTGTGGTAGGAACTACAGGGGAGTATTTTGAGCATTATAAATATGGCAATAAGCAGCCTATTTCCTTTTCTGAAGGCCAGCCGTTTGAGAGCCTGTTCGACACAGTGATTGGCGCAGAAGTCGCGGCAAAGCTTGGCTATAAAATGGGCGATGACATTGTGATTGCGCACGGCCTGTCAGACGTGAAGTTTAGCCGTCACGACAATTTGCCATTTACCATTACAGGGATTTTAGCGCCAACCGGAACGCCGGTTGACCAGAGCGTACATGTTTCTCTTCCCGCGATTGAAGCCGTGCACGTCGGATGGGAACGTGGTGTGCAGATTGGCAATGGGGTGAACGCTCAAAACATTGACCCTGACAAACTCGAAACAGAGCAAGTCACAGCGTTGTTGGTTGGTTTGAAAAGCAAAATTCAAACCTTTGCTCTGATGCGAACCGTCAACGAATATCCAAGGGAGCCATTAACCGCCATTATGCCGGGGATTGCGCTACATGAGCTTTGGGGGTTAATGTCTGTGGCAGAGCAAGCGCTGTTAGTGGTATCGGGATTTGTGGTGATAGCGGGTTTGTTGGGCATGCTTTCCAGTCTTCTTACTAGCTTGAATGAACGTCGACGAGAAATGGCAATACTGCGGGCTATGGGCGCTAGGCCTGCTCATATCTTTGTGTTGTTGGTGAGCGAGGCGGTATTCTTAACATTGCTGGGAATTATATTGGGTGTACTCGCACTGTTTGTCATTCTCGGCGTCTCTGCGCCTTATGTATTGAGTCAGTACGGGCTCCAACTTTCTTCAACATGGCTGAACACACAAGAACTGACATTGATTGGTATTGTTTTGATCGCAGGCTTTTTAGTGGGTGTATTACCCGCACTGCGCGCTTACCGCCAGTCACTCTCTGATGGAATGACGATACGGATATAACATAATGAAAAAATGGTTTTTACTGTTGGCAACTTGTTTGCCCTTGTTGGCGCAAGCCGACGATACATTGACCCTTGATTGGATTGACCTGATACCGGAAGCAGAGCGCAAGATGTTTGCTGAAAATGGTATGCCCATGATTGATCACAACGGAGACGTCACACAGCAAAATTTAGTGGGAAATATACGTGAAGAACTAAACAACAGTCAGGTGAAAATTCCTGGTTTTGTTATCCCTCTTGAAGGAGACGCCAACACAGTGACCGAGTTTTTACTTGTGCCATTTTTTGGCGCTTGTATTCATGTGCCACCGCCACCACCAAACCAAATTGTGTACGTGAAATTTGAAGCGGGCGCACCAGTGCAAGAGCTTTGGGATGTGGTTTATGTGGTCGGTACGCTCAAGACACAAACTGTTTCGCACGACATCGCCCAAGCGGGTTATTTGCTTGAAGGGGTGACAATAGAACCGTATGACGAATAAGTGATTTGGCTCTTGTATGATTAAATTAAACCGCCCGTGCTAGGGCGGTTTTTTGTTATTACTCGCTAACTTTTCACGTTTATACGTTCAGGTTTGGTGTCAACGAGGGTGGGTTATTCAGATAGCCCATCTCGCGAGAGACTGCGCTTAACATTTGAAAAGTAGACTGTCTGTGCGGGAACGCTATCGACATTATTTTCATTTTTATAGCGAGATAGAAAAGAGCGATAAAGACCATATTTGAAATACACGTAGGAGGCATCCATTGTTGCTCCTTCATAGTTTACTTTCTGGTTGCCATTTACCCACACCCTAAAAAAGCCAGTTTGGTTATTTTCCCAGCGTACATTAACTTCGATTCTATGCCAGCGACCACGAAGCTTGTCGTCTTCGATAAGCGGATAATAGTGACTGCTGTGTCCCATGACTTGATTATCTAAGTGATAACCACCTTTGCTGTTTTGGAACATCCAAACGGGGTGAGAATCTTTTTGATGAAACTGGCCGAGGGCAACTTTTGTTGGATACACATTTGGGTAGTCCTTAGGAAAGTAGATCGACCAGCCGTACCAATATTCGCTATGCAGACCGGTTGATTTGTTGGTTTCTGAACGCTCACTTCGTTCTCGGTCGTTCTGGCAATCATTCCATCCAGAATTAAAAGAGCAATCACCAGGACGTACATCGAAGACGTCGATCATTTTTGTCGGTGCCGATCCTGTCGTGTCCGGTGAGATACGATACCCATGTTCAGTGGTACTCAATGAGCGTTGAAATAAATCAAAACTACCCGTTTGAGGTAAGTGATTGTTATTGGTGAGGGAAACACAACCACTGACAAGCAAGCTCATGAGTGGTGGAATCAATTTTATGTTGAAAACCATATTCATACATAAAACTTAGCCGCTGTTTGGCGGTGTGTCTTGCTAGATCACGAGTGCTGGCCGGGAAAGAGTGTATGGAGTGTGCTGTCTATCCATAGCATGACGTTGTCCCAGCCGCGTTTCTTCGTCTTAATTGCACTGAGAGTGAGAAGGGGAGGGCTAGAGAGTTCATTCAGAGATAACAACTTAACCGTACTTTCGAGCCAATCGTGGTTGGCGACGTGAGCAGGTACAAATGCCCAGCCGACTCCCCGCATAACGAGGTTAGCAATGTAAAAATAGCTATCAATATGCCAATAACGTGGCGAGAGGGGTTGCTCTTGGGAATAACCCAAACGGTCACGGATGGCGAGTTGGCGATGCTTTACGAGGTCATCTTCATGTGGGTGCTCAATGTCAGAAAGCGGATGGTCGTACGCTGCAATAAGCACCTGATTAACCGTGGTAATGTCATACCAATCTAAAGACTGTGTAAGTGGTTTTACGCGGAAGATAAACCCCATATCAGCTCTGCCTTCGCTCACCCATGTAGAAATGTCGTCTTGAGAGCCGTTAAGAATCGTCACTTTTAATTCGGGAAAGTGTTCGGCCAACATAGTAAACAGTATCTCAAATGTCTGCATGGGGACGGCTTCGTCCATGGCAACGGTAAAGGCGACGGGATCTCCCTGTGTGACGGCCATAGCGCGCGAATTCATGCGTTGGCACTGCTGCAGGATGGCTTTTGCATCCACCAACATTTCTTTACCGGCTTCAGTTAGCACTGGAAGCTTTGCGCTGCGGTCGAATAAGTCGAATCCAAGGTCGACTTCCAAGTTTGCGATGGCAGTGCTCACTCGTGATTGTGCCTTACCCAATTTACGTGCGCCCGCCGAGAAAGATCCTGCTTCTGCTGATTCTACAAAGGCTTTGAGCTGTTCAAGTGTCCACTGCATCGTGATGTCCAACCTATCCGTTTTTAGGATTGATTGTAACTTTTATCTATATCAAAACAACGTCAAAATCGCGCCTGTCTCTTTTTCCCTTTTAAAGTAGTCTTTTATGCATGCTATTGAACCAAAACCAAGTGAATCAATCACGAAAACGTTTTGGCGTTTTACTGTTCCTGCTATTGCGGCAATGATCGTTAACGGGCTCTATTATCTCGTTGACGGTATTTTCATTGGTCACTTTGTGGGTGCAGAAGGCTTAGAGGCGGTGAATATCGCATGGCCTGTCATCTCCATTGTGGGCGGCGCAGGCCTGATGATCGGCATGGGCGCAGGGAGTCTTATCTCTCAATATCGCGGTGAAGAAAATTTGGGTGCGGCTAGAAATGCGATGGCGACAGGTTTGTGGTTGACCGCTCTGTTTGGCGCATTGTCTTCGCTGTATATCTTTTTGCTTGGCGAACCGTTGGTTCAACTTCAAGGCGCAACGGGGCTTGCTGAAGGCTATGCCGTAGATTACTTATATACCTTTGCGTTTGGTGCTGTGCTCACGGTGGCGGCTTCTGCTTTACCTTTTTTGATTCGAAATGATGATAGCCCGATCGTCGCGACTGCCATGATGGTGGCTGGTGCACTAAGCAATATTGCGATGAACTATGTCTTCATTGGTGTATTGGGGTGGGGCCTCAAAGGAGCTGCAATGGGAACCATTGCGGCGCAGTTAATCACTGTCGTTATGGCGTTTGTTTATCTGTTTTCCAAGCATTCGGTGCTTTCAATATTTAAGCACCCAGCGAAGGGTAATTTGTCTGATGCGAAACAAACTATCGTGTTGGGTAGCTCGTCGTTGGCGATGTTTATGTATTACGGTGTGCTGGTTGCATTCCATAATAAGCTGTTTGTGATCTATGGTTCAAATGTCAGTGTGGCGGCGTTTGCGGTTGTTGGCTATTTGATGACACTTTACTACGTGGTCGCTGAGGGCATTGCCGAGGGCATGCAACCACAAGTCAGCTTTTATCATGGTGCGAAACAGTACCAAAATATTGCTAAAGTCGCGAAGCTTGCGACTATCGTGTCGTTAGCTGGTGGTGTGGGCTGGTTAGCAGTGCTAAACGTGTTCCCTGATACTGTGATTGGGTGGTTCAATTCAGGTAACACCGCGCTGATTCAAGAGGCGACAACCGGCATTCGTTTGCATCTGTCTGCAATGTATCTGGATGGGCTTATCATTCTCGCATCCATGTACTTCTTGTCTGTCGGAAAAGGCGGAACATCCTTAGCTATCTCCTTGGGCAACATGTTTATTCAACTGCCATTTTTAGCGGTATTGCCAAGAATGTATGGTGTAGAAGGGGTGTGGATGTCAATGCCACTGTCCAACGTGGTGCTCGCATCTGTAGTGATCCCCATTATGTGGCGACATATTCTTAAGCAACAACCTGATAAAGATTTACCCAATTTGGCTGTCGCATAACGACATCGGAAAAATGAAAGGGAGCTGTCGCTCCCTTTTCCTCAATGAGTCATCCTCTTTTCTAAATCAGAATTCTCCCCACTCTATTTCATCGTCATCTTCTTCTTTTTGAACTCGAATTGGCTTTTTGGGGATTGACCTCTTTTTGGTCGATTTGAACGTCGGAGATTTAATCTCTTCTTTCTTGCCTGTGATGGTAAAGAATTCAACGATAGAACTCATATCTTGAGCCTGTGACAGCATACTTTCGCCCGCTGTGGTTGCTTCTTCTACGAGAGCGGCGTTTTGTTGGGTCATGTTGTCCATTCGGGTAACCGCAATATTAACTTGTTCGATGCCTGAACTTTGCTCTTGCGCAGCAGTGCTGATATCAGACATTTTGTTGCTGACTTCTTCGACCATATTGACGATTTCTTGCAAGGTATCCCCTGACTCAATGACCAGCTCGGCCCCATCTTCGACCTTTTTGTTGGTATCACGGATAAGCTCTTTGATTTCTTTTGCCGCTTCTGCAGATCGCTGTGCCAAGCTCCTCACCTCACCTGCAACGACTGCGAAACCACGGCCTTGCTCTCCGGCTCTAGCCGCTTCTACGGCGGCATTGAGCGCGAGTAAATTGGTTTGGAAAGCAATTTCATCAATCACCCCAATGATGTCTGAAATCTTGTTACTCGCACCACTGATCTGGTCCATGGCAGTAATGGTTCTCATGACGACATTGCCGCCTTCTCGGGCTTTGATTCTGGCATCTTCACTGAGTTTGTTCGCCACTACTGCATTTTCAGCACTTTCTTTCACCGTGTCAGTCATGTTTTCCATGCTTGATGCGGTTTCTTGCAATGACGTGGCTTGGTCTTCAGTGCGTTGACTCAAATCGCGATTGCCAGATGCAATCTCATTGGACGAATTTGTAATGGTTTCGGATGCTCGACGAATATCACCAATCACCTGAGTGAGCTTATCAATACTGGTGTTAGCATCGGCTTTTAGCTGCCCAAATCGGCCACTGTAATTTTTCTCGATCCGCTGTGTGAGGTCACCTCTGGCCATTGCTCCCAGCATTCGCTGCATATCTTCCAGCGCCGTATCAGTATTGGTGGTGAGGGCATTGAGACCTTGAGCGAGTTTGAGCGTAAAGCCTGACTTCTCGCCGAGCGATAGCTGCTTGGAGAAATCCCCTTGTGCGGCAGCATCGATCATGGTGTCTATTTCCCGCTCAATAGCAACTTCATCGGTGCGATCTGTCCACTCAATGACAGTGCCTATTCTATCGCCCGTCTCATCGATAATAGGATTGACAGAAATTGCCATCATGCGACTGCCAACCGACAATTCAAGCGAATGTGTGTTGCTTAAATTATCGAGTATTCCACGTTGGTGTGATGGATTTTTGTGGAAAAAATCGATGTTTTTACCGAGTATTTCGTCAGGATTGAAATGGGGGATTACTTGTGTGAAATCGTCCTTTGCTTCAGTGAGCAGCGTTTGGTATGCGCGATTGAGGTAGATAATATTATAATTTTGGTCGGTTATCATGGTGTTGGTTGAGACGTTGTCGAGTGCTTGACGGACACGAGCATTTTCTTCCGCTTGAAGTTTTGTATCTCGTTCCAGTTCAGCTTTCATACGCTCTGAAGCTTCAACGTTTTCCAACGATGTGTTTGTAGCGAGTTTAATAGAGAGTAAATCGCCTTTAAGATCGGACTCTATTCGATGGCTGAAATCACCTTCGGCAAGGCCTTCCATCACTTTTTTGATATCGCAGATGGCTGCCTGCATGCTGTTCATGAGGGTATTGAAGGCACTGGCAGACTGGCCAAGTTCATCCTTGCTCTTCACTTCAACCCTTGACGAAAAGTCGCCTGACAGTGCCACTGCCTCTAAATTCTGCGTCAGGGTGAGTATGGGCATGGTCACTGACCGGGTAACCAAGAGCGCGATCACACTCACTATCATTGCACCGACAAGCAGTGCGATACCAATCATCCACTTAAGCGCAATGATTTGACCGAAAGCTTCATCTTCATCGATTTCTGCGATCAATGCCCAATCATTCTCACCAAACTTGATGGGGGCGTAAGCAGTTAAAACTCGGATGTCTCTGTAGTCCAGAACCACGTCGAAGCCGGTTTCATTGTTGAAGGCTCTTTCGGTTGCTAGTGTTTTCACCGTTCCATTTATAGGGTTAGAAAAGGACGCAATAATTGAGCGAGAAGTGCTGTCCAGATATGAATCAGAACGCATTAAAAAATCAGGGCCCACCAGATAAGTTTCCCCCGATTTGCCCATCCCTGTACGTTGCAGCATGATCTGATTGATCTCATCCATCGACAGTTGAAGTGCAGCGACGGCCAAAACATTGCCGCTCAAGTCGGTTATAGGAGCGCCAATCAGCGCAATCGGCGTATTGTCTTGAGGCTCATAACGCTGATAATCCTGTATAGTCAACGTGTTGTTTGCGACAACATCTTTATACAGCTTTGCCAATGGACTGCTTTTTAATGGGCCAGAGTTGAGGTTGGCGCCTAAGTCACTGTTTCTCTTCGCTGTAAAGACAACATGTCCCGTGTCTGCTTGAATGATAAATACATCTGAATATCCATATAGATTGATGAAATTTGTCAGGGTTTTACCGTTACTCTCCCAGATATCTTGGTATTCATAGGTATCGGTTGGAAACGCTTCGTTTTGTTCTACCTCTTCATCGCTTGCGTAGAATTGAAGTAATTTTTGAATTCTTTTTGTGTCTTCACTTTCTGCTAGAACCTGAGTGTCTTTAATGGCTCTTTCAAAGTAGGAAAGGATTTGATCTTTCTTCACCTCTCGCATACTCACAAGTTGTGCGAAAGCCTGACCTTGTAGCGCAGAACTTGATTGCGAGAGCGCTAAATAACCCACGATCAGTATTGGCAACACACCAATGAGTAAGAAGATCATAAGAAGTTTGATTTTTAGCTTTGAAAACATTCGATACCCTTTCTCACTAAAGAGGGACTGCAAACCGCCGTCCCCGTTTTATCCCATGACTTTTTCAGCCAACAGAATTTTTACTTTGTTGACCAGTGTGTTGGTTTGAGGCTGATTTCCCAAAGTGGAATATTTGCCATTTTGTATGGCGAGTAGTTCACTTGTTTGTTGACGGCTAACACTTTGTTTGGCGTAGGGACAAACAACATGTAGCCATTGTTATAAGCTCTACGCATGATTTTTTCGGAAATAGCGTCAAACTCAGGTGTGCCAACGGACTCTTTGAACATTTGTTCGATGTAATTGTCCATGGTGTTGTCTTGAAAAATCGTGCTCCATGCATTGTGGGTGCGGTAAACGAAGAATGCTGACCACGGGTGGTTGTAGTACCAATCGTCGTCGCCCCACACGAGCAGATCCCAGTCTTCCGTATTTTTTCTTGCATTGGTCGTGAGCAATTGACCAAACACATCTTTTTCACTGTTAGTGATGTTGAATTTGAGTTTGACGCCGACTTTTCTTAGGTCACGGTCGATGCCTTTCCATATGTACATAAACCGATCTTGGGTATATACGTTCAGTTCTAGTCCATCGAGGGTTTTCTTGAGTTCGTCGCGGATGGCTTTTGGATTTTCTACTTCAGAATAAGCTTTGAGGTTCTTCACGACTTTGTCGACGCCGGGGTAGAGCGGAGCTGCCAAAGTTGGGCTGATTTGTCCTTCGCCTTGATAGCTTTTTTCAAGCAGTCTTCTTTGGTCTAGCGCCTTATTGAGTGCAACACGTACTTCTTTGTCTAACAGCCGTTTGTTGCCTGTCCGCATATTGATATGAATAGCGATGTTATTAGTAGAAGGTGCTGATACTAACTTGGCGTATCGGGACTGAAGAACGCGCTCTTTTTCAGAGAAAGGGATTGGCATAATGTCGAGAGCATTGTCTTTGTCGAGAGTCATCTCGAGCGCCTTTTTAGAATCAAGTTCAGTGAAGATAGTCACGGTCTCAATTTTCGGGTATTCGGGGTTCCAATAATTCGGATTTGCCACCAAAACGGCTTTGGGTGTTTGACGATCCCCTTCAATGTAGCCTTCTTTGAGGATGTATGGCCCCAAGCCATAAGGACCAGGCTCAGCGAGATTTGGGCAGGTCGCTTTGCCATTCCAACCAAATTTCTCTAGATAGGTTTCTGTGTAGAACTGAATCCAAATGGCGTCATTGAGGAATTGGCCATACTTTTCTTTCAAATGAAAGCGCACGGTGTAGTTGTCCACCTTCTCAGCTCTGTCGAACACCGTATCTATTTTGGTGAACAAAAACGGCGCTTCCTTGAAGTACTTCATGTTGAGCAAAACTGCATCCGCATTAAATGGGGTACCGTCTTGAAACTTTACGCCTTGGCGAAGCGAAAATTCATAGGTGGTGTCATCCACTTTTCTGTGTGAGACCGCCATGTCGTAGTCCCAGCCGCGGTCATTGTCGGCGGGCCGCAAGAGGGCGCTATTAATTGAGTGAGAGATATACAAATAGGGCAGGCTAGGAATGAATACATTCAACTGTGAACCTATCGTTGGGGCAGACCATGCCAGTGTTGGAACAAACAAAGATAAAAATAGGCTTGTCGTGATGAATGAATGTAGACATTTCATATCAAATACCTGACCAAGGGTTGGGATTAAGCGTTGTTGAACAACGACGATTCTTTAAAAAAGTGTAGTTAATCAATGACTCATTTATGAGGCTCATGACTCAAAATTAGGTGTCTTATTCGTAATGCTCTGAATTTAAACATTTTATTTCCATGTTATTATCGAAGGGTTATGGCGCTAGTGGCTGGCGGATTTCTGTCTGTTTCCGAGTGCATGTTTCGGAGATCTGAAAAGTAATACGAGTAGTAAGTTGCTTAAGCGTTAAGATGAAAATCAACGTAAAAACAATCATTTTGGAGAATGGTATGAAGCTACTGGCTTTCGCGGCATCGAGCAGTAAAAAATCAATCAATAAACAATTGGTAACTCATGCGGTGAGTTTGATTGATGGTGCAGATTCTGAAATCTTGGACATTAACGACTATGAACTTCCGTTGTTTAGTACTGATAGGGAAGAAGAACTCGGTCATCCGGAAAAAGCACAGGAATTTTTCAACAAGATTGGTGAGTGCGATGCGTTGGTTATCTCGTTTGCAGAACACAATGGATCGTATGCGGCGGCATACAAAAACCTGTTTGATTGGGCTTCTCGCATTAACCAAAAAGTGTTTCAAGGCAAGAAAATGGTGTTGCTATCAACCTCTCCAGGGCCTGGCGGTGCGAAGAACGTATTGGCCGCGGCGTCTGCGTCTTGTCCCCATTTTAATGGCGACTTAAAAGCGTCACTTTCCATTCCTTCATTCTTTGATAACTTTGATGGTGAAGCTGGCGTGTTAAGCAACGATGCGTTATCTGCCGAATTAGCCGAAGCGATGAATAGGCTTCGTTAACAGAAAATGATGTACCCAAGCATCTTCAGGTTGTTTGGGTATAGATCTTATCGTTTAAGCTGGCTGGAGTTGTATTTATGTCAGCTTCAATAGGTCATCCCTGCCTCATTTCCCGCACCGCAACTGATTGGTTTATTTTCTAACGTTTTAATCGCAATTTCTTCGCTCATACAGCTAGCAGTAAGGAATGTTTGGCATACTCCTGTCGTCATGTGCATTTTTGTCACACTCGTTACTTTTACGGGACAGGCTGCACATGCTGTTTTGACTCAATAATCCCATTAAAAATAATTCAATTCCTTGTTGGTGTGGCGTGTAGTCAGCGAAAAGGGAAGGAGAGAACCATGATTAAACGGAAGTTATTGCTTCCCGCGCTTATTGGCGCTTCGTTACTTGCTGGATGTGGAGGACAAGAAACGGGTCAAAAAGGCGGTTTTTCACCGTTAGTGACTGCGCAGTCAGCCAAAGTCATCGATTATCAAGCGCAGCAAACCTTTGTTGGTCGTACTGAAGCGGTTGAAGACGTGAGTATCGTTCCGCAAGTGTCAGGCTACCTGACAGCGAGACATTTTAAAGAAGGTGAAATGGTTCAGGCTGGTCAGCCGTTGTTCCAAATTGACCCATCAATTTATGAAGCCAAGATGGCGAGCGCTTCAGCGGCTGTTGCTCAGGCAAACGCGGGTGTGACGAATACAAATCTTGATTTTAAACGCGGCGAAGATTTACTTCCTCGCGGTGGTATTAGCCAATCCGAATTTGACCGCCTCACTGCGGCAAAACTGCAAGCCGAGGCAGCGCTTAAATCTGCGGAAGCTCAACTACAAGCGGCAGAGCTCGATTTGTCCCACACTCAGATTGTGGCTCCTTTTACAGGACGAATCAGTGAAAGTCGCGCCAGTTTGGGCGATTTAGTTTCTCCTTCTACGGGCGTGCTTACCACCATCGTTAGCCTCGACCCAATGCAAGCGTCATTTTCAATGAGTGAGAAGCAACGGTTAAATGCAGGTGCTGACCGTGTCACTGGCGGTGGTCAAGGCAACAGTGGCCGAGTCGAAGTGTTCCTAAGCTTAGGTAAAGGCTACGACTATGAATACCCTGGTAAGTTGGATTACCTCGGTAACCGTATCGACACGAAGACGGGCACTATTGCACTTCGTGCTTCCTTCCCAAACCCTGAGCACCGTTTGCTGCCGGGTCAATATGTTGAAGTTATCGTGAAAGATAAAGAAACGACACCAAGCATTGTTGTGCCGCGTCTTTCTGTTCAAACCGATCTGGAAGGTGACTTCGTGATGGTGTTGCAAGAAGGCAACATTGCTGAGCGTCGTAACGTCAAGTTGGGCCCACAAACAGACCAGGGTGTGATTGTACTGAGTGGACTCAATGATGACGAACAAGTGCTGACTAAAGGTCTGCAACGCGTTCGCAATGGCATGACGGTTCGCCTTCAAGGGCAAGGGGCATAAGCTGATATGTTAAGTCGCTTTTTTATCCAGCGCCCTAAGTTTGCGCTGGTGATATCCATTATTCTGACGCTGGCTGGTTTCATCGCATTGTTGAACCTTCCTGTTGCAGAATATCCGCGGATCAGCCCGCCTTCTGTTAGTGTCAGTGCCGTTTATTCTGGTGCAAGTGCAGAGGTTGTTGAACAAGCCATCGCTGACCCGATTGAAACGTCGGTGAATGGCGTGGAAAACATGATCTACATGTCTTCCAAGAGTGCGAACGACGGCTCTTACAGTCTGAACGTGACCTTCGATATTGGCACTGACCCTGACATGGCGCAGGTCAACGTACAGAACCGTGTTGCTCAAATTGAATCAAAGCTACCGCCTGAGGTTCGTCAGGTGGGTGTGACGGTGAAAAAACGTTCGCCCGATCTGCTGATGGTTCTGAACTTCTACTCACCGGATGGTAAGTATGATGATCAGTTTTTGGTTAACTACATTAACTTGAATGTAAAAGACCAAATCGCCCGTGTGAAAGGCATCAGTGAAGTGAACGTGCTGGGTGGCGGCGAATACGCAATGCGTGTTTGGATGAATCCAGAGAAGATGGCCAACCTTGGTATTACGACCTCTGATGTGCGTTCAGTACTCGCTGAACAAAACGTTCAGGTGGCAGCGGGTGATATCGGTGCGCCACCGTTTAACAACGCACAGGAAATGACCTTTAAATTGGTGACGCAAGGGCGTTTAGGCTCTGCTGAAGAGTTTGAAAATGTTGTTGTTCGTGCGAATGCCGATGGTTCGATGGTCTACCTAAAAGACATTGCTGATGTTTCTTTGGGACGTAAGTTTTACACGGGCAACGGCCAGTTCCGCGATCAGCCAGCTTCTATCGTGATCTTAAACCTGCAATCTGATGCTAACGCTTTAGAAAGTGGTGGTTTAGTGATGGAGCGATTGGAAGAACTGTCTGGGAACTTCCCAGAAGGGATGACTTATGAAACCAGCTACGACACAACGTTGTTCGTGGCTGAGTCTATCAAGGGTGTATTGAAAACCCTGATAGAAGCGGTATTACTGGTTATTGCGGTAACGTATTTGTTCCTAGGTAGTTTCCGTTCGACGTTGATCCCCGTGGTTGCTATCCCTGTGTCGTTGATTGGTACTTTTGCCATCATGCTCGCAGCGGGTTTCACCATCAACACCGTTACCTTGTTTGGCCTGATTTTGGCTATTGGTATTGTGGTCGATGATGCCATCTTGGTGATTGAAAACGTTGATACCAATATGGCAAAAGACCCGTCGTTGACGCCTCGACAAGCAACCTTGCTGGCGATGAAAGAAGTGACCGGTCCTATTATCACGTCTACCTTGGTATTGCTTGCGGTGTTCTTGCCTGTTGCAATGCTGCCGGGTATTACAGGGATCATGTATCGTCAGTTTGCGTTGACCATCTGTATCTCAGTATTGATTTCTTCAATCAACGCATTGACCTTGTCACCAGCGATGTGTGCATTGGTGCTCAAGCAAGGCGCAGATAACCATGCTCGTTGGTTTACAGCGTTTAACCGTGGCCTTGATAAGGTAACCAACAAATATGGTTCTGTTGCAGGCTTCTTGGTACGCAAAACTGCGGTTCTGGGCGTGTTGTTTTTGGTTGCAGTCAGTGCGGCGGGTTACTTTGCGAAAACCACATCGACGGGCTTTGTTCCTCAGGAAGACAAAGGCGTCTTGCTGATCAACATCCAGTTGCCTGATGCGGCATCATTATCACGAACTGAAGAAGTCACCGGCAAGCTGAATGAAATTGTGACACGTGAACCGGGCGTGGAAGGTGCAACCGTTGCGAATGGTTATGCGTTTCTGACTGGTGCAGCGGCATCAAACGGTGCGTCGATGTTTGTGAAGTTGAAAGATTGGGATACGCGCCAGCAACTTGATGGTGACCATTCATCCTTTGATATCATCAACCGCATCAATATGGCTGCTGCAATGCAATTGCCAGAAGCCATTGTGTTCGCGATGGGGCCACCAGCGGTTCCGGGCATGGGCCCTGCTTCCGGTTTCGAGTTTGTGTTGGAAGATACCTTAGGTCGAAGTCGTGGTGACTTAGCGATGGTGATGCAGCAGATGATGGAAGCGGCGAATGAGCAACCAGAAATTGCACGTACGTTCAGTACATTCCGCGCAAACGTTCCTCACTTCTATGTTGATATTGACCGTGAAAAGGCTAAGCAATTAGGGATCCCACTGTCTGAAATATTCACGACACTGCAGGGTAACCTAGCGTCAATGTACGTGAATGACTTCAGCCTGTTTGGTAAGAACTACCGAGTGACCATTCAAGCGGATGCTGACTTCCGTAATGACATTGATTCACTTGGTCGTTTCCACGTGCGTTCAACCTCGGGCGATATGGTTCCACTCAGCACCTTGATTGATGTTGAGCAGGTGTTTGAACCTGATGTTGCGTGGCGCTATAACATGTATCGTTCTGCGGTGATCCAAGGCTCTCCAGCACCAGGTTATTCATCGGGCGATGCGATTGCGGCGATGGAACGTGTTGCTGCTGAAATTCTGCCACAAGGCTACCAATATGAGTGGACAGGTATGGCGTATCAAGAGAAGCAAGCGGGCAATCTTGCCATCTACGCGTTTGCTCTCGCGCTGATCTTTATCTACCTGTTTATGGTTGCGCAATATGAGAGTTGGAGTATTCCACTTGCTATCATATTGGTGGTTCCGGTTGCGACGTTAGGTTCGTTCCTCGCCCTTGCAATGACAGGTACACCGCTTAACTTGTATGCACAAATTGGTTTGGTGTTGTTGATTGCGATGGCGGCGAAGAATGCCATATTGATTGTCGAGTTTGGCAAGAATGAACGCGAGCAGAATGAGCACTCTATCGAGAAAGCGGCGGTAATGGGCGGTAAGCTTCGTTTCCGTGCTGTGAATATGACGTCTTGGTCATTCATTCTCGGTATCATGCCGCTGATATTTGCTAGCGGAGCGGGCCATATAAGCCAGAACTCACTGGGTATCTCGCTAACGGGCGGCCTACTTTGTGTGTTGTTGGCGGGTACGTTCTTGATACCTGGCTTCTTCGCCTTGATCCAGCGACTGCGTGAGAAACATCATGGCGGCTCAACCAAATTGGTGGATCTGGAAGACTAGTTAATACGGTAACTGGACGAACAAAAAGAGGCATCCTTGGATGCCTCTTTTTTATTCTGTTCACCAATAATTAGGTTTGTGGTAAATCGGGTTTGGGTTTTACTCTGATCAAGCCTTCGACAATAGAAATCGCCAGACCTAACCAAATTAGGCCAAAACTGACGGTTTTGACGCTATCAAACGCTTCACCAAACAACACCACGGCCAGAACAAATTGCAGGCTTGGTTCGATGTACTGCATCAGTCCAATCATTGATAACTTTGCATGCTTAAGTGCTTCAGAGAAGAAGAACAGCGGGGCTAGGGTTATCGGAGCGGCGCCAAGGTATAGCAGTAGGGTCGACATGTCACCGGATACAGCGACACTTGTACCTGTTCCAATTTTGTACGCCATATAAACTGCAGCGAAAGGCATCAGTGCAATCGCTTCGACCAACAGGCTAGAGATAGCATCATATTTCACATGGCGTTTGCACCAGCCATATAACGTAAAGAAAACCGCCATCAATACTGCCGCGACGGGCACCTCACCGTATTGCCACACTTGGTAGCTCAAGCCTAAAGCGCCAAATACGACGGCTGCTTTTTGGCCTAAACTCAGTGACTCTTTAAATGCCACCACGCCAAGACCAATAACCAATAATGGATTAATGAAAAAGCCTAGGCTTGCGTCTAATACACGATCATTGGTCATCGCCCATGTAAATGCACTCCATGACACACACATCATTACCGACGCTAGCGAGGCAAACATAAACGAACGTTTGTCTGCGGTGAGGGTTTTCCATGTCGGTGCATTCCCTTTTCTACATTGCAGCATGAGTAATAAGAAAGGTACTGATGCAGCGATTCGCAACGCAAGTAACTCATCCATCGCGGCGTTGGGCATAAATTGATAGTAAAGCGGCATTGCGCCCCACAACAGAAAGGCAACAGCCGCCATCACGTTACCAAAACGTGTCGGATTCATAGAAATATACCGGAATGAAAGTGAGAAAAAGGAGGCGAGATTGTAGGGCGAAAAATAAAATAGTAAACCGAATACGGTCACTAAATGATGGCTTTTCGTTATGACATTATTTTTGCGCCAATGAGAATGTTTGAATCTAAATTATAAGTAATAAAAACAGACAATTAGACGAAACTTGAGTGTATTAAATATGTTGGTGGCTTGTGGTGTTTTTGTGTCTATTTTTATGTTGTTAGATAAATGAAAAATGCCAATAAAAAAACTTGGTTCGGTGAGTATATTCCTTTAACTTTTGCTGCTTAGGATTGTTCTATGATTTTGGATATTCATGCTCGAATTGAAAAACGCTGTGCTCAACTATTTTGAAGAACTGAATTACCGTGTTGTGTCTGAGGTTGGTGGGGTTTACCACGTAAAACAGAACAGAATTGGGCTGGAAGTTGAACTTGATTTCTCAGTGCTTGGCAAAGGGATACTGCCGCGCAATACCGTTTTGTCACACCACAAGAAGCTCATCTTTATGGGTATCAATGATGTTGAAACCGTTGGGTTTGAATCATTAGAACGCTTTGCATCGACCTTGGATCAACACTGCTCACTGACGGTGTTGGAAGACGAGTTTTTCGACCAAACAATGAAAGAAATTTGGATGTTTTTGTCGCAAGATCCGCGCGAGCGAGATGTGTTCAACGACAGCCGATTTTATAAGCCTTAAAGGTGAAAGACCCAAGCAGTGTTGTATTGCTTGGGCCTTGTCTCGTCAAAAATGGTGTTTCAACAAATAGCAATCATGGAAGATTGGCGATCTGCTCACCCATATCTATCAACTTACCTAGAATTCTCTCTCCATCCGCTCGAAGGCCATTGTGTTCATACTCGTTCGTGATCCAAGCGCGACTGTTGGGAATTCCCTTAAGCGTTTCACGTGAATAATCCATTTCGACATACATATCGTCTGCATAAACAGCGCACGTGACGGGTACGGTATTCTTAGCCAATGTTTCTAGGTCATAAAGTGCTGGCCAATCGCTTTTGGATGCAAGAATGTCGGCCGCCGCTTTTAATGGCGTTAAGGTCTTCATTTGGTCGAACATCCACGGATAGACCATTTCACCGGTAAATAAGAAGGGTTTGCCATCTTCGTAGTTGAATGCAGTGAAGTGCTCATTACGCACACGATGGGCAGACCAAGTGGATGCGTCACCTTGGTTGTATATCGGTTCATGTAAGAAGGCGTAAATTGGGTTGGTTTGATGGCTCTGCTCAGTCAGCATGGCATTTAAGAAGGCATAGCTTAGGTATTTTCCCTGGGCTGTTTCAACAAATGCATCTTCTAACAGATAGTACATGGGCAAGTTAGCGCCACTTCGACCTAGGTTGATGCCGATCAGTTGGAACTGCTCTACGGTGAACGTTTGGCCGTTAGGTAAACTGACATCGTTTGCGGCTAAATAATCAGCAATCTCAATACAACGTTGCTGGGCACTTGGGAACTGAGCGAAGAACGCCGTATTCTTGTCCAGCACGCGCTGATAGGTGGCGCGATAAACATCATCTGCAGGACGCTTAAGAGAAGGGACACCGCCTGTGATATAAACGCGAGACAGGCTACTCGGTGCGAAAGACAAGTAAGTGAGCGCGCAAAACCCGCCAAAGCTTTGCCCTAAAATAGACCACGTATCGACGCCGAGCTTTTCGCGAATGGCTTCTGCGTCACGAATAATGTTGTCAGCGCGAAAATGTGAGATGTAATCGGCTTGGGCAGTAGGACTGAAATGCGCAAGGGTTTCGTGAGTAAGGGGGGTGCTAAGGCCTGTACCTCGCTGGTCTAACAAAAGAACACGATATTCTTGCAAGGCACGTTTGAGCCATCCACTTTTTCCTTCGGGGCGCGGAGAAGGGAAGCCTGGACCACCTTGAAAATAAACCAACCAAGGAAGTGAAGCATTGTCACTGTCCAAATTAACCACTTCACGTGCAAATACCTTTATCGTTTTGCCGCTTTTGTTATTGTAATTTAGTGGTAAATCAAAGTGATGCTGACGAAAGAGTAAGCCATCGTCTATGAAAGAATTTTGCATTCTAACTTCCTGTTTTGTGCGTGGATGAGAGTAAAAACGTTAAGCCACGGTAGATATATCGCTAGTCGAGTTTGTTGCATCAAGTTCGGTGGACAAAATGAGCCTAGCAAGCACGTCGCGTGATTGATGGGTTCGTTCATCATTGAATGTTATACCTAACTGAATACCTTCACCACTGCTACTCACAGAGGCGACCGTTCCGTTGAAATAGACAGTTTCATCCAGCAAGTTACTGATGCTAAAACGCACGCTTTCGCCTTTGTCGACAAACTGGCTATTCGATATCCTAATGGCACATCCTCCGAGCGAGAAATCTGCAAGTTTGGCCAATGTATTTCGACCGTTAATGGCAAGTTTGACTATTCGTGACACGGTATAGCGAGCAAATCTTCGCATTCTATGGATGCTAACAGAGCTAGGGATGGCAATGGCGAGCATCTTTTCAGGTCGATGCATTACGCTGAGAATATGGGATCGTAACGCGAAGATCTCGCCATAGCGAGAAGATGAAAGCCCACGAATAACCACTTCCCAATCTGCAGGTTCAAGAAGTAGTTTCCCGAGTTCAGGGTCGGCAGGTGTTTCTAATAGCATGTATTTTTTATCACGATACCCAATGAGACGTGACGTGCCGCCAAACGCTTTATGGTTATCTTTATATCTCAACTCAAACGTGAGTGCCGTGCCTACCGGAATCGTCGGTAAAAAGACGGAAGGAGAAAGAGAATCAGTGGTCTTCATTTGATCTTGAAAATTTGAAGTTGAAGTGAATCGGCAATTTTGAGCGGCAATTAGGCGTGTCTCAAATTTACGACATCTATATTGCTGACGATGGTGCGACTAATTTATCGATTAGTCAATAGAATGATTGTTACCGTAATTGTATGTTTTATCGATGCTAACGGCGGTGAAGGTAGCATTTAGGGGTTGTTGCGGTGTCATTAAATGAATGCTCAGTGACCCATTTATTGGGTTGATGAATTTTGCGTCGCTTTACCGCCAATGTCGCATTTACCTTTTGAGCAGGGCTTGCAGCGAGATTGTCCCGTAAAAAGATAAGAAATGCGGTAACGGTTACGAGCAAAGTACAAATATGCGTGATCGGCAAACCAACGAATAACAGGCCAACGTAACACCGCAATCCAGCGTTTTTTACCCACCAAAGACCACGCTTTGTGGGTGACGTCTAAACCCAGCAGTAACTGACTGTTTTCTTTCGTGAGAGAGTCGTTATCGTGAAGGATGGCGTGAAGAATGTTGCTTGCTGCAGCGGGATCGATAGCTGGATAACGCGATTGAAAATCCGGCGCGAGAATATCTTCAAAACTTAGAAGGTGTTTAGTGTTGAATGTGCGAAGCTGATCCATTTCTGCCACACAAAGTGGGCAACTGCCATCATAGAAAATTGTGAGCGTCATCCAATAAGCTCCTGTAGAGTGCAATAAAAAATGATACGGCGTTGAATTCAATTCGGATTGACAGAATATCACTCGTTGAACAAGAAATAATCATAAGGGGTGACGACATGGAATTTTACCAAGCATTTTTGACGTTAACATTGGTACATTTGTTGGGGGCTGCCTCGCCAGGGCCAGATTTTGTGATGGTGTCTCAGCAGTCGCTGGTGCATGGTCGTCGTGCTGGCTTGCTCGTCAGCCTTGGTATTGCGCTTGGCCTTTCCGTTCACATTATTTATTCCTCCATTGGATTGGCAACAGTGATTAGTGAGTCATCTGCGATTTTATCTGTGATGAAGTATCTGGCAGCTGCTTACTTGATTTATTTAGGCTGGAAAGGCATTCGTAGCAAAGCATCGGTGGGGGATGATGTACAACAGGCCGATGTAAAGCCACGTTCTGCGGGTAAACTGATCTCTATGGGATTTGTGTGCAACGCACTGAACCCGAAAGCGCCTCTCTATTTCCTTTCTGTTTTTACTCTTGTGTTATCACCAAATATGCCAATCATCGAGCTTTCATTGTTGGGTGCGTGGATGATGTTTATCCAGATGGTCTGGTTTGGTTCTGTTGCGCTCGTACTTTCCAAGCCAGCAGTTCAAGCCAAATTCAAAAAAATAGGGCATTGGGTAGATAGGGTGTTGGGGTCAGTGATGTTGGTGTTTGGCCTGAAGCTACTGTTCACCAGCTCAACTAAGTAATGGATGAAGGCGGTCATTGATGCTGCATATTAACAATAAAAAAAGGGGCGCATAGCAGAGCCCCTTTTCTTTGCTTTAAAACGCGTTACGTCATAAATGCAGTTTGAGCGGCATTAATAAGGCGCTGTACCACGGATGGGGTAGTTATTGTCAGGGTTACGAATCCAAGTCAGACCGTTTACTAGGGTCTGTAAATCTGGTCGAGAGAACGGATTGTTGGCAATATCAACGACTTGGACAGTGTCTTGTTGGTTTATCACAAACAGCCCAGGTTCGGCAAAGTTGTGGTCAGTTTCTTGTTCTGAGCGCGGTACTGAAATATACAAGCCTAACTCACGCATTTGCGCTTCGTGTAGGCCAAAAACAAATGGAAATGATACATCCACGCGTGACAGGTGTTCTTCTAGCTGTGCTTTGCTATCGCCGGAAACCGCGAGAATATCTACACCAATATTCGTGAGGGATGACTTGAATGTTTCGAGTTGATTGAGGTACTTGGTACACAAGGGACAATGGCGACCTCGATAGACAACCACCATTTGCCATGTCGCCCCCTCACGCGGTTTGCCCAAGGTGTGTGCATTGCCATCCAGATCTGACAGTGTGATGCTCGGGAATGCACCACCCGCTTGCAGTTTGTTGGTATAGCTCATGGTTATACTCCCAGTTTGTCTCGCTATTGTCGGAATCCTGAGTTTTTGCAGCATGACTTCGTTAGTTTTCAATAGTTACTTTGTTGCCGAATCGAGTCACTGTCAACCAGTATACTTTAAGTAACCTAGTGACTTTTTTTGCCAATTTCTTTGGCTGATCCAAAAGTAATGATTCCCGTCGTTTATTCGCTGTTTCCCTGAATCTTGCATCTTCAGGTTGTTTGGGTACATGTCTGCTTGATAGCCTGTATCCAATAAAAGTCTAAATTAGTTCTTTTTTCATCAGTCCTATTTTTGCTACGACACTTATCTAAAAAAATCGATATAACTCTCTGACTTTATTCGAGCTATCTGGTTTTAGTGCCTATATGGATTAATACAATCTCAAATTGGGTGCGGTTGAAAAATGCGCAGGTGCTTTGTTACCATCAGTTACATATATTTACCAGGTTACTTTAAGTAACTATTTGTTTGGCGAAGCATGAAAGTGACCTTGAAGGTATGCGTGGAAAATGGAAAGCAATAAAACAGCGCCTGCTGCTACAACAGGAAAAAAGAAACTTACCACTTGCTTAGAACCGTGCCCGATAGAGCGTGGCATGCGCATTATCGGTGGAAAATGGAAGGCGTCTATCTTGTGGCATCTAAAAGATGAACCCGTAAGATTTAACGATCTCTGCCGCCAGTTGGGCGGTGCGAGTAAAAAAATGGTCGATCAACGGCTCAAGGAAATGGAGCAATACGGCTTGGTTAATCGAAACGTACTGAGTACACGACCGATTGCTGTGAGCTATGAAATCACGGATTTTGGCCGTTCCGCACTTTGTGTGTTGGAAAAGCTGAGAGACTGGACAGAAGAACATGGGGTTTAGTTAACCCCTGATCACAATGACGACTATTTTTCTTATAAGTAAACCGAGACCAATAGACGTTAAGCGTGATGGAGAAAGGACAAGACATGGAAAACGACAAAAACAATGACGCTAACATCACGCCCAAAAAGGTGCTGGTGCTATTCGCACATCCTTCGCTGCGTCGTTCGGAAGTGAATGCCCCTTTGTTTAATGTTGCAAAGCAGGCAGAAGGCGTAACGGCTGTCGACCTTTACGCCGAATACCCGACGTTGCACATTGATATAGATCGCGAGCAAAAACGCTTGATAGCGAATGACATCGTGATTTTTCAATTTCCATTGTACTGGTATTCGACACCGTCAATTTTGAAAGAGTGGCAGGATCTGGTCTTAGAATACGGTTTTGCTTATGGTTCAAAAGGAACTGCACTTCATGGTAAAACTTTCATGTGCGCAATTTCCGCCGGTGGTAAAGAAGAGTTCTATAAAGCTGACGGCTATAACCACTTTAAAATTCGCGAACTGTTGCATCCCTTAGAGCAAATGTCGAATTTGGTGGGTATGCGTTATATGGCACCGTATTCGCTATTCGGTTCTCGCACAGCGGCGGAAGACGGGAAAGTTACCAGCCATACCGAAGGCTATCGCCAATTGTTAACGGCGTTGGTGAATGACACGCTGGATCTAGATGTTGTCGCGAAACGTGAAAAAGTGACGGCGGCGAACCTCAGCACCATGATGAAAGGAGCGACGTCATGACGGGTATATTTCTACAAGCCTTCATTTACTTGGTCGCTGCTGTTATCGCAGTGCCAATTGCAAAACGTCTTGGCTTAGGCTCAGTGTTGGGTTATCTCATTGCGGGTGTGGTCATTGGCCCTGTTGTTGGCCTTGTCGGTGATGAAACCACGACCATTCAGCATTTCGCGGAATTTGGTGTCGTCATGATGCTGTTTTTGGTCGGCTTGGAGCTTGAGCCAAAAATGCTTTGGGCCATGCGTAATCGCCTAATGGGATTGGGCGGTTTACAAGTGGGTTTAACGACTGTGGCCGTGATGGGCATAGCACTCGCCTTTAGCTTGCAGTGGAGTATCGCACTGGCGATTGGCTTGATCTTCGCGCTTTCTTCAACCGCTATCGTGCTTCAAACCTTTAATGAAAAAGGGCTGACAAAGACAGAAGGCGGACGTAATGCTTTCTCTGTGCTGCTGTTTCAAGATATTGCTGTTATCCCGATGTTAGCGTTTATTCCACTGCTGGCATTGCCTGAGTTAGTGGCAGCTGCGCAATCGGCAGCAGCTAACGCGGCGGAACACCATGAAGAAATGAGCTTAGTGGCGGGCTTGCCGGGCTGGGCGATGGGCCTAGTGATCACGGGTACCATCGCGGGAGTTGTGGTTGGTGGGCATTTCTTGAGCCGTCCATTATTCCGCTTTGTTGCCAGTTCCGGCCTTCGTGAAATCTTCACTGCTACCGCATTAATGCTGGTGATTGGTATCGCCGCGTTGATGAGTCTTGTCGGTTTGTCGCCAGCACTGGGTACATTCCTTGCGGGCGTTATCTTAGCAAACAGCGAATTCCGCCATGAATTGGAATCAAATATCGAGCCGTTTAAAGGCCTGTTGTTGGGGCTTTTCTTTATCACGGTAGGGGCTGGCATCAACTTTGGTATTTTGTTCGAAGACTTCTTGTTGATCATCGGCCTCACTATTGGATTGATGGTACTGAAAGCCCTCATTTTATTGCTACTGAGCTTTATCTTCAAAATCAAAGGTAGCAGCCGTTGGTTGTTCGCGTTAAGCCTTGCACAAGCGGGTGAATTTGGCTTTGTTCTCCTGAGCTTTACGACCCAAAACCATGTGTTACCAATGGACATCGCGCAGTTGCTTTCGCTGGTGGTTGCGATCTCTATGTTCCTAACACCCGGGCTATTTATCTTGTATGACAAAGTAATCTTGCCGCGCTACGAGAAAGCCTCGAATGATCGCGAAGCGGATGAAATTGATGAGCAAGGCACAGCCATTATTGCAGGTGTCGGTCGTTTTGGTCAGGTGGTTAACCGCTTACTAACTGCTAACGGCGTGAAAACTGTTGTTCTTGATTACGAAGCCACACAAGTTGAGAACCTGCGCCAAATCAATATTAAGAGTTACTTTGGAGATGCGACGCGACCTGACTTGCTACATACCGCGGGTATCGAAGAAGCGTCGTTGTTGATTGTTTCAATGGATAATCAAGAAACCACCATTGAGCTGGTGAAGTACGTAAAACATACTTATCCAAACGTGAAGATCATCGCGCGCGCGTTTGACCGTGGGCACGCGTACATGCTGAGAGCGGCAGGTGCGGATTATGTTGAGAAGGAAACCTTCCACTCAGCCCTTGAAGTGGGCGCAACCTCTTTACGTTGTCTGGGTATTCACCCATTCTTGGTGGAGCAGCAAAAAGCGAAGTATCTGCGTCTAGAAGCGAGCAGTTCGGAGATGTTGTATGAGTCTTGGATGGGTGGTGAAGAAACACAAGCTTATGATAACCACTTTCAGCACCTGTTTATTCAGCTGGAAGAAACCATTCGTGATTCCATGGATGAAGACCGAATGGATAAGCATGGTTTGAGTGAACGTGAGTGGACACCACCACCGAAGGACTATCTTGATGACTTTACCGAACATCCGTTAGATGAAGTGGTCGATGATGAGGATGATCTTTCTGGAAGCGAGAAGCCAGCATAATGGAACTTGTGCCGTTTAGTGAAAGCGATGCGGCACAACTTTGTGCATGGATCCCCAATGAAAAAGCGAATTTTCAGTGGGGAGGGCCAACGTTCTCATTCCCACTGACGCCTGAGCAAATCTGCGAGCATATTGCACGTGAAGAAGTAAAACCGTATTTGCTCACACATGATAAAGAGCCTATCGGTTACATAGAACTGTTTCGTGTGTCTGACAGCGAATATCGGCTGTGTCGAGTTTTAGTCGCTTCACCCGCTCACCGAGGCAAAGGTTGGGGATATCGGCTGGTGGAATTGGCGTTGGAACAAGCGCGGATGATCTCGAAAGTCTATAAGGTTTCATTAGCGGTATTTGCACACAATACAGCAGCGATTGCTTGCTATTCCTCGTTGGGTTTTGTTGTGTTGCCTGAACTGACCAAAACACGGTTCTTCAACGGAGAAACGTGGACCTTGTTACGAATGGAAAGGTGGCTATAGTTAGCCACAAGTTAGTGACAGTGTCACTGATTTGGCATTGATAAATAACTAAAGCAACATGAGAAAGCCAGACATTCTGTCCAGTATGTCTGGCTTTTTTGTTTGTAATCAGCGCAGTATGGTTTCTAATCGCATTGTTCGATATGGCATCAATGAGATATTTTATGCCTTAATATTAGTGTGATTTATATCACATATATAGATCTATTAACCCTAACAATACAGGAAAAGATTGTCTCAGCGCATTTTCTGAATACTCTTGCGACCGTTCCACAATTATCGGCAAACTGCTTGAAAAAGCAGGACGCAAAGCTTCCGGTCTAAGGGCAATTACCCAGAAAGAGGTAACAGCTTATGGCAGCGGGGCCGCCATTTTCTTGGCTTATCAAGAGCCAGTGCGCGAATACCTGCTTCTGTGAATAACAGGGCAACGAATCGCGTGCTTGAGGAAATGTTCAATTGCGACGCTTGTCCGTGCTGTGGGTGAATTTATAAACACTCAGGAAGTACAAACATGCTCAAATTACGATCTACACTTCTTCCCCTTGCGGCTGCACTGTTCAGTGCAGGTGCTATGTCTCATGGCTACATCAGTGCGGTTGATAACGGCACTGCAGGTCGCGCTGTTCTGTGCAAATTGAGCACAGAGTCGGGGCAACAAAATACCGATTGCGGTCAAGTGCAATGGGAACCGCAAAGCGTTGAAGGCCCAGAAGGCTTTCCTGAATTCGGCCCTGAAGATGGCAAACTGGCAAGCGCAGGTCTCATTCAGTTTTCTCCCCTAGATGAACAAACGGCATCACGTTGGGTGAAGCGTTCTATTTCAGCAGGTAAGAATGATTTCGAATGGACATTCACTGCGAACCACGTCACTCGCACTTGGAAATATTACATCACCAAACCTGATTGGAATGTAAACCAACCTTTGGCGCGTGCGTCGTTGGATCTGAACCCATTCTGCGTGGTGCAAGGCAACATGGAAAAGCCACCTAAGACCATGGTGCATGCGTGTGATGTACCAGTGCGCGAAGGTTACCATGTCATTCTTGCAGTATGGGATGTGGGTGATACGGCAGCAGCCTTTTATAACGCCATCGATGTGCAATTTGATGGCGATCAACCAGTACTACCTGAATGGCAACAAGCGGGTCAGATTTTCCCTGGGATGAACTTGGCGCAAGGTGATGCCGTATTTACTCGCGTGTTTGATAACGAAGGTGAACGCCCTGAGCTTTCTACGCGTTTGACGATTGAAAGCGATAAGGCCGGTGTAGCAAACACTTGGTCTTATGATCTTGCGACGAAAATCAATCAGGCTCACCGCCAAATTAAAGCGGGTAAACATGTTGACAACGGCGACTTCACGCCGGTGTATGGCGCGAACCCAATTTACTTGAACAAAAACAGTGGTTTAGCGCGTGTTGAAGTAGGCTATGAGATCGCTTCTCCTGAACCTGACTTTGGTGTGACCATTGATGGTTTGGCGGCAGAATACATGATCGTTGACGAAGGCGTTGAACTCGATTTCACCGTGACAGCGTCAGGTGACGTTGGTGTTGAAATGACAGTATATAACCATGCACAAGATGCTTTGGCTTATGAAAAACTGGCATTGTCGGATGGGGTGTCTGAAAGCGTCAGTATGTCGCTGACCAAAGCCAATGCAGGTCACCACATGCTAGTAACACGCGTGAAAGACAGCGAAGGCAACCTTGTAGACCAGCAAACATTCGACTTCCACCTTGTCGAAAAAAGTGACGAGTGTGGCGTCGACCCAGATGCTGTGAATCATCCAAACTGGGAAAGTTCGGTCACTTACACGGGTGGCGAGAACGTCAATTTCAATGGCCTAGTGTGGGAAGCGAAATACTGGGTGAAAGGTGAAGTACCTAGCAACAGCGATGCGTGGAAGCTTATCAGTAAAATGCCAGTGGCTTGGACAGCTGGAAAAGCCTACAACGGTGGAGAAGAAGTGATCTTTGATGGTCGTCTTTATGCCGCGAAGTGGTGGGTAAATAGCAGCCCTGCTTCATCGCCTGAAGCGTGGGAAGACAAAGGCGCGTTTGATTGCGAATAACTGTTCGTTACTGAAATAGCCGAATGCATACTTTGGGTGCAAAAGCTCAACAAATGCTTTTGCACTCAAATAGAAAATGAAAGCCCGTCGCTAACTGTCGCGACGGGCTTTTTAGTTTGGCTGGATGAGACTGTAAACGCGTCGTAGGGTTACCATTCGATATCGATGGGTGTACCTAGTTTGACTAAGCGAAGAAATTCGTCCATTTCTGTATTGGCAATTGCAATGCAGCCGTCTGTCCAATCGGCACCACGTTGCTCGCTTGGGTGGGGGCCATTGCCGTTCTTTTGCCCGTGTATCATGATTTGCCCACCCGGGTCGACGCCCAGCAATTGTGCACGTTTGATGTCTCTATCGTTTGGGTAGTTGATGCGAATAGAGCGATAGAAACGAGACTCTTCGTTTAATAGGTCGAGAGTATATTGGCCTTCTGGTGTGCGTTTATCACCTTCACGAAGCTTGTGCCCTTTGGGGTTTGCACCCAGAGCAATGGAGTAAGACTTCAAAATCCTATCGCCTTGGATTAGGTGCATTTTTCTAGCGGACTTATCGACTTTAACCAAATCAACATCGATGATGCTTATGTTCGTGGAAACGAGGACTGTTTGCTCTCTGGCGATGGCATCTGCCGGAGTCACCAAAAGCAATGAGAGTAACAAGATAAGCAAAGGTTGCATGACGTTGAACTGGCTCCCTGACGTGAGTCGTACTCGATTCAAAATTCTTTGTTAATTATTAGAACAAAATCCCCGCTATGACCTCCCGCGACAGTTATCAAGCCGACATTTCTTCGTCAAATTACTCTGACATGACATCAATACATGCATCCCAAACACCTTCTGACGGGTTTTGAGCCTTGGAGGTATTGTCATAAATGCTGTCGATCACCTCATAAGGGCGAGTGGGCTTGTAGCTGGCAAAGGCGAGATAAGCATCCATTTTTGGCGCGCCGCTTTGCTTTAGCTCATACGTTCCACTCGCTACAATGGATTTTTGTGCGCAGAAATTCGCGACTTTTATTCGAGTTGGGGAGACGTTGACGACTTTCAATGCACATTGCTCAAAGAGGTCCGTAGCATAATCCATGGCACTATCGACACTAATGCTATAAATGCGCTCTACGGCGTTGATATCTATCTGAGCTGTTGCGCCAGTGGTGAAATGATTGATTAACTCCTGCTTGGGCCGGTCATTGAGCTTTGCAGATGCAATGTAGTAAGCCGTGTCCGCCAATTCTGAGCAGTAGGAGAGTTGGATCACTTCCTTTTTTGAATAGAGTTGAATTGGTTTTACGGGTTTTGGGGCAGTGGTACAGGCAACCAAGTTAATTGAAAGTAGCAAAGTGGCCAGAGTCAAACGAGTCGGAGACATCATACATCCTTATTGACAGAAATCAGTTCGAGTCCGTGAGGTAAAAACCAAACATGAGTATACCGCTGTCGGTTTGCTGCTTTTGTTCCCAAATTGAGACCGTTAGTCATGGCTGGTCACGGTTCGATTCTTTGACAAAATGTGTTCTTCTGCACTTATTGCGGCTTTGATTGAATCGAGTGCGCTAAATGATTTTTTTACGCATTAATATGTTTATATTGGTGGAAAATTGAGTGTTAAATGTTCAAGTTTATGATCGTTACTTATTGAAATTAAGCCATTACTGTTAAACATTAGTTTTCGGTTATATGTTGACCACATTAAGTGGTGTTATTGGTTATAACCACAAAAATCTCTGATTGGAGCTGGGTTTGGCGCTTTCGTATACTCGGGGTGTCTATCGGCAAAAGCCGGTGACCATCATTAATATATAAATGCCGTGTAGAGGGCTCCATGATTGATTTTTGGCCATTGATTGGCGTGGTAATAATTACGGTAGGGTTAGCGTTAAAGCTCAACACCTTATTGGTAATATTGGTGGCAGGTGTAGCAACCGGCTTGGTTGCAGACATTGCAGTTATGGATATTCTTTCTACCTTGGGACAATCATTTACCCAAAACCGCTATATGTCCCTGTTTATTCTTATTCTTCCAATGATAGGAATTCTTGAACGCTTTGGACTTCGTCAACGTGCTGAAGCACTGATTGGTTCAATGAAAAAGGCGTCGGTCAGTAAGATTCTAATGACATATTTACTGCTGAGAAAAGTCACAAACGGTATGGGATTGAGCATTGGTGGTCATCCATCCATGATTCGCCCTTTGATTGCACCAATGGCTGAGGCAGCGGCGGAAAAAGACGCGCCAAATCTATCTGATGCAAAACGTCAGTCAATACGTGCGCTTTCTGCAGCCAGTGAAAACTTTGGTAACTTCTTCAGCCAACTACTGTTTATCGGTACTGGTGGCATTCTATTGATCAAGGGTGTGATGGCTGATAACCAACTGGATGTTAAGTTGGAAACGATGGCACTGTGGGCGCTTCCTACCGCCATTGCTTCATTCGTCGTGTTTGTTATTTTCAGTAAGATCATGGAAGCGAGGCTTCTTAAGTCTTCGGTTCAATCTGATGTTAAAGCGTCTGCAAGCGCGAATACGCAGAAAGAAGGAAAGTAACCGATGTTAGAATACATTTACCAAACCACGGGTTTACTGCTTCTCGCTTTTTCTCTCCAAAGTTTCCTCGATAAGGAAAACCCTAAACGTATCGGTAGCGGCCTCTTTTGGCTTATCTACGGTATGACGTTCTTGTTTGGAGCCATTATCCCTCATTGGGTCACTGGCTTGATGGTGCTTGCGCTAACTGCATTGGCAGCAGGCGGCTTTATGGGTGTGGGTAACTATCGCACTACAACAGAAGAAGAGCGTAAACAAACGGCGACGGTGCTGAAAAACAAACTCTTTATTCCCGCTGCAATTGTCCCTGTGGGTACGGTCGCTATCAGTCAGTTGACGTCTCTGGGTGCATTAGTGGGTCTTGGCATTAGTTCGATTGCGTCGATTGCAGTTGCATTGATGATCACCAAAAGTAAACCGATGCATAGCCTCAATGAAGGCCGACGATTAATCGACTCGATCGGCTGGGCTGCCATCTTGTCACAGTTTCTCGCTGCCCTAGGTTATCTTTTCAATCAAGCGGGTGTGGGTGACACCGTTGCGCAGATCGTGAAAATGATGATCCCGGAAAATATGCTTTTGGTGAACGTGATTGCGTACTGTGTGGGCATGACCATTTTCACTGTGGTCATGGGTAATGCATTTGCAGCTTTTGCTGTGATAACAACGGGTATCGGTATTCCATTGTTGGTGCTAGAAAACGGCGGCAACGCGGCGATCATTGGTGTGTTGGGTATGCTTTCCGGTTACTGCGGTACGCTAATGACACCTATGGCTGCCAATTTCAATGTTGTGCCAGCAGCCTTGCTTGAACTCAAAAACAAGCACCATGTTATTTTGATGCAGGTGTTGCCAGGTCTAAGTATTTTAGCCTTCAACATCTTCGTGATGTATAGCTTTGCATTCTGAGAGAAGTGATGAGAAAAGTATTGATTACGGGCTTCGAGCCTTTTGGTGGTGCATCCGTTAACCCAGCGCTTGAAGCGGTACAACGACTGGATGGGCTTAAGTTGAATGGTGGCGAAATTGTCACGTGCGAAGTGCCAGTGACACGGTATGACGCAATTGACGCGGTAACAAAGGCGATTGAGCATCACCAGCCAACATTTGTTATTACCGTGGGACAGGCAGCAGGTCGCAATGCGATTACTCCCGAGCGCATCGCGATTAACATTGATGATTTTCGCATTCCGGACAATGGTGGCAATCAGCCCATTGATGAGCCTATTTTTGACGATGGCCCAGATGCTTACTTCAGTACGCTACCGATTAAAGCGATGACGCAGGCGATGCAGGAAAAAGGGATCCCTTGTACGGTTTCAAATACCGCGGGCACGTTTGTTTGTAACCATGTGTTCTACGGTGTGCAGCACTTTTTGCGTGACACGGATATTGGACATGGATTTATTCACATTCCATTGTTACCTGAGCAAGCGGCAGCGACAGATCAGCCGTCTATGTCTCTTGAAACCATTGTGGAAGGCTTGAAAGTTGCTGCGCAATCTGTACTAGATAACAAGCATGATATCGCTGTTGGTGCTGGTAAAATCTGCTGATTTTACGGTGGCATACTCATCGATTTAGTTGAATCATACTAGGTCGATAAGCAGTCCAGCTAAAGTAATATCTCTTGAGCCCATCTCGGATTTTTTCTGCGATGGGCTTTTTTGCATGCAGACATCCTCAAAGCCTACATGGTGTGCCGTTTTGGTGACGTAAAATCAGGGAGGTTGATGTTTAGCGTTATCGGAGGTGAATTTGTTACCGATAAAAAATTACCCCACGATGCAAGTCGCCAAAAAGACGCTGATGTAAGCAAATATCTGGGTAGCAAGCGGCCACTGGGGTGAATAGAAAACGATCGTTTGAAGCCTTTGCGAAATATATACGCTGATGTTGGGACTTTCACGCAAGATACTACCTATTCTGAAGGTGATAACTAAGTGTTAATTGTGAGACTTATTGTAAAGCATGTGTGTCTAATGGATTGATTTCTAAATTAGTATTTAATGTATTTACCCGCTCGCTCTACATGGAGAAATGGCAACAAAGTCTGCAAATCCACATGCTCTCGTTAATCAATATATCGCGGCAGTTTCACTGGTGTGCACCAGAAAGAAGGGAATCGGTGGATGAGGTCGGCATAAAAAAAACCGCTCTTTTGAGCGGTTTTTGGTATCTGTATAAAATATAGATAGAGGTATGGCGGTGGTTATTCGCCAGTTTTAAGGCGAAGGAAATAATTCTCGTATTTCTCAGTCAATTCGCCAACAGCATCTTGCCACTCACCTCGGTCGATATCTTCTTGTGGTGGGAACAGTGTTGGGTTGTCTTTGTATGCAGAGTTTGATTTCTCAACCGCTGTTAGATAACCCGTATCTGCGCTGATTTTCGCAGCAATCTCTGGACGTAGAAGGAAGTCGATCATTTTATGTGCCGCTTCAACGTTCTTTGCGTTCTTTGGAATAGACAGGCTATCTACCCAGAAAATACCGCCTTCTTCCGGCCACACAAGCTCAATAGGCAAGCCTTCGCGTTGCGCTGCAGCCGCAGAGCCGTTCCACAACATGCCTAGGCCAACTTCACCAGACATGTATGGGTTCGCAGGGTTATCAGAGTTAAACACTAATACGTTTGGCATCAGTTTTTTCAACTCTTCGTACGCTTCGTCGATTTGCTTAGGATCGGTTGAGTTACCCGAGTAACCCAGTTTACGCAATGCAATGTGGAACACCTCACGGGTGTCGTCCATCAGCATGATTTGACCTTCTAGCTCTGGGTTCCACAGGTCAGCCCAGCTTTTGAAGTCGTCAGGATTGTACATATCAGTGTTCACTGCCAGACCCGTCATCGCAATCACGTGAGGGATCGAGTAGTCATTGTTTGGGTCGAATGGCTTGTCGAGGTAGTTTTTGTCTAGCTCGTTGAAGTTATTCAACTTAGAAAGGTCAAGCTTCTGCAACATATCCTCATCGCGCATTTTGGCAACGAAGTAAGTTGATGGCACCACAAGATCATACCCTTCAGGGTGCGTCTTCATTTTTGCATACAGGGTTTCGTTTGACTCATAAGTTGAGTAAATCACCTTGATGCCGGTTTCGCGTGTGAATTGCTCAAGCAACTCGGTGGAGAGGTAAGGTCCCCAATTCGCGAAAATAAGTTGATCGTTTTCTGCTTTCGCAGGTGTGGTGAACATAGCAACTGCACAAGCAGCGCTGGCCAGAATCGCAGACCATTTCTTCATTGGTGTTATCCACTCCAAGTCCCGTGTGTCGGGAGCATTCATACAGCGAAAAGAGAGGTTTCTCCATCACTTAGTGTTTGAAAATGTCAGCCATTTTCGTAGGTTTTTCGGGTGTTAAAACCCTTCGCATCGTAGAGCTGATGGGCGCTTCGGGCGAAAAGTCGCGGGATATTACCCATGAAATACGGTTCAGGCAACACAAAAGCAACAACACAAAGAACAATTTTTAGGGAAATGAAAAAGGGAGACGGATTATTACCAATGAGTAAGGATGATTTGCTGGAATTGCTGATTATCTCGCTGACGAAAAAGACTACAATTTCACCATCAAATTGAAGGGAGGTATCGCTGATGAACCAAGCACGCGCAGAGAACCTATACTACTTCCTGCGAAAACAAAACACGCCTCAGGCTGAAATTAATACCGTTATTGAACGTCTTCTCGATTTACATGGCATTGACCTTAAAAAGTTAGATCTGCATTACCGAATGAGTAGAGGTTATTCCCCAAATCGTTATGACATTAACACCTATGGAGGCGCGGGTTCGCGCACCATGAATCAAACCCGACAGATGCAACGATCGGAGCGCTAAGTTATCGCACCGTGAATGTTGATCCCTCGGTGACAACCAAAATTGGTAAGCGGTACTTCAACCGCTCGTTCTTGTTTGTCGGGTTGAACGGTGCATGTTTGGTTAGTCAGATGTTCATCGCGTAATCACTCTGTGCACAAAATTGACGTTGAAGCCCTCCTTGAGAGGGCTTTTTAGTGCGAGTTGGGTTGAGAAAAAAATTCATGGTTTTCCCTTGGGTTTTTCTTTACCAAACCGACATTACTGTATCAACAGGGAAATCTAGAAATAATTTATTTATAACAGTGAGTTATGTTTTTATGGGCAGTGACTGTGGGCGCTAGCATGAATGACGTAATTACTCTAAATGTAACTATTTTGTAAAATATAACGACATTCATGTTTATTATTTGAGTCAATAATTCTTTAAAGAACACATTTGTCCTTTTAAAAAACAACATTCTGGTCAAAGCTAAAAGCGTAGAAAGAAAACGCGATTATTTAATAGGGTAAATAATCGTATTTATAAAGAACATTAGGTTTCCACTCCTTTCCTGATGTTCTTTATAATTGGCTAGGTTGTCTTTCTACGGGGAATGGCTCTTTTTATTTGGATGAAAGTTTTACATAGAAACACAATAAATATAAATAACAGATAAAATAACATCGTTAACTGGGGAGTGTTTCCCATGCAAATGATAAAATATGCACTAATACCTCTGCTAGGGTTAGCAATTTCTTCTTGTGTAAATCAGGATGGTGTTAAAGAAGCAAAACTAAATGCGACATTGAAAATTGATGGGTATTACTATTCAGAGTTCGACGAAGATACGACGCTGGCGAAGGAAACGCTGCGGTTTGTTGATACGGTGAATCGAAAAGTTGTTGTGTCTAAAGTCGTGATGAAGCCAATGGCGGGGGAGTCGAGACAGTATGTTACTAAGATACGAGAGTTAGGTAATTACCACATCGATTGTCGTCAAGGTCGTAAGTTTTGTTTCTTAACTATCGATGGTGAGTCGGGCGTGGACGAATTTAGATATCGACTAAGCTATAGCGGCGCTTTGGTTAGAGATGATGGTACAAGGAAAAGATTTATCTCTGATACATTAAATAAGAGTTAGAGCATGTAGAGAGGGAATAGTTATCGTATTCAGTTTGGGCAGGTAGACAAAAACAGCAAAATGAAAGACTCCATTTTGCCTGCCCATTTTTATTCTTTAAACGCAGACTGCGTTTAATTTACTAAGTTATCGTTGACATGGATAGTCAGTATGTGTGTTCTCAAAACACATTTGAAATAGGTTTGTCTGAGTGATGAAGTGTAATGTTTCCCTATTTCATCTTTTATATAGAATGTGTGCTCGTCAACAACGAGCAATATAGCCCTCTTTATGAGGGCATTTTTTATTTGGTGTTCCTACATTAATTTGCAACGCCGCCTTTCGTTAGCGTTGTTGGGTCTAGCAAGCGTTCTAGTGTATCTCTGTCTAAGTCAGTCTCTTCTTCCGCCACATCAATGATTGCTCGTCCTTCCTTGTAGGCTTTCTTCGCGATTTTAGCCGCTTTTAAATACCCGATCACCGGGTTTAGTGCCGTGACTAAAATCGGATTCTTTGCCAAGGCTATGTTGAGGTTGTCCTCTCGCACGGTAAAGTTTTTGATGGCTTTGTCGGCGAGCGCGTTTGCGGTGTTTGCCAGTAAGTCGATACTTTCTAGAATGTTATGCGCGATAACCGGTAGCATGACATTGAGCTGGAAATTACCCGATTGACCTGCAATGGTAATGGTCGTGTCGTTACCTATCACTTGTGCTGACGCCATCGCTGCGGCTTCGGGTATGACAGGATTCACTTTCCCCGGCATGATCGACGAACCTGGCTGCAACGCTTGAAGCTCAATTTCACCCAATCCGGCTAACGGGCCTGAGTTCATCCAGCGTAAATCGTTGGCAATCTTCATGATGGCGACAGCGGCGGTTTTTAACTGGCCTGAGAGCGCCACTATGGCGTCTTGACTACTGAGATTAAAGAAGAAATTCACGCTTGGCGTGAAGGAGGTCTTCGTCAGCTGTGACAGGTTATCCGCGAACATCGCGGCAAAACGAGGGTCAGCATTAATACCCGTACCGACGGCTGTAGCACCTTGTGCAAGGGCGCGTACCGCAGGCAAGCTTTGCTCAATAGCGCATTTTGCGTGGTCAATTTGATATTGCCATCCAGCCAGTTCTTGGTCGAAAGTAACGGGCATTGCATCCATTAAATGGGTACGACCCGTTTTTACCGTACGACCAATTTCAATACGCTTTTCGCTCAATGTTGAAATCAAATGCTCTAGGGCAGGCAGTAAACGCTTTTCAACGCTCAATACGCTACTGATTTGAATTGCTGTTGGTATAACATCATTGCTGCTTTGTCCCATATTGACGTGATCATTGGGAGACACGTTGCCACCTAACGATTTACTCGCAAGGGTCGCGATCACTTCATTTGCATTCATGTTTGAACTGGTGCCCGAACCTGTCTGGAACACGTCAATGGGGAACTGATCGAGATGTTGATCATTGATGATGTCTTGTGCAGACTCTGCAATCACTTGTGCAATGTCACCTTCGAGTAAACCAAGCTGGGTATTGGTGAGTGCGGCGGACTGCTTGATGTATGCCAATGCTTTGATAAAAGTGATAGGCATGGTGTGTTTGCTGAATGTGAAGTTGTCGATAGCGCGCTGAGTTTGTGCCTGATACAGGGCATTTTCTGGGACTTTCACGTCGCCCATGCTGTCTGTTTCTGTGCGGAATGTTTGCGTCATATCTGTCCTGTCCTTATGAAATCAATCTAACGGTGCTTGAAGATGTTGTAGCAGCATTTGAAGCTGAATGAATTTTCTGTCACCGTCGGGCACTTGCACGTAGTGTCTTTGCAGTGCATAAAGCGGGCTATGAACCGCATCAAGACATACTCGTCGAAAATGATGGCTTTTGTGGGGGCTTTGAATGGCATCAAGTAGCCTGAAATAGACCTGACGAAGAAAGAGTTCGTTCAAAATGATGTTTTCGTTTTCGGCGCCAAGTTCATGATAGGACGCCAACATTAATCCTGATTGCACAAATCTCTGCACGATATCGGGTTCGAAGCCAAAGGCGATCTTGTCCGCATCGAACCGATCTTTCGCTTTGAAATACGCGTTATAGTGTTGTTGTTCTGCATCCATTCTCAGCCTCAATTCGCCCACCTAAACTGCAATGATAATTATTATCATTTAATGCATCTTATAACAACCCTGCGTTTGATATGTCTTCTGGTTGAAACATGAAAGCGTTAAGGGGGAGGGCCGATGTTGGTTGATATACGGATAAACATGACGCTTTGACGGGTGAAAAGCTGAGTGGCAAGAAAAAAAGGGCACACCGTGCCCTTGTTTCTTGTTTTGTTTCTCATGTGGAGGAACAAAACGGGAGGCGCGTTAACGTCAGATTAAATGGACTGATCTAACCAAGCCGTGAATTCCGACTGCGGCAGCGCACCATTGATTTGGTTCGCCATTTTTCCCTCTTTGAATACCATGATGGTCGGAATACTTCTGATGCGGTATTTCGCTCCCAACTGTTGTTCTTGTTCGGTGTTTACTTTGACGAAGATGACGTCATCGCCTTTGGTAGCTGCTGTGGCTTCAAATATTGGCCCAAAGCTTTGGCAAGGTCCGCACCAAGGTGCCCAGAAGTCAATCACGACAGGTTTTCCTGATGCAATCAGTGCGTCCATGTTGGCTTCGGTACCTTCGATAGGCTTGCCGTTGATCAGTGATGATTTACACACGCCACAACTTGGGTTGTCATCAACACGTTCTGCCGGAATGCGATTCAGTTTTTGGCAGTGGGGGCAACGCACGGTTAATGTACTCATAATCAAACCTTTCCCTTGTTTTGTATTGTTCAGTTTATAGCTGTTTGGCTTATGGTTAGTAGACTAAACCGCTCATAGACAAAACACCATTGGGTTTTGTCTATGACTTTGATAGCTAGCCGCTATTGGTCGGAACTATTGAGCGGAGTTTTTTATCTGGGTTGATGATGATTGCCATGTGGCTCGATGGTGCGCAACGACGAAATACACATTTCGAAGAAGTCATATGCTTGTGGCGAAATGTATCGGTCACGTAAGCGGAATACCCCAATTTGCCTTTCGACATCTGGCGAGGCGAGGGGCAACCAGCAAAGGTGTTCAGAGTATTCAGGAAAGGCCAGCTTGGGGAGTGTGGTGATACCAATGCCTAACTCTAATACCGAAAATAGCGAAGTAATGTTCTCAACACTATAGAGGGCGTTAGCTGCAAGCACATTCGCAGGCGTAGGCTCCAACAGGGAGCAGGTGCCGTTTTTAACAAACGGGAAAGGCGTGAGCGCTTCCCATTCTAAGGGGGCATTTGTTGATGCCAATGTATGGTCGCGAAGGCAAACAACGCCAATAGGATCTTCCATAAGGCGGGTGAATTCGATTCGTTCATCCTGAATGTGCAAACAGTTCCCCAATGCTAAATCAACATCGCCTGCCAGCAAACGTGCTTCGACGCCTGCGGCATTGTCGTCTATCAGGGCTACCTCCACGTTGGGGTGGCTGTCTGTATAGTCAGCCAAAATGCCAGGAATAAGCTTAGCGGCGACTGAGGGCACGCTGGCAATTCGTACTTGCCCTCGTTGTCCTGCAGCGGCAGCGCGTAAATCTGAATTGAGATCATCATAGCGGCTGAGAAACGCGTTGATTTTCGGTAAACAGAACTCCCCAAATGGCGTCAATTTAGCTTTGTGCCCCGAATCAAAAAGCGTTTGCCCAAGAATCCTTTCCAACTCTTTTACTGAAGTCGATAGGGCGGCTTGAGAGCGATTTGCCTTTGATGCGGCAGCCCTAAACCCTCTTTGTTCTGCAACCAACGAGAAATGTTTGAGTTGCTGAAGTTTGATGTCCACGCCCGCCATCCTTTTGCTAATGAGCCTTTTCTATATTGATAAGTAAAACTGAACAATTGTCAAAAATTAACCGTTAGATTTATCAAGCGTTGTGAGGCAGGATTTAACCATGTATTAACAATTGCGCCAAATGATAAGGAAATCCATGTCAGCTTTATCTCTTTCTATGCCTAAGAAGAGGGTTTATCAAACCGAGCTTTTTGCATCCAAAGCTCCTCTTGAGTGGGTCGTCACACATAACGGGACGCTGTATACAGCGCAAATCCCTATTGATGGCGATGGCAACTTGGTGGATGGCGGAATAGAAGCGCAAACCCGCCAAACCATGGGGAATCTCATGCACACGCTTAACGCCGCTGGCGTAGATAGCGATGCCGTATTGCAAGTTCTGATCTACGTAACAGATCGTGATGACCTCCCTCAGGTAAATAAGATCTATGCAGAGTACTTTTCTGCGCCGTTTCCGAACCGAGCGGCAATGGTTGTGGCGGGTTTAGCGCGTGAAGGCATGTTGATTGAATTGGTCGTTTATGCCGCTGTGCCACAATAAATGTATCCAGCTGCTTTTTCGACTTCAGGCGATTAAGCAGCGGAATTTGCAGAGCGATTTTCGCCAAGACATTTGCTAAGGCAAATGTAAAGAGAACGGAATTGAAAAACATAAGGAGCATCATATGACGCACAACACGGAAAGCGCCCTCTATATCGGTGGTGAATGGCAACAAGGTACAAGCACAGTTGCCAATATCAACCCATCAAACATCCGTGAATCCCTCGGAGATTACGCGCAGGCCAGTGAAGCGCAAGTTCAGATGGCAATAGCATGTGCCCGAGAAGCACAGCCAACGTGGGAAAAAACACCGTTGGAGCAAAAGCAAAAAGTGCTGCAAACCATTGGTGACGAGTTGATTGCTCGCTGCGATGAGTTGGGGCGTTTATTGTCTTGTGAAGAGGGCAAGCCGTTTGCGGAAGGGCGTGGTGAAGTGTATCGCGCGGGTCAATTCTTTCAGTATTACGCAGCAGAAGTGTTACGTCAGATGGGTGACATTGCAGAGTCAGTCAGACCGGGTGTGCAAGTCGAAGTAACCCGCGAAGCCGTTGGCGTGGTGGCTATCATCTCTCCGTGGAATTTTCCGACTGCGACAGCGTCTTGGAAAATCGCACCCGCATTGGCGTTTGGCAACAGTGTGATTTGGAAGCCTGCAAACCTGACCCCAGCCAGTGCTGTGGCCTTAGCGGATATTATTCACCGTTCGGGTTTGCCTGCAGGTGCTTTCAATTTGGTTCTGGGTTCTGGCGGCGCAGTGGGCGATAGCCTGATCAATAGCGCTGACATTGATGCAGTGAGCTTCACGGGTTCTGTGGATGTTGGGCGAAAAGTTGCGGCAGCGACAGCGCCAAACTTCGTGCGTTGCCAGTTAGAAATGGGCAGCAAGAACGCTTTGATCATTGCAGACGATGCCGACTTGCAAGTTGCTGTGGAAGCAACCATTGCGGGTTCGTTTTCGGGAGCAGGGCAGAAGTGTACCGCGTCATCGCGCCTTATCGTAATGGATAGCATTCACGATGCTTACGTTGATGCGCTGTCTCAGCGTATGGCTCAGTTAAAAGTGGGGCATGCTTTGGATGAAGGTGTGTTCATGGGACCTGTCGTTGATGAAAAACAGCTGTCATCAAACCTAGCGTGGGTAGACCGTGCTCGTGAACTGGGTGGCGAACTTGTCATTGGTGGGGACCGCTTGTCTCGTGAGCATGACGGCTTCTATATGTCGCCAACCCTGTTTGTTAATACGCAAAACAGCTGGGATGTGAATCAAGAAGAACTGTTTGCGCCTATGGCTTGTGTTCAACGTGTTCATTCCCTTGAAGAAGCCATTGCTAACGCGAATGACACGCGCTTTGGCCTCACCGCAGGTATTGTCACCACCAGTTTGAAAAACAGCGCGTTGTTTAAGCAACAAGCTCAGACAGGGTGTGTGATGGTCAACTTGCCGACAGCGGGTACGGATTATCACGTGCCATTTGGTGGAAGAAAAGAATCGAGCTTTGGTCCAAGAGAGCAAGGCATGTACGCGCGGGATTTTTACACCATTGTGAAAACTGCGTACCAACGCCCGTACTAATCGCGGACACCGTTACTCGTTTCGAGCAAGGAGTTGCCATGTACCAAAATGAAATCATCATCGACGGGTTGCAGTACTGCTATTGGGATCGCTCCTATTTTCAGTCGCTACAGAAAAGCGGGGTAACCACGGTACATGCGACCTTGGTGTATCACGAGAATGCCAGAGAAACCTTGACCCGTTTTGCTGAGTGGAATCTGCTTTTTGAACGCAACGCGGATCTCATCATGCCAGTGATGTCGATGGATGACGTGCGAGAAGCTAAACGCCTTGGCAAAGTCGGTATCTTCTTTGGCGCGCAAAATTGCTCCCCAATTGATGATGAAATCGGGCTGGTTGAAGTGATGCGTAAGCAAGGTCTATTGATCATGCAACTGACTTACAACAACCAAAGCTTGTTGGCGACTGGGTGCTACGAAAAAGATGACGCGGGCATGACGCGATTTGGTAAGCAGGTCATTGAAGAAATGAATCGTGTCGGCATGGTGATTGATATGTCCCATAGCGCGGAACGTTCAACGTTGGAAGCTATTGATCTGTCTTCTCGCCCGATTTGCATCAGTCACGCCAATCCGACAAAAGCGCATGCAGCATTAAGAAACAAATCCGGGGATGTTATTCAGGCGCTCACGGCGCGTGGCGGATTGTTGGGTTTTAGCCTTTATCCGTTTCATTTACCGGATGGGAGCAAGTGTAGCCTAGATACGTTCTGTCAGATGATAGCCGACACCGCTAATGAATTTGGCGTGGAGCATTTGGCAATAGGAAGTGATTTGTGTCTGAACCAACCACAAAGTGTGTTGGATTGGATGCGAAATGGTAAATGGTCGAAAAGCCCCGATTATGGAGAAGGCTCGGCTTCAAATGCTGGGTGGCCAGCGGCACTGCCGTGGTTCCCAGACAGTAGTGGTATGAACAATATTTATCAGGGATTGCGCGATATTGGGTTCAACGAAGCAGAAGTCACCGCGGTGATGGGGCGAAATTGGCTCAATTTCTTGGAAGCGGGTTTAAAACCAACTCACTAACAATCGCAGTGCGGGCTTAGCCCGCTCACAAGGATTAAATACAGTCTGCTAAGACGTGGAGACAGATGATGTCTGATTTACTCAATACCGAGAAGACAACAGAGACACAAAAACAGCAAAGTATTTGGGTCAAATTGGGGTTAGACAACCCCGTACTTTGGCTAAGTGGCGGCTTTCTTACCGCTTTTGTGGTGATGGCGTTGGTCGACAACCAACTGCTTTCCAGCATGGTGAATAGTGGCTTCAGTTGGAGTGTGAGAATATTCGGCCCTTACTGGCAATTATTGCTACTCGCCACCTTTTTGATTGGGATCGCCTTGGCGTTCAATCCTTCTACGGGCAAAGTTCGCCTTGGCGCGATGGATAAGCCTGAATTGGATACGTTCAAGTGGCTAGCCATCATTCTATGTACCTTGCTGGCTGGCGGTGGTGTGTTTTGGGCTGCCGCAGAGCCTATTGCGCACTTTGTGAATCCTCCTCCGCTTTTTGGTGTGCCTGAAGACAACATTCAACGCCAAGCCTTCAATGCACTTGCACAATCCTTTATGCATTGGGGTTTCCTCGCGTGGGCGATTCTTGGCACCTTAACCACCATTGTTCTTATGCACCTGCATTATGACAAAGGCTTGCCGCTTAAACCACGTACCTTGCTGTACCCAGTGTTTGGTGATCGTGCGATGAAAGGTTGGCTCGGTGCAGTGATTGATGCGTGTTGTATCGTTGCTGTGGCGGCGGGCACGATCGGCCCTATTGGCTTTCTAGGCCTACAAATCAGCTATGCCTTGAATGCTTTGTTTGCGTTACCCGATGGCTTTACTACTCAATTTATTATCATTCTGTTCGCCATCGCTATCTATACCATTTCAGCGTTGAGCGGTGTGAACCGTGGTATCCAGATCCTCAGTCGATACAACGTGATTCTTGCTGTGGCGCTCATGGCTTACATTTTATTAGTCGGACCCACTGACTTTATCATCAATGGCTACGTGCAAGGCGTGGGTACCATGATTGATAAGTTTATTCCGATGGCAACGTTCCGTGGAGACATGGGTTGGTTGAGCTGGTGGACCGTGTTTTTCTGGGGCTGGTTCTTGGGTTATGGGCCAATGATGGCGATCTTTATTGCACGTATCTCGCGAGGAAGAACCATACGTCAGTTGATTGTCACCATTAGCATTATTGCTCCCTTGATCACCTTTTTCTGGTTCACCATTGTCGGTGGCTCCGGTTTGGCGTTTGAAATGGCAGAGCCAGGTTCGGTAAGTAAGGCATTTGAAGGCTTTAATCTTCCTGCTTCGCTGTTGGCGATTACGCAACAATTGCCATTCCCAACACTGATTTCGATCTTGTTCTTGATATTGACCACGATATTCATCGTAACAACCGGTGACTCCATGACCTACACCATCAGTGTGGTGATCAGTGGAGATCTGAACCCGAATGGACTGATGCGTACTTTCTGGGGTGTGATGATGGGGGCGGTTGCCATCATTCTTATCTCATTGGGGTCAGGTGGGGTGTCAGCCTTGCAATCATTCATTGTAATTACAGCTGTGCCCGTCTCTTTGATTCTTTTGCCAGCCCTGTGGAATGGGCCGAAAATTGCTCGGCAGATGGCAAAAGCGCAAGGGTTTGATTAACTCCGAACTTGATATCTGATTCGACGCATTATCAGGACAACGCCAATAGGCGTTGTTCTCGATACTCTAGAAAGGCTGAGGAACGGCCTGTTTGTCACGTGATTGAGTATAGGTAAAGTGATGAATACAAATTCTGCCTTGGAAGTTGCAACGGCGCTACGCGATCCTGCGATTGTGATGGATCCGCGTCGACTAGGGGCGATGCACCAAACACGTATCAGCTTTGTGCGTTCGTTACTTCGTAAAATGGCGAACGAGGAATGGACGTTATCGACGAAGCGGTGGGATCTTCAGTCTGACGGCTTAGGTACGGTGATCTACGAATTGACGACGCCGAAACACACGTATCAACTCGTTGTGTTTTGTGATGCGATTGAAGACGAAGAGCGTAACGATCGTGTCATTGCTGAAAAATGGGATGTGACGTTTGCCTTGATCAAAGGGCGCGTGAGTCAAAAAGGGCTCGATCAATTAAGACAAAATGTGCCACTGCAAGAGGCGGGGCGTAACTCACCCAAAGTATTGGTGCTTTCCCGTGCAAACAAAAGTGTTCGAGTGTTTGATTTGGTGATCTCTGCACTGGCAAAGGGTGTTCAGCCGGATCCGTTAGAGATGGCTAAGGTTGGTTACATTCTGCGTACCACTGCCGTCTATGGTAATGGGAAATTTGGGATCGCCGATTTTGAAACCTTACAAGACAATGACGATTTCAATCTGTCTTTTAGTGCCCAGATGTGCGCAGTATATTTATTGCGTCAATTTAGCTTAGATTGGGTGCATTTCATTGCCGCTCAACAAGGTGGCGATCAAGCGACGACGCTAATGCCTGCATTACAACGGTACATAGGTATCGGAAATGCCACAGGCTTAGGTATGGCGCCGTTTCTGATCACGCACCCTCGTGTGGTTGCTCAATGGATCACGCAACGCGAAATTGCGTTTGCAACCATACTGGCTATGCCGATTGACGTTGAACGTTTGCATGGGGTTTGCCAACTGCTCGAAAAAGCAAAAATCCATCTCTGCCAAGTGACGACAATTGATGAGCAGCAAAGAACGCTTAACCAACACAGTGTGTCTGAACTGAATGATCTCATTTTACGGGTTCAAGATAATGCGGAAAGTGCGACTCGATGGTCTGAAATTTATGCTTTGTGTGCCGAGTGTAGCTTTGAAACACAAGAGATATTTTTTAGCAGCATCATGGAGTTACACCCAGAGCAGGTAGATGCGCTTGCTGATGATATGAATTGCGATCCGAGTCTTTCGCTTACACCGGGTGCGACCGTTAGTGAAATGATTTCTTTAATTGAAACTCGCTACCAATGGGCAATTAATATCGATTTCTCGGAGCCTGATAATCAGTACTGGTTTTGGTATCGTTCAGTGGATAAAGAAGAGCCAAGACTTGCTGTTCGAGGAGAAGAGCCCGGCGAGGAAAACGAACTGGCGTTGGACATTGCTCGTCAAGTATCGAGACTGTATAGCACGCTACAGGACAGCAATGGTGAAGGGTCGCTCGCTCAGTTCTTGCTTATTCATCCAAAACTCAGAACCATAGCACGTCGGGTATGGACCTTGGGCAATGTGCCGATGGGCGATATTCAGATTAATGCGCTTGCGCGCGATATGCTGCCTATTCACCTGCTTAGGTGCAAACTTTCGATGTTTGGAGCGACTAAGTTTGATCCTCGCTCCGCGCGTTGGGTTCGTGTCACGCTATTCCAAGGTGCGCCGCTGTTTACTGACTTGAAGCCCAATCATGAGGAAGAGAGTTGGCTGTTTCCTTTGCTACCTAATACGGTTGCGAGCAATGAGGAGCGCTGCCAATGAAAGTGTCACATAACGAACTCGTGAGCTTATGCGCAAAAGCTTATGACAGCTTAAAGCGAGAATGTGGCGAAGCGGAAAACATCGCTAACATGGTCGTCGATTTGGAGATGGCAGGCATGAATGGCGTGTCACTGTTTTTGTCCGCGTTAGCCTCCATTGAACAAGAAGGTGATTTCCCTGTGGCTTCGGTTGTTCAGGACGGAGAGACGATCATCGTTGATTTGTCTGGTGCGAGCTTGCTGTGTCACTTTCCTGCGTTGATTGATGTCGCCGTGGATCAGTTGATTGGCGAGCAGCATGTTCAGCTTCATATCCGCAATTGCCGCAATAGATGGTTTGGGTTTAGCGAACTTCTTAAATTGGCTGGCAAAGGATTATCTGTGAGGGCGCAATGGGTAAACGGCGAATCACCTGAGTTTGTAGATTGTGTTCACAATGCGGGATATCGATACCCTGAGGTTTATTTTAATAAACCTAAGCAGAGTGGGATAAGCGATTTGCCACATCACGACCTGTTGGTTGATATCCAGCTTGCGCCCTTTGAAGACGCCGTATTCGAAGGGGAACCAAGCATCAGTTCAGACATGCTAATGGCAGCTGAAGCGAAAGCATGGAAGAAAGGCATTAATGTGGATGAAAGCCATTGGCATGCGTTGAAGAAATATGTCGCTCGTGGGCTGGTGGAAAACAGTGAACGTTCGCTGCAAGGCGCAGGGGAGTGAGTTGACTTGCCTGATCAAGCTAGCGGCGATTAAGCATAGTCACGTATTAAGCATAGTCACGTACTAAACATAGTCAGTCATTAAATATGCTCAGTCATTAAATATGGCGACTAGACACTCTAGCCAATAAATAGCCTAATCAAAAAAAGCAAAGCCCTGATACCGAACTCATCAAAGAGATGAAAAGGCATCAGGGCTTTTTGTTTGCACTCAAAGACTCTTTCAGTGCAAAAAAATGAGGGCGTAAATTTACGCGCGGCTCATGAACTTGTGTTCAGTGGTGTTAATGCGAATTTTATCGCCAATACCAATGTACTCTGGAACTTGAACGGTCAGGCCAGTAGAAACAGTGGCTGGCTTGGTACGAGCACTTGCTGAAGCCCCTTTGATTGAAGGAGACGTCTCGGTGATCACCATATCAACGGTTGAAGGCAATTCAATTGCTACAGGACGACCGCTAACAGTCAGAACCTGAATACCTTTGGTGTCTTCATTGATGAATAGAAGTTCTTCAGCAATGGTTTCTTTGTTGAAGTGGTAAGGCGTGTAGTCTTCGCTATCCATGAAGATGTACTCGTCACCATCGATGTAAGAGAAATCTGCCGCGTGACGGCTGAAGTCTGCCAGGTTTAGCATGTCATCAGCTTTGAAGCTTTCGTCAACTTTTGCACCTGTCGCTACATCGTAAAGACGCATTCTGTATAGGCTTGTACCTGCACGACCAGCAGGGGTTAGCTTAGAAATGTCTTTAACCGCAAGCACTTTGCCGCCATGTTCGATAACTGCGTTTTTTTTGATTTCACTTGCCTTTGGCATGGTCATTTTTCCAATTTAGAAAATTTGGCAAGAAAATATCATGATTCTAAATTTTCGCAAGTGGATCTATACCAAAACACCTACTCGTGTCTGTGCATGTGAATGTGATTGTGGTACCGAATCTGGAAGGTGAGGATGGACCAATTGTTCCCTGAGGTGCAGGGAAGAAAACGTAACAGAGCTTGAACTGTTGCTTAAAAACAAAGGACTATGCTAAACACAATGCCAGTGCCTATACCCAAACAACTTGAAGATGCAGGATTCAGTAAACTTGCACTGATGGGCTCTGAAATCGAGCATCTTCAGGTGGATTGGGTATATAACAACATGATGGATAGCCCGTGATAAAGAAACTAGAAAGCCACATTGTTTACCAGAACAAATGGATGAGTGTAAGAGAAGATAAAGTGGTGCGAGCCAGTGGAGCTGAGGGTATTTATGGTGTGGTAGATAAACCGGACTGTGCAGCGATTCTCGCTATCGAGAATGGCATGATTCATCTGGTGCAACAATATCGATACACGGTGCAACAACGCTGTTGGGAGATCCCTCAAGGCGCATGGGAATCAAACCCTGATGCCGATCACCTTGAATTAGCGAAAGGAGAATTGCGTGAAGAAACGGGCATGCAGGCAGAATCGATGACCTATCTTGGCGCGCAGTTTGTGGCTTATGGATTTCTTAATCAAACCTGTCACGTCTATTTGGCGACGGGATTAACTGATGTGGGCAAGCAACTCGATACTGAAGAAGAAGACCTGATTTCAGCGGCTTTTCCTATCAGCGAGTTTGAGCAAATGATTATCGGTGGGAAACTGAAAGATACGGTGACTATCGCAGCTTATGGCTTGCTAAAACTTAAGCAGCTTATTTAACAACGTTTGCCTATAAAAAACCTTATAAACACAGTCGATTGGGTCGCAATAAATATGTTGTTTATTGCGTCTATTTCACGAGTTATTGTGTCGAATAACTGTCACTCACCCTCTCTACTCCGTCATATATATGACACCTATTGCTTTCACTCCCAGAACAATTAAAAAATAGCGGATTCATTGAGTTATAGGAGTACGAAATCCAGTTTGTTGCACGTATAATGTATGAAAAAATACACTGTAATCCAACGGCTGATTTTTCATGGTCGAATGCGGAGCAGTCAATACACAATAACGCAGTAAAAATACGCTTCAAGAAGCTTTAGCGTGAATAAAACTGCGACATCCTGGAAGCCCATAATGCTTAAAGCCCGTCTGGCAGTCTCTACTGCTTGTTTAAGCCTACTTATCTCTTCGCCAGTAATTGCTGACGACGAACTTGCCGCGCTGTTAGACATGCCATTGGAATCGCTCAGCGATACCAAAGTTGTTTCCGCCACGCGAACGGCATTGAGCCTGTCCGATGTACCTGCCGCTGTTCATGTTATTACGGCAAAAGAAATTAAGCGCTCAGGCGCACGTTCCGTGGCAGATGTTCTGGTACTAGCGCCAGGTTTGCACGTGGCGAAATATTCTAACTATGACTGGGGTATTGCTGCTCGGTCACCTAATGAAACGCTGAGTAACACCATGCTTGTAATGGTGGATGGGCGCAGTGTATTCAACGGCATGTTTTCTGGCGTGGACTGGGATTTGATCCCCGTAAGCTTGGACAGCATTGAACGTATCGAAGTGGTGATGGGCCCGGTTGGCACGATTTGGGGCGGTAATGCCGTGAATGCTGTTGTCAACGTCATTACCTACGATGCAGAAGACGCGCCACGCAATAAAGTGTCAGCCTCTATTGGTAATTACCATTACAAAGAAGCACGGGTTCACCACGGCGGCCAAGTTACCAATAATCTTTACATGAGTGGGTACGCTGAGCTTGTTGAGCACATGCCTTGGACAAGTGATGAAGACCGTGTTCAACCAATACAGCATTTCCGCGTTCAGACAGAACGTTTCGGCGTGCGAGGCGACTATCAGAAAAACGACCGTGAAGTGTCGTTTCAGCTTGGCGGCATTCGTTCTCGTGAAGACTACAACTGGGGTTCTTATCAACCACACTTTTTGACGCCCGGTGTCGATGGCCCAGATTACGTCAAATACGAAACTGAAATGCTAGCGGAAGAGTATTTTGCTGGTGTTAAGTTCTTGCAAGAATTAGGTGGTTCCAAACAGTGGGAGCAGCAATTCTGGCTAACCTACAGCAGTAGCGATGGCTCGGACCGTAATGCCTATTTCACTCGTATCGACTCGGAAACGCGCTACAGCGACAACAACGTGTTGGGTGGGCAACTGACGGTGGGCTTTGACTATCGTGTGATTGACGAATATTTCCGACCGTATGAGCCGAGTGAAATTTATACCTCTCCGTATGTACGTGTGGCAGACGAAGCCGGTTTTGTGAATCAAAGCGCCGCGGCGTATTTCAACTACACCTATCCGCTGACTGACACCACGTCATTGATGGTGGGTAACCGTTGGCAGTACTTCAATATGGTGAGTGAGACCTTCTCACAGCCTCAGGTGCGTGTCATGCAAGAGGTGGGAGACAATCAGCGAGTGTGGGCTGGTTGGGGTAGGGCGGTGGTGACACCTGCTCGCCAAGGACGCTCGACGGATTTTCACGAAAATGGTTATCAGAGTAATTATTTTGGAAACTATTGCTACGTAGACGAATCTGATGCTTATCAGTGCCTTGAATCAGTAGACTACCTTCAAATTGTCGAATATCTAGGGAATGAGGATCTTCCCGTTCAGACTGTAGATACTTATGAACTGGGTTATCGTCTATGGGAAGGTAATGTTTTCCAGTTTGACGCTAATTTGTTTTACAGCGAAGAAGATGGTATTCCAGCATGGATGCAAATATCGGGTGTACACTTGCCTCCGATAATTGGTAATTCCTCTCCTGATGCAGATGGAACCGTGATCGGATTGTTCCAGTATCAACACATTGCACCACTCAGTTCTCAGACCTACGGTGGTGAGTTGAGCATGAAATGGCAGCCAACTTCCGCGGTACAAGTGAATGCGAGTTACAGCTATCGTGAAATTAAAGCAGACTGTCACGGCGCTATCTGTTCTTCGACGGACGTCCCAATGCGTTCTTACGAAAATGAACCTGTGCATTTAGCCAATGCTCAAATTATGTGGGATATCACACCGCAATGGTGGGTGAGTAACGTCGTTAACTATGTACATGCTAGCAGTCCAGATGACGTGCTTCAGGATGTCGAATACTACGCGTGGCCAGAAGTGTTAACGTGGGATATGGTGATAGGTTGGCAGGCATCTGAACACATGCCGCTAGTTACTTTGAGCGCAGAAAGCTTGTTCAACGACCAAGTGAACGAGTATCCCGAAAGTTACGCTGGGTTTAATAATGGTACGCAATATTGGCTAGAAGTCGATTGGCAATGGAAATAAAAAGAGTCTGATTTGGTAGCGCTTTTGAATGATTGATTTGGCGAAACGAGCTTTTTCGCGACAACTAAACTGGCTATTGTTGGCGACAGTCATCACGGTCAGCTTAGGTGCGCGTGCGAGTGATTTTCGTGATGAGGATTTGAAAGCGGTCTACCTATATCGCTTCGCTTTTTTGATTGATTGGAAAACCCTTCAACCGACATCAGGCCGATATGCGTTTTGTTCAGATAGCGACAACGAAGTCAGTCTTCGATTAAAAGATGTGGTTGCGAGAAAGCCGGATCAAGCGAGCTTTACCGCTATCACACAACAAAGTGAAACTGATATAAACTGCCACATTGTTTATACCGCCAATACTTCTGCGCAGCACATCTCGACTTTACGCACTCAATTTCCCGACGCATTGGTTGTCGGTGAGGGTAATGAGTTCACTGCTAATGGCGGGATGGCGGCTTTTGTCAAAATGAACAACCGAGTTAGACCCCTCATTAATCTTAATAATTTACAGTACGCACCTTTTTCATTGCGTTCTCAGTTGTTATCAATTTCGATCATTGAAGAAGGAGATAACGCATGAACCTTCGTTTTCTCAACAACCTCCCATTAAGAGTGAAATTCATATTCCCAACTTGGGTATTGATGACATTGGGCTTGATCGTGTTAGGCAGCGCAGTTGACCATGCCGTGGTGCGATACCTAGAGAAAAGCCTGATTGATAGCTCGAAAGTGATGGCGATGTCTGCGGCAAGCAACCTCAATGCGGCTGTGGCATTTGGCGATGTAGAAACAGGGCGTGAACAGCTTCATGCGCTGAGTGCGAATCCCGATCTTATCGCAGCGCGTGTACTCACCAATGAACGTTTGGAATTTGCCTCGTTCTCTCGTTTACCTGATGATTGCGCTCGACAAGCGCAACATATCCTCTGTGCCAGCACGGCGGTGGAACGCGTGTCTGCTGAGATTGTTCTCGGCGACGACAAGTTGGGTGATATCTTTCTTACTGTATCGAGAAACAACATAGAGGAAGAACGCCGAGCTTTGTTGATGTATTTAACCGCAGGCACGACCGCGTTATCTATTCTGTCTCTGGTATTTGCTCAAATGCTTCATCGCATTGTTGCCTCTCCGTTGGCATCACTGCACCAATCTATGTCTGCGATTATTAGGCTTGGTGTGGTGAATCGGAGTATTCCAGTAAGACACAACGATGAGTTGGGCCAAGTGACTGCCTGCTTTAACGAAATGGTGACGAACCTTTCTGAGCGTGATGGTCAGTTGAAACAAACGCTACAGGAACTGGAGAATAAGAGCCGATACATCAGTCAGGTGATGGATACCATGGACCAAGGTGTAATGGTTATTGCACCGGGAGACAACGTTACCTATTACAACCCTGCGGCAGAAAGGCAGTTAACCCGTTTTGGATGCACACCCACTCGTCTTGAAAGTTTGTTGGGGGTGTTTGAACCTGCAGACAATATGGTGGCAATCTCCACTGCCATTGATGCGCATCAGCCGATAAAAAATGTAGAGCTTATTCATCCCGAAACGGGTTCTGTGTTTTTGATCAGCACGCATCCGATGGCAACGGCACTTCACTCATTATTGCAGTTTGAAGATGTGACGGCTCAGCGAGAATCTGAACAGCGTCGTAAATTTGCTGAGATGATTTTTGATAAGAGTCAAAACGCCACGTTGGTCTTGTCTCGTGCTCTGAATATTAAAACTCAAAATACGGCGAGTATTCGCTTATTTGGTGAGAATCGTACATGGAGTGAGCTTGACGTTGATAAACGTTTCCGCGCCGCCTTCAGCGAAATTAAAGCGTTAATTTCGACAGGAAGCTATCAATGGCGAGGCATGATGATGTCCGTGGCCGGCGATTGTTTACCGTGCCAAATAACCGCACAAACCTTGGTTAATCACAGAGGAAAAATTGACGGTTATGTCGTGTCCATCGTTGACCAAACTGTGGAGATGGAAATCAAGCGTTTGAATCATATCGCTAATCACGATGTGTTGACGGGCTTACCAAACCGAGCACATGCATTCGATAAACTCAGTCGTGATCATGACAAGGGACACGGTATGCATGTCCTGTTTATCGATTTAGACGGCTTCAAAGCGGTCAACGATCAGTTTGGACACAACATTGGTGATGAGCTATTGAAAGTGGTGGCAAGTCGCATGAAGGCCTGCTTGTCACGGTATGATTTTGTCGCACGTCTTTCAGGTGATGAATTTCTCATCGCGATTCAGGATGCATCTTCAGTGGATGGCATTGTGAGTCGGTTGCTCGAAAGGCTGAGTCAGGAAATGGTGATCAATCATTGCAAACCTCAAGTCAGTGCGAGTATTGGCATTCGACGCTGGGTGGCAAACGATAATGCATCACTGGCGACGGTCATCGAGCAAGCCGACAAAGCCATGTATGGCGCCAAGGCTAACGGCAAGAATGGTTATGCTTTTGCCCAAGAAGGTATGGTGACTGGTGAGTTAGATAGAAAGTTATTCGCTAGAGAATTATCCGCTGAAGAGCTTTGAGCTATTAGCAATGAGCAATGAGCAATGAGCAATGAGCAATGAGCAATGAGCAAAGCGACAAGCTTGTCGATGGTATCTCGCTAATATAATTGGCGGTTATAAACTGTTTTGGGTCATCTTAGCCAGTGCAGAACATTCAGGCGTTTCAACGTCTGATTCGAAAGCCTGGCAAGATAGCGCCGTCATGCTTTTCAAGCAGGCCGTCGCCGCGGTATCGACTTTATTGCTGAGACTCATCACATCGAACTCGCCACGAATCTGCCTACACGCCGCCCCAATCATCTTCTCCACAAAGGCGCTGTTGGCTGTATCAACATTCTCACCACCCAGACTTTCAAGCGCACAAGACTGCATTTTGTCACACAACACAGATATCTGGTTATCTAGGTCAGGACTGATAGCGGATTGAACAGAAAAACACACGAAAAGGAGTAACCCCATTGTTGCTACTACGCCATTTCGGGTGAATGATTCCATCCAATTATTGGCTTCTTTTTTCATGATTCTTTCCTGCCTGAATATCCGCCCGTTACCGTGAAATTAGCAGCGTTTTCGATGCTACAAGCCTCACAAATGTAAGAATCAAATCGCATGACGTCACCATCATAGTTGTCGGTAACCTCAGAAGTTTTTTCATCAACTCTAAAGAGCGTGAACTCATACAAAACTCCTCTCGTCTGTACTCGAACTTTCTGATACTTTCAGTCTGTTGTTAGAAATATCCATAGGAAGAACAATGTCTATCGAAGGGGCGCTGACATTCACGTTGGCCATTTTTATTTTTGTATTGACGCCGGGTCCGGGCATCTTCGCGATTCTTGCTCGCGCGATGGTGAAAGGGGCGAGAGGCTGCACGGCATTGGCTGCCGGAATGGTGGTGAGCGATTTGGTTTATCTCACTTTGGCATGTTTTGGTTTGGCGACGATTGCGGAAAATTACTCTGAATTGTTCACTGTGATTCGCTTTGCAGGTGCAGCGTATTTAATCTATCTCGGCTACAAAATGTTCCGTGCTTTACCACAACTGGCAACAGTAACCGGATCTGCTGAAGAGAAAACAAAGGGGCACATTTCTGCCTTCGTTCAAGGCTTTTTAATCTCAGCATCGAACCCGAAGGTGATTCTGTTCTACATCGCGTTTTTGCCCACTTTTATGGATTTAACTATTCTCAGCATGGCAGATGTGGTGTTAGCCAATGTATTGGCTGCCATTGCATTGATGAGTGGTGCAATGCTGGTGGCCTTTGGTGCCGCGAAAGCGGCTAAGCTGTTGAAAACTGAAAAAGCAGTGAGACGCATGAATCGGGGGGCTGGCTCAATCATGATTGGGGCAGGGGCATACTTGGCTTTGAGCCGTTAACTCGCACTTGGCGCGTTACCAGCTACATAAAAAAGCAGCGAACTCGCTGCTTTTTTTTGTAGCTATCTGAATCACAAATGGTATTCCTTTAGGGCTTTACGATGCCAGTGATGCCACGTTCACGTTACCTTGGTTGGCTAGAAAAGCGTGAGATAATTGTGAAATGATCGACGGTGAAATCAGAGGATGAGAGCGACTTGCCGTCACGACCACAATATCGACAGCAGGTAGAGGAGGAAGGCTTCCGTTTGTGATGATCTGTAAGTCGGGAGGCACACTACCCGATGCCATGGCCGAAATCGCGAGATTTGCGCGTGCTAAGCCGTGCAGAGTGGAAGCACTGGTGGTAAATGCAATCAAATCCACCTCAATGCCAAGCTTGCCTAATCCATCCAATGCCGTGGAGTGAAACTTACAGTTTTTGTCGAACAGTGCGACGGGCATGGGTCTACGATGGGGCAGGTTCACGTCACTGCCGCTGACCCATACCCCTTTATCATGCTTGAGTAACCAGCCTTCGTCAGAATCGGGTGAGCGTGTGAGGATTGCCATGTCTAATTCACCACTGTCTAACCGCTGCCTTAGACGCGTACTGGATGCACACAGAACATCAAATGTTTGGTCGCCAATCAGTGAGCGCAAAGCACTAATAAATTCTGGTAACAAAGATTCAGCATAGTCATCGGGACAACCTAGTCTGATGGGGCGGCTCGTATCGTCGCGTTTGAAAGCATCTAGCGCTTCATCATGCCCAGCAACAAGACGTCGAGCATGGCTGACAAGGCGTTGTCCTGACAAACTCAAGCTGAGCGGACGTTTCTCGCGGTCAAATAGCGGGCTGTCGAGCTCTTCTTCGAGCCGTTTTATCTGCATGCTGATCGCTGATTGCGTGCGATGAATTTGTGCTGCAGCGCGGGTGAAACTCCCTGTGTCTACAATGGCTAAAAAGCTTCTTAGTGAATCAATATCCATGTGTTACCCACTTGCGATTTGTTATCTCGATACTCATAGCATCAACAATTCAAATAATAACTATCAAGACTATGCGTTAGAAACCGCCACCGCAACCTTGCATACTGAATTCGTCCTAACCTATCTCATGCAAAGGAGTGTGTCATGAAACTCATCATCGCAAACAAAAATTATTCGACGTGGTCACTACGTGGCTGGTTGGTATTACGTGGATTCGACATTGCGTTCGACGAAGTGGAGCTTGAACTGTTTACCGAATCTTTCTATGCCGAGATTGCGAAACACTCTGGCGCTGCAAAAGTCCCTGTTTTGGTGGACGGCCCAATAGAAGTGTGGGACTCATTGGCGATTTGCGAATACGTGAATGATCAATATCTAGGTGGAAAGGGCTGGCCTGGAGATATTGCACAACGTGCAAAAGCACGCGCATTTTCAGCAGAAATGCACTCAGGTTTTCAAGCACTTCGTAATGAAATGCCAATGAATATCCGTGGTCGACGCAAAATCTCACCGTCTGAAGCGTGTTTGAAAGATGTGGCACGAATCGATGAAATCTGGGCGGGGCAGAGACAAGAATTCGGCAACAAAGGCGGTTGGCTATTTGGTGAGTTTTCTATTGCTGATGTGATGTACGCCCCAGTTGTATTACGGTTTATTACCTACGGCGTGGCGTTATCACCTGATGCGCAAGCTTATGCCGACCATGTGTTGAACAGCGCGGCGGTTCAGCAGTGGGTTAACGAATCAAAGTCTGACACCTCTGTGGTTGCCGAAGACGAGGCGGGCACAGAAATAAGCTAGGGACAGAAAACGGCATCTATCAAAGATGCCTCCAGTTACCATACTTTTGGCGGGCGTTTGCCCGTCTTTTTTGTTTGTATATATTCCCATCAAATCGAATGTTTCTTTGATGTAACCCATATAAAATGCGCCGCACTTCAGTTTAAGGTGTGTCTTCATCTCGCAGAAAAGAAGTCGCACACCGATGGCAAAGATTAATCAAGAAAGACTGGTTGAGCATTTTATTGAGCTGGTGAAAATTGACAGTGAATCGGGTAACGAAAAAGCTGTTGCCGAAGCTCTGGCAGAACAATTGGGTCACATGGGATTTGCAGTAACAAAATTGCCTGTTCCTGACACCATTTCTAACGGCTTTAATATTTACGGTAAATTGCAAGGGTCATTGGAAGGCAGCATTATTTTCAGCAGCCACATGGACACAGTGACACCGGGCAACGGTATTGAGCCAATCATCGAAGATGGCATTATTCGCTCAAATGGCGAGACCATTTTGGGTGGTGATGATAAATCGGGTATTGCTGCGGTGATGGAAGCGGTTCGTTCCATTCAAGAGAGCGGTGAAGCCCACAAAACGATTGAAGTGGCGTTCACAGTGTACGAAGAACTTGGCCTTGAAGGTGCCAAGCATTTCAACATCAGCATGATCGAATCACAACAAGCTATTGTATTAGATTCAGGTGGCCCGATCGGCACTATTATCACCACTGCGCCTGGCCAACAAAGCCTTAAAGTCACCATTAAAGGTAAACCAGCACACGCGGGTTTGGCACCTGAAACGGGGATAAATGCCTTAACCGTGGCGTCTGATGCGATCAGCAACATGACGCTAAGCCGTATCGATGAAGAAACCACTGCAAATATCGGTGTGGTACGTGGAGGTCAGGCGACGAACATTGTGATGCCTGAGCTTTACATTGAAGCGGAAGCCCGTTCGCTAGACGACAATAAGCTGGCGAAACAAGTTGAGCACATGGTATCAACGTTTGAAGCTGCCGCTGAAAAGCACGGCGCGGGTATCCATATCGAATCAACACGTTCTTACAATGCTTACCGCATTGCTGATGACAACCCACACGTTGTTGCTATTAAAGCGGCTTTTGAAGCAATAGGCATTGAGCCTGTCACCAAACCTACGGGTGGTGGTTCTGACGCGAATGTTTTCAACGAAAAAGGTTTACTGACAGTCAACATGTCGACTGGCATGGCAAAAGTTCATACCACGGAAGAGTTCATTGCCGTGAGTGACCTTGTTTCTATCAGTGAGTTTGTTCGTGCATACGTGACGCGATAAACGCTGATTTGTAGAAAAAAAACCGCCGTTTTCAGGCGGTTTTTTATTTCTAGCTCAAGGCTTATTATATCGATGGCAATCCTAATTTAACCAACGGATAGGTAGGAAAAATTCATTTGAACCACGGCGTATAGACGTTTTGGTGAAAAATATCGATAGCGACAAAGGCCAACATCAGCGCCATTAACACGTTGAATGCGCGAAAATAAATGGGCTGCTGAATTCGACGACCTATCAACCCACCTATGACTGAATAAGAGGTGGGTGCGCCAAAGGCCAATAGGCATAGAACAAAAATCCAGAACAAACTGCTTGCGCCATGAATACCGGCGGCAGGGAATTGAATGGTCACGATAGGTAATGTCGCGATAAACCCTTTGGGGTTGAGTAGTTGCAGTACCAGCCCGTCTTTGAACGACAATGAATCTTCCATTTTCGTGTTATCAATTTGTATGCGAGCGCTGATCAACTTACTGGCAATATATAAGATATAACAGCCTCCCACGGCGCTGACGAAAGGCAATGATTCCTCTGTCACCAAAGAACCCCCAACCACATTCAGCGAAACAAACAGAATGAGCATGGCAATGGCAACCCCCGTAAAATACGGAAGGTTTTGCTTAGTTTTACCCTGGATACCGCCATTTAGCCCCAGTAAATTAACCGGCCCCGGTGAGTACATAATGCCGATGGCGTATGCGAAAAGTTCTAACATAACAATCTAATCTCTATATTCAAGGCGAGCGAAAGGCCTCTTCAGCGTGTGAACTGAAGCCTGAGTGAGTTGGAAATTGGAACACTTCCAGTGATTCCGACGCGCTGGTATTAACGAGCGCTGATTCTAAGAAGTGAGGTTGAGCACTTATTCGAGGTGGGGCGGCGGTAGTGCTCTAACTTGGAGCTGGTATTGTTTTGGTGTCATACCAAATACGCGCTTAAAACGGCGGTTGAAGTGGCTGCTATCGGAGAAGCCAAATGCTTGTGCTACATCACTTGATTGCATACCTGACTCCAAGGCCTTTCTCGCGCCATTGATGCGGCAATTGAGTACGTATTGGTGGGGCGTAATACCAAATTGCGCGCGAAACAGACGGATAAAGTGGAACTTCGACAATGAAGCCGCATTTGCGATGTCATCAATGGAAATATCTTTATCGATGTGCGATTGAATGAAATCTTTGGCACGGAGCAACAGCGTATCTTGCCGGCGGGCTGGCACCACATCCTCAAGAAATTCGGTGCAAGAAACCATGGCATGAGACAGCTGAAACAGTGCGGATTCTTGCTCGATGCGGTTGCTTGCTTGGTCTTTGATAAGGGATGACATGATTAGCGCTTGGTTGCGAAGTGCCATGCTGTCTAATCGGCAGCCTTCTATACGAAGGCTTGAAGGGTTTTTCACTCCTAACGCCTTGAATTGGCTTGCAACGCTGCTTGGGTGAACATACAGCATCAAATACTCAAGATCTTGCTGCCCGCCAGAATGACCATCATGAACATCTTCAGGGTTAAAGAGCAGAACAGCGCCGGCTGGATTCTTATGATACGCACCCTGACAGAAAAAATCTTGCCTACCTCGTAACGTTACCCCGATAGAAAACTCTTCATGAGCGTGTTTGTCGTAGGAAAAATCACGCATGTTTGCGTCAAGCACAGAGACACCATCAAGGTGTTGGCTTTGGGCAAAATGAAAACGATTTTGTGTCGTCACGTCGATTCCCTCAGTGTGCGTTCTCAACATCTTTGCAAAGTATAAGCATCGAAGCTAACCAAAACTTGAACAAAATTGCTTGATTTAAGGCGTGCTGAAAGAGGGTTAGGGGATTAAGGGGCTGAGATTGACTGAGTGTCTTCTCGTGGAATGGCGATTTGACGAAGATGTTGACGGATCTCTTTTGCGGCAGAGTCCGTCAGAATCACATTCATCGCACACAAAAACACGACCGACCCAGCCAGCCCTGCTGAGAAGAATGCGCCAGCACCAAGGAACATGAAGCACTGAATAACAAAGGCGATAGCGCAAAGAAGTTGGCCAGTCTGATTATATGTTACGGCAAGGGTGTCTTTGGCAATGTCGTGCTTAATGGTGATAGGCAATACAGCCCAACCCGAATGCACTCGGACATTGCCGTTTTTCATTGTGGTGTTAAAACCATTGTGATTAAGAAGTTCAGAAAGCGCGTCTAACTGCATTAGATACCACCAATACTGTCTGTGTGCCCAAATGTTGAGCCACAGCAAGTGCACTGTTCATAAGAACTGCCGAGCATTAAATCCATTGAGTTCGAAAGAACAATGGTGGCGCGCTGAAAGAGTGTGCTGTCTGGTGAGACTTTTCTCGGTTCTAGTTGAATGTGAGTGTGCGGCGTTACTCGTCCACAATCCTCACAGTAAAGCGTGTTGTTTTGTTCTGCCATATCGCCCTCCTTGGTTTCCTTGTCAGAATCCCATGCTGCAACTTGAAACGGACTTGCTGGTTTCTGCTGCTTGGGAGGTTTCAGACTACGGTTTGCCGAGTGAATCGGAAGCCTACCAGACAATTTTTGAGATCTTCATCAACTTTTCAGTGCGGATGTGGCGGTGTTTTAACCGCATTGGCTACCCCCAAATGTTGCCCCAATTCTTCAGTGAATCTTCTCAAACAGATTCTCATGAGTGCAAATGAATCCGGCTCCTCGAATATATTTTCTGTATTTCACTCATGAAATTCGATCACTAGAAGATGCATTTAACGTATACATTAATTGAAAACATGAATTGAAATTTACGATTAGATTTAAATCAGAAAAGAAGTCAAATCTAACATTTTGGTGACAAACGTCTCATTTTTCAAATGAAAAATGCCAGTCATTGTTATTAACTTGCGAAATTCTTGGTTTTTAACAAAACTATCAACGTATACGTATTTTTATAGTCGTCATGACGGAATACAAGGTTTTCTGAGGAAACGCATCCTCAACGAATCGTGTGAATGTTAAGGATGGTAATGAGGAAAACGCTGACAGAAACGGCATATCAAGCTGTCAGGCAAATGGTTTTGTCCAATGAACTGGAAGTCGGAAGCTATTATCTCGAAGAGGCGCTAGCACGTCGTATTGACGTTTCGCGTACGCCACTGAGAGAAGCGTGTATTCGGTTGGCTCAAGAAGGCTTGATCGAGCCCGTGCCGAGACGTGGCATTTATATCAAGCCAATTTCTTTGGATGAGCTTCATGAAGTGCTCGAGGTGGTTGCTGCATTAGAGCTTTACGCCATCAGCTATCTCGACATTCAAACGTTGGATGATAAATGCTGGGATACCTTGAAATTTCATCTTCAAATGCTTTATGACGCCCGCGATCAGAAGAACAACACCAAGTGGGTGAAGCATGAGGCGGCTTTTCGACTGTCGTTAATCCGTTTAACGGGTAACAAAACGTTTCTATTACTTATGCAACGAATGATGGATAAATCTCGCCGTGTTCGTGCAATGGTTTCTAAATTGGGTGTTACACCTTGGGAGGCTGTAGATGCGTATTCGCATTTAGTCAGAGCAATAGAATGTGGTGATAAGGAAACGGCGAAACGTTCACATGAAGCGTACTTGCAGCGATCCTCGAGAGAATTAATTTCTTTATTGAAGGGCATCACGGGCTTGATTGAAGCAAGACCGATTCAATAGACGTTACGATATTTTTGGCTGTGGCAATTAACTTGGTTGGAGAAGAGACATGGTAGAGCAGGATAATCTACGGAATCAGATCGTTGATTACTGCCGCGAACTGTTTGCGAACAGGCGAGATACAGAGGATAGCGGTAATATCTCTGTGTTGATGAGTGATAACACAGTGTTAATGACGCCAAACAGTAGCCA
>NZ_JAJUBC010000109.1 GCF_028683095.1 Enterovibrio gelatinilyticus | reverse complement strand
CGCCGCCTTCACCATCTTGAAGGTTGAGCATGCCATCTCCATTGGTGTCGAAAGCAGCAAAGTCGTAGCCATGCATGTCAAAGGCGGTGCCGTCGTTCTCTGCGTTGTGGCTTTCTAAATCCAAGTAATCTGGAATGCCATCACCGTCAGAATCTGGGGCAGGGTCGACGCTGGCTTGTAGGTCAATGCTATCGACCATCAGATCACCGTCCGCATCGGTCAGACCGGCTTCGACCACATCAGGAATGGTGTCGTTGTCTGAGTCCAAATCGATATCGTTGGTCACGCCATCGTTGTCAGCATCTGCGGTTAAACCAGCGCCGGAAAGCGGGGTGAGGGTGATATCGGTCAAGCTAATAGCGCCACTGTAGAAGCTCGAATCAACGTAGAAGTCCGGCGTTTCTCCGCTGTAAGCGACTGACCGAATTTCGCTGTCGTTATAGAAGTAACGGACGGTGCCGTTGTTCACTTCAATCGATAGGGTATCGTTAGCGGAAACGCCGTTGTAACCCCCTATGTAAGCGCCGCTTTCATAGATATAGAGGTAGCTACCGGATAAGTAGAAGGCATAGTCAATGTCGACGTACGAGGCGCTGCTTTCAGCATTGCCTAACCCAAACATGTTGTAGGTACCTACTGA
>NZ_JAJUBC010000108.1 GCF_028683095.1 Enterovibrio gelatinilyticus | reverse complement strand
AATATCACGGTCAATGAGTGGGGCCCCGACTGGGGCGGCTCTTCTAGCCGAATCGTAGATGGCACATTGGATGGTAGTCCTGCAAAAGTGATGAATGTTGGAGCAGGTCAAACATTTGCCGGTATTGATTTCTCATCAGCCGCATTTGACGCGACAAGTTTTACTACTTTCAATATGCAATACAAAGTGGATCCTTTGTTAGCAGGGCAAGTGGTTAACATTAAGTTGTCTAACCATGCTGGCGGCGCTGGTGAAACGAGTGCGATTCAATACACAAGTACGCCTTCAAGTACTGATATCGTTACGCTCGCTATTCCGTTCAGCGACTTTACAAGTGCAAGTGCAAATGGTGATTTATCACGAAATGCGATAGCACAAATTGTCATTTCTGCTGCTAGAGCTGATATCAATGAACCCGTGGATATCTATTTAGATAATATCTTCTTTAGTAATGGCGACACCGATGGTGGCACTGACGGCGGCACCGACGGTGGCACCGACGGCGGCACCGATGGTGGTACTGACGGCGGCACCGATGGTGGTACTGACGGCGGCACCGATGGTGGTACTGACGGCGGCACCGATGGCGGTACTGACGGCGGCACCGATGGCGGTACTGACGGCGGCACCGATGGTGGAACTGACGGCGGCACCGAT
>NZ_JAJUBC010000107.1 GCF_028683095.1 Enterovibrio gelatinilyticus | reverse complement strand
TGGTTATCCCTGCCTTTCCGATTCATTTTGTAGAACGGTTGGCACTGTCCCTAACGCTCTTTTTCCTTTGAGCCGATAACTCTCTCCACTTATCTGAATGATGTGAGAATGATGAAGTAGTCGGTCCAACAGCGCAGCCGTGAGTGTAGTGTCATCAGCGAACGCATTTGACCATTGTGAGAACGGTAAATTGCTTGTTACAACCACGCTGCCCTGTTCATACCGTTTTGCGATGACATTGAAGAACAAGTTCGCTTCTTCTCTCCCGAAGGGGAGATACCCGATCTCATCGATGATCAGCAGCTTTGGGCCCAGTACACTTCGTTTAAGGTAGCTTTCCAGCCTGTCTTGTTTCTTCGCCACTGACAGTTGAAGCATTAAATCAGCAGCGGTAATAAAGCGCGTTTTCAGCCCTCTTTGGACGGTAAGCTGACCAAGACTGACGGCTAAATGGCTCTTTCCAACGCCACTTGGCCCGAGCAGCACCACGTTCTCTTTTCGCTCAACGAAGGCGAGACTTGTCAGCTCCTTGAGTTGTTTCCTCGGCGCGCCCGTCGCGAACTTGAAGTCATAATCGTCGAACGTTTTATCCATCGGGAAGCCTGCGAACTTTGTGAGGGTGACTCTTGTTCTCTCCGCTCTTGCTTGCAGCTCAGCATTGAGTAG
>NZ_JAJUBC010000106.1 GCF_028683095.1 Enterovibrio gelatinilyticus | reverse complement strand
GTGGATTTGGACTCAGACAACGACACCATCCCTGATGTGGTCGAAGCCGGTCTCATCGACGCTGATGGCGATCTGATGGTCGACAGTATCGACCTACAAGCCAGCGTCGATCCTGCCCCAGATTCTGACGGTGATGGCATTCCAGACTTCCTCGATCTCGAAAGCCACAACGCAGAGAACGACGGCACCGCCTTCGACATGCATGGCTACGACTTTGCTGCTTTCGACACCAATGGAGATGGCATGCTCAACCTTCAAGATGGCGAAGGGGGTAGCGATGTGAATGGTAACGGGGTTGATGATCGTGCCGAAGACTCGGACGGTGATGGTATCTCCAACCCGAACGATGAAGACGACGATAACGACGGCACGCTCGATATCTACGATGCCTTCCCGTTCGATCCAAACGAAGACACGGACACCGATGGTGACGGCGTGGGCGATAACGGTGATGCCTTCCCAACGGATGCCACTGAGACAACCGATACTGACGGCGATGGCGTCGGTGACAATGCCGATGCCTTCCCTAACGATGCGTCTGAGACAACCGACTCTGACGGTGACGGTGTGGGCGATAATGCCGATGCCTTCCCTGACGATGCCACGGAAACGTCGGATTCAGACGGTGACGGTGTCGGCGATAACAGCGACATCGACCGAGACAACGATGGTCTGTCA
>NZ_JAJUBC010000105.1 GCF_028683095.1 Enterovibrio gelatinilyticus | reverse complement strand
ATATGGCCGACATGCTTTGGGTTTGAAGTGGTACTTCTTGGCGGTAGCAAGCAGTGCAGCATTCCAACGATGATGACCCTCACCATAGGCATCACGCTCTATCATGATGGCTTTTGCGTTGTCGAACAGGACCTCTCTGGACACACCACCGAAGTATTCGAACGCTTCTTCAAGACCCTCAATCCAGTCTTCTTGACGCTCACGCTCAGTGAAGCGGACAAAAGTTGCACGGCTATATCCAAGGGTTGCGACAAAGGCTTTGATGCGTTTTCCGTGGTGTGTGACCGTCGTGAAGTCCACTTGCATCTGCTGTCCTGGTTCTGTCTCGAAGCGCACGACAGGATCGGCAGGTGCAGTCGGTTTGTATTGTTTGATGCGTTCTTTAAGCATGGTGATCCCGCCGTCATAACCTAATGCCTTAATCTCGCGAAAAAGAACGGTGGCAGGTATCCAATGTGGCTTTGCTGCTTCAATGCGACCAAGTAAATAGTCGAAATAGGGGGCTAGTTTCGATGGGCGTGACTGACGTTCGGGGTACACAGGTAGTCTGTCTTTATTCCTGAGGTAAGCTCTCACCGTGTTTCTAGATACGTCCAACGTCTTTGCGATACGGCGGATGCTTTGGCCCTGTTGATGTAAAACGTGTATATCCACTAGTTGCTCCTGATTGATCATAGTCCGCCGTTTT
>NZ_JAJUBC010000104.1 GCF_028683095.1 Enterovibrio gelatinilyticus | reverse complement strand
AAAACGGCGGACTATGATCAATCAGGAGCAACTAGTGGATATACACGTTTTACATCAACAGGGTCAAAGCATCCGCCGTATCGCAAAGACGTTGGGCGTATCTAGAAACACGGTGAGAGCTTACCTCAGGAACAAAGACCGACTTCCTGTGTACCCTGAACGTCAGTCACGCCTGTCGAAGTTAGACCCCTATTACGACTATTTACTTGGTCGCATTGAAGCAGCAAAGCCACATTGGATACCTGCCACCGTTCTTTTACGTGAGATTAAGGCATTAGGTTATGACGGCGGGATCACCATGCTTAAAGAACGCATCAAACAATACAAACCGACTGTACCTGCCGATCCTGTCGTGCGCTTCGAGACTGAACCAGGACAGCAGATGCAAGTGGACTTCACGACGATCACACACCACGGAAAACGCATCAAAGCCTTTGTCGCAACCCTTGGATATAGCCGTACAACTTTTGTCCGCTTCACTGAGCGTGAGCGCCAAGAAGACTGGATTGAAGGTCTTGAAGAAGCGTTCGAATACTTCGGTGGTGTGCCCAGAGAGGTCCTGTTCGACAACGCAAAAGCCATCATGATAGAGCGTGATGCCTATGGTGAAGGTCATCATCGTTGGAATGCTGCACTGCTTGCTACCGCCAAGAAGTACCACTTCAAACCCAAAGCATGTCGGCCATAC
>NZ_JAJUBC010000103.1 GCF_028683095.1 Enterovibrio gelatinilyticus | reverse complement strand
ACTCGCTCCTGCTTGCGCTGATACACCTTGAGGTATTGTTGAAGTGTTCATGTCCCGAGTACGTATTGTATGTCCCCCTTCTACGTGAGGGGGGTCATTGGATGCCGCTCTTACTTTGGGCTGGCTGTGGCTGATACGGATACTTCACTCGAATGTCCCCCACGTCTAACAGGGTGCGACCATAGCCGTATTCGATGCGATGCAGTATGTCGTTGTAATGATTGAGCTCATCGCTGGGTCTGGCCCATTGGGATTCGGGAATGGGGTTGCTCCATGCGACTATGTCCTCAAAGGTCTCCGCATGTTGTTTCATCTTTTTGGTTTCATGGTTGATACGCCAAATCCCAAGCCAGGTGCCGTTGATGGCCCACCAGAAATGGTGCCAGGCACCAAAGTCTTGTTCATCAATGTTATAGGCTTCACAGTGTTGTTGCTTTAGCCCTTGATACGTCAGGGGAGAGGGTTCGCCGATGTATTCTGGTCCATCTTCCATGTAGGTGCGGATCATCTCCCACAAACTGGCGGCGTGCACCTTGGTGATAGCACCCGTTTGCAGGACGCTCCAGAAGTGGCCGTGCTTTTCATCGCTATTGATGCCAATGATCAGGGAAGCGGAGGTGAATACTCCGCCTGTAGACATGGCACTGCTTTGGCCGACCATGGCACAGACCGTTTCCCAGGGGAAAAA
>NZ_JAJUBC010000102.1 GCF_028683095.1 Enterovibrio gelatinilyticus | reverse complement strand
TAAAGAGCTTGTCGCCCAAAAAGAAGTGTTAATGAAGCACTTTGAAACAGGCGGAACGTTAGCAGATTTCAATCAAATTAAGGCATAGTTTGCTAGTTACTTAAACATATCTATACCAGCAACTTCCCCTTAATCCCATTAAACACCGCCAGCACCCTATCGTGGGCTGGCTTGTGGTCGGCGATAAACGACAAACAGGCTAAGGCGCTTTCGTCATAATCTTGAGGTAATTTAACATTCAAATCCTTCGAAATGGTTCGGGCGTACTTGAGCTGTTTTTCTGTGGGTAGCTCTAGTTCATCAGGGATCGCTGCATGGATCGTGTCGGTAATATGATCCGAAAATATCGGCCATTGATTGAGGTCAACGGTGGTTTCTTGTGCGAGTTGTAAGAATTTCTTTTGCTCGGCGGTGAGCGAATACTTGAAGGTTACTGCACCCACTGAAAAGGTTATGTCGTCCATTTCGTTCCCTGATAATGGCGTTTTTATTGCTGAACCTTAACAGTATGAAATGAATTTAAAGTATCTGATCACTGTGTCGGTGATGTAATTAATGCAGGCACCATCCGATGTTTGTCTCCATTACCCCATTCTATAATTCGGCCAAACCTTGCTCAGCGAGCAACTTTTCGCCCGAACCACAAGCAATTCCTTGCTCAGTCAATTCCTCAGAAAACATAACTATC
>NZ_JAJUBC010000101.1 GCF_028683095.1 Enterovibrio gelatinilyticus | reverse complement strand
TTATAGGTACGTTGAGTACAACAAATGCCATGTGAGTTCTCAATGGAGTTTTCAAATTAACAGAAAATTGAGACTTGTTGAGACAGACGATGAGTTAGAAGATAAATACTTAGATACTCTGGAAGGGTTGATGGAAGCACTTTTCTCTAATATCGAGGCAAGTGGTAACAACAGGCCTGCTGTTGTGGTTTTAAGAGTCAGCTTCACTGGGGAATTCAATATGTCATTTGAAAATGAAGATACGAATGCTCTCGAAATAGACAAGTTATCACTCGGAACAGAACGTTCATTTTTTAAAAACAAAGAAGTTCATTAGTAAAAAAGAAGGGGGTAGTAGAAAAACAGAGACAGGCACTTTTAGATAAAGATGATGACTAGTCTGTTAGTAAGTGACTGATTTATTGTCTAACTTTAAGGGAGAGTGCTCAGAGTGGGTTGTTAGGAAGAGATTTTTTCAAATCACGCTAAATTTATAACTTTCAGGCAGTACGAAAACAGGCGATGGCCTGTTAGCTGTTTAAAATTGCGCGAGGAGAAGGTTTAGCTGTCAGGCAATCTGAACCCTGAAAGTCGCTTTCGATTTAGGTGGGGCAGCGCGGCCTTAATGGCTTGGCAGCTGCCGACTAACCTGCCTCTTTCTACTTGGGTGCAGGCGTTCAGCCAATCGGCTTTGTCAAACCCCAACCTAGAAAGAATGGGCAATTGCTGCGG
>NZ_JAJUBC010000100.1 GCF_028683095.1 Enterovibrio gelatinilyticus | reverse complement strand
TTGCGGACAGTGCCTGGTGGGTAGTTTGACTGGGGCGGTCTCCTCCCAAAGAGTAACGGAGGAGCACGAAGGTGGGCTAATCACGGTCGGACATCGTGAGGTTAGTGCAATGGCATAAGCCCGCTTGACTGCGAGAATGACAATTCGAGCAGGTGCGAAAGCAGGTCATAGTGATCCGGTGGTTCTGAATGGAAGGGCCATCGCTCAACGGATAAAAGGTACTCCGGGGATAACAGGCTGATACCGCCCAAGAGTTCATATCGACGGCGGTGTTTGGCACCTCGATGTCGGCTCATCACATCCTGGGGCTGAAGTCGGTCCCAAGGGTATGGCTGTTCGCCATTTAAAGTGGTACGCGAGCTGGGTTTAGAACGTCGTGAGACAGTTCGGTCCCTATCTGCCGTGGGCGTTGGATGATTGAGAGGGGCTGCTCCTAGTACGAGAGGACCGGAGTGGACGAACCTCTGGTGTTCGGGTTGTCACGCCAGTGGCATTGCCCGGTAGCTAAGTTCGGAATCGATAAGCGCTGAAAGCATCTAAGCGCGAAGCGAGCCTCAAGATGAGTCATCCCTAGACCTTTAAGGTCTCTAAAGGGTTGTTGAAGACTACGACGTAGATAGGTCAGGTGTGTAAGCGCTGCGAGGCGTTGAGCTAACTGATACTAATTGCCCGTGAGGCTTAACCATACAACACCCAAGGGGTTTTAGCGGACTCAAAGTA
>NZ_JAJUBC010000010.1 GCF_028683095.1 Enterovibrio gelatinilyticus | reverse complement strand
GTCGCGACGGCTTTCTTATTTTAGGGTTAACGACACGCTAAACGCTCTAAACGTTTGGGCGCACACCCAAGGTATGACACATAGCGTAAGTCAATTCCGCACGATTAAGTGTGTAGAAATGGAAATCTTTCACACCTTCACGGCTCAGTACTCGCACCATATCAATGGCTTGGCTTGCACCTACCATTTGACGCGTCACAGGATCATCTTCTAACCCCGCAAATTGATTATGCATCCAGTTAGGAATTCGCACATTGGTCATGTTGGCAAATTTTGCCGCCTGTTTAAAATTCGACACAGGCAAAATCCCAGGAATAATCTCAACATCAATGCCTGCCGCAACGCAGCGGTCGCGAAAGCGCAAATAGCTTTCCACATCAAAGAAGAACTGAGTGATCGCACGGTTCGCGCCTGCATCCACTTTGCGTTTCAAGTTAATCAAATCTGCCTGAGCACTTTTTGCTTCTGGATGAACTTCAGGGTAAGCCGCAACCGAAATATCAAAGTCCGCTTCGCCTTTCAGTAGTTCAACCAAATCCGACGCATACATCTCTGGCTTTTTGCCTTTCTCTGGCAAATCGCCACGTAACGCGACGATATGGCGAATACCACTATTCCAGTAGTCACGCGCGATGGTTTTGAGTTCTTCACGCGAGGCGTCAATGCACGTTAAATGTGGGGCGGCTTCAATACCCGTTTCTTGCTTGATGCTTTTTACGATTGAATGGGTGCGATCACGCTCACCCGAGTTCGCGCCATACGTGACGGACATAAACTTAGGTTGAAGATTTTTTAGACGTTGAACCGATGCCCAGAGCGTTTGTTCCATCGCTTCTGAACTAGGTGGAAAGAATTCAAACGACACATTGATATCGCCGCTTAAATCAGAAAGGTTCTGATTTAGTGAATCCAGATGGCTGGCATGTGAATAACCCATAACGTCTCCCTACTTCGGTGTAAGTTCACCGAGAAATCCTTGATGACGACATCCGTTTAGCCGTCTATATGTCTAGATATTGAATTGCGAGCAACTCAATGTCAACTTGCTTATCGTGAAATTTCTTCATGATCAATATGCATCTTACTCACATAAAAAAAGCAGAGGTTAACCCTCCGCTTTTTTTCCTCGCTTTTCTTGTTATTTAAGCAAGGATGCGATGCGATTCAAATCAGACAATAATGCACCAGCAGTAACGTCCCTCCCTGCACCGGGACCGCGTATCACCAATGGGTTTTCACGATACCATTGGCTTTCGACCGCAAAGATATTGTCACACGGCAGCAAGTTCGCCAGTGGGTGTTCATCAGAAACAACCTCTAAACCAACACGCGCTTTCCCATTACGCGTTAAACGAGCCACATAACGCAACACACCATTTTCTGCTTGGGCTTGCTCCAACCACTCTTCCAGCGCTTCATCAAGTAACACACTCTGATCTAGGAAGCCGTCGAGTGACAACGATGCCAATGCCTCTGGCACTAAGGATTGCACTTGCACCTGCTCTGGTTCTACATCAAGACCCGACTCGCGAGCCAATATCACCAACTTACGCATGACATCCGCACCGCTAAGATCTTCTCGCGGGTCGGGTTCCGTTAGCCCTTGTTGCCATGCTTGCTCTAGCAGCTCACTAAATTTAACGTCACCGTTAAATTGCTGAAAAAGCCAAGATAATGTACCCGAGAAGATGCCTGACAGCGCGATAATCTGATCGCCACTTTCGCGTAAGTCTCGCACAGTATGGTTCACCGGCAACCCGGCGCCCACGGTAGCATTGTAAAGCCAGTAGCGACCCGTCTTAGCAAACGCATCTTGTACTAGATGGTAATGCTCACCGCTTGCAGAGCCTGCCACTTTGTTGGCAGAGATAAGGTGATAACCGTGCTCTGCCAAATCAGGATATTGACCCGCCAGTGGCGCACTCGCCGTCACATCAAGCACGACAATGTCGTCATAAGGATGATTGAGCAGGTTCTGTATCCAGTCTGTTGCTTCGTAAGGCGTCGCGCGCTCGCTAAAGTGTTCCATCACAGCGTCAGCATCAATACCCGAAAAGTCGACCCACTGATGATGACTATCTTGCACTGAAATGAGTTCAAAGTTCATGCCGTGGCGTTTTTCTAACGCGCCTTTTTGTTCACTAAATAGTGATAACCAACGGCTACCAATGTTGCCTTTCCCCAGCAGTACTAAGCCTATGCGACGCTGCGCTTGGAACAAGGCACAATGGATATCTGCCACTAGTGACGACGTATTCGTTTTACGCAGCAGTGCCGCAATGCTCAGCCCACTGTTTGATTCGCTGATAAATTCAATCGGCTGACCACGCAGTTGTTGATAGAAACCGTGACAATGAACTGGGTTCGCCGTGACGCCCGCCCCCACTGCCGCCACAAGGCTAAAGCCTTCACGCAATCGAATATCAGCAGGAATGCCCGCATCTTGCAGTTGCTCAAGCACACTGTTGACAACTTCAGCGGTGTAAGCCAACTGAATACGATATTGATCAGCACTGGCAGACAAGGCCAATGGCTGAATTTGATTGCGTGTCAGCAATCGTTCGATATCACGTCGCGCCACATGAAAATCATGACCTCGCGGCACATCAAGTTGGAGTAGGCACACATCATTGAGCGAAGTGATAATTTTGGCACCACGTCCTGATGCCAGCACGCGCTCGATACGGGTCGACCCCGATTCGGGATCGTAGCTACAACGTAGATTTAGGTCGATGCAGCTTTGCGCCACAGGCTGCAATGTACGAGTGTGAAGCACGGGCGCAGCAAGGCGAGCAAGCTCTGCCGCTTCATCGAGACGCAATAGCGGCAATAAGCAAGCATCATCAACAAGACGAGGATCTGCACTGTAAACCCCTGCTACATCACTCCAAATAGTCACACGGCTCACATCGGCAAGCGCACCAATAATGGTCGCAGAATAGTCCGAACCATTTCGCCCTAACAACACCGTTTCGCCCAATGCGTTTTGAGCCATAAATCCAGTGATCACGATGCGGCGCTGGGTATGTTGCACCAATTGTTCTTTCAACAAAGGCCATGAACTGGCGCGATCGACTTCCGGCTGAACCGAACGTTCTGCACGCAAGAAACTGCGTGAATCGAGCTTCACAGCGGGCATGTCTTGCTGCGTCAATAACGCTGACAACAAACGTGCAGACCACACTTCACCAAAACCTTGCGCCCAAGATCGCAGAGCAACACCCAGTGCGCTCTCGGCGACCTGCGCCATACTGCTGAAATCTTCATACAGAGCGTCAACCAGGGATTGCTTGGCTTCGCCTTCAATCAGATTTTCAATCAAATCTTGCTGATACTTACGCAAGCTTTGTAGGGTTTCGTGGGCCAAGCGTCCATCTTTATCCAACAATCCTAGCCATTCGATAAGGCGATTGGTGGTTTTACCGGCGGCTGAAACGACAATAATGTCTGTCGCACCACTATATTGCGCCAGAATTCTCGCCACTCGGCGAAAACAGTCTGGGTCGGCAAGGCTGCTACCACCAAATTTATGCAACTGGCGGGACGGCGACTGCTGAGGGGATACGACTTCAACCGCGCTCATTACTGATTCTCTCTCACTTTATCGAATGCTTGTTTCAGGTCGGCGACCAAATCCGTATGATCCTCCAGACCGATAGATAAACGCAAGAGGGTTGCAGCAATACCTGCTTCCGCTTGCGCCTCGTCAGACATGGCGCGATGCGTCATCGAGCCTGGATGTGTGACTAAGCTTTCTACGCCACCAAGGGATTCTGCCAATGAAAAGAGTTCGAGTGCATTCAAGAACTGCTTCAACTCGTTATCACCCCCTTCGAGCTCAAAGCTCAACATGCCGCCGAAGCCTTTTTGCTGCTTCTTGGCTATGTCATGGCCTGGGTGCTCTGGCAATGCCGGATGGTAAATAACACGGACCAACGGCTCAGTTTGCAAGAAGGCTAGGACTTCTGCGCTATTCTCTTCGTGCTGACGCATCCTCGCGCTCAACGTTCGTAACCCACGTAAGGTCATATAGCTATCAAACGCGTTACCGGTTGCGCCGATACAGTTACCCCACCACTTCAACTCATCCGCCAATGCTTGCTCTTTAGCAACCACCACACCGCCGACTGTATCAGAGTGACCGTTGATGAATTTCGTGGTCGAGTGCACCACAAAGTCAGCGCCAAGATTCAGCGGCTTTTGCAATACAGGAGATAAGAACGTGTTATCGACCCCAACCCACGCCCCCACAGCCTGTGCTTGCTGGCTAATCGCTTCGATGTCGACAACGCGCAATAACGGGTTTGATGGGGTTTCAATCCACACCAACTTAGGATTCTTTGCCAACGCTGATGCCAATGCGGCTTCATCAGACTGATCAACAAACTCAATCTTAAATGCGCCTTTGCGCGCACGGGAATCAAACAAACGGTATGTGCCGCCATAGCAATCATGCGGGGCAACAATAAGATCATCGGGACCAACTAAAGAAAGCAGCAGATTGATGGCAGACATGCCACAGTTCGTCACTACCGCACCCGCGCCGTTTTCAAGCTCAGCAAGCGCCGTCTCTAAAAGGTTACGCGTTGGGTTACCACCACGCGCATAGTCATACGTCGGCACTTCGCCGAACTCAGGGAATTCGTAGTTGGTAGAAAGGTAAATAGGAGGAACCACAGCATTGTGCTGAGAATCGGTAGTGATGCCAGTGCGTACGGCAATCGTGGCTGACTTCTTGTCGCTCATGGTGTCTTTCCCTGTCAAAATGCGATCATAATACGAGCAGATAGGCTCAACCTTAACCACTCACAATCAAGACGTCAATACTTCTGGACGTCTATATGTCTTTACATGTAGCGGTTAATATCGCTAAAATTCGAAATTCATCCAACCTGGGCATCATGCTTCCGGTGTTGACAGCGATTTATCAATGAAACTGCTTAGAAGGTGCACGATGGCAGAGTGGAATGGCGAATATATTAACCCTTACGCCGAGCACGGTAAAAAGAAAGAACAAGTAAAGAAGATCACCGTCTCTATCCCACTGAAAGTGCTTAAAATCCTGACAGATGAGCGTACGCGTCGACAGGTCAATAATTTACGTCATGCCACCAACAGTGAACTGTTGTGCGAAGCGTTTTTGCATGCCTACACAGGCCAACCGCTACCAACAGATGACGACATTCGCAAAGACAAAGCGGATAGCGTGCCTGCCGAAGTGAAGCGCATCATGAAAGAATTAGGTATCGAGTTTAACGACGAAGAATATTGATTTCATCGTCGCAATGACAAAGTTATGACAAAAAAACCAGCCGATTGGCTGGTTTTTTTTCGTCGAAAGAAAAACAGTACTATTTTCCTTCAAAGTACGACAGAAGAGTGAAACGTCTCCGAGGCCGTTACTCGTCTTTCGTGCCGATATTTTTCTTCCGTACTTTTACTTATCAGCCATCTATTACTTATCGGCCATATAGTTTTCTGGCATTTCAATACGCGCAACGCCTGACTCAACCGCAGCAACCGCAACGGCTTTAGCAACGCGTGGCAATAGGCGTGGGTCCATAGGCTTAGGAATGATGTAATCAATACCAAAGCTCAATGCATCAACGCGGGCAGCCTTTAATACATCAGCGGGTACGGGCTCTTTCGCCAGTGAACGAATTGCTTCAACCGCCGCTAACTTCATTTCATCATTGATGCGGCTTGCACGTACGTCTAGTGCACCACGGAAGATGAACGGGAAGCAAAGTACGTTATTCACTTGATTCGGGTAATCTGAACGACCCGTTCCCATGATCAAATCATCACGCACTTGGTGTGCCAGCTCAGGTTTGATTTCTGGATCTGGGTTTGAACACGCAAACACGATCGGCTTTTCAGCCATCAGCTTCAAGGCCTCTGGTGGCAGCAAGTCTGGGCCAGAAACACCCAAGAAAATGTCTGCACCTTCGATCACATCTTCCAATGTGCGTTTGTCCGTGTTGTTGGCAAACAGTTGCTTGTATTCGTTGATGTCATCACGGCGCGTGTGAATCACACCTTTGCGGTCAAGCATGTAAATCTTTTCACGCTGCGCACCACATTTGATCAGCAGTTCCATACACGCAACTGCCGCAGCGCCCGCACCTAAACATACGACAACAGCGTCTTCGATGTTTTTGCCTTGCAGCTCCAACGCATTCAGCATACCTGCTGCCGTGACGATCGCCGTACCATGTTGGTCATCGTGGAAAACCGGCACGTTACAGCGCTCAATCAACTGCTTTTCAATTTCAAAGCAATCGGGAGCTTTGATGTCTTCAAGGTTGATACCACCAAAGGTGTCGGAGATATTAGCAACTGTGTCGACAAACTCTTCAATGGTGCGATGTTTGACTTCGATATCAATCGAATCTAAACCGGCAAAACGTTTGAACAGAAGGGCTTTACCTTCCATGACAGGTTTAGAGGCTAGCGGGCCTAGGTTACCCAAACCCAGAATAGCGGTGCCGTTTGAAATAACCGCAACCATATTGCCTTTCGCAGTATATTTATAAACGTTGTCAGCATCTTGTGCGATTTCACGAACAGGCTCTGCCACACCCGGGCTGTACGCCAACGCTAAATCTTCCACGGTATCAGCAGGCTTGGTCACTTCTACCGAGATTTTACCAGGCACAGGATAGGCGTGATAATCCAGCGCCTGTTGGCGTTTGTCTTCAGACATGTTGTTATTTCCTGATTTTATTCATCGTTATTGGTTAAAAACCTTGTCACGTTAACGATCTCGCAAGCGATAAGATCAATCCGTAACAAGTTAAGGGTGAGAACATCCTTACCCTAAATATAATCATAAAATGTTAACGCAGTGAGAATGTGAGAACCACCCCAATCCGCGGTTATTCTTCATTAGTATCTTTACTGATTTATGTGACAGGTCGTATATGCCGATTCAGGCATAAAAAAAGGGAGGTGCTTTCGCACCTCCCTTTTTTTCGAAATCTGCAATATTACTTGCTAGACAACGCACCGAAACGCTTGTTGAAGCGATCAACACGGCCGCCAGTGTCAACAACACGTTGCTTACCAGTGTAGAATGGGTGGCATTTGTCACACACATCTAGGTTAATGTCTTTAGCCATAGTTGTGTTGAATTCAAAAGTGTTGCCGCAAGAACATTTTGCTGTTACTGCTTTGTACTCTGGATGGATACCAGCTTTCATAGGGATAACCTCTAATATAAGGCCGTGTCGCTCTCCCGAGCCTATCGGGCACCACACGTCGTTGACAAAAATTTGTAGGCGCGAAATTCTAATCAAGGAGACCTGTGATAGCAACTTTTTTGTTCAATTCATTTGCTGGTAGCAGGCTAGCCCTTTGGTGGCGCGACTCAAAAGAAAACGTATTTTAGGCTTTGCACACTTGTTTACCCGCATGTTTACCATAGGTACACTGTCGCGATAACTTGGCTTAACCACCTAGACGCTAGGACCTCATGATCCCAACCATCGCTCAAGTGGCATTACCCGTCCCGCTTCATAAGACCTTTGATTATCTGATTGGCAGTGACATGCCTGTGGTCGGTGGACGAGTGCGCGTGCCGTTTGGCAAGCAATTCAAAATCGGTATCGTGACGGCACTGACTGACCAATCTGATTTCCCGCTCACCCAACTCAAACCCATTAATGCTGTGCTCGATGATGCGCCACTTTGGCCTTCTTCTTTATATAAGGTATTAAACTGGGCGAGTCGCTACTATCAATACCCATTAGGTGACGCATTAGCCACGGTGATGCCGGGAAGCCTAAGAAAAGGGAAACCTGCGCATCGCGAGCGCGAACGCGTGTGGCAACTAACAGATGCGGGAAAAGATCAGCCCATCACAACATTGACCCGCGCACCTAAGCAGGCTCGGATCCTGACGATGCTGCGCAGCGGCGCAATGGCGCATAGCGATTTACTAGAAAGTGACCTCAGCGCCACCGTCATTAAAGGTGCGGAAGAAAAAGGCTGGATTGAAATCGTACAGAATATGCGTCCCAAGCCTTGGACGACTGACTACCGCATCGTCGAAGACAAGCCAACCTTGAATCACGAACAAGCGATGACAGTGGCAACGATCAACGCAAGCCAAGAGTTTGGGTGTTACTTGATTGAGGGCGTCACGGGATCTGGCAAAACCGAAGTGTACCTCAACGCCTTGGAGCCAGTACTGGCTCGCGGTCAACAAGCCCTGATTTTAGTTCCTGAAATCGGGTTAACACCGCAAACCATCAACCGATTCAAACGTCGCTTTAATGTGCCCGTTGAAGTGATGCACTCAGCGCTTAATGACACTGAGCGACTCAATGCATGGCTGGCAGCCCGAGACAATGAAGCGGCCATTATCATTGGTACGCGTTCGGCCTTGTTTTCACCGTTTAAATCACTCGGCATTATTATTGTCGACGAAGAACACGATGCGTCTTATAAGCAACAAGACTCTTTTCGTTATCACGCCCGCGATCTTGCAGTGATGCGTGCACATGAAGAAAACGTGCCAGTGTTACTTGGCTCCGCCACGCCATGCTTAGAAAGCTTACACAACGCAAAGACAGGTAAATATCACCACCTCACGTTATCCAAACGTGCGGGTAACGCTATTAAAGCGAAACATGGCGTACTCGATATTCGTGGGCTGTATTTAGAGGCGGGATTATCTGCACCGCTGATTGCTGAAATGCGAAAGCACCTTTCTGAAGGCAATCAGGTGATGCTCTTTTTAAATCGTCGCGGATATGCGCCTGCGCTCATGTGCCATGAGTGTGGTTGGCTGGCTGAATGTAAACGCTGTGACGCGTTTTATACACTGCACCAACAGAGCAGCGAATTGCGTTGCCACCATTGTGGAACGCAGCGCCCTATCCCCCATCAATGTGGCAGTTGTGGGTCAACACAGCTGATCAGCGTCGGCGTCGGCACTGAGCAACTCGAAGCGCAGCTAGAAAGTCTCTTTCCTGAATTCAAAACCATTCGGATTGACCGTGATAACACCCGCCGAAAAGGGTCACTAGAAGCCTACCTTGATGCCATTCACAACAAGGACTACCAAATCCTCATTGGCACACAGATGTTGGCCAAAGGGCACCACTTCCCCGATGTCACTCTCGTGGCATTGGTGGATGTAGACAGTGCGTTGTTCAGTAATGATTTTCGTGCGCCAGAGCGTCTCGCTCAATTGTTTGTGCAGGTCGCAGGGCGTGCGGGACGGGCAAGTAAACCCGGCTTTGTTTTATTGCAAACGCATCACCCAGAACATGCCTTGCTGCAGTCGCTCATTCATAAGGGGTATGACAGTTTTGCCACCGAAGCGTTGACTGAGCGACAGCAAGCCAATCTGCCCCCATACAGCTTCTTTGCTCTATTTCGTGCAGAGGCCAACCAAAGTGAGCATGTCGAGCAGTTTCTGCAGCAAATCAGAACCATACTGGATGCGTCCCCCATACCCAATGATGAATGCGCAGCAATGGGCCCCGCGCCTGCGCCGCTTCCACGCCGTGCAGGACGCTATCGCTGGCAATTGATTTTTCAAGCACCAAATCGGCGGATATTACAACAAAGATTGTCTGCCGCATTGCCTGCCATTCGTCAGCTTCCTTTGTCGAAAAAGGTGCGTTGGTCTTTGGATATCGAGCCTCAAGATATGAGCTGAACAAGTTTCATTCACTTAAGCCGACTAAGATCACAGTATTCTTGTAATAACTGTTAACATGACCATGTTTAATACATCGTCATCAGATTAAGATATGACCTGTTAACAAAAAGTCTTATTGCTGAAGGTCCCTAATCGGGAAGCATTGCCATACATTACGAGCAAGAGGAAAAGCACTATGGCGACAATGAAGGATGTTGCCCATCTGGCTGGCGTCTCTACGGCGACAGTATCGCGTGCGTTGATGAACCCGGAGAAGGTATCAGCGTCGACCCGCAAAAAAGTCGAGCAGGCGGTGATGGAATCAGGGTACAGCCCTAACTCGCTCGCAAGAAATCTTCGTCGCAATGAGTCAAAAACCATTGTGGTGATCGTTCCCGATATTTGTGATCCCTACTTTACAGAGATCATTCGTGGTATCGAAGAAGCTGCCATGGAGCACGGTTACTTAGTGCTGCTTGGAGACAGTGGACAGCAAGCAAGCCGAGAAAGCTCATTTGTGAACTTAGTTTTCACGAAACAAGCTGACGGCATGCTCCTTTTAGGGACCGATCTTCCGTTCGATGTCAGCAAACCCGAGCAAAAGAACCTGCCACCTCTTGTGATGGCTTGTGAATATGCTCCAGAGCTCGAATTGCCAACGGTGCACATTGATAACCTTACTGCTGCATTTGAAGCCGTGAACTACCTCACTCAGGTAGGCCACAAGCAGATCGCGCAGATCACAGGGGATCCGAATGCAGCATTGACGCAATTTCGCGTTCAAGGCTACCAGCAGGCACTTCGTCGCGGCGGAGTGACCGTTAATCCGGCCTATACCGTTGCAGGTGATTTCACCTTTGCAGCTGGCGCTCGAGCAATGACGACCCTGTTGTCTCTGCCGACACCGCCAACCGCGGTATTCTGTCACTCTGATGTGATGGCCATCGGTGCACTTCAGCAAGCTAAACGTTTAGGCTTTCGTGTTCCGCACGATATCTCTATCGTCGGTTTCGATGACATCCAGTTTGCAGAGTATTGCGACCCAGCACTGACCACGGTTTCTCAACCTCGCTATGACATTGGTCGTCAAGCCATGCTCATGTTGTTGAAGATACTGAAAGGCAATGATGTTCAAGCTGGTTCACGTTTACTCGATGCACAATTGGTGATCAGAGAAAGTGTGGCACCACCATCACGCTAAACTGATAAGCTAGGTACTGGCGCGCTTTCGAGCAAGCCAGTACCATATAGCCCCAACTCGCAGAAAAAGATATCCGAATCAGTGGCAACCCGAGATTATGTCAAACGCGGAAAAGCACCGCGAAAACCCACCAGAAACAGCAAAAAGCCGCCTCCAAAGTCGGGCTTCCCGATTAAATGGGCGCTGATAGCGTTAGTCTTGGTGGCAAGCTTTGGCTATGGTCTCTATTTTCTAACCACCAGCGAACCACCTGCACAGCCTGAGCCTAAAGAGGCTGTAACCAAACCTGTCAATAAGCCATCAAAACCGCAGAAGAAAGAGGAAAAAGTCATTCCTCCTAAACCTGAGGAGCAGTGGAGCTATATTGAAGAGCTGGAAAATAAAGAAGTGCAGGTTGAAGCGAATGAACAAGAGCTTTCTAGCCGACCTTATCTGATGCAGTGCGGCGCCTATCGCAGTGCCAGCCAAGCGGACGAACGTAAAGCGATGATCGCGTTTCAAGGCTTAGAAAGTCACATCAAAACCAGTCAAGGTGAGAAAGGCATTTGGTATCGCGTTGTCATGGGGCCTTATCCTTTGAAGCGAGAAGCCGAGCGCGACCGAAACCTTTTACGCCGTGCAGGCATAGAGCCTTGCGCTATCTGGTACTGGAACTAATCCGCCTCAATATAAAATCAGGGTAAAGACCGAGTTCTCACTCTCTTTGCCCTTGAATTTATCTTTTCTCATCCCCACTTCCTGCTTAACAACCCATACTGGCTATAGGCCAGAGAGCAAAGAAGAGGTTCTTCCGTGACGACTATCGTTTCTGTTCGCCGCAACGGCAAAGTAGTAATCGCCGGTGATGGCCAAGTGTCACTGGGTAATACCGTAATGAAAGGCAATGCCCGCAAAGTTCGCCGCCTTTACAACAATAAAGTATTGGCAGGCTTCGCTGGCGGTACCGCCGATGCCTTCACCCTATTCGAACGTTTCGAGCGTAAGCTGGAAATGCACCAAGGTCATCTGACCAAAGCCGCGGTTGAACTCGCTAAAGATTGGCGTTCTGATCGTGCACTGCGCAAACTAGAAGCCCTGCTTTGTGTGGCTGATGAAACCGCCTCTCTGATCATCACTGGTAACGGCGATGTGGTTCAGCCAGAGCACGATATGATTGCTATTGGCTCAGGCGGTAACTTCGCACAAGCTGCTGCTATTGCTCTGCTTGAAAACACCGAGCTAGATGCACGCGAAATCGCGGTAAAATCTCTGACCATCGCTGGCGACATCTGTGTCTTCACCAACCAGCACCACACCATTGAAGAACTTGATTACTAAGCAGGATCCCAGCATGTCTGAAATGACCCCACGCGAAATCGTGTCTGAACTAGACCGTCACATTATCGGTCAAACTAAAGCCAAACGTGCCGTTGCTATCGCGCTGCGTAACCGTTGGCGTCGTATGCAGCTTAACGAAGATCTGCGTGCCGAAGTTACCCCTAAGAACATCCTAATGATCGGTCCTACCGGTGTTGGTAAAACCGAGATCGCTCGTCGTCTAGCCAAACTGGCCAACGCACCGTTCATCAAAGTCGAAGCCACCAAATTCACCGAAGTGGGTTATGTGGGCAAAGAAGTGGAAACCATTATTCGTGACCTCACTGACGTCGCGGTGAAAATGACCCACCAGCAAGCCGTGGAAAAAGTAAAATTCCGCGCTGAAGAATTGGCTGAAGAACGCATTCTGGATGTCCTACTGCCGCCACCGCGCGATGCATGGGGACAATCAGAAGAGCCAAAGCCCGATTCGAACACGCGTCAAAGCTTCCGTAAGAAAATCCGCGAAGGCAAATTAGACGATAAAGAAATCGAAATCGATGTCGCAGCTCCGCAAATGAGCATGGAAATCATGGCCCCTCCGGGCATGGAAGAAATGACCAACCAGTTGCAGGGCATGTTCCAAAACCTCGGTGGCGGCAATACGTCTAAAAAGCGCAAAATGAAGCTTAAAGACGCGCTAAAAGCCGTGACGGAAGAAGAAGCGGCGAAACTGGTTAATCAAGAAGAATTGAAAGACCAGGCAATCCACATGGTAGAGAACAACGGTATCGTTTTCATCGATGAAATCGACAAGATCTGTAAGCGTGGTGAAAGCTCAGGCCCAGATGTATCTCGTGAAGGTGTACAACGTGACCTGCTTCCACTGATTGAAGGCAGCACGGTTTCGACTAAACACGGCATGGTCCGTACTGACCACATCCTGTTTATCGCATCAGGCGCATTCCAAGTGGCAAGCCCGTCTGATTTGATCCCAGAACTGCAAGGTCGTCTGCCGATCCGTGTTGAACTGGAAGCGCTATCTGCTGCTGACTTCCAACGTATCCTTGTTGAGCCTAATGCTTCGTTGACTGAGCAATACTCAGCGCTGATGGGAACTGAGCAATTCAATCTGACCTTCACGCCGGATGGCATTGAAGAGATCGCTAACGCAGCGTGGCGTGTCAACGAGCGTACTGAAAACATCGGTGCTCGTCGTCTACACACTGTGATGGAGCGTTTGGTTGATGAGGTTTCATTCGACGCGAGCGAGCGTGGTGGTGAGTCTGTTGAAATCAACGCAGAATACGTGCGTAGCTGTCTAGAAGAGTTGGTTGACGACGAAGATCTCAGCCGCTTTATTCTGTAATCACACAGCATCAATCAAAATCGGGTGGCTTAGGCTGCCCTTTTTTATTACCTTTGCTTTGCCTTTGCCCTGTTTGCTGGTTTTATTTTGCCATCAAATTCAGTTAATCCTGCGCTTTCATTGCCCAACGAAGTAAAAAAACCAATAATGAAGCCAGTTATCACACACGCTTTTTTGGTTATGTCCTCATCCACATTCAAAACTTGGCTTGATGCCGCACGCCCCAAAACGTTGCCACTGGCTGTTGCATGCATATTGTGTGGCAGTGCCGTTGCCGCCAAAACGGGACATTTTTCGATATTGCTCACGGCACTCGCGCTCATCACAGCCCTGCTTTTACAGATCTTATCTAACCTTGCGAATGATTATGGTGATGCCGTAAAAGGCACAGATAATGATGCGCGTCTTGGTCCCAAACGCGCGATGCAGCAAGGTCTTGTTACGCCACAAACCATGAAAAAAGCCATGGCATTAAACGTGTGCTTGATAGTCACCGTGGGAGCCGCATTGGTCCTCAGTGCGTTTGATAATGCCACGGATATCGTCAGTTTCATTGGACTTGGAGCACTCGCGATTCTTGCCGCCATTTGCTACACCGTGGGTAACAAGCCCTATGGCTATCAAGGTCTTGGTGACCTTTCAGTATTGATTTTCTTTGGTTGGCTCGGCGTGGCAGGAACATATTACCTGCAAGCGGGCACCTTGGATTCCGCCGTACTTCTGCCCGCGACCGCATGCGGTTTACTTGCCGTCGGCGTGCTCAACATCAACAACCTTCGAGATATCGACAACGACCAAGCCTGCGGAAAGTTCACCTTAGTCGTGCGCATGGGCGCTGAATGGGGTCGCACTTATCACCTCGTGCTATTAGTAACCGCCTACCTTTGTTTTGCCTTATTCGCCCTGCTTGAGCACACGGGTATCACAGGTTGGCTATTCACACTATCACTGCCGCTGGCCGTTAAACACGGCAGCGCCGTATTAGTCTCGCAGGACGGCGAATCACTTCGCCCAATGATGGGAGATATGGTCAAAGTTGCGATCTTAACCAACGTGCTGTTTGCGGCTGGTATCCTACTTCATTGATACACATCAGAAGTGCCTTAATGAATTATGGCGTCAGTCATTGCAATGCCCTACCGTGTCGTTATACTTTTTTGCATAGGGTGGCGTCTGACATCCCTCGGATTGCCACAAATTTGCCAACTCGGCACCGTTAACCCCAAAGAAGAAGTCTGATTATGGAATACAATACCTCAGAGTTGTGCGACACATACTTGGAGCAGGTTGATGTACTGGAACCTATGATGAGCTCTTACGGTGGTCGTAGTTCATTCGGTGGTCAAATCACAATCATCAAGTGTTTTGAAAACAACAGCCTGATCCGTGAAGTTGCGGAGCAAAACGGTATCGGTCGTGTGATGCTAATCGATGGTGGTGGTTCATTGCGTCGTGCACTTATTGACGCTGAAATTGCCACAACAGCAGCAGAAAATGGCTGGGAAGGTTTAGTGGTTTACGGCTGCGTTCGCGATGTCGACTCGCTAGATGAAATTGATATTGGCATTCAAGCTTTGGCGTCATTCCCTGTTGGCGCTGAAAGTTCAGACACCGGAATGGGCGTGGGTGAATCTGATGTACCCGTCAACTTTGGCGGCGTTACCTTCATTCCTGAAGATCACCTCTACGCCGATAATACGGGCGTTATATTGTCTCAAGAGCCTATTGATATCGAGTGAATTGATTAAGTAATAAGACTTATTGACGCTATTGTTGTTGCGCCAATAAACCTTGTGAAATATATCACCACCCTAAGGTGGAATAGACAATGAGTACATAGAAAAACAGAGCCCATCGGCTCTGTTTTATTATTCTACTTCTTCAATCTTGCCAAGCAGACTACGAATGCGTTGTTGCCATGCGTCTTGGTCGGCACGTAGGCGGGTGTTTTCCTGCTCCAATGCGTCACGATTTTCACGCACAGACTCTGATTCACGACCTAGTGCTTCGTTTTGTTCTTTCAGTTCTTCAAGTTCCATCTGAAGCAGAGAAATGGTATCTACTGCCATTTGAACTTTGGCTTCAAGCTGCTCTAAAATTTCCAATGACATCAAGGCCACCTATGTTTTCCAACGTCTAAGCGCAAATGCGCAATCTTCGTCAAGGCTTGCCCTATAAGGCTTTTCTACCTTGCACGTCCCAGAAAACCTATTCTAACGGGGCATTGCGTCAGTCGCACCTTTCTAATCCACTTTTGGATCACAAGCGAACAAAAAATCACCAATTAACGCCTTTTCACTGCCATTTAATGCCTAACGCAGAACAAGCCACTTACCTCTAAAACACCAAAATGACTAAAAATGCGACATAATTCAATTTATATTCACTCGTTGCGTGATAGGTTAATAAGGATCGTATCTCTCTTGGAATACTCCAAGACTTGCCGACATCGGCTGGGCTGACACTTCTGTTGTCAGCCTTTTTCTTTTCTACCGACTTTTCACCATTCACATTCGAATACTCACACACTCTGCAATTTGAGACGCCAAATGTTCGAATTCACCCATATAATGCGCAATTAATGAGCGAACGCACATTTTGCAACGCATAGACTTCACGAAAACCGTTTCGCCATTAGAGTAAGTAAAGTGAGCTTGGCGCAAACATCAGAGCAAATCAGCATTCAAGAAACAATGACACACCACCTTGCCTAACACTGACCAAGTCGCACTATGCTTTTTAAAAAGGACCAATAGAGGACGCACCATGAGCACCGAGCAAAAATACGTTGTCGCATTAGATCAAGGAACCACCAGTTCTCGAGCCGTGATCCTTGACCACGACGCAAACATTGTCACGGTCGTCCAGCGGGAATTCCCTCAAATCTATCCTCAGTCAGGCTGGGTTGAACACGATCCGCTAGAAATATATGCCACGCAAATGTCCACCTTGGTCGAAGCCGTCGGTAAAATGGGTATCCGCTCAGATGAAATTGCAGCCCTCGGCATCACTAACCAGCGTGAAACCACCATTGTGTGGAACCGTCATACTGGAAAACCCATCTACAATGCGATTGTCTGGCAGTGTCGCCGCACTGCACCTATCTGCGAACAGTTGAAATCCGATGGTTTTGAAGACTATATCCGAGAGAACACGGGCTTAGTGGTCGACCCCTACTTTTCAGGCACCAAAATCAAATGGATTTTGGATCATGTAGAGGGCGCCTATGAATTGGCTGAGAAGGGTGACCTGCTATTCGGTACCGTCGATACATGGCTGATTTGGAAAATGACCCAAGGCAAGGTACACGTTACCGACTATACCAACGCAAGTCGCACCATGCTGTTTAATATCAACACACTCCAATGGGATGAAACACTACTCAAAGCGCTAGGGATCCCTCGCGCCATGATGCCTCAAGTCAAATCCTCTTCTGAGGTATACGGCAAAGCCAACCTCGGCGGAAAAGGCGGCACACGAGTCCCAATAGCGGGTATTGCTGGCGACCAACAAGCCGCGTTGTTTGGCCAAATGTGCGTAGAAGCCGGCCAGGCAAAAAACACCTATGGGACGGGCTGCTTTTTGCTCATGAATACCGGCAAAGAAAAAGTGACGTCTCACAATGGCCTACTAACGACCCTCGCCTGTGGCCCCAAAGGTGACGTGGCCTACGCACTAGAAGGTGCTGTGTTTATGGGCGGCGCGTCGATTCAATGGCTACGTGATGAAATGCACTTAATCAAAGATGCCAAAGACTCCGAATACTTTGCCACCTCAGTGGATACCAGTAATGGCGTCTACGTCGTGCCCGCCTTCACGGGGCTCGGTGCACCGCATTGGGACCCTTATGCACGAGGCACCATTGTTGGTATCACGCGTGGCGTCAATGCCAACCATATTATTCGCGCAACACTCGAAGGCATCGCCTACCAATCGCTAGATGTATTAACCGCAATGGAAGCCGATTCAGGCATCAAACTCGATTTTCTCAAAGTCGATGGTGGTGCAGTGGCCAACAACTTCCTTATGCAGTTCCAGTCTGACGTACTTAACACCGAGGTACATCGCCCTAAAGTGACCGAAGTCACCGCATTAGGTTCAGCCTACTTAGCAGGTCTTGCCGTGGGGTTCTGGGGCAGCATTGACGAACTAAAAAACAAAGCAGAAATTGATCGATGCTTTAGCCCAAGTGATGACGACGGAAAACGAGATCGCCGACATCGCGGTTGGAAGCGTGCTGTTGAATGCTCAAAAGGTTGGGAAGTCGACTAATCCCCACGCTAATGGTCTGACTTTGCATCGAAAAAGGGGCTTGCCCCTTTTTTCTTGCCACAAAAACGCAAACGTTTCCTTTTTGCATATGGTAGAATCCGCGCCGAGTTTTTTCGCTATCAGACAACGATGCTGATGGCTTTTGATTCCACAAAATAATGACACTGGAGATCGGATGAAACGCGATTTAGCGATGGCTTTTTCACGCGTCACAGAGGGCGCGGCACTGGCGGGTTACAAGTGGCTTGGCCGCGGTGACAAGAACGCAGCAGACGGTGCAGCAGTAGAAGTAATGCGTATTCTTCTGAACAAAACCGAAATCGAAGGTGAAATTGTTATTGGTGAAGGCGAGATCGACGATGCACCGATGCTATTCATTGGTGAAAAAGTCGGTTTAGGCGGTGATGCGGTTGATATTGCCGTCGATCCTATCGAAGGCACACGTATGACCGCGATGGGCCAATCCAATGCGCTAGCTGTGCTCGCAGCCGCCGAGAAAGGCAGCTTCTTAAAAGCACCAGACATGTACATGGAAAAACTGTGTGTGGGGCCTGAAGCAAAAGGCATCATCAACCTTGACCTGCCACTGCGTGACAACCTAATCAATGTTGCTAAGGCTTTGGGTAAATCACTGGATGAGCTGGTTGTAACTACGCTGGCAAAACCCCGCCACGATGACACCATCCGCGAAATGCAGGAAATGGGCGTGCGCGTTTTTGCCATCCCTGATGGTGACGTTGCTGCGTCTATCCTGACCTGTATGCCTGACAGCGAAGTTGACCTCATGTACGGCATTGGCGGCGCACCTGAAGGTGTTGTTTCTGCCGCGGTAATTCGCGCTTTAGGCGGTGACATGAATGGTCGTCTACTGCCACGCCACGAAGTGAAAGAAGACAACGAAGAAAACCGCCGCATGGGCGAGATTGAAATCGCGCGCTGTAAAGAAATGGGCATTGAAACCAATGTTTGCTTGAGCATGTCAGACATGGCCAGCAGCGACAATGTCATCTTCTCTGCTACTGGCATTACCAAAGGCGATCTATTGGAAGGCATTACCCGCAAGGGCAACATTGCCACCACCGAAACGCTATTGATCCGTGGTAAGTGCCGCACTATCCGTCGTATTAAATCCATCCACTACATGGATCGTAAAGACGACGCAGTGAAAGCAATCATCCTATAATCATCGGTTTCCATTGATGCAGAAAAGCACGCCACGGCGTGCTTTTTTATTGCCTGTTTGCCCGCGATTTCGATCGCCCAATTGCACTGCTTGGGAATCGAATTATGTTTCTTGTTTCAAGTTTGCCTTAACTGGCGGGCGCTTAAAGAGTGCGAGCAAAGGGATCAAAACAATGTAAGACACCATGATAAAACCGAACGAGTAAACAAACGCCAACAACGTCGATTGCTCATGCAATAATTGAGTCACAGAGGCAATGAAGCTTGGATCGGTCACCGTCACGCCCTGAGAGGCAGCAAGTTGCTGAACTGCCGGATTGTCCGGAGTCACTCCGCCGCCTAAGGCGTGCCATTCCTTCTGCTGAATTTGGCTAAAGTAGGTGTTCACGATAGAAATCCCAAACGAGCTACCCAAGGTTCGACAAAGATTGAAGACCACCGCCCCACCGACAGTGTTGTTCGGTGATAACGTGGCATACGCCAACTGGCTGAGCGGTGCAAACACCAATCCCATGCCAGCACCTTGAATGATGCTTGGCAACAATACCCAGTAAACATCAATGTCGAGCGAATAGCTCATCATCATGAAGCTACCGATACCATTGAGCACCAAACCCACGACAATCAGCATACGCGGGTCGAGCCGGTCGATAATGCGAGAAATCGATATCAGCACAATTGCAGAGGCAATACCACGCGGTGCCATCACGAAACCTGTCGTATCAACCGGATAATTCAGCAGTTGCTCTAACATCATCGGCTGCAATTGGGTGATGCCAAACATCCCCATCGAAAATCCCGTCATCACAATGCATGACAACAGCAAGTTTCGGTCTTTTAACAGCCACATAGGCGCAATATCGCCTTTGGTTTTAAACGATCGCAGCAAGAAAAACGCCCACGCTATCATGCTGATGATAAAGGCGAACAAAATCGTATTAGAGCTAAACCAGCCATCTTGGTTGCCGCGTTCAAGCACCAGTTGCAGCAAACCAATACCAATCGCCATGCCAAATACCAGCGGCCAGTCCACCGAGGTTTTGTCTCGCCCATCGAGGCGAACAAATATCGCCAACAAACTCAAGCAAAGTAGCCCCACTGGCACATTGACATAAAATATCCAGCGCCAGTCCATGTGTTCGGTGATCACGCCGCCGACTGTGGGACCAAGAATGGGACCGAGCAATATGCCAACCGAGAACAATGCCATGGCCTTGCCGCGCTCTTCCGGCGGATAGATTTGGATCATGATGGATTGAGACAAAGGGATCACCGATGCCCCGAATGCGCCTTGAAGGATTCGAAACACGATCATTTCCGTTAATGAGTCAGCTTGCCCACACGCCGCTGACATCGCCATAAATCCAGCCACTGACACCAACAGCAAACGCCGAGAACCAAAGCGCAGGCTGAAATAACTCGCAAGCGGGATGAAAATCGCTTCAGCCATTGAGTAAGACGTTAGCACCCACGTCACCTGTTCAGACGTCACACCTAACGACCCCATCATATGCGGCAGCGACACATTAGCGATCGTCATGTCGAGCAACACCATGATGGCAGAAAGCATCACTGCCAACGTGATCATTAAACGTCCTGGCCCTGCTGGCAGCGGGCCATGTGCGCTAGGAACCTGCGCACTAGGAGCATGGGGGCTAGAACTTGAGGTGTTAAGGCTACTGGCTGTCATCGCCATTGCCTTCAGCGCGGTTCAATGTATCAATCGTAACCGTTGCGCTAGCGCCGACACGCAAGGGTCGTGTATTGCCCTCCGTTTTAATGCTTAAACGCACGGGAAAGCGCTGCGGCACTTTCACCCAGTTACCCGTAGCATTTTCGGGAGGAAGCAGGGAGAACGAAGAACCGCTCGCTGGAGATATCGCCTGAACAACGCCACTAAACGACGTATCGGAATACATATCCAAGACAATATTCGCCGTCATATCCGCGTCGATACGACCAATGTCATCTTCTTTGTAATTAGCCTCAACCCAGAATGAATCATCCTCTATCAATGGCATGAGCGCCTGACCGGGTGCAACCACACTTCCTGGACGAACTTTCACATCACCCAAGGTGCCCGACGTCGGCGCAACAATCGAGGTATACGAAAGGTTGAGCGATGCTTCAGATAATGCGGCGGCCGCTTGGCGCACGAGAGGTGCGGCAGAGCCAGAAGCGCCTTGCTCACTGATCAGCTGGGACATAGCGGCACGCGATGCATCCAAATTATTCTTGGCTGCGGCGAGTTCCGCTTTCAAATCACTGCCGGCTTGCTTTGGCAGCAACCCCTTTTCTACTAACGCCATATTGCGTCGATATTTGGCTTCCACATCCAGCAACTGCGCAGACGCTGCGCGAATACGGGCACTTGCACCCACAATCGCATCACTGGTTGCCTTGTTAGCTGCGGTCGCATTTTCATAAGCTGCTTGCGCCTGTTCAACACGCGCTTGATAAGCCGACGGGTCAATTCTGGCAATCACCGCACCCTTATCAACATGTTGAAAATCATCCACGTTCACTTCAATCAATTGACCGCTCACCTGCGGCGCAATGTATAAGATATTACCGTGTACGTAGGCATCATCTGTGCTGGGGTATTTCTCCTGATGACGAACGTAGAAATATGCAGCTGCGACCAATACGGCAGCAACCCCAACGAGGATGAAAACGTTACGAAAAGGAAAACCACGTTTTTCAGCCATGAAACCTCCCAGTAAACCCACAATGTGACCTACACACACAGGTCAAGTTGGGAGAGTCTAGTAACAGGCTTCAGCCTTTGCGGTCTAACAAGGCGTAACTCATCAAGTTTCTTATTCAGTTTTTAAAGTTGTGACAGTGCTTCTCACTTTAATGACACCCCAAACCAAGTGGTCTCTTCGTTGACCCTGACCCATGTTGGTTGCCAGCACCACCTTCACAGCTCTTGTAATTCTTAAGTAAAGATATTGCTTTATTTAGCGAGCTCGCTTCATAATGGAACGTAAAGCGAACAAATGAGATCACGATGAAAACAGTCGACAAAATCCTGCACAAGATAAAACGCGAAGGGGCAATCAGTGCGCGCGTATTGGCCGATGAAATGGGCATGACGACCATGGGAATTCGCCAACATCTTCAAACTATGGAAGATGATGGTCTGCTGGATTTTAGTGATATTCGCGTCAAAGTTGGCCGCCCGACTCGCCATTGGTCGTTGACCGCCGAAGGCCACCGTCGATTTGCTGACAGCCATGGCGACCTCGCGATATCAGTGATTGAATCAGTGGAAAGTTTGTTTGGCGAATCAGGACTCACCAAGGTGATTCAGCAACGAGAAGAAAAGACGTTGCAACAATATCGCGATGCGCTCAAAGATTGCCATAATTTAAAGGCTAAACTTGAAACCTTGGCTTATCTTAGAGAGAAAGAAGGTTATATGGCAGAGCTTCAGGAAACCGAAACAGGCTTCCTGCTAGTCGAGAATCATTGCCCTATCTGTCAGGCCGCGAAGCGATGCCCAGCCTTATGCAAATCTGAAAAGCATATTTTTCAAACTGTGCTTGGCGACGAGTATGAGGTCACGCGAGACGAACACATCATAAAGGGACAACGCCGTTGCACTTATAACGTTCAACACAAAAGCTAACACGCGTCATCCCGATAACTATTTTGCTAAAGGAGTGTGTATGTCGACTTGGATCAAAGCGGAAGTCATTGAAAACAGACGCTGGAATAAAGATCTTTTCAGCCTAACGCTGGACGCCGACGTCGCGCCGTTTGCAGCAGGTCAATTTGCCAAGTTGGGCCTAGAGATCGATGGAAAGCTCATTCAGCGTGCATACTCCTATGTCAATCCACCCAGCAGTAAATACCTAGAGATCTATGCCACCCGAGTGGCTGATGGGCTTCTCTCTCCTCGCCTTCATGAGCTGGAGGCAGGCGATACCGTCATGATCACCAAAGAGGCAACTGGCTTTTTCACGCTTGACGACATTCCAGAGAGCGAACATTTGTGGATGATATCAACTGGCACGGCGCTAGGCCCTTTCTTGTCTATCTTACAAGAACAGGAAGTGTGGCAGCGGTTTCGAAAAGTGGTGCTGATCCATGCTGTGCGATTCTCAGCAGACCTGAGTTACCAAGCTGAAATAAATGCGCTGAAGAAAAAGCACAGCGATCAGATATTGGTGCAACCATTTGTAAGCAGAGAGCCCACTGCAGGTGCCTTATCAGGGCGTATAACCCATGCTTTGGAAGACGGAATGCTAGAGCGAGTCGTCGGTTTACCGCTCTCGCCAGAAAAAAGCCACGTTATGTTATGTGGCAACCCTCAAATGGTAAAAGATGTACGAGCACTGCTCCAACTCAAAGGGCTAGAAAAACACCTTCGTCGTAAGCCGGGGCACATTACCACAGAGCGGTACTGGTAAGCCCAGCAACGGATTCCCTGTTCGATATCATCTCTCGAAGCTCTCATTGCCAGAGGCCGCGATTGACGGTCAACAATGAGAGATTCAGCAAAAAACACCTCATTACTCTTCCCCGCAATCGCCAACAGCACTTTTTACATGTATGACTCATTATTGAGACATAAAAATACCGCATGTCGTGTTTTCTCTCCCTATCAAACAATTACCTGTATCAAACTAAAAACACACCAAACCCCACGAACAAGAACGTCTCACTTATGAGTCACCGGTGTGATTGATCGCTCAATTTTTAACCGTATAGTCAAAGGCAAGTCATGCGCAGCCAAAGGAGTAATGCCATGAAAACTCTGCCTTCATTTGATGAATTAAAAGCATTAGCGGAATCCAACCCGCAGGCACTAGAAGCGCTAAGAATTGAGATGAGCGAAGAGATCATCGAAAGTGCAAACGAAAGCATGCAACCACAATTGCGTGCCCAAATGAGCCACATTAATCGTGTGATAAGTTCAGGAAAAAATCCTAACCATGTTAATGCGTTATTGATGAAAGAACTGATGCGTCAGTTTGATCGTTTTGCTACGGCCGTCAATGACCCTTCAGCTTTAACTGAGCGAAGCGCAACCGTCACTACATTGCAACCGAAGCGCGACAGAGAAACTGTTGCCGTGGAGGGATAACTCAGTCTTTACGCGGTGGCTTATTGCCACCGCCTCTTTTTTACATGCCTGATGCAGCAGGCTCAACATGTTGCAGCCTTCTCGCTTCAATAAACCGTGTTTTATTCTTTTGTTGCCTTGGCATACCAGCGCCTGTCCATGTCTCGCACATCCACCGTTAAACTGGCGACTTCCGTCCCGTGCTGTTTGAGAACATCGAGAAACGCGTGGCTCAGGTTATGTTTCTGTTTTTCGTCACGCCCATCAAGTAACCACAAGGTCACATGAATAAAGTTTTCTTGGTTGTCATTCTCCCCGACTAACCATTCGTGACTGGCGTAGGCGCGAGATTTAACATCTGCCGCCCCAAACTCCCCACTGCCTATCGCAGTTTGATGTAAGTCTTCTAGCAATTGACCAATATTGACCCGCTCTGATACCGGATCACTGTACTCCATGACAATATGGGGCATAACTTGCTCCTTGTTACGATATTGAGCCACTTTACCCCAGCATTTCGGACGATTGTTACTGTGATGAGGAAATCTGACCTCAGATCACACCTTGCCAATACCTGATTTTCACGCCAATCCGAAAATTTATAACGAAAATTTGTTACTCAAAGGTTCACATTTCGGCGTAAAACGCGTAAAAACGATGGCATTTATGATTTTGAGCAGGAAATGCTGACAGGTCTGCTGTTATCGTTCCCAGCAATTGATTTTGATAATTGGATTACGGAGAAATTCCTATGCGCCGTCCACTAGTAATGGGTAACTGGAAACTTAACGGTAACAAGACAATGGTAGCTGAGCTTATCAAAGGTCTTGAAGCTGAACTTAATGGTGTAGAAGGTGTTGATGTTGCTATCGCGCCACCTGTTATGTACTTGGATCTGGCAGAGCAACTGCTAGGTAAAGCGGAAAGCAAAATCATTTTGGGTGCACAGAACGTTGACGTTAATCTAAGCGGCGCGTTCACTGGCGATATCTCTCCTGATATGCTGAAAGACTTCGGTGCAACTCACATCATCATCGGTCACTCAGAGCGTCGTGAATACCACGAAGAGTCTGACGAGTTCGTTGCTAAGAAATTTGCATTCCTAAAAGAGAATGGCCTAGTTCCTGTTCTTTGTATTGGTGAGTCTGATGCACAAAACGAAGCAGGCGAGACCGTTGCAGTATGTGCTCGTCAACTTGACGCAGTGATCAACACCCAAGGCGTTGAAGCACTGAACGGCGCAGTTATCGCGTACGAACCAATCTGGGCTATCGGCACGGGCAAAGCAGCAACGGCAGACGACGCACAGCGCATCCACGCAGCAATTCGCGCGCACATCGCTGAAAAGAGCGAAGAAGTGGCGAAGAACGTTGTTATCCAATACGGCGGTTCTGTTAAGCCTGAAAACGCTGAAGCATACTTCGCACAACCAGACATCGATGGTGCATTGGTTGGTGGCGCAGCATTGATCGCTGACAGCTTTGCAGCTATCGCTAAAGCGGCAGCAAAAGCGAAAAACTAATTTCGATTAGTCACACGTTATTCAAGAAAAGGAGAAGCCTCGGCTTCTCCTTTTTTGTTTGTCGCTTTATCCCCACTAACCAGCCAAGGTATACTGCGTTTTTCCCCAACGCACGGTCTCTGAACATCATGTTCCACATTGTCCTTCACGAACCTCAAATCGCTCCCAACACTGGTAATATCATCCGACTCGCAGCCAACACGGGTTGTAAGCTCCATCTGATTGAGCCACTTGGATTTGATTTTGAAGAGAAGAAACTGCGCCGTGCCGGGCTAGATTACCACGACTTAACCAACGTCACCCGCTACCCTAACTATCAAGCATTTCTTGATGCCATGTTTGCTGATGAAGCATCGCCCGATCACGCGTCTGAGCGCCGTATTTTTGCCTGTACCACAAAAGGCAGCCGTCCACATTCTGACGTAACTTATCAAGCGGGAGACATATTCCTATTTGGCTCGGAAACCTGTGGGTTGCCAGATAGTATTCGAGATGCCTTTTCACCTGACCATCGCATTCGCGTGCCAATGATGCCTGATAGCCGAAGCCTGAATTTATCGAATTCAGTGTCAATTATCTGCTACGAAGCATGGCGACAGCTTGGTTTTGATGGTGGTCTATAGGCATAAAAAAAGCAGGCTAGCCTGCTTTTTTTATCTGTAATTAGCGTTCCGACCTTGATAGCAACGCATTAGCGTTAATCTTTCATTACGCCGTTTTTCCCGTAGATACTTGAAGAGCATTCGATATTTGATTGAGCAGCGATGTGGCCTCAACAAGACGCTCAACTTCCGTCGCGCTTTGCGCTGCCATTTCACTGATGTGGTTTACATTCACGTTAATTTCTTCCACCACACCACTTTGTTGTTCCGCTGCACTGGCCACCAGCATATTCATGTCGGTCACTTCAGATGTTGCATTGCCAGCCTGTGACAGCAGTGTGGAGGATTCTTGCGAAAGCTTGAGTGTCTGGTCGCCCATTTCACAACTCTTTTGCATGGTTTCAACCGCTTCCTTGGTCACACTACTCAACTGCACAATCATGGTTTCGATTTCTGATGTTGAATCATGAGTACGTTGTGCGAGACTGCGCACCTCATCAGCAACAACCGCAAAGCCACGGCCTTGTTCTCCAGCCCGTGCCGCCTCAATCGCCGCATTTAGCGCCAGTAAATTGGTTTGCTCAGCAATACCCTTGATCACATCGAGTACCGAGGTAATGTTTCCGCTGTTTTTCTCAAGCTCAGTCAACGCAACACTACTGAGGTTCAAACTTTCGATCAGCGAGTTGGTTTGTTTCATCGACTCTTGATTGATACGCATACTCTCGGCTGACTGTTGCGATGCACTCTCTGTTGCCACTTGCGTTTGTGTCGCGTTGTTTGAAATCTCTTGCGCGGTTGCTGACATCTCATTGACCGCCGTTGCCACTTGGATAATCTCACCACTCTGGGCATCTGAGTTACGCTTTACTGCCTGTGCCGCTGTGTTTAGCATCTCAACCGCTTCGCCCACTTCGCTCGCTACTTTCGCCAACATGCTATTTGTACTCTTACGCGTACCTTCCATGTTCTTTTGTAGTTCACCAATAATGCCAGGCTCATCAACGACCCCTACATGACTGAAATCCCCTCCGGCTTGGACAGCTAGCGCATCAGACACCTTCGTGAGCCCCGCATAAATACGGTTAAGGATGATCTTCGACATAATGATCGCCACGAGCAATGCCAATATTACGGAAGAGATCACGACAATCTCTAGTATCACAGCCCTTTCTTCGATATTTAGGACAGCTTTTTCCGTGAATTTACCGACGTCAGTCAACAAGCTATCAACCATTTTGGTGGTGGTTTCAGCCTCTTCACCTACCACTGCGTCAAGTAATTCCGCTTCGTGATAGTGCTTGCCTTCGAGCTCTATAAAGACGTCTGCAACATGAACCATCCATTTTGAGTGCAATGCGACGGCATCATTGAGCTTATTATCTGCGACTTTAAATGCCGTTTTCTCTTCCTCTGTGCCAGAGGCTATCCCGTCAGCCAGTAGCGCTTGAATCTTTTTTTTGTCCTTATCGACTTTCTCTCCTAGCTCATAGAAATAGGCTTTTTCTTTGGCATAATTAGCTTCAGCGTTAGGCTCTTGTCCTACTTCAAGGGCATATCGAAAAGCCTTGTTATAATGAACACGTTGCTCTATTTGGTGCTCAGTAGCTCGACTGATAGCGGCTAACGCCGGAATGTCACGAAGTGCTACCCCCTGCACATGGCTTTCAATATAAGCCAATTTATAGAAAACAAAGGCACTCACTATGATTTGAATACCGCACACTAAAGCAACAAACATGTTCAATCGCTGCTTTATGGTTATTGGTGAAGTCATGGCTCATCTCTCCCTTCGCAACCCAAAGCGCCAAGCATGGCGCTGGGTCAAAATACAATTGCAAATTGCCTTAGGATAAGATTAGCCGCTCAAGTCGAAAATGAGACACTACTCAGTAATATTTCTTTTAATTAATAACCTGTCACATTTCTCACTCACGTCAATGTGAGCGAAAACGTCAGTCTAATCGTCAGTCCACCGTTGTGATTTATCGATGCCTGCGCAGAACCATTATGCTGCCTTACTGCGCTATCTGTGATCGCCAGCCCTAACCCTGTACCGCCACTCGCGCGATCACGGGCTGTCGATACACGATAAAAGGGTCTGAAGATATCAACGAGCATTTCCTCTGGGACGCCCTCACCATCATCAGTCACCATCACTTCTAATGATGTTCCTGTCACTGACATCGTCACATCTATTTGATGATTGGCATATTTGATGGCGTTTCTCACCACGTTTTCCAAAGCGCTGCAGAGCAATGGCCCATTACCTTCAATGTTTGCTTCGGGTATCGCGCCATAGGTGAGGTGCTTGCCACACTGCTCTGCTTCAAATTCAGCGTCTTCCAACAAGGTTTGCCAAAGCTCTAATAAGGAGTAAACATCGCGCTCGGCGTGACTGTTGATTTGCATGCGCGACAAAGACAACAGATCCGCAATCATTTTTTCCATACGCTCTGCTTCTGTATCAATGCGCGTGAGGTTATCGCTTTGTCCTTGCTTACGAATAGCTAGTGCATTCGCCATGCGAAGGCGGGTCAATGGAGAGCGCAGCTCGTGAGAAATATCGGACAACAATCGTTGCTGTCCGCTGATCATTTGATTCAGTGCCGTCACCATTTGATTGAAACTGGCCCCTGCTTGATGGAACTCGCGCGGGCCTTTTTCTAAATCAGGATCCGTTTCAAAACGCCCTTGTGCGACACGTTCAGCCGCAGCCTGTAAACGACGTGCTGGCCTAGTCACTGCCCAAGCCAGCCACAACAGCAATGGGGTACTCACTAACATGGTAACCAACAGCAATTGGAAAGGCCTGTCCAAGATCCGAACATAAAATGGTGGGGATTCTCGCCACATCTTGCCCACGTACATCAACGCTTGTTGGTTGCTATCTTCGATAGTAAATGGGCCTGCTAGCATCCAACGCCCATAAAGGCGCTGCATAGGTTCGTCTGGATCATCCGCGAGCGTCACAAAGTTTTTTAACGCGCGGCTACTGCCGTGATGACCTCGCCCGAGCATCTCTCCATCTACACTGGTGAAGTAGAGTTTAATCGAACCTCTTTCTGGTTGTTTTCGCTGAAAATTTTTCAGTTTTTGTTGAAACGAACCGTGCCCACTGGTGATTTTTGCAGACACCGCTTCCGCAATTTTCGCGTATTCGGCTTTTGCACTGGCTGGCAAGTCATGCTGCTGCCTAGGGTCGCTGTGTTGTGCCATTAATACGGCAATAAGCACCAGCATGAGCGTGAGCCAAAAAATAGCAAAGATACGGCCATAAAGGCTTTTTATGGTCGGCAACTTCATTATGCCTCCACCAGCAAATAACCACGCCCACGCAAGGTTTTAATGCGTGGTTTACCGTCTTCGCGCTCCGGTAATTTCTTACGAATGTTGGATATGTGCATATCGATAGCGCGATCAAATGGCGCGAGTCGTTTACCCAAGACATTCAAGCTGATATCCGCTTTTGCCACAATGGAACCAGGCTGTCTGACCAAATACGTCAGCAACGCCGTTTCCGTGCCCGTCAGGTCAATCAGCTGTTGCTGGCAATACACTTCCATCTTTCCGGGGAAAATCTCGATATCTTGATATTCCAATTTTTCCTGCGTGTCGTCACTGCGTTTGTCGTCGTGGTTTTTGCCTGTACGACGCAAAATCGCGCGCATTCGCGCCAGCAACTCTCTGTCGCTGAAAGGCTTAGGAAGGTAATCATCCGCGCCCAGTTCCAGCCCCATCACTCGGTCGATCTCTTCGCCTTTAGCGGTAAGCATAAGCACAGGAGTCTCCCAGCTTTCACGCAAACGACGCAGTGTCTCCATCCCGTTCAACACAGGCATCATGACGTCCAATAACACCAAATCAATGCTGTCATTGATTTGTTCTAACCCTTGCTGACCATTATTCGCTATATCGACCTCATAACCTTCTAGCTCCAAAAGGTCGCTTAGTAAGCTAGTGAGTTCAGTGTCATCGTCAATCAAAAGGATTTTGCTCATGGTACGCGCCCGTATATAGGTTGATGGGTCTAGTATCTGCCAATCATGTCAGGGACGCCATGAGTAAACATCAGGTTTACCTCCCTTTACATTGCTTTACGCTCCATGAACACCGGTTTACGTCTGGACCAGTAAAGTGAACACATCAACACGAAACACCCAAACCAAATAACAAATCCCAAGCAAATAGCTTGGAAATAAACCGGAGAGAACATCATGAAATTATCAAAACGCATTGTTGCCACTGTTATCGCACTTCCACTAATGATGGGTTCAATGTCAGCGATGGCATTTGGTGGTAAACATCACAATGGCGACGGCATGCATGGTGGAAAAGGCATGATGGGTAAACATCTGCTGCGTGGTATCGACTTAACTGACGAGCAAAAAGACGAGCTAAAAGCACTGCGTGAACAAAGCCGCGATGCGATGAAAGCGAACAAAGGTGAGATGAAAGCTGGCATGATGGCTGACCGTCAAGAGATGCAGGCACTGCTGCTATCAGACAATTTTGACGAATCACAAATTCGCGTATTGGCAGAAAAAATGGCTGACCAACAAGTTGAACGCCGAGTGGCAATGATGAAACGCCAACATGAGATGCTGAATATCCTTACACCAGAACAAAAAGAGGAAGTAAAAGCAAACATGGAAAAAATGGCAGAGCGTCATCAAGAACGCATGAAAAAACACCACTGATCACTGACATCCACTGAGATTCATTGATTCCTCCCTTCATGCCGACATTTGTCGGCATGTCGCATTTCCCTCTCGGTCAGCCGAACAATCCAATAACAAAAACGTTATACTCTCTCCACTTACTCTTAGTTGTACGTGCACATGACTGAAAAATACGCCCGCTTAGTTCAGATGGCCGCATGGGCGGCAACCATTACCGCATCATTTCTATTGCTGATGAAACTGGGAACCTGGTGGTATACCGGCTCTGTCAGCTTACTGGCATCGCTAGTCGATTCCCTGATTGATTTACTCGCCTCCATTACCAACCTTATTGTGGTGCGTTATGCGCTCCAACCCGCGGATGAAGAACACCGTTTTGGTCACGGTAAAGCCGAATCTCTTGCTGCTCTAGCTCAAGCCGCGTTCATCGTAGGTTCTGCCTGTTTCTTGCTTCTCAATGGCGTTGAGCGACTATTTAAACCCACGGAGCTTTTTCACCCTGAAGCTGGGGTCGTAATGAGTGGTATTGCCACCGTGATCACGGCAGGCCTAGTCTTATTCCAAAAATGGGTCGTGCGACAAACGGGCAGTCAGGCCATCGCAGCAGACTCTCTGCATTACCAGTCTGATTTATACATGAACATTGCCATCATCGTGGCGCTAGGTTTAGCTTGGTATGGCTTCCCGATGGCAGATGCTATCTTTGCGATTGGTATTGGCATATTCATTCTTATCAGCGCGTTCAAAATGGCCAACGAAGCAGTTCAAGCGCTCCTTGACCATCAACTTCCCGTTGAAGATCAAGAAAAAATCATGCTACTGGCGTCAACCGTTTCAGGTGTGGAAGGTGTTCATGACCTGCGTACACGACAGGCTGGGGCGACGCGCTTTATCCAGCTTCACCTCGAACTCGACGACGACTTAAAACTGGTCGATGCCCACGTCATTGCCGATGAGGTTGAGGACCGATTAGAAATCGCGTTCCCTGGCGCAGATATCCTTATCCACCAAGATCCCATATCAGTGGTAGGAAAAATCCCTCGTGAGCAAAATTAATACACGAAAAACAAAGAACATTTGCAACGCTTAGTGATATTAATCAACGAAAATACGTAGTGAAATTGTAATAGTCTTTCATAAGTAGGAAAGTTACAGTTTCAAAGACGTTGCCAGCAAGATAAACTGGCACGTCAATGCATGCTGAGACATACCCGCGTTACCTGATAAGACTTTTCAACGAAAAGCAGGGTGCAGATTCGCGGTCTTAACATGCGAAAATGGATTTGAAATTTCAATTCCCAAAGTCAGAGGGTAACCATGGTTAGTAAAATTGGTGTTTTGACCAGTGGCGGTGACGCCCCGGGTATGAATGCAGCCATCCGCGGTGTTGTGCGTGCGGCATTGAGCGAAGGCATTGAAGTGTGCGGTATTTATGACGGCTACCAAGGCCTTCACCAGAACCGTATCGAAAAACTGAACCGCACTAGCGTTTCAGACATGATCAACCGAGGCGGAACTTTCCTCGGTTCTGCGCGCTTCCCTGAATTTAAAGAAGAGAAAGTGCGTGAGCAAGCCATCCAGAACATGAAGATGCACGGCATCGAAGCGCTGGTTGTGATCGGCGGTGACGGTTCATACATGGGTGCGAAAAAGCTGACTGAAATGGGTTTCCCATGCATCGGTCTGCCAGGCACGATTGATAATGATATCCCAGGCACTGACTACACCATCGGTTATTTAACAGCACTGAACACCGTTGTTGAAGCTATCGACCGTCTGCGTGATACATCTTCTTCTCACCAACGTATTTCTATCGTTGAAGTGATGGGTCGCCACTGTGGTGATTTGACACTGATGGCTTCGATTGCTGGCGGCTGTGAGTACTTCATCACACCAGAAATCGGCTTAGATAAAGAGAACCTGATCTCTAAAATCAAAGAAGGTATCTACAAAGGTAAGAAGCACGCAATCATCGCGATCACCGAGCTAATGACTGACACCAACGAGTTGGCGAAGTACATTGAGGCAGAAACAGGTCGTGAAACGCGCGCTACCATTCTAGGTCACATTCAACGCGGCGGTCAGCCTCGTGCATTCGACCGTATTCTTGCGTCTCGCATGGGTGCATTCGCGGTTGATCTACTGATCCAAGGCGAAGGTGGTCGTTGTGTCGGTATCCAGCATGAACAACTTGTTCATCACGATATCATCGATGCTATCGAAAATATGCGTCGCCCGTTCCGTCAAGACTTGTACGACGTTGCGAACAAATTGTTCTGATCACTAGACAGACCAAACAAAAACGGAGCCTAAGGGCTCCGTTTTTTTATTCTCTTTCCTTGGTGTCTTCTCGGTTTCACACTCTCAGAGTCTGAAAGACGGGAGCTAGATACCATCGCCTTCAATAAATTCTGAACTGCTAATGTTCTGGTCCATGTCGAACGAAGGCGTTTCGCTGCTTGGTGTACCAATAATCTTCGCAGGTACGCCCGCAGCAGTGGTATGGGGAGGCACAGGAATGAGAACGACAGAACACGCTGCAATTTTCGCCCCTTCGCCCACTTCAATGTTACCCAGTACTTTCGCGCCCGCGCCAATCATGACACCTGTACGAATTTTCGGGTGACGATCACCGCCTTCTTTGCCCGTTCCGCCTAACGTCACGTCCTGAAGAATAGAAACATCATCTTCAACAACGGCGGTTTCACCGATGACAATACCTGTTGCGTGGTCAAACATGATGCCACGACCAATACAGGCCGCAGGGTGAACATCAACCTGACACGCCACAGAGATTTGGTTTTGCAGGTATACCGCTAACTCACGGCGACCTTGATACCAAAGCCAGTTCGCCACACGAAAGCCTTGTAAAGCGTGGAAGCCTTTCAAATACAAAAGCGGGGTCGAGTAAAGCTCAATCGCGGGATCGCGCTCCACGGTCGCGCAAATATCGCACGCTGCCGACGCAACAATGCTACTGTCGCCTGCATAGGCTTCTTCCACCACTTCACGCACTGCCATGGCTGGCATGCTCGGCGTGGCAAGCTTGTTGGCAAGGATATAACTGAGTGCTGCAGCTAACGTGTCGTGCTTAATGATGGTGGCATGGAAAAAGCTCGCCAGCATTGGCTCACGCTCTGTCTGCTCTTTTGCTTCACGCTTAATGGCCTTCCAGACTTTTTCTTGCTGGCATTTTTTATCACGGCCTTCACCACACATCCTTTGCATCTTGGTACCTTTTACCCTGCTACTTGTCTTGTCATCAATCTCATGAATTCACGAGATTGTCAGTGTGACATAGATATACAAACAACCCAATATTGAAACCGTCTGCGAAAAGCCTCTTTGGCACCACGATTCTCACGATGCATGCCACTCGTCGCAAAAACAAAAAACGCGAGAAGAGTTCCCGCGTTTTTAAGACTCAATAATAGTAATACGTTAAATATCGCTATTCAGATGTTCTCTGACGCGCTAACAAATCTTGCGCCGCCAAGCGAGCATCTTTGTTTTCGTACAGCACCTGATAGATTTGCTCTACGATCGGCATTTCCACGCCAACACGTTTCGCCAAAACACGGACTTCTTTGGTATTACGATAGCCTTCAACGACCTGACCGATTTCAGTTTGCGCTTCATCTACGCCTTGGCCTTTACCTAACGCCAAACCAAAACGGCGGTTGCGAGATTGGTTATCAGTACAAGTTAGCACTAGATCGCCCAAGCCCGCCATGCCCATAAAGGTTTCACGTTCGGCGCCCAAAGCAACGCCTAAGCGAGTTAACTCGGCAAGACCACGCGTGATCAATGCCGTACGCGCATTCGCTCCAAAGCCAATGCCATCCGACATGCCCGCGCCAATCGCGATGACGTTCTTCACTGCACCACCAAGCTGCATACCGACAAAATCACTGTTGCCATAAACACGGAAAGTGCGGCTACAGTGAATCTTCTCTTGCAGATCAGCAACAAACTCGGCGTTAGGTGACGCTACCGAAATCGCGGTTGGCATACCTGCTGCCAACTCTTTCGCAAACGTTGGGCCAGATAACACCGCCAACGGTATATCATCACCGAGCTGCTCTTTGGCAACATCTTGAAGTAACCGACCCGTCTCAGGCTCCAATCCTTTCGTTGCCCAGCAAATTCGTTGGTCATCACGAAGAAAAGGTTTTACCTGAGCCAATACCATGCCAAATACATGACTCGGCACCACGACCAAAATGTCGCGCGAGGCTTGAACCGCCTCTTGCAGATCCGCACTTAAAATCAATGAGTCTGGAAAGGCGACACCCGGCAGAAACGCTTCATTAGAACGATCTATTTCCAACTGCGCCATATGCGCCGCTTCATGGCCCCACAAGACGACATTCGCGCCGTTTCGTGCCAAAGAAATGGCCAGCGAGGTGCCGTATGAGCCTGCGCCCAATACGGTCATGGCAACATTTGCCATCGCATGAGTGGCTTGGGTATTTTCTGTCATTGGTGTCGACCCTTTTCGCGACGCTTATGCGTCAGCGTTTTCAGTGTTTTGCGTTTGGTTTTGCAGGTAGTTCATGAACAATGCGTCAAAGTTAACTGGCGCAAGGTTTAGTTGTGGGAACGTACCTTTTACCACCAAGCTTGAAATAGTTTCACGAGCGTACGGGAACAAGATGTTCGGGCAGAATGCGCCTAGGCAATGTGCCAATTGCGGAGCTTCCATACCATCAACGCTGAAGATACCGCCTTGTTGAACTTCACACAGGAAGCCATTTTCTTCGCCGTTTTTCACGGTCACAGTCAAACGAAGTACCACTTCGTAAACGCCTTCACCCAGTTCACGGCTTTGCGTGTCTAGATCTAGGTTTACATCAGGGTTCCACTCTTGCTGAAACACGTCTGGAGAGTTTGGCGCTTCAAAAGACACGTCTTTCAGGAAGATACGTTGAATCGCAAAGTTTTGTGCTTGTTGGTTGGTTGCTGCTTCAGCCATAGTGATAAATCCTTGTTAAATAAACCAATGCGTTCTCGCATTCTAAAATAATTCAGGCAGCCTTTGAGAGCTGCCTGTCGTATAGCTCACTGGTTAGCGTTACTTTTTCTTCTTATTACGAACCAATGGCAGATTCGCTTCATTCCACGAAATCAAACCATCTTTCAGTACGCTAACATTCTCAAACCCAGCTTTTGTCAGCAAATTCGCGCTTTCAATTGCAGTCTGGCCAGTCTTACATACCAGAATGATTGGGTCAGATTTGTGTTTTTCAATCTCACCGTAAGTTTCGGCTTTAATGTCTTTCGCCAAAACGTGAAGTGCGCCAGCAATATGACCTGCGCGATACTCATCACGGCTACGGATATCAACAAACACACCATTTTCACGGTTTACCATCACGGTGGCATCATTTGGTGTGACGATGCGGTACGACGCGGTTTTCTGTTTGATCACAGAGACAACCAGTGCAACGACCAGACCTACCCACACCAGTGACAAAATCAAGTTACTTTGGACAAATTCAATTAACTGCTGCATAGCTCGCTTCTACATTCATGTCGGCAAAAAAATCGACCCCGAGTATAACCTCCCGCGCCCGCAAGTACAGCATGGGCTTGGATTTCCATGCCCTTGCTCACTGGTAACAAAGCGCAAAAATTTGAATTAAATCACACTCACCCACATTTATTGATTATTCGATCATCAACTGAGCGTGCAGCATGAAGATAGGGCGTTTGCTGACCAAAAGCTGTTGACTTACTACAACTATTTTCCCGTTCTTGCTCACCAGCACGTATTACTCAGGTGAGAGCACTAAGAGACACACCAGAAGATACGTGAGCTAACCACTTGGCATTACAAATTTTGTTGATATTTTAGCGAAAAAGTTTGCCTACTGCTTAACCAACAAAATGTAGTAAAGTTACGCTAATTGTTTTTCTATTTTAAACATTGAAATCGACATAAAGAGGACACCGTATGTCTGCTAAGAAGCCTTTGGCACTTGTTATTCTGGATGGATGGGGTTATCGCGAAGATAACAGTGATAACGCCATTGCTAACGCTAACACACCCGTTCTTGATGGTTTGATGGCGGGTACCAGCACACTGATCTCAGCATCAGGCATGGATGTTGGTTTACCAGACGGCCAAATGGGCAACTCTGAAGTTGGTCACACCAACATTGGCGCAGGTCGTATCGTTTACCAAGACCTTACTCGCATTACTAAAGCGATTTCTGATGGCGAGTTTTTCGATAACGCCGTTCTGACTGGCGCTGTAGACAAGGCTGTTAAAGCAGGCAAAGCCGTCCATATCATGGGCCTTATGTCACCTGGCGGCGTACATAGCCACGAAGATCATATCGCTGCGGCAGTTGAGTTGGCGGTTCAGCGTGGCGCTGAAAACGTGTACCTACATTGCTTCCTTGATGGTCGTGATACACCACCACGCAGTGCGAAAAACTCTCTGGCTCGTTTTGACGAGTTGTTTGCGAAACTGGGTAAAGGCCGCACCGCGTCTATCGTGGGTCGCTATTACGCTATGGACCGCGATAACAACTGGGATCGCGTTGAAAAAGCTTACGACCTACTCACTGAAGCAAAGGGTGATTTCACTTTCGCCTCTTCTGTAGAAGCGCTTGAAGCAGCATACGCACGTGAAGAAAACGATGAATTCGTTAAAGCCTCAGAAATCCGTGCTGAAGGCCAGCCTGTTGCGTCTATCAATGACGGTGACAGCCTGATTTTCATGAACTTCCGTGCTGACCGTGCGCGTCAAATCGCTCGCACCTTCCTGCCTACCTTTGACGGTTTCAACCGTTCAAAAGTCGCAGAATTGTCAGATTTCGTGATGCTGACTGAATACGCATCAGACATCGACGCTTCTTGCGCTTACCCGTCAGACAACCTAGTGAATACATTGGGTGAATGGCTATCGAAAGAAGGCAAAACACAGCTTCGTATTTCTGAAACAGAAAAATACGCACACGTGACCTTCTTCTTCAATGGTGGTGCTGAAGACGCATTTGAGGGCGAAGAGCGCTCACTCGTTGCTTCTCCTAAAGTGGCAACCTACGATCTTCAGCCAGAAATGAGCTCAGAAGAACTGACCGACAAACTGGTTGCAGCGATTAAGAGTGGCAAGTTTGACCAAATCATCTGTAACTACCCGAATGGCGACATGGTTGGCCACACTGGTGTTTACGATGCGGCAGTGAAAGCATGTGAAGCGGTTGATAGCTGTATCGCACGCGTCGTTGAAGCGATTAAAGAAGTTGACGGTCAATTGCTGATCACAGCTGACCACGGTAATGCTGAAATGATGATCGACCCTGAAACGGGCGGCATCCACACAGCTCACACCAATTTACCGGTACCATTGATCTACGTAGGTAGCAAAAACATTGAGTTGGTTGAAGGCGGCAAGCTGTCTGATCTCGCACCAACCATGCTGTCTCTGTCTGATGTGGCTATCCCATCAGACATGACAGGCAAACCACTTTACGTTCAAAAGTAATCGAGGCTCGCTAAATACCCCTTCGGTATTTAACGAATAGAAGCGCCGAGGCGAAAGGTAGCAATACCTTTTCCTCGGCGCTTTTTTATGGCGTATCGCCTGCTTCCAGTTAACGCTGTCAGTTTCACAAACTGTTTGAATTAAAAGCACTAATATTGACTGTATTTCTTCACGTTCTTGCGACGCTGAGACACTCTCAATAGTGCAGACCCCATATCAGGTTGATATACTGCAACACATGTTAGGAATAAATTTGCGCCTACTTAAAACATTGCGCGCCAGTGCTTTATGCACTGGCGCTTTGCTATGCCTGCTTATCTCACCGTTATCCACCGCCAGTGATGAACAACTCTCGGGCGTTAAAAATGAGATTTCTCGTCAAGAGCAACAACTGAGCAGCAGCAATAAAAAGCTAAACTCCCTTCAAACTGCATTGAAGAAACAAGAACAATCCATCAGTGGCTTGGCGAAACAAATCCGAACCTCCAACGCGACACTGTCGAGCCTGCAACAAGATATCGCGTTATTGAATAAAGAAAGCCAACGCCTAGAGCAGCTCAAATTGGGGCAAATGGAATTGTTGAAGGAATTGCTCAACAGCCAATATCGCCAAGGCGAACACAATCAACTCAATGCCATATTGAGTGGCCAAGACACCAACCAATTAGACCGTATGACGGTTTATGCCGAACGCCTATCTAAAGCACGCACCGATGCCATCAATGAGTTAGCCGCGACAGATACTGAGTTGCAGCTAAAACGCCACACATTGACTGAGCAAACTGAAAAGCAAAAAACGGTGCTGGCATCCTTGCAGGCAGATAAATCCGCATTGGAAAAAGAACAACGCGCACAGAAAAAAACCGCCAATGCTATTCAACGTCAAATTAGCAGCGATAAATCCTACCTGACTGAATTGAAAGACAACGAAAAACGCCTGAAAGTCGAATTGGAAAAATCTGCCGAATTGGCGCGTGTTGCCGCCGAACAAGCCAAAGTCAAAATGGATGGGCTGGGTAAGTACAAAGGCAAACTACAATGGCCAGTAAAAGGCAAAGTGCTTCATAGCTATGGCAGTGCGCAAAGCGGTCAACTTCGCTGGAACGGCATGGTCATTTCCGCCAAAGAAGGAACGGAAGTGAAAGCAGCCCATGATGGCACCGTTGTGCTCTCAAACTGGCTGCGTGGCTACGGTTTGATGGTGGTCATTGACCATGGCAAAGGTGACATGAGCTTCTATGGCTACAACCAAGCTTTGCTCCGAAACGTGGGCGAAACAGTAAAAGCAGGCGATCCAGTGGCGCTTGTCGGCAACAGTGGCGGTCAGGCTTTCTCAGGCCTCTACTTTGAAATTCGGCGCAAAGGTAACGCCACCAACCCTAGCCCCTGGTTAGGCCGGTAAACACGGAAGGTTACAGATGCAAAGGATTGTTACTGTCACCACCCTACTCTTACTTCTTCTGGCACCGACTGTGGCTGCCAAGCCCAAACTCGCACTGATTATTGATGATCTCGGCTATGACTTGATGCCGAGAGACATCGCGAAACTGCCCAGTGAAATCAGCGTATCCGTGATCCCTTTTACCGAATTCGATACCGCAGTGGCGTTAACTGCACTCAGTCAGCAACGCGAGATCTTGCTTCATTTGCCCATGCAAAGCGCTCCACACGCCCCATCAGAGCCTAATCAACTCACGCTTGATATGGACAAAGTAGAAATGCAGAACGCCATATTAGAAGCGCTATATCGTGTTCCTCATGCAGTGGCAGTAAACAATCACATGGGGAGTTTGCTCACGCAGCACAAAGAGCCCATGCATTGGATCATGGAAACGCTTCATACCAAACAGCTCGGCTTTATTGATAGCCGCACCACGCCAAGCACCGTCGCGCAAAAAATTGCAAAACAGCACGGATTAGCCAACAACCGTCGTCATGTTTTTCTTGATCACCTGCAAACGGAAGATTTCATCCTCCAGCAGCTTGAGCTAGCGATCCAGCAGGCCAACCATCGTGGAATTGCGGTGGTAATTGCCCATCCGCTACCCATCACACTCGACACCCTGCAAAAAGCCCTTCCAGCTCTCCAAGAGCAAGTGGATTTAATTCCTATTTCTCAGGCGCTGCTAAACAAATAGTAATAAAAAACCCGCCATAGCGGGTCTAATCATGGATAGCAGGCAGTAAGCAATATGTGCTCTTTTTCTCGGTTTGGATCTGTTGACCAAATCGTAGCTTCTGGGATGTTACTACCATCGTATTTAACCCGAGTGCCGTTAACAGCAAAGAACTCTTCCGCTTCAGTATCGTAGATGTAAACCGAAACTTTTCCTCTTTCAGCGAGTTTTTGCCAGATAGCTTTCCCACCCTCATACTGCTCAGAGTCTGATACAATTTTGAGGCTGCGAAATCGAACAAGAAGCTCGTACAACGCAGTAGCTATACCTGAGTTCCGAACTCGTCTATCTGTCGCAACAAGTTCAACCTGCTGATAGGTATCGTCTTCAAAGAATCGAGATACCGAGATTAGACCATCACGATCCTGATTAAACTCCATTTTCGTAATAACCTCGTGGCGGCCCTCTGGACCAGCCTCTGCGTTGACCGCACAAGCGTAATGGTTTTCCTTTTGCACATAAAAACTTACCATAGCTCCATTCGAAGCTCTGGCTGAATATAGTTCATCACAATCACGCTGCAATGCGCGAGTGCTGTATGAGTTTGGCAAAATTGGAAGTTCCATACCGTTCGTTATTACTGGCATCGTTGTCCTGAGTATAGTCGTATATTTGATAGAATTACTCTGATTTACAAGACCATATTACCTGAATCACTAAAAAGTTAAAGCTAGAGTCTCAAAAAAGAGAAACCCGCCGAAGCGGGTTTGTTAAAGCGTTCAGGTTGGCATTATTTCTGCCAATCAAGAATCACTTTACCTGACATGCCAGAGCACATCTTGTCGAAGCCTTCTTGGAAGTCATCAACACTGTAGTGGTGTGTAATGATTGGGCTGAGATCCAAACCAGATTGGATTAAGCTCGCCATTTTGTACCACGTTTCAAACATTTCACGACCATAGATACCTTTGATCACCAAGCCTTTGAAAATCACTTGGTTCCAATCGATACCCATGTCTGACGGTGGAATACCCAGAAGGGCAATACGACCACCGTGGTTCATGGTTTTCAGCATAGAGTTAAACGCTGACGGGTTACCTGACATTTCAAGGCCCACGTCAAAGCCTTCTTTCATGCCTAGCTCAGCCATGACATCTTCAAGCTTCTCTTCCGCCACGTTAACCGCACGGGTAACACCCATCTTACGAGCAAGATCGAGGCGGTATTCGTTCACATCAGTGATCACGACATAACGCGCACCCACGTGTTTCGCGACAGCTGCTGCCATGATCCCAATCGGGCCAGCACCGGTGATCAGCACATCTTCGCCAACCAAATCAAATGACAGTGCAGTGTGTACCGCGTTGCCGAATGGGTCGAAAATAGAGGCGAGATCATCAGAGATATCGGCAGGAATTTTGAATGCGTTGAACGCTGGGATCACCAAATATTCCGCAAATGCGCCTTCACGGTTCACACCAACACCCGTGGTGTTACGGCAAAGGTGTGTGCGGCCAGCGCGACAGTTGCGGCAGTGACCACAAGTGATATGGCCTTCGCCAGAAACACGGTCACCCACGGTGAAACCGCGAACTTCCTGACCCATAGCAACCACTTCACCCACGTATTCGTGACCGACAACCATTGGCACCGGAATGGTCTTTTGTGACCATTCATCCCAGTTGTAGATGTGTACATCAGTACCACAAATCGCGGTTTTACGGATTTTGATCAAAAGATCGTTATGGCCTACTTCTGGCAGCTCAACCTCGGTCATCCAAATGCCAGGTTCCGCTTTCAGTTTTGCCAGCGCTTTCATTTTGTTCGTCATTGACTGCTTATCCAATCAAGCCCATGTCTTTACCAACTTTGATAAAGGCATCGATAGCTTTGTCTAATTGCTCGCGGCTATGTGCAGCCGACATTTGTGTACGAATACGTGCTTGGCCTTTTGGCACCACAGGGAACGAGAACCCAACCACGTAGATACCTTCTTTCATCATGCGTCCTGCAAATTCAGCGCCCACTTTCGCGTCGCCCAGCATCACAGGGATGATTGCGTGGTCAGCACCAGAAAGCGTAAAGCCCGCTTCGCTCATGCGCGCGCGGAAATGGCTCGCGTTATCCCAAAGTTGGGTACGCAGATTGCCGCTTTCTTCCAGCAGGTCAATCACGCGAATAGACGCAGAGACGATCGCTGGAGCGAGAGAATTCGAGAACAGGTACGGGCGTGAACGCTGGCGCAGCCAATCAATCACTTCTTTCTTGCCCGAGGTGTAACCGCCTGATGCGCCGCCCATGGCTTTGCCTAGCGTACCGGTGATGATATCGATACGGTCAATCACATCGTGATGCTCGTGAGTACCACGCCCATTCGCGCCCATGAAGCCCACTGCGTGAGAGTCATCAACCATCACCAATGCGCCATACTTGTCTGCCAAATCGCAAATCGCTGGCAGGTTCGCCACAACGCCGTCCATTGAGAACACACCGTCCGTCACGATAAGCGTATTGCGAGCACCGGCTTCTTTTGCCGCAATCAGTTGCTGCTCAAGTTCTTCCATGTTGTTGTTCGAATAGCGGAAACGCATCGCTTTACAAAGGCGCACACCATCGATGATTGAAGCGTGGTTTAGTGCATCAGAAATAATCGCATCTTCTGCGCCCAAGATGGTTTCGAACAAACCCGTGTTCGCATCAAAGCAAGAGGTATAAAGAATGGTGTCTTCCATACCGAGGAAAGTAGAGAGTTTCTCCTCAAGCTCTTTGTGCGAATCTTGCGTTCCACAGATGAAACGTACTGATGCCATGCCAAAGCCGTGCTCGTCCATGCCCTTCTGCGCCGCTTCAATCAGTGCAGGGTGATTCGCCAGACCTAAGTAGTTATTGGCACAGAAGTTCAGCACTTCGTCACCTGATGTCACCGCGATTTTGGCTTGCTGCGCCGTCGTGATAACACGTTCATCTTTATAAAGGCCTTCAGCTTTCACTTCTTCAAGCTGTTGGCGGATTTGCTGGTAAAAAGCGGTAGTCATCGCTCACTCCATCATGGAAAACAGGAACAAATTTAAGGCATGCCATCAGTAGAGCACTGATAACACAGTATTTATCGCGCACAAGTGAAGCTGATACGTCCACCACATTAAACTAATGCAGTATTACATATCACAATAATGGCTGATAATAGGGTTATGAGGAAGGTTGCGTCTATCGAATTAGCATATCTTATTGCCAGAGATCACGCAGATGCCTCTGTCATTTGCTGTTGGTAGTGCTCAATTAACTCGCCAACAACTGCTCGCCCCTTGTCTGTTGTCATGGGCGATACCATATTGAGTATTTGCAAAACACCTTGATAGATAACAGCTGGCGTTATCTTGGCCTGTGGCGCTTGGGCGCTTTGATAAAATATCCAGCTTGAAGCAACAAGCTTAAGCGTGCTGCACAGCGACGCCAGAGCCTCGTCTTTCATATCTAACCAGCCAGTGTCACGAAATCGCCCCAGCATGGTAAATAAGTTCGCTTTCAGGCTTTGTTGTGCGATGAGGTATTTATTCTGCAATACCGCATCACGTCGCAATATATCGGGCAGATTGGCGTAGAAAAAACGGTAGCGCCACATCAACTGAAACGTGGCATCTAAATACGCAAGCAGACGCTGTTGATCGGATTCAGCTGGCACTTCTGGTTGAAAGCCCACCGTGAGATCGAGCGCGTATTGATCGAAAATACTGTGTATAATCTCTTCCTTATTACGGAAGTGGTAATACAAGTTTCCTGGGCTAATCCCAAGATCAGCAGCAATGTGATTGGTAGTGACATTTGGTTCACCCTGCTCGTTAAACAGTGCCAATGCAGAATGAATAATGCGATCACGGGTTTTCATGGTTAAACTGCTATCCTCAGGCCCAAAAGGGAAAAGTAAATATTACCATAGCCTCCGCAAGAGTGATGGCGGGGTCTTCTCATTGTCAGATATTAGGTAAAAGTATGATTATAGTGACTGGCGGCGCTGGCATGATTGGCAGCAACATTGTTAAAGCCCTGAACGAACAAGGCATCAACGACATTCTAGTGGTTGATAACCTAAAAGACGGTACCAAGTTCGTCAATCTGGTCGATCTAGATATCGCTGACTACATGGACAAAGAAGACTTTATCACCCAAATCATGGCGGGTGATGATTTCGGCCCAATCGAAGCCATTTTCCATGAAGGCGCATGTTCTGCTACCACAGAGTGGGACGGCAAATACATGATGCTCAACAACTACGAGTATTCAAAAGAGCTGCTGCACTTCTGTTTAGAGCGTGAAATTCCTTTCCTATATGCTTCTTCGGCTGCGACCTATGGCGGTCGTGACCACGACTTCATCGAAGAGAAGCCGTACGAAGGTGCATTGAACGTTTACGGTTACTCGAAACAGCAATTCGACAACTATGTACGTCGTATTTGGGCTGACGCAGAAGCACATGGCGAAACGCTGTCGCAAATCACAGGATTCCGTTACTTCAACGTTTACGGCCCACGTGAAAACCACAAAGGCAGCATGGCGTCAGTGGCGTTCCACCTAAACAACCAAATCAAAGATGGTCAAAATCCAAAACTGTTCGAAGGCAGCAACACCTTCAAACGTGATTTTGTGTACGTTGGCGACGTTTGCAAGATGAACCTTTGGTTCCTTGAAAACGGCGTATCTGGCATCTTCAACTGTGGCACTGGTCGCGCTGAACCTTTCCGCGCTGTCGCGGAAGCCGTTATCGCCTACCACAACCAAGGTGAAGTGGAAGAGATCCCGTTCCCAGATCACCTAAAAGGCCGCTACCAAGCCTTCACCCAAGCCGACCTCACCAAGGTGCGCGCCGCGGGCTACAGCGAAGAGTTTAAAACTGTCGCTGAAGGTGTTGCCGAATACATGGCAATCCTGAACAAGTAATTGGCAGGAAAACGGGCCTCGGCCCGTTTTTCGTCTTACCTCTGATTTATCTGTAGTTTCGACTCTATGAGCCAAGAATCAAGCAACACTTCTTATCTACCCAAATTCGAATGGGCATTCCTGCATCCTCGCTACTGGGGTACTTGGTTAGGGATGTTTGTTGTCGCGATCCTCGCGTTTGTCCCTTTCCGTCTACGTGACAAATTCGCAGAGTTTCTCGCCAAACGACTGGTTAAAATGAATAACCGGGCGAAAAAGCGTGCCGTCGTCAACCTTCAAGAATGTTTTCCAGAAAAAACAGAAGAAGAGCGTTTCGCCATTCTTGAACAAAGCTATATTAATGCAGGATGCGTGATGCTTGGCTTTGCCACCATCATGATGCGCAGCAAACGCTATTTGGAAAAACGTACGCTTTTTCGTAACGAGGAAATCCTCACCGAGCTCGTCGAGAACGGTGAAAAGGTCATTCTACTCGTGCCGCACAGTTGGGCAATTGACTACCCTGCCGTGCAACTCGCATCGCGTGGCTTACCTGTCGCAGCTATGGTGAAAAAGCAAAAAAATCGAGTCGTGGATTGGTTGATGAATGTGCAACGTCTCAAGTACGGCGGTCGCACCCACGAGCGCGGTGATGGCGTGAAACCTTTTATCAAATCCGTACGTGAAGGGTTCTTAGGCTATTACTTGCCAGATGAAGATCACGGCCCTGAATACAGTGTCTTCGTGCCTCTTTTTGGTACACAAAAGGCGACACTTTCAGGCCTCGGTAAACTGGCAAAACTCAGCCGAGCGAAAATCGTGCCGCTAATGCCTGTATACAACCGCGAAACCGGTAATTTTGAAGTCATTGTGCAACCACCACTCGCACCGTTCCCAACAGGTAGCGAAGAAGCCGACGCGCGCATGATGAACAAACGTATTGAACAGTTTTTGGAATCCGACCCCGGCCAGTATATGTGGATCATGAATCTGCTCAGATCAAGACCGGATGGTAGTCAGCTATATTAAGAGGTCACCTAACGTGAATACATCCCGACAAGGTGGCCTATTAAATCGTCTCCTTTTCACTCTTCGCAATAAAGTGAAAGTCAAAAATGGCAACACGATCAATGTTGCCTCCGCAACACGGATCCGACAGTGCCATATTTCGATAAAAGGCACGGGCAATAAGTTAATGATTGACGATGGTGCGAACCTAAAAGGCGTGCATATCGAAATCAATGGCAACAACTGCAGCCTCACTGTCGGAAAACACTCTGTGATTGGAGAGGGCTGTTACCTTTCGGCGCGTGAAAATGGCACGACACTCACTATCGGTGAAAACTGTATGTTCTCGCGAAACGTCAAAGTGATGACCAGCGACGGGCATGACATTCTCTGCGCAAATGAACGCATCAATCCAGCAAAGAGCATTACGATAGGCTCACATGTGTGGTTGGCTGATGGCGCAGTTGTCCTCAAGGGCAATGATATTGGTGATCATTCAGTCGTTGGAATCAATGCGGTAGTCACTCATGACGTTCCCACAAACAGTATTGCTGCCGGTAACCCAGCTAAAATCATTAAATCTGACATTTGTTGGGATGAGAAGTTAACGTACTAACCATGAAAATACTCATAATTGGCCCATCTTGGGTAGGCGACATGGTCATGTCCCAAAGCCTCTACAAACGCTTAAAAGACCATCATCCCGATGCGTTGATTGATGTGCTCGCACCTGCTTGGTGCAAACCCATTATTGAGCGTATGCCTGAAATTCACCACGCAATTGAAATGCCGGTCGGACACGGTCAGTTTAATCTCTCAGAACGTTGGAACTTGGGCAAATCATTACGTGAAGAACATTATGATCATGCCTATGTGTTACCTAACTCCGCCAAATCGGCACTGATCCCGCTATTTGCTAAAATCCCTAAACGAACGGGATGGAAAGGAGAACTTCGATTTGGTCTGCTCAACGATTTAAGACCAGACAGAAAAGTCTTCCAATACATGGTAGAGCGCTATGTTGCTCTCGCACATACAAAACAGGCGATGCTATCGGAAGTTGACATCGAGAGCGTATCAAACCCAGCACTCAACGTTGACAAAGAGAATCAAGCTGCCTGTCTACAGCGATTCGGTATAGCCTCTCACTCGCCCATTATTGGCCTCTGCCCTGGTGCTGAGTTTGGCCCAGCAAAACGCTGGCCCGAACAGCACTATGCCTACATCGCCAAACAATTGATCGCCGAAGGCAACCAAGTATGTCTATTCGGTGGTCCCAAAGACAAAGCAGTCACAGAAAGCATTGTTAGTGCTCTTTCAGAGCATCAAAAATCAATGTGCTTTGATTTAGCCGGAGAGACTTCATTGGTAGATGCGGTGGATCTGCTTGCGGCTTGCCACACTGTGTTTTCAAACGATTCAGGACTCATGCATGTGGCTGCTGCCGTCAACAGCAATATTGTAGCGATATATGGCTCAAGCTCCCCCATGTACACTCCTCCGCTTTCAGATAAAGTGAGAATTGTTAACACCGACATCAAATGCCGCCCGTGCTTCAAACGAGAATGCCCACTTGGACATTTAGATTGCCTCAATAAGCTAATGCCACAGCAAGTACTTAGCGCATACCACGACTTAATCTCTACGCCGCGATGGAAAGACAATGAAATTTAATCAACCAAAGATTTCATCAAAATACGCATGCTTTGAAAAAGGCGCTTACGCATCCAAAGCAGCCAAGCACTACTTGAATAATGAATTTGACCCAAATAAGGTCAAAAAAATTGCGGTCATTAGACATGCGGCTTTAGGTGATCAAGTTATCACTCGACCGTTCTTGATCGAAGCGCGCAAGTTCTTCCCCAATGCGGAAATTACGTTAGTCGCTCTTTCTACCTATCAATATGGAATGCCTTCCGATCTTGCAGATCGCACCGTCGTTCTGCACGGCAGAGATCGTAAAGGGGAAGTGTCATTCGGCGATAAAATGAATAACTTTCGCGAAGTGGGCGATCAGGATGTCATTTTTGATTTGGCGGGAACTAACCGCTCTTACTGGGTAAACATTCTCAACAAAGCCAAATTAAAGATTGGTTTTCCTTACAAGTCTTGGCTCAAAGGCACACTATACAATGCTGCGGTATTTCGCTCTGATCTCCAGCCAGAAGTCGAAACGATGCTAGATATGCTGCGCTTACTTGGCCATATTCCTGCACAACGCCTCGACTTTGGTTATCCCGATCACGCGGAGCTCGTCAGTTCAGAACAACCTTACTTCGTTTACTTTAATGGCGCATCCCAACCAAGAAAGGTGCTAAAAAACGATCAGGTTATCGCGCTAATGGAAATGGCCGTGAAGACCTTTCCTGAGGTTAAGCATGTTTTTCTTGAGGGCGTCAATGAGTCAGAAAAAGGTGACTTTCTTTCACACCTAACGACCTACGATAATTTTGCAATCCAGCCATGCATCCCTCTGGAGGAATTACTCACATTCTGCGCAAAAGCCCAGCTGGTTGTAGCGCCGGATACGGGTGTAAGAAACGTTGCAATATCAACGCACACACCCACTGTCGGTATTTTCTATGCCACAGTTCCATTCCGATATACACCAAGATATGAGCCTATTCACCATATCGTCATGAATGCGTCTTGCGCCGTTCCTACCAATGAGCAAATAGTTCATACTATCTCAACTGCATATACAGCAGAAAAATAACACGATGAATGAAAGTAACTGATTTCTTGGCGGTACTTTCATTCTTCGCTATTTCTGCGGTTGGTTAACTTACGGATAAACGGAATGATTTTAACGCTTCTTACTTTTGGCGACCGCTTAGAAAACCACTATCAAGCTTCTTTTGCCATTCTCACTTATTTGAAAAGTGACCTTATCTCTAAGGTTTGTGTTGTTACTGATCGCCCAAAATACTATGAGTATTTTGGCGACAGTGTTGATGTTATCGAGATTGACCAAAACATCATGAATGAATGGCGTGGAAGTGATGACTTTTTTTGGCGCATAAAAATGAAAGCCATTGAAGCCGCAGCACTGCGTAACCCCGAGCAAGACATTCTTTATGTTGACTCAGATACCTTCTATGTGCGGAATATGGACGTCATTGCTAACGGACTAAGCAAAGGGCAATCTTTCATGCATGAAAATGAAGGAAAACTCTGTGGGATGACAAGTAAAACTCCACGAAACATGTGGAAATCCCTTCAAGGAAAGACCTTTGCTGGCGTCACCATCAATGAAGACACTGAAATGTGGAATGCTGGCGTCATTGCACTTCATCGTAGTCATGCCAAACAGACGATTTCGCTTGCCATCGATATATGTGATGAAATCTGTAAAACAGATTGCCCTAGACGTTTAGTAGAACAGTTCGCTTTTTCTGTCGCCCTCAAACACTCCTCGATCTTAACCGCCGCAGAAAATCAAATCGGTCACTACTGGGGCAACAAGCCGGATTGGAATGCAAAAATCGTCGACTTTTTTATGTTTTCAACATTGTCAGGGTCATCGTTTGAAGAAGATTTAGCTCGAGTACAAACGTTGGAGCTAAGCACGCTGCCGACTGTCTACAAAGAAAAAAGCATTAAAGGTAAAGTAAATAAATTGCTCGACCGCGTGTTCCCACCAAAAGAAGTGCAATACTATAAAGGACGTACTCAATAAAAGTCTTATCAATTTCGGTAGTTAGAATGCATTAACGGATGGGTTCACTGACACATGGATGAGGAATTCAATGACCAAGCCAGTTATTTCCATCGTATGCCCCTGCTTTAACGAGCAGGAGGTTATCCACACCTTCACAGATAAAATCACGGAGATATTAGGAGAAACAAATTTCAGCTACGAGCTGTTATTTGTTAACGATGGAAGTCGAGACGACACACTCACCGTGCTCTATGCTCTGGCTGAAAAAGATAAGCACATTCGCGTGCTTAACCTTTCACGTAACTTTGGCAAGGAAGCGGCACTGACCGCAGGCCTTGAACATGCCGAAGGTGACGTCATCATCCCTATTGATGCCGACATGCAAGACCCGCCTGAGCTCATCCATGACTTTATTAGAGAGTGGCAAAAAGGCTATGACGTTGTTGTCGCCAAGCGCATCGACAGAAGCAGCGATACACTGGCAAAAAAAATCACCGCCAATTTATTCTACAAATTTCACAACAGCATTGCTGACGTCGAAATTCCTGACAATGTAGGAGACTTTAGGCTCATCACCCGTCGGGTCGTTCAGGCTATTCAACTGTTACCAGAAAACCAGCGATTCATGAAAGGGATCTTTTCTTGGGTAGGCTTCAAAACCTCAGTGGTTGAGTATGCACGTCAACCTCGCGCAGCCGGAGAAAGCAGTTTTAACGGTTGGCGACTGTGGAATTTTGCCTTGGAAGGGATAACCAGTTTTAGTACTGCGCCCTTACGTGTTTGGCTCTACCTTGGTGTTATATTCTCGGCTATCGCATTTATACTGGGTGCATCTATCATCATAAAAACCTTAGTTTTTGGTGTCGATATCCCGGGTTATGCATCGCTACTTACTATTGTTCTTTTCTTTGGTGGCATACAGTTAATTGGACTGGGCGTCATGGGGGAGTACATCGGACGACTGTACATGGAATCCAAACGAAGACCTGTATATATCCTCGATAGTGATTCAAAAACACCCGAGAGTGACCGTCGATAGTGCACCCAATCGCGAAAAAGCTTTTTCAATACCGGATTATACGTTTCGGCTTAACCGGTGGAATAGCGACACTGATACATGTCGCTATTGCCTTCTGGTTGCTACATTTTTTTGCCGCTAATGTACTAACCGCAAATCTCTTTGGATTCCTTGTCGCATTTGGTTTTTCGTATTTCGTACAATCACTGTTTGTGTTTAAACAATCATTGTCACGTAAAAATGCAATACGCTTCTTTGCAGTTCAATTCTCTGCGTTAGTGATCTCACAACTGATCAGTGAACTGTTCAATGATACCAACAGCTATCTACGCGTCTTGCTGGTTGTGTTTATGATCCCCCTGGTGACTTACGTTATTCACCGATTTTGGACATATAGAGAAACAGACTCCTCAACAAACTAGGTTGCACGGATACTTCATGACACCTGACTTTTTCACTCGCTTTGCGCCCTCACTTCAACGTGCTGGATTCTACTTAGGCTTAATGCTCGCCATATTGTACGCGAGTAATCAAATCCTTACTGGCGACCAAACCCAAATGCTCTATAAGGGCTACCTAGGCGCTTATCAAAATGTCTGGCTGGCATTTGGCAACGCTGCTAGTGCTGTGGGCAATGTACCTGGATCGTTATCCGCTTGGATTGTCGGGGCTCCACTCTTGTTATGGGATAACCCTTGGGCACCGATGCTCACCATTATCGTGCTACGAGTCATCTCATTCTTTTTGCTTGATGCCGTAGTGAAATCTGTCTTCAGCCAACCGGTCCGCTTTCTATTCATGGTCGCCTATTGGTTGAACCCATGGCTTTTGTACGACAGCTTGCTCTACAACCCTGCCTATTTGTGTTTTTTTACGGCATTGCATTTTTGGTCAGCATTTAAACTTCGAGAGCAATCTTCCTTCGCGTTTAGCTTTCTCCATGTATTGGCAATTGGCGGCGCGATGCAGTTCCATTACTCTTGGCCAGTATTGGCTGTCATCTCTTGCTATCTTCTTTACCGTAAAATGGCACATCCTAATTGGGCGGGTGTCATGATTGGTGGCATGGTTGTTCTCGCATCCCTTATTCCCTATTTTCAGGAATACATGGTTAACGAGAGTATCAGTCGAGAAAGTGATCGTTACATCGGCTATGGTGCGGTTCATGTTTACCCAGTAATTAAAGCAGTGTTCTATTGGGTTCGCTACGGCTCTACGATGTTTTCAAATCGGCTGATCACGGATGTCAGTTTTGACTGGATCACCACCATCAGTTGGCTACAGATGACTATTCAGTATTGCTGGCAGGCACTACTTTATGTGGTAGGCGCGACAACCGTGGTGATCTCCGCAAAAGTAAACTGGCGTGCATGGAAGAGCATCAAGCCCATAATTAAACGCGACAAGCCGATTGCAGATGACACACATTGGCTGCTCTTGTTTGCAGGCGCGACGGTATTGGCCATCATCATCAACGCCATGCTATCCCCCATTACCTTTTCATATTGGCATCTGATCCTTACATTCCCACTGGCTCTCATCCCCATCATGGTGTCAGCAGAAACATGGCGAATCTCAATGCCCACTCGTTTCAATAAAGGCCTCATCGCTTTGGCTGGCTTCTTTCTTCTCGTTAACCTTGTTGCCGCGCATGACAGTGACAAATACTCGTATAAAGTCGACTACGTCGGGCAAGTGGAGCAATACTTGATAGATGAAGGGCTATCGAAATAGGCTATTGTTCCGCTAAAGGGCTCGATTTCGAGCCCTTTGTTGTAAACTAGCCTCAGGTTTTCCAAACAAGGTTTTCGTGTGCGCCTTCTTTATACCCTTTTACTTTTCATCGCTGCCCCTTTTCTTCTTCTGGGTCTCTATCGCGCCAAAGATGGGAAACCTCGTGTTGGTAAGCGCTGGGTTGAGCATTTTGGAAAAACGCCAGCACTTGTAGGCCAACGTCCAATTTGGATTCATGCTGTTTCCGTCGGTGAAGTGATTGCCGCAAAACCGATTATTCTGGCGCTTCGCAAGACATATCCAGACGCTTCGATACTCGTCACCACCACCACGACAACAGGTGCTGCGATTGCAAGCAAGCTTGGCGATGGCGTGGAACACAGATACATGCCGATCGACTTTTCCTTCGCCGTGAATGGCTTTTTAAAGCGCGTAAAACCTCAAACCATGTTGATCATGGAAACCGAGCTTTGGCCGAATACGTTAACGTCGGTAAAAAAAGCCGGAATTCCGATCATCGTGATGAATGCTCGCCTTTCGGAAAAGTCGATGCGCGGGTATCAGCGCGTGCAACCGATGTTCAATCTGCTTTCAAAAAATATTGACCACATTCTTTGCCAGTTCCAAGACGATGCAGATCGTTTCGTTCAACTTGGCGTCAATTCAAAGCGCGTTTCCGTATCAGGCTCTGTGAAATTTGATTTACCTGAATTTGATAACACGAGCGAGGCCGTCGTTGCGCTGAAGCAAGAAATCAAACAACGACCAGTGTGGGTGGCTGCCAGTACTCACCCCGGCGAAGATGAGATTCTGCTTGAAGCTCATCAAGCGCTATTGGCCGAACAGCCTGATGCGTTGATGGTGCTGGTGCCACGCCACCCTGAACGCTTCGGCGACGTTGCTGCACTGGCTGAACAAAAAGGATTTTCACTGTCACGTCGTAGTCAGTCACAACCTATTGATGACAATACGCAGGTGTATTTAGGCGACACCATGGGAGAGATGATGACCTTGCTTGCCACATCGACCGTGACATTTATGGCGGGAAGTTTGATGGGTGATAAGCTCGGTGGGCACAACTTGCTGGAGCCCGCTTCCCTTGGGAAGCCTCAAATCACAGGCCCAAGCTACTTTAATTTTCAGGTCATTGGCGATCAGTTGATTGAAGCCGGCGCTTGTGAGGTGCAAGAAGCACCCTCAGACATTGCCAATGCGCTATTGGGTTTCATGAACAACCCAGAGAAATGCCAACAAGCAGGAGAAACCGCGCTGAATGTGGTGGAGAGAAACCGTGGCGCGGTCGCTAAAACACTTGAAGCGATAGCACCGTGGATTGATGCCGAGAAGCAATAACTAATAATTTGCAGATCCCAGATTATCTAACTGCTTGCTCTTGATAACCCAGCAACAAAGCATCCCAATCTGATTCCTGCCACTGGATGTGTCGCTTGTTCAGCTCTTTTCGAAATGAGCGAAGCAAGCGGCTGAGATTAGATGCTTTCCAGCTATCCCCCCCCTTTTTCCCACATTTATCAAAATCAATTAACCAGCACGTGCCTGTGGCATCGAGCAAAATATTGTGGATATTGAGATCAGTGTGACACACCCCAGCATCATGAAGCTTTCTCACCATGACGCCAATCCGGAGGTAATGGGAAGCGTCGAGCGGGGCTTCCATCAAGATATCGACCAGATCTTTGGCATCATCGATTTTTTCCACCAGCAAATCCGCTTGGTAGGTCAGCCCATCTCGAATCGCACGCGCTGCGATAGGGCGCGGTACTGATATGCCATTTTCACGCAGATAGGTGAGTAACTGAAACTCTTGTGCCGAGCGAGTGTTTCCCCACCCCGTGAACGCATAACTGTCACGAACCAATTTCCCGAACAAACCACCGCGGCGATAGTGACGAAGCGCAGCAGGCAACACCTCAGTTTGCACAAACCACGTCGTGCCACGCCCCGTTGCAGAGCCGATGATTGCCTCTTTCTGCTGCCAGAATTCAACATCAAAACATTGCGCAGGATCTTCACGTAACAATGACGCGTCAAACCAAATACGGGTGTTGTTGTCGACTAACTGATCCACGCAAGCTCCTTCAAATATGTCTTATCTTCTCAGTATCTCAAGCATTACTGACAGATACGATGCAGTTGCATTTTACATTGCTGATCGGCAACTGCATAATTTCAACCATCAAAACCCTATAAGCATTCTCATGGCCTTATTTTCTGCCCCACCACAGTCTCTCTGCATTTTGCGCCTTTCAGCGATTGGCGATGTTTGCAATGCCATCGCTGCCGTTCAAGCCATTCGCCAGCAATGGCCAGAAACACAACTGACATGGATAGCAGGGAAAGCCGAAGCCGCCCTTCTTACACCGTTGTTACCCGATGTCACCGTGATTGCTTTTGATAAGAAGCAAGGCTTTAAAGGGATGCAAGCGGTATGGAAAGCACTGAAAGGCCAACGCTTCGATGCGCTGCTTCATATGCAAAGCGCGATCAGAGCGAGCATGTTGTCTATCGGGATCAAGGCTAAGTACACGCTGGGGTTTGATAAGACCCGAGCCAGTGATTTGCAGCAGTGGTTTACCAATGTAAAAGTGCCATCGCCAGCATCACCGCATGTGCTAGACGGTTTCATGGCCTTCACTGAAGCACTAGGCTTGAAGCCTCAAACGCCAACATGGGCATTGCCGCTATCCGAAAAAGACGTCGTCTGGGCAAAAGATCAGTTATCCACGAAGCCGACCTTGGTGGTTGCACCCGCTGCGAGCAAAGCCTTTAAAAACTGGACCGCAGAAGGTTACGCGGGCGTGATTGAGCATGCACTCGACGAAGGGTTCGATGTAATCTTAGCGGGTGGCCCTGGCAAGATTGAGATTGAGCTCGGTCAAGCTATCGAGAGCCAACTCTCCCGTCCTGTAAAAAACCTAATTGGTAAAACAACGCTTCTACAATTGCTCGCACTTGAGCAGGAAGCCGATTTAGTCTTGGCACCTGATAGCGGCCCAGCGCACCTTGCCAATGCCGTGGATACACCCGTTATTGGTTTATACGCGCACCACAATCCCGCACGAACAGGGCCTTACAACTGGCGACACTATGTCGTGAGCGTATATGCAGAGGCGATTGAAGCCGAAACAGGCAAATCAGCGAATGAAGTGTCTTGGCGAACACGCGTGAAAGACGATACCGCTATGCAAAGAATAACCATTGATGAGGTGATCTCGCGTTTTGATGAAGTCATCCAAAAAGAGGAAATCGGCTCATGAGCCAGAATCAAACACGCGCCTCAATCAGCGCAATCATCATCACCAAAAATGAAGAACAGATCCTGCCAGAGTGTTTGGCATCCTTAGATTGGGTCGATGAAATCATCGTGGTGGATTCTGGCAGCACAGACAATACCGTCGCCATCGCTGAGCAAGCAGGCGCGAAAGTCTTTGTGAATGCCGAATGGCCGGGCTTTGGTAAACAAAAACAATTGGCGCAAAGCCATGCAACCAAAGATTGGGTGCTTGCGATTGATGCGGATGAAGTCATTACTGATGCGTTGAAAAACAGCATTCTGACAGTATTAGAAAATCCGCCTGAGAGAACCCTGTTCGTGCTCCGTCGCACCACATGGGTATTTGGCCGCTTTCTTAAGCACTCTGGCTGGTACGATAAAATCGTTCGCTTATACCCTCGCGAGTTCACCGGCTACAACGATGCCTTGGTTCACGAAAAAATCATTGAGCCAGAAGGCAGTCAGAAACAAACCTTGAGCGGCGACATGCTGCACTACTCATACCGCGACCTGCACCAGTACCTTGTGAAATCCGCATTCTATGCAAAATCATGGGCAGATGGTCGTCAGGCGCGAGGGAAGAAAAGCAGCATCGGGCAAGGTGTCACTCACGCGATTGGCTGCTTTTTGAAGATGTATCTATTAAAGCGTGGATTTCTCGATGGTAAACAAGGCTTCTTGATTGCCGTGCTCTCGGCGCACTCAACGTTCGTGAAATACGCCGACCTTTGGATCAGAGAAAACGACAGCCGCGCACAGTAAACTTAGAGCACGCGCTGCAGAAAGGCTAAGGCGTCAGGCAGGATGCTATCAACGTCGATTTTCGACATGTCTGCCGCCACGTCTTTGTTTTTGTCTGCAGGCGGGGCAAAGGCAAGGTGGCGGCCGTTACTGTTGATAGGTTGCCATCTCAATGGCGTTGCGCTGCGTTTAGCAGGGAAAAAGCCAATCGTCGGCACATCCACCGTTGCCGCTATATGCAACGGCCCGGTTGAGCCCGCGATGAAGGCACTTGCGCAGGCAATTGAACACGTAAAATCTTGTAAACCATCATTCTTATCGTAAATTACCGACTTCACATCACCTTGTGCCAACAACGCTTTCAGCTCTGCCGCTTTTTCTTCTTCACCCGGCCCTGCTGTTAACACTACATCCATAGCAACCTGTTGAACGATACCTGATACCAGCGCCGCGTACTGCTCAAGCGATAAGTTATTCGCCGAACCACCACTGCCAGCATGAACAAATAGCCAAGGTTTATCTGATTCTAGCGAGAGCAAGGTCGTCAGCTTTTGGCGCTGAGCTTGAAGCGTATCAGCGCCAAACGCTAAATAAGGCGCAACGGGTTCAACCGCCTTGATGCCTTGTTTCGCCAAGAAAGCACGCACCAAATCGAGGTTGTATTCATACTCAGGTTTTGCCGATTTGGATCGGCGTTGCTTAATGCGGTGATTATAAAGGAGCTGAGAAATTTTCGTTGCCGGCGCTAAACGAAACGGAATGCCCGCTTTCCAAACCAAACCCGCATTGTAGCTATCTGAAAATAAACAGATTGAGGCATCAAACTGTTGCGCTTTAATCTCGGTCATCAGCGCTTTCTTACTCAATGTGTCCGACCCTTTCCCACAATCTACCAAAACCTTATCAATTGATGGGCACAACTCCGCAAGCGCTTTGGTGTATGACGGTACCAGTGCAGTGATTTCAGCATCTGGCTGCGATTGCTTCAACATGGCAAAAGCAGGCCACGCCAACATGAAGTCACCGATTTTATCGTTGCGAATGACAAGGATTTTTTTCATTTTGTGCCCTAGTTTACGGTTCTTAATACCGATCATACCGAATAGTACTGATTAAGCCATAGCGAGGTAGTAGGCTAGAGGGCAGAACATTATTTTCGATGCGCTTGCGTATTATGTTCACCAAAAACACATGATATTTTGGTAGCATGTCGCCAGTATAAAAGATGGCAGGAAAAATCTGTGAGCAAGAAATCCCTGACTCGGGTTATATACCCAGGCACCTTTGATCCAATCACCAACGGTCACACCGAAATCGTTAGCCGTGCCGCGTCCATGTTTGATGAAGTCATCGTGGGAATTGCAGCAAGCCCAAGCAAAAAACCCTTGTTTGAGCTTGAAGCACGTGTCGCCTTTGCCAAAGAAGTGACAAAACACCTCGATAACGTCACGGTAGTGGGGTTTTCTGGCTTACTGGTCGATTTCGCCAAACAGTATCAGGCCAATATTTTGGTTCGTGGTCTACGTGCCGTGTCGGATTTTGAATACGAATTCCAGCTCGCCAACATGAATCGCCGTTTGATGCCTGAGCTAGAAAGCGTTTTTCTGACGCCCTCTGAAGAAAATTCATTTATCTCTTCAACATTGGTTAAAGAAGTCGCCCTACACGGTGGAGACACCAGTGGCTTTGTGCACCCATCGGTACTGAAAGCGATGCAAACGGTGCTCAAAAAGCCGGAATAAGCTAACGCTAACAAACACAAAAAAACCCGCTATCGCAGCGGGCTTTTTGATGCGCTTTCTCGGCGTTGTCTGATTAAACCTGACAGTCGGGGCAAAACACCGTGTTTCTCTGTCCAAGCTTCACGCTTTCAAGTTCAGTACCACACACTGGGCAAGGCTTTCCTTGGTTGCCATACACTTGAAGTTCTTGTGCAAAATACCCCGGCTTACCATCTGCCTGCTTAAAATCTTTTAGCGTTGTGCCGCCTTGCTCAATCGCCGTCGCTAGCACCAACTTAATGTCCGCCACAAAGCGACTCGCTTCTTCTTGGTTTAGCTGACCGGCTTGGCGTTGTGGGTGAATGCGAGACATAAACAGTGATTCATTGGCGTAAATGTTACCCACACCCACCACCACCGCATTATCCATAATGAATTGCTTGATAGGCGTGCGCTTGTTTCGGCTTCGCTCAAACAGGTACTCACCCGTGAAATCATCGGTTAGAGGCTCAGGTCCTAATTTCCCCAATACAGGGTGGTCTGAGCCATCATTCGGTTGCCAGAGCCAAGCACCAAAACGACGCGGATCGTTGTAGCGGATCATCTCACCCGAGCTTAAGTGCAAATCGACATGATCATGCTTTGCCGGCGGTACGCCTTCAGGGATAACCCGTAAGCTGCCTGACATGCCCAAATGCACCAGTGCGTAGCCCACGTCCGTTTCCAAAATCAGGTACTTAGCGCGACGCGAAACGCTACGAATTACCTGACCTTCCATGTCATGTAACTCTTCTGGCACTAACCACCGCAGCTTAGGTTGTCGCACTTCAATTTTGGTGACCGTTTGGCCTTCCGCATGCGGCCTTATCCCCATGCGGCTGACTTCAACTTCCGGTAATTCTGGCATGTTATTGATTCTGGCTGTCGAATGGGAACAGGTAGTGTTGATCAACCGACACCGCAAGCCAACGGTTTTCCCAATTTTGGATGAGCCAAAATTGAGGAAGTTGGTAATAGGTTAAGCGCAAAGGCTCCATGTGCTGATCACGGTCGACCACTAGCGTGGCAAGAGAGCGCAAACTCGGCTTAAGCTTGTTGTAGGTTTCGGTATCGATTTCTGTACCGGATAGATTTAACCAGCGATTGGCCAATTCGGTAGCTGAAACATCCAATCGCTTATCTGTTTGCCAAGGTGTGCCGTTAGTTAGCGTAAACGTTGGGAACTTAAGAGAAAGTACCGACACATCATCCGGCATTAAAGCAATCACACCTTCGGGCAGTACCTGTTCAACATGCTGACTTTGCTCACCTTCCGCCAGTTTAGTGCGAATATAATCGGGCAAATGCATCATCATAAAAAAGAAAAGAATGCCGATGATCAGGAAATTGTTAAAAGTACGACGGGATGGTTTTGCCATAGTGCGCTCACAGCGATTGGACATGACTAAAGTGTATATGTGGAAGTGACTGATTTACAGTGATATGCCCAAGCAACCTGCAGATGAATGTCTCAAATTACAGGTATAAAAAAACCCAGCCTAAGCTGAGTTTTTTTTAGCAAAGCAAAAAACCAATTACTTGATTTTAGCTTCTTTGTACATAACGTGTTGACGAACAACTGGATCAAATTTCTTGATCTCAAATTTGCCCGGCATGTTACGTTTGTTTTTATCAGTAGTGTAGAAGTGGCCTGTACCAGCAGATGATACTAGACGGATCTTCTCACGAATGCCTTTAGCCATTCTTTAAATCCTCTTAAACGTTCTCACCACGGGCGCGGATGTCTGTAAGAACAGCATCAATGCCTTTCTTGTCGATGATGCGCATACCTTTAGGGGTAAGACGCAGTTTAACGAAGCGGTTTTCGCTTTCTACCCAGAAACGATGAGTTTGCAGGTTCGGCAGAAAACGACGCTTGGTGGCGTTACGTGCGTGCGAACGGTTGTTACCCGTTACAGGACGCTTGCCAGTTACTTGGCATACTCGTGACATGAATGTCTCTCCAAATCGTTTCAGCTCGATATCAACCTTGTCCACCAGTCCTGCAAACAAGGTCAGGCTCTAGGTCAAGGCTATCAAAGGTGGCGCATTATACTAACTGTATTTGCATTGCTCAAGTCCCGAGCAGATCCTTTTGTCATTTATTTGATCGTTTTTTAGCAGCTTTTACCTGAAAAGCTTATATCCAGCCGCGTTCAGCAAAGGAGACAACTTCTCCATCGCCTATCACCATGTGATCGAGCAGCCTGATATCCACTAACGACAAAGCATCCGCAATGCGTGATGTTATATGACGGTCGGCAGGACTTGGTTCGGCAATACCAGATGGGTGATTATGAGCCAAAATCACCGCATTTGCATGCACTTCCAGCGCACGACGCACAACTTCTCGTGGATAGACCCCTGCTGCATTGATGGTTCCTTCGAAAAGAATCTCATCTGAAATAGGTCGATTTTGGTTATCTAAATACAGGACCAGAAAGGCTTCTCGGGGTCTGTCACGCAATTGTGCAGAGAGATATCTCGCCGTATGAGAGGGGCTCGTTAGCGCATCTTCATAAGACATAATTTCTTTAAAATGTCGCTTACTCAGCTCCAAAACCGCCTGCATTTGTGCATATTTTGCCGATCCCAACCCTTTTCTTTGGCTAAATTGCGCTAAGTCTGACTGCATTAGCTTCCGCAAAGAGCCAAAATCCTCCAGCAGATAACCTGCCAGTTCAATCGCATTCATGCCTGATACGCCAGTACGAAGAAAAATGGCCAACAATTCCGCGTTCGTTAATGACTCAGGCCCTTTGGCCAATAATTTTTCTCTCGGACGGCAATCTTGCGGCAAATCCTTCAATGACATGACCAAGCCTCACAATTAAAAAGGCAGCCTCATCCCTGACGTACTTTTAAGCAACCCATCGCTTATCAGCGTGCGATTAATGCGTGTAAGACATTTTATGAGTAGCTTCTTTATTACATTTCAATTTGTGGTACCTCTGCTTTCACAATCCTCTGAGTACAACACGTGATTAGGCGGTCTTTTATGTTATCTTTCTCTTAATTACTTCGTAGGCTTACTTGGTTATGGTTCAGAAAATTACCCAATCCCTAACAGGAAAACGCATCGTGTTAGGCATAGGCGGTGGTATTGCCGCGTATAAATGTGCAGATCTTACTCGCCGCCTCATTGAACGTGGTGCAGATGTCCGTGTTGTCATGACGCACGCAGCAAAAGAATTCATCACCCCTCTCACCATGCAAGCCGTGTCCGGTCACCCTGTGGCTGATAGTTTGCTCGACCCAGCCGCAGAAGCATCGATGGGACACATCGAAATTGCCAAGTGGGCAGACTTAGTGGTTCTGGCACCAGCAACAGCAGATTTAATCGCTCGCGTCACTGCTGGCATGGGGAACGACTTACTCACCACACTTTGCCTTGCAACCGATGCCCCCGTTGCGATTGCACCCGCGATGAATCAGCAGATGTATCGCGCTGTCGCGACCCAAGAAAACCTCGCGACGCTTAAACGCCGGGACTATCCAATCTGGGGGCCTGCGAGTGGTGAGCAAGCGTGTGGCGATGTTGGCCCAGGCAGAATGCTAGAGCCACTTCAATTGGTGGCATTGGTAGAAGACCATTTCTCTGAGGGCGATCTGACGGGTACGTCTTTTTTGATTACTGCAGGACCAACACGCGAAGCCATTGACCCTGTCCGTTACCTAAGCAATCACAGCTCCGGCAAAATGGGATACGCCATTGCACAAGCGGCGGCGAAGCGCGGGGCAACGGTGACACTCGTGAGCGGTCCAGTGAACTTGCCAACGCCTGCTAACGTCTCACGTGTCGATGTGCAAAGTGCAGAAGATATGTACGACGCTGTTCAACAACATGCGGGGTCACATCAAATATTCATTGCCTGTGCCGCCGTGGCGGATTTCAGACCTGCTCATGTCGCTGAGCAGAAAATGAAGAAAACAGATGGTCATGATGAAATGAGCATCGCGTTGGTGAAAAACCCTGACATTGTTGCCGCTGTTGCAGCCATGACTCAACAACGCCCTTTCACCGTGGGCTTTGCGGCTGAAACCCAAGATGTGGAACAATATGCTCGCGGTAAATTAGCCAAGAAGAATCTTGATCTCATTTGCGCCAACGATGTGTCTCGCGAAGGCCAAGGCTTTAACAGCGATCAAAATGCCTTGCACCTTTATTGGCCAAACGGTGATAAACCGTTACCGCTTGCCAGCAAGACTGACATTGGCAACCAATTGGTTAGCGAAATTACTACCCTATTTAATGCCAGCAAATAAATTCAGTGGAAAACAATCATTGGAAAACAAAATGAAAAAAATTGACCTGAAAATTCTCGACCCACGCGTCGGCAATGAATTCCCGCTTCCCGCTTACGCCACTGAAGGTTCTGCAGGGTTGGACTTACGCGCAATTCTGGACGCACCAGTAACACTGGAGCCGGGGCAAACCGAACTACTGCCAACGGGCCTCGCGATTCATATCGCCGATCCGTCACTGGCTGCGACTATTTTGCCGCGTTCGGGTTTAGGGCATAAACACGGCATCGTGCTAGGCAACTTGGTGGGCCTTATCGACTCAGATTATCAAGGTCAGTTGATGGTTTCTTGCTGGAACCGTGGCAACACCACATTCACTATCGAGCCGGGCGAACGTATTGCGCAACTGGTATTTGTCCCTGTTGTTCAAGCAGAGTTCAATATTGTTGAAGATTTTGATGCCACAGAGCGTGGTGCCGGTGGTTTTGGACACTCTGGTACAAAATAGCAGCAATTTCAGTGTGTAATACATAGATACGCCGCCAATCTGCGGCGTTTTTAACGTCTTATTCACGCTTTCTAACATTCTTATGTGCGTCGACAATCCCAAAGGTGCATTATCCTTTTAATACAGATGGCGCACCGCTAAAATAGAGACCCTTCAGCCGAGATTTTGGGTCCGAGACCCCGATAACAACAAAGGAAACATCTATTCATGGCTGTCCAAAAAAAGCAAAACCGCCGCGAAGAAATTCTTCAGGCTCTCGCTCACATGCTGGAGTCTAATCAGGGCAGTCAACGGATTACAACCGCCAAACTTGCGGCTCAGGTTGGTGTATCGGAAGCCGCGCTATATCGCCACTTTCCGAGTAAAGCGCGCATGTTTGAGGGGTTGATTGAATTCATTGAAGAATCACTGTTCACCCGTATCAACCGAATTCAAAGCGAAGAAAAAGACACCCTGACGCGTCTTCGTCTGACGTTGCAGCTTCTCTTAGTGTTTGGTGAACGCAACCCAGGTTTAACCCGAATCATGACAGGCCATGCGCTCATGTTCGAACAAGACCGCCTGCAAGGTCGCATTAATCAGTTGTTTGAAAAAATAGAAAGTCAGCTACGACAAATACTTCGTGAGCGTCGCCTTCGTGAAGGTAAAGGCTTTCCGGTTGAAGAATCTATTCTTGCTGCGCAGTTACTAGGGCAAGTAGAAGGTAGCTTAAACCGCTTTGTTCGTTCGAGCTTCAAATACCCGCCAACGGCTGACTTTGATCAGTACTGGCTGCTATTGAGCGCACAACTGGACTAATTGAGTCGCGAAAAGCATTAAAAAAGGCTGCATCATGCAGCCTTTTGCGTTTCTGTGGCACAGGAAAGTCAGATACCGTATTCAGCGCGGTAAGCTTTTACCGCATCAAGATGTTCAGGGTTACCACCTTGCTCTTCAAGGTAAGTCACCAAGTCGCCCAAGCTAACAATAGACACCACTTTACAACCAAAGTCGCGTTCAACTTCTTGAATGGCCGACAACTCACCTTTACCGCGCTCTTGACGGTCAATAGCGACCAATACACCCGCCAAATCAGCGCCGTTCGCTTGAATGATTTCCATCGATTCACGAATGGCAGTACCCGCAGTGATCACATCATCAACAAGCATCACGCGGCCTTCAAGCACGCTACCGACAAGGTTGCCACCTTCGCCATGGGTTTTCGCTTCTTTACGGTTAAAGCAATATGGCGTGTCAATATCGTGGTGTTCAGCCAAAGCAACCGCCGTGGTGGTTGCGATAGGAATACCTTTGTACGCAGGGCCAAACAACAAATCATAATCAATGTTCGCGTCCACTAGCGCTTCTGCATAGAAACGACCAAGACGCGCCAAATCACGACCCGTGTTAAATAGACCTGCATTAAAGAAGTATGGGCTCTTACGACCTGACTTCAGGGTGAACTCACCGAATTTCAAAACTTGTTTTTCCAATGCAAACTCGATGAACTGACGCTGATAGGCTTTCATTTTCTCTCCTGACTCACTCTTCGGCTTTCTGGCCGTTACTTGTGTATTTTGGTTAAAAAAAAGCGGCTCCAATAGAAGCCGCTCTTTCATCAATCAATTAACGATGCTTTCTGAATCACGATGATGTCTTCAATGCCCTTATTGGCCAGAGCCAGCATGGCATTCAATTCTTCCGCCGTGAACGGTTCGCCTTCTGCGGTGCCCTGCACTTCAATCATGCGGCCATCTTCCAGCATCACCACGTTCATGTCAGTTTCAGCGGCAGAATCTTCAACATACTCAAGGTCGCAAATTGGCGTGCCTTCAAAGATACCGACAGACACAGCAGCAACGTGACCTTTCATTGGGTTCGCTTTCAGTTTTCCTTCAGCAACCAGCTTATTCAGTGCATCGGCCATTGCCACGCTTGCACCTGAAATAGACGCAGTACGCGTGCCGCCATCAGCTTGAATAACGTCACAGTCAACGGTAATTGTGAAATCACCCAATTGATCAAGGTTCACTGCAGCGCGAAGGCTACGTGCGATCAGACGCTGGATTTCCATGGTGCGACCGCCTTGCTTACCGTTCGCCGCTTCACGACGGTTACGAGTGTGGGTCGCACGTGGCAACATGCCGTATTCAGCAGTGATCCAACCTTGGCCCTTCCCTTTAAGAAAACGTGGCACGCCTTCTTCAACGGTCGCGGTACAGATAACTTTCGTGTCGCCAAACTCCACCAGAACAGAGCCTTCCGCATGTGCGGTAAAATGACGTGTCATGGTAACTGGACGAATTTGACCAACTTCTCTTCCGCTAGGACGCATATTGTTCCACCTTTAGTTGTGCTATAGCTGTACAGTCGTTGTGTAAGCGCGACTGAATTTCGTTAACCAGCGATTATAGCGACTTCACCTAGGCCGCGCTAACACAAACCTAGCTCCGGCGCTTTTTTCTTCAACATCTGCTCTCATGGTTAATAAGAACAGACTAACAAGAAGGCGAACAACTGCGTATAATCAGAGCAACATCGATAAATGAGTGAATATCAATGATCCACAGTATGACTGCCTACGCCCGCCGCGAAGTAAAAGGCACATGGGGCACAGCCGTTTGGGAAATCCGTTCGGTAAACCAACGTTACCTAGAAACTTACATCCGCATGCCAGAGCAGTTCCGTGGCCTTGAACCAATCATTCGTGAACGTTTCCGCCAGCGCCTTGCTCGCGGCAAAGTCGAATGTAACCTGCGCTTTGAAGCCAATGCTTCTGCAAACACAGAGTTGAAAATCAACGAAGAGTTGGCAAAACAGGTTATTCACGCCGCCAAGTGGGTCAAAGAGACTTCAGGTGAAGGCAATATCGGTCCTTTCCAAGTCCTGCAATGGCCGGGCGTGATGGAAACACCAGAACAAGATATGGACGTGATCAATAAAGCCCTCATGAGCGGCTTTGATGAAGCTGTCGATGATTTCATTGCCGCACGTGCAAGCGAAGGCGCAAACATGAAAGCACTGATCGAGCAGCGCCTTGATGGAATTGCAGCAGAAGTCGTGAAAGTACGCGCTAAGATGCCTGAAATTCTAAATTGGCAGCGTGAACGTCTTATCACCAAACTAGAAGAAGCCAAGATTGAGCTAGATGCGAACCGCGTTGAGCAAGAAATCATTCTGCTGGCACAAAAGTCTGACGTTGCTGAAGAGCTTGATCGCCTAGATTCTCATGTATCAGAAGCCAATAAAATCCTGAAAAAAGGCGGCGCATGTGGCCGACGTTTGGATTTCATGATGCAAGAATTTAACCGCGAGTCGAACACACTGGCGTCAAAATCTATCAGCACTGAAACCACCGCATCAGGCGTTGAGTTGAAAGTACTTATCGAACAAATGCGCGAGCAAATTCAGAATATCGAATAATGCCAACGCAATTTAGATAAAAAAACACCCAGTCATGACTGGGTGTTTTTTTAGAACAAACCTTTTGATTTCAGCTTCTGTACTGATGCCATCTTCTGGCTCAGCACTTGGCCTGCTGGCTCCAACTCTTCTTCCTCTGACACCTTCGTAACCACGTTGCCAGACGACAAGTTTCGAATCATCGAGTTTTGCATCGTCAACAGGGTTTTCAGCTCCGCGATTTCGCGCTTCAAGTTAAGTTGACGCATCTCTGCCGCCAACTCTTGCTTGAGCGATTCAACCGAACCAATCAGGCTTTCCATATTGGCAGTGACAGGCTGTAAACCATTCATCGCCTCTTGGATACACGCTAACGTGTTGTCCAACTCGGGTAACTGAGACATCGAAGTATCGTCTGATTCACGCTGACGCTCCGAACTCATGATTTGCTGAAGCTGGTCAGTGATATCACCAAGCATATTCAACACTGGCGTAGTATCCACCGCGTCTTTCAACGCGTGCAGCATGTCAGGTTCAATCCCTGTACTCGCTGGAGCCGCATCAATGTTGTAACCACACAGACGTAGCTGATGCTTCAACATATCCACATTGACAGTATCTTCCGCCAACGAAGAGGCCAAGAACTCACACAGCTTAGGGCTGAGCAAGTAAAGGAAAACACCCGCCAGATAAATATCTTTGTGCATGTGCAAGCGATGGTGAAGCTCAACACCCGCAGAGGGGTCAGCTACCAGCAACTTGCGTTCTTTTACCCAGTCACGCATCACCCCAACCGCATAGCGGTCAGAGTTAGAATTAACAGGGTCGAGGTAAATGGAAAAGTTAACCCGCTTATGCTGGTTACTCATCACCCACTCCTACAAGTGCCTCTGGTGCAACGTCTACCGCATCGCCCATGTCCGAGTGGTACATGCAAAGCTCACGCGCCAGCGCAGATTGTGAGTCGTGAATCAACACAACGCGGTCGCCCAAGGTTTCATACGCTTTTGCGATTGCAGGATAAATCAGCGCAGCACCGCCACCCACCAAGTAGACACGGTTTGGGTTTTTCGAGAATTTCTTCGCTTCGTACGCCACTGACGCACCAAGCTCTTCAATTTTCGTGTTGATCTTGTTGATGATTTTTTCGATTTGGCTTTCATCGTTGACCACATCTTTCACGAACGACAAGTCGTGACGACGTTTAATCAATTCATTAGACACCAAGTAGCTTGAATCGCTGTCTGCCGCTGCCAACGCTTTACGCGCAGCATCTGTCACCATGGAAACGCCGATTTCGTTGTTACCGTAAACCGCAGACACATCGTCAAACTCACCAACGATAATACCCATGTCTAGCGTTGTACCACCGCAGTCCACGACCAATGAGCGAGTGAATTCATTACAGTCTGAATTCATCAGCGTCGACATCACCGCTGGCAAGCTTTCAGGCATCACTTCAACATCAACGATGTCGAATAGCTCGCCTTTGTTTAGGCGAATGCTGCGCATCAAGTTGTTACGCTTTTTCTCGATTTTGTGTTCATTGCGTTGGCAGTCTTCTGAGTTATAGAACTCAGTGATCGGCAGCGTAACTACAAGCTTCACAGGCTGTGGCTCAATGCCGGTTTGCATCAATGCGTGATGAACCGCTAGCAGGTTCAGGTCGCCATACTGGTAATCAACGTGCGTGGTTTCCAGCGCTTTATCTGAGGTCGCATCATAGGTGTACTTGGTGGTACCGATCTCGTAGTTGAAGACCTTCTTATCTCTCAACAGAGCAGCACTCTTCCAATCCTTACGGAACGAGTTCGGAGAGATTACCGTCTTAAGCTGATTGTCCGCAATCCAGCTCACTTTCACATTGGTAGAGCCATCGTCTACAGCAATTTTTAAGGTCGAAATTGACATTTTACTACTCACTTTCCGAGACCCAGACACAAGACAGAATGTGTCTCGTTACAACGCAAGATAGCCAGATTTTTAGTCAGCAGGCATCTTGGCGTCAATTAAGTCTTCAACAGATAAAAAACATGAACTGAGTCGCATTTATACGCAACAATTCATCAGAATCGCGGGATTATACAAACAACTGTCCAAGAAACCAGCGCTAACTCACTTTCAATAGCAGCAGCGGCAGCATCGCGGAATCAACATCAAATCTTCCCTTCATGTTTTCAAGCACCTTGGGGAATTTACCGCCATGACTACGTGCGCGATGATAGCTTTGTACCACCAACACAAAATCATCGTCCGACAGCGCTGCGTCTGCAGCCAATAGGCATAGAGCACCGCGCAAGTAGAAAAAATCCACGATGATTTGGCTAAATTGCTCGTACATGTTGTCCGCAGGGAAATCCAATTCATACATTTGGTAAATGAAATAATTCACCCAAACATGGGCACGTTCATCCATGTAACGTGGGTAGTTGCCAGCAAAGCCGCCTTCCAGAACGGTTTGCTGCTGGGCAACGTCATCCCCCGCCTCGATAAGCGCACTTTTCATGCGTTCATGCAGCTTTTCTAAACGCTCGAGTACAAGCGGTTTCTTATCAAGAATATTCAGTGCAAATAGCGCGTTGTAGCCTTTTAACAGGTAAGACGCATGCAGTTGCGTCACGGCAGGCATTCCCTCATAAAACTCCGCAATGCTGCCATCTTGGATCTGTGCAATCACCAGATCGAACGCGTCAGTCTGCTCTTCGGCTGGCACTTGAGAAAGGTGCTTGATGGCAAAGCCAAAGGTAAACAAACGCTGCTCTAGTGGCATGCTTTGTTCAGACAGCAACAGAACAAACAACTCACGCACTGCGTCGTGATGAGCAGGGCGTTGGTAAGGGGCTGGTTTGAATGCCACCTCTTGAGTCACCTTGGAATCAAACGACATGGCGTCAGGGTTCAGCAACGCTTTACGCACGGCCTCAGGGCAAGACAGCGTCAAACTGTGCTGCACCTGATTGCCACGCACTTTTACAAGACGCGGGTAGGTCTTACAGGTGTTCGACAGTCGCGTGTGTCCATGTTCGGCATGCACTTCACACAAACCGCTTTCCATACGAAACGGGCAGTTACCTTGCTGGTTTAGCTTAATTTTGGCATATGCCGCTTGTCCGCGAGTACGTTCAATCACCTCGGCAGCTTTAGCTTTAAAGGCGCTTTTTCGCGTCATAAACTGGTACGTGCTTTTGTCGATATTCACGTTCCAGCTATGGCAACAATGGTCTTCACACGCTGAACCGGTGCAAGCAAACTCTTTATAAAATTGAGGTGTTACGGTTATTTTATTCATCGCTACTTATTCATTGTCACTGTGTCATCGCGGCTACAGGGGCGTCACGGTTACTGCGTCATCGCTTCTAAACGGGAAACGGGTTGATTCTCCCGCGCAAATTGTTTGGCTTGTTTAACGGCATCGCCATCGTTAATCGGTGTTTCAAGCGCTCGAGGGTCGGAGCCAAACAAACGAATCAGTTGGTTATCTGCTTCTTTGGTTAAAATCAAAAACTCGATACGGCGGTTTTTGCCACTTTTGGGGTCAGCTGTGTCTATCAACATCCGATCTGCCATCGCCAGCACTTGAAGAACATGGCTTTCAGGCAAACCCGACGCCACCAGTACTTGGCGAGCTTTTAATGCGCGATCGCCAGACAACTCCCAGTTGGAGTAACCTTCTGCGATGTAACGCGTGGAGTCGGTATGACCGCTGACAATTAGTCGGTTTTGAACACGCCCAAGCACAGGGGCCAACGCATACAACACATCTTCGAAGAACGGCGTCATAACCACGCTTCCTCGGTCAAACATCAGTTTGTTTGTGCTGTCTTGAATGCGAATGCGTAGCCCTTGCGGCACGATTTCCATATGAATGTTTTCCATGGCGCCGAGAGATTCCGCAATCTCTTCTAAAGCAATCGCCATGGCGGTCAATTGGGCGGTATCAAGGTACTTACCTTCCATCATGGAAAGCAGCTTGTCGCCTCGGCCTGCATTATTGCCGCGCTCCCCTTGAGGCACTTCTTCATGTAACGAGGTGCCAAGCTGATTTGAACCGGTCAGCGTAGAGTTAATCGGGTTTTCAAACGGCGACGCTTGTCCGTCAAAATCAATCGGGAACGGGCTGTTTCGGATGTCGAATAGGTTATCCATGCTGTCGAACATGCTGCTTTGTTGAAGCATGTACTGGATCTCTTCGCGCTCATCTTCTGAGGCGATTTCCATGATCCAAAGCACCATAAAAAAGGCCATCATGGCGATAGCAAAGTCAGCAAACGCCACCTTCCACGCACCACCATGGTGTTCGTCGTGATCGCCACGGCGACGTTTCTTAATAATGATGATGTTTTTCTTATCATCCGCCATGGCTTAGTCTCGCACCATCCACTCTTCCATCTCTGAAAACGTAGGCTTGTACTCGCTATACAGCAGACGACGGCCTGCATCCAAGGCCAAAATGGTTGGCTTGCCTTGCGCTTGTGCCACAAGAATGGTCGAGATCATGCGCAGTGCCATCATCTCTTTTTTCACCATGCTGGCGATGCTCGACGCTAATGGGTCAAATACCCCGTAAGCCATAAGAACACCGAAGAAAGTACCCACCAGTGCCGCTGCCACTTTGACACCAATTAGCGTCAGCGAACCGCCAATGTTCTGCATGGTCACAACAATACCCAGTACCGCCGCAACGATACCAAAACCCGGCATTGCTTCACCGGTTTTAGCCACCGCTTTCGATGGACGCATCAAGTCGCTTTCCAGCGCCTCTAGCTCCAGCTCAAAGGCCGCCTCTAGGTCGTAGTGGCTCATCTTACCCATAGCAATCATGCGCAAGTTATCGGTGATAAAAGGCAGCATCACTGAAGAGTTTGCAATCTGAGGGTAGCGGGCAAATATCTCACTTCTTTCTGGATTTTCGATGTGGTCATCAAGCTTTTTCAAGCCGTCTTTACGCACAATTTCGAGCAGCTCATACATCAATTGCAAGACGGACTTAAAGTAATCATCGCCATAGCCTTTACCCAGCGTCATTTTCAAGCGGGTGAGTATGTTTTTAAGTACCGAAGAAGGGTTTGCAATCACCATGGCTCCCACAGCGGCGCCGAGAATAATCACAAATTCGGGTGGCTGCCATAGCGCCATGACCTTGCCGGTCGCCATGACATAGCCACCGAGAACACTGGCAAAAACAACGATAAATCCCAGTATTACCTGCATATAAGAACGACTCCGCTATGCCAACGTCCAGTCAGCTAATTTCTGTTGAAGGGTAGTAAGTGCTTTTTTTTGTATTTGGCTGATTCGGGCTTCAGTGAGATCGAACACTAAGGCGATCTCTTTCAGGCTCATCTCGTGCTCAAAATAAAAGCTCATGACGATTTGTTCACGCTGGGTCAATGTTGCAAGTGCCGCCTTCAAAGACTGACGCATCTTTTCCTTCTCGACCTTTTCGCAATACACCGCGAGATCCGGAAACGCAGCATTGTCTTCCTGCATGGACTCAAAACTTTGTGGACTTTCCGCTTCGTGCGCCAACTTCAATTGACGCACCTCGCTGACCGACACACCCACAGCTCGTGCCAGTTCTAATTCCGTTGGTACTCGGCCTAACGCTTTCGCCACTGCCTTTTCATGGTCACGCAGTTGATGGGTTTTTTGACGCAACTGACGAGGGCGCCAGTCCAACCGACGCAGCTCGTCGAGGATCGCGCCTCTAACCCGAGAAGACGCAAGTTTTCTCAGTGCTGTTTCGTCTTCATCCGGGTAGCGGCGGACAGTGTCGAGCAAGGCCATCAGACCAATTTGCTCCATATCCTCAGTGCTCATCACGGTGTTGGCCTGTATCGACAGATGGCTGACCACCCGTTTCACCACGCCAGCAAGCTGAGTCAACAAACGTTGCTCTCTCGCTTTATTGCTCACCTGATTGTGCTGCTGATAGGCTTCTAAGCCTGTCACCGCTGCCGACGCTATCATCAGCCCCTGCTCCTTTTCACTGCACAACCAGCTTGGTGATCAACACACGCTCAAGCCCTTTAGAGCCGGTCATATCATTCATTTGAGCCTGAAGAACATCACGTAGCTCGTCTTCCAACACTGGCAAGCTGCCAGATACAGAAAGGTTGTCGAAGGTCTTTCCGTTGAGTAATTTCACTACCGCATTGCGCAGCACTGGCATCATCTCTGTCATTGCCGCTTGCTGCTCGGGGTCGTAAGTCATCAATGACAGTTCGAGCATCAAGTAATGCAGGCGACTCTCCCCTTCCACGCTCACCACAAAACGTGGCATTGAGATAAATTGCGGCTTTTTCACCATGGCCATCGGCGCAATGTCGCTGTCTGCACTGACTTCCACGAAGTTGCTATTTTTCTGTGAATAGAAGAACCAACCGCCAGCGGCAAGCGCCAGCAACACCACACTCACTATCGCTAGAATGAGAAACGTCTTCTTTTTTGGTTGTTCTTCCGTCGCTACATTTGTCATGACATGCTCTAAATTGGGTTAAACCACAGACTCATAACGGCTTAAACCGCCACGGTCAGAAGAAAGGGACAAGGACGATTCACCGATGTGATTGCTCATCACCGTCCGGTTATCACCTTGTTCGGACTGAGATTGCCCTTGGTCTTGTTGCAAACCGCTAGATACAGACACATCCGCCAGCTGAAGTTGGCTTTGCTCAATATCAAAACGCAGGCGATCCGCATGCGCAGAAAGCGCCTCGCGTAACTGAGGATGGGCAGCCGCAATGTGCACACTCAGCTTGTCACCTTCCATTCGCAGGGTGATATCCAGTTTGCCTAGCTCTGGTGGGTCAAGGCGCACGTGGGCAAGCTGAACATTGTCTTGGCTGTTAAAGCGAAGACGAGCGCGCAGTTGATCCACTAATTCGCGTCCCCACTCGGGCTGTGTAATATCCACCGAGGCACTCAGTTGCTGCGCTGTCGGTGCAGTCGTTGAACTGGTTGCAACAAGGTTTTGTGCGGGTGCGCGAACGTTAGCTTGAAGCGATTGCAGCCCAGACATCAACATGCGCTCTGGCGCGACATCGTTAATAGACAGCATGAACTCAGGCATAGACGCGGCTTGGCGAAGCGTAAACTCGGGCTTCACATCAACGTGCAGTGCTGGCGCATCATGTTGAGCATTAGCCCCCTGCAGCCCGTTTAACGCATTCGCATTCACATGGGTGCTTTGGGTTGAAGAGCTGCTTTGGGTTGAACCTTGACTCGCAGCCTGTTCCAAAAACTGTTTCGCAAACCCATCCAACGTGGTTTGGCGCAGGGTTCGACTCACCAATGGCAACGCATCGGCCAACTGAGACAACGAAAGTTCGCCGCGTGCCACTTGATTGAATACCCCTTCAAGGGCGCTCATCAAAGGGGCTGGCAACACCACGCCTGATGCTGTTAACTGCTGTTGCAGTTTCGCCATCAAATCTGCCGGAGACATGTCGCCTTGTTGCAGCGACAACATCCACTGGCTTATTTGCTCATGCACCTCAGACGAGAGTTGCGGAAAGGCGACTTCAAGCGCATCAGTTAATTCATCTTTGGCTGCTTGCGTCTCTTGAGACTGTTCTGTGCTCTCACCGTTTTCCACCGCGTGATTCGCGTTTGGCTTTTGGCTGGCACCTTGATGCGAGACATCGTTATTTGAAGCAGCATTTGCCTGTTCAGTAAACGAGGGCTGAGACGATTCAACGCCAGAGTGAGGCGATGTCGAGGAATTATTCGCACTGATCGTCGTGCCTGCAGCGACCGCTGCAGAAGGCCCTTTTGGGGCAGAAAGTGAAATCTGCATGGATCTAATTACTCATGGTGCCCAAGGTAAGCCATCACACCCTGTTTGGTGGCTTCTTGTTGTGACAGTTGAAGCCGAATACGGGCTTTTTCCCCTTGCCCCTCAGTGATCATCTTGCTGTAAAGCGTATTGAGCTTCGCCAATTCCGCTTTCGCTTCAGCGCCGAGTAGTTGTTTTTGTAACTTAGGCAACGCACGCTGAAGCTTGGTATCCAGATCGCCAAGCGCCGCCCAATCTCCGGCATCAAGCGCTTGCTCAAAGTCGACGTAAAGGCGGCGAAGTTGTTGCGCGGTATTGCTACCCGCAGCAGGCATCACTCGGGACGATCGGATCACCGTGCAACCTCAACCTTTTCAGGTTTCAGTACCACCCAGCCCTCAAGGATTTGGGTAACAAGGCTGACAACTTCATCAATGCCTGCCACTTCATTGCGCAGGTTGGCTTCAAACAAGCGACGACCACAATAGTCATACAAGCGGTACAACTCTTGGGTTACGTCTCCGCCTTTTTCCTCGTCCAGCACCGAACTTAGGCCGTTCAAAATGTCGAGGCACTTTGAAATGGTCATACCCTTGTCGGCAATCTGGCCGCGCTCCATGAAGCCGCGTGCGCGGCCCAAGTTTTCCAGCAAGCCTTCAAGCAACATCTGGATCAGACGATGCGGGCTAGCCGATGCCGCTTGCGCGTGGTTTTTCGAATGTTGGTAGGCACCTAAGCCTTCATCAATAATCATGGTGTGACCTGAATTACATCAACATGCTGATCAGCATGTTTTGGGTTTGGTTCATCTGGGCGATTTGACTATCCATCTTGGCGTAGTAATCACGCAGGGAAATGGTTTTGGCTTCCATGCGGATATCTAGCGTTTCGCGCTCTTCGCCCAAACGCTTATTGTCTTGCTCTAAACGATCCTGACGGATATCAAACAAGCCGCCGTTTTTGTGGTAATCGTCAAGCACCGTCAGCATCTTGGTCATAACACCAGGCTGAGTTTCGTCGAGCGGATCGCCCATGAACAGGTTGGCGATTTCATCGAAGTTATCTTCGAGCGCCTTGTCCATCTTGGTCTGGTCGATTTCCAGCGTGCCGCTCACCGAGGTAGTGATACCCAGCTGTGACAAGGTCTCTAAGGTAGACGAACTGTACTCCGCCGAAATAACCTCACGCAGGCGCGACACCATCGAACGCACACCCGCATCGCCCGACAGCGCAGCAGCGCCGTCTTCGCTCGATTTGGTGTAGGTGTTCACGGTTTCCATGACTTTGTTGTAGCTGTCGACGAATTTTTTCACCGTGTCTTTCACACCGGATTCGTCGCGCTCAATATTGACGTTCACCTTGCCTGGCTCTTTTAGCGTCAGAGTGATGCCATCAATCACGTTTTCCATTTTGTTGGAGCTAGAGGTCAGCTCCATGGTGCCGAACATGACTTTGGCGTCTTGCCCGGCTTGCAGGTTTTTATGGCCTTCGACCATAGTGCCAGTCACGACCAACGGATTGGTTGTTGGATCGTTTGGCGTCACGGTAAAGCCATTCGTCGCACCGGTTTCGCTGGCATTGAGTACCAAGCTGATATTGTCGCCACTGCGTACCAGTGTCGCTTTCACGCCGTCATTGTTCGAGTCGCTGTTGATCGCCACCTGCACTTCTTCCAGCGTCACCCCTTCTGTGTTCAGACGGGTGATTTTGTCGGCGTAGCTTTTCTGGCCTTCATCGTAAGTATCAAGGCGCTTTTGATCGAAATTCTCGTGCTTCGAGTCAGTCAAGATAGCCTTGGCTTCCGCTTTCCAAGCCCCCGCCTCATCCATCTCAATATCAAATTCTTTAGCAATGTTTTCCAATGTGCGGGTTTCATGCTCCGCTTTCTTGGTGACCTGCTCTCCTTCGAGCTTGGTAGCCAGCGCCGCGATATCCACCTCAACGGTTTTACCGTTGGCGGTAAAGCCGACTTTACCGCTCTTTAGGTAGCTGTCTTTGCCCAGCGAAATAAGCTGATCGCGCTGGGATTGCGCCAGTTGAGTCACTTCAAAGTTATACTCACCCGCCACCGCACCAGCACCAACGGCTATGCCCAGCACATCGCTGTTACTAAGTTCCGCTTTGAGTTTTTCTAGCTCAGAGGCCGAATTCAAATCTTCCACCGTGTCGCGGAAGCTGTTGATGGTGTTTTGAATTTCTTTCAACGCGTCCATTTCGGCAGTATTCATGCCTTCTTGACGGTTGAGTTGGTTGTCTTTCGGTGCGCGCTCGGCGGCAACAATCACTTCGATCATTGAGTTAAAATCAATGCCCGAACCAATACCTGTCATAAACATACGGCGTCTCCTGTCGTGGCCGAGCCAGCCTGCACGTTGCAGCTAGCACCCATGGTGCCCCTGTGGCTTCATGGCATATAAAGCAAAAAACATACCATTATATTTTTTGCTTTATATTCATGTAAATACAGCGATTTATTTAGGGTTGAGTGATTTTCTAGAGGGTCAGATATAGAACGAGCGGAAGTGACACTTCCGCTCGGAATAGAAAATCGAAATACGCTATTAGAAATAGCGAGCCGATTAACGAAGTAGCTGAGAAACCATGCTTGGCATTTGGTTCGCTTGAGAAAGCACAGTGATGCCTGCTTGCATCATGGTGTTTTGCTTAGTCATGTTGGCAGATTCTGCCGCGATGTCTGCATCCATGATGCGGCCTTTAGCCACAGACATGTTCTCTGCAATGTTGCCAAGGTTGTTGATGGTAGATTGGAAGCGGTTTTGAGTTGCACCCAGGTCAGCACGTACTGCGCCAACTGCATCGATCATCGCATCGATGTTGTTCATTGCTTCACCCGCAGATGCTGCGTCAGTCAGGCCAGCAGCCAGCTTAGAGGTATCAAGTGCTGAGCTGTCTAGCGTCACGCTGATCACGTTTGCATCATTCAGAGCAGAAGAGTCAATACCAGCAGCAATTGCAGCATCTGCAACTGCCTTCATGTTGTTATTGTTATCATCAGTAAACTTCGTTGCATCCAAGCCACCATTGGCTGTATCAACAAAGCCCTTCACTGCTGTTGCCGCCGCTTCCATTTTTTCCATGGTCGCTTTTGCGTCTGCGGTTACAGTTGCTTTTACCTTAGTACCATCAGTAGTTGTGGTTGCAGCCTCAAGTTTCACATAACTACCAAGACCCAGCTCATCAATTTTCGCTTGAGCAGCAGCTAAAGAATCTGAGGCATCACTACCATTTGCAGCACCAACCGATGCTAGGGTAATTTCAGCGCCTGCACTTAGATCACTAGCAGTCAAGCCACCCAATGCTGTTTCTAGATCTTCCACGTTCTTCGTTTTTGCCGCAGTATCCAGACCTAAACCTGCCAGTACATCATTCGCTAGCATTTCTGCATCCGCTTTTGACATTTTAGAGGTTGCATCAGAAGCTTTAACGTCAGCACCCACTTGGAAATCAACACCCGCACCTAGTTTTTCAAACAACTTCTCGCCTTTACCGTACGTGGTGGTTTCTACGATACGGTCCAGTTCTTTCGTTAGCGCGGTGAATTCTTTGTTCAGTGCTGCACGGTCAGAATCAGAGTTAGTGCCGTTCTTCGCCTGTACAGACAGGTCACGTTGACGCTGTAGGATGTTGGTGAATTCTTGTAGTGCGCCTTCCGCAGTTTGTGACATAGAGATGCCATCGTTCGCGTTGCGTTGTGCCACTTTCAGACCGTTAGTCTGAGAAGTCATGCGGTTAGCGATTTGTAGACCTGCAGCGTCGTCTTTTGCGCTGTTGATGCGTAGGCCAGTAGACAGACGTTGTAGTGACGTGTTTAGTGAACCTTGAGTAGAAGTCAGGTTACGCTGTGCGTTCATTGACGCAAAGTTAGTATTGATGGACATTGACATGAGTGTATTCCTCTTTCGCGATACATAGGGTTTCAGCGCGGCGTAATGGCCATCTGACCCAGTTCAATTTGGTTACATCTGATAAAGACGACCATTCGCGGCAGAGACTTAAACGCAAAAACGAAAAAAATCGCAGAAAAGCGTGAGGCGGGTTCAAGAGGGGTAACACGCGGTTAAAAACAGAATTAATCTTGGCACCTAGCGTATGCTTTAGGCACAAAAAAAGAGGTGGGGTTCCCCGCCTCTTTCTTGTTTAACTGGCGTATCTAAGCGCTTATTCGAGCAAAGCAACCACGTTGTGGCGCGTTGCATTGGCTTGTGCCAGCAGTGTCGGCACCGCATTGCTGACCAGTTGCAAGGTGATGCCTTCTGGCAGGTTGAACCAAGTGGCACTGAGTGCGCCGCTGTCTGTCACCATGGTGGAAGTCACTGGCTTGGTAAACGCCGTTTGCGCCAAATCCGCGTCGAGTTGTTTTTGCTTGTCGTCTAGCGCTTGCAAGGAATGACGTACGCTTTGCAGTACGCGCTCAATGTCCCCCAACGCTTTACGCACCGACTCTGGTTTATTGAAATCCAGCGCTTCTATATCTGGGCTGGCTTTGTCCGTGGTTTCCACTTTGGCTTTTATCGGGTTACCTGCAGGTAGAATCTGCCCACTGCCAGAAACCCAAATACCGCCTTTCACTTCAGACCAACGGCTTTTATCAACGCTAAACGACAGCTCGCCGTATTTGTCTAATCCCACTTGAATGTCTCGCGATGCCAGCGCTTTGTTCAAGCTTTCTGCCACATCACGCGGGGCATCTTCCCAGCTCACACGCGCACGCACCGAGCTTGGTTGCCCGCTATCAAACTGAAAACGTAACACTTCGTCTTGGTTTCGCCAGCCGTTCAGGCGTAAGCCTTTGACGGTGAAACCCGTTTGCTGGCTGTCACCGCGTAAACGCGGAGAGAGATCGTGAAACAGCAGTGGTTCGCCATCGTACTGGGCTTCTTTACTCAGTTTGGCGAGACGGTTTTTCATGTGGCCAAGCGATTGCTGAAGCTGCTGCTTCTCGCCTTCACGTGCTTGCAAGGTTCTACGGCCAAGCTGGCGCAGTTGCTCCAGCATGTTGACGGCTTCTTTCAACGCCTGTGCAGCACTTTCGGCATGCGCGACTTGTTGGTGGCGTGCACTGGTTTCAGCCAGTTGCCCACGTCGGTTGCCTTTACCAAAAGGCTGTTGGCGCTCTTCTGCCTGCTGATCGCGCTCGCGTTTCGGTTCGACGCGCTGAACGCCACCTATCGGCTGCGAGGAAACGCGGTCTAACGATGAGCCAGAGGTCGAGGTGACCTGAGGCTGACTGGTATTAATATGACTAACCACAGTGCACTCTTAATGGGATGTATTTTGGCGTTTGTTTAACAGCGTTATGGTCAATAAAGGGCCATTAGCCCTTTACATCATTTTAAACAAAGACAGGTTTTGGATCTTGGTGTACGACATTTGGGTCGCTTGTAGCGCGGCCATGTGCGTGTTGAGACGCAAAATCGCCTCACTGTAATCGAGATCTTCGACTTCGCCAATCAGATTATCATTCATCAATGCATTGTCTTCATGCGACCCTGAGATACGATCTAACGAAGCGCGTTGTCCACCCACTTCGGTCAAGACTTGACCCATGCCGTCCATCACGCCCGTGACGTTTGATTGCGCATTGGTGACTGAGCTGGTCAGTGCACTGCCCGTCACACCCGGGTCGCGCAGGTCTTTCACTAATGAATCCAAAGTATTGAAGATGTCGCTACCGTCTGATGCGCCGTTGAAAAACAGGTCACTGGCGGTCTGGTTAGCCGGCACATTGATCGACTCCGCGACCGAGACCATGCGCTGTTCATCGTTACCTTGAAACACGAATTTGCCGGTTTCAGGGTCACGCGCCACCGCTTCACTGTCGGTTTTGGTGCCAGAAAAAATATAATCGCCGTTCGGGTTTTTGCTGTTAGCTTCACCCACCAGCTGATCGAGCAGGCCTTCAAGCTCACTGGCAATGGCTTCTCGACCACCCATTTCGCTGTTGCTGGCATTCAGGACGCTGGTCACCAACTCTTCAACACGTAACATGGCATTGTGCGACGCATCAATGTGCGATTCGGTCAATCCCAGCTGCTTTTCTAGATTGGTGATGTTTTTCTGAAATTGCGAGATGTTGGATTGCTCTCGGTTGAGCATCATCACTTGCACTGCACCGAGGGGATCGTCCGAGGCTGCCAGCATCTTTTTCTGGGTGCCCATTTGCGCTAGGGCCGTGTTCACGCCAGAGGTTGAGTTCTGGATGCTGGTGAACATCATGTCGTTAAGTTGAGATGAGCTTAAACGCATTTTGAATCCTCGCCGATCAGTTAAACATGCTCATGGTAATGTCCAACAGCTGCTGCGCTGTGGAGATCACCTTGGAGTTGGCTTGATACATTTGGGTAAACTGCATCAAACTCACCGCTTCTTCATCAAGGTTCACACCACTGATGCTTTCGCGAGCGTTCTCTGCATGCTTCAACTGACTTTCTGCTGATGTCATGTCGGTTTTCGACTGCGACGTTTTAATCGCCCAATCGCCACTCAAACCGGTATATGCGGTGTAGAGTGATTTGCCGTTGATACTGTCGATGGCGTTGCCATACTTCTCAGCATCGGCGGCTGATAGCGTGGTTTTATCAATGTTGATTTCGGCATTTTTCAGGCCGATTAGCGCTTGTAAGTTGTCACTATTACCCGGCTCATCAACGGTACCGTTACCCGCAAATGCCAGCTCTTTCGGGTCTGTTACCAGCAAGGTAAGGTTTTTGGCTGCGCCTTCAATTTGATCAACACCGCCAAACACAGGTTTACCTGGGTTGCCATTCAGATCCACACCTTGGGTGTGTTGCGCGTTGAATTGCGTCGCAAAGCTGTATGCCATCACGTCGAGCTCATGCTCGAGATCGCTCAAGTGCTCATCGCGGTAATTCACCAAACCACCGATAGTGCCGCCCACATTGTGGTTCAAGGCAAACTTGCTATCGCCACGCTCTAGCAATAATTCGCCATCTTGGTTTGTGGTGAGCTTGCTGGCAGTCGTGCCGCTCACCAATGGCTGACCTTGGCCCAAAGAGACCGCGACAGTGCCATCGGTGTTGTAGGTTGTGCTGATGTCCATCATGGAGGACAGCTCAGTCAGCGCTTTGTCACGCGCATCCAGTAGGGATGAACGTTCTGCGTCTGAGCCGCCCGCTTCACGCAGGCTCTTGTTAAGGCTCGCTAGGCTTGCCATCAAGGTGTTGGCGGTTTTAGCGCCCGCATTTAACTGACCATCAACCTGATTTTTCTGGTTTTCCAGCTGGCTGCTGAGGTTGTTAAAGCGATCAACCATGGCTTCGTTTTGACTCACGATAGTCTGACGATAAGCAATGTCTTGCGGCTGCGCAGAGGCTTCACTCAGCGCGGCGTAAAAGCGGTCTAGGCCAATGTTAATGCTGGTATTGTCGCTGTTCAGCAACCCTTCGGTTTGGCTTAGATATTGTGTCGAGACCTGCTTATAACCAAACCCACTGCGTTGGGTGTGAATTTGAAGATGCAGGTAGGTATCAGACATTCGCTCGACGTCTGACACCATGACGCCACCACCCATGCCGTTGCCATTGATTTGTGCGCCGAAGCCCACGCGCTGACGGCTGTATCCTGGCGTCATGGCATTGGTAATGTTGTGACCGGTCACGGACAGGCCAGCGTTGGCCGCATTCAGTCCCGATAATCCAATATTAAATAAGCTCATAGGTCATCTTTTTCAGCTGACAATTCAGCACCTTGAAGCGACAACGTGTCCGTTGTGGCTGCGCGGCTAAATTGCATATGTTGCGACAATGGTGCCGTTCCCGTCATCCAATGTGGTCGGCTATTTGCCGCTGTTGGACAAGACGATAAGGCCGCGTCAATGGGGTCGATCGTAAACGCGTTCTGGTTTTCTCTCGTGCTATGGTTATTCATAGCGACCATTTCTGCTTCGGGCTTAAATTCATTTTTTTGCCCTAACTGACGCACCAACATGTCGGCAATGCCAAGGCTCTGCTGTTGGCCCATTTCAACGGCTAACTGACCATCAAACATTTCGCGGTAGAACTTTTGCTGACGACTATTGAGAAAGCCATCTTCTTCGTCTTGCAGCGCATCCGATGCCTGACGCATGTGCTTTAACACGGTCTGCAAAAACAGCGATTCGAACTCGCCCGACGCCATTTTCAAGGCGGCGTCTTTGTCTGGGTTGCCTTTGATGTTCTGCAGCTCATGCGTGTCGTTATATAAACGCTGCGTATCTTGCTCTTGAATCTTCATTACAAAATCACCAACTCGCCGTCCAATGCACCCGCTTCGTCCAGCGCGATCAGAATGGCCATCAAATCACTTGGCGATGCGCCAAGGCTGTTAACTGCATCGACCAAGGTGTGCAGTGACGCGCCTTGTTTACTTTCAGGCCAAATGAAGACTTTGCCTTTTTCTTCGTCCACCGAGACCTGCGTTTCAGGCGTCACCATGGTGTCGCCTCTGCCAAACGCATTCGGCTGGCTCACGTTGAAGTTTTCCATCACGCTAACGGTCAAGTTGCCGTGGCTGACAGCGGCAGAGTGAATGTGAACGTCTTTGCCCACCACAATCGTGCCAGTACGCGCATTGAAGACGATGCGGTCGCGGCGATTGTTTTCTTCGATGTCGAGCTCTTCCAGCATGGCGAGAAACGTGACGCGCTGGCTGCCATCTTGCGGCGCTCGCACACGAATACGCGCATGGCTTTCAGCCAACGCCACTTCAGGGCCAAAGACATTGTTGATGGCTTTTTCAATGTTACGGGCGGTATTGAAATTCGGCTTTTTCAGGTTCAGGACGATGTCTTGTTCGGTCGCAAACGTGGAGTGCACTTCTCGCTCGATGATCGCACCGTTAGGGATCAAACCTGCGGTAGGAATGTTGATGGTAATGCCTGAACCGCTATTACCTTCGGCTTTCACGCCGCCAACCACAAGGTTGCCCTGCGCCATGGCATAGATTTGACCATCGGCCCCTTTCAGTGGGGTCAGCAGCAAGGTACCGCCGCGCAGGCTTTTTGCGTCACCAATCGAGGCGACGGTCACATCCATGACCTGCCCTTTGCCCCCAAGCGATGGCAAGGTTGCACTGACGGCAACCGCCGCGACGTTTTTCAGTTTCGGATCCGCGCCTGCAGGCAGCTGAACACCAAACTGACTCAACATGTTCTTCACCGACTGCTGGGTAAATTTGGTTTGGCTTTTATCACCCGTGCCGCTTAAACCCACGACTAGGCCATAGCCCACCAGCTGGTTTTCACGAATACCTTTGATATCGGCAATACTCAACAACGGACGCGCCATGGCGTCGGTAGACAGCATGGCGGTAGACAGCGTTGCCGTCAGCAGTGTGAAAAAGACAGCCGCATTGACATGCATCAGACGCACAAACGCGTGTCGTACTCCAAGAGTCTTTAGATTGGGAGTCATTAAATTGGGAACCATGAACTGTTGAAGAATCGCGTGAGCCAACCCGCTTCATTGGCGTCAGCCAACGCACCACGGCCAGAGTATGTAATACGAGCATCGCCTAAACGCTGAGAAGAAACTTGGTTGTTTCCATCAATGTCATCCACACGGATAAGGCCAGACAGACGAATATATTCATCCCCCTGATTCAGGCGCAGCCATTTTTCACCGCGAATACGCAGCACACCATTAGGCATCACGTCGTTAACCATCACGGTAATGCTGCCCGACAGGGAGTTTTGCTGTGAACTGGATGACGCGCCATCAAAATCACGCTCACCGTTCATGCCCACTTGGCCCTTCGGGTATGTCTTACCAAACAAGGTGGGAACGCCAATCGACACATCACTGCTCTTATCAAAACTGGTGCCCGCTTTTTTGCTCGAGCGGGTTTGTTCATCAAGCGTGATGGTCAGAATGTCACCCACACGAAACGCACGGCGATCTTGAAACAGCGCCATCGCATAATTGGCGCTGAACAGGCCGCCATCTGGGTCGGCAATGTATTCCGGCATTTCCATTGGCGGAACAATCTCTTCCGGTTGACGGTCAACCACCGAGGAAACAGGCGCACACCCGACCAATACTGCACAAAGAAGTGCAGCAAACAGTCGAAACACGTTCACGATCTTACTATGTTGATAGTGACGTTGATAATGACCTTGATGAGACAGGCTCACGGACGATTTATTCACCTACCGACCCTTATTGATTACATTGATTGGCTGACAAATTTCAGCATTTGATCGGCGCTTGAAACCACTTTGGCATTCATTTCGTAAGCACGTTGCGTGGTGATCATATTGACCATTTCTTCCACGACACTCACGTTTGAACCTTCAAGGCTGAACTGGCTGAGGTAGCCCAAACCGTCTTCACCCGGCACACCTTCAATCGGTGCACCTGACGCACCCGTTTCACGGAACAAGTTGCCGCCCAAACCTTCCAAACCCGCTGGGTTGGTAAAGTTTGCTAGCGTCAATTGACCCAGCTCTTGTGGCTCAGCGTCACCGGGAATGGTCACGTTCACAATGCCGTCTTTACCCACGGAAAAGTTCAGCGCGTTCTCTGGAATTTCCACGTTGGGCATCAAAGGTAAGCCCGCGGCGGTGACCATCATGCCTTCGCTGTTACGGTGGAATTGACCGTTACGCGTAAACGCAGTGGTGCCATCTGGCATTTCGATTTGGAAAAAACCGCCGCCCATGATCGCCATGTCAGTCGCTTGCTGGGTGTTTTGGTACGAACCGCTGCGCATCAGCTTTTGCGTACCCACGGTGCGAACACCATTACCTAGCTGAAGGCCGCCCGGCGCTTCGTTTTGTTGGTCCGTCAACGAACCTGGTTGCTTTTGGGTTTGGTAGAACAAGTCTTCAAACACCACACGATCTTGCTTAAAGCCAACCGTGTTAACGTTCGCTAGGTTGTTCGAAATAACCTGCATTTGGGTGTCTTGCGCGGCAAGACCCGTTTTGCTTACCCACAGTGCTGCGTGCATAAAGTGAATCTCTCTTCTTACGAGGATCAGTTACCACGGACAACGCGATTACCGGTAGAGGCAAGATCCTCAGCGGCTTTCATCATCTTGACCTGGAACTCAAAATTTCGGGACAACGCGATATTGTTGACCAAGGCATCAATGGCGTTAACGTTGCTGCTTTCTACATAACCTGACGCCACGGTGACAGTTTCATCCATGGCTGCAGGCTCTCCGCCTCGCATACGGAAAAGGCCATCATCGGACTTGCGTAGCTGCGCGTGATCCGGCTTGATGAGCTTGAGGCGACCGATTTCCTGCACTGCAGTAGCACCTGCAGTGACCACGGAAATGGTACCGTCAGAGCCGATAGTCAGTTTTTCATGCTCAGGAATCACGATCTGACCACCGTCGCCAATCACGGGGCGATCACCCAGCAGCAACTCACCGTTCTCATTCAGGTGAAACGAGCCAGCACGGGTGTAGGCTTCATCGTCTTCGCCCGCTTGAACGGCAAAGAAGCCGTCGCCACGAATCGCAACATCCAACGGGTTATCGGTGTGCTTTAGCGCACCAACCGAGAAGTCAGTGCCGCCATCGCGTGCGGCAACCAAGGTGCGAGTCTGATAACCCTGACCAGTCACCTCAACGCTCTGCGCCTGTTCGATATCCGTGCGGAAGCCGTCCGTGCTCACGTTGGCAAGGTTATTGGCGTGTACCTGTTGCGACATCATCACGCGTGTCGCACCCGATACCGCGGTAAAAAGCATCTTATCCATGGTTTAGCCCGTTACAGGTTCTGGAACAGGATCTGAACCATTTCTTGGTTAGCCTGAATGGTTTTGGCGTTAGCTTGATAGTTACTTTGCGCAGACATCAAAGACACCATTTCGCCCGTTAGATCCACGTTAGAGCCTTCGTACATACCCGTACGCAGCGCACCAAATTGACCCGTACCAGGCTGCCCATACAACGCAGAGCCGGAAGAGAAACTCTCCGTCCAACGTGTACCGCCTGCTTGCTGCAGACCTTCTTGGTTAGCAAAGCGTGCCAGCACCAATTGGCCTTGAACCTGTGTTTTACCGTTTGAGTAACGCGCGAATACCGAACCGTCTTGGTCGAAGTACCAACCCGCTAGCTTGCCGGGTGCATAACCATCTTGTTTGTTCTCGTTGATAGAGAACTCACTACCAAATTGGGTGAAATCAGCCACGTCCATTTTCAGCGTCATTTCTGCTGAGCCGTTGCTTGGTGTAAACGTCAACGACACTGGCTCGGTTGGTTTGGTTAGCTCACCATTGGCGTCAAACTCTAAGTTAGCGCTCTCGGTAGGCGCGGCATCGCCATCCACCAAGTAATGCGTGGTCCATTTGTTGTCGTCGGTTTTCACGTAGTATTGGGTTACTTCGTGCTCGCCGCCCAGTGAATCGAATACGGTGGTGGTCGCGCTGAAAGTAAACGATGATGGGTCATCTTTGTCGAACGGCGTCGCCGTTGTATCAACCACGGTTGCGCCCGCATCCAAGTTCACGCCCAGTGACACTTTTGACGTCACTTTTGCTGCCATGTCTGCGGTTGAGATTTGCAGATCGGTCAATGAACCGTTTTGGATATCGCCTGTTTGCGATACGCCGAAACCTTGCAAACGGTAGCCATCCGACGTGACTAGGTAGCCATCGGCATCCAAGTTGAATACGCCGTTACGCGAATACATTTGCTGACCATTGTTCTGAACCATGAAGAAGCCTTCACCGTTAATCGCAAGGTCACTGTTGCGGCCTGTTGCTGTTGTTGCGCCGCTGGTAAAGCTTTGACGAATGGCGCTGGTTTCGACACCACCCATTTCGCCGCCACCAAACTGCGGTGCGTAAACATCTTGAAACTCGGTACGTGATGCTTTGTAGCCAATGGTGCCAACGTTGGAAATGTTGTGGCTGATGGCATTGATTTGGTCTGAAGTTGCGCGAAGGCCACTTAATCCGATATTGATAGACATTTATTTAAGATCCTTTATTCAACCGTTAGGCCGTAATTTCACGCATGTCGTACATCGACATTTTTCCAATGCCTTTCAGGCTCAGCATGATCGCGCCGCCACCAGAAGGGATATTCACTGATTCGACTTCCGCCGCAATCATCACGCTGTGTGTGCCCGCGTCATCGCCGGTCTCGCTCACAACTTCAAAATGAAACTCGCCTGCGCCAAGCTCTTCCGCTGAAATCTCGAACTCAGCAAGACCGGCTGGCTGTGCGCCCAGTTTAATTTCGTCAACAACTTTGCCTTTGTCGTCGTAGATCACCACTTTTGCGCTGTCTACGGCTTCATCGAACTGCACGCGGCCTTCAACCACTTGGTTCTCTTTCAGCTCAAGGCCGTTGTTCACGTCCATCAGCACTTTCTTGCCAACAAGGTTGGTGGCTTGAAGCATCTCAACGTTGGTCATACCGATGTTCAAGTTGCCTAAACCAGCTTTCACGCCTTCCAAACTTTCAACCGCTGACATCATGCCCAACTGGGTCAGGTATTCCGTGCCGTCTGTCGGGTTCAATGGGTTCTGGTTTTGGATCTGTGCCACCATCATGGTGAGGAAGTCGTTACCCGTTGGGTTAACGCCATTGGCACCCACTTGCGCTTCACTTGCTACGCCCGGAGCGTTGTACATCGCTTCCGATCTTACTTGTGCTAAGCTCATTCCGGCTCCTAGCTCGTCTGTCCAAGGCGCAGAATGCTTTGCTGCATGCTTCGTGCACGCGTCATCACATCGACGTTGGTTTCAAAATTGCGTGATGCAGACATCATGTCGGCCATTTCTTCAATCGGGTTCACTTGTGAAAAGAACACATACCCTTCTTGATTTGCCTGCGGGTGATTCGGCTCATAGCGACGTTGCAAAGGTTCAGTGCTCTCTTCGACGTCTTTGATTCGTACCATCGCGCCTTGTGTGCCGCTGTCTGATTCGATCATCACGGTTTCGAAAACCGGACGTTTTGCACGGTAACCATTTTGCTCAGAGCCTGACACCACATCCGCATTCGCGAGATTACTCGCCACCGCGTTAAGGCGTACGGTTTGAGCGGTCATCGCAGAGCCTGCGATTTCATAAATGCTTGAAAAAGACATGCTTTATTACTGCCCCTTAATCGCAGATCGTAATCCGCTAAACTTCATGTTTAAAAACGTCATGCTGGTCTCAAATGCCATGGCATTTTCAGCAAACTTCGCTTGTTCGATACCCAGTTCCACCGTGTTACCATCTTGCGAGGGCTGCATCGGGTTGCGATAAAGCATCTCGTGGTGTTGCGATATGCTGCGACGTTGCATGTGCTTCGCTCGCGCTTGACTCGCCACGCTATCCATCGCATTTTCAAAGCTAATATCACGCGCTTTGAAGTGAGGGGTATCGGCATTCGCTAAGTTGCCGGCGATGACCTTTGCGCGTTCAGTTCTAAACGCTAAAGCACTCGGGTGAACCCCTAACGCTTGTTCAAAATCGATGGCCATGTTGTCCGTCACACAATATAAATTCTCTGCCATTAAGCATTTATCGTGCCAAACAATTTGAGGCTAATTTTTCAATGAGTTACGAACAGATCGCACAGGAGCCCGCCCCTAAGCGGAAGCAACGCTTCCTCCTGCATTTTCTGTGCAGTTGGGCACTCCTTGGTGTGTTGTTAGCAGCGCCCGTGGCACAGGCCAACGCATCAATGCTAAGTCGCGAGGAGGTGGTCGCTTACATTGAGCGGTCAGTCAACGCGTTTGCACGCTCGATAAACAGTCATTCCGTTGATGTCACGGTGGATGAATTTAAGATCCCTGGTGTGTGCGACACCCCTGTGAAAATGGAACTGAGCGACCCAAGCAGGCCAGTGGGGCGCATGACACTCACACTCATCTGCGAACAGCCCCGTTATTGGAAAACGCGTGTCAAAGCCCAATCGGCTGTGACGGTTGATATGGTGGTGGCGAAAAAACCGCTAAAACGTGGACAAAGTATTCAAGGGGGCGATTTAAGCTCAAAAGCCGTCAACATCGCCTACGTTCGATACAGTTACTTCACTGAAAAGAAAAAACTTATTGGCAAGGTGGTGAGCAGAAACGTGTCTGCAGGGCGTGTGCTCACTCCCCGCTTGGTGGAAATGCCTGAGTGGGTGAAGCGCGATGATGTGGTGATTATTGAAGCACGACGCGATAATATGCTCGCCCGAATGAAGGGCATTGCTTTGGAAAGTGGCAGTGAGGGCGACACCATTCGGGTGAAAAACATCACCTCAGAGAAAGAGATTCAGGCTACGGTTTCTGCGCCCGGTACCGTCTCCACCACGTTTTGATCTGCCGCGACCACAATTTTTCATTTTTTGACTTAAGTTCTCAACAAATGTGGTCGTCTTGTTATTATCAGAACACAGATTATTTGGGTATTGGGCGATGATCGGAAACATTGGATTCACACAGTCCACAAGCTATGTGCGTGAAACAAATACCGTTGGCGCAGAAAAAACGCCAGCCAAACAGCCTTCGAATGTTGAGCTAAGCGCGGATATGCGCACCTTGAACGCAGCGAAAGAATCGATGAAACAATCTTCTGACGTTGATATGGATAAAGTGGCAGCAATGAAAGCCATGCTGAAAAGCGGCAACCTCGACGTGAACCTAGACAACCTAGCCGACAGCATCGTTGAGTATTACTCGCCATCTAAGTAACACGACAGGTAACGCGCAATAAATAACGCAATCACGTCGTGTCGCCATGGCGACAAAGCTTCATCAACCACATTCTCAGGCTCGACGTAAATCATGACCGATCGCACTACCCTTGTGAAAAACCTATTGTCTGATCTGGCAAACGACGCTGCGCAATATGCAGATCTTGAATCTCTGCTGTCGCAGCAACATACCTTCTTGAACCGTCGAGAAAGTCAGTCACTCAATACCATTAATGCCCGCGTTCAGCCCTTGATGGATTCGCTAAATTCACGCGCACAGCGCAGAGTGAAGTGTCTTGAATTGCTGGGTGTATCCGCCGATGACGCGGGAATGAGGAAGGTATTGGCAGCATTGCCTGAAGCCTATGGTCGACAAGGTTTGACTCACTGGCAGAGCATTTACGATCTGGCAAAACGCTGCCAAGAGCAGAACAACGCCAATGGTCGTTTACTGGCTCAACAAAAGCAGATTTTTGACAAACTGCTAAAACCTGAAAACGCATTTAGCTACGCGCCCAATCTCTAATTTTCAACCGCACTCGCTTTTGAAATCAGATCACGCCTTAGAGAGTGGACTTATCCGCTCTCTGATATCCAGTTAGCAACCGTTAGCGACACAAACGACGACGAAAACTCGCCTGCATGGCCAGCTCATCCATCATCTTCTGCTCGCTTTTGGCTTTCTTTTGATTGATGGCGGTAAGACGCTTTTCAATCACTTTCTCGCACATCTTTACTTGTCGATGCTGAGAGACCACGCGCTCATTGACGCTGCGAAGCTCGATTTCAGATAGCGCCATCTCTTGCTTTTGCATCACGCTCAAACTTTCTAGCTGTCCGCGAAAACGCACCGTGCCTTTCATTAAAATGGCCGACACCTGATTGCCCGTTGAAAACCCATATTGGGTCTTCAACCCTTCTAGCAGTTCGAAACGTTCTTGATGCGCCAAGTGAGTACGAGTGGCATTTCCCGCTTGGGCTTTCAAATCGTCCAATCGCTTTTGTTGCTGATCGCGATAGCCTGAGACGGCAGCAATACGTCGCATAATTACTCTACACCCGGTAATTGCATGATTTGTCCAAGGCTGTCATTGAGGGTGACTTTCTCGCTCATGGTCTGCTGAAGAAACTGACAAATAGAAGGATATGCCTGTACCGCCAAATCGAGCGTGCGATCCGACCCCGGCTGATAACCCCCAAGTGAAATGAGCTCCTGAACCTGACGGTATCGGGCGTACAGTTGCTTCACCCTTTGTGCGCGTCTGAGATGATCGGGCGACACAATTTGCGGCATGGCTCGGCTGATCGACTGTTCAATGTCGATAGCGGGATAGTGTCCCTGCTCTGCCAATTCACGATTCAAAACAATGTGACCATCCAAAATCGCACGCGCTGCATCGGCGATAGGGTCTTGCTGATCGTCACCTTCGGATAAAACCGTATAAAACGCGGTGATAGAGCCACTGTCTTTCGCGCCATTACCGGCTCGCTCGACAAGCTGAGGCAACAGACTAAAGACTGAAGGCGGATAGCCTTTGGTGGCTGGCGGTTCGCCGACAGCCAACGCGATTTCACGCTGGGCTTGTGCGTATCGCGTCAGCGAGTCCATCAGCAATAGGACATCTTTACCCTGATCGCGAAAGTATTCAGCGATGCGATGGCAAAGAACAGAAGCGCGAAGTCGCATCAGCGGTGAATCATCCGCTGGCGAGGCAATCACCACGGCATTGCGCATGCCTTCTTCGCCCAACGAATGCTCGATAAATTCACGCACCTCTCGGCCACGCTCACCAATCAAACCGACAACCGTAATTTGTGCGGTGGTGTTGCGGGTCATCATACCCAGCAACACACTCTTGCCGACGCCTGAACCTGCAAACAAGCCTAACCGCTGACCTTTACCCACGCAGAGCATGCTATTGATGGCGCGAACGCCCACATCGAGCTGCTCAGAAATAGGCTGGCGTTTGAGCGGGTTGATGCTCTCCCCTTGCAAAGGAACGCGCTGCTCGCAATAAAGCGGTCCTAAGCTGTCTAGCGGTTCGCCCAACCCATTGAGAACACGCCCCAACATATTTGGGCCAACTTGAATTTTGCTGTCACCGTGCAATGGCAACACACGGCTTCCCGGGCGCAACCCCGTGGTGTGCCGAATGGGCATTAACACGGTGGCGTGGCGATCGAACCCGACGACTTCCGCTTCCACCAAATCACCGTGATCGGTTTCCACCAAACAACGCTGACCGGTACACAAACGACACCCTACCGCTTCCATAGTAAGGCCAGCCATTCTGACTAAGCGCCCATAGCTGCGCGCCACCGGAATGTCTGGAATGTGTTGGCTGGCAGTGGTTAAACGCGCCGTGAGTTCAGAAGCAAAATCACGCATCGGCCATCAAGCTCTCACGCACCGCATCCATGCAGGCATCCAATCGCTCTTCGGTGTCGGCGATGGCTTCTGCATCTTCACTGATCACGCGGCAACTGCCGGTTGCCAGTGACTCGTCTTGTCGTAACTCCCAACCAGACACTGCATCTGGCATTAGCTCAATCAAACGCTGGCAATCACTCGGGTTCAAGAACACGGTGATCTGACTTTTCTGCTCTGGGATTTGTGCCAAGGTCTCTTCAATCAGTCGCAACATTTGACCTGGCTGAAGAGTTAGCTCGGCACGAATCACCTGACGAGCCACCTTCTGCACCAAATCGCAGATCATTTCGCTTTGGTCGCGAACATGCTGATGAAAAAGGGTTTCAATCTGCTTGGTCAGTTGGTCTACCGCTGCAACAGAGCCACTCATGTGCCCGCGCACTTGTTCAACACCTTGCTGGACGCCTTGCTGTCTACCTTCGAGTAGACCTTGCTGCGTACCCGCTTCGATGCCTTGCGACAAACCTTCCTGATAGCCTTGCTCATGGCCTTTTTGCTGACCATCGTCAAAACCATTTTGGTAGTCATCCTGATAACTTGTGCCTTCTTCGGCGAACATGTCATCATCTGACCCCATTAAAGGCGGAAAGTGATAGTTTCGAAATTGACCCAGTTGTGGGTGCAGGATCAGTGGGCTATTTTTTTTCATGGTTATTCCATTACTGGCTCACTGAAAAGTTGCAACTCAACGTCACCGGACTCACTGAGCTGGCGAAGTAAGGCAACCATTTCTTTTCTGGCTTCTTCCACCGCACTGATACGCACGCGGCCTTTTCCTTCAATCGCTTCACGCAAGTATTGCGCAGCACGTTTTGGCATGGTGGCAAAAACTTTGTCCATCAGCTCTGGGCTTGCACCTTTAAGTGCGATAGCCAAGGTGTCTTGGTCAATGTCTTGAATGAGTCGCTCCAGCGTCTCTTCGCTTTGCTGCTCAAGAATACTGAAGTTGTACATCTTGCTTTCAAGGCGCTCAACCAACTCAGGGTCGTGCTCTTTCAATCCTTTCAGCACTTTCATGCTTTGCGCAGGCTGCAGACGGTTGATGATCGCCGTGGCTTGATCGGTACCGTCGATTGGCGTGCTGTTTTGGTGCGTCGGCTGATCGAGGAAGCGATTAATCAGCACCTGCACTTCTTCCATCATACTTGGATGGATTTCGCTTAGGTTGGCTACGCGGTACAACAGATCGTCCATGCTGTCTTCTGGCAAACGCATCAAGACTTCTGACGCAATCTCTGGGTCAAGGTAGGCCAAGAACACGGCTTGCATCTGCGGGTGCTCGCTACTGATCAATTCCGCGATTTTTGCAGGCTCTAACCACTGCAAAGACTGCAAGTTCTGCTTGAGCGTGTCGCCATAAATCGAGTTCAACAGCGGTTGGGACAATGAACGCCCCAGTGCTTTGTTCAGCGTGCGTTCTAAGTAGGCGCGAGATGCGCCTGAAATGCCGGATTCAGATTTAAAGTCGTTAAAGAAACGGCCATACACCTGTGACACTTCGTCGTTTTTCAGCGCAGGCAAACTGGCCATTGCCATGGTCAGTTGACGAACCTGTTCACGATCGAGTTGTTTCAACACGTTCGCGGCAGCTTCTTCTCCCATACTGAGCAATAGGATAGCGGCATGCTCTATGCCGGCGTTAAGTTCAACTGTCTGCATTTTTCGGTGTGATCCACTGTTTTACAACATGAGCGACGCGCTCAGGCTCGCGCTCAGAGAGCATTTGCAAATATGATGATTGGACTTCTAACCCCGTTTCCGGCGTCGGTAAGTCTGGCAATTCTTTCACGGCTGCTGCGGGCGTGATCACCTCAACAACCCCTTCATTTTCTGCCGCCAATGCTGGCGCCGCTGTGTTTGTACGCTCTAGCGCAGTCGCGGTTGGCGGTAATCCTTGCACGTCGTTATTGGCGTCAACGTTAAGGTTACGCTGCTCTTTTCGTGAAGGAGTTCCCGACAGCGCACGGATAGCCGGGCGAATGATCACCAGCAATATCACCAAGGCAACAATCGCGGAAAGGATATAGCGCAAGTAGTCCAGCCAGATGCTTTCCATCCACCATTCCGGTGTCGAGGTCAGTAAGGTTGGGGCTTCGGTATTAAACGGGTGGACGAACAAACTCAGTTTGTCGCCTCGCGCTTCATCTAATCCCAACGCATCCGATAGCATCACGCGAATATTGTCTTGCTGCGCAGCGGTAAAACGATCCGGTTCGCCATTAAGCAACACAGAAACACTAACGCGCTCGATGGTGCCTTGCTGGTATTTGATGTGCTTTAACGTGCGGTCAATGGCGTAGTCCGTCGATGACTCACCACGGTTTTTCACGAGGTTATCTTCGGCTTCGCCATCTTCTTCCGGTGGACGGTTACTGAGTGCGCCCGGTACACCTGCGGCGTCTTTCTGGCTGTCGCTATCAAACGAGTTGTATTCGTTTCTCACTGTGCCTTGCGGTGCGTAGGTTTCTTCGGTGGACTCAATACGGTCGAAATTCACATTGGCAGCCACTTCCACTTGGAAGTTATTGAGGCCAACCATTGGACGCAGCATTTTCGCTGCACTCTCAACGTACTCACCTTCTAGCTTTTGGATATAGCTCAGGTGTTGGCTATTACCTTGGCTGCTGAGGCCAGCGCCGTTACCAATTTGGTTCGACAACAGGTTGCCGTGTTGGTCAATCACGTTAACGCGTTCGGCTTGCAAGTCCGACACGCTGCCCGCAACCAAATTCACGATGGCTGAAATGTTGTCACCATGAAGCTCACGTCCCGGCATCAACACCACCACGACCGATGCGGAAGGCAGATCTTTGTTACGTCCAACAAAGAGGGTTTGCTTAGGAATCGCCAAATGCACACGTGCATTGCTGATGCCTTCAAGCGTCATGATTGAACGAGCAAGTTCACCTTCAAGACCATGACGGTAACGGGCATTTTCCACAAACTGGCTGGTGCCGAGCGCAGAGTCTTGCGTCAGGATTTCGAGCCCTGTCGGTTTTGCCGCTTCGATACCTGCCGCCGCCATGGCAATACGCGCCTTCGCGATCTGGGCACGCTCTACCATGATGTTGCCTTTTTGCGGCTCGACATAGTAATCAAAACGGTTCTGTTCAAGTGCGGCAATCACCTGATTGCGATCGTATTGTTCTTGCTCGCCATACAGTGGACGATATTCTCCGCCTTGCCACAAACCAAGCACCACTGCCACGGCAACCGCGACAGCAATAATACTCAGCAAAGCAACAAAACGTGTACCACCGAGCACACGCTGAGGCGTGACTGTGCCGTTAAGCAGGGTCATTTTGTTTTTCAAAAAATTGGTCACCGATCCCACCCATTAAACCGGCATTTTCATGACGTCGTCGTACGCCATCATGACGCTATTTCTCACCTGTACCATGGCGGTAAACGATAGGCTCGCTTTCTGACTGGCAATCATCGCGCCGACCAAATCATCGCTTTGACCGGTGTCGACAGCGGTCATTTTTTGCGATGCTTCCTGACCTTGACTGTCTACATTGCGAATCGCGTTAGAGATAATATCGGTGAAAGAAACTTGGCCCACAGCACCATTGCTCAGTGGATTTGGTGCAATTGAAATCGCGTTCATGTCCGTCACGCTTTGGCGAACATCACTGATTTGGCTCAGAACACTGTCTAAGCCCATTAGGTCATTTTGCATTTCAGCATTCTCTACGAGGGTTGGTACTGTCTAGGGTCTGTTGACCCTAATAGTGGAATGAAGGCTCAGCCAAATCGTTCGGGCCATGAGCTAAGATTTGTTCAATGTCCCACCCGTTTTCACGCATGGTTTGAATTTTGTAGCGAAGCGCTCGTGTGCTCACACCGAGCTCTTCTGCCGATTTACTGCGATGCCCATCGAACCGACGTAGCGTGTCGATAATGGTATCGAACTCCGCCAGTTTTCGGCTTTTTCTCAAACTGGGTTTGTCGTTCGTCATACGCTGGCGATTAGGCTCTATCGGCGCAGGGGTATCTACAACCACTGCGTCCAGTTCAGGCAGATCAGACATGGCGAATGCCCCTGGCAGCATCAAGTCTTCTGCACGGATCACGCAGCCACGGCTAAGCACCATCGCACGCTGAATCACGTTCTCCAGTTCACGAACATTGCCCGGCCATGGGTAGGTTTCCAGCAACTGCTTGGCGTCACTCGAAAAGCCAATAGACTCGTGATAATCCGGCACATAACGCTTAATCATGTTGCTCGCTAACGGCAAGATATCCTGCTTGCGCTCTCTCAGCGGCGCACATTGCAGCGGGAATACGTTCAGTCGGTAGTACAAATCTGACCGAAAGCGCCCTTCTGCCACTGCCACTTCCAGATCCAAATTGGTTGCAGCCAACACGCGGATATCGAGTTTGATCTTCTTATTGCAGCCTAAACGCTCAACTTCTCGCTCTTGCAAGACACGCAGCAATTTCGTTTGCATTGCCAAAGGCAGCTCACCGATTTCATCAAGCAGCAAAGAGCCTTGGTTCGCGACTTCCAATTTACCGGGATGAGACTGTATCGCGCCCGTAAATGCGCCTTTGGCGTGACCGAATAATATGGACTCAATCATGCTCTCTGGTAGTGCTGCACAGTTAATCGCAACAAAAGGGCCATTGGCTCGTGGTGAGGCATTGTGAATAAATCGCGCGAGCACTTCTTTACCCGTGCCACTTTCACCGTTGATCAACACAGAGGCATCTGTTTGTGCCACGCGTTGAGCCATTTGAAACAATTGGCGGTTGTGTGCAGATTCGGTCACCACATCGCTATTGCCGTGTCCGATGGTTTTCAATCGATTCACTAGCTGCGACAGGTGGAAAGATTCGAACGGAGCCAGCAAGTAATCGACCGCGCCGTGTTGCATGGCACGAGACACTGAGCTGGCCTGATCGGCCATAGCAACCACAACAACTGGCCCACCAAATTGCTTAAGTACACGATGCCCAAGCAACTCAGCAGCATCAACACCCTGCGCATATTGGCTTGGGATCAGCACCATATCCCATTTGGCTGACTGCAGTGTGGCGGCGAATTCATCCCAGCTCTGCGTCTGAGTCAATTCGTAGTCCACATGTTGCGTCGCCAAACGCGGAGAGTGCTGAACATGTCGGCACTGAAGCATCAGTATTTGCCATTTTTGTTTCATGATTTACCCGACACGGCCTTCTTAATTAAACGTACAGAAACGTACCGATTTTTATTCTGTTTATTTTTTTCTGTATCGTCGGCAACAAGGTATCTATCACCGTGCCAGCGAAATTCCATTTTTGCCAAAGGCACACCCGCTTCCGCTAAAACGGAACCGACTTCTTCTGCGCGAGCTTGAGCAAGTCGCAGGTTCGCCACGCTGCCTTTTGCATCGTTGGCATAGCCATCAACCAACACCCGGGTTATCGCTTTGTCATTGGCAAGCAGTTCGGCAATCAACGACAAGTCTTCCATTTCGTCGAGTCCGATTTGGTATTCGTCACGCTCAAAGTGAATCGTGGTATTACGCGCCGAGGCGTAGCTGATTGGCAGCATGTTCGCGCGGCACGCATTGAATTTTTCAGATGCACTAGGAAAATGCACATTCGGTACTTGAAGGCTGTGAATTTGGTTTTGCTGGCCTTTAACACTAATCCAAAGCCAATCACCACCAGCAAGTGTGTCATAAAGCGACTGCGCTTTTTTTAGTGTCACACCACCATCAAGCCGCACATCCACTTCGCCGGTGTATTCAAATGTACTCAATACATCGACATGCCAAGGTGGTGGGATCGATTCGACCGACACCAACTTCTCAATCTGGCTGCCAGACTTTGGTTGTACGTGCACGCTAATGGCTTCATCTGGCGAAGCAATGATTTGAACAGAACCAAAACCATTAATCTGGTGCGTAAGTTCACAACGACTCTCATTACCATCAAAGTGCCAACGGCTACCGTCTAAGTCAGACAGCCAAATACGTTCCGCGGAAAAGGCAACCGGTGTGAACAAAATTAATAAAGTAAGTAAGCGCCTCATGAGGTACTTCGATCTCCAGCAAAACGCGAACCAAACTAGGCGAGTAATTGTTTCATGCTCATCCACCAAACGAGACCAAGCATCGACACTGAAAGCCGGAAAAATGGGGCTGTATTCAGCAGACATGTCACTGCGCATAACTCGCTCTTTTGGCGAGAAAGTGGCCTGTTTGGGTCTTAAAACTGCGTGTCTACAATTCCATCCACACCCTCAGGCGCGAATAAGAAAACAATCTCGACGTCAAGTCAACTGTCAATTTTTTGATTACTGACACGCAAAAATAATACACCAGCCATTTAAACGTCAAAATTAACAATATCCAGATAATTAATCCGCACATTCTGAAAAAATAACACCAAACCGCACATTTATCTGGACATGCCTGGAAGGGGGATAATTATATCCACCCAAGTACAAATTGAGAGTTTTTCCCTCTAATAGAAATTGGTAATGGCACTAGGATCATGAAATGAAAGATCGCCAAATAAATAGTCAATTGCTTGTGATTGACAAAACCCTGCTCAATCCGTAGTCTCCCGACACTTTTTGTCTAATATGATTTACTACTGTCGCAAAACCCCACTAATTGCTCTCGCTCTATGTGATTGAATAATCGACGCAATGACAAAAAACACACTTTTACGAAAGACTGTCGGTGCTATCCGGCCTCTACGTTTTTTACCGAATACGATGTTCGTAATGCGGTTTATCTATTGCCAATGGTTATGACTAAGAGAAGTAAAATCATCGCTGAACCTGAACTTGGCGAAGTCAGGGCCTATGATCTAGCCAGCCCTGAACATCGCGTCGGGGCCGTGCAGGCAATCATTGACAATGTGTGCAAACAATTTGAACGACTGGCAAAGCAGATGTTTCAACACACGCTGCGTTGCCCTGTGGAGTTTCAATTTTTGCAACAAGAAGCCATAAAACTGCAGGAATATTTGCAACCGCTGAGCAAGCAGTCGCTTTACCGTGAGTTTAATGTTTCACCGCACAACATAGGCGGTACATTGGCTATCGAACGGGACTTACAGTTCTTTTTGGTTGATTTGTTTTTTGGCGGCAAAGGGCTGTCAAAAGGCCGAACTGAAATCAGTGACACTGAGCTTCGCTTGGTAGAACGTTTCTTCAGCCAAATTCTGCATCAGTACTCCATCGCTTGGCAGACAGTGACGCAATGGCAGTGCCAATTGCAGTCGCGTAATAGCTTACAACTGAGTTCATCAGCGCAAGCCGGTCAGCTTTATCAGGTGTGTCGTTTTTCAATGAATGTTGGTGGTCATAAAGGTTGGGTAGATATCAGTCTTCCATCCAATGGCTTGGATTTTCTTCGTGACCAACAAGCGAAAAGTGAAGATGTTGCTACGGACCCTGAGCTACAACGTATCGTCAATGCCACGCTGAAAAAAGCGCCTATTCGTCTTCACAGTACGCTTTGCGAGCGTCAATTACCGCTTGGCGACATCATGGCGCTAAAAGTCGGTGACGTGATACCGGTAGAGTTGCCAAGTGAAGTGGTGGTTCGTGCAGGGCAAACCCCATTATTTACCGCGAAGGTTGCAGAAAACAACGCAACCTTGGTGCTGCAAATTCAAAATATCATCGAACAGTAATAGAGCATCATGACTGACTTAAATTCTGATTTAACGCTCGATCTTAATGACTTAGATCTGGGCGGACTTGGTGCTGACACTCTGCCGACAGTGGCAAGCAGCAGCAACGACATGGGCTTCATCCGCAACATTCCTGTCAACCTGACATTGGAAGTAGCGAGCACTGAGCTCATGGTTGGCGATCTCATGAATATCTCCATCGGTTCTGTGATTGAGCTAGATAAGCTCAGTGGTGAACCAATGGATGTGCGTGTTAATGGCACGCTACTTGGCCATGCAGAAGTCGTTATTGTTAACAACAAATACGGCCTGCGCCTTGTGAATGTTGTTGATGAAAAAGACATGCTCAAGGGGCTCGCAGGCTAATGCGACACAAGCCTCTGCTGGCACTATTGCTCTTCCTTTGCAGCCTGCCCGTTTTCGGGCAGGATTTGTCTGTGCTCAGCATAACTGGGCCAGATGGCACGGAAGAATACAGCGTCAAGATGCAGATTTTCCTGCTGATGACCATGTTGAGCTTCTTGCCAGCCATGCTTTTGATGGTAACCAGTTTCACCCGTATCATCATCGTGTTGGGCATTTTGCGCCAAGCGATTGGCTTGCAACAAAGTCCTCCCAACCGTGTACTGGTTGGTATCGCGCTGACATTGACGCTGTTTATCATGCGCCCCGTCATCAATGACATTCATGAAAACGCCGTTCAGCCGTATCAAAGCGGTGAGGTCACGCTTCAACAAGCGCTGTCGATTGCGGAAGTGCCACTAAAAACCTTCATGCTGCAACAAACACGGGAAGCTGATCTCGACCAAATTTTACGCATTGCCAATGAGCCAGCCTATAACCCTGATGAGGATATAGAGCTGTTGCTGTTGATGCCGGCGTTTGTGCTCAGTGAGCTAAAAACTGCTTTCCAGATTGGTTTTATGCTGTTTGTGCCCTTTCTGATCATCGATATCGTTGTTTCCAGCGTCTTGATGGCGATGGGTATGATGATGCTGTCTCCACTGATCATCTCTCTGCCGTTCAAGCTGATGGTATTCGTGATGGTTGATGGCTGGACCATGCTGGTTGGCACCCTAACAGCGAGTTTTGGCTGATGATGGGAACAGAGTTCATTGCCGCTTTTTTTGGCGATGCCTTACTGCTGATTGTCAGCATGGTGTGTGTGCTGGTGTTGCCGGGTCTATTGGTCGGCTTGGTCGTGAGTATTTTTCAGGCCGCGACACAAATCAACGAACAAACCCTTAGCTTCTTACCTCGCCTTTTGGTCACTCTTGCCATGCTAGGTTTTGCGGGCCCTTGGATGATGCGTAAAATGGGCGACCTTTTTGCGCGGCTGTTCCAAGACATTCCCCACCTGATTGGATAGCCAATGTTCGAGCTAACTGCCGCTCAGGTCACGGCGTGGTTTGGCCAGATTTGGTGGCCGTTTATTCGCATTGGATCCTTCATGATGCTAGTGCCTATCTTTGGTGGCGCTAACATGCCTGCGCAAGTGCGCGTTGGCTTGACCATGATGATTTGCATCATTGCCGCTCCCCTGATGCCACCTATGCCTGAAGTCGATCCCCTTTCTCTCGACGCAATACTGATTGCTGGCAGAGAAATACTGATCGGCGGCATCTTAGCCCTGTTGATTGAATTGCTGTTCTCGATATTTATGACCTTAGGCCAAATCCTGTCGACACAAATGGGTCTGGGGATGGCAATGATGAACGACCCCATCAACGGCGTCAGTATTGCAGCTATTGGTAAGTACTATCAGCTTTACGCTGTGTTGCTGTTTCTGGCACTTAACGGGCACCTTGTTGCACTCGAGATCGTCGTACAGAGTTTCAATACCTGGCAGGTAGGCGACTTCCCAAGCCAACATGTATTGGACACAGTGATCACCCAGTTCAACTGGATGATTGGCGCTGCGTTGCTATTGTCACTGCCTGCTGTGGTGGCAATGCTATTGGTGAACATTGCGTTCGGTGTGATGAACCGCGCCGCCCCTCAACTCAACGTGTTTGCATTGGGTTTCCCGATGACCATGCTTTTGGGCCTGATGTGCTTGTTCCTGACCTTGTCAGGCATTCCGGATAACTTCGCCCGTTTATGCGGTGAAATCCTGACGCTAATGACAAGGCTGGAGGGCTAACCATGAGCGACAGCAGCAGTTCACAGGACAAAACAGAACGACCCAGTGAACAGAAAATCCGAAAAGCACGTGAGGAAGGAAACTTACCCCGCTCCAAGGAACTGGTCACTGCGCTCATGACCATCGCGTCGGCACTACTGTTGAATGCTTTCTCTTCCGCCATGTATGACATGATCGTGACCGTTTCTCAAATGACGTTGGCACTGGATAAAGAGTCGGTATTTTCGACCGCAAAAATGACAGAGTACTTATGGCAAAGTGCGCTCGCCGCGACGTGGGCCATCGCGCCCATGTTTGCCCTGATTTTAATGGTCACGGTCGGCGCAAACCTTTTGCGCGGAGGATGGAACGTCTCATCGAAAGCGGCCATGCCGAAAATGTCAAAGTTAGACCCAATCGCGGGAGTTAAGCGCATTTTCTCAGCAAACTCCTTGGTAGAACTGATTAAAAGCATTCTGAAAGTGGCGCTAATCAGCTGGGCACTCTATGCCCTGCTCAACCACTATTTAACGGACATTATCGCGCTGCAACGCACTTCGCTCAGCGCCGCAATTCCTGCGTTTCTTGACCTACTTTGGACAGGGTTGTTTGTTTATGGCCTTGCGTTGCTCTTGATTGCTGTTCTTGAGTTGCCGTACTCCTCTTGGGATTACATTCGCAAACTCAAAATGACCAAACAAGAGACAAAAGAAGAACATAAAAACAGTGAAGGTCGACCAGAAATTAAGGCCAAGATTCGTCAACTGCAGCGCCAGATGTCGCAACGTGCCTTGACCAATACCGTGCCGACAGCGGACGTCATTATTACTAACCCGACGCATTATGCGGTGGCGTTAAAGTATGACTTATCAAAAGCCAAAGCCCCGTTTGTTGTCGCCAAAGGCGTAGACGAAGCCGCGCTACAGATTCGTCAAATCGCTAAGCAACACGAACTGCCAGTGATAGAGGTTCCCCCTCTTGCTCGTGCGGTGTACTACTCCACGAACGAGTGGCAAGAAGTACCGGCGCAACTGTATGTCGCCGTTGCCCATGTACTGAATTACATCTTCCAGTTGGATCAATATAAGCAAGGTCGACAAACCAGTCAGCCTGCTCTGCCAACGGTCGTTGTCCCTGAAGAACTACGTCGATAAGCCGTGATCATGAAAACGAAAATTGCCACCATCAGCCAACTATTGGCGAAAGGAAAGCTGGGCGTACCCCTGCTGCTAATGACCATTCTCGCAATGGTCATGCTCCCGATCCCTCCGTTTGTGCTGGATATCCTGTTTACCTTCAACATCGTGCTGGCATTGATGGTGATGTTGGTGGCGGTCTACAGCAAAAAGCCGCTCGATTTCTCGGTATTCCCGACGATCTTGTTGGTGGCGACCTTGCTACGACTGGCACTGAACGTTGCTTCTACCCGTGTGGTTTTGCTGCATGGTCACGAAGGTGGCGACGCCGCAGGTAAGGTTATCCAAGCCTTTGGTGACGTTGTTATCGGCGGTAACTATGTGGTCGGTATGGTGGTGTTTGTCATTCTGATGATCATCAACTTTGTCGTGGTCACCAAAGGTGGTGAACGTATTTCCGAGGTAAGCGCCCGCTTTACCTTGGATGCGATGCCAGGCAAGCAGATGGCTATCGATGCCGACCTCAACGCTGGCATTATCGACCACCTTGAAGCTAAAACGCGCCGTGAAACTATCGCCACTGAAGCCGATTTCTATGGTTCGATGGACGGTGCGTCAAAATTCGTTCGTGGTGACGCCATTGCCGGTATGTTGATTCTGTTTATCAACATCATTGGTGGTATCGCCATTGGCGTGTTCTCGAATGGCCTCGATTTCTCTGAAGCATTCAAGACCTATGCATTGCTCACCATTGGTGATGGTCTGGTTGCCCAGATCCCGTCATTGCTGCTCGCAACAGCAGCTGCCATCATCGTAACCCGCGTTAGCGATGCTTCCGATCTGTCTGGCCAGATATCACGCCAAATGCTGGCCTCGCCAGTGGTCATCTTTGTGGTAGCAGGTTTGATGCTGGTTCTGGGTCTCATCCCCGGCATGCCACATCTTGCCTTCTTAAGCTTTGCCGCTGTGCTAGCGTTTGTGGGCTGGAGAATGCAATCTCCTGCGGAAAGCCCGCAGATTGCCGAAGACCTCGCCCGTGCAGAAGCGCTGGTAGACAGCAGCCCTGCCCTGCAAGAAAACCTTGAAATCAACGCCACTGACATTCCACGTGTTCATGCGATGAGCCTGATGGTGGGCTACCGACTGGTTAGCCTTATCGACCGTCGCCAAGGCGCAGAAGTGCTAAACCGCCTTGCTGGTATCCGTAAAACACTGTCTGAAAAGCGCGGGTTTGTGATCCCGCAAATCCATGTCAGAGATGATTTGGGTCTTGAGCCAAGCGAATATCAAATTGCGGTGCGTGACGCCAACGTGATCAAAGTTGATTTGGAAATGGACCATTTGCTCGCCATTAATCCAGGGCAAGTGTTTGGGGATGTCGACGGCATTCTGACTCGTGACCCCGCTTACAACATGGAAGCGGTATGGATTAAACCGGCCAATAAAGATAAAGCCGTGAACCTTGGTTATACCGTGGTTGACCACGCGACCATCATTTCGACGCACATCAGTAAAGTGTTCAATGAATACGTGGAAGATGTTTTAGGCCCAGACGAAGTAGAGAGCGTGATGAGTCGCCTGTCTCAACTCAACACTCGCCTTGCTGATGACTTGCGCCAAAAACTCTCCCCGCAACAATTATTGCGTGTGTTTCGCCAATTAGCCGTTGATGGTGTGTCACTGAATGACATCGTCACGATCGCCAACTCACTGATCGAATCCTCTGAATTGTCGAAAGACCCAATTTTGCTTTCCGCCGATATTCGCTGTGCCTTGCGCCGCAATATTCTCAGCGGATTAGTGGGCACGGCACACGAAGTGGCTGCCGTTACCTTATCAGGCGATTTGGAACAAATGCTGATGGGCGCACTCAGTCAGGCGCAAACCAGTGGTCATGTACAACTTGATGGCTTCGCCCTAGAACCCACATTGATTGATAAACTGCAACGTACCTTGCCAGAAGTGCTAGATTCGATGCGGATCAACGGACATCCACCTATCTTGTTAGTCATGCCACAACTGCGCCCATTACTCGCTCGATACGCACGCGTTTGCGCACGTGGGTTGTACGTGTTGTCATTCAATGAAATCCCCGATGATCGCAGTGTATCGGTCGTTGGGAGCATGGGGTAATACACCTAAATTACGCTAGACGTGTTTTTGCGTGTTACTCTTATTATAAATAGCGACAAAGGCCATCGCAGAGAGTAAACAACACCAACGCTGGATTTTTTTTATCGAGCGTTCGTGGTACTCTGCGCGCCCTTTAACCTCACAGTGATCAAAACCATGAGCCAAGGTACGCTTTACATTGTTTCAGCGCCAAGTGGTGCCGGAAAATCAAGCCTGATTTCGGCGCTGTTGAAAGACAACCCTCGTTACGACATAAAAGTGTCCGTTTCTCACACCACCCGAGCAACTCGTCCGGGTGAAGAAGACGGTGTTCACTATCATTTCGTGCCGGTTGACGAATTCAAAGCACTGATCGAACAAGACGCGTTTTTGGAACATGCGGAAGTATTCGGTAACTATTACGGTACGTCACGTATTTGGATCGAAGAAATGCTGGCAAAAGGCATCGACATTTTTCTTGATATTGACTGGCAAGGTGCTCAGCAAATTCGTGAAAAAATGCCGTTGGCACAAAGCATTTTTATTCTTCCACCAAGTCGTGAAGAGTTAGAACGCCGTTTGAATGCCCGTGGTCAGGATTCTGATGAGGTCATCGCGAAGCGCATGGAAGAAGCCTGTTCCGAAATCTCCCACTTTAGCGAGTACGATTACGTTATAGTGAACGACGATTTTGACCTAGCTTTGATGGATCTTAAAGCCATTCTACGTGCCGAGCGCATGAAGCAAGACAAGCAAGCCAGCAAATATCACGACATGCTCGACAGATTGCTGGCACAATAGTCAACGCTTTTGTATAATTTTCGGTCATTTTGATTTTATTACTTACTGGAGTTCTTCATGGCACGCGTAACCGTTCAAGACGCTGTTGAAAAAATTGGCAACCGTTTCGATCTAGTATTGGTAGCAGCTCGTCGCGCACGCCAAATGCAAACTGGTGGTAAAGATGCACTGGTTCAAGAAGAGAACGATAAGTACACCGTTATCGCTCTTCGTGAAATCGAAGAAGGTCTGATCACGAAAGAAGTGCTAGACACTCGTGAACGCCAAGAGCAGCAAGAGCAAGAAGCGGCTGAAATGGCTGCTGTAAGCACCATCACAGGCTCACTCCGCTAATCTAACTTCAGGGAAACAGGCAGATTGTATCTCTTCGATAGCCTGAAAGAAGTCGCCGCACAATACTTGCCGGAGCCGCACTTAGAGGCACTCCGGCAAGCGTATTTGGTGGCGCGTGATGCCCACGAAGGGCAAAGCCGCTCCAGCGGTGAACCTTACATTATTCACCCAATAGCCGTTGCTCGTATCCTTGCGGAAATGCGTCTCGACCACGAAACCTTAATGGCAGCCTTGCTGCATGACGTGATCGAAGACACTGACGTAACCAAGGAAGACTTGCAGCAACGATTTGGTGATACCGTCGCCGACTTGGTTGATGGCGTGTCGAAACTCGACAAACTGAAGTTTCGTGACCGCAAAGAAGCGCAGGCGGAAAACTTCCGCAAAATGATCATGGCAATGGCCCATGATATTCGCGTTATTCTGATCAAACTGGCCGACCGCACTCACAACATGCGTACACTCGGTGCACTTCGCCCCGATAAACGTCGCCGCATAGCCCGCGAAACCCTCGAAATATTCTCACCACTTGCCCACCGCCTCGGTATCCACAACATCAAAGTGGAACTGGAAGAGCTTGGCTTTGAAGCGCTATACCCCAACCGCTATCGCGTGTTGAAGGAAGTGGTTATTCAAGCGCGCGGTAACCGCAAAGAGATGATCCAGAAAATCCATGCAGAGATTGAAGGCCGCCTTAGCGATGCTGGCATGAATGCAAAAGTGTTAGGACGCGAGAAGAACTTGTACTCCATCTACAACAAGATGAAGAACAAAGAGCAGCGCTTCCACACCATCATGGATTTATACGCGTTTCGTGTGATTGTTGACGACCTAGATACTTGTTATCGCGTGCTGGGCCAAATGCACAATTTGTATAAGCCTCGCCCGGGCCGCATGAAAGATTACATTGCCGTACCAAAAGCAAACGGCTATCAGTCTTTGCATACGTCAATGATTGGTCCACACGGCGTGCCGATTGAAGTGCAGATTCGTACTGAAGACATGGATCAGATGGCAGACAAAGGTGTTGCCGCACACTGGGCTTACAAAGACGGTGCTGATCGCGTTCAAGGTGAAACCACCGCTCAAGTTCGCGCCCAACGTTGGATGCAAAGCCTGCTTGAACTTCAGCAAAGCGCAGGCAGCTCGTTCGAATTTATCGAAAGCGTGAAATCTGACTTGTTCCCTGATGAGTTGTTCGTGTTTACGCCAAAAGGCCGTATTGTCGAACTGCCTGTTGGTGCAACGGCAGTCGACTTCGCCTATGGCGTGCATACGGATGTCGGTAACTCCTGTGTGGGTGCACGCGTAAATCGCAACTCCTACCCGCTGAGTCAACCACTGAAGAACGGTCAAACCATTGAGATCATCACAGCGCCGGGCGCACGTCCGAATGCGGCATGGCTCAACTATGTCGTGACCTCTCGCGCCCGCACCAAGATTCGTCAAGTGCTCAAAACCAAGCGCCGTGAAGAATCCTTGATCCTTGGTCGTCGCTTGCTCAACCATGCCCTTGGAGACTTTAACCTTCAGGACATGGAACCAGAGAACATCAACAAAGTCTTGCTCGACCTTAAGCTCGAGACCGTAGACGATTTGCTGGCCGATATCGGGTCTGGTGAGTTGATGAGCGTGGTGATAGCCAAACGCCTTCTGGGTGATGCTGACAGCTTAGAAGAACAAGGCGGTTGCCTGCCAATTCGCGGGGCAGAAGGCATTCTTCTTACCTATGCGAACTGCTGTCGCCCAATCCCTGGTGACCACATTGTGGGTCACGTCAGCCCGGGTAAAGGGTTGGTTATCCACCGTGAAGAATGTGCCAATATCCGCGGTTATAGCCAAGAGCCAGACAAATACATGTCTGTCGAATGGGGTGGAGACATTGACCAAGATTTCGTGACCGGTTTGCGTATTGATATGCACAACCACCAAGGTGCACTTGCTGATTTGACCAACGCCATTGCCGCGACAGGTTCAAACATTCAGGGACTGTCTACGGAAGAGCGTGACGGCCGTTTATATACGATTTACGTGAAGCTCACGACCAAGAACCGTGTGCATCTGGCCAATATCATGCGCCGTTTACGTGTCATGCCTAACGTGGTCAAAGTCAGCCGTCAGAAGAACTGATTTAGTACTCAGCGTGGCGCAGGCCCGTTCAAGCAATGTTCAGGCAACAAACAACAACGCCCGCCATTCGCGGGCGTTTTTATAGATGAGAACAAAATGACTCCAGAACGTTTTGCACGTATCCATGACGTGCTGGCTACCCGACAGCCCGATTTAACGGTCTGTATGGAAGAAGTCCACAAACCCAATAATATTTCAGCAATTATCCGCACCGCCGATGCGGTAGGCGTTCATCAAGTTCATGCCGTTTGGCCAAAGAACAGTAAAATGCGCACATTGGGCGGCACTTCAGCGGGTGCGCGTAACTGGGTTGATGTGGTCACACATGACACCACGCCTGAAGCTTTTGCGACAATGAAAGCCAAAGGCATGCAGATCTTAGTCACCAACCTGTCTGACACTGCTGTCGATTTTCGTGAGATTGATTACACCAAACCCACCGCGATTGTTATGGGTCAGGAAAAAACGGGGATCAGCCAGCAAGCCCTTGAATTGGCGGATCAAGACATCATCATTCCCATGATTGGTATGGTACAGTCTCTCAATGTCTCGGTCGCCAGCGCCTTAATTTTGTATGAAGCACAGCGTCAGCGGCAGAATGCAGGCATGTACCAGCGTACGCATACCTTGATCCCGCAAGACGAAGTTGACCGCATTATCTTCGAACGCGGGCATCCCGTACTGGCAAGAGTCGCCAAACGCAAAGGTCTGCCGTATCCTGCGCTAGATGACCAAGGTCAGATAGTGGCAGATACCGCGTGGTGGGCACAAATGCAGGCCGCCAAATAAAGCCAACTCAACGAACCTCATCTATGTCGCCTAGGTAAGCTAGACAAGATGGATGGGTGACAATCACGATTCAGGAGAGATGAAACCGCCATGCGCGCTTCAATGTTAGATGCAGTTCCCGTCACCGCGCTGACTGGTGTGGGTGGAAAAATGGCGGAAAAGCTCGAGAAAATCGGCTTGTTTACCGTTCAGGATCTGCTGTTTCATCTCCCTTATCGCTATGAAGACCGTACTCGTGTCTGGCCTATTATGAGCCTAATGCCAGGGCAACATGCCACGGTAGAAGGCGAGGTAGTGAACAGCAATATCTCGTTTGGTCGCCGACGCATGTTGACGGTCAAAATCACCGACGGTAACGGCTCCCTCACCTTGCGCTTCTTCAACTTCAACGCGGCAATGAAAAACAGCTTGGAGTCCGGCAAGCGCGTCAAAGCCTATGGCGAGATCAAACGCGGACAGGGCGGGCTCGAGATTATTCATCCCGACTACAAGGTATTTTCTGAACCCACAGAGCTTTCTCTAGAAGAAACCCTAACCCCTGTGTACCCAACCACAGAAGGCCTTCGCCAGTTAACGCTGCGAAACCTCACCGATCAAGCACTCGCCTTACTCGAAGGTGCCGCCGTACAAGAGTTATTGCCTGAGGGGCTATACGACCGACAAATCACGCTGAAAGATGCACTGTTCACCCTGCATCGCCCCACCCCCGACATTTCTGTCGATGCGCTGGAAAACGGCGAACACCCTGCACAGAAGCGGCTGATCATCGAAGAGTTATTGGCGCAGAATTTGTCGATGCTGGCGGTACGCAGCAAGCTGCAACAAGACCCCACGTTTTCACTGCCACCGTCGGTGGATTTAGCCGCCAAACTGTTAGCGTCGTTACCGTTTTCTCCGACAGGTGCGCAGTCTCGTGTTGTCGCCGATATCGAACGTGATATGGGACTGACCAAGCCAATGATGCGTTTAGTGCAAGGCGACGTGGGGTCCGGCAAAACCTTGGTTGCCGCACTAGCGGCACTGCAAGCTATAGAACAAGGCTACCAAGTGGCGCTCATGGCGCCGACTGAGCTTTTGGCTGAACAGCACGCCATTAACTTTGCCAACTGGCTTGAGCCCTTGGGGATTTCCGTCGGCTGGTTAGCCGGAAAGCTAACTGGAAAAGCCAAAGAAGCGGAGCTCGCTAAGATTGCCAGCGGCGAAGCAAAGATGGTAGTCGGCACACACGCACTGTTCCAAAAGCATGTTGAGTTCGCTCAACTGGCGTTGGTTATCATCGACGAACAACACCGCTTTGGGGTTCATCAGCGACTCGAGCTGCGTGAAAAGGGCATGAAACAAGGTATTCACCCGCATCAACTGATCATGACGGCGACGCCTATTCCACGCACACTCGCCATGACAGCCTACGCAGATTTAGACACTTCCATTATCGATGAACTGCCACCAGGGCGAACCCCCATTCAAACCGTTGCGGTACCCGATACACGACGCATTGATATCGTCAATCGTGTACATGCTGCATGTATAGAAGAAGGCCGTCAGGCCTATTGGGTCTGTACCTTGATTGATGAATCTGAAGTGTTGGAAGCGCAAGCCGCCGCCGACACAGCAGATGATTTATCTCGCGCCCTGCCCGATCTCAATATCGGATTGGTACATGGCCGAATGAAAGCGGCAGAAAAGCAAGCCGTGATGAAGGCCTTTAAAGATGGCGAGCTTCACCTGCTTGTTGCCACCACCGTGATTGAAGTGGGTGTAGATGTGCCGAACGCCAGCTTGATGATTATCGAAAACCCAGAACGTTTGGGGCTGGCGCAATTGCACCAGTTACGTGGACGAGTAGGACGAGGCACGGTAGCGAGTCATTGTGTATTGCTCTATCACGCCCCCCTGTCCAAAACAGCGACCAAACGGTTGGGCGTATTACGAGAGAGCAGTGATGGATTTGTCATCGCACAACGAGATTTGGAAATTCGTGGCCCCGGAGAGCTTCTAGGCACCAAGCAAACAGGCTTAGCAGAGTTTAAAATTGCGGATTTGGTTCGCGACCAGAAACTGATCCCTGAAGTGCAGAAACTGTCGTTGTATCTACACCAGAATTATCCTGACAACGCCAAAGCCATCATTACGCGTTGGTTAGGTAACAAAGACAAATACAGCAACGCCTAAACGGCACAGGCAAACTGACAGCGAGAGTTGATGAAGCCCCATCAGCGCTCGCATAGCTTACTCTAAAGCAGGTCACTCATCTTCCCAGTACTGCATCACCAGCGCCATCACTTCTGATTTGCTATACCCAACTTCGCGAGCATCGACGATCAGATTTTTCAGTGATGGTTCAATAAAGCCAAATCGGTCTTCCATACGCGCATTCAGTCCATCACGCGCCACCAACATACCCACGCCGCGCTTACGCTCAAGCCAGCCAAGCTCTTCCATGTTCTGATAACAACGAGAAATGGTCATTGGGTTGATATTTAGCTCTGCAGCTAACTTCCTGACAGACGTCAGTTTTTGCCCCGGCTTTAAGGTCCCCGCCACAATTTGACGCTGAATCTGCGTCATCAATTGACGGAACTTCGGTGATGGATCCTGCGGGTCGATGACAATGTGCATTTTTCTTCCTGCTGTATTGGCACTCTATTACAGTTGTAGCAGATGACTCACAAATGAGACGATAAAAATGCAAAAAATTTGCTATAGGAACAGGAATATATCCACAAAAAAACGCAGAGCGGTGACCGCCCTGCGTTTTGATATTATTGAAAATATATTTATAAATTAACGCGTTGTCGTGCGCGAACCTTTATTTTTGGCGACTGGCAAAACAATCTGAGCACGCAATCCGCCTTGCGAACGCTGCATCAGTTTCAACGTGCCATTGTGTTGCTCCACAATGCGTTTCACGATTGCTAATCCAAGCCCAGTACCTTCACTGCCACGCGCTGTATCACCGCGAGTGAAAGGCTGCAGCACAATCTCCACCTGATCAGGTTCAATACCCGGACCATTGTCTTCCACGGTGATCCATTGATGACGACGATCAGCACTACTGCCTGTCGCAATGCGAACCCAGCCTCCGCCATAGCGCACGGCATTAACCACCAAGTTGGTCACCGCGCGGCGAATAGCCACTTCGTTCGCTTCAAGCTTACCCACCAGCTCGCCTTTGCTCATTTCAAGATCATGACCCGTTGCACCATCCGCCACGGAGACATCATCAACCAAGGCGTTCAAATCAATCGGGGTCATATCTTGCAGCTGCACTGAACGCAGATAGTCCATAAATTGGTTGATGATCTCGTTACACTCTTCCGTGTCTTTGATCATGCTGTCGGCAAGATATTCGTCCGCCGGAGACATCATTTCTGTCGCCAAGCGAATACGTGTTAATGGTGTGCGTAAATCATGACTCACGCCTGCCATTAGCAGGGCACGGTCTTCTTCCAGCTTACGAATACCTTCGCTCATCTGATTGAACGATTTCGTCACTGCTCGAATATCTGACGCGCCTCGCTCAGGCAAAGGTGGCGGAAACTTTCCGTTCCCCACTTCCAAAGCTGCTTTTTCCAACGCAGCCAGCGGACGGTTTTGCACCTTGATAAACACCCAACCGCCACCAATCACCAACAAGGCGATAAACATGGAATAGAAGAACAAGGGTTGGAAATCATCTTGATGCAGCTCTGAAAGCGGAATACGCATGATATAGCCAGGGAACGCGGTGCTATCTAGCCAAAGCACATAGTTCTTCGACTCTAAGCTTATCCGCGCTTCCGTCGGCGCACTCAGCTTTTCCGACATATCCGTACTGAGGTAATCAATCGCCGCCGCATTCTCAAACTCTTCCATCATGACGAGTTCAGTTTCGTCATGCATGGTGACACCCAATTTTTCCAGCAATTGACGGCGCAGATTTTCATCGAGGTGATAAACCTTGCCATCTGACAGCGTCATGTCCTCATTCAGCATCACCTGAATTTCATGGGCGAGGATTTTGTTGAACTGCTTAATGCTGGGCAGAAGGGCGTAATTGAGGATAGTGAGATAAGAGAAGATCTGGCTGGCGATAAGAAGGCCAGCCATTACCACGAGTGTACGAGCAAAGTTACTACGTGGAGAAAAGCGCATTATTTACGCTTCTCCGTCCGGAACGAACACGTAGCCCAAGCCCCAAACTGTCTGAATGTAGCGCGGCTTGCTTGGGTCTTCTTCCACCATGCGGCGAAGTCGTGAAATTTGCACGTCAATCGAGCGTTCCATCGCGGAATACTCACGACCACGAGCCATGTTCATCAGCTTATCGCGAGACATTGGTTCACGCGCGTTAGTCACCAGTGCTTTTAGCACGGCGAATTCACCCGAGGTGAGCGTCAATGGCTGATCATTGCGGAACATTTCACGCGTGCCGAGGTTCAAACGGAACTGACCAAACTGAACCACTTTTTCTTCACTAGACGGTGCGCCCGGTGCTTCAACGACTTGACGACGCAATACGGCACGAATACGAGCAAGCAATTCACGCGGGTTGAATGGTTTTGGCAGATAATCATCCGCGCCCACTTCCAGTCCCACAATGCGGTCAATCTCATCACCTTTTGCAGTCAGCATCAGGATCGGTAATGTGTTGTTCGCCTGACGAAGGCGGCGGCAAATGGATAACCCATCTTCACCCGGCAACATCAAATCCAACACCATCAGGTGGAAATTCTCTCGAGAAAGTAAGCGGTCCATCTGCTCGGCATTCGCCACGCTACGAACCTGAAAACCTTGCTCTGACAAATAACGCTCAAGCAAAGAGCGCAAACGCATATCGTCATCTACCACTAGGATTTTATGATTATCTTGCATGACCTACCTTTCTTTCTATTCTTGAAGGTGTTTACGAACTTGATTGTATCGTCTGACCTGTTTATGAAACATCAAGGCGAAGCCCTTCGGGGAGAAAAACTGTTACCAGTTGTAACCGTCCCAGCTTGCTCACCGACCACCATTTCGCGGGATAGCTTAACGTTGCAGGGCTTGTTGGCTTTAATCATGACGCCAAAGCGGTTATAACTCTTCTCGAAAACGAACGACATACTCGGACATAGCAATGAAAAAAACCGATTTAGTCACCCGAGAAGGCTACAAAAAGCTCAAACAAGAGCTCGATTTCTTATGGAAAGAACGACGCCCAGAAATCACCAAAATCGTATCGTGGGCGGCCAGCCTCGGCGATCGCTCAGAAAATGCGGATTACACGTATAACAAACGGATACTGCGTGAAATCGATCGTCGCGTTCGGTACCTGCGCAAGCGCTTAGAAATATTGCGCGTCATCGATTATAACCCACAACAAGACGGGAAGGTGTTCTTCGGTGCATGGGTCGATATTGAAAACGAGAACGGCGACACCCTCACCTTCCGCATTGTCGGCCCCGATGAAATCTATGGCCGAAAAGACTACATCTCCATTGATAGCCCCATGGCACGTGCATTGATAAAAAAAGAAGTCGATGACGAAGCCTCAGTGCCAACTCCTGAAGGCGTTAAGCTCTGGTATGTTAATGCCATCCGCTATCAACAAGACGAACTTTAATACTGCCGTTGCGGCGGTGACTCTCAAAGGAACACCATGACCTCGTCAATTTATCAACAAATTGCCAGTGAGCTAAATGTCCGTGACGCGCAAGTGATTGCTGCTGTTACCCTGCTCGATGATGGCAATACCGTCCCATTTATTGCCCGTTACCGTAAAGAAGTCACTAACGGCCTTGATGACACCCAATTGCGTAATCTGGAATCTCGCCTTGGCTATTTACGCGAACTAGAAGACCGTCGCCACGTCATCCTCAAATCGATTGATGAACAAGGCAAACTCAGCGACGCGCTGAAAAAAGATATCCTGAGCGCTGACACAAAAAACCGCCTTGAAGATTTGTACCTTCCGTACAAACAAAAGCGTCGCACCAAAGGGCAAATTGCCATTGAAGCGGGCATTGAGCCGTTGGCGCAAACCCTATGGCAGCACCCAGATACCGATCCAGACGCCGAAGCCGCTAGCTACATTGATGCCGACAAGGGCTTTGCTGACACCAAAGCCGTACTTGATGGCGCACGTGCCATCTTAATGGAGCAATTTGCCGAAGACGCAGCCCTGCTTGATAAAATTCGTCGTCACTTAAACCAACAAGCCGAGCTTCAAGCGCGTGTGATTGCTGGCAAGGAAAACGAAGGCGCGAAATTTAAAGATTACTTTGCGCATGACGAACGTCTCACGAAAGTGCCGTCTCACCGAGCATTGGCCATGTTCCGTGGTCGCAACGAAGGCATCCTTCAACTTTCTCTCAATGCCGATCCCGGTCAGGATGAAAAATCCACGGGATCGTATTGCGAAAACATCATCTGCGATCACTTTGGCGTGACACTCGGCACCGCTGCTGCCGATCGTTGGCGCAAGCAGGTGGTGAGCTTTGCATGGCGCATCAAAATTTTGATGCACATGGAGACTGAGTTGATGGGCAACTTGCGTGAAATGGCAGAAAACGATGCCATTAAAGTGTTTGCCGATAACCTGAAAGATCTCCTGATGGCTGCACCCGCTGGCCCTCGCAGCACCTTGGGTATCGATCCAGGCTTGCGTACAGGGTGTAAAGTCGCTGTCGTGGACAGTACAGGTAAGCTGCTCGATACCGCCACCATTTACCCAACCGCGCCGCACAACAAGATTGCCGAATCGTCGCGCGTGGTCATGGCGTTAGTGAAAAAGCACAACGTGGATTTGATTGCGATAGGTAACGGCACAGCATCACGTGAAACCGATGCGTTTGTGGCTGGCATGCTCAAAGACGCAGGCCAGAAAATTCAAACCGTGATGGTGAGTGAAGCAGGCGCATCGGTCTATTCAGCGTCAGAACTTGCCGCTGCCGAATTCCCAGGACTTGATGTCTCGCTGCGCGGCGCCGTTTCCATTGCGCGTCGCTTGCAAGACCCATTGGCTGAGCTGGTAAAAATTGACCCGAAATCTATCGGTGTGGGCCAATACCAACACGATGTGAGCCAGAGCCAATTGGCAAAACGCTTGGATGCGGTAGTAGAAGACTGTGTGAACGCCGTGGGTGTGGATGTGAATAGTGCCTCTGCCGCACTGCTAACCCGTGTGGCAGGCCTTTCTACCACCATGGCGGCGAATATCGTGGCGTTTCGTGATGAGAACGGCCGCTTTGGCGATCGTAAAACCTTACTGAAAGTACCGCGCCTAGGCCCGAAGGCCTACGAGCAGTGTGCAGGCTTTTTGCGTGTGATGCATGGCAAGAATCCATTGGATGGTTCTTCGGTTCACCCTGAAGCCTACCCTGTGGTGAAACGCATTGCCGACAACACAGGTAAAGCGGTGGATGCCATGATCGGTAACCATGACTTTCTGCGCAGCTTGAAAGCGTCAGATTACGCAGACAGTACTTTTGGTATTCCAACGGTCACAGACATTCTGTCTGAGTTAGCAAAGCCAGGACGTGACCCACGACCTGAGTTTAAAACCGCCACGTTCGCGGAAGGCGTAAACGAAGTGAAAGATCTGATCCCCGGCATGGTGCTAGAAGGCTCCATCACTAACGTGACAGCATTTGGCGCGTTCGTGGATATCGGCGTTCACCAAGACGGCTTAGTGCATATCTCGGCACTGTCAGACAAATTCATCTCTGACCCACGTGAAGTGGTTAAAGCCGGCGATGTGGTGAAAGTGAAGGTGATGGAAGTGGATCTTGCGCGTAAACGAATTGCCTTGTCGATGCGTCTAAACGATGAGCCGGGGGCGGACAACAAACCTGCAAGTCGTGGCAATGCAAACCGTGATTCACGTTCAGCCCAACCTCAAACGCGTAATCAACCTCATCGCGGCGCATCAAGTCATCAACAACAAAGCGGTAACTCACCAGCCTTTGGTGGTGCGTTCGCAGATGCATTTGCGAAGGCAAAGCGCAAGTAAGCCGACGACAAACCTTTTGCTAAAAACCACAACAGCGCCTCTCGGCGCTGTTTTTTTATATTCATTTACCGTGTGTACGATGCGAAGCATCGCAGTGGTCGCTCAGGCGAGTGTTCGCTAAATCACGATCAACACTTCCGAAGGAAGGTTTGCCGCTGACGATTGTTGATAGCGCATCGCGACCACCGCCCCTGTCCGCTGGGAATCTTTCAACTGATCAATCTTATCCAGCACTTCTTTCGGCAATTTGAGTTTCATGGCATAGCCATTTTCACCAGCGGGAACATAACTGCCGCTTGATAGCATTGACGAAAGCTGGCTTAGGGTTTCATGCGCCGCAAACTGTGCGCCATCGAATTGGCGAGATTGTTGCGTGAGATCAGTGTAAGTAGGATGCTCAGACGGATCCCATGATGGCTTGCGAAGCTGCTTCTCTTCTTGGCTAACCGGACGCTCTTCGGCGTTAGCGGTGGGTTGGCGCGGAGGGACAATTTTTTCGCGCACGCGATTGTCCCGCGCAACTTGCTCCGTTGGCGGATTCACTGACGGTGCGACAGCGGGTATGCTGACGTTTGCGGGCGAAATGTTCATGCCAATGTTGTCTCCCAACATCAACCGAAGGCCGTCGCCTTATGGCAAACCGCGGGCAACCCCGCGACATGCGCAAACTGTATCTCTACAGCGAAACTATACCAAGATAGCTAATATCCCACCTATCGTACCGATGGCAGATAAAACTTGTCCGGCGGTATAAGCCCCATCATCATTGGTTTTCACTTCGTCAGGGTGGTCCATACCCAATGCCCCGTAAGTGAATGCTTCAACGTCAGATGAAGCGGGTACTTTGCCTTCGGTTGCCGTTGCTTGGTTGACAGTCTTAGCGTCCGTTACACCTTTAGCGACTTGCGCATAAGACTGATTTGCTCCCTCTGACGTTTGCGCCTGATTCGCCTTTGCTTCTGCATTTACAGGCGAAGGCTTAGCGTAAACGTACTGAGATTGCCCAACGTTACCTATATTCATTATGGTCTCTCCTGATGCCATATCAAGTAACACGTATAAAGTATCGGCAACTAACGTGTAAAATTTAGCCGCATTTCACTTTATTTCGTCACTTTTTTCTGACTGGACGGCAAACATTGTCCGCAAAACGCCAACAGCGCCTGCGTAAAATGGGCAGGATCAGAGATAAACGGTGCATGCGATGCATTGGCAAAAATTTGCCGTTGCGACTGCGGTGCCAGTACATCGAGCTCTTGCGCCACTTTCACGGGCACAAGGCCATCTAGCCGACCATACATTCTCAACCAAGGCATTGAAATATCATGCAATTGCGGTCTCAAATCAGCCTCAGCAAGAATACCTAGCCCAGCCTCTAGAGCTTCAGGTTGCGGCGCAGGGTGTGACAACACCGATTGCTTCAACCACTTGATATCTTGTCGCGCCGTTGGACTGCCCATTGCCTGTAGCGCCATAAATCGCTCAACGGTTGTTTTAAAATCGCCCGCCAATTGTTTCGTAAACGCCTGCAATACCTCGGGTTTAATCCCTCGCCATCCATGTTCTGCAGAAAATCGAGGTGAACTGGCAATAGTCACTAAGCCTTTCACTCTCTCAGGGGCAATCAGCGCCGCTTGCGTCGCAACCATGCCGCCCAAGGACCATCCTGCCCAGATCGATTCCTGTGGAGAATTATCAAGCAAGCAATGTGCCATCTCTTGCAAAGAAAACGCATCTGTCGGTTGGCTGAAGCCATAGCCGGGCAGATCGACACAATGCACGCGATAGTGAGGAGTGAGAGCGGGGAGAATGTTTTGCCATACTGCACTGTTCATGCCCCAACCGTGAATGAGAATCAGATCGGAACCCTGGCCTTCCGTATGCCAGTAAAGAGATGTCGTCATTTACACTGCCTAAATTCGATTCGTTTCGAGCCATCAAGCTATGATGTTTCGCTCTATCTTACGCGCCCTGCCGCTTCGCTGTCAGCTTTGTCATCACACGCTGGTGCATCGACATTATCCATGGTGCGAAACATGTCATGAGACGTTTCCTCGCATCCCGCGCTGCTTGCATTGTGGCTTGCCGACGCCCTATGTTACCGACAGTTGCGGTCGCTGCCTGAACTCGCCACCCGCTTGGGATAGGCTCATTTGTGTCGGTGGCTACACATTTCCGTATGACAAGCTGCTTCACCGCTTCAAATACCAAGGCCATTATTGGCTCGCGCCCGCGCTCGGGAAATTGCTGGCTGAGGAAATCGACGACCCAGCACCGATTTTATTGCCTGTTCCTATGCATTGGCGACGGAGAGTCATGCGAGGTTTTAATCACAGTACTCTACTGGCAAAGGCATTAGCCAAGCCTTTAGAAGCCCAATGTGCGCCCGACATCCTAAAACGCCACCGCGCGACTCGCCAACAGCAAGGATTAAGCCGACAATCTCGCTTATCTAACCTTCGCGGGGCATTTACAAGCAAAGGAACACTGCCGAAGCACGTTGCATTGGTTGATGATGTGGTCACCACAGGCGCAACCATTAATGAACTTTGTCGGTTATTGCGTAAACAGGGCGTCACTCAGATTGATGTCTATTGCCTTTGTCGAACACCGCCAAAGTGACAAAAAAGTAACCTCACTGCTTTGGGGGTGATAGTAAAGAAAAACCAGAGTAAACTGTCATTAACATATCGGAATAGTCAGGTAAGAAGCCGTGTCACACATTATTATTTCAGAAAGTGCACAAAGCCATTTCGTTAAGCTGCTGGAGCAGCAACCAGAAGGCACCAACATCCGCGTATTCGTGGTTAACCCAGGCACGCAAAGCGCTGAGTGTGGCGTGTCTTACTGCCCTCAAGATGCCATTGAAGCGTCGGACACTAAGTACGAATTCAATGGCTTTTTGGCCTACGTTGATGAATTGAGTCTGCCGTTCCTTGATGATGCGGAAATTGACTTTGTCACTGACAAAATGGGGTCTCAACTGACTCTGAAAGCGCCGAATGCGAAAATGCGTAAAGTGTCGGATGATGCCACGCTGTTAGAGCGTGTTGAATACGTTATCCAAACTCAAGTGAACCCTCAGCTTGCAGGTCACGGTGGTCACATCAACCTAATTGAAATCACTGAAGACGGCGCAGCTGTTATCCAGTTTGGTGGTGGCTGTAACGGTTGTTCGATGGTCGACGTGACATTGAAAGACGGTATCGAAAAGCAGCTACTTGAAGAATTCAGCGGCGAATTAACCGCAGTACGTGATGTGACTGAGCACGCTGCCGGCGAGCACTCTTACTACTAAGTGCCCCCAGCTCGTTGAGTACATACACATAAAAAAGGCTCCCAAGGAGCCTTTTTCGTTTTCTATTTTCACCACCCTGCCATCACTGATAGCGAGTTTTTAAGGATGTGATGACAACAAGAACTTCCCACGTCGCCACTGATACGCAAACAACACACCGAGGGTAATTCCTCGCAAAGCCATAAAGCCGAGCATTGCCGCCCAAAGAGCATGGTTACCTATGTCTTGATTCGCACTGCTCAACAGCCACCAAATGGCGAAAAAGCCTGCCATCGAGATGAACATGGTATTACGCATTTCTCGTCCACGCGTTGCCCCAATGAACACGCCATCTAACAAGAAGCACCACATAGACACCAAAGGCATGGCTATCAGCCAAGGCAGGTATAAATATGCTTGTTCGCGTACGGCGGGAATGTCTGAAATTACCCCGACGATGCTTCGCCCTCCCAATAGAAACGCCAAGGTGATCAGCAAAGAAATAACCAAACTCCAGAAGGAAGTTGCCGTGAGAGACTCCAATAGTTCTTGCCGATTTTTAGCGCCGATCGCCTTACCCACCATGGCTTCCATCGCGTAGGCAAATCCATCCATGGCAAAAGACACCAGCATCAAGAAATTCATCAATACCGCATTGGCTGCCACCACGTCATCCCCCAAGGTCGCACCTTGAAAGGTCATGAACGTAAACGCTAATTGCAAACAAAGGCTACGCAGGAAAATGTCTCTGTTGAGCTTTGCTAATCGGCTCATTCCCGCAGACGCCTTCTTCCATTGCGCAAGCGGCGAAGGCAGTGACGATTCCACCCAAACCCTAGCAACGAAATACAACCCTAGCGCCATACCCGAATAATCGGCGATCACACTCGCCGCAGCGGCGCCCTGAACTTTCCAGCCAAAGCCCACCACAAACAGTAAATCCAGCACGATATTGACCAGATTGACCAAGATGATCAGCATCATCGGCTTCTTGGCGTTTTGTGCGCCAAGCAGCCATCCCATGATCACCAAATTGGTTAGCGCGGCAGGCGCACTCCAAATACGAATAGAAAAATATTCATCCGCATAGCGTTTTACTTCCGCGCTGGCATCACTATACGAGAGCACGGCATCAGCAATAAACGGATGCAAAGCGAGGATCACCGCCGCCAGTAACCACGCCAAGGTCAAGCCTTGCAAAAACACATTGGCAAGCCCTGTTTTGTCGTTACCGCCCCACGCTTGCGCCGTCAGCCCAGTGGTTGCCATGCGCAAAAAGCCCAATAACCAGAAGGTAACAGCAATCATTGTGCTGCCAATAGCAACACCGCCGAGATACCAAGCATGGTCGAGATGACCAATAACGGCCGCATCCACCAGCCCCAATAGCGGCACAGTGATGTTGGATAACACCATGGGAAAAGCGAGAGAGAACACGCGAACGTGGAGTGATTTTTGTTGAAGTGCTGAAAACATAATTCGCACACTAGGAAAATTCGGTGGGCCAGTGTAACAAAGATGATTAGAACGTTATCGTTAAAAACACCGTATTACCCTGATGATTTTCATCATTTTCTTCTCGGACAAAGCCGTTTTTCTCCAACACCTTAATCGATGGGACATTCTCGGCACTGGCGCCACCAGACAGGGCTTTGACAACACCAGACGAGCGACTCCACGCCACTAATCCCGCAATCATTTCACTGGCAAGCCCTTGCCCCTGATAGCGTTCAGCCACCACATACCCCAATCGAAGCAAATAGCCGTCGCGTTCGTGTTCGACAATCTCTGGATAAAGCAAAAAGAAGCCCACAAACGCATCATCATCGGCCAAGCTCACTGTCACAAACTGGCATTCAGCGACCGTGCTCAATAACCACTTAGCCGCACTTTCTGTGTCACACACCGTTTGTATATCAGGGGGAAGATGGCGAGTCACATCAGTCGTCAGTATCGAGGCAAGCTGCGTTGAAACTGCACTTAACACGTGAGGTAATGAGGAAGATGATAACGCCGCGGCAGTTAACCGCGGCGTTCGAAACGTCACATCAGGAAAGGTCATGATGGCACTCAGCACAAAGGAAGCATTTCCCTTATGCTAACGCATACCACGCGTGGTCAGCCAACAAGGCGACAAACAGACCGAAGATATGCCAAATGGAATATTTAAAGGTCTGCCAGGCTAGTCCTTTTTCATCGGCAAACTTCAAACGCCATGCATACCACGCAAAACCAAGGTTCAGCGCAAAGCTGCCAACCAAATAAATCTCACCACTCATGCCTGCCAACCATGGTAAGAACCCTACAACGATGAGCAGCATGGTGTAGAGCAAAATCATGGTCTTGGTAAATTCAACACCATGCGTCACGGGCAACATAGGAACGCCAGCTTTGGCATAATCTTTCTGACGGTGAATCGCCAACGCCCAGAAATGAGGCGGCGTCCATGTAAACACCAGCATTACAAGTAGCAATGCATGAGGGTCTAATGAACCCGTGACCGCGACCCAACCGAGCAACGGCGGCATGGCGCCAGCAAGGCCACCAATGACAATGTTTTGTGGGGTGGCATGCTTCAACCAAACGGTATACACCAAGGCATAGCCAATTAAACTCGCGAACGTGAGCCATGCCACCAGCGAATTCAACGCCCAAAGCAAGGCAAAACCCACCACCATGAGCGTGACACCAAACGCCAATGCCTGCATGGTGCTGACACGACCTTTCGCCACAGGACGATGGATGGTGCGTTGCATTTGACGGTCAATACGACGGTCAATCACATGATTGAACACCGCAGCGGCAGCAGATTGCATCCCTATACCCAGCAGTCCCAAAATCACCACTTTTGCTGTTGGTAACGCAGGTACAGCAAGACACATTCCCACCATCGCGGTGAGTAGCAACATGGCCACCACCTTGGGTTTGGTTAACTCCAGATAATCACGCCAGACGGCGGTTTCCGTTCTCGTAGATGTGCTGTTTGCTAGCGATTGCACTGAGACTTTAGCCATGACTCAACCTCCCCGATTCTTCCAATGACGTCTGAGACGCGTTGGAAGGTTGGGCGGAAAAAACCAACACGGTTGTCCGCACCATAATTAATAACAACAACAAGCCACATACGTTGTGTGCCACTGCCACCGACAATGGTAATAAGGCAACAACATTGGTTACACCCAGTGAAATTTGTAACAGTAACGCGCCGACAAGCAGCATCGACGTATTTTTTCCTAATGGTCGGCGAACACGCCACGCCAACAGCAGCACCAATGCCGTTACCACCATCGCGCCAATTCGGTGGGTGGCGTGAATGGTCACACGCTGTTCAAAACCGAGGACACCATATTGATAGGTCTCGCTGGTTGGGCTGATAGGGTGAAACGCTGACGCGTCATAACTGCTCGCCCAGTCCACTTCACAGATGGGCAATTGCGTACACACCACCGCGGCATAATTCGCCGACGTCCATCCACCCAAGGCAATTTGCAATATCACCGCCATCAGAGCCCCTACCGTGAGCACTTTTAATCGACCGGATATTGAACCAGACATCGTGGTGTTATCTTGGATAGCCATTGATGCAGCGTCTGGTGGCACCACGCCTGCTTGCTCAGATACTTCATGACTTTCATGCTGTTGCCTAAAACGTTTTCGCTCAAGTACGGCCAACAAAAACAGCAAGGTCACTGTGGTGAAGCCACCTAATAGATGCCCCATCACCACAATGGGCATTAAGTTCATGGTGACAGTCCACATGCCGAGAGCGGCTTGAAATGTCACCACAGCCAGTAAAATTGTGGGTAATGTTCGACTTCTACCCTGACCTCGCCAAGCCAGCCAAGCGATGGCTGCAATGACCAAACCTAGGGTGCCAGCCACGTAGCGGTGGATCATCTCATTCCATGCTTTTTGCGCTTCCACGGGAGCATTTGGGAAAGCTTGTGTGGCTTGTTCCACTTTTTCAGGGGTTAGTGGGACGGTCAAAAATCCATAACATCCCGGCCAGTCAGGGCAACCTAGCCCTGCTTCTGTTAAACGGGTGAACGCGCCGAGCCCTACCACCACAAACGCCAAGAGCAGTGCGCCATAAATAACCCCGAGGTAGCGTTTTTCAGCGTCCATGCTCACCCCACCTTTGACAGTTTCATGAGTTTGCGAAGATCAGAGAGTAGCCCCTTGCTTTGAGTAATTTGCTCAGGTTTTCCTTCCGGAATCGGATACGCCAAGATGAGGTTATTAAGTGGGTCAACCAGATAAATCGCTTCACCCGCATGAGGCAGTGCCGCCATGGTTTGGTGCTGCTGAGTATCGATTCTCTGCTCAATGATACTGTCGCCGCCCTTCGCTGCTGGCGCATCAGACACCAATAAAATACTGGTCACGCGATCGCGTTCTGGGCCAACAGCAACGGGGATTTGTTTTAACTGAAACAGCGCACTTTCACATTGCTCTGAGCAGGTTTGCGGCAAAGAATACACCAAGCGCCACTGCCCATTGTGTTCGAGCCAATCCGTGCGAACCTCTTGTGTCAGCAGTTCCCCTTTGTTGGTCACGCCTTTGTTAAACCAACCCATTTCCAATACCAACTTGGCAGCCACCACAGGCACAGCAAAGGCTATTACCACCATGATTAAGGCTTTCTTTCCATTCATCAGCGTCCCTTCCTCCACCAAATCACAAATCCCAAAGCCACCACCAGAGCCAAGCCGAACCACTGCATCGCATAGCCATAGTGTTTCTCAGGCTGCATCACGACAGGTTCCCACACGGGTAAGGCATTCCAATCAACCGTTTCCCCCGATTGACTTGTTATCGTTTCAACACGTATCACCCAAGGCTGTAGGGGGTAACCACTGGCCTTAGATATCGCTTCAATATCAATTAACTGCACTCGCCAAGGCCACGAAGGCGCCGCATTATCTGTGGCGAGCACCACGCGTTGCGAGGGAGAATCCGCAATACCCTCAACGCGATAACGTCCTAATATCTTGGGTAACTCTGGCAATGTATCGCGGCGCGGCGGCGCGGCAATCCAACCCAAATCAATCAACAGCCAACGGTCATCCGTCAAGAGTGGCATCATCCAGCGATACCCCACTCTTCCTTGATGAATTTGGTTATCGAGTAACACACTGCGATTCACGTCGAAGGTGCCACTTAGGTCAACCGCAAACCCTTTGGCATCTTGAGGAAGAGAGGAAACTTGAGTGAACACTTGCTGCTGACGCGCCGACAGTTGATCCAGAAGCGTCTCTTTTTCCGCAGCACGTGACATTTGCCACATCCCTAACTTGACCAAGAGCACAACCATGGTCAAAGTAAAAGCAAGGAAACCCAAGCGTCGTATGCGACGTACTTTCGATGTCGACACCCATTCACCCTGTTGGTCACCTTTTTGGCCAGATGGAGGCAATATGTTGCTCAAAGCTATCCTCGTCTGCCTACTTATCTTTATTGTGTTTAACCTGTTTCGCGCGCTTCCCATCATGCTCAAAGGGAAGTCCGATATCCCTATGTCGCGTTATCTCGGTCGGCGTGTTTTCTTTTCTGTGATTGTGTTCGCTTTGCTACTGATCGCAATAGCGACTGGCGTTATCGAACCGAATCCTCGTCCTTACTAAGCACTGAAATACGTAAAAGGGGTGAAGAATCACCCCAACATCGCGCTATAAGACATACACGAACACAAACAGTGTCAGCCATACCACGTCCACGAAATGCCAATACCAAGCCCCAGCCTGAAAGGCAAAGTGCTGATCAGGCGACATATGCCCTTTTAGCACCCTAAGCCAAACAATGAACAAAATAACCGAACCAAGGAAGACGTGCATGCCATGGAAACCTGTCAGCATGAAGAAGGTATTCCCGTAAACACCTGAATCAAGACGCAGGTTCAGCTCTTGGTATGCATGAATGTATTCTTCACCTTGCAAGAACAAGAAAATCCAGCCTAGCAGTACTGTTAAACCCAGCATTTGGACGATGCGTTTTCGGTTGCCCTCTTCCATCGCCACATGCGCGATATGAAGCGTGACAGAAGACGCCAGTAAGATAACAGTGTTAATCAGCGGTAAACCCCACGCGCCCATTGCTGTTGTCTCAGTGCCATCAGGGGTTTTCACCAAAGGCCAACCTGGGATGAAGTCTGGCCATAGCACTTCCGCTGTCATGGCATTGTTACTTGCTCCACCAAGCCAAGGCACCGCGATAAAGCGCGCATAGAACAATGCACCAAAGAAGGCGGCAAAGAACATGACCTCAGAGAAAATAAACCAGCTCATTCCCTGACGAAACGACCGATCCATTTGATGGGAATATAGCCCACCCATGGATTCATGGATCACATCGCGAAACCAACCTGTCAGCATGAAAATCAACACCGCAGAGCCCGCAAGGAGCATCCAGGGTCCATTCCCGCCAAATAACCCTCCGACCGTCGAGCCTGCGCCCATAGCGATCAAAAACAGGGCAATAGCACCGACAATCGGCCATTTGCTCTGTGCAGGGACGTAGTAATGTTCATAGTCCTGCTGTGATTCGGAGTTTGAGTGCGTTGTTGTCATGATGACCTCACTGCGGTTACTGAGTGACTGGCTCAGTTTTGGCGCTAAACAGGGTGTAAGCCAACGTCAGGGTATTGATGTCGTCAGGAATTGCCGGGTCTACATAGAAAACCAATGGCAACTCTGCATCTTTCCCCGCCTCTAATGGCTGGCGGTTAAAGCAGAAGCATTCAATTTTGTTCAAGTACTGAGCCGCTAACCCCGGAGAAACCGATGGTACTGCTTGCCCAATGGAATTCATGGTGGTGTTGTTCGTCGCACGGTAGGCAATGGTGTGCGTTTCCCCTGGGTGGACTGTGATTTTTTTCATTTCAGGCGTGAAATCCCAGCCAAGGCCAGGATTGATATAAGCCACAAACTCAACGGTGACCTCTCGAGAGAAATCCACTTGCTGGCTTTCCTGCGCAGCAATGTCAGACGTTTTACCGTTGATGCCTGTTATGTCACAAAACACGTCATACAAAGGAACAAGGGCAAACGCAAAGCCGAACATCAGTACAGCCATGCCCGCCAGCTTTAACGCTGAACGACCTGACTGTTGTTGTATGTTGTCGTCTTTTTGTTCGCCCATTCAAACCTACCTTTAATCAATTTTCGGTGGCGTAGAGAAGGTGTGATAAGGCGCTGGAGATGGAATTTCCCACTCCAAACCTTCCGCGCCTTCCCAAGGCTTCGCGGGTGCTGGCTCACCGCCGCGAGCACATTTCACAACCAACACCAAGAAAATCAGTTGCGAGAAGCCAAACAAGAATGCCCCTACACTCACAATCGCGTTGATATCAGCAAACTGAAGAGCATAGTCAGGGATACGGCGCGGCATACCTGCCAAGCCAAGGAAGTGCATCGGGAAGAACAAAATGTTGACCGAAATCAGCGAGCACCAGAAGTGCCATGATGCCAATTTGTTGTCATACATGTGCCCTGTCCACTTCGGCAACCAGTAGTAAGCCGCCGCCATGATGGAGAAGATCGCCCCCGTCACGAGAACATAGTGGAAATGCGCCACCACGAAATAGGTGTCATGGTATTGGAAATCAGCCGGTGTGATCGCCAACATCAACCCTGAGAAACCACCAATGGTGAACAACACAATAAAGGCGAGTGCAAACAGCATGGGGGTTTCGAACGTTAACGAGCCACGCCACATGGTGGCTACCCAGTTAAACACTTTCACGCCTGTCGGCACGGAGATCAGCATGGTGCAGTACATGAAAAACAGTTCTGCAAACACAGGCATCCCTGTCGTAAACATGTGATGCGCCCACACAACGAAACTCAAACCCGCAATGGACGCGGTGGCGTAAACCATGGAGGCATACCCAAAGAGCTTCTTGCGTGAAAATGCTGGAACAATGGCGGATATGATGCCGAAGCTTGGCAAAATCATAATGTAAACTTCAGGGTGACCAAAGAACCAGAAGATATGCTGGAACATCACGGGATCACCACCACCCGCGGCATCAAAGAATGAGGTGGCAAAGTATTTATCGGTGAGCACCATGGTCACCGCCCCCGCGAGTACGGGCATCACGGCAATAAGCAAGAAGGCCGTAATAAACCATGTCCAAACGAACAGCGGCATTTTCATGTAAGTCATACCTGGGGCTCGCAGGTTCATGATGGTGACAATCACGTTGATGGCCCCCATGATAGAACTGATACCCATAATATGAATGGCGAACACAAACAGTGCGGTACTGTCAGGAGAATAGGTGGTCGAAAGCGGTGCGTAGAATGTCCAACCGAAGTTAGGACCACCACCTTCCATAAACAGTGACATGATCAGCATCAGAAATGCGAACGGTAGAATCCAGAAGCTCCAGTTGTTCATGCGTGGCAATGCCATATCTGGCGCACCAATCATCAAAGGAACCATCCAGTTGGCTAGCCCTGTAAAGGCTGGCATCACCGCACCAAATACCATGATAAGTCCATGAACCGTTGTCATCTGGTTGAAGAAATTTGGCTCAACCAACTGCAGCCCAGGTTGGAACAGCTCAGCACGAATCACGAGCGCCATGGCTCCGCCAAGCAAAAACATGCTAAAGCTGAAGATCAGATACATGGAGCCGATATCTTTATGGTTGGTTGTCAACAGCCAACGCATCACCCCGCGAGGTTTATGATCATGGTCATCATGATCGACCTGATCGGGAGTCATATCCGTCATTACCGTTTCTCCTTAAAGATCGTCACCGTTAAGCACTGCATTAATTTGAGATGCTTGAATGACATCCCCCGTGTCATTACCCCATGCGTTTCGCTCGTAGGTAATGACCGCAGCCAATTCTTTCAAACCCAGTTGTGCGCCGAAAGCTTGCATCGCTGTACCATCTTTGCCGTGAATCACTACGTTCAGATGCTCAACAAGCCTGTCCGACTTAATCGCCATATCGGATTGCGCCAATGCTGGGAATACACCAGGCAAACCGAGGCCATTGACTTGGTGACACGCTGCACAACGAGAGTTGTAAACGTCCTCACCCAGTGTCATCAGTTCGTCCATATCCATGTTCATCGACAGCAGTTTCTGTTCTTCTTCACGCACTTTCGCTTGTGCCAATGCCGTCTCTTGCACCCATTCATTGAACTCATCAACTGGCTTGGCAATGACCACTATCGGCATAAAGCCATGGTCTTTACCGCACAATTCCGCACATTGACCACGGTAGATGCCGGGCTTGTCGATTTTTGTCCACGCCTCATTAATGAAGCCTGGGTTCGCATCTTTCTTCACCGCAAACGCAGGCACCCACCAAGAATGGATAACGTCTTCAGAAGTGATCAGGAAGCGCACCTTCTTACCCACAGGTACCACCAAAGGGCGGTCCACTTCGAGTAGGTAATTTTCACGCTTTTTGAGTTCGCCATTAATTTGAGCTGAGGAAGAAGCGAGCAGAGAGAAAAACGACACATCATGGTCGAAGTAGCGATAGTGCCACTTCCACTGAGAGCCAGTAACCTGAATGGTAATGTCTGAGTCAGACGGGTCTTCCATTGCTAACAGCACACGCGTAGCGGGAACTGCCATACCAATAAGGATCAAGAATGGAATTAATGTCCATAAGATCTCCACTTTGGTGCTTTCATGGAAATTTGCTGCTACTGCGCCTTTGGATTTGCGATGGTGCACAATCGACCAAAACATAATCCCAAAAACCACAACACCAATCGCGACACAGATATACAGAATCGTCATGTGCAGGTCGTAGACCTGCTCACTGATATTCGTCACCCCTTTTGTCAGGTTGAACGAAGACTGTTCATCTGCAGCGACAGCAGCAAATGATGGGAGGAGCGCGAGCGTAGATAGAGTTTGGCGAGTCGTCACCGGATCCCTCCTAGAAGTCACTACGCAAAACAGAGATTCATTGGGCGCAGCAAACAGAAACATCGATTAACACTTCATTTACAATTAAAACTAGGCAAGGAATGAGGAAAGAACAAAAAATGGACTGCAAAATGCGCTGAAACTTGATGCCAGCCACGAAATTACGAGATGAAGACAAGTGTTTCATCCTTAACTTTTATCGACAAATTCGCTAGCGAGAACGAAATTTTGCGAACGGTAACTCACTAAATTAGAGAGAGTTTAATCGCGAATTAAGGGATATATACAGTAGGGAAAGGGTGAAAACAGAGGGATGAAGACACCCCGAGGATAGGGCTTGTGGCACAAGAAAAAGGTAAAAGAAAGGCGGTTAGCATGCTTTCGCCACTAACCGCCTATTATTCTCAGTCATCTTGGATTTGGAGTGGTATTACATCCAGTCGCTGTTGCGAATAACGCCAACAGCAATACCTTCAATGGCTAAGTTCTGATGTGTTAAATCGACCACAATAGGTGAAAACTCTTCATTTTCAGCATGTAACCAGACTTGCGTGCCTTTACGTTCTAGGCGCTTAACCGTCACATCGTCTTCAACACGCGCAACCACCACCTGACCATTACGCACATCTTGTGTTTTGTGCACGGCGAGTAAGTCACCATCCATAATACCGATGTCTTTCATACTCATACCGCTGACACGCAGTAGGAAATCAGCGCTCGGTTTGAACAAACTTGGGTCAACCTTATAGTGCATTTCTACATGCTCTTGCGCCAAAATTGGCTCACCGGCTGCCACTCGACCGATCAGAGGTAGCCCATCATCATTGGCGGATTCCGTTGTAAGCAGTAAACGGATGCCACGTGATGCACCAGGTACGATTTCAAGCACGCCTTTTCGCGCCAGCGCCTTCAAATGTTCTTCCGCGGCATTCGCTGAGCGGAAGCCCAGCTCTCTCGCGATCTCGGCACGGGTTGGTGGCATTCCCGTCTCGTCGATTTTTGCTTTGATAAGATCAAAGACTTGCTGCTGTCTTGCGGTTAACGGCTTCATAATCAGACCTGTCTTTTTATACAGTTAACTGTGAGTATATCCAGTGTTTAACCAGTTGAAAAGGCGCATTTTGCACCAACTCGGTTAACGACCCTCTCAGAGATCACACTTTTCTGTTTAATCTCGCATTGCCTTTACTGCCTCACGGGTGACATAAGCAGGCGTATTAGTGTCATTTCGCTGCAAGTTCGCGAATGTTTTCTGCTAGACTTGCCACGCACAGAATATAAGAGGCTGCGATCAGATGTCTGCTTGCCAATCGTTTTATCACAAGTTACTGAATTTACCTTTATCGGTACTGGTCAAGACGATCAGTATCCCGTCAGACCCGATTAACCAACTGGGCTTCGATCTCACGCGCCCTATGGTTTACGTTCTGCCGTTTCGCTCTCATACCGATCTGCTCACGTTGCGCAATATATGCCTGCAACTCGGGTTACCAGACCCACTTGAGCCCTTAGAACTTGGCGGGAAAAGTCTGCCACGCTATGTCTTCATATCAGAAGGCAAACGCATGTTCAAACAAGGCGATCCGGTTCCTGAAGAGTCCATAGAACTGTTTACTGAACTGCTCGAACTGCACAAGCGCGACTCTGAGCTTGATATTCAGTTGATCCCAGCATCTGTGGTTTGGGACAGAAGCCCTGGCAATGAATCGCGCCCTGTCGCTGCATCGTTGCAAGCCATGAATGGGCTGCAAAAGTGCTACACAATTTTGACCTTAGGTCGCGACAGCATGGTGCGTCTAAGCAACCCTGTTTCGCTGCGATTCATGGCAGACAAGCACGGCACCGACACCACTATTGCTAACAAACTCGCCCGTGTTGCTAAAATCCATTTCTCACGCCAAAAGATGGCGGCATCTGGCCCAGGACTGCCTGATCGACAGCTGCTTTTCAAGCGCCTGCTAGCGTCCAAAGCAATCGACAAAGTGGTACAAGACGAAGCTGCCAGCCGAGATGTGCCTGTCGAAAAAGTGCGTAAAGAAGCCATCGATATGATGGAAGAAATTGCCGCGGACTTTTCACCAAGCATGATTCGCTATGCCGATCGCCTACTTACGTGGCTTTGGAATAAGCTGTATCAAGGCATTAATATCAATAATGCCGAGCGTGTGCGTAAGCTTGCCCAAGACGGTCATGAAATTGTTTATGTGCCCTGCCACCGCTCGCACATGGACTACGTCCTACTTTCTTATACCCTGTATAAAGAAGGTTTGGTTCCGCCACACATTGCGGCAGGGGTGAATCTTAATTTCTTCCCAGCCGGGCCGATTTTCCGTCGTGGTGGCGCATTCTTCTTGCGTCGTACCTTCAAAGGTAACCGCCTCTACTCCACCGTGTTCCGCGAATATTTGGCAGAACTGTTTGCCAAAGGCTATTCGGTTGAGTATTTCTCCGAAGGTGGTCGTTCACGCACAGGTCGCTTGCTACCCGCTAAAACTGGCATGCTCGCAATGACCATCCAAGCCATGCTTCGCGGTCTAAAACGTCCGGTTACTTTGGTGCCAGTGTATATCGGCTACGAACATGTAATGGAAGTCAGTACCTACGCGAAAGAGCTGCAAGGTAAGCGCAAAGAAAAAGAAAGCTTCGGCCAAGTCGTCGGCATTCTGCGCAAGCTGCGTAACTACGGCAAAGGCTATGTGAACTTTGGCGAACCGATTCAGGTTAACCACTTCCTGAATGAGAAAGCACCGAACTGGCACAAAGACATCGACCCTATCGAGCCTCAACGCCCAAGCTGGCTAAACCCAGTGGTGAATGAGCTAGCAGATCGTATGATGACGCAAATCAACGATGCGGCAGCCGCCAATGCGTTAACGCTTTGTGCCACAGCTTTGTTGGCCTCTCGTCAACGCGCTCTGAGCCGTGAAGCGCTTGAAGAGCAGTTGAACATTTACCTCGAATTACTACGCCAAGTGCCGTATTCATCAACCAGTACAGTGCCAGAAGACACGGCGCAACAGTTGGTTGAACATGCATTAAGCCTGAACAAATTCGTGGTAGAGAAAGATTCATTAGGTGAAGTGATTTCATTGGATCGTCATCAATCCATTTTGATGACCTACTACCGCAACAACATTATTCATCTGTTTGCGATTCCATCATTGATCGCGCAAATGCTGGTGTTCAAGACCAGTGTGAAACGTGAAGCCTTGCTGGAAACAGTACGTCAGCTTTACCCACTACTTAAATCTGAGCTCTTTATGAGCTTTGATAACGAAGCACTGGAAAGCTACGTGGATGCCGTGATCATTGAGCTAGAGCGTCAGTCATTGCTGACCATTGATGGCGACACCTTGCAAAGAGCGTCAGGTAAACTGAATCAACTTCAGCTGTTAGGCCGCACCATTGCCGAAACCTTGCAACGCTACGCTATCACTATCACTTTATTCTGCCACGAGCCGGATGTATCAAAGTCCGATCTTGAGCAGCAAAGTCAAATGATGGCGCAACGCTTGAGTCGCCTGCACGGTATCAATGCACCAGAGTTCTTCGACAAAGGCGTATTCAGTACTTTAGTGGATTCATTGCGTGCAGAGGGTTACCTCAATGATGAAGGACACGCCAAAGAAGAGCACATTGAAGCCCTGCAAGAAAGTGTGTTGGGTTTAATTTCGCCAGAAGTACAGCTCACGATTCAAGCGATTCTGAATCAGCCTTCTGACGCGTAACGACGCCGCTTCAAGCAAACAAAAAACCCTCGCCATTGGCGAGGGTTTTCTTTTTTATGCTTATCCGGTTTTCTCTGGAACGAGAGCGATATGCCATTGTGTCGTTGCGTTTCGCGGCAAAGAGACTGTATTGCTAGAGCATGACAGCCAAGCCGACGCCGACAAATACCAACATGCCGACGTAATTGTTATTCAAGAAAGCTTTAAAGCAGGCGTCTCTGTCGCGCCCTTTTGCTAGCCATTGTTGGTAAACAAACAGCGCCGATGCCACTAATAAGAACCAGTAATATATCGTCGACAACTGAGACAGATACCCGACGAGTACTAGCAACAATAAGGTGATGAGCTGAAGCACACCAATCGCAGCCTTGTCATACTTACCAAACAAAATCGCCGATGATTTGATGCCGATTTTCACATCGTCATCTCTGTCGACCATGGCATAAAGGGTATCGTATGCGACAGTCCACGCGACATTGGCGAGAAACAGCATCCACGCAACTGGCGGCAGTTCTCCAGCCTGCGCCGCGTAGGCCATCGGGATCGCCCAACTAAACGCCATACCCAGAACCAGTTGTGGCATATGGGTGAAACGCTTCATAAACGGGTAAATGGAGGCAAGCGCCAGCGCCACCACCGAGAGTTTAACCGTCAGTGGGTCAAGCGTCAGAACCAGTAAGAAAGCGCCAAGCACTAAAAAGGCAAAGAGCGCCAACGCTTCTTTGGCGGAAACAAGTCCAGAGGGAAGAGGACGCGCTTTGGTACGCTTTACATGACCGTCGAGGTTGCGGTCAGCAAAATCGTTAATCACACAGCCTGCCGCTCTCATCATGATAACGCCAAGTACAAAGACCACCAGCACCTTCGGATCTGGCACGCCATCAGCAGCAAGAAATAACGCCCACAGGGTTGGCCATAGCAGCAACAAGCTACCAATGGGCCGATCCATCCGCGTTAATTGCCAAAACGCTTTAGCTTTGGCTGCATCCATTTAGCCTTCCTCCTGATAGATCGGTGCATGAGGCAGAAACAATTCAGACACCAGCATCGGTTTGTCATTCACCCACAAACGGGAGCGGCGTGCTAACAAGGCTTGTCCATCACAGACAAGGTGCGCAACTTCGATTGCATCACGACGCGCATTAGCCTGATTAAAAACACGCTGTCCCAACGGGACGGCACCCAAATCTGCGATGTCTTGCTCGCGTTCAGTCAAGGTCGACATCGGCACCAAGGTTCGTGCACAAAGCCAGGGAGTATCGTCGCCTGACAGAACGACCTCTCGCACCAAACATGCTTGGTCGCCAAGTAATTCACGTTCATTATTCGACAAGACTTCTTTGCCGACTTCGTGAAGACCCAGCACTTCCACCGTTAAGGTACGGCAGCAGGCTTTCAAGCGCTCCGTCATTGAATGGCGCTCAAGCAGCCACCCACCTTCCTTTGTTTTTTCCAGCAGTTGCCAGTCTGGAGCCACCCAATTCGCTGCCAAAAGGGCTTCTACATATAATCGCTTGAAATTTGACATTTTATCCTGAGCCAAAGAGCAAAAAAACAACAAAACTTTCGCCGAATCTGCCATTAATGTTTAGTATTAATAGTGCGCTATTGTACACAGCTGTGCGAACGCATGCGCAGCTAAACTACCATAAGAGATTCATTAAATCTGGGGTTTGGCAAAAACCATGAAAAAAAATACGACCGCCATTTTCACCTTATTATTGACGCTGCTGCTCTCAATTCCATCCATTGCAAATGCGGAAGAGGAAGCCGCGAAATATAGCTATTTCACGCTTGAGCCTGAAATTACCACCAACTTTATTACCGATGGTCGAAAACTCGGTTTTATCAATGTTCGTATCGACTTAATGGTTGATGACCCGTCGCTCATCCAGATGCTGGAATATCACCAGCCGTTGATCCGCGACACCATCATTGAAGTGTTGGCTCAAGAGAATGAAGTTCGCGTCAAATCCTTATCAGGACGAGAAGCGATTCGAAAAGCCTGCTTAGAGAAGGTCAATGAACTGCTGCTGGCTGAAACCAATCAAAAGGTACTGGTAGACCTGCTGTTTACCAAATACCTCTACCAGTAGTTAAAGACAAATAAAAAAGCGCACCCTAAGCGGTGCGCTTTTTTCGTGTACGCATTCGTTAAAGTTAAGCGCTGATCGCCTGATCGGCCAACACACGACGATATTGCGCCACGTAATCGCATACTCGTTGCTGCTCTTGCTCGGACAAGTACAAACCCAGCTTGGTACGACGCCACAATAAGTCCGCGCCTGTCTGCACGTATTCAATAGCCATCAAGTAGTCGACTTCTTTTTGCGTTAGGCCACTGCCAAATTGCTCGCCCAAATCAGAGGCCGACTTCGCATCCTCTAGCCATACCAAAACACGCGAACCATAAGTGGTCGCCAATCGGTTTATGGTCATTGCATCCATCCATGCGAAATCTTGGGTCAACCTAGTCTCAACGTCATTGAAGGATGTTATTCCCTCTCCGCCAGGAAGCACGCTCTCAGCAGTCCAAGCCTTACCCATGTCAGCAAAGAAAGGTTCAAGCTTGTTCACCGCGGCCTGCGCCAGTTTTCGATATGTGGTCAGTTTGCCACCAAACACCGACAAAATCGGCGCATCACCGCCATTTTCATCAAGATCGAGGGTGTAATCGCGCGTCACGGCTTGCGGTGAGTCTGACTCATCATCACACAGTGGACGCACACCACTGTATGTCCATACCACATCGTCAGCAGTCAGTTGTTTAGTAAAATGTTGGTTGAAGACTTTCAGCATGTACGCAATTTCATTGTCATCAATAGACGCCTTTCGCGGGTCATCATGATGCTCAACATCCGTCGTGCCAACAATCGAAAATCGATCCAAGTAAGGCAGTACAAAGACAATACGACCATCTTCATTTTGCAAAATATACGCCGCAGACCCATCGTGCACTCTTGGCACCACAATGTGACTGCCCTTTATAAGGCGAATACCGCGAGGGGATTTGAGCGTAGTGCTGTCATCATAAAACTGCTTAACCCAAGGGCCCGATGCATTTACCAACACTTTGCAATGACGAATAAATGTCTCGTTTGTCAGTTGGTCGACAATCTCAACTTCCCAGTGAGCGCCCAAGCGTGTGGCTTTAGTGACTTTGCAGCGATTACGCACTTCCGCGCCACGCTCTTGCGCATCCATGATATTGAGCACCACCAATCGCGCATCGTCCACCCAACAATCTGAGTATTCAAAGCCTTTTGTAATTTCCGGTTTTAATACGGAATCCGCGCCAAACCGAATGCCTTTGCTCGCGGGGAGGCTAGTGCGTTTTCCGAGATTGTCATAAAGAAAGAGGCCGGCACGAATCATCCATGCAGGACGAAGATGAGGACGATGAGGCAAACGAAAACGCATGGGCCACGCGAGGAAAGGTGCTTTTTTCAACAGAACTTCACGTTCAGCGAGCGCTTCACTCACTAAACGAAACTCATAGTGCTCAAGATAACGCAGACCACCATGAATCAGCTTCGAGCTTGCTGACGAAGTCGCTGATGCAAAATCATCAGCCTCAAACAACGCCACTTTCAGGCCACGCCCCGTTGCATCAGCAGCGATGCCCGCACCATTTATCCCGCCGCCAACTACCAGTATGTCCAACATTTCTGCGCTCATTCCACCTTCTGCCCTATCTATTGTCTCACGTTCATTGTGTCGCACCGTACAGCGCAACTTATCGGCACAACCATTCATTCGAACATTTAACTTTCGTTTACGAACATTCTAGTGCAAAAAATGAGCGTGTCTAGTGACAATGTGGTGAAAAACGCAACAAAACGCGCATACAAAAACGCCACCTGACGGTGGCGAGAGTAGAGGTAACAACAACGACAGGAGCAATTACAGGATGATTTCGACTTGTGTATCAGCGTCTTGCAGGAGGATAGCGATAGATTCAGGCAAGGCCGCATTGGTGAAAAGCATATTGATTTGTGCAATGTCACCCACGTTGACCATGGCGTTACGACCAAACTTAGTATGATCCACCGCGAGCATCACGGAGCGGCTGTTTTCCATGATGGCTTGCTTAACGCGCACCTCGTGGTAATCGAAATCGAGCAGGCCACCATCAAGGTCGATGCCGCTGATCCCCAAAATACCGAAATCAAGACGAAACTGAGAAATGAAATCCAAGGTGGCTTCACCCATGATGCCGCCATCACGATTACGGACTTCTCCGCCCGCCATGATGATCCGAAAGTCTTCTTTCGCCATCAAGATGCTCGCCGCATTGAGGTTATTAGTCACGATACGCAGATCTTGGTGGTTAAGCAGAGCCCGTGCTACGGCTTCGGGCGTGGTGCCGATATCAAGGAATAAAGTTGCACCATCAGGTATGTGTGAAGCCAACGCCAGCGCCAACTTATTCTTGGCGTCTTGCTGCATCACTTTGCGTGCATCATAGGCTGCATTCACCGAACTTGATGGAATGGTCGCACCACCGTGTTGACGTCGGATTTTGTTTTCCGCTGCCAGTTCATTCAAATCTCGACGAATCGTCTGAGGGCTTACGTCAAAAAAAGCCACCAAATCATCAGTGCTGACATACCCTTTGCTTCTAACTAAATCGAGAATTTCTTGATGTCGTAGCGTTTGCTTCACGGTGTCCTCTGCGCTAGCACAATGTCAGATTTTAGTTTACGTGGCTGCCTGCGGCTTGCCAACGAAAGCAAGCCCAAGGGTCAGCACGCATCACACTACTCACTAAGCATTAGGAAGGATTTCTCGCAGCTCGGGAAAACTTCGCATCAAACACGGCAATAGCACAGCCTGAAACCAAACCAAACAAATGCGCCATGTTGGCGATAGCCATACCAAACGGTTCAAAGAATCCGGCGACGAACCACAACAGCATAAAGCCGACGTAACTCGGTTCTATCGACAATCCGCGAGAAGGTGCCAATGTACCCATTAGCCACAAATACCCCATCAAGGCATAGATCACACCGGACATGCCGCCAAATGCAGGGCCTTCAAACATATACTGCCCTAAACCAGAAAATAGCGCGGTGAGCAAAAACAGCTGCACCAGTTTGGCACTACCACATAATTTTTCTATTTTACCGCCCAGCACCCACCACCACAGCAGATTAAACACAATATGGGTGGCGGAAAAATGCAGCAAGGCATGGGTAAACAAACGCCACAGTTCCCACTGCTGGTCGTCCGTTGCAGGGAAATGCAGTAAAGAGAAGACCTCATTGCCAAACCCAAGGGTCAACCCCGCATAGGCGACAATGCATACCACCATGATAGACAGCGTAAACGGTCCAGCATTTTGTCTCAGTGAAGCCAATATGCCCTGCTTGGGGTAAGTAAAATGCGCAGTACGGCTTTCCGCCATTTCCCATGAAGCTGATTGATATTTACGTGCCGTGGGGTTTTGCAAAAAGGCGTGAAGTTCAGACTCTGCTTCAACTTGATGTTGATCATCAGTTAGCCACAAGGCAAATTGCCCTTCCCCTTCCGGCATCATTTGAATGTCGATCTCTCGCGATGCCATGTAGTCAATGAATGCCTGTCCAGCACGAGGGTTAGAAATTGCAATCAGCCTTACCATTCAAGCCTCTTTCTCGTTGTTCTAATCGTTATTACCTACAACTGGCAACGACTGTCGATGCCAGGCTTCAAATCCACCATCTACACTGTACACCTGCTCAAAGCCTTGGTTAACCAAATATTGTGCCGCACCTTGGCTACTCACACCGTGATAGCAAATCACAAGTACGGGTTGCTCATAATCAACGTTCTGACTGAATTGCACCATGGTATCGTTGGTAAGATGAAATGCGCCCTGTGGATGAGATAGCGAAAATGACTGAGGATCCCGAATATCCGCGATCACTGCGTTCTGATCGTTGTCCTCAAGTAGCTGCCAAGCATCCAAAACGGAGATATGCGCAAATTGTTCCATGAGTTATTCCACTCCCTGCCATTATTCAAAATGCTGAGATTTCACGTAATTACTGGGAAACAACAGCGAAAACACCATTGTACCTGAGTTTTGCGCAATCCTTGCCACAGAGAAATAATGGGCTTTGTACGATTTTTAGTCGCCTGTGGAAAAATCTGTGGATTGCGTTGATAAAGTAGGATCTCAGAGAAAGATCCACAACATATAGTGTTGATCGTAATAAAGCTGTGGACAAGTGATCTGAGCCCTAGAGCGATAAGGCTTTATTAGAGACAAAAAAACCGGCGATAGGCCGGTTTTTAACGATCAAAGAGGGTGGCAAGATCATAATGCGTCTTCGCCAACCGCCTCTTTCAATTTTCTCATCGCATTCTTCTCTAACTGTCGAATGCGTTCAGCAGATACTTGGTAGTGATCTGCCAATTCCTGCAAGGTTGCTTTGTTGTCATCATCCAACCAACGCGAACGAATAATATGCTGGCTTCGTTCATCTAGCCCTGACATCGCATGAGCCAGTCGGCGGTTGGCATGGTCTTCCCAGTTTTGATCTTCGAGGTTGATGGCAACGTCTGAACTTTTGTCTTCTAAGAAAAAGACTGGAGCCACAGGGCCTGAGCCTTCACGCTCATCATCATCAGCACCACCATCAAAACCTGCATCTTGCGCCGCGAGACGAGATTCCATCTCACGCACTTCTGATGCATCAACACCCAGCTGCTCGGCAACCAAGTTCACTTCTTCAGCGTTAAACCAACCAAGACGTTTTTTCGACTTACGCAGGTTGAAAAACAGTTTACGCTGAGCCTTGGTCGTCGCGACTTTCACAATACGCCAGTTACGCAAAACGTATTCATGAATTTCAGCTTTGATCCAATGCACGGCGAACGACACCAGTCTCACACCCACTTCTGGGTTAAAGCGCTTAACCGCTTTCATTAGACCGATATTACCTTCTTGCACTAGATCAGACACAGGCAGTCCGTAACCGGAATAACCACGGGCAATATGAACAACAAATCTTAGATGAGACAGGATCAGGCTTTTCGCCGCATCCAAGTCTTCGTCATAGTGCAGACGTTCTGCAAGCTCCCGCTCTTCATCAGCTGACAGCATTGGGTGGCTGTTTACCTGACGTAGATAGCTATCCAAGCTATCTCTGGAGATCGGAGCTAGTGCATGCATCTCTGCTGTCATTTTCACCTCTTTTCGAATCTATCGAACACTCATGGTCAAAAAAGACCAAAGGCATACTCTACTCATGTACAAAAAAACTGCAAGCCCGAGTACATATTCTCTACATTATGTGACCATTCCCTGTTAGACAGGTTCAATGTCTCGCAAATGTTTTCCTGCGGCAAGTCTGGCGGCTAACAATCCAATCAGGCCAGCGACCATAAACAGAATCAAGGTTTCATCGACACCTAAGCCACTGAGACGAAAACCACTGCTATATAATGTAGCCAATTTCGCGACGGCTGCATCAAGTAGTAATCCGTTCACCGTTGCAACAATCCACGCGACCACGGCTCCAGACAATGCCAACCAAACACCCGTGTACAAATAAGGCCGCAGGATATAACTGTCCGTCGCCCCCACAAGCTTCATCACTTGAATTTCTTGTTTTTGGTTGAGTACCTGCAATCGCAAGGTATTACCGACGATAAGGAACACCGCCATTAGCATCAGACCGGAGAACACCCAAGTTAATGTCAGCACCAAGGATTCAATCGCCGCCAAACGCTGCAACCAATCACTATCAAGCCGTACTTCTTCTATGCCAGATTCTGCACGCAGTTTAGACGCCAACGCGGTGACGGCCACGGCATCATCACTATTGGGTGTCACCACGATAACCCCTGGTAATGGATTATCATCGAGTAAGCTGACCGCTTCATCAAATCCTTGGATCTGACGAAGCTCTAACAAGCCCTGATCCGGAGAGATATACGCAGCCGAGCCAATTTCGGACCACTGCAAAAGCTCTTCACTGAGTGATGTTGCGCTATTTTCCGGCATGTCATCGAGATACACGGTTAACTGATTCGGCGCTTGCCATTGCGTACTGACGGCAACCACATTTTTCGCCAACATATACAAAGTAACAGGCAGTGCGAGCGAGAATGCCAGTGCCAGCACCGTCAACAGGTTACCGGTTGGGCGTGCTAACAAATCTTTTAATGCTTGCCCGCATTGCTGCTTATGCAGCGACAAAAAATTAGCCACGCGCCACCTCCGACAAATGCCCCTGATTCAGATCGAAGCGACGCATGTCGTATCGGCTCAGTAAGGAGGTATCGTGTGTTGCCATGAGTACCGTGACACCCACTTGGTTGAATTGACGAAACAATTCCATGATTTGTTGCGACAGTGCCGCATCCAAATTCCCCGTTGGTTCATCAGCAATCAACACCTGCGGACGGTTAACCACCGCGCGAGCAATGCCCACACGTTGCTGCTCACCGCCGGACAACTGGATCGGCAAACACGCCGCTTTGTCCAACAAACCCACTTTATCCAACGCAGCCGATACACGCTTTTTCACGTCAGATTCATTAGCCTGCTCAATACGCAGAGGCAGTGCCACGTTGTCAAACACAGTTCTGTCCATCAAGAGCTTATGATCTTGAAAAATCACGCCAATGTGTCGACGTAAAAAAGGAATATCTTTTCGGTCAATACGCGAAATATCGTGGTTATTGAACAGTATTTTGCCGTCACTTGGTCGTTCAATGGCGCACAACAGTTTCAGCAAGGTACTTTTGCCAGCCCCAGAGTGGCCGGTCAAAAATGCCATGTCCCCTTTGGGCAAGTGAAAGCTTACTTTTTGTAGTGCTCGCTGCCCACCACGGTAGGCTTTACTAACCTGCTGAAACTGGATCACGCCTATCAGTCCTCCTGACTAAACAGTGCTTCTATAAAGTCTTCCGCCACAAACGGTCTTAAATCGTCGATCCCTTCACCCACACCGATGTAACGGATAGGAATGTTGAACTGATCGGCAACCGCAAAGATAACGCCACCTTTTGCCGTGCCATCGAGCTTAGTCAGGGTAATACCTGAAAGCGGTGCGATGTCATTGAACAAACGTGCTTGGCTGATAGCATTTTGGCCCGTACCTGCATCAATGGTCAGCATGATTTCATGTGGTGCATTCTCATCAAGCTTCTTCATCACGCGGACGATTTTTTTCAGCTCTTCCATCAGGTTAGCTTTGTTTTGCAAACGGCCTGCAGTATCAGCAATCACGACATCAACATTACGTGCTTTTGCAGCTTCAATCGCGTCATAGATCACTGATGCGCTATCTGCACCTGTATGCTGGGCAATGACAGGGACTTTATTACGCGCACCCCAAACTTGTAGCTGTTCGACTGCAGCCGCACGGAAAGTGTCACCTGCGGCAAGCATGACAGACTTACCTTCTTGCTGGAATTGCTTCGCAAGCTTACCAATGGTGGTGGTTTTACCTACACCATTGACACCCACCATCAAGATCACAAATGGGCCGTCTTTCTTGGTCACGTCCAGAGGTTTCTCTACCTGACTCAAGATACCTGCCATTTCTTGTTTAAGCAGGCCATACAAGGCTTCACCATCTTTCAACGCCTTACGTGATGCGTTATCAGTTAGGTTGTTGATGATTTTTGTCGTGGTGTCCATGCCAACATCGGCAATGAGCAATTGCTCTTCGAGCTCTTCAAACAGCTCATCATCAATTTTCTTACCACTGAACAGGCCAAAGAAACCCGCACCAATGTTTGCTTTTGTTTTTTGAAGTCCACGCTTTAAACGTGCAAATAGACCTTCACGTTTAGGCTTTTCTTGCTCAGCGTTTGCTTTCGCATCAGCTTCCGCTTGAAGGCGAGCAGCCTCTTCGGCTTGTGCCTTCGCATCCGCTTCTGCTTGAAGGCGAGCAGCTTCGTCGGCTTGGGCTTTTGCATCCGCTTCTGCTTGAAGGCGAGCTGCCTCTTCAGCTTGAGCTTTCGCATCCGCTTCTGCTTGAAGGCGAGCAGCCTCTTCGGCTTGTGCTTTCGCGTCAGCTTCCGCTTGAAGGCGAGCAGCTTCGTCGGCTTGAGCTTTCGCATCAGCTTCCGCTTGAAGGCGAGCAACTTCTTCAGCTTGAGCTTTCGCATCCGCTTCTGCTTGAAGGCGAGCAGCCTCTTCGGCTTGTGCTTTCGCGTCAGCTTCCGCTTGAAGGCGAGCAGCTTCGTCGGCTTGAGCTTTCGCATCAGCTTCCGCTTGAAGGCGAGCAACTTCTTCGGCTTGAGCTTTCGCGTCAGCTTCCGCTTGAAGGCGAGCAGCTTCTTCAGCTTGAGCGTTTGCGTCAGCTTCTGCTTGAAGGCGAGCAGCCTCGTCGGCTTGAGCTTTTGCATCCGCTTCTGCTTGAAGGCGAGCAGCTTCTTCGGCTTGCGCCTTCGCATCCGCTTCTGCTTGAAGGCGAGCAGCTTCGTCGGCTTGAGCCTTCGCATCAGCTTCCGCTTGAAGGCGAGCAGCCTCTTCAGCTTGAGCGTTTGCGTCAGCTTCTGCTTGAAGGCGAGCAGCTTCTTCGGCTTGAGCGTTTGCGTCAGCTTCTGCTTGAAGGCGAGCAGCCTCTTCAGCTTGAGCCTTCGCATCCGCTTCTGCTTGAAGGCGAGCAGCCTCTTCGGCTTGTGCCTTCGCATCCGCTTCCGCTTGAAGGCGAGCAGCTTCGTCGGCTTGAGCTTTCACATCCGCTTCCGCTTGAAGGCGAGCAGCCTCTTCGGCTTGTGCTTTCGCGTCAGCTTCCGCTTGAAGGCGAGCTTGTTCAGCCTGTTGTTCTTGTTCGTCGTTCTTGCGGCCGAAACCCAGCCAGGACATAAATCCGCGTTTCTTTTTTTCTGCCATTGGCAAATCCTAAAGCATGATTGGTACAATCAGCGCGATAACATCGAGCTGATCTTAAACTGTGAGCACTGCGCCTTATTTATGCAGTGTGGTAACGGCGGTATAGTACATACATTGCGGCGCAGAAAATTCGGCGAAAGAGGCCAAAAACCCTTACGTCGCTGATCATTTAATTAAGGGCAAATTGACCTTGAAAATGCTGAGCCGTTACCGAACCGACATATACTAACACCTTCTTGGCGGTCAAAAAATCTATGGTAAGACGTAACCCTAAAAACCCTGCAAAACAAACCCACAGCAGGGGCAATCAGCCTGCATCAAATACGGGGGGCGGTTCTGGTTTTGTCCGCATTATTTCTGGCAAATGGCGCGGCCGAAAATTGCCTGTGAAAAATGTAGAAGGCCTACGACCAACCACAGATCGTGTCAAAGAGACAGTTTTTAACTGGTTGGCAGCAGATTTACACCAAGCGAAATGCTTAGATGTATTCGCAGGAAGTGGTGGCTTGGGGCTTGAAGCCTTGTCTCGTCAGGCTGATCACGTCACCTTGTTAGAGTTAGACAAGGGTGCTGCGGCGCAAATTAACCAAAACCTCGCCACATTGAAAGCCGACAATGCTACCGTGCACAACACGGATGCTTTGCAATACCTATCGCAACCCGGTCAGCCGTTTGATGTGGTTTTTATCGACCCACCTTTTCGCAAAGAGTTGTTGAGTGACGCACTAGCCAAACTCGAGCACAATGGCTGGCTAAATAAAAATGCATTGATTTACATTGAGGCGGAAAAAGAACTCGGCTTGCCTGACGTTCCTGCCCACTGGGACATGATTAAGGAAAAACACGCCGGACAAGTGAGTTTCCGGTTGTATCTAAGAGAGGAAAAATGAAAGCACTCATCTTGTTAGCGAAAGCAGCCATTGGTTTTGTTTGGTTGGTTCTGATCGCCAATATCGTTTCACCCTTCCCTGGTGTAGCAGCAATGGCGCTGTATATCATGACCGCTTTCTTGTTCTGTATGCACGGCTTACAGATGCTGATATTCATCGGTGCATTTGGCGATAAGATCACCATGACCCGCTGGGAGAAATGGTCCATTTTGATTTTCGGTATCTTTGCCCTGCTCGATATTCGCCGCAAATATATGCTGAGCGAGTAATTCTGGCAGCGACGCGGTGACAATCTGATCAACCGCGACAAACAGCAAAAAGGCCTCATCGAGGCCTTTTTTTGAATTCATTAAATCGTTATCAGTGTTGGCAAACACGCGCTTCGTTCACCACTAATGAGCCTGCTTGCTCAAGAATTTTCTTACGTCGACGCAAAAATGCGAGAACTTCACTTAATGACAGACCATTTTGACTGCAAGTATGAAAACGCGCCGAGCTTCCCCATTGACCACTCACCCAATCAACCAATGCCTGTTCCGACACAGATTGAGCTTTGAGGTAATTGAGTACCTCATGAACATGAATTGACGCAGACATTCAAACTCCAACAGCGCACAACTTAAACGAAAGGCATAAAAACACACTCTCGTTACCACTACTTTGACATGCCGCAATCTTGATCAGGATTCATTACGCGGTGTACTGCATTGCCAGCAAATCTCAAAGCTACCGCTATTTTCTTCCTGACACGAGGAACAAAACCAAAGACTTTCTGCCTGCAATTCATATTGATGAAGCGCCTCTCGCGCTTTCTCTGAGCGCAGCACGTCCACCCATAAGGTCACTGCAACCACATCGGCAGGAAGCTCTCCGGTAGCACTCGACAGTGAATCACCTTTTAGCATGACGTCCATTCCCATGGCTTCAAGCATCCCTTTCAGGCTATGTGCTTCCAGTGAATTGCTTGCACTATACACTTGAACCCAAGACATCTTTGACTCCTTATTACCCAGAAATCGCGGACAACGTGATAAGACCTTGTGCGCAGAAATAGGTGCTCATCACTAAGACGACGGAAGCGCGAAACGGTCCTTTGAACCGCTCAAATGCCAGCACGGTATCCGACACCATAAACAACAACGCACCACCAAATGCGTAAGCAGCCATTTGGGAATGGGTATTCATCCAAAACTCACCCGCCCCCCACGCCATTTGCGCAATCACGGCAATATAAACACCAACAGGCACTAATAAAGGCCCAAGATTGGGAAGCAGTAAGAGAAAAATGATCACACTGGCAGCGCCAAGCAATGATGGCAACCACCAAACCATCGTCCCATCAAATTGCAGCCAGAAGGCGACACTATAGAAGATGTGAGCAACGAGAAAACTGAGAAGCCCAGGAATGAACCTGTCTTTTGGCAACATCAAGAATACGTCACCAAACAACGAGAACAGCAACCCCGCCAAGACTAAGTAGGCATAAGTGTTTGCTTCGCCACCAGTCACTACAATCAGCATCATCAATGCAATCGTCAATGGTTTGAACAGATAAAACTGCCAGCGAGGTCCCTTGTAAGCAGCATTGATGTGCAGTAGCCCTGAACACCAAACAGCAAGCCAACTCAACATGAATTCTTCCCTTAAATTGCAAGCCAACCAAGTCTAGGGATGCAATATGGAAAGTCCACCGCACATGTCTCAGAAAGCGAACCACGCATCAAATTCTAGGGTCGATAACATCTGAGAGTACGGGTGAAAAAAATCATAAGGCAGTACTGCCTATCCCCTTAAAAAGAGTAAGCCTTTTCATGTCACTGTTCGTCTTATTTTAGCGACGAAAACTGATAATTCGCACCGCAGAACCCCCTTATCGCACTACTCGCGGATACAAAAAAAGCACCGATACAGGTGCTCTTCTATTTAATTTCGCGTTATCGCGTCGATCAATTGCCGACGATATGGCGCCAGTTTTCGATATAAAACCATACCGCACCGGCGGTGACGGCAAAAATCAGGAAAATAGCCGCGCGCCAAATCATTCGGCTACTACGAGGTTGAAGTTCTTTTTCGCACTGCTTGCAGGCAGAAACAAAACCTCGCATGTCATCCACTTCGTAGCCATCTTCGTGCACTGCTTTATTTCTGATCGTGGCAACGAAGCGCAGTTTGGCAATTACGTCGTGGGGTAATCGCTCCTGACAACTGCTCACAAGTTCATGAAGCCCTCGCCCTTGGGCGTGGTAATGCTCTTTCAGCAAACGCTCCAGACGCCGACTTTGTCTCACAACAACTGCAATGTCATCCATGCTGGCCTCCTCGGGTCCGTCATTGAGCCGTGTCTATCACCCAATATATCTCTTTCCATTAGCTTACGTCATATCACTAAAAATGAGAAAACTCTTTAACTTCACTTACGTTAGCGTTAAATCTGACTCAGATAAGTGCTTTCGATCACGAATTTTTTCTGGTGAAGGTTTGTCAGCCCTTGTTCTGAAGTAGACTCACTGCCGGCCTTTTGTGGCCGGATTAAGGAGACAAACGTGCCCATTTCTGTGATTTTGCTCGTGATCGCCCTTGCTGTGATCGCTGGCGTCTACTTTGTATTCACCTTTCAAAAACACACTCTCGGACAAGGTGCAGAAGAGCGTGCTATCGACATTCGTATACTTGATAAACAGGCCGTTGCCCTACCAAGTGATGAACAACACCAAGATCCTGAAGAGTATTGGATTTATGTCGAGCCCATGTCAGGGGGCCCGAAACGCGAATTCCAAGTTGGTATTCACTACTACCATGCTCTGCAGCCAGGAGATTGTGGTCGACTGACCTACCGTGGTTCGGACTTTGTTCACTTTGCCAAACTACAAACCATTCAGTGATCACGGCACGAGCCAAGCAGTAACCCGCCACCTCGACAATCCGACACTGGCCCAATATGACAATGCAAACACGGCCAGTGTCACCAATGGAATACTCAGCCACGCCATGCCAAACACCATGTTGGCCTCTCTCAGTGGCCATAAGAAAATGGGATGTATCAAGTAAATACCGAGTGAGTGTCGGCTCACCGCAGTGATCCGCTTTTGCCATTTCTCAGACACGTTTTCTGCCCAGCGCTTACACAGCACAAACACCATGGTGGCGATCAGCACAGTGTTGACTGTTTTATAGGAAAACCAACCCGCACTTGTGTATGACCCTTTTGAGACACTTTGAGAAATCGCCGTGTACTCTGTCGCCACCAGCGCCAGCACACCGATAAAGAACAATAATTTGAACGGTGCTTCGTACTTGTGCAGTGCATAGCCCAGCATTAAGTAGCCCCCGTACAGCACAAAATCCTCAACCAGCCCCAAGTCCATCCCCATTAGCCTAGCGGTGTATAAGCCAAGCCATATTGCTAACAAGGCATTATAGGCATCTGGCGATTTTTGCTGTGCCATAGGCCGTAATATTGGAATTAGAAGATATAGCGGCAGAAAATAGTAGAAAAATCCCAGATGATAGTACGTTTCTTCCACTGGAAATTGCATCAATCGCTGTACGGTTTCTGACCAATTTACATTTTGTAACGATATCGCCGCCAAAACCGCATAAAAAACAGACCAAATAACAAAGGGTACAAACACTTTCATGACTCGGCGTTTCACAAAATACGATGCGGAAAACGAACGAGTGTCCGACAGCATTAATGCACCTGTGATCATAATGAAAACAGGCACCGCCCAACGACTTGCACCATTAATTGAAATGGCGGAGAGCCAGTCACTCACTGGAATATCGCCCACAATGTAGCGATATGGCCCCAACACATGGATTGCGATCACTGCAATCGCGGCGACCACACGCAACAGTTCAATATAAAAGACTTTTTTCTGCATCTTATCTTCCGAGAGTGGCACAACCGCACCGATTGATATTGGAATTGTAAACCTGCTGACAATTTAGCCAAACCGAACAAAAACCAAACAACATTTGACGCCAAATGTTGCATTTCATTTAAATAATATGGCTGATTTATTGTCATTTGGTAGCAGTAAGTATTGCATTGACCCTTTTTTATGACCTAGCATGCTCCCAACAAAAATGGAAAGTTGTCTAACATGGAGGAACTGATGCAGACATCAGCTTCGCAACACCACAATGGCGGGAAGCCGAAAAAATCACTTTTTTCCCGTTTTCTCGATTCCGTAGAATTTCTCGGTAACTTGCTTCCACACCCCGTCACTTTGTTCGCCATCTTGTGTGTGGTCATTTTCTTTGCATCTGGTATTGCAGGTTACTTCGGCATGTCTGTTGCCGATCCTCGTCCTGAAGGCACAGCCGGACGCGCTGCCGATGGCATGATCTATGTGAAAAGCCTGCTAAACGCAGAAGGCGTTCAACTGATTGTGACCAACCTAGTGAAAAACTTCACTGGTTTTGCCCCCCTAGGCACAGTATTAGTTGCCATGATGGGTGTCGCCGTCGCTGAACACTCAGGTCTGTTGTCCGCCACCATGCGTTCAATGGTTATGGGCGCGTCAGCGCGTATGGTAACCCTGACGGTGGTCTTCGCTGGTATCGTATCAAACACCGCGTCAGAGCTTGGCTATGTGGTACTGATCCCACTGGCTGCGATGATATTCCACTCGTTAGGGCGTCACCCGCTGGCAGGCCTTGCCGCTGCATTTGCCGGTGTTTCCGGTGGTTACTCCGCTAACTTGCTGTTGGGTACCGTCGATCCGCTACTATCAGGTATCACCGAAACCTCAGCACAGATGATTGACCCAAGCTATACCGTCGGCCCTGAAGCGAACTGGTACTTCATGTTTGCCTCAACCTTCCTTATCACCATCCTTGGTGCGTGGGTCACAGAGAAAATCGTTGAACCGAAGTTGGGCAAATACGACCAATCTATGGCGGCAGAAGACTTTGAAGCCAAAGAAGCAGGGAAAGTCACCGACCTTGAAAGACGCGGTATGCGCAATGCTGGTATCGCAGCATTGGTTGTCTCTGCATTACTCGCACTGACCATCGTGCCTGAGTGGGGTATCCTGCGTCACCCTGAAACTGGCGCGGTCGCGGGTTCACCGTTCTTGAAAGGTATCGTCGCGTTTATTCTGGTGTTCTTTGCTGTCCCTGGTTACGTCTACGGTAAAACCGTCGGCACCATGAATAATGACCGTGACGTCATTGACGCGATGGCGAAGTCCATCAGCGCCATGGGTCTGTACATTGTTCTCGTCTTCTTTGCTGCGCAATTTGTTGCCCTGTTTAAATGGACGAACTTCGGCCAAGTCATCGCGGTAGGTGGTGCAGACTTTCTACAAAACATCGGTCTGACTGGGCCAATGCTGTTCTTTGCTTTCATTATTATGTGCGGCATCATCAACCTGACACTCGGTTCGGCGTCTGCACAGTGGGCAGTAACGGCACCAATATTCGTTCCAATGCTGATGCTAGTTGGTTACGCACCGGAAACCATTCAAGCGGCTTACCGTATCGGTGACTCAGTGACGAACCTTATCACCCCGATGATGAGTTACTTTGGCCTGATTCTGGCGGTGGCTTCTCGATATAAGCGCGACTTGGGTATCGGTACCTTAATAGCCACCATGCTGCCTTACAGCCTGATATTCCTTGTTGGCTGGAGCGTGTTCTTCTACCTGTGGGTGTTTGTTGCAGGTATGCCAGTCGGCCCAGGCTCAGCCACTTACTTTAACTTCGCGCAATAAAGTCATTCGACGTAATAGTACAATTCGCATGAAGACCAAACAGCCAGCCTTTGCTGGCTGTTTTTGTTTGTGACTATTTGTGGTTTCTATTCGCCTAAATCTTGTCTCAACGAACGGTATCAGCATCTATCCGCGAGATTGGCTAACACTTAACCAAGCACTTCTCGCCTGTCGTGATATGCTAAATAAAAACCCCAGAGCGGAATGTACATGTCAATTGAACGCCCTTTTTTATTTTCTCGCGAAGATGAACTCAACAATACAATGACGGATCAGATTGCCCCTTTTTGGGCAACGCGTCAGCAAGGGCAAGTCATTGGTCAAGATGGCCTGCGTCTGAAGTGGTGTGCCTTTACTAAGCCAGAACACACTCGCGCTATTGTGGTGGTCAATGGTCGCATTGAGTCAGTAGAAAAATATCAGGAAGTGTTTTTCGACTTATTCCAACAAGGGTATGACGTTTACAGCTGCGATCACCGTGGTCAGGGGCACAGTCATCGTTTAGTGACAGGCAGTGACATTGGCCATGTGGTCGAGTTTGAGCACTATGTTGACGATCTCGAAACCTTTATTGACGAAGTCGTCACACAAAAGCCTCACCAGCAACGCATGATCCTCGCTCATTCAATGGGTGGTGCTATCTCCACGCTTTATGCCGCGAGAAAGCCAGCGGCAATCGATGCGTTAGTATTGAGTGCCCCGATGTTTGGCATCAACCTGTCTCCACTATTGCAAAAAGCGGCCAAGCCTCTCTGTCGTTTGTTGTCTGAGATCCATCACCCTGCAGGCTATGCTCCGGGACAAGTGCCTTATTGGTTAAAGCCGTTTAAGCACAATTTACTGACAAGTTCTCATCCGCGCTACCAATGGTTTCGCGACCTGTATGAAGATAATAGTACACTTAAGGTGGGTGGCCCCAGCACGCAATGGATTTGGCAAAGTCTGTCAGCCTGCGAACGTGCACTAGATGCAGCAAACATCATCGACATGCCCATTTTATTGATGCAAGCAGCGCGTGATGAAGTGGTGTGCAACCATGCTATGTTCGAATTCCACCGTAAACGTCAGGCGGCAAGTCTGCCCATCCAATTTGAGATAGTCGCAGATTCTCGCCACGAACTGCTGTTTGAGAAAGACCCTATTCGTGACGCGGCATTGAGCTTATGTCTCAAATTTTTCAATGACATGGATACCACACCCTTAGAGCAGTCGGCGTAATCAACGGATCGATTCTCGCCAATGCAAGTTGCCGGTTATTTAACCTAAACAGGAAAAAAACGCCGGCAATTTGATCCCTTTTCTTTCTCGGGTGCTTCGATACACTGGGGATGTATTGCATATCCTTTTTAAATTTGAGGTACACATGTACAGAATCGTTGCATCCGATCTCGATGGCACTCTGCTGACTCCCGAACATAGCATCGCCCCATACACACGCGATGTCCTTCAGCGCCTGCATCAAAAAGGCGAACACTTTGTCTTCGCAACGGGCCGTCACCATATCGATGTGGCACACATTCGACAAAACGTGGGTATTCCAGCTTTCATGATCACCTCAAACGGTGCTCGCGTTCATGATGCTGACGATAACCTGATATTTAGCCGAAATGTCGATCCCGCGCTAATTCCTGAGCTGATCAATATGGTGAAAGACGATGAAACCGTCACTATCCATATCTACCGTGAAAACGATTGGTTGCTCAACCGCATTGATGAAGATCTTGCGAAATACCACAAAGATTCTGGCTTTAGTGCAGAGCTATTTGACCCAGAGAATCCGCCGCTAGAAGACGTGGCCAAAATCTTCTTCATTCGTCATGACCACGACTACCTAACGACTTACGAACACAAGCTTGTTGAAAAGTTTGGCGACAAAGTCAGCGTGGCATTTTCAACGCCTTTTTGTCTTGAAGTCATGGGCGCAGGCGTATCGAAAGGAGATGCACTTAAAGCTGTCGCGGAAATCAAAGGCTTTAGCCTCGAAGAGTGCATCGCATTTGGCGATGGCATGAACGACGTAGAAATGCTGACGGCGGCGAAAAAAGGTTTGGTCATGGAAACGGCGCACCCTCGCGTGAAGGCTACACTACCAAACAACGAAGTCATTGGTAGCCATGCAGACGAAGCCGTTGCTCGCTACCTTGAGAAGCACCTGCTGTAAGCACGGAGCTTGCTCGCATACATCCCAACGGTAGCGCTCCCCCCGCTGCCGTTTTCTTTTTTTGTTCGACTCGTTCGTTACCTGATTGGCGTTGCTGACATGGCAAGGATCTCATTCCACTGCATGTCCGTGACAGGCATGATGCTGAGCCGACTGCCTTTCTTCACCAGTGGCATTTCCTCTAACGCTGGGTTGGACTTGATGCGCGCCAAAGAGACATAACGCAGATGCTGGCGATATTCGATATCAACCATGATCCAGCGAGGATTTTCAGGGGAGCTTTTGGGATCAAAGTACGGGCTTTCAGGGTCAAACTGGAAATGATCGGGATAGGCTTCTTTCACCACTTCTCCGATCCCCACCACGCCAACGTCTTTACATGACGAGTGATAAATCAACACCAAATCCCCAAGCGTCATACCATCGCGCATCATGTTTCGTGCTTGATAATTTCGAACACCTTCCCAACAAGAGACCTTTTGCTGTTTTAAAGTGTCTATAGAAAAAGTATCTGGCTCGGTTTTTAACAGCCAATACGCCATAATTCCCCCCAATTGGTGTGAATGCCATCATCAAGGCTGTATACCCAAGTAACCTGAAGAAGCAGGATTCTTCGGTATACCCTGTTAGCTAATGAAAGAGAAGAGGAATCTCCGTTGCCAACCTCAAACTGTCGCCTTATCAAAACACTGAGCATCGCGAGTGCGATTAGCTTGCTTTCGGCCTGTAGCCTGTCACCCTCGGGCCCCGTCGAACTGGGCAACTCGGACGACTTATCCCCGCAGGCATCCCAAAAGGCATCCGACCAAGCCGTTAAGCCGCCATCAATCCAACGCTTTATGTTGCGCGGCGAAGTAACACTGGGACACGAGGCTCGAGCCATTACCCCCTGTGGTAGTAATAGCCAATATTGGCTGCAGTTTGATCCCGCCACGGCTCAACAAAGCATGGCGCTGAGTTCAAGTCCGTACAACACCATTTATGGCGAAGTGATTGGTGAATTTGTCGCTCCGCCACACGATGGATTTGCTGCAGATTACCCAGCAAGCTTTAAAGTCACGCAACTCAATCTCATGTCTGCTGAAATTGATGGCTGTCAGCAACGTCGCAATCTCACTGTGGCGTCAGGGACTGAACCGTTTTGGTCAGTGTCGATCTCTAGCAATACACTGCAATTAAGTCGCTTGGGCTTTGAAAGTGAAAACTTCACGCTCAAGGAACGTCATATCAGCCAAGAAGCTCGTATTTACCACGCAGAAGGTGCCACATTGACACTTCGCCCTGCACTGTGTAGCGATGGCATGAGTGACAGTATCTATGGCTGGACATCCACATTCACCAAAGGCAATCAGTCATGGGAAGGCTGTGCCACCTTGTCAGCCAATGATCCCACCCAAGCTTGGGTCGGCGATTATCAAGGCATCACAACACAAGGAGAGGTTCGACTCACCACCACCGTCACCCTCAATGCTGATCATTCGGCGACCACACGCTACCAGCAAGTCAATGAGCCTGATATCGAAGAAACGGGCGTATGGCAACAAGTCAGCCCCAATGAAGTTCAAGTGATGATGACGCGTCATCAAGGGCAATATCTGGTCAGTGAGCGCGTATTTCAGCGCAATGGTTTAACACTCACGGCGAAAACTGAAACCGTCAATGGCCGCGAGTACAGCTTAGGCACAGAAGGGTTGGCCTTATCATTGATGGTAGGCAGTGAAGTAACCGCCGTGTCTGCCACGGGCTCAAAGGTAACCTCTTACGGCGTCGAAGGCTCTGCAATCTATAACCCAGACGTGGATGCGGCACTGCTGGCATACCTTGGCGATGCCGCCAAGGAAGCTGCAGGCATGCGTTATCGTTGGTTAACGCAAGACCTCAATGATGATGGCGAAGACGAACTTTTCGTTTTTACCGATTGGTGCGGCACCGGTGGATGTACATTGTTGGTGTTTGCCAACCAAAACGGTGATTGGGTCTTCAACAGTCGCATCACATTGGTGCATTTACCCTTCCAGCTAGGAAGCATCACACAGAACGGCTGGCGTGATTTGATCATGCCAGTGGGTGGGGGCGGTGCGAAAGCCTCCACACGCGTGCTCATGTTTGACGGAAAACGCTATCCGAGCAACCCTTCGCTGGCCCCTGAAGTGAGCCTTCCTGATGAAAGTGATACCTATTTGTTTGCTGACGGCATATACCCTCAACAACAAGGCATCACCTTCAAATAACACCATGACGAAAATCATCACTAGGGTCTGTTGATCTTTGGTGATGATTTTTGCAGCAGTTTGTGGCGGCTTTATACAAGGCAGAGGCTACGATGTGTAGTGGCCTACATGAGAAGTCGATAACGCAGGAGAAAGTCGCCACAAACGCTGCCCGAAGGGTTCTGCCAAAAGCGTTTTATGCTTTGTTGAGGCGTGTTTGCTTAGAATGACTAGGCGGCACACACCTCGCCTCGCCTAAACGCTTTTAGCTAGAACAAAATTTAGCCACCAAAGATCAACAGACCCTAAGGAAACCATTTTGTCGACCAAACCAGCACCGTGCCAAGGCTGTGGCTTTCATTACAATTGCTTATGCGAGCATACTCCATCGCTAACCAGCGAGTTGCGTATTGAGCTATTAATGCACGAAACCGAAGCTCAACGCACGAGCAACACCGGTCGGCTTTTGGAGGCGGCATTACCTCATTGCCGCCGCCATATTTGGCAGCGAAAAACGCCACCGTCAGAGTTGCTCACCCTGCTGGCTGATCCCGCAGTTCAGCCTTTCTTGGTCTTCCCAAGCGATACCGCGCAGCCACTCGATAAGGTCGTATCTCGCCAATCATCCGCGTCATACGCCAAGCCGCTGCATTTCATTATTGTGGATGCGACCTGGCAACAGGCTAGGAAAATGCTTCGTCAAAGCCCTTGGCTAGAGGATGTCCCAACGGTAACGTTGCCCGAAGGACTGACAACCCGCTATTCATTGCGCCGTAATCAACCCTCGGGGTCGCTCTGTACTTGTGAGGTAGGTATTGAACTCATGGCCGCATTGGGTGAGAAAAAAAATGCCAGCATCATGTCGACATATTTAGAGCAATTCATGCGTATTTTCGAATCAGATCGCCAGCACATTGCAGTAACACCGTAATATGTATCAAATTTGCAAATTTTTGCGACACAATTTAATGTAGCGCTAGGCATATCGCATGAAGGACGCGTAAACATGACAGTGGTCTCAATGGCCAATCCAATGCCAGTTCAACAACAAATTGAGTTGTTGGAAGCACAGTTTTCTAAACAAGTCGGCTTGAGTCGTCAGGTTTCCGATAGTAGCTATGCCCAACGCATTGATGATTTGACTCGCCTTCAATCCGCGCTAAGTAAGCATGCTGATGCGCTGGTTAATGCCTTATCGCAAGATTATGGTCATCGCAGCCACACCGACAGCTTGATGGCTGACATCATGCCTTGCTTTCAAATGCTCAGGTATACCAAGCGCAAATTAAAGCGCTGGATGAAGCCTTCACGCCGCTCTGCTGGGCTATTACTTACACCGGCTAAAGTAGAGGTGCATTACCAACCTCTTGGTGTGGTGGGTATCATCGTGCCGTGGAATTTTCCCATCACGTTAAGCCTTATCCCACTGATGACAGCGATCGCCGCCGGCAACCGCGTGATGCTGAAAATGAGCGAGTTTACCCCGCTCACCAATCAAGCGTTAAAAGCCCTACTAAGCGATGCCTTTTCCGAAGACCAAGTCACTGTTGTGGAAGGTGAGGTTGAGGTAGCGACAGCATTTACCCAACTCCCTTTTGATCACCTGCTGTTCACCGGTTCTACCGAAGTGGGTAAGAAAGTGATGGAAGCAGCAGCCGCCAACCTAACGCCAGTCACACTGGAGTTAGGTGGAAAATCTCCGGTGATCATTGCGCCTGACATCTCCCCTGCACTGGCGGCTGAACGACTAATATTTGGCAAAAACCTCAATGCGGGACAAATCTGTGTCGCACCTGACCATGTATTTATTCACGAAGATAAATTGGATGAGGTGATCGAAGCGCTGCGAGCTCAGTGGCAAGCCGCCTATCCAAAAGGCATACAAAGTGATGATCGCACTGCCATTATTAATGACCGCCAATTCGCAAGGCTTGAGTCACTGATTGATGATGCCAAACAGCGCGACATTAACGTCATTCCACTTAGCGATATCGCATCCTTACCAGAATCACGGAAAATGGCGCTTCATCTAGTGATCAACCCACCCGAAGAAAGCGCCATCATGCAGGAAGAAATCTTTGGCCCTCTGCTGCCCATCATTACCTATCAAGATGTGCATGATGTCATTAATACAGTAAAGGAAATGCCGCGCCCTCTCGCCCTGTATTTGATGACCTTCGATGAGAACTTCACACGTCATGTGATCCGCCATACCCACTCGGGCTCTATCGCGATCAATGACACCATCATGCAAGTGGCGGTCGACGATGCGCCATTCGGCGGTGTTGGGCCGTCAGGGCTCGGGAGTTACCACGGTATTGAAGGGTTTCGTACATTCAGCCATGCCAAAACCGTTTTCACCCGCGGGAAGCTCAACCCAGGACAGCTCATGACTCCCCCTTATGGAAAGTGGTGGCAGAAGATCATGTTTAAGCTGTTTTTGCGATAGATTTACGCCCAAGGGTCTGGTCTGCAACAACAGACCCTTTTGGTAACTGTGTTTCGTATTATTTCGGTTAAGTCCCTTCGAGCAGATATCATCACATCATCGCAAATGGGTGCTGCCTTCGGGTAGCGCCTTTTTTGTTCATAATACCGCTTAACACGCAGTTCGTTGCGTTAAGTGGCTAAACGACTTATCGAAATAGCGGCATAAATATAAGCGGCTAATAAATATAATTGGGATAAAAATATCGACTGAAATTGCGCAAAGAAGCACATGAAGAGAATTTAAACAGGAGATTGAGAAGCGTTAGAAAGTATTACGAAGAAGGTATATATAGTGGATTTGGCGAATTTTAGACATAAAAAAACGCAGATGGATAACCATCTGCGTCTTCTTTCGAAATTATAGAGCTACTACGTTCGCAGCTTGTGGGCCTTTTTGGCCTTGCTCAACTTCGAAAGATACTTTCTGACCTTCAGACAGAGTCTTGAAGCCTTCAGAAGCGATTGCACGGAAGTGAACGAATACGTCAGCACCGCCGTTGTCTTGAGTGATGAAACCGAAACCTTTCTCTTCGTTAAACCACTTTACCAGACCAGTTGTTTTGTTAGACATTGTGTGTCCCTTAATTTATTAATTCATAAGAAATTCGCAATAATGCGATGCACTGAGAACCTGAATTATTGAATGTTACGATGAAGCTAAGGGAAACGCAGAGGGCACAACAATGGAAGGCAAACTGAATTTTTACTTTTACTTTCGTGTTTCATTAATAACCCTGCACAACAGAGCGAGGTGAATAATACTCGAACAGTTATTTTTGTAAAGGTTTATTTTGAGGGTTTAAAACATCGTGTCAGCGCGTAGAAAAAAAGCTGTGTTTCATCACATTAATGGAGCCTTAAAAAGACTCCATCTTGATTGTTTTTCAATTAGTTACGTCCAAACCCGTCAGTCATGATCCGTGACGGTCACACATCAAACATGTTGCCCTGCAACCCAACCTGAGCTCCAAGCCCACTGAAAATTATAGCCACCTAACCAGCCTGATACATCCATGACTTCGCCAACAAAATAAAGCCCAGAGACATTCTTTGTCTCCATGGTTTTTGATGATAATTCGTCTGTATCCACGCCACCTAAGGTCACTTCCGCCGTGCGGTAGCCTTCAGTGCCGTTAGGCGCAATGTTCCATTGGTGCAGGTACTCTGCGAGCTTTTCAATGTCTTTCGGATTTAACTGCTTAAGCGGTTTATCTTCAATATCACCGCGCGTGATCATCGCTTCAACCAAGCGCTTAGGCAGTAAGCGGGACAAGCTATTCTTCAAGCTCTGAGCAGGATGCTTCTCTCGCATGGCATTCAATGTGTCTACCACGTCCAAATCCGGCAGCAGGTTCACCGTCACCTTCTCTCCTGGCACCCAGTAAGAGCTGATTTGCAGCACAACAGGGCCAGACAGACCACGATGGGTGAACAAGAGGTTTTCTTTAAACGTCACGTCGTTTTCTGACGTGACAGTAACCGGTATCGCAATGCCTGACAGATCGGAAAACGCCGCTTTGTCTTTATCATGCAGCGTGAACGGTACTAAGCCAGCGGTGGTAGGGATTCGCGCTAGGCCAAATTGTTCCGCGATTTGATAGCCAAACGGCGTCGCACCCAATTTAGGCATGGACAACCCTCCGGTAGCAACGACCAGTGATTGGCAAGCTACGGTGTCGGTATCCAGTTTTAAGGTAAAACCTTCGTCTGTTTTTTCGATGTCATGCACGTCACAACGGTAACGCTGCTCAACATTCGGTAAATTACACTCTTTTAGCAGCATTTCGACGATATCTTTCGCCGAATCAATGCAAAACAATTGGCCGTGATCGCGCTCTTCCCACGCAATGCCATGCTCATTAACCATGGAGAAGAAATCCCACTGGCTATATTGCGCCAATGCCGATTTAGCAAAGTGCGGGTTACGACAAACAAAGTTCGCCGCTGTGACGTCGTAGTTGGTGAAGTTGCAACGACCACCACCGGAGATAAGAATTTTTCGTCCCGGTTTTTTGCCATTGTCGACCACCAGCACGGAACGACCGCGCTTACCTGCTTGCGCGGCGCACATCAGGCCTGCGGCACCTGCACCAATGATCACCACATCAACTTGCTTCATCACTACACTCTACTGCTTCAATTCGGTCTGGTTTCAAATAGGGCGGCATTGTAGCCGCCCTGATCACCTTGAGCCAGTGAGTTTACCACTCATGGCGTATTTGATGTGCCGCCAATGGCCTCAGGCACGGGGATGGCAGCCTCGATAGCCTCGTCTTTATCAAAGGAGATGGTGCGTGATGGGAAGGCAAAGTCAGCGCCATGTGCATGAACAATTTCAACAATCTTCAGCATCACGTCTTGTTTGACTTCATGGTAACGCGCCCAATTGACGGTCTTGGTAAACGTATAAATAAAGAAGTTCAGCGATGAACCAGCAAAAGCATCGAAGTTCACCATCAAGGTTGAACGTTGTTCTATGTCAGGATGTGTCTCGAGCATGACTTTAACATCCGCCACAATGGCCGCCATCTTGCTGGCATCTTTGTAACGAAGCCCGATGGTTTCATTGATACGTCGATGCTGCATTCGTGAAGGGTTTTGTACCACAATGCTACTGAAAACAGAGTTGGGTACGTATAACGGGCGACTTTCAAAGGTGCGTATCATGGTCATGCGCATACCAATGCGCTCAACCGTTCCTTCTATATTTCTATCAGGTGAGCTAATCCAATCCCCAACGCTAAAAGGACGGTCAAAGTAGATCATCAAACCGCCAAAGAAGTTTGACAGTAAGTCTTTCGCTGCAAGGCCAACAATTAACCCGCCAACACCGCCAAAGGTCAGCAACCCCGTCAAGCTAATCCCAAACGCCTGCAATGCCGTCAGTACGCCGATAACCGCTAGGAGCAAGCGCAGCACATGTCCCATGGCAGACACGGTAGTTTGGTCGCGAGTATCGGATTTCATCAAGTAGGCTTCAATGCGATTAACCAAGCGCAACATGATCCAAAGAATGACAGCGAATACCATCACTCTCCTGGAGATAAACAGCCAACTCTCACCTGTTTTTTCAGTGACGGCTATTACGCTGTCCAGCACAAAACTAGAGGGCCACAACCAAATCAATACACTGATGGGAACGCTGACCGATTGCAGCATGATGGTGTCCCATTCCGTTTTGGTTTTCATCGATATCGCGACCAAGCGCCCAAACACAACTCGCCAAACAAGCCATGCAAACGCTGCCATCGCGAGTAGTACTGCAATATGTTCAAGCCAAGCAAAATTGAGCTCTTCCGAACTCGAGCGCCACCACGCCAAAAATCCATCCACGTCGTTGTCCTTTCATTTATCGATGTTTTTCTTGGTAAAGAGGGTATCAAAAAAAACGCCAACATCTGTCGGCGTTTTTTTGTTATGCGCTAAGAAGGAACTTAAAGACCAGTGAACGCCACAAAAAAGAGTGAAAAAATCAAAGCGAGTACAAGGGCGGTCGATAGAATGAACAAGTGTCTGACTTTATTGCACTTAGCAATAAATGCCCCATCATGGTGATGGAGATATTCCTGACAGCGAATATAGTGAAACAATCGCTTTTGGCGGCTGATGTCGCCCTGAGAGGAGAAAAAGTTACTACTACCACGGTTCATTTGCTGATACAGCAACGGATTGGCTTCACGCATCATCACGAGTAGCGCCCGAAGCGAACTCAAATAGCGCAGTATGTTCGCTAGCGCGACGAAAAAAATTGCAATAATTAAGGCGTCTCCGCTCATGGTTTCATCTCCCATTATTAACGATGGGAAGCCCGAGCGAAGACACGATAATAGTGTTACGCCACGGGGCTATCCATCACAGAAGTAGGCGCTTGTTTTGCCATCTCTGCCAAATCTTTATCAATGAAGAACAGGGCTTTTCCGTCTTCCCCTACCAGTTCAATTTTGTCGATAACACTTTTGAATAATTTTTCTTCTTCGTGTTGCTCGGCGACATACCATTGCAGGAAGTTGAACGTAGAATAATCCTGCGTGGTGAACGCCACATGTGCCAAATGGTTAATTTTCTCAGTAATGAGTTGCTCATGTTTGTACGTTTCACGAAACACTTCGCCGAGTGATTCAAAATGGTGACGCGGCGCTTCAATCGTGCCAAGAATTGGCATTGCACCTGTCTCGCTCACGTAAGTGAATAAGCGCTGCATATGCTCCATTTCTTCTTGCGCATGCTTACGCATAAACTGCGCTGCACCTTCAAACCCTCTGTCTTCACACCAAGCACTCATTTGTAAGTATAGATTTGATGAAAAAAACTCCAAATTAATCTGAGCATTCAGTTGGTCAATCATTGGTTTTGCTAGCATGAACTGTATCCCTTCTCTTCAATATAATGGGCATTTTGTCTGGCAAGCGTTTGTATTTCAACCCTCACAATGCCTCTTGAGTAATAAGTTCTTATGGTGCTCTCTGGCATTGGGATCTCTGCTACAGTCTTGCTTTGGAGACAGTGGTAATTTCTGATCAGATTTCATTGCTAGTAAACACTGAACTGCTTTCGGTCAGTTCTACGAGCACCACAACGCAAAATAAACACAAGGCTCTCGAACCACGCTAGCAAGCCTCAATGAGAACCTTTTAGGAGTTAGGCTATGAGCTATAAACACATTTTGGTCGCTGTTGACCTGTCCGCAGATAGCGAATCTTTGGTGCAAAAAGGAGCTGCGCTTGCAAAGCCATTGGGGGCAAAGCTGTCATTGATCCACATCGATGTGAATTACGCTCAGCTTTACACTGGGCTGATTGACGTCAACATGGTTGAAACGCGCAACCACATCATTGATGAAGCACAATCGCAGCTTAATACGCTCGCGAAACATGTTGATGTGCCAGTGACAAACACCTTGGTTGCCAGTGGTGATTTAGCAGAAGAGATCACCGAGTCCATTCAACACTTCGGCATTGATCTGGTGATCTGTGGTCATCATCAGGATTTTTGGAGCACCTTAATTTCGTCTGCCAAACAGCTGATAAATAAGACGCCTGTCGACATGCTCATGGTGCCACTGCCAAACTGATCGCTCTGACTCGACCCTCTGCTCCGTCCAGATTGACGATCCCTACCTATTGCTGCAATTTCGGGTACACTTTGCGGCAATTTACTACCAAATAGGGATCGTTATGGGTTATCTCGCGTTTATCACACTCCTGTGGGCCTTTTCATTTAGCCTAATTGGCGTTTACTTGGCTGGGCAGGTTGATGCTTGGTTTTCTGTGGTCACTCGGGTGGCGTTGGCGGCGGTGGTTTTTCTACCATTCTTACGTCTCAAAGGCGTACCTCGTCCGCTTATGCTCAAGCTCATGGCGATTGGCGGCATCCAACTGGGGTTGATGTATTGCTTTTACTATCAATCCTTTTTGTATCTGTCCGTTCCTGAAGTCTTACTGTTCACGGTTTTCACGCCAGTTTATGTCACGCTGACGTATGACTTGTTGCATCGCCGTTTTTCACCTTGGTACCTCATGACCGCCGCATTGGCTGTACTTGGCGCAGTGCTAATCAAGTTTGCCTCGATCAACCCTAACTTCATGCAGGGCTTTTTGATTGTTCAGGGCGCCAACCTTTGTTTTGCTATCGGACAGGTCAGCTACAAAGTCGTGATGGAGCGCTCTGAAGATAGTCTGCCGCAGCATACTGTATTTGGGCTCTTCTACATCGGCGCATTGTGCGTTGCCCTACCCGCTTTCTTACTACTGGGTAACACAGACAAACTACCAACCACATCGACGCAGTGGGGCATTTTGATTTACCTTGGTGCGATCGCATCTGGATTGGGTTATTTCCTTTGGAACAAAGGTGCAACGCTGGTCAATGCGGGGGCGTTAGCTGTCATGAACAATGCGTTAGTGCCAGCAGGTATTGTGGTCAATGTGCTTATCTGGAACCGCGATGCGGATTTGGGAACGCTTGCGATGGGAGGTGCGGTGATATTGGCGTCACTTTGGATCAATGAAACGTGGGTGAAGAAGAAAATTGAGGCGTCCTCGCTCGCCTAAGTGCAATCATAAGCACAAATACAGACTTAAACGTGTTATCGCTTTCCAAACAAAAACACCGCCAAATGGCGGTGTTTTTTATGCTGTGCTCTTCTGTGTTTACAGAAATGCAAACGCATCCGCAAATAGGTGATCGCGCTCTGCGCCACGCTCGGTGCAGAACATCTCTCGCGCCGCACCCGCCATCTCAAAGCGACCTGCGATGTAAACATCGTACGCTGGCAGCGAGACAAAATCTTCCATCACTGCCTGCAACACATTACCTTGCTTGCCTTGCCATCCTTCCGGGGCATTTTCCACCACAGGAATGTAGGTAAGCTGGCGGTTTTTCAACGCCAAGGCTTCCATTTCGTCATTGGCATAAAGCTGGCTCATATCACGACCACCCCAGTAAAGGAAAATAGGTTGTGAGAAACCTTGGCTCAGGCAATGATCGACCATACTGCGCACGTAGGAAAAACCCGTTCCACCAGCAATCAAGATCAGTGGACGTTGACGCTCTTCACGAAGCCAAGCATCACCATGAGGGGCTTCGATAGTAAAAGAGTTGTCGCCTTGCTCAAAAGTCTGCTTAGCCGCTTTTACCACGTCCATCGCATAAGCGTTTTCTTCCGCCGCACCGATGTGTAACTCAAGCTCATGACCATTTTGACGACAAGGGCTGCTCGCGATCGAGAACGGACGTTTGTCTTTCTCGCCCATCACAGCAAGCAGGTATTGACCCGCTTTGTAGCTCACAGGCTGCTCTGGCTTTAATAAAATTCGATAGGTGTTATTGGTCAGTGACGACACTGACGTTACTTCACATTTAATAGTCATCGCTTTCCTCAAAACTAACCACCAGATCACTGCTAGGAATGGCCTGACAGGCAAATATCCAGCCTTGCTCTTTTTCTTGTTCGGTGAGCATAGGCTCTAGATGATAACGCACATCACCTTCTATCAACCTGCAAAGACAAGTTGCACAAGCACCGATCTGACAACGGTTAGGAAATGCTATTCCTGCGCTGAGCGCGCCTTGTAATAGTGTTTGGTGAGCAGGAACCTCAAACTCAGTTCCTGCTGGCATTAGGTTTACTTTAAACACGGACTAAATACCCAGTTTGTCCCACATTTTATCGACGCTCACGACAATTTGCGGATCTTTAGCAATCGGTGTTCCCCACTCTCGGGTCGATTCACCTTGCCATTTATTGGTGGCATCTAACCCCATTTTAGACCCGCCCAGCGCAACTGGCGACGCCTCTTGATCAGAGTCAGCCTGCGTATCTAGCGAGCGAGTACAGCTAAATAGGGTATCACGAGCAGGATCCATTCGGGTGGTTATTGCCCAAATTACATCGTTCCAGTCGCGTACGTTGACATCACCCTCATCAAACACCATGACAAATTTCAGGTCAGTGATCGGCCCTAGCTGGGTCCAAAGACCTTCCATCACCCGAGGACCTTGTCCTACCGCTTCCTTCTTGATAGTCACAAGTGCCATCTGGCTCGCATTCGCTTCCGGTGGTAAATAGAGTTCGACAATCTCTGGATACTGCTCACGTACCGCACTAAGCGCCGCATCAAGAACAGCTTCATCTGACTTGGTTTCGTTAGGCACAGGTGAGTTAATGGTCTCGGCTTCCCATTTGATGGTTGCATCTAGACCCATTTTTGAGCCTAGCCCCACCACTGGCGACGCAAAATCTAATGAGTCGATCGGCGTGTTTTCTATTAGCAGAGTGTCTCTTTGCGGATCCATGCGAGTGGTCATGGCGTTAATCACGCTGTTCCAATCACGTGTATCAACATCTTCATCCACCACAATGACGTATTTTGTGTACATAAATTGACGAAGGAAAGACCACACGCCCATCATCACGCGCTTAGCATGTCCTGGGTATTGCTTCTTCATGCTCACTACCGCCATGCGGTAAGAACAGCCTTCCGGCGGCAGATAGAAATCCACAATCTCGGGAAATTGCTTTTGCAAAATAGGCACAAATACTTCGTTCAATGCGACGCCAAGCACTGCTGGTTCATCCGGTGGACGGCCTGTATAAGTACTGTGATAAATCGGTTTTTGACGCATGGTAATGTGCGTCACAGTAAACACATGATGACGTTCTACTTCGTTGTAGTAACCGGTGTGGTCGCCATAAGGGCCTTCATCAGCATACTCATTCGGGTCAATGTAGCCTTCCATAACAATTTCTGCACTGGCTGGCACGTCTAAGTCATTACTTAAACTTTTGACCACTTCGGTTTTGCTGCCACGAAGTAATCCTGCGAAGGCATATTCTGACAAAGTATCTGGCACTGGCGTGACCGCACCAAGAATGGTGGCGGGATCTGCGCCGTACGCCACGGTGACAGGAAATGGTTCACCTGGGTGGGTTTCCATCCAATCACGTAAATCCAACGCACCACCACGGTGCGCAAGCCAGCGCATGATGACTTTGTTCTTACCGATTTTTTGCTGGCGATAAATACCAAGGTTCTGGCGTTTTTTGTTTGGCCCCTTGGTAATCGTCAGGCCCCACGTCAACAACGGTGCTACATCGCCCGGCCAACAACTCATAACAGGGATTTTATCCAGATCGACGTCATCTCCTGTCCAGACAATATCCTGACAAGAGGCTTTGCGAAGCTTTTTGGCTGGCATATTCAGCACTTGCCTGAACACGGGCAATTTATCCAACGCGTCCTTAAAGCCTTTTGGTGGCTCAGGCTCTTTAAGGTACGCGAGCAGCTTCCCTACCTCACGAAGTGCCGTGACATCTTCTCGCCCCATTCCCATAGCAACACGCTTTGGAGTACCAAATAAATTCGCCAGCACGGGAATGTCATATCCCACGGGGTTTTCAAACAACAAAGCAGGGCCGCCATCTCGTAATACACGATCGGCAATTTCTGTCATTTCCTGATTTGGGTCGACAGGATGAGAGATGCGTTTGAGCTCACCGACAGATTCCAGATAGTCGATAAATGCACGTAAATCAGTAAATTTCATGGCCTTCCCAGATGAGATGTGAGGGGTTGATTATAACGAGATGTATTGCCTGTAACACGGCCAAGGGAGTAGAAACGATGAACATGTCTTTTAGATTTTCACACTCTCTAGTCCGTTCTCAATATTACGACGGGTTACGCCTGATGCTTGCTTTTGCATTCGCAGTAACCAACCTCGATGCCCCTTCTTAGCCAGCAAGACAACGATGGCTTCACCCTGACGACGATCACCAATTTTCTTCAGTAAAAACGCCTTCACGCTGTCTGGCAGCGGATTCAAACTTGAAAGTTGTCTCAATGCCGTGTCGGCCAATACGGGATTCACCGTGGCAGCGATCATCTGATCGATATCAAGCTCAGTAATGGGCGGAACATCGAGCTTTTGCAGCACTTCTAAGCTGTAATTGTCCGTACGTCGCAACCACAGTAGATTGTATAATTCATCACTACCCGTTCTGCTCGTCAATGCGGCCAATACCGCATTATCTGGGCTCCACACCATACTTTTATCGTTGATATATAAGGTTTCAAGTTTGGCGAGAGCAGGCAGCGTTAAATGGGAGATCAGGCTAACTAAGGCTTCTCGGCGCAATGCATAATCAGCTGACGAGAAAGACAACCATTTAGCCAATGACAATTGATCATAGTTAAGCAGGCGATTCGCTTCGTTCTCAAGCAGTTTGATCTCCCAACGATTCAGTACCCATTTTGCCTCTCCAGCATAGTTAAAGGCTGGCATAGTGACCCAATAGCCATTGCCCTGACTTTTCACCAAATACTTAGGTTGTTGATGGCTTATCTTAACGAGAAACTTTTCACGCTCAGGCGTCATATGGGAAAAATCCAAGGCGCTACGCGCCAATACCGTCAGCGTTTCTTCACGCAGCAAGGTTGGCATTGAAGCAAGATAAGTATCGAGTTGAGGGATTTTGTTGTCGTCAAAAAGCGCGGTCGCTTTAAGAATAGCGGAAACGGAGTTGGGATCGGCTATGTGCGAAGCAACGTCATCGGGAGAAATCGTGATAGCACGAGAAACGCCGCCAAAGAGGACGAAAAATAATATGAGTAGTAAAGCGAGTGAACGTTTCATCCCAGAAATCCTGCACCAGTACATCCTAATCCACTGGCTGAATAATATGCTTGCTCAATTCTGAGGCTCATTCTCATATTTAGCAACCCATATACGCCAGTATCGACGCACTGTTAAGCAGGTATTCGGTGCAATCTAACCCTAATAACGCTCACCGCGATCGACCCAATGACACACACTACAACTTACTGGACAGCGACATCAAAATATTCAGGCAAAAAAAAGCACCGCCTAAGCGATGCTTTTTTGTTGCATGATGCGCGTTACGATTTCTGACGACGCATTGCTTCAAAGAATTCTTCGTTGGTCTTGGTCATCGAGAGCTTATCAAGCAGGAATTCCATGCCATCAATTTCGCCCATAGGATGAACAATCTTACGCAGAATCCACATTTTCTGTAGTTCATCAGACTTTGTAAGAAGCTCTTCACGACGGGTACCAGAGCGGGTGAAATCAATCGCAGGGAAGACACGCTTCTCGGCAATCTTACGAGATAGGTGCAGTTCCATGTTACCTGTACCTTTAAATTCTTCGTAAATAACTTCATCCATCTTAGAGCCGGTATCAACCAATGCCGTTGCGATGATGGTCAGGCTTCCGCCCTCTTCAACGTTACGTGCAGCACCAAAGAAACGCTTAGGACGGTGCAATGCATTCGCATCCACACCACCTGTCAGTACTTTGCCTGAGCTTGGTACCACGGTGTTATATGCACGAGCCAGACGTGTAATAGAATCCAAAAGGATAACTACGTCTTTTTTGTGCTCAACAAGGCGTTTTGCTTTTTCGATAACCATTTCCGCAACTTGTACGTGACGGCTTGCTGGCTCATCAAAGGTAGAAGCGATCACTTCACCTTTAACCAAACGCTGCATTTCGGTCACTTCTTCAGGACGTTCGTCAATCAGAAGTACCATCAACTCACACTCAGGGTGGTTGTGGGCAATGCTCTGTGCGATGTTCTGCAGCAAAATGGTTTTACCCGCTTTAGGCGGAGCAACAATCAAACCACGTTGACCTTTACCGATTGGCGATGCCAAATCCAGCACACGTGCTGTGATATCTTCGGTTGAGCCATTACCACGCTCCATCACCATACGCTCGTTAGCGTGCAGAGGCGTCAGGTTTTCAAACAGGATCTTGTTGCGGGCATTATCAGGTTTGTCATGGTTAACTTCGTTCACTTTTAACAGTGCGAAGTAACGCTCGCCGTCTTTCGGCGGACGAATTTTGCCAGAGATGGTATCACCAGTTCGCAGGTTAAAGCGGCGAATTTGGCTTGGTGAAACATAGATATCATCTGGGCCAGCAAGGTAAGAGCTGTCTGCGCTGCGCAGGAAGCCGAAACCGTCCTGAAGAATTTCCAGCACGCCGTTTCCAAAAATATCTTCGCCGCCTTTCGCATGTTGTTTCAAAATCGCGAAGATAATGTCTTGTTTACGGAGGCGGGCAAGGTTCTCAAGGCCCATGCTTTCGCCTAAGGCGACCAGCTCAGAAACGGCCTGATTCTTCAGTTCGGTAAGATTCATAGTGGTAGGTGTCTTGTCAGTCAAAGTTGAGGTCTGAATTAGTTTGAATTTAGGAATCACGGGTGTGATCAAGAGATGAACAGATGTACACTTTACGTGCAATAAGTTAGCACCAGATCGGGGAACTGTCTAGTTACTAGAAACAAATAAGCCGTGTCCTGAGTGGTACACGGCTTATTTGTCACATTATAGGTTTGCGTCTAAAAACTCTTTCAGTTGAGTTTTTGACAGAGCGCCAACCTTCGTTGCCGCTACACCGCCGTCTTTAAACAGCAATAATGTTGGAATACCACGGATACCGAATTTAGGTGGGGTACCTGCATTTTGGTCGATATTCAATTTACCAATAGTGACTTTCCCTTCGTACTCTTCAGCGATTTCGTCAAGAATAGGGGCGATCATCTTACATGGACCACACCACTCTGCCCAGAAATCAACCAGTACAGGGCCTGCAGCATTGATAACATCTGCCTCGAAGCTGTCGTCTGTCAGCTGCAAAATCTTGTCGCTCATCTTTCACTCCAATGATTACTTTTTGTCACTGGTGATATACCAACCAGTAAATCATCACACTATTTGAATGTATTCACTATCGTATTGCAAGCCTAAGCTGATATTCTATGCTGATGAAAATGACGCATCTCACAGAGCAAAAATTTGCCGACTTCGGTCTACACGCCGATGTCATCAAAGGTTTGGAAGAAAAAGGGTTTCATAACTGTACCCCTATTCAAGCCTTGGCATTGCCGGTCCTGCTCACCGGCCGAGACATTGCAGGACAGGCCCAAACGGGCACAGGTAAGACACTGGCATTCCTGACTGCGACTTTCCATCACTTGCTGACAACGGAGGCACCTGCCGACCGCAAGAAAAACTGCCCGCGAGCCATCATTATGGCACCGACGCGCGAACTTGCGATCCAGATCTACAACGATGCTGCCCCGTTACTGGCCTCAACCTCACTGACCGCTGGCTTGGCCTACGGCGGTGAAGCGTACGACAAGCAGAAAGAAGTTCTGGAAAATGGCGTTGATATTCTTATCGGCACCTGTGGTCGTATTATCGACTTCTACAAGCAGCGTGTGATCGACTTGAACGCGATTCAAGCCGTCGTGCTTGATGAAGCGGACCGTATGTTCGACCTAGGCTTTATCAAGGACATTCGTTTCTTGTTCCGCCGCATGCCTGCTCCGGCTGAGCGTCAAAACATGCTGTTCTCAGCGACCCTTTCCTACCGTGTGCAGGAATTGGCGTTTGAGCACATGACAAACCCTGAACATGTTGTGGTTGAACCCGACCAAAAAACCGGTCACCGCATTCAGGAAGAATTGTTCTATCCATCAAACAACGACAAGATGCGCTTGCTGCAGACTTTGATCGAAGAAGATTGGCCAGAACGTGCGATTGTGTTTGCCAACACCAAGCACCGCTGTGAGCAAATCTGGGGCCACTTGGCTGCTGATGAACTACGCGCTGGTTTGCTAACGGGTGATGTGCCTCAGAAAAAACGCATGAAGATCCTTGAAGATTTCACCAAAGGTGACATCGACATTCTGGTTGCAACTGACGTTGCCGCTCGTGGTCTGCACATTCCTCAGGTAACACACGTATTCAACTACGATCTACCTGACGATAGCGAAGATTATGTTCACCGTATTGGCCGTACTGGTCGTGCTGGTGCAAGCGGTCACTCTATCAGTTTCGCGTGTGAAGAATACGCCGTGAATCTGCCAGGCATTGAAGAATATATCGATCATGCTATCCCAGTGTCTGAATACAGTGAAGACGCATTGATGACCGATTTACCGCCGCCTATCCGCCTGCAACGTCCGCGTCAGGTTAATAGTCGCCGCAATACGTCAGGCAACAAAACTGGCCCGCAAAATCGTGGCCGCGGTCGTCGTCGTCCGCCGCAGAATAAAGCGTAAAACACTCAGGGGTAACACAGCATGGATCACGCGCGTTCGCCCCTGTACGCTGCCATTGACCTCGGTTCAAACAGCTTTCATATGCTGGTTGTTCGCGAGGTTCAAGGCAGTGTGCAAACGCTGGCAAAAATCAAACGCAAAGTCCGCCTCGCCGCAGGTTTGGACAAACACCTTAACCTCAGCAGCGAAGCAATGCAGCGCGGTTGGGATTGCCTTTCTTTGTTCGCTGAACGCCTACAAGATATCGACCCTCAGAATATTCGTATTGTCGCTACGGCAGCACTTCGCAGCGCCAAAAACACCGATGAGTTCATTGCAAAAGCCAATCAGATTTTAGGCCACCCCATCACGGTTATTACAGGTGAGGAAGAGGCTTGCACCATTTATCAAGGTGTCGCACACACCTCTGGTGGTAAAGGTAAACGATTGGTTGTGGATATCGGTGGTGCCAGCACAGAACTTATCATCGGTGAAGGATTTGATGCTGCGGCATTAACCAGCCTTGATATGGGTTGTGTTACTTGGCTTGAACAACACTTCAAAGACCGCTCGCTAACAGAAGCCAGCTTTGACCGTGCGATTGACGGTGCCAAACAAGTCCTAGCGCCGATTGTTGAACGCTATCGCTCTCTTGGTTGGGATGTTTGTGTGGGTGCCAGCGGCACCGTTCAGGCATTGCAAGAAATCATGATTGCACAAGGCATGGACGAAGTTATCACCCTCGCCAAATTGCATCGATTACGCAAGCAGGCCATCGGGTTTGGTCAGGTAGAAGAACTCGATATTGATGGTTTGACGCTAGAGCGTGCCTTGGTATTCCCAAGCGGCCTATCAATTCTTATCGCGATTTTTGAGCAATTCGACATCGATTCGATGACACTGGCAGGCGGTGCGCTTCGTGAAGGCCTAGTGTATGGCATGATGAATACAATGCAGCAGCAAGACATTCGCATCCGTACTATTCAAAGCATACAGTCTCGTTATCAGCTCGATCAGGCTCACGCTAACAGCGTCGCTAACATGGCCGCCAACCTGCTTCGCCAGTGTGGTGATAAATGGATCGTTGAGCCTATCGCGGAAGATATGTTGAACTCTGCCGCCGAGCTTTACGAAATTGGCATGAGCATTGGTTTCAAGAAAGACGGCGAACACGCTGCATACTTGATAAAAAATCTCGATTTGCCGGGCTTTACACAAGCGCAGAAACAACTGCTTGCTCAGCTACTTCGTCAGTATCGCGAACAACTGCAACCAATTGGCGCGCAAAGCGCAGTATCGGCCACCAGCGCGAATCGCATTCTACGCATATTGCGACTTGCTGTGATCTTATGTCACCGCCGTGACAGCCAAACGCTTCCCGTCGTGACATTGAACGCAGAATACGATGCGCTGACACTCACTCTGCCACATGAATGGGAAGCGAATAACCCGCTTATGTCTGCAGAATTAGCACTGGAAGCCCAGCGTCAATGCGACCAACACTGGCCTTTGATCATCGCCTAGCGATGTTTCAGGCATAAAAAAGCACGGCAATTGCCGTGCTTTTTTGTACGACTTTAACAGTCAGTTAAGCGCCAATACCACTGTGACGCAAAAACGCATCGGGGGATGGCTCGCGTCCACGGAAGCGTTTGAACAGCTCCATGGGCTCTTCACTGCCGCCGCGCTCTAAAATATTCTCTAGGAATGACGCGCCAGTTTCGGTATTGAAAATGCCTTCTTCTTCAAAGCGACTGAACGCATCTGACGACAACACTTCCGCCCAAAGGTAGCTGTAATAGCCCGCACTGTAACCACCCGCGAAGATGTGGCTGAACGAATGCGGGAAGCGATTCCACTCTGGGGATGGCACCACTGAGACTCGGCTTTTCACCTCGGCGAGCGTTTCCAATACTTTCGCACCTTCCTCTGGGTCGAAGCGCGTGAACAGGGTAAAATCGAACAGTGCGAATTCTAGCTGACGTAAAATGAACATCGCTGATTGGAAGTTCTTCGCTGCTAGCATTTTGTCGAGCATGTCTTTTGGCAGAGGCTCTCCGGTTTCAAAATGACCCGAAATAAACGCTAGTGCATCTTCTTGCCAGCACCAGTTTTCTAAAAACTGACTTGGCAGCTCTACCGCATCCCACGGCACGCCGTTAATACCGGACACAGATGATTCGTCCACTTGCGTCAACATGTGGTGAATGCCGTGACCAAATTCATGGAACAAAGTGACCACTTCATCATGCGTGAACAGTGCAGGCTTGCCACCGATAGGCTTGTTGAAGTTACAGGTTAGGTATGCGACAGGGGTTTGAAGCTCACCAGACGCCGTCACTCGACGACCGCGACAATCGTCCATCCATGCTCCGCCACGTTTATGTTCACGGGCATACAAGTCCAAATAGAAGCTGCCACGCAGCTCACCTTTGCCATCGAATATATCGTAAAACGATACTGACTCGTGCCACACATCCACGTCATCACGGCGCTTCACGTCCATGCCAAATACACGCTTAAGCACTTCAAATAAACCGGCTACCACTTTGTTTTCAGGGAAGTATGGGCGTAGTTCTTCGTCCGAAATACTGTATTGGTGTTGCTTGAGTTTCTCGGAATAGTAAGCCACATCCCAAGGCTCTAATGCTTCAACGCCAAAATTCTCTTTAGCGAATTGTTCCAACGCCTGAAAGTCTTGTTCGCCTTGTGGACGCGCTTTGTCGACAAGTTCATTAAGGAAGGTCAAAACCTGATCTGTCGATTGTGCCATTTTGGTGGCCAACGACAGCTCACTGTAGCTAGCAAAACCGAGGAGTCGAGATATCTCGCTTTTCAGCAACAAGGTTTCGCTAATGAGATCAGTGTTGTCCCACTTACCCGCAGTAGGTCCGCGATCAGAGGCTCGCGTGGTATAAGCTTGGTACATCTCTGCACGAAGCTCGCGGTTATCGCAGTAGGTCATCACTGGCAGGTAAGACGGAATATCAAGCGTTAGCAGGTATCCTTCTTGCTCTTTGGCCTCAGCTTGCGCTTGTGCTGCCGCCAGTGCTGATTCAGGCATGCCTGCAAGTTCGTTCACATCTGTGATCTGCTTGCTCCAGCCCATCGTGGCATCAAGCACATTGTTTGAGAAATTAGAAGAAAGCTCAGACAAGCGCTTGCTGATCTCACCAAATCGATGCTGCTCTTTTTGTGGCAATGCAATGCCTGACAATTCGAAATCACGCAATGCATCGGTGATGGTCTTTTGCTGCGCTGGCGTTAGAAAGTCAAAATCGTCACGCGCTTTAATGGCTTTGTACGCGTCATACAATGGCTTGTTTTGACCTACCCATGTTGAGTAATCAGACAGCATCGGCAGACATGCCTCATAAGCGTCTCGAAGCTCAGGGCTGTTCACCACACCATTCATATGTCCAATCGGCGACCAAATGCGGCTGAGCCTGTCGTCACTCTCTGCGAGCGGCACACAAATGTTGTCCCAACTTGGATCTGTGTTGTTTTCCAACACCGCTTCTATCGCGGAGCGGCAATCAGCGATGGCTTGCTCCACCGCGGGTTGAACATGTTCCGGCTTAATAGCAGAAAAGGGAGGCAAATCGGTAAACGACAGCAACGGGTTGGACATGGTCAATTCCTTTATCTCTTTCTCAATGCTCTAGTTATGATGGCAAATGAACGGGTTTTCAATGCTGATGCTGCAGATATACCCAAGCAACCCGAATTAGCAGGTTTCAGCGATAAGTAAATGACATCATGATCGCAACTTTCCCCTTCATTCCTTTAAAAACCGTTTAAGCGCATCCTTATAGTACTCTCGCCCTTCGAAAGCGCTTCAGCATGCCCACTACTTCGTCAAATTCACATCAAATAGCCTGCTATTGTTCTGAAAGTTTGTCTCGCATTGGACACGCTAACTAACTCTGAAATCCAGCCCCTCTTGGCCGCTTGGGTATTACGCCTCAATAAGCGATAATGCTCGCTACTTTTGTCCGTTTTCATTCAGGTCTATCATGCTCAGTTATCGCCACAGCTTCCACGCAGGCAACCATGCCGATGTGGTTAAACACATTGTTCAGAGCCTTATCATTGAATCGCTTAAACAAAAAGATAAAGCCTTTGTGTATCACGATACGCATAGCGGTGCGGGTCGTTACGATCTCGCCGATGAACATGCAGAAAAGACCGGCGAATACAAAGAAGGGATTGGCAAGATTTGGCAATGCGACGATGTGCCGGAAGCATTAGCGCCGTATTTGGATGTCATTAGCAGCTTGAATGATGGCGAGTCACTTCGCTATTACCCAGGCTCGCCAAAAGTCGGCAGAACATTGCTGCGTGACCAAGACCGCGCGATGTTTTCCGAACTTCACCCAACGGATTTCCCGCTGCTACTGCAAGAATTTCGTGGCGACCGTCAGGTAAAAATGTTCAAAGAAGATGGCTACGCGCGTTTGAAAGCTAGCCTTCCGCCGAAAGAGCGTCGTGGCGTGGTGTTGATAGACCCACCTTATGAGCTAAAACACGAATACCAAGACGTGGTTGATGCAATTGAAGAAAGCGTTGCCCGCTGGGCGACTGGCACTTATGCAATTTGGTATCCGGTGGTGTATCGTAAAAATATCGACTTGATCACCCGTGGCTTAGAAAAGCTCGGCGTTCGTAAAATCCTTCAAATCGAATTAGGGGTTGCACCCGATTCTGAAGAGCGCGGTATGACGGCGTCAGGCATGATTGTGATCAACCCGCCTTGGACGCTTGAAGCGCAGATGAAAGAAATTCTACCGTGGCTGCAAAGCAAAATTGCGCCCGCGACAGGTCATCAGTTTGTAGAATGGATTGTACCTGAGTAAAAATCAGCCCCCATCGGGTCTGTTACTATTGGGAAATATTGGATTACCGCTATCAGTGCGGAAATAAGAATAATCACATGGAGAATAAAATGGCCAAGCATTTTGATTACATCTGTATCGGTGGTGGTAGTGGTGGTATTGCATCGGCTAACCGTGCGGCAATGTATGGTGCAAAGGTAGCAATTGTTGAAGCGAAACACTTAGGCGGCACCTGTGTAAACGTAGGTTGTGTTCCAAAGAAAGTGATGTGGCACGGCGCTCAAGTTGCTGAAGCGATCAAACTGTATGGCCCTGACTATGGTTTCGATACCACGGTAAACAAATTCGATTGGGCAAAGCTGGTCGAAAACCGTGAAGCCTACATTGGACGCATTCATACCTCTTACGAAAACGTATTGGGCAAAAACAACATCGAAGTCATCAATGGCTTTGCTAAATTTGTAGATGCGAAAACCGTCGAAGTGAACGGCGAGCACTACACCGCTGACAATATTCTAATTGCAGTCGGTGGCGAACCAACCATTCCGAACGTACCAGGCGCTGAGCATGGCATCGATTCAAACGGTTTCTTTGAGCTTACTGAGCAGCCAAAACGCGTTGCTGTTGTGGGTGCAGGCTACATTGCCGTTGAAATCGCCGGTGTTCTTAATGCTCTAGGTACAGACACGCACCTGTTTGTACGTAAAGAGTCGCCGCTTCGTACCTTCGACCCGATGATTATCGATACCTTGGTAGAAGTGATGGAAGCAGAAGGCCCAAGCCTTCACACCCATTCAACGCCAAAAGAAGTCGTGAAAGAAGCGGATGGTTCAGTGACGCTTCACTTTGAAAACGGCACATCACACAACACTGATTTGCTCATCTGGGCGATTGGTCGTAACCCGACCACCAGCAAAATCAACTTGGAAGCAACAGGCGTTGAAACCAATGCTCGCGGCTACATCAAAGTGGATGAGTTCCAGAACACAAACGTGGCTGGCATCTACTGTGTGGGTGACATCATGGAAGGTGGCGTTGAGCTTACCCCTGTGGCAGTTAAAGCAGGTCGCCAACTTTCTGAGCGTCTGTTCAATGGCAAAACCAACGCCAAGATGGATTACACGCTGATCCCGACCGTGGTATTCAGCCACCCACCTATCGGCACCATTGGTCTGACAGAACAAGAAGCGAAAGCACAGTACGGGGAAGAGAACGTGAAGGTTTACACGTCTGGTTTTACGGCCATGTACACCGCTGTCACCCAACACCGCCAGCCATGCCGCATGAAGCTAATCTGCGCGGGTGAAGAAGAGACGGTTGTTGGTCTTCACGGTATCGGCTTTGCTGTTGACGAGATGATCCAAGGCTTTGGCGTTGCCATGAAGATGGGCGCAACCAAAGCGGATTTCGACAGCGTTGTGGCTATCCACCCAACAGGCTCGGAAGAGTTTGT
>NZ_JAJUBC010000001.1 GCF_028683095.1 Enterovibrio gelatinilyticus | reverse complement strand
CGACAAACCATCGTTATCACGGTCAACGTCGCTGTTATCACCGACACCGTCACCGTCTGAATCCGACGTTTCAGTGGCATCGTCAGGGAAGGCATCGGCATTATCGCCCACACCGTCACCGTCTGAATCCGACGTTTCCGTGGCATCGTCAGGGAAGGCATCGGCATTGTCGCCCACGCCATCACCATCAGTATCGGTTGTCTCAGTGGCATCCGTTGGGAAGGCATCGCCGTTATCGCCCACGCCGTCACCATCGGTGTCCGTGTCTTCATTTGGATCGAACGGGAAGGCATCGTAGATATCTAGCGTGCCGTCGTTATCGTCGTCTTCATCGTTCGGGTTAGAGATACCATCACCGTCCGAGTCTTCGGCACGATCGTCAACGCCATTTCCATTCACATCGCCGCCGCCTTCACCATCTTGAAGGTTTAGCATGCCGTCACCGTTGGTGTCGAATGCCGCGAAGTGGTAGCCGTGCATGTCAAAGGCGGTGCCGTCGTTTTCAGCATTCTGGCTTTCGAGATCGAGGAAGTCTGGAATGCCATCACCGTCAGAATCGGGGGCAGGGTCGACGCTGGCTTGTAGGTCGATACTGTCGACCATCAGATCACCGTCCGCATCGGTCAGACCGGCTTCGACCACATCAGGAATGGTGTCGTTGTCCGAGTCCAAATCGATATCGTTGGTCACGCCATCGTTGTCAGCATCGGCTGACAAGCCAGCCCCCGACAGCGGGGAAAGCACGATGTCACTGAGTTGGAATGCGCCGTTGTAGAAGCTCGAATCAACGTAGAAGTCTGGTGTCTCTCCCGAGCGTGTGGTGGTGTGAATGGTGGTGTCGTTGTGCAAGTACGTCACGGTACCCGCAGTGACTTGTAGAGCTAAAGTATCACCCGCAGCGATAGAGAATGTGCTGTTGTAACCACTCGGGTATCCGCCGTTTTCAAAGAGATATACGGTTGTTCCTACTACGTAGAAAGCATGATCGATGTCACTATAGCTGGCCGAACTTTCGACACTGCCGATACCGATCATGTTGTTGCTGCCTAACGAGTCCACCACAAACGAGAAGCGATAGTTGTCGTTGTAACCATACTCGGAGAAACGATCAGAGTTGGCTTGCCATGACCAACTGCCACCATTGACAGTGAGGGTACCGTCAGTGAAGTCGGCATTGCCAGTCAGGGTAGGCCAGTTGGTGATGTTGGCACTCGTGCGCGATTCAAGATCATCCGACAAGCCATCGTTATCGCGGTCAATGTCGCTGTTATCGCCGACACCGTCACCGTCGGAATCCGACGTTTCCGTGGCATCGTCAGGGAAGGCATCGGCATTATCGCCCACACCGTCACCGTCAGAGTCGGTGGTCTCAGACGCATCGTCAGGGAAGGCATCGGCATTGTCGCCCACGCCATCGCCGTCAGTATCGGTTGTCTCGGTGGCATCTGTTGGGAAGGCATCGCCGTTATCGCCCACGCCGTCACCATCGGTGTCCGTGTCTTCATTCGGATCGAACGGGAAGGCATCGTAGATATCGAGCGTACCGTCGTTATCGTCGTCTTCATCGTTCGGGTTAGAAATACCATCACCGTCCGAGTCTTCGGCACGATCGTCAACGCCATTGCCGTTCACATCGCCGCCGCCTTCACCATCTTGAAGGTTTAGCATGCCGTCACCGTTGGTGTCGAATGCCGCGAAGTGGTAGCCGTGCATGTCAAAGGCGGTGCCGTCGTTTTCAGCATTCTGGCTTTCGAGATCGAGGAAGTCTGGAATGCCATCACCGTCAGAATCGGGGGCAGGATCGACGCTGGCTTGTTGGTCAATTCTGTCAACGGTCAAGCTGCCATCGCTGTCAGCCAAACCTGCCTCAATGACATCAGGAATGGTGTCGTTGTCCGAGTCCAAATCGATATCGTTGGTCACGCCATCGTTGTCCGCATCGGCGGTTAAACCTGCGCCAGAAAGCGGCGTTAGAGACAAGTCACTGAGTCGAATTTCTCCACTATAGAAGCTGGAGTCAACATAGAAATCAGGCGTTTGACCGCTGTAAGTGACCTCACGAGCTATGTCATCATTGATGCGATAGGTGACTGTGCCTTGCGCGACTTCTATGGATAACGTATCGCCAACAGCGATAGAACCAAACGAACCGATTGAAGCACCATTTTCATAGATGTTGAGCGATGTATTGACGAGGTAAAGTGCATAATCAATGTCGGTATAGCTTGCTGAACTTTCAACGCTACCCAAACCAATCATGTTGTAGGTGCCAAGCGCATCAATCTTGAAGCTAAAGCGATAATTGTCGTTAAAGCCATAGGTAGAGGCACGGGCTGAGTTAGCTTGGTAACTCCACGAACCGCCGTTAGCTCTGAGCATGCCATCGTTGTAGGTTGCGCCCGTTAGCACCGGCCAATCTACGATTTCTGCACTCGTACGAGACTCTAAATCATCGGCCAATCCATCGTTATCGCGGTCAATATCTCCGTTGTCTCCCACACCGTCGCCATCAGAGTCTTTAGACTCATTCGGATCTGAAGGGAATACATCACTGTTGTCGCCGACGCCGTCGCCATCAGTGTCGGTCGTTTCTGAATCGTCAAGCGGGAAGGCATCGTCCTCATCGAGTACGCCGTCATTGTCGTCGTCGTCATCAACGCTGTTACCGATGCCGTCACCGTCCGTATCATATTGCTCATTGGGGTCTAGTGGCTTCCAGTCGTCCTCATCGTTTACGCCGTCGCCGTCATCATCGTTGTCGGCATTGTTGCCGATACCGTCATTGTCCGTATCTGTTGTTTCGGTGGCATCTTTTGGAAAGGCGTCCTCTTCATCTGGAACGCCATCATTGTCATCATCGGGGTCAACATCATCGAGAATGCCATCGCCGTCAGTGTCCACAATCACTGATTCGACGAGATTTTTCATGTCAATAATACCTTCAGAAACAGTCAGTCCATTCCAAGCGGAAACTGGACGTGCGGTATCCAAGACGAGTTGTTTGATTTCTCTGTAGGTCATGGACGGATCCATTGACCATGCGAGTGCCACGACACCAGTGACAACTGGTGTTGCTTGCGAGGTGCCACTAAAACCAGAGTAGCCTCCCGAGGAATTGGTCGTGTTGAACTCTGTCGGTGCTGCAATATCAACGCTGACTGCACCATAGTTTGAATAGCTGATTCGACCTTCACTTTGGTTGGATGCAGCGATACTTAGAATGTTGTCATTGTCATAAGACGCTGGATAAACGGGGCTATTGTCGATGTTGGAATTGAAGTTGTGTGATGCAATGACCATCAGGTGATCGTCGTCTGCAATCTCAGTGATCAAGTCTTTGAATGCTTGGCTGTAATCTCCGCTGATCCCCCAACTGTGGTTTGAAATCCTTGAGCCTTTATCGGTGGCATAACGCAGTGAGGCCATTGCATCAGAGACTGCTGCTGCAAAACTCAACGGACCACCTGTATCCATAAGCTGACAGCGCCACGCACTGCCCACATAGCCGATTCCGTTATCACCACGTCCACAGATTGTACCAGCGACAGGCGTACCATGGCCGCCGAAGACAGTATTTGTGCGACCATTTATATCATCGACGATGCCATTGTTATCATCGTCGACGCCATTACCAGCGACTTCATCAGGGTTAACCCAAAAGTTGTCTTTTAGATCTTCGTGGCTTCGTAATATACCTTGGTCATACACAGCGATAGGGCCAATAGCGGACGCATCCGTGATGGTTTCCCATGCTTCATAGGCGTTCAATTGGTTTAGCCACCACGCGGAACCATTGCTAATACCGCTGTTTGATTCGTTTGGTGCCAGCGCCCACTCGATCAAATAGTCAGGCTCACCAAATGCCACATTGGGGTGCGCATTGACCACTTCTAGCGCCGTTTCAAAGCTCATACCTTCCGGGATTTGATAGACATGAACGCGAGTGTCAGGAGATGTAGGGTCTAGTGATGTTTTATGCTCGAAACCGATATCTGCCAATGCAGTTGTCGTTTCAACACCATCCAGTAATCGAATGGTTAACACGTCTGGAACGTGTTTGGATTCAACCATGCGCGCAAAAGTGGGTAACTGAAGGGGGTCGCGGCCTTGGTTGATATGATAACGCTCGAACTTTAACCAGCCGGGTGTGCGTGCCTGGTTAATGTGGGCATCGACCTGCTTGAGCCAGTATTCACTAAAAGGTCTATTGCTGAGGGACGCTTTGAGCCAAGGTCGATCAGGGTTATCACCATGATCAATGCCATTTCCTGCAAGGGTCTCTTTAAAAGGAATCGTTGATATTGGTTGAACAAATGGCACTTTTTTCGTTTTTGAAGTGTTTGATTTTGTGTCAAGTATCGCTGCGTTTGAAATTGAAACGCTTAACGGAGCTGGAATAGTGTGGAGGTTTAAAGGTTGGTTAGCACCGATAACAAAAGCGGAACTTAACAAAAAAACGCCTAAGGAGATAAGTCGTCTTCTCTGTCTGTTTTTATTCACTTCATTGTTTTGTTTTTGGCTTGGTTCACTTTTATTTTTCTGAGAATTTTGATTCAACATGGCCAAAGTTACAATCCTTTTGGTTGTATTGAAATGACAGAGATGGTTAGTTATTTGAGCCTAATTTCTCTTACATAATGTCGTCGTTTTCTAGCGTGATAACCTTGATTCGATTCACGCAGACTTTGTTGGTTAAAAGGCTAGTTGAAGTGATGCTTACAATGTTGTTGCAAACTTTAGAAAATGGTTTTCTTATGAATATCTAATTTAGGGATTGCCCTTATTTGTATTAGATAAAGTAGGAAATACTCTGGTTTTTTGTATGGGTTTGTAAGTGGGCTGGTTTTTCAATGAAAGTGGCGTTTGGTTCTTTGAGAGAATGTGCATTTTTTTGAGTGTAAAATGAGGCTTTAAATAGAATGATGTACTTTAATTTTCTGCTTTCTATGACTCATGTCGGTTTTCTGTAAATCATGCATGTTTTTCTATGCTTATTAGGAAAAACTCAACACTTTCTGTATGTTGAAATGACTTGCTTGTAAAATATAAGCACCTATATTTTTTGCTATCAATCGCTCGTCGTTAGGCTCAGGGACGTGTAAACTCCAGCATTGCTTTATCTAATTGATTTGCCGGGGCGGAAATGAGCACGAGTGTCAGCTATTTACATACACTGAATCAGGTTTTTGGTTTTGAAAGCTTGCGAGGCGGGCAACAACAGGTAGTCGATAATGTGCTGTCTGGACACTCTTCCGCGGCTATTTTTCCAACTGGGTCTGGTAAATCTCTCTGTTATCAGTTGCCTGCACTACACCTCCCAAATCTAACTCTTGTCATATCCCCGCTGTTAGCACTGATGAAAGACCAGCTCGACTTTCTAAAAAGTCGAGGCATTGCGGCTGCATCGATTGACTCCTCTCTGACGTATGATGAATCGAGAGAAGTCATGCGTGGCGTAAAGGCGGGAGAGATAAAAATACTCATGATTTCTGTCGAGCGTCTAAAAAATGAACGCTTTAGACAGTTTATATCATCAGTTTCTATTTCATTGATGGTAATAGATGAAGCTCACTGTATTTCAGAGTGGGGGCATAACTTCCGCCCTGATTATTTAAAGTTGCCGGTATATTGCCGGCAACTTAATATTCCCCAGGTGTTATTGCTAACGGCAACGGCGACGCCGAAAGTGATAGAGGATATGGGTAATAAGTTTGGCATTGAGTCTGAAAATATTGTTATTACGGGATTTTATCGTGAGAACTTAGATCTCAATGTCATTGCGTGCACAGAGAACACAAAATCTGAGGTATTGTTAGAGCAAGTTCATCGTCATGATTCGGCTCCCACGATTATTTATGTGACACTGCAAAATACCGCGCAATCTGTCGCTGACTTTCTTCAGCAACACGGTGTGCCAGCGCACGCCTATCATGCTGGTCTGCCAAATGAACTACGTCAAAATATTCAGAGTCGTTTCATGGAAGGCGGTATTAATTGCATTGTGGCGACAATCGCATTTGGTATGGGCGTCGACAAGTCTGATATTCGTTCTGTGATCCATTACGACTTGCCAAAGTCTATAGAAAACTATAGCCAAGAAATCGGTCGAGCAGGGCGCGATGGTCAATCCTCTACATGTACCGTGTTAGCCAATCGAGAATCCCTAAGTGTGTTGGAAAATTTTGTCTACGGCGATACGCCGGATCATTCTGCCATTCGTGCAGTGATCGATGAAATAGGAACAACGCCACTGGGCAGTGCTTGGGAGGTGATGCTCAATCGACTGTCTAGAGATACCAACATACGGCAACTACCGCTTAAAACATTGTTGGTGTACTTAGAACTAGAAGGGGTGATAGAACCGAAATTTAGTTACTTCGCCGATTATCGATTTAAGGCTTTAGTTAGCACCGACAATATACTGGCGAAGTTCGATGGTGAACGTCAGCAGTTTGTGAAAGCCGTATTTGATTCATCCCCCAAATCTCGTACTTGGCATACCGTGGATTTTGAAGCGCTTTGGCAAGGTTATCAGGCAGACCGTCAGCGTGCGGTCAAAGCATTGGATTACTTTGCAGAACGTGGGTGGATTGAACTAGAAAGCAAACAGATGACGGATGTTTTTAATATCTGCCGTCCTGAGGCGTGCCAAGGGCAAGAGGCGAGTGATCTTAGTGAACGTATCCATCAAATGTTTCAAAACAAGGAGCAGAGTGAAGTAGAGCGAATTCATGCCATGCTGGCATTGTTTGAAACACAAACTTGTTTGAGCCATCGTTTAGCCAGTTACTTTGCGGATGAGCATGCTCCAGAACAATGTGGTCATTGCTCTGTGTGTCGCGGTGAAATTGCGGTATTGCCTGGTGGTTCACCGCTAGCCCAGTTGGAGTTAGATCAACTTAAGGCAGCTTGCCAACCCTTGTTTGATGCCGCCAAGATGGAAGTAGTGACAGCTGAAGCGGTTGCGAGGTACTTATGTGGTATTTCCTCTCCATTGACGGGACGGCTTCGTGTGGGACGAACCGCTGGTTTTGGTCAATTTAGCCATTATCCGTTTGCTGATGTGAAAGCACTTTGTGAGCAATTCTAAGGCAAGCTGTCCTAGAGTTGATAGGTATTGTTCGGTTCATCAGTCGACAGGTCGAGTCTCATGTATTCCCCAACAATCTAAAGAGACTAGATTGTTGGGGGAGAGATATTTTGAAAGGGATTACTACGCCTGACGTTGAGCGTTATCGACGAGGTGTTTTTTCGTGGCTAACCATTTGGTCAGTGTTTTGATGAGTTGCTGTTTGGTGATGGGCTTAACAAGGTGATCATGCATCGCGCATTCAATCGATGACCTAGTATCCTCACTGTATTCGCCAGACAGTGCGACAATAATTGTGCTGGCATTTAAATCACGTATTTTTTGGGCGGCTTTAATGCCTCCCATTCCCGGCATGTGAATATCCATAAGAACAAGATCAAATGTCTCGGCAGTGACTTTCGCAACCGCTTCTTCTCCAGAGACTGCTTGATTGACGATAACCCCTTCACTGGTTAGATACGCTTGAACGAGGAGCCGGTTGACTTGCATGTCGTCGACAACGAGAACGCGTTTTCCAATTAAACTTCCCAATTTTGTTAGGCGGCCTTCGTCAATAAGGCATTCTAGCGATCGGTGAAGTGCGAAGCGGTTGTTGATGCCTGCTATTCGCCCTTGTATCAAATCGACACTGTTCAATGACCGATCGTGTTCATTGGTAGTGTCATTGCTGAAATACAAAATCGGAGTCACTTGTAAGTCGTGTCCAAGATCTCCCGCTCTCAGGGCCTTGAGTAAATTGCTCCCTTGTACAACTAGTGCGCTATCGATAGCGATGATGTCAACAGGGTGTTGGCACGCATGACTAATACCTGTTTCGATGTCTGCAGCGTGTTGGATGTTATTGGTCAATAATTGCAGCTCACTGGACAACCAGTTACTCGCGAGATTGTCACCGACAACGATGATGGATTTTGTTTCGAGGTAAGAAGAAACAATCCCCTTGGTTTCTTCGTCATATGTTTGTTCGTCCACTGAAGGGAAATAGAGGACGAACTCCGTGTATTTTTCTGGCAATGAGCGGCAAACGATGTTGCCATCGAACGATTGCATAACACGCATACAATACGAGAGGCCAAGCCCATTGCCTTGCTCTTTGCCATGTGAGTAAAAATCATCAAAGATGTGAGCCTGATGTTCGATAGAAATACCGGGCCCTGTGTCTACGATATGCAGCTCATTGTATTCGCCATTCTTTTTGAACTGGATGTTGACTTGACTGTTTGGGTAAGCTTCAAAGTAGTGCACCGCATTCTTTAGCAGATTGAACAGCATGAAGCTGAATAAGGTGTCACTACCTTTAAAAATAAAATCATCTTTTATGCTTAGATTGATGCGATCACGATAATTGTCGCTATAGAAGCTGAAATCACTGAGAACCTGCTCAGTCAACTCCGCCACAGAGTAGTGTTCGAATACTTCTGTTTTGATCCCTTCTCCGCGCAATTCATCAAGAATGGCGTCGATAAAGCGTGTACCAAGTTGAACTGCTTTCTGTCCTTCTGCGAGTTCTTGATAGATTTTCTTCATGTTGTGTGACGCAAATGGGCTGATAGAGCCACTCTCTACGTTAAACATGTCTGCATCTATACGTTCAAAGTGGTATTTGATTTTGGTCAGTGGGTTACGGATTTCATGGGCGATGGAGCCCGCCAAAACTTGGGACTTCCGGACCTTATCTTCGGTAATAATGAATCGATTGGCCTCGTCAAAAAGACGCTGCAAGCCCATGATCTCTTCACTGGCGAATAGCTCGTTCTCATTCTGTTTGGACACCATGTACAAGTGAGTCACTTCGTTTTTTTCGTTGGTGATTGGTAAGACCAAAGAGGTGCCAGTGTTGCCCATTTCCTTGGCAAGACTCGTCAATGATTCGCAATCATCAGATTTGTCGTGCCGAATTTGATACTCAAGTTCTTCCTTGACGAGTACCGAGCGATCGCCTTGAAAGCAGGATACAAAAACGTTGGTCTCAGCGTTATTGCCGACTTTCTGAATACGTCCATCTCTCGCATTCAGTACGTGATTGAGTTTAACGACGGCTTCGTCAGTGGAATAACGAAACTCCCCAATCAAATTACAAATGCTTTCAACGGGGTTACCATTCTTGCGGTAAAGTAATTGGTTAACCGCCCTTCGAATTGCTGCATGAGAGCGGGGCCAGAATATACCCGTGAGCAATGTCCAAGCGACAATGAGCAGCGTGGCTTGTTTGAGTTGTTGCATGCCAATGAAAACGATTGGTGTCACGTACAATGTTGCGTTAGCAATGAAACTGATGGTGACCATAGCAATGTATCGACTGCTATAAAATCGATTATGAAGTAAAGCGTAACCCACCATGATGGCTTCAATAATTGATAAAGCAGGTGGCACCCAAGCCATCGAAAAGTCGTTGAATAATACGGGTATCAGGAAGTGGGCGAGAAAGGTCGAGAGAATAAACCCGACCATGCCAAAGACCATGTAGGAGGCTTTTACTTTCTTAAGCCTCTGAGAACTTCGGCTCGAGCGGATGAAATTAGCGAGCGTAAGTACGACCAAAAGCAGAAGAATGCCAAAGAACAACCCACTCGCTGGCCCGAAATGAATGATAAAATCACCAACATCGTAGACATCAACATGCGTGATATTCATTCCGGGCAGTACATTTGTGAATAAGATGATGGTGCAAGTTGTGCCAAACAATATCCATTGCCGGCGTTTCAATTCAAGCCCTTCACGCTCTGAAATCAATCTGCACGAGAAAAGATAGGCCAATGCAAATGCAAGGCCAGAAAATGCGTTCGCAAGTAGCGCCATCACCAGGGTGGTTTTGGCACTAGAGGTCACAAGAAGATCTGATTGAAAGTATGCGTTAGAAAGAATCCACAGTGAAATAAACACGGTATAAAGCGTATAGGGGAGGTAAATAGGCCGGAAGATTCCAGACCTATTTTTACTTAGTGCTCGAGCAAAGTGAGAGGCCCAAAGCATGACGACGACGGCAATCACGACGAGAAAAACCGCCGTGAAGCTCGCCGACATAGTGTAAAGGAATTCAAGCATTCGTCATTACTCTCGCTTGCTTGCGCATCGCTATAATTCTCTTGTTGTAGTCTCTGAAACTGCACTGTTCAAAGGCTTGGCTCATTGGTCCAGTGAAAACGATACCTTGATAAGTGGTTAAAGCAGTACCTTCCACTTTTTGGTGACACAAAGACACGTACGGCAAGGTTCCGTCGCCGTCATTATTCACTGATTGATAAAAACCCAATATGGAAGGCTGTTCCACGATGGTATAAGCCGCTTCAATACCAATGTCGGCAAGTTTAAGTGTTAGATATTTAAGGGTTAAATATAGAATGTGATTTAACTTCTCTCGTGGGCCAGCGATGGCCATTCTAATGATCTCACAGACCGCAGACTCTTGTTTTGTTGCTTGCAACAATGAATAGTCGAATGCAGATACAGATGATGTTTTTAACTTATTTTTCAGTCCGTTAGAGAAAATTCCGGAGCGTTCCAATGTGTTGATTTTCTCACTGGATAGACTCAGTGTCCAACTTTCTGTTTGAAAAAAAGGATCAAATGTCAGCCAATTATCACGCTGACCCCAGCGTTGAATCAGTGCTGATGATAATAGTAGCGGGTAATCATGTTGCTCTTGATACAAAATGAAGTGTTCGCCTGAAGATGAGACATCGAGGTAGTAGAGCATCTCGTACCAATGCTGCTGCTTCACGAATGTTTCTAAGTTGATCAGAACATTAGCGAGTGAAAGCTTCATGGGTACATCGCTGTAACTGGTCATGAACAAGCGCTCATCATGACGAATATTATTCACCACTTCGTAGCGATAACTCTCCGGTTTTACTTCTAGCGTTTGTGCATCTTCATTTGAATCTTGGTGAGAGTTTAAGTGTGTTTGAGCGTCAGCAATAATTTGATGCACTTTAAATGCAGCCCAACAACTTAGTATGTCGCCATACAGGGCAATGGCTGTTTTTTCTATCATGGCAAAATCATCAGGAAGCCCACTTAGGGAAGTGACTCCACAAATTGAAGCCGCAATATTGCCCGTGAGCGTGGTATAGAGGTTACCTTTGGGCGTGTCGGCAGGTTGTGATCGAGTGATTTCTTGTGTCCGATTGGAAACGATTTTTTCAAACAGATCATAATGATGTGTTGCTAGCATGTAGTCGCTAATATAGGTAAGAAAGATGTCTTGTGGTGTAGAAATACCTTGTTGAAAATCGGCTGGTAAAGGTAGCGTTGGTGTCGCAATATTCGCTAAAAGAGGTGCTTGTGTGAATGTGTGTTGGTTAGCTGTGTTGTCGTACATACATAAATCCTCGACATAATGTTGAAAAGTCCAAATAAGTGTACGAATGATGTAAGGCAAATTCTGATGTTAAAAAATATATTTGATGTTTTTACACAAGTGTTTCGATTCGGAACCACTTGGGGAAAGGCATTTAGCCTTGGTTTATTTCCGATTCTGTTGATAAAAAAATTATTAGTTGTGCTTTGATGTGGACCTGAACAGCGTGCTTTTGATTGAGGGATTTGGCGAAATAATGTGCGGAGAGAGGCGACATCAATAAAAACGTGAAATTTGAATCTCAACTCATGCAGGAATCGATGTGGGATCTGCAATAACCAATGGTATTATTGAGCCATAGAAACAAACGAAATTACTGTTTGGCGAACAAAAACAGGCACGCTCAATAAAGACAAGGTGTGCGCAGACGGAGTCAAAATGGCAAAACTAACACTTCAAGAACAAATGCTTAAAGCGGGTCTTATTGATAAAAAAGCAATGAAGAAAGCGGGAAAGACGTCGAAAAAATCCCGCACAATGGCGAAAGCAGCAAAAGCCGCAGTAGAAGAAAATCGCACGGCTCAAATGGCTCAGGATCAGGAACTGAATCGCCAGAAGCAGTTAGAAGCCCAGAAAAAAGCCATTCTTGCTCAGGTGAAGCAACTGGTTGAGATGAACAAAATCGATCGTAAAGATGGCGATATTGGATATAACTTCACCGATGGCACGTTAGTGAAAAAGTTATACGTCACCAAAGATATCCAAGCGCAACTCGTGAATGGTCGCTTAGCCATTGCCCGCTACCTTGATGGCTATGCCATTGTTCCAGGCGTGGTTGCAGACAAAATCAGCCAGCGCGATGAAGAAACGATCATAGTGAACAATGCCGTGTCGGAGCAGGAAATTGATGAAGATGATCCGTACGCAGATTTCCAAATCCCAGATGATTTGATGTGGTAAGCGCCCCCGCATCTGGAAGATAACTTCTGGCCTTACCTTTCGGGGTGAGGCCTTTTTTATCCTGCCCAAATTTGCGTGTTTGAAGGTGGAAAAATTTTTAGAACCCTTAACATTATGGAGGCGAAAATAAATGTCACTTTTCGTCGTCTTTTCTCGTTTGTCTTCGTCTTATAGGTAAAGAACACTGAAACACCACGCATGTTTTATGTGGTGATTTTATGTCACTCATTGCTGAATATAAGAAAGATGACGAAAACACTAGAAAAAATATTGGTAGGCACGCTAGGAGGCATCCGCCGCGGTATTGAAAAGGAAACCATTCGGACAACCCCTAAAGGCGCATTGGCACAAACCTTACACCCTAAAACCTTGGGTTCTGCTTTAACGCATCCGTTTATCACCACTGACTTTGCCGAAGCGCAGCTTGAGCTGATCACGCCAGCGTACACAAACAAAAAGCAGATGTTTGATTGTTTGTCCTCACTGCATCATTTCGTTGCAGTCGCATTGCCAGAAAACGAGTTGTTGTGGGCGGGTAGCTTGCCACCCGTGTTGCCAGCAGACAGTGACATTAGTCCAGCGCAATATGGTTCGTCGCACTCGGCCAGGATGAAAATGCGCTATCGCCAAGGTTTGGCGAATCGCTATGGCAAGCGCATGCAAACTATTTCGGGAATTCATTACAACTTCTCGTTGCCAGAAGCGTTTTGGCAGGGGATGCATGCGTATGAAAAGACTGAGCTTTCTCTTGCAGACTATGTGTCTGAGAAGTACTTCCATCTAATCCGAAACGTGATGCGTCACGGATGGATAATTCCGTTTTTATTTGGTGCATCTCCTGCGCTGGATAAAAGCTATTTGGAAGGGCGAGAGCATCAACTCGAACCGATGGGTGATCACTCGTTTTATCTGCCGTGGGCGACATCGCTGCGATTGAGTAGTTTGGGTTACACCAACAGCGAACAATCGAAATATCCAATCAATTACGACGATAAAATGGCGTATTTGAAAGGCGTTTCAGCGTTGTTGGCGATGCCGAGTGAGAAATACCGCTACTTGAATGACAATCAGCAACTCAACAACGCCATTTTGCAGCTTGAAAACGAACTCTACGGCTCAGTGAGACCGAAAGTTGTGAATGCAGAACTGCGTCCTTTGGAAGCTATGTGTCGTTATGGTGTTGAGTATGTTGAGCTTCGCACGGTAGACAACAATCCCTATTTGCCGCTGGGCCTGAGTGAAACCCAGAGCGATTTCCTCGATCTCTTCCTCACGCATTGTGCGCTCGCGCCGAGCCCATCATTGACCCGTGAGGGGCAATTAATGATTCAACAGCGTGTTGAATTAGTGACAACAATGGGAAGAAAACCAGATCTCATGCTGCCTACGGTTGATGGTGACGTGTCGCTTGTTGAATTAGGAGAAGCGCTATTAGGTGCAATGGGTAATGTTGCCGCCTTGTTTGATAGCGGTTTCAACACGCAGGCGTATTCGTTGAGCCTTTCGTTAGAAAAACAGAAGCTTTCCGATATGTCGTTAACGCCTTCTGCGATGATGCTGGCCGACATGGTAGTTAATGACATTGGTTATCGTGAACTGGTTCAACGATTGTCTGAAGGACATATGTTGACGCACAGCGCGTACCCCGTTTCGGCTGAGACCGTCGGTCAGCTCAATGAGATTGTGACAACGTCACTTGATCAACAAGCCGAATTGGAGAATGCGCAGGAATTGCCATTCAGCACGTTCTTGACGAAGAAAACAGCCATTACGTGTGACTGCTAACTGTGATTGATAACTTCAGCTACTCATTCAAATAGATGACCCCATGGAATTAATTTGGAAAATGCGCGGCTACATGAAGCTATGTACTCGCCGATATCTGATCGCGTTTTTTGCGTTGCAAACCGTCGCGATACTTAACTTGGCACCACCTTGGTTGATTGGACGTATTGTTGATGCGATCAGTAATGATGCGCTCACAAGCCAATTATTGATGACCCACTTAGCGGGTATTTTTTTCGCAGCGATCGCCATGTATGCGCTCAGGTATGTGTGGAATAGCCAGCTTTATGGGGCAGCCATAGAGGTCTCCCGTGTGATCCGGCGCGATTTGTTTTTGCATTTCACAGCCATGTCACCGTCGTTCTATGGCAAGCACACAGCAGGCGATTTAATGGCACACGCCACTAACGATCTGAATGCGGTGGAATCCGCTGCGGGTGATGGCGTGATGACGTTGGTGGATTCTTTAATTGCAGGCTTTACCGTGATCTTCGGCATGGTGTTTTTGGTTAGCGGCCATCTTACTGCCGTCGCATTGTTGCCGTTTCCGCTATTGGTACTGGTTACCAATCGTTACGGCGTAGGTATGCAAAAACACTTTGGACGCGCGCAGCAGGCATTTTCTCACTTGAACGAAGAAGTGCGTGAAACTGTGGCAGGTATTCGTGCCGTGCGTTCTCATGGCATTAACCCGCGACAAAAAGCGCGTTTTGATGAAAAGCTGGATGAGACGCTAGAAGCTAACATTGATGTTGCGAAAGTCGATTCATTGTTTGGGCCAACTATTCAATTGATCTACGGCACCTCGTTTGTCATCACCCTTGCGTATGGCGGATGGATGATCAGCGAAAATGCCATTACCGTTGGTTTGTTTACGAGCTTCACCTTGTACCTTGCGCAGTTACTGGGTCCGTTCCTGCAATTTGGCTGGCAGTTCAACGTGTTCCAACGTGGTAATACGTCTTGGAAGCGTCTTGAAGCGTTGTTTGCTCAAAAGCCAGACGTGGTAGAAGGACACGCCGTGATTCCTAACGGTGCCCCTTCGAACATTTCTGTGAATGTGCGTTCATTTGCTTACACCTCATATGTAGGTGCTTCATCTATTGGCACTTCATCTACTGATACCTCAACTATTGATACGTCATCTTCTGGCACATCAATACCGGCACTCAAAGACGTGGCGTTTACGATACCAGCGGGTGGTTTTGTTGGCATCACCGGCCCAACAGGCGGTGGGAAAAGTACCTTGATCAGCCTGATCATGCGTCAATACGGTTTGGGCGATGTGCAATCTGAGATCACATTGGCTGGCATAAATACCGAGCACCTGACGTTTGATTCACTCCGGGGAAAACTCGCTTGGGTGCCTCAAAAGCCGTTGTTGTTCTCAGGTTCAATTTCAGAAAATATCGCCATGGGGAAACCTCATGCAACAGATGAAGAAGTCGCGTTTGTTGCCGAAATGGCAGGCATCAAGCAGGAAATTGAAGCGATGACTGATGGATTTGATGCCCAGCTCAGTGAGAATGGGACGAACCTTTCAGGTGGCCAGAGACAGCGCATAGCGTTGGCACGTGCATTGTTAGTGGATGCCGATATTTTGCTGTTGGATGACCCATTCAGTGCGCTAGACATGAAAACAGAGGCCATCGTTCGTCAGAACTTGAAGACACACTATGGTCATAAGTCCATGCTGTTGGTGACACAACGTTTGCCTAACTTGCGCAATGCCGATGACATTCTCGTGCTCGATCAAGGCAAGGTAGTTGAACGCGGTAAACATCAGGCATTAATGGCAGAAAAGGGGTGGTACGCCACCGTGTATGAACGCCAAGCCCACACACATGTTCAGTTACACACGTCAATCACGCATGACAACCACGACGTTAATAACGCTAATGTGGAAGAGGTAAGCCATGTTGAGTAAATCTATGGTGCGACTCGTCCGTTTCACCTTGCCACACAAGGCGCGATTTGCCGTCGCCTTTGCATTCTTGATGGTGTCTGTAACAGCGGAAATGACGATTCCTTGGTTGGCAAAAGTCATCATTGATGAAGTGATCGTGCCTCAGCAGTTTGATTGGAAGCACTTAGGCGTGCTGAGCGCTGCAGTGTTGGTGCTTTATATGTGCCAAGCAGGCTTTCAGTATTTGCAGTCTCTCTCGTTCAAACATGGCGCCTTGTTAGTGGTCAACGATGTTCGCAAGCAGCTGTTTGATCATGTATTGAGACTGCCGATTGCGGCGTTTGATCGCCTATCAACAGGTCGTATGGTGTCTTATGTTACTAATGACACCGAATCGCTGCGTGATCTGTTTGTGTCGACCTTTCCCACTATCATTCAGGGAAGTTTGCGCATCGTGGGTATTTTCGTTGCGATAGCGTTGCTGGATTGGCGTTTGGCGATTATCAGCCTGGCATTGATTCCGGTGTTGCTAGCAACCATGCAGATTTACCGCAAGGTGTCGACGCCCGTGTTTGATGGGATTCGCATTCAGATTAGCCATATCAACAACACCATCAGTGAATCGCTTCAAGGCATGTCATTGGTACAGGCATTTCGCCAAGAGAACGCGTTTAAAGCGCGCTTCGAAAAAGACAACGATACATGGTTTAACTTCCGCACCCGCTCGATCGCCGTAGACAGTTTGATGCTGCTGCCATTCACGCGTTTGGTGGGTTCATTAACCGCGCTTGGCATCGTGGCTTGGTTTGGTAATGCTTCGCTACAAACCGTGGTCGAAGTCGGTACGCTTTACGCCTTCTTGAACTACATCGAACGCTTCTTCGAACCGTTTAGGCAGCTGTCGATGGAACTTCGAAAGATGCAGGTGGCGTTGGTGTCCTCCGCGCGTATTTTCGAAATCCTTGATGAGCCTGTTCATCACGCCCAAAAAGACGATGCGCCAATGGTCGAACTTGCGCCGCGAAAAGACATCGAGTTCAAGCATGTGCGTTTAGCGTATGAAGAGGGTGTTAACGCGCTGGATGATGTCAGTTTCGTGGCAAAAAGTGGCCAGTTCACAGCCATTGTCGGCCCTAGTGGTAGTGGGAAAAGTTCGGTGGTGAACTTGCTGATGCGTTTTTATCCGCATCATGAAGGCGACATTTTGGTGGGTGGACGACGCATCGACAATCTGCCTGATGCGCAAATTCGTCGTCTGTTTGGCTTGGTCTCGCAAGACCCTTACATGTTTAGCGGATCCATTCGAGAGAACATCGATTTAATGCAGGGTGAAAGCCGCTCAGATGCTGCGATTGATGCTGCCAGAGAAGTGAACGCATCAGCGTTTATCGAGCGCTTACCTGAAGGGTATGAACATCAACCCGGCAATGGCGGTTCATCATTGTCTGTGGGTGAAAAGCAACTGATTGCGTTGGCACGTGTTTTTGCTCATGGGCCCGAGATCTATTTGCTGGATGAAGCGACGGCCAACATTGACAGCGAAACCGAAGAAGCTGTTAAAAGCGCGTTATCAAATATTCAACATGGACGAACAGTTATTGCAGTGGCGCATCGCCTTTCAACCATTAAGAACGCGGATCAAATATTAGTAATGAGCAAAGGGAAGGTTGTTCAACGCGGTACCCATGACGAGCTAGTGGCTCAAATTGGTGAGTACCGAGAGTTATATCTTGCACAGAAAGAACAAGAAGAACATGAAACAGAAAATGCCCATCTCGGCTTGGCAACAGCATGAAACGTCATCAAATGGTGTTATACGCAGCGTTAATACACAAACAACATGCGTCGAAGGTAGTAGTAAGGTGAACACAGTGAATTCTCCAATCGTTGATAAACAAATCACAGACGAAGCATGCCAGTGGCAAATCATGCATGGCGTGGCAATAAAAAATGCGGATGGAACCGCGAGACATTGTCCGTATAGCCTTGCCCCGATGACCATGAAACGTCATGTATTCGACCACCTAATGAATGTGACGCCGTTGCTGACCAAATTGATCAGCCAAGTGTCAGAAGACCACGCCTTTTTGCAGTCATCACTTCGCAGCATGGCAAACGCGGATCCATTCTTTGGCCGTTTGCTGAAAATGCATGCGCAAATTCATGGGACGGAACACGCGCCGATAATGGCGGAGCGCAAGCCGCTCCTTTTGATGCGCACCGATTACATGGATGACCGTCAACAAGGCGCGAAAGTGATCGAATTCAATGGTATTGCAGCGGGAATGGGGCCTTTTGGACAACGTGCCAATGAACTGCATGATTACATGCGCCGCCAATGGCCCGATACCTATAACGCATGGGTAGAATCGCCAACTGCTGTCCCTGCAGACAATGCCTGTTTAGACCAATTGGCGCACGGTATTGCTATTGCTGCGCAAGAAATTCGAGCGCATTTTGGTGGCGAAGGGCAGCGCACGTTCTTGATGGTGGTGCAAAAAAATGAAGACAATGTTTATGATCAGCATCTATTGGAAGTGGCATTACAACAACGTGGTGTTCGCACGGTACGCCGTACGTTTGATCAATTAGCGACGCAATTATCGACTGGCGAAAACCAACGCTTGATCTTGAAAGACATTGGGGCGATTGATGTGGTATATCTCCGCGCCGGTTACCAATACTCAGACTATTTTGCGCCTGAATTGTGCGAAGAAGAGTGTTGTGAAACGCTGAGCCAAACCCGCGTATTTATTGAACAACACCATGTGGCAGTGAACGCGACCGTAGGGCAACAACTGGCAACCAGCAAAACCATGCAGATGCTCCTTACAATGATGACGGCGCGAGATTTAACCCGTTGGGCATTGAGCGAAGAAGAAGCGTTGCGAGTGAAAAGTGTATTGGCAGACATGCTGCCAGTCAGCGCCCAAACCCTCGAATGGTTTAAATCAGATGCTGACAAACACGCTTGGGTGCTGAAAAACCAAGGCGAGGGCGGTGGTCACTGTGTCTTCGGGGACGATATTGCAAATAAGCTCGCCAGCTTAAAGCCTGAAGATTATGATGCGTGGGCATTGATGCAGCGGTTATATCCACACGAACGAGAGCGCCCGACCATTGCCGTGCGCAATGGCGAGCAAACGCTGGTGGATGATTTGGTCAGTGAGATTGGTCTGTTTACGGCCTATTTTAACGGCGCGCCTGTCACAGAGTACAATGGCTACGCAGGCTACCTAGTTCGCAGTAAACCCGCACGAGAAAACGAAGGTGGCATTCATAGCGGTAAGGGGATATTAGATTCCATTACGCTTATCGAATAGACTTTGTCGACAATGAAAATCGATAGCCGCGAGTGATCGCGGCTCTTAAAGAGTGAAACGATGACAATTGAAACGGTTTGGGGTGAATACCAATCGAGTGTGAAATCTTTTCTGCATTCGAAAGTGTCGAACCCTGATGATGTCGATGACTTGTTGCAAGATATTTTGTTGAAAACTTATCTTCATCTCAATGAAGTGAAAGACAGGACGAAAGTGAAGTCTTGGCTGTTTCAGGTGGCGAATAACGCCATTATCGATTTCTATCGTCAAAAGGGCCGCTCAAATCAGATTGGTCATGATGATCTTTGGTTTGAAAAAGAAAAGGAACAAGTGCGCGAAGATCTTCTCACTTGCCTGCTGCCTTTTATTCAAGCGCTGCCAGAAGAAGACGCAGAAATGCTCACGTCCATTGAGCTTCATGGACAGTCTCAAAAGGCGTATGCAGAAGAAATGGGAATCAATTACTCGACGCTGAAATCACGCCTTAAAAAAAGCCGAGAAAAGATTAACTCTCTATTTCACGAGTGCTGTGAATTATCGCTCGATAAGAATGGCAGTGTGATTGATTACGAAGCGCGTCAGAAAGGCGATGTGCGCTGCCAATAACTGCTCTATCAATCCGTGGTTTAAAATCGCTTTTGAATGGTCAATTTTTGCCCCTATGTCATTGAATGTCACAAAGCGTAAAGCTAAGTAAATCGCCTTCTTTTTGCAGTGAAAATAACGATACTTGCTGCGTTGTTTGGGTATAAGCAAAAAATAAGAAGGATTAACTCAATGAAAAAACTCGCGATTGCTGCACTTGTACTGTTCGGTCTAACAGGTACAGCGTATGCGCTAGATACGCATTTGACACACAACTGGTCAATGCCAAGCCTCTCATTTTTTGATTGCCACAATGGTGGTCATCACTAACCGTTTTTTGAGTGATTTAGTCACATCGTCATAGAGCCACTTATTGTGGCTCTTTTTGTATCACTTTGATGACATTCTCTTTGACTTCTCTCTGCAAAAACAACGTCCCCTGTCAGCAAACAGTGACTTATGTGAACGCCAGTTCTTTGGTTGCCGTTGAACTCTATTTTGAGACATCTCATGTGCTTTCAGTGGTGGTAATGTTTTCTCGGCGTTGGATATAAGAAAGAACGAAAAGGAATGAGTATGAAGAAATTAGTGTTGGCGATAGCGGTAACAGCAACTCTGTCCGGCTGCGCGAATAAAGATTTAGGACAAGTAGTTAACGATGGTGTTAACGGCGCAATTAATGGTGTTTTAGGCTCTGTGGGGGGCGTTGGCAATGGCACCGTGGTAAAAAATGATAAAGGCTTTAGCGTAGAGAAAGAGGCTATTTGGACTCACGACGCGGAAAGGTCAAGTCGAGACTATGGCTCGATAACCGTGACCAAAGCAGTAAAAAACCCAAAATCCAGAACGGAAGTGTTTATCGAAAGTTGCTCTCAGCCGAGAACGGGCTCTTTGGAATGCAATGGGAATCTCTTTGAAGTGTCGCCGGAAGGCTGGCTGGCGGATGATAGTATTTTCATTGCAAGCGAGGGGACATATCAAACTATTACCGTTGCGGCGGGCAAGTACTATTTCAAAGTGAAATCAGATAAGACGGGCACAAAGTATTACGCGACCGGAGAGGCCACTATAGCGCCGTATAAAACGAATTATATCTCTATTGTTCTTGAGTGATGTACAGGCTTTGGCGCTGTGACTGATTGTTGTCGAACGCTCAATGTGACAGTGAACAGCAAAGGCAGTTGTGTAAAAACAACTGCCCGATGACATCGATGTTAGGTTAGCGAGCGAATCTCGTGGGCACGATGAATAGCCGCTGGGACTTTCTCCAATAAGAAGTCTACCAATGCCCTCGTTTTCGCAGGGATGTATTCTCTTTCAGGGTAAACCACATAGGTCGGAAGACCCCCGATGGCTTGATACTCTTCAAGTAAGGGCACCAGCTTGCCTTCTTCAATGGTGCTCCCCAATAATCCTTTGTCGAGCAGTAGCACTCCGGCATGATCTAAGGCCGCCGAGACCAGAACGCCAGGATCATTTACGGCAAAGGGGCCTGACACTGTGATCTCCTCTTCACCGTCGTTACTGCTAAATGACCAGGTATTCATCGTGACTTTGGCGCTGCGATAGTAGAGGCAAGGGTGATTGAGTAAATCTGACGGTTTATCTAATGAAGGTGCAGTCTCTAAATAGGTTGGGCTGGCGCAAAGCACCCAAGACACATCACTCAGCTTCCGCGCAATTAACGTTGAGTCGGGCAAATACCCCACACGAATTGACACATCAATGTTTTCGGCAACCATATCGACGACGCGGTCTTCCAACTGCAAATTGACCGATACACTCGGGTAGCGATTTAGAAATTCTGTCATTAATGGCGCAATGTGTATTCGGCCTTGTGCGGCGGGACATGACACCGTTAGTTCTCCAGCCACCACGGAGCGAGAGTCTTCACTAATGTGTTCGATACGTTGGAGTGCTAATTCAACATTGTGAGCCTCTTGCAGTACTTTTCGCCCAACGTCTGTGAGCATGATTTTGCGCGTCGTTCGGTTGAAAAGTCGTGCTCCAATCTTTTTTTCCAGTGCAGCGAGTTGTTTGCTAACGGAGGATCGACTGATCCCCAAATGCTGTGCCGCCGCTGATAAGCTGCCTTGTCGGTTTATGTGAGAAAATAGAACCAATTCCTGCATTCTTTCATTTAACATTGCCATTTTCGCTTTAATTGTTTCTTTTAAGTAAACAATATAGTGATGGTTTAGTATCTAATCAAGGCAGTAAAGGGTGTGTATTATTTCTTCACATTGATGCTCAGCGCCTTTAGGTAGTTTGGGTATATAAACAAAACCCAAGGAGATGATTGATGAGCAATGTGATGAAAGCAGTACAGATTAACAACTTTGGCGGTCGAGATGTGCTGGCGCTGAACACGGTTGAGATTCCAGCACCCAGGGCAAACGAAGTATTGATCAAAGTGCGTGCAGCGTCGGTAAATCCTGTTGATTGGAAAATTCGAGAAGGTTATTTGCAGCCTTTGCTCAATCATACGCTCCCATTAACACTTGGTTGGGATGTGTCTGGTGAAGTCGTGGCGATAGGTGAAAATGTGACAAGTCTAGTTGTGGGCGATTCGGTTTATAGCCGACCAGAAATTGCCAACAACGGCACCTATGCTGAGTACGTCACGGTGGCTGCTGATGAAGTGGCAATTAAACCTGATTCACTAAGTTGGCAAGAAGCGGCGGGTGTGCCACTTGCCGCATTGACGGCTTGGCAAGCATTGGACGAATACGTTCAATTGAAAGCTGGCGAGCGTGTACTTATTCATGGCGGCTCTGGCGCTGTGGGTCAATTTGCTATTCAGTTCGCCAAGTTACGTGGAGCAACGGTATATACCACGACCTCTTCACGAAACTCTGAACTTGTACTCGGTCTTGGTGCTGATCATGTAATTGATTACCGTGAAGTAGACTTTTCAACACTTGAAGACTTGGATGTCGTGTTTGATACCATCGGTGGAGAAACACAAGATAACAGCTTTAAGACGCTGAAAAGCGGCGGGCGTTTAGTGTCGATTGCTAAATCACCAGAAGAAGATAAAGCGGCAGAATTTGGTGTGAAGGCTTCTTTTTGCTTTGTTCAGCCAAACCGTGCTCAGTTGGAAAAGTTAGCTGCACTCGCTGATGCGGGTCAATTGACAGTAAACATTGATAGCGAATTCACCTTAGATCAAGTGGCTGAAGCTCATGCACGCAGTGAGACAGGTCGAGCGCAAGGCAAAATTATTATTAATGTTTCTGCGTAATGTCGCATTGGGGCTGTGATGCCCATTCTAGCAAACCGCTATTGAGGGAATTGGGATATGTTAAAAAAGTTGTTGGGCCTTGCGCCAAAGCTCGAATCAGACGGGTCTTATTCACCGTCAAAACTGGCATTGAAGCTAGCTACTTCCGACAAAACGGATTACGACCACGTTAGCTATAAACCGTACCAAGGTCACCGTTCAAAAGTGTTGGTGATTTTCACCGAACAAAAGAACATGGAAATGCAAAATGGCAAACTGTTCTCTACGGGTAACCACCCAGTTGAAGCCTTATTGCCTATGCTGCATTTAAAAAATGCAGGCTTCGATTTTGATATCGTTACCCCTACGGGTAAACCCGTTGTATTTGAAATGTGGGCATTCCCAGAGAAAGACGAGAATGTTAAGGCAATCTACAACGAGTACAAATCACGCTTTGAACAACCCGGTTCATTGCAGGACTTCGTCAGCACCTCGCTGAGCCAGAATGATGACTTTGCAGCGGTTTTTGTACCGGGTGGACACGGCGCTATGCTGGGTATTCCAGATGACGTTAACGTGGGTAAAGTCTTACATTGGGCAAACGAGAATGGCTTATTCACTATTTCACTTTGCCATGGTCCTGCTTCTTTGCTTGCTACGGCATTGGAGGGAAAAGAATTTCTCTATGCCGGTTACAACATGGCGGTATTCCCAGACTCTGTTGATGATATGACACCAAAGTTGGGGTATTTACCGGGCAAAATGTCTTTGGGCTTGAGCAAGAAACTTGAGAGCTTGGGTGTGACCCTGATGAACACCAAATCTGACAACACGGTCTGTGTAGATCGACAACTTATTACAGGTGCAAGTCCACAGGCTGCAGATGCACTTGGGAAGTTAGCCGCTAGCACTTTGTTAGATGCGTTGTAAGGTTCACCTGTACTTATCTTGGTCATGTCGTGAACAGTGAGAGAAGAGACAGACGAAAGAGACATCGTCTATCTAATCTTTACGTGATCGATAGAGAAAATGTTGTTTTTACGCACTCTCAACATAGCATGCTAGTTTCAAGCTTGGTTTACTGAATGAGTGTAATGTTGTTAACTACATTACACTATCGCCAGCCATTGACCTTGAGTGATGGGGAAGCTCGGCTAAATTTACCTCGGTAGTGAATCCAACGGAGGCAGTTGCAGGTGAGCAACTGCCTTTGATTTATCGTTTTATGTTTAAAAAAGAACGCCATTGGACAAGGGCATTAGAAATCTAATGTTTGGTATCTCTCATTTGCTTTCATGGCTAACGCAAACATCCAAGCCCCCGAAAATATAGCTACAACACTGGGATTGATAAGAAAGCCAGCTACCACTGTGATAGAGCAGATCGCGATTATCTGTTTACGGTACCAATGATCAACCTTAAACAAATAACGGAAATGATCGTAGAAAAAACCACAAAAAAAGAGGAAGGCGAGAACCAATATCATTGGTTCCCCTTGTTCCACAAAGATAAACACAAAAGGTATCGTCAATACTGATACTGTTTGGTTATAGTGTCGAACTTGGCCTATTTATCGGATCATTATATGACGTTCATCGGCATTTATTTACGGACTAGAACGGCGCAAATTTGTCTGCTTCATCCGCGGGTATAGTCCATCGCAGCTTGGCATCGACTTGCTCAATGTGTTGGCCAGCAACCGGGATTTGCATTCGGTCACCGTATAGCCAAAGCACCATGTTGCTTCGCGTGCCGCTGGTAATAGGATGAGCCGCATGAGGTATGTTACCTCTGTGGAGCATCGCAGTACCCGGTTTGAACGTGATGCGTTTCACCTCGCCCGAGACTCTGTCATAGAAATCAACTTCCGACCCTGCGAACGATTCATCTGGCAAGTTCATATTGATATTCAACGTCGCTGCACTGGCATCAGTATGTGGTTGCAGTGATGTGTCTATTCCTACCTGATACTGAATCGAAAAGCCAAAAGTCTGGCTGTCATAACCCATCACGTCGGGGAACAATAGTCTTGCGATAGGGCGCATGTATTGATCCATGACTTGTCGGTAAAACGCTTGAAATGCTGGCGCAGCTAAATAGCCCTCAGAACGTGGGTCGAGCATGGCACCATGGCGATTTAGCGCGATTCCGTAAGGTGGACGCGTGGGAATACCTGCATCAGCCACTGCTTCAAGATATTCACGCAGATCGGCTAGACGCTCTGGGTCAAAGAACTGCGCCTGGTAGACGCCGGCAGATACCTCTTCCCAGAGATCTTGGACGGCGACTTCCTTCGTTGGGTCAAGCCATGCTTGCTCAACGGCTTCTCTGAGTTTTGGGTCGAGCAGTGATGTGTCAGGCTCGAAGTTAGGTGATTCTTCACTCGTTTCCCATGCTCGCCAAGCCTCGGTGAGCAAATGGGTGTTGGTGTCCCAGAAACGTTTGACCGATGGTGCACGCTGCAACATGGATTCGCGAGAAGGCAATGCTAGCGCGCGAGCCTCAGTGAGGGGATCATAAGTCACGTTGTCGTTGTGAGTGGCCGTGTTTTTCATCTCGCTTCTCCTTTTGCTAAACAGTCGCCGATTATCGGCTAACAATTTTGGATGGGAGAAGTGTAATTCACTTCAAAAGACGAATAAATTAGCTAATTAAGGAATCACTATTTTGATTTAGAAGATAATAAGAAGGCAACGATAATAAATAGGCGATGATAGAGAAAGAGTAGATAGAAGAAGTGGTGGTAGCGTTATATTTGAGCGTGCATCTGTTCAGCATTCTTGTGTTCAAGTAGATAGCTGTCGAAGGAACTAGCCGGAAGACTAGGGCGGCGCATCGCTGAGTAACTTGAACCGCCCTATTATTCGCCGTTTACCGGATTTATTGTTCCCACACTGGCGGTTTACCAATTTTCTCAACGAGATAATCAATAAAGACGCGAACTTTGGCTGTCAGCACATTGGATTTAGGGTAAACCAGCCACACGGAACTTTGGTCATCAACATGATAGTCAGGAAGAACCCTCACTAGAGTACCGTCTTTTAGATCGTTGTGGATATTCCAGATCGAACTCATGCAGATACCGACGCCGGCTTTAGCGGCGATGCGTATGCTGGCGCCATCATCACAAACAACTCTTGGTTTGGCACTCGCTGGGGGAAATGTGCATTCTCGCTTGCCGTTGCTGGCGATCAGTTTTCTGGATTTGGATTTCATAAATACCAGTAGTTGATGCTCAATGAGATCTTCTGGTGCTTGCGGAGTGCCTTTGGCCGCTAAATACTCGGGCGATGCGCAAAGGACTCGGGTATCGCTGGCAAGGCGTCGGCCAATCAGGCTGCTGTCTTCGGCAGCAAGGTTGCGCAATGCCAAATCATAACCCCCTTCAATGAGTTTGACCTGAGTGTCCGAGAGCATCAGTTCCACGTTGATTTTAGGATAGCGTGCTAGAAATTCTGCAAGGATTGGAACGACATAGTGTTGTGCGAATGTGCTGGAAGCGGCAAATCGTAACGTGCCACTGACATCGGGATTACCGCGACCTAATGCGGCAAAAGCGGCTTCTTGCTGCGCCAAGATTTCTTTGGCGTAAGGGAGAAACTCGGTGCCTTCAATAGATAGGGTTACTTTGCGGGTGGTTCGATGAAAAAGATCCGCACCGACTTCCATTTCCAGTTTGGACAGCCAAGCACTTGCGACAGAAGGGGCAAGCCCAAGCTGCTGACCTGCAGCGCTGATGTTCAGCGTTTCTGCGGCGAGAACAAATAACTTGATGCTATTGGTGTTCATCTATTATCTCCAAAATCCGAATTCTGATTTTATTTATCTGTCATTTATACACTTTAACCAAAGTATTAGACTCGTTCCATTAATTCGTTGAACACCTGATGTACGAGCGTTTGGAGGATAGAGTGCGAATCCACGTCTGATTGATATACTCGATCAGGAAAAGGCCGCGTACCAAACAATGATTAAAGGAAGAGCATGATGAAAAAGACCCTATTATTGACAGGCGCCACAGATGGCATCGGCTTTGAAACGGCGAAGAAGCTGGCAGCCGACGGCCACACGCTGTTGTTGCATGGTCGTAATAGTGCCAAATTAGAACAGGCAAAATTTGCACTGGCTGATGCTTACCCGAATGCAAAGTTTGATACCTATTTGGCTGACCTGTCGGATTTGTCTCAAGTGGTTACGATGGCTGAACAAATTAAAGCGAAGTACTCAAGCATCGATGTGCTGATCAATAATGCTGGCGTATTTAAAGTGCCGACTGCCGTGACCAAAGATGGCTACGACGTGCGCTTTATGGTTAATACATTGGCACCTTATGTGCTGACCAAAGCACTGATGCCCTTGATGGACGCAGACAGTCGCGTGGTGAACTTGTCTTCGGCGGCTCAAGCACCTGTGAACTTGGAGGCGCTGAGAGGCAGACAAGAATTGTCTGATAACGCTGCTTATGCACAGAGCAAATTAGCTATCACCATGTGGAGTTTCTTGTTGGCTCAGACCTTGGGGTCGGATGCACCCGTTCTAATTGCTGTCAATCCGGCGTCATTTTTGGGTAGTAAAATGGTCAAAGAGGCTTACGGCTCTGAAGGCAAGGACTTAAGCATTGGTGCTGATGTGTTAGTTGATGCAGCCCTGAGTGAGAAGTTTTCTGATGCTTCTGGTCGTTACTTTGACAATGACATTGGCGCATTTACTCGGCCGCATTCTGATGCCCTAGATTCAAACAAGAATGAAGCACTGGTTGTCGCAATGAACGAGGTGCTGGGCAAGCTTGGCATCCAATCCTAAATCGTCATAAATGCGCGAGTAATTCTGCAAAATAAAAACCTCCCGATGCGCAAGCAGGGGAGGTTTTTGTTTGTGGTTTAGGCGTGAGTTTTAAACGCTATCGAACTTGTTTGCCTTGTACCCAAACTTTGTCGATATCGCAGCTTTGGCCTAATGACACGATTTTCTCCAAAATATCGCGAGGGGTGTCCATATCCTGCCATATACGCAGGTTACCCATAGCACTCGGTTTGATAACGAGCGCATCGAAGTGGAAATCTTTCTCGAATAGACCCACTTTTTCATTCAACACACGCCCACCGCCCGCGGTTGCCATCCAGAATGCTTCAATAAAGCTAACACGCGAACCAACAACGCCGCGTTCCTCTGCCGTCAAACGTGAATCTACACCGTCTTCGCGAACGCGAGAATGGGTAACAGCGTCAAAACTGGCGCGGAATATCGAAGGAGATGGTGCGCCTGCAATATCGCTGCCTAAACCAATGCTCACGCCGCTATCTAGTAATTCACGGGTGTGCATGGCGGCGTTGGCAAAATACATATTCGACAGCGGGCAATGGCCAATCCCCGCATCAAATTCTTTCATCACAGCAACGTCGTTGTCGGTCAGAAAAATCGAGTGTGCCAGTACAGTTTTGTTGTTCAACAACCCAGCTTCTGCATAGATTTCAATGTCGGACTTACCATAGTGCTGTAGTGCATAATCCCGTGCCCAATCGCTTTCAGAACAATGCGTTTGCATGTGAACATCGTGGTGCTGAACCAGTTTGCCCAATTCACGGAGCAATGTTTCGGTGCAACTAGGCACGAAGCGAGGAGTAATCACTGGCTTCACTAAGCCGTGTTCATTGCCTTTCATGCCTCGCACGTTGTGAATGAATACTTCCGTGTCAGCGAGTGATTGCTCAACAGATGACTCGCAATAGAACGCAGGACATTGCTCCGCGTTGTCCATGTTGATTCTGCCCACGAACGCGCGTTGGCCCTGTTCAAGGCTGATGTTTGCGAGAAGTTCTGAGGCTTCACGATGTATAGACGCAAAATACATTGCGCTGGTGGTTCCGTTCGCCAAAAGTGTGCGGGTCACGTCTTGGTATACCGTTTCAGCAAATGCCAAGTCGCTATAACGGTTTTCCAGTGGGAAAGTGTAGTTTTGGAGCCAATCGTAAAGCGGCAGATCTAACCCTTTTCCAGCTTGTGGCCACTGCGGAGCGTGACAGTGCAAGTCAACCAAACCTGGCATCAGGTACTGGCCTTTCTCAACGGTGATCAGCTTCAGTGAGTCGCATAATGCGTTCAGATGAACGCTATAATCCACATCGTCAGAATGGAAGGTAGCTACAATGTCGCCACGTAAATCAACAAGGATCAAGAAGTCTGGAATGAACGTTAACTCGCCTTTTACAGGGGCATGGAAAGTGTCCGCCAAAATGCCGAATTGAATCTCAGTCATGTTAATCATGCCTTGGCCTCTTGTGATGCTTCTTCTGGAAGAATGAAATTGAGAATAACCGCAGCCAGCGCACCAATGGCAATGCCTGAGTTCGCCAAATATCCCACGAGTTCAGGGAGCGCATAAATGATTTCACGAGGCATCAGAACCGCTCCCAGCGCAAGCATAATAGGCAAACCGATCACCAGCATGTTGCGTTCGGTAAGCTGTATGTTCTGGACAACGCGAAAACCGTTCATGGCAATCACCACACAAATAACCGCAAATATGCCAGCAATCACCGCATGCGGTACGGAAGCAATCAGGCTAGTGAGCTTTGGAACAAGGCCAAGAACGAGAAGAATAAAGCCGCCTGCGATAATCGCGCGACGTGAAGCCACGCCAGTTACAGCGATGATTCCCGCATTGGTGGAATAACCTGTCACAGGACTTCCGCCCAGTAGGGAACAGATAAATTGACCTGCCGCTTCACCCGTTGCGCCGCGATTCAAACGGTTGTCATCCAAATTAGAGCCCGTAACCGCTGTAACCGCGCACCAAGTGCCTGTGGTTTCAACCAGTACGATCATGGTGACGAACAATAGCGTCATGATAGCGAGCGGGTCGAATACCAGTTTGCCAAACGGCAGCAAGCTTGGAAGCTCAATCCATGCGGCGTGGGATACGGCAGAGAAATCAGCCATGCCCATTGATGCAGCCACTAGTGTACCAACAACAATGGCACCTAGAACGGATGCCAAACGAAGCCAATGCAGTTGCTTAATAAAGCAGCCAAGTAAAATGAACGCACTTAGGGAGAACATACTCGCCATAGCGATAAGAATGTTCTCAGCAGGACGGTCAGCGGTGTAAATGCCATTGAATGCCACGGGCAACAAAGAGATACCCACCACGATGATTACTGTGCCACCGACGATTGGGGGTACGAAGGTTTTAACCAATTTACTGAACAGGTTCAAAGGGCGACCGAGTAGTGCAACACAAATCGCGACGGGGATCATCGCGCCATACACTGCGCCCATACCCATAGATTTACCAATTGCGGCAATGGCGCCGATAGGAATGTAAGAGGGGCCTTGCATGACAGGTAATTTGAGTAAGAATCCAGATTGGATGATGGTACACAGACCCGCGACGATAAACGTCATTTGGATGAGAGAAGACGTATCGCCAACAGAAAGAGATATGAGACCGGCGAGGATGATAGGGACGATATAAAGGTCCATCGCCAACACGTGTTGTGCGCCAAGAGACAAAGATTTCGGCAGAGAGATCTTTTCATCGATATTCAGTGGAACAGCAGTTTTCATAGGTTTTAGTACCAAAGTGAGTCTAGAAATCAGCAGGCGTACACTTGGCCCTTTGGTGAGCAACCAACGTCAGTAACACCTTGAAATTGGCGCGCATCTTACTCGCTTTTTGAAGGAAGGCAATCGTTTGCGTATGGGTTTTTATCGATATCTTCCGATTGCGTGTTTGAGTGGTGGTTTTGTAGGCATGTTAGGATGTTGGGAGCAGAATTAAGTGGATACGTCGTATCCATTTGTCCGAAACAGACAAATTGTCTAATTCAGTATTTATAATGCATAGGAGTATCGACGATTGGCTCATTCAAGCTTGATGAAATAGAAAACGCCCTGCTCAGCAGGGCGTTTAGAATGTATATAACAATCTAGACTGATGAGCTGGGCGCACGCGCATTATTACGCACTTTTGGCAACGTGAGACGATATCCCTTCAATGGGAGTTGGGGGGGATATATAGCCAAAATAACCATCGATGTTTGTATCGGAGAACAACTTCAATTGCTGCTGATATTCTACGGCTGACACTATCACGTCTATCCCAAGGCTCGATGCCATCTTTATCATAGGTTTAAGTAGAAGATGGTTATTGTCGTCATCACTGTGTTCCAAAAACGAATGGTCTAATTTGATAAAATCAGGCTTCAAGGACCTTAGGTAGGTGATTGAGGACAAATGTTGCCCGAACCTATCTATCCCAAAGTGAATGCCTTCTTCTTTCATCATCGCACATGCTTTTTCACAGTCGTTAAGGTGCAGACAAACCAGTACCTCGGCAAATTCAAAGTAGATACGATCTTTGAGTTTGTTTTTTCGAACTTTGTTGATTACCCATGATATTACCTTCAGATCTTTGACACTGCTGGGCGTCAAATTGATTGAAAGCGGCGGAATGGCTTCGTCATTTTTCAATATGTCTATTGCGAGTGATATGACAGATTGGTCAAATTTAGTAGAAAGCGAGAATCGTGAAAGGTCTGAAATTAAATTCGATGCAGGAACTGACTTATTTTCCAGTTGGATATGGGCGTAAACCTCATAATGTTGGGTTTGGTGAGACGCACTGGAAAGAATAGGCTGCACCATCAAACTGAAGGCTTCGTTATTTACGGCTTCCTCAAGTTGTGTGTTCAACGTGGTCTGTGAAAACTCGTGCTCAGTTTCTGAAAAGTGAAAAACAGCTTGGAATCGCTCTGCATGTTGCAAAGCGTCATTGGCTCGTGACAGTAGAGAAGATAAGGTATCGCCTCCTTGTTTTTCGGCGATACCAATGATGAATGCATTCGCGGTGGGTAACCCATTGTTTAATACTTCATTGTTAAACGCGCGAATGAGTCTGCTCAATATCGCTCTTGCCTCTTTTTCATGAACGCTCGGGATAAGAACAGCAAGCTCAGCTTTACCAAGCCTTGCGCCAAATGCATCGTGAGAACGTGGAATAACGTTCTGAAGTGCTATGTTCAAAGAACGCATGCAATCATTTACACTCTTCGCCCCCTCACTGCGATGGTCTTCTTTTAGCCACTTAAGGTTGATGAGCATGACCACACCACAGTCCCCATCTGAAAGCCAACTTTCCAGTTGTCGCATAAAGAAGCTTCTGTTTGGGAACCCAGATGGCTGATCAAACAAGTATTTCTGCCTGAGCGCATTTATCTCTTCATTAAGTGTTTCAAATAAACCGTGGAGCTGGGACGACATTTCGTTGAAAGCAGTGGTCAGTTCAGAGAGATCGCTGGCTTTGGGGGTAGGTAATCTCGCCGAAAAATCGAATTGTGCAATGCGTTTGGCTTCTTTGGTAATTTTTAGTACCGGGGAGAGGGAGCGCTTTAGCGTATATCGAACAAGCAAGGTTGCGATAACGATGACAGAGATGGCGAATAGCGTGAAAGGCCCTGATAACTCCCAAAGCGCCAAATAGGCGTGATCGGACGAGACCGTGATGGATAATGTTGCTAAATCTGTCCAACCGTTATTGATCGTAGAGGTCATCCAGATTGGCTCAATAAAACCAAGAGACATAAACCATTCGGGCACCTTTTGACTCACATCCGAGTCATACGACCATTGCTGTAAATCCCCTTCAAACATCCACTGCAGGGTAACATTTTTCAGCAATGTGCCTTCGGACATGACGGTTGAGAAAAAGATGTCACTTTTTTCTCGGTCACCTGTTTCTAGAATAGGGATCAAAGCAACACTCATGTTCTGCATTGCACTTTTTGCGTGGAGCTGAATTTCTTGCTTGAGAAAGGCAAGATTAATAGCAAATTCGGCCACTGCTAGTACAGAGCACAGGAATAGGAGAATCCCAACCACAACAATCGTTATTTTATTGGTTATCGTCATGTTCAATTCCATGTTTTGGGGCTTGGACTACTCGTCCTCCAAGTCGCAATACCCGTGATAATTTAGTCATCAAGTTGTGTGTAGATTGTCCACTTCAACGGTGTTTCTTTGTTGCTTACCCTAATGTCTGCAACGACGCGCCGATTACGTTGATGGGCATCCGGTGTATTTGCTGTGTCTAACAGTCGTTCTTCTCCATAACCCACAGCGCGTATTCGATGTCGCTCAACGCCGTAGGTGGATGAGAGCACTGATGAGACCTTTTTTGCACGCTTCAAGGAAAGCCATTTATTCGTGCGGGCATCTCCATGTGTGCTGGCATGGCCTTCAACGGTTACGTTTGTGTAAGGGTGGTTTTTGAGAAAGTTGGCCAGATTTTCTATCTCAGGGAGGTCGGCTGGGTTGATATAGGAGGAGCCACTTTGAAACCTTACATTCAAGGTAATGCGTTGATTTATGTGTTTGGCCCCAGAGCAACCGTCATTGTCTACGATTGCACCTTTGATTGTCTCGGGGCACTTGTCTCTTTCGTTTATGACACCATCGAGATCTAGGTCTTTTAAATCATTGGGTTGTACATAGGCTTCCGGAAAAGAATCAATGCTATGTCCGCTGCATCCAGCAATGAGAGGGAGAAGTAGAGCCATTAATACAATTTTCATTTTGTTTCTCCACTTTCACTTTGTGTTTTGTTGATGGAAGCGAAGGGAGATTGAACCCTTAGAGAGGAGAGCAGGCGTCCTGTTGAATTGAGTATGCGATATTCTGCGATGAGAACGTCATACTCTGCTGCGATGAAGTCTTTTCTTGATTCAAAGACTTCGTTTTCCGAATCAAGTAAATCGATCAACGTGCGTTGTCCTAAACCAAACTGAAGTGTGTAGGCACTTTGAGTTTGTCGCGCAGCGACAACATGTTCTTTCAGGTAGCCTATTTGCTCAATGAGATTAATACGTGCGTTCCAAGCCAATGTTGTTCCTTCAATGACATCTCTCACCGCGGTTTGGTTGATTTCTTGTGACTCGCCAATGCGGTATGCCATCTCTTTTTCAAGCGCAGTATCTCTTCCACCACTGTAGAGGTTGTAACGCACACGCAGCATGGTTCGGATGTCGTTATCATGACCTAACGTTCCGCCATTATCGTTATTCCAATTGCCGTTTACCTCAAGACTCACTTCGGGGTAATAAGCCGATTTAGCCGCTTCACGTTGTTTTTTGGCAGCCGTAATGTCGGAGTTGGAAACCTTGAGTGTTGGATGTTCTTTTTCTGCTGCAGAGATAGCTTGCTGTCGTGTTGTGGGAATGAGTGCCATATCCGGTTGTGGCGGGCTGAGATTTTGGGGGGTAAGGTTAACAACCCGGACAAAGTTACTTTCCGCATCCATCAGGTTGTTTTTTGCTACGATGACATTTGATTTTGCGCGCGCCAGTCTGCCAGTAATTTGATAGAGGTCTGCGGCTGAGCCTAGCCCAGAGTCTGTCTTCTCTTTAATTTGGCCATAAATGGTTTTGTGACTCTTCAGATTTTCTTCAGAGAGCAAGACGACCTCTTTAGCTTGAATGTATTTGATATACACTCTGACCGCTTTTAGTGCTTGCTCTTCGGAGGCGGATACGAGGTTCCAATACGCTGAGTTTTTTTCAGCTTCCGAACGCTCGACCTCGCTCTGAGTCTGAAAGCCGCTAAACAGTACTTGTCTAATGCTAATTCCTGCTTCGCCCGGATTCAGCGCTTCATTTTCTCTACCTCCGGCACGAGTGGAAGGGCTGTCAGTTTGTTCCCAGCCATAACCAGCAGTGATATCTACCGTCGGTAAGTATCCTGAGAATGCTTGACCTACTTGCTCTTGTTGCGCTTTGTAAGCATTGAATGCTCGTCGTACTTCAGGACTTGATGCAAGAGTATTGGCGACTGCTTGTTCTAACGACTGGGAAAAGCCTGTTGTTGGAATGAATAGTACAAAAGGTAAAGACCCCACAATAAATTTAGTGAAACGTTTGATAGCGATGAAATTAAGCATATATACAAACTCCTGGGCACTATTCATTATCGTTCTCGAAGTGCTGATTCTCTTGCGCGTAAAATAGGGTTCAATATGTAGTCAAGTACCGTCCGTTTTCCTGTGACAATATCCACGCTGGTTAACATGCCGGGAATAATGGGTAAATCTGACCCGTCATTGTCTGCGAGATTTGAAACGTCAGTTCTTATCCTGACGAGGTAGAAACTGTTGCCTTTCTCGTCTTGCGTTGTATCTGCACTGATATGTTCAAGCTTGCCTTTTAATCCGCCATAACGCGTAAAGTCATAGGCCGTCACCTTAACCACAGTGGGTAAACCAGAACGAAGGAATGCGATATCTTTGGGTTGGATCTTTGCTTCGATAAGCAGTTGGTCTTCGGTGGGGACGATTTCTAGAATGTTATCTCCCGGTTTTATAACGCCGCCTAGTGTGTTGATATGAATGGTTTTGATGGTGCCATTGACGGGGGAGGTGATGATGGCTTTGTCGACTTTGTCTTGCGAACCGACTTTGGCCTGTTGAAGGCGTGATAACTTGGCTTCCAGCTCACTGACCTGTGTCCGGTTTTCATTAATGAACAACAGAACGGCCTCACGTCGTTTTAACATAGCTTCGTCTTGCTGCGCTTTTAGTTTGGGTTGGAGCTGATAGAGCGCTGCGATTTCACCTCGAATATCATTGACTTGGCGTTGTAATTTGAGAAGCTCAATTTCCGGAACGATCTTTTTCTTGGCGAGAGGTTTAGTGAGCTCATATTCTCTTGCTACCAGTTTGGCCCCGCTTTCTAGTGTTTTTATTTTGGTTGCTAGTTCTTTGATTTCTTGCTGTTTTTGAAGAACTTGGCGAGACTGTATGTCTATTTTATTTTTTAGACCATCAATATGCCCTTGATATTCAAGTTGCTGGCGCTTCACCAATTCGGGTTCGTTATTTCTTAGGTCATCGGGAAACACAAGTGGCGTAGAATCAATCTGGATTTGATCTTGCCAAGCGGTGTTTAAGCCCTGTAGTTGAATACTGTTTAATTCTTCTTGTAACCGAATGATGTTTGCGTTGAGGCTTGCATCCTCTTCTTCCTGCTGCGCGACGTCTGAGCGAAATCGCGTGTCATCAATGTGAACAAGTGGCATACCTTTTTCAACAATCATGCCTTCTTCGACATACATTTCTTGCAATATACCGCCATCAAGGCTTTGAATGAGCTGAACTTGAGAGGAAGGAATCACCTTTCCGTCTCCTCGCGTCACTTGATCGAGTGATGACACTGATGCCCAAGTGATGAATGCGGCCACCATGACAATAATTAGCCAGACAACCACACGATAGCGATGGGGCACATCCATCATCATGGCCCCATAAATGTCATCTGCCATGTCGATGTGTTCGCGGTCTTTAGTTTTACTCATTGTTGGCTTGTCTCCGTGGTTCGTCAGCAGATCTCTGGCCTTGAGCCAGTTTCTTCAACACGATCTCTCTTGGGCCATCTAGAAAAATACGTCCTTTATCGAGCACCACGACGCGATCGACGATTTCCAACAGGGACATTTTGTGGGTTATCAACAACAAGGTCCTTTCTTTGCTGACGTGATGCATAGCGCGGATGAATTGCTTTTCAGCAAATGCATCCATGGATGACGTGGGTTCGTCCATTAATAAAATTGAAGGGTCATTCAAAATGGATCGAGCTAGAGCGACAGCTTGGCGCTGTCCACGCGAGAGAGATTCCCCTCGTTCTCCCACTTGTTTATCTAGCCCTTGAGAATCCAAAGACGTGAATTGACTAACCCCCGAGAGTTGAACGGCGCGGATGAGTTGATGTTCAGTGACTTGTCGAGTACCAAAAAGGATGTTGTCGCGAATAGAGCCATGAAAAAGTGTGATGTCTTGCGGCATGTAACCCACATTTCGGCGAAGGTCGGCTGGGTGTATTTGCTTGGAATCAATACCGTCAAATCTCAAGCTACCTTGCGTGGGTTGGTATAACCCCGCGCACATCTTAAGCAGTGTGGTTTTCCCTGAACCATTCTTGCCAATGATAGCGACGCTTTCACCTTCCGTGATTTTGAGAGTAGAGGGGTAAAGCACAGGCTCTTCGGTGTCTTGATACGTGAAACTGACGGCGGAGGCTTCAATCTGGCCTTTGAGTTGTTGTCGGCTGATCAAATGACCTTTATCTTCAAATTCGTCACTTTGGTCCATGAGCGCGTCGAGTTGGCGAAGAGAGCTCATTGTTTGATTCGACCGTGTGAGCAAGTTGGCTAACTGCGCCATAGGCGAGACGACTCGACCGGAGAGCATCACTGCGGCAATGATCCCCCCCATGGAAATATCGCCTTTAGAGACGAGATATACCCCTAGGATCACCACCACGACTGAAGTCATTTGCGTAATAAATGTGGCGAGGTAGGACACTGACTGGGATATTTTTTTGACCTTTAATCCCCATGTTGCAGAGTGCGCTATCATTTGCTGCCATGTCTTTTGAACAATCCCTTCCGCGAGGTTCGCTTTGATGGCCTCCATAGCAGAGAGACTTTCAATTAAATGCCCATTTTTCAGCCCTGCAAACTTGTTGCTTTCTTCAATGGCGTCTCGAAGTTTTGGCTGAATAGCAAAGGCATAGCCGATAATGATGATGCCTGCTGCCAAAGGAACGACGGCTAAATCACCAGCGAAAATGTAGATAATAAAAAGGAAGAAGATAGCAAAGGGGAGGTCGACCAGTGCCGTCACCGTCGTAGAGGTTAACATTTCCCTTACGCTATCAAATTCGCTGATTTGTTTTGCCATGCCTCCAACACTGGGGCCGCGTTTTTCTAGCGGTATACCGATGGATTTGGCAAACAAGCGAGAAGACACGACAATATCGATTTTCTTTCCCGCATTATCAATCAACGAACTTCTGACGTAGCGAAGAATGTAATCAAAGGCAAATACCAATGCGGCACCGCTAGCGAGTACCCATAAGGACTCAAAGGCTTGATTGGGTAGGATCTTGTCGTACACATTCATCATGAAGAGGGGGGAAACTAACGCAAAAATGTTGACAATCACTGAAGCAAGTAACGCCTCACGGTATATGGGAGCCGCTTCCCACAGCATTGAAAATAGCCAGTGACCTTTTTTCGTATGCTGATGTATATCGACGCTTTTATCACCTCGATATTGCTTCTTTATCAAGATGGAATACCCGACGTATTGCGCTTCGAGATCTTCCAAACTCAGCGTGGTTTCTCCACCAGTATCAGGCAGTTGAACAATGGCTTGTTCGTTTTCACTGTCCAGAGAACGCAAAATACAGGCTTTTTGATCTGCCAATAGAAGAATGCAGGGTGTTAGCATTTCACTAATGGTATTGAGCGGTTTTCTCGCGAGTTTAGAGACCAGACCTGCTCGGGCTGATGCTTGAGGAAATAGGTCTGGGGTAAGTCGAGCCTCCCTCATTGGTAAACTAGCCACGAGGGCTTCACCCGAACACGGAGATCCGTAGTACTCGGTGAGTATCACCAAGCAATCCAACAAAGGATCCGCGGTGGTTTGGGCTGAGCTAGGAATGCTCCACTGCGGTTTTACATCATCAGCTAATCGCACGATAAATGGCCCCTTTTTAGTGGTGATCGACAGTTGGGTCGTCCAATAGCGTTGGCGTGTTCTCTACAACATCTGTCGCTGCTGCCTTTTGGAAGAGCTCTTTCGTATTGTCATCACCAAACACGCCGTTTTTGATCATTCCGTTTTCATCGACAATGTCTTGTAACGACACGTCCTGAAGAATGATCTCTTGGTTCCACGCATGGTCACCATCTGTGTCTACCCTGAGCACCAATGAGCCGTCTTGCTCGAACATATCAACATCTGCTTCGCTAAGAAGGTTGTCTTCGTGGTCTGTCACTAAGTCAGATAGGTCAAGATGAGATTCACCCACCGTGAAGTCAGTTACCGTGTCAGACCAAGGTTGGTCATCAACGTTATCGCTGTTCCAGACAAGTTCACTGTTATCTAAGCCACTGATACTGTGCTCCTCGACCAAACCAGCAATATTTGTTTCTTCCTCTCCAGTTTGCTGGGTGGCAAACCAGACGTCCGCAGCTGCGCGCTCTTCACCGTCGGTAGTGGTGTAGGTGGATGTTTTACCTATGGTGTTATTGTTCTGTGTGTCGTCGGTGGTTTGAGCATCAAGACTAATCGAAGCGACTCCAGCCTCTTCCAAACTTAGAAGTTCTCCTTCGTCGGTTTTGCCATCCATGTTTGTATCAACCCAGACACCGAGTTCCGAGTAGATTGTGTCGTTTTGATCAATGATGCCGTCTGCATTGGTGTCATGCTGGGCTAATGCTTCGTAACCATCTGCTGCATTGGTTCCATCTTGGAGCTCGGTGTTCGACCCAAAGAGTTCCGAACCGTCGTTGATTTCACCGTCTTTATTGATGTCACGGACCAGTAAACCATCTCCTCCTGAGACCCAACCAGTGTTAACGGCCTGTCCATCTCCGTCATAGTCGAAGTTGACTGGATTTTCAGTTACATCAGAGGTCTCTATTCCGTCGCCGTCCAGATCAAGAACGATAGGGGTGATGCTGGGAGTGATTTCGATATTGTTTTTAGAGTTTCCGCTAGATTCGCCTTGGGCAGAGAGTGTGCCTGCTGAGGTGTAATAGTCCACGCCGCTTTCATGGAAGAAGCCATCACTATCGGCATAGACCACTTTTTCACTTCCATCAGGACCGTTGAGAGTGACCTTTTCATTGGGATGCCATCGGTTACCCATGACATGTTGGACTCCATCTGCGTCAATATGCCAATGCACAAAACCTGAATTAAGGCCACTTGTATCGATGTCATAAGATTCAACGATAACGACGGTGTCTTCAGCTTGACCGCTTTGAATGTTGGTTTCTGATGCAATGGGTTCCGCCCTGACGATGAGTGTCTCTGCACTTTCCGCTTTAGAGTCATTGATGGGCTGGGTTCTTACGTTAAGTTCAGTTTGAAATGCTGATAAGGTAAGTTCACTTCCGTTTTTGAAATTTGCCCACGTTGACCCCGTCCAATATTCATATTTGCCTAGATCTTCATTACTGACGTCGTAGCCAACTCCCAGAAGCAGTGAGACCTTGACCTTTGTGGGCTCAGTGACGGCGTCACTGAGACTTATTGTAAATGTTGCCCAAAATGACTCACCGACTTCGTTATCGGTGTTTGTGTTCACGACAGAAAGTGTGGGTTTGTTTGCGTCACCGGCAATGGTCACTGTCGCTGTGTCAGAGTCGCCATTATCACTTTGAACCTGATAGTCAAAGTCAATCTGTCCATAAAAGTTACTGTCTGGAACAAAGCTCATGCTGCCATCGCCAGCAATGACGACTGAGCCATTATCTACGGCAATATTTTGTGCGCCTCCAGTTAAGGCGACGCCATTGATTTGTGTGACTTCGAGACCGCTATCTGATGACGTATCATTGCTGATCAAGTCGAGAGCAACAGATCCTCCATTATTCAGTGTGTAGTCGTCATTCACTGCATCGACGGCATCTGGTGTTACGTTCAAGTTGACAGTGGCCGTGTCGGTTCCACCTTCTCCATCACTGACGGTATAGGTAAAGCTTGCTGGCCCGCTGTAATCAGCCGTTGGGGTAAAGGTGATGGTGCCATCGCCATTGAGAGTGACAGTGCCGTTTTCGGGGGCTTGAACTGAAACAACAGTAAGTGTATCGCCTTCGAGATCGGTATCATTCAGTAACAGATCGGACACATTAATCACTAGGGCAGTGTCTTCATCGGTGGTGATCGCTTCGGCTGCGGTGACGACCAAGTCATAGTCCGCGGCAACCGCGCCCACTAGCGTCACATTTACCCATTCATTTGCCGGAACCTGACTGCCGCTTGGGTAGGCAGTACCGTTTGCGTACAAGGTTCCCGTGCTATAGGTGACTGTGTATGTACCCGAACTAATCACTGTATCTGTGGCGACAGTGAAGTCACCAGAACTGCCATCGGGGTAGGTGACGACTTTACTGCCATTCTCATCTACATGACCGATATATGTTGTGTAATCACCGCCATTGGCGTCAGAATCCGTTCCTAGAAACGAGATCGCGTAGGCACCGTTATCTCCAATAGGGATAATGTCAAAATTCAGGTCATTCTCGTTCACTTTCTGGCCGGTGAACGTCAATTCTGACCCATCTTTTGTCCCATCCGCATTGTACTTCTGGGTATGTACGTCGTAGTTTCCGCTTCCGTTAATGCTCGACCAAACAATGACATAGTCGCCATCATCACCAACACCAACCACTTTTGCTGGGCCATGGCCGCCTGGGGCGTGGAACTTCTCGGTGGGTAAGTCTTTCACGCCGTTTGCATCAAAGTGCTGGATGTAGGTGTACCACTCACCGCTTTCAATGCCACGCCACACGACAACAAATTCGCCGTCCGTCCCTATATTGGTGATGGATGGCATGTCGTTGCCAGTGGTGCCAGCTAAATTCAAGGTCTGGGTTGAACCGGCAATGGGCGCGTTAGTGGTCGCATCAATCAGTGTGAGTGTTACGACACCACCGCTTGACCCAACAACCGCATAGTTGTCGTCGCCAGTGCTGACGATATTAGTTTCTTGATCTGCATTACCGTTAGTGCCGCCAATGTTTAGTGTTTGAGTGCTGCCAATTTTGCTGCCAGTGGAAGAAAACATGGCGGTGTTGGTCGCGGTTGCCGTTGAACCTTGGCTCCAAGAAACGACATAGTTACCGTTGTCGAGAACCGTGATTTCAGGATTAGATACAATGGGATAGCCATTGCTGTTGGCGGAAACGGAGCCGACGACTTGCGCTGAGCCAACTTTGTCGCCGGAACTGTCTAGCACTTGCATGTACAAGGTAAAGTTATCTACCCAGACCAGCATACTGTTATCTTCTGAATGCTCAGAGGTGACACATCTGAGCGCCGATGTACCTAGATCGATTTCTGGTCCTGTGGTCGCACCGCCATGTGCGCTGGGGTCTGCGTATACCACTTGGGCATAGGAGTGGGTATTCAATGTCGCGCTATTATTGTATCCCGTCCAGGTGACTAATAGATCACCGTCGTCATTAAGTTGGGTTACCTGAGGAGACTCGATTTTTTGTCTAGAGCCCAACTGAACCTGATCGCCTTGCAATGAGCCATCTGCATTAAAACTCTGCAAGAAGACTTTATTATCACCGCTATAGCTGCCATTCCATCCTCTCCATACGACGGTATAGCTGCCATCCGCTTTGGTTGTGGTTAGATAAGCGGAGTCTTCGACTGCATTTGAGCCATTAGATTCAACCCTCGTCGTATCGTTGGCTGGACCTGAATACCCAGTGGTATAGGCACCGGCGTCCGTCAATATGGTTGTGTCATCAACAGCATCTGGACCATCATTAACGCTGTTAACCGTGATGTTCACACTGGCCGTATCGCTAGAACCATCACTATCTTTGACCTGATAATTAAAACTGACTGAACCAAAATAATTTGCGTCCGGTTTAAAGCTCATACTGCCGTCAGCATCTATCACAACGGTGCCGTTGCTCACGGCGATATTTTCAGCGCTACCAGTGAGTGCAATGCCGTTGATGTGTGTTATTTCAAGCCCATCATCAGGGGCTTGATCATTCCCCAGAAGGTTTAGAACAAGCGTATCGTCCTCGTTCATTGAATAAGTGTCATCTACAGCATCTACTGAATCATCAACGGCTGTGACGGTAATGCCAACAGTGGCGGTGTCACCGGAATTGGTCGTGTAGGTCACATCTGGAACGGTACCGTTCCAATCAGTTTCAGGTGTAAAGCTGTAGCTTCCGTTGGCATTTAATGCGAATGATCCCATGCCTGAAATAACGGCGGTTTGACCTGCGGTATAAACGGTTGAAGAACCTGTTACCAGAAAGCTGGTGACACTGGAGTTGCCAAGATCATTGGTGAGTACATTGCCATTTAGTGCAACGTCTTCTTGTGTAGACGAAGCGTCGTTGCTCGCTTGTGTCGCGAGGGCAGAATCAGTACCAGAACTTGAAACATTTCCAGCAGAGTCTGTTTGTGTAGCATTGACGGAAATACTGTCTCCAGCAGCGACCACCTCGTTCCAGGAAATGGTGCCATTGTTATAGCTATAATCGGATGCGGCTGAGCCATCTTCATGTTGCAAGGAACCGCTAACGAGTTTGAGGTTTTCGGTTCGAACGACGCCGTCATTATTGACAACGACCGTGACTAAACCGCCAGTCGAAAAATCCCCATGGTCAACGGAGACTGTCAGCTGAACATCATCACTCCCATGTTCTTGGCTATTGACTAAACCATCGTTGTTTGCGTCGTCAGTAATAGTAACTGTGGGTGTCGCGGATGACGTTGTATCAACCGTGATGTCAAAGCTTGAGCTAGATGCCGAGGTGTTACCCGCGGAGTCAGTCACAGTGGTGGTAATCGTGTAATCGCCTTCGTCAGGCAATTGCCCGCTGGTGGCCCCTAAATCTTCTGGCGAAACGGTAATAGAGACACTGTCGCCGCCTGTCCAGCCATTTGGGACGGTTGCGGTGACCGTGGTGGTGTCCCCGTCAGGTTGCGTGACGGTAAGAGTGATGGTGTCGCCGGGTTTTGTGCCTGTCGGTGGCGTCACTTGGACATCGATGCCGTTAGAGACATCGTTCTCGCCGACGCCGCCGGAGGCTTCAGGGATCGCCACGAGTGGCAGTTCATCGGTGCCACCCACGCCCGTGCCTTCACCGGGGGCAGTGGTATCAACGGTGAAATCGGAATCTGTGCTAGATGCTGATGTATTTCCCGCCGAATCCGTGACGGTGGCAGTAATCGTGTAATCACCTTCGTCAGGCAATTGCCCGCTGGTGGCCCCTAAATCTTCTGGCGAAACGGTAACTGACACACTACTCCCGCCAGCCCAGCCATTCGGGACGGTGGCAATTACTTGAGTCATATCCCCATCGGGTTGTGTCACCGTGACAGTGATCGTATCGCCGGGTTTTGTGCCTGTGGGAGGGGTCACTTGGACGTCGATGCCATTAGAGACTTCGTTTTCGCCGACGCCGCCGGAGGCTTCGGGGATAGCCACAAGAGGCAGTTCATCGGTGCCGCCCACGCCCGTGCCTTCACCGGGGGCAGTGGTATCAATGGTGAAATCGGAATCTGTGCTAGATGCCGATGTATTTCCCGCAGAATCCGTGACGGTGGCGGAAATCGTGTAATCGCCTTCGTCAGGTAATTGACCGCTGCTGGCCCCTAAATCTTCTGGCGAAACGGTGACAGACACACTGGTGCCGCTTGTCCAGCCATTTGGAACGGTCGCAGTGACCGAGGTGATATCACCATCGGGTTGCGTGACCGTGACAGTGATAGTGTCGCCGGGCTCGGTACCTGTGGGGGGCGTTATTTGTACTTCAACGCCGTCAGAGACTTCAGCCTCGCCGATACCGCCGGTGGATTCGAGGATCGCAACCAAAGGCAGTTCATCGGTACCGCCCACGCCCGTGCCTTCACCGGGTGCGGTTGTGTCAATGGTGAAATCAGCATCGGTGCTAGACGCCGATGTATTTCCCGCCGAATCCGTGACGGTGGCGATAATCGTGTAACCACCTTCGTCAGGCAATTGTCCGCTGCTTGCCCCTAAGTCTTCTGGCGAAACAGTCACAGAGACACTGGTGCCGCCTGTCCAGCCATTTGGGACGGTCGCAGTGACTGCGGAGGTATCGCCATCGGGTTGCGTGACCGTGACCGTGATCTTATCGCCGGGTTCGGTCCCTGTGGGGGGCGTGACTTGTACCTCAATACCATCAGAGACCTCGTTCTCGCCGACGCCGCCGGAGGCTTCAGGGATCGCCACGAGTGGTAATTCATCGGTGCCGCCCACGCCCGTGCCTTCACCAGGGGCCGTGGTATCAATGCTGAAGTCAGCGTTGGCGCTGGGTGCCGAGGTGTTTCCCGCCGAATCCGTGACGGTGGCGGTAATGGTGTAGTCACCCTCATCAGGCAAACGACGTCTGCCGCCGCCTAATGCCTCAGGAGAGACGATGATAGGCACACTGCTGCCACTTATCCAACCGTTCGGGACGGTAGCGGTGACTGAGGTGGTATCGCCATCGGGTTGTGTGACCGTGAGGGTGATGGTGTCGCCGGGTTTTGTGCCTGTGGGCGGGGTGACCTGTACTTCAATTCCGTCTGAGACCTCTGTCTCGCCGACACCGCCGATGGCTTCAGGGATCGCTATGAGAGGCAAATCATCAGTGCCGCCCGAGCCAGTGCCTTCACCGGGGGCGGTAGTATCAATAATTCCTGAAGCAGATGCCACAACACGGCTACCTTGAGAATCAACAAGGGATGCAGTAATTGAGAACTGTCCGTCAGTTAAACCTTGAGGAACATCTACAGAGAAACTACCACTAGCTTGAACGATTGCAGTGATAGTTTGGATATTTCCATCCGCATCAGTAATAGTTATTTGGACACTGGAACCGGATGGTTGATTAGTCGTACCGGTTATTGTTGGCGTGCTGTCTTTTGTCAGCGCATCAACTGAAACATCTAGTTCTGGTTTAACGAAGAAGTTTGAAGTCTGTTGTTCTTGTGTGTTTGCTGCGGTCTCATCACCATCATAAGCCTTGGTATCATAACCAGCACTGGCAATGGTTTCGTTAGCATCCCGGCTAAGAGCATAAAAGCCATGCGTCCCCGTGCTCGTTACTGTCATCCCTGATGCTGTTGTATTCTCGTCAGTTTGAGTTGGGTCTTGTCCACTAATGATTGACTCGATAATTTGAGCGATATCCTGATCGCCGACATTGAGGGAATTATCTGAGCTAAGTACGTCGCTTAAAGTATGTATATCGCTATTGCTATAGATGAATGGTCTTCCGTTGTCATCCTGAAAAGCAATGATAGTGTCACTTTCTACGTTAAGTATTTGACCCTTATTGAGGTGTTTACCGACTTCAACTTCAACTTTTGTTGAGAGTTGATTGAGAGAAGCTGCGCCACTGACAAATAGGACATTTGCACCAAATGGAAGTTTGACTTCGCTCATAGTCGTATTTCTCCAAACTAAGCACAAAAATAAGAATGAATATTAAAAGTTGTAAAAATGTTAATTATTAGAGTCATTAGTAAGAGTAGTGCATGCGTTGACATACGAACAAGAACAGTAGAAGCAATTCATAAAACGAGAGTTCAACTTAAGATTTTGTAGAGCGGTGTGAGCAGAGGAGAAAAGTGAGAGGGTGTTGTTAGTCAAGAAAGATGAAAGCTTTTACAGATGATTTTTTAAAGTAACATCATGAAATATTGAGAAGTTAATGGTGACGTCAAAGGGGAAGCGCTAAGAGTCTTTGTGTTGACCAGAGCCATCATGGTCGAAGTGAATTTACGTGCCGATAAATAAGTATCACGTCAATGTTATTAAACATTGACGCTAAGGCGTCAGTTTCAACTTGCTGTGCCAAGGGTTAATGTGAGCTATTTAGCAATATACTCACTACGTTGGAAGGGTTGCCACGTATCAAGCGATTGTTTTTCTGGGGTGAATACCTCTACGGTCAGCGGATAGCACTGCGCGTCATCACTGGAATGGGTGCTGCTGCAATCTCCCCCTGGACATGCTGAAAGTGCTCCAAGCAAATCGGTTTCGGCAAAGAACTCAATATAATCTCCTTTGCGCGCTGGGCTGGCTTTCATAAAATATTGGTGCGAATCCTTGGTAAAACCCGTACACATAAACACATTTAATACATCATGAATGTGTGTTTCTGCGTCTTTTTGGCTGATGCCTCGTTTATCCGCCAGTGCACGGGTGAGGTTAGAGTGGCAGCAATGATGGTAGTTTTCTCCATGGAGCCGATTGTGCGTGTAGGGGTCGCAACGCGTTCCAATCACATCATGTATGCCCGCGCCATCATCATCCCATCCATACCAACTCAATGAATCATCCGTAATCGTTGCTATTGGCCGTAAATAAGGCATGTTGCTCCACAATCTGTCACCGGTGGTTAGATGGGTGGCATGCAGTTGTCGGGTTTTTCCACTGAAAAAGTGTTCACTGAGATCATCTCGTTGCCAGAGATTCAAATCCCCAACTTGTGAGCCGTGCTGGCAGGATATACGGAAAAAACACCCCTCGGGAACGACAAAGCAGCGTGCCTCTCTTGGTGGGATCTCTAGTAAAACAGTGCGAGTGGCTGAAACTCTCGCTGTGTGATAAAAATTGACATCAAAGGGAGGCAGAGAACTTGTGGCGTAACAGATAACGGGTTTAGCAGCGCGGCGTTCGTGTGCATCCGTTGGTGAAACATTCGCAGTACCATCACTTTCTCTGTTTTTCGTCATGTTGTTTCCTCTATGTCATCACTATGAAGTAAGTATATCCGGCCTCTTCAATTGTGAGGTTTCATAAGCGAGTCATAGGGCCCATATCCAATCAACGTGAAGCTGTCAGATATAGAAATGAACGCTCCAAAAATCCAGACTATTTTTATTGGTCGTGGAGTTTGGGTTGCATGGTGTTTACCATGCAACCAAGATTTGGCGCGTGTACTAGAAGGCATTGGAAATTTCATCCAACGACCTGCAATTTTAGATTCTTACTGGTAAAGGGGTTTTTTGAGTGAGAAAAACAGACAAGAAAATAGATAACTCGCTTAGGGAAGTACTGACGGAGGTATGTGACATTGCTCAGCAACAACATGAAGGCTTTGAATGGCTTACGCATTTTGCTAACTATGATAGTTTTCCCATTTCTCTCAATATAGTGGTCGTTTTTGATTCCAATGCGCATTTAGCCAATGCAGACACCGATGTGCTGCTAGCGTTCATCAAAGAAAAGCTCAACGTTATAGATATCAAATTGAAAGACTTCACGCGACATGTCACCTTCGACACAGAGGAGAGGTGCAACGTTGAAAACAACGGTAAATGGAACGACCGCTTTCAGAAGCGCGGCTTGAATTAATGCCTGATTCAGGCTTTTTTACCAAATGTTAGAAGATACTTTTTGCCAGATGCCATGACAGTGCGACGCTAAGAAATTAAGGTGACCACGTTCATGCTGGTCATTTTGCTCCTTGAGGCCTAACATGCAGATAGCATTTTTGATTGGTTTATCAAAAGCGTTCTGAACACAGCCCGAGCTATCCCATCGTGTTGGATTTCTTAGGTCATTGTCATTGTTGATAGGGAGAAGAACTTTGGCGATCTTGGCGTGTTTGTTCTTGGGCAATAAACAGAAAATGGTGCGGGTATGGTGATAGACAATCTTTATATCTATCTTGGTACAGTCTGCCTTATCGGGGTAGTTGTTATCTGGTGGGCGGCTACTGCGCTACTAAAATCAAAATCAAACCGTGAAAAAAGGCTCCGGCGTCTTAAGAACTTTAATAGCGTCCAGACTACATCTCCGAAAGTACCGGGAAAGCCTGAAGAAATTGATGCAGCGGTAGAGAAAATTGAGAATCGTTTTTCCATTATCAGCAAGATAGCCTTTTTCTTCATCTTTGTTGTGTTTGGTATTGCGTTATCGTTTCCTTTTCTAAACTCGATACCTGCTGCTTTGGTTTCTATTGTTGTTGCTGTTTCTACCACGGTTCTGGGGTTTGCAGCTAAGCCTGTTATTGAAAATATTATTGCTGGTGTGGTTCTATCTCTTTCTAAGGCAATTCGGGTAGGGGATACCGTTGTGGTTGACAATCAATATGGTACGGTTGAGGACATCAGCTTAAACCACACGATAATCAAGCTATGGAACTGGAAGCGCCTGATCATTCCCAGCAACAAAATGCTGTCACTTGAGTTGGAAAGCTTCACTTACAACGATCCCTATATCTGGGTTCACGTAGAGTTTTATACTTCTTACGAAAATGATTTAGAGCAAGTACGACAGATGGCGATTGAGGCAGTGGAAGACAGTCAGCATTTTATTTCTCAGGATGCGCCTGCATTCTGGGTCATGGACCTCGAGAAAGATGCCTATCAATGCTGGGTGGCGGGTTGGACCAATTCAGCTTCAAGAGCTTGGAATCTTGCCAGTGATATTCGTACGGGAATCGCAATACGCTTTCAGGCAGCGGGAATTAAGGCACACAATTTTCAGGTTAAGATGGCGCCACATGAGGGGCATGCCGAGCATGAATCCAAGATCCACGCGCTAAACGGTTCTTGATGTTTCCTCAGACGGTTTAGGTGTTGTCTTTCATTGATTGAATGACAAACTAACGCCATGGATATAAAACGTAATTGTAATGTAACTCTTTAATATGAAAGTCTACATTCACTTGCGAGCATTCTATAAATTTACGGTCGGCTATTGCCGATCGCTTATGTCATCTATCTAAAGCGATTTACGCTTTGGTGCCGGCTTGCTCACTCTTGTGCTTTCCGTTGGCTTTGGTGATTGAGACGCCGGTGCATCATCAACTCCTCGTTAGAGAGTGTCGAGCCTTGGACCGAATGTTCGCTTTCAACCCCTACTGATCGGCCCTAAAAATTTCATTTTGATTTCCGCATGAATATGTTCTTGTGATTTCAGTCACAAAAATTTACCATCTCGCCCCCTTATAAATGCAGACCCCAAATCAAATGAATGTTTCACAGTCTATGTTAGCGGTAATCACAAACGACTACGTCTTAGCCTGCAGTATGCTCGCTGGCTTTGTTGCTATCACTTACCTAACGTTAAGCTACGCGCGTGTTAGCTATATGCCAAAAAACCCACAGTGGGTGATGTCTTTAATCATCTTTGTGGCAGTTTCTGGCATTTCGGCTCCCCTTTATGTGGAACTGCACGTCAAAGAGCAAAGTGCAATCAATACTCAGCAAGGACCAATCGACAACTACTGATTTTTGCCACACTGTTATTTACCGTTGCCGATGAGATTAGCGGACAAACTTATCGGCTATAACCAGTCAATTCAGCAACTTCTCGTAAGATGACTCTTCCTCTTTCTGTAGTTATTCACTTTCTGATACCGTTCTGTATGGGGTGCTGGTTTTTGCTTTTCCTAGTGGAATAAAACCCGAAACAGATCTCGGTCTTCATTTTTTGCCTTATATAAAATAATGCTCTCTATTTTCTTTAGAGCGAAACATTATACCCAAACAACCTGAAGATGCAGGATTCAGGTCTATTGGGTATGACACATATGATGCATAATAATTAATATGGAATGATCATGTGATGTGATTATATATTTAATATGTTTTCATGAATGGTTAATGCTTCCCCTGTGTGATGTATTTATTATGTCTTTGGGCTGTTTGGGTTAGAAATTTTCATTAGCGTACTCGAGTCGCTATGAGAGAAAGGCTTATCATAAATATTGAGACTTGTAGTTTGTGTGTATCGAAGAATATCTTTCTCGGAAAAGTCTAACACCATTGTAAAATCAGATGTTGTTGCATTCTCAAACATATACTGGCTTTGCGCCATTCCCTCTTTGGCTGTGGAAAACTGAATATGATTCCCAGCATCTCCTTGAGTCACAATGCACACTGCGCGTGGTACACAAAATGAGTTGTAAACGACCTGATTCACTTTGTCATAAATCAAGTAGCCACGCTGGTCATGGAACTTGGCATTATCTTCTTTTTTGAATACCTCTTGCTCGTAGTAAAGCGAGACTAGGTACTGGTCGCTTGCATTTGTTGCATCTGCAGCAGCGGTAAATGTGATGGTTTCATAGAAAGGCTTCACCGACGGGCCACCTTTACCTTGCTTGGTGCCTTCTTGCCCTGGGGCGACATCAACGCCACCTGAGTCGACACTCTTCCATGTTCCAACCAAACCAGCCAAAGGCCCAAAATCTAATCCGTTGATAATGGTCGACTCTTCAGCCACAGAGAGTGATGGAAGAGCCATTAAAGCAGCAGACAGACAAATTTTCTTGATCATGTTTTTTCCTTTTTAGTGTATTTATGTGCTTGGTGAAAAGGAAATGTTGATTGGTGTTTTTATTTCGATGCGTAATATAATTTCTGAAATTAAGTGTATTTGCGTGAAGTGAGTTTGGCGCAATGGAAACCAAATGTAATTTATTGTTTTGTTATCGCAATGCGGGTCACTCTGTTTGCTTTATATGTACTTTACGAATAATGCATTTATTTAACGCGATTTATTTGCAGCCTGTTGTTCTTTTTTTTAATTCCATACCCATACCCTTGCCATATCTCGTACCTGCTCGAGATAGTCAAACAAGTAAGCGTTCAATAACTCTCTACGGTATGACCCATTGAGGCATTCGATAAAACCACTTTGTTTCGTGCTCCTTTGAGAGCATCTAATGACATCGAACATGGCTTTGATGATGGGAGTGTTGTGGGGGAGGGTGTTACTGAGTCGGAGTTTTTGCTTGGGCGCTGTGTTCATCCGCAGGCCTGTTTATTGGCCTGCGGACGGACTGATAGTCTGTTTGCTCAATTGACTCATCTACGATATTTGCCAGAGCAAAAAGCGTTGTCCTGACTACACGTATTTTAATTCAATCTCTTTGCGCAGTTTATAAGCGGCGGTCGTCATATCGATATCCACATCATCCCATTTCACTGGCTGGCCTTCCTGAACTGTATTCTTCAGGATGACATTATGCGCAAGACCCAACGGCAAATATCGGTTTTCAACGGAGATGGACGCTGGGCGTAATCCTCCCGAAACGGTGTAACCGCCTTCACCATCAAGTGTTTCGCCTGCCGCGAGGTTTCTTTTTGCAATAGCGACAACGTCTGCTCTAAATGATGTGGCAAAGCCAGTCGCCTCTCTACGTAGCCCAACAGATGCGACCGAGATGGCGAGTTCAAGCCCGATCAAATGCCAGCGTTTATGGTTCACCATGTACCTGCCGGATGGATCGGTGACCACTTTATATTCTTCAAAACAGTTCTTGTGGTAATCCGTGTCTGCTTCGATACATACCCAAACACCTTTTCGAATGTCATTTGGGATTTGTTTTCCGTCTAATGTTAGACAAGACACAACTTCCACCATTCCTGCGCGTTCGAGAACGCCGCCTAGCTCTTTAGGGCGCATGAGGGTAGGGATGTCATCGACGGAGCCAGGGGGGAAGAGCAGTCCGTTCGTCGGAACATCCAGTCCTGTGCCATTTGCAATGGCTGCCGATTCAATAGCAGGTTTTGAACCATCCAGAAATGCATTGAACATTTTTGGGTTCAAACGACCGCGTTTTGCCTGTTCTGCGGTCAACCCCCAATGGTCCCAAACCGTGTCGGGCGTAGAATGGCGATAATGAGGTAACCATTTATGACCACGTCCTGCCGCAACCACCTTAAATCCGCTGGCGCGGGCCCAGTCTACCAACTCACACGCTAATGCGGGTTGATCACCATAAGCCATACTGTAGATAACGCCTGCTTCCTTGGCTTTTAATGCCAGCCCATAACCACAAAAGGCATCAGCTTCAACCGTTACATTGATGACATGTTTATTTTGACGAAAAGCGCCAAGACAGTGCTCGACAGCGGCCATTGGATTGCCTGTCGCTTCAATGATTATTTCAATCTCAGGCTGCTCGATCAGGCTACGCCAATCATCGGTGACATGCGTCGACCTTTTGTTGACGGCCTCGTCTAAAGTCGCTGCAGCATAGGATTCTTTCGGCCAGCCAACGAGTTCGAGATTTGATTGAACAGCGCTTGGTGATAAGTCTGCAATACCAACAACGTGAATACCAGGCAAGCGAGCGACTTGCGATAAAAACATGGTCCCGAATTTACCGCCCCCGATCAGTCCGACCTTAATGGGAGTGCCTTCTTGTTCACGCTGCTTGAGTTTGGCGAAAAGGTTCATCTTAGTTTCCTAGAAAATTATATGTTGAGGACGGCATCAGGAATCAGCTGATGTATGACGAAGGAAATCAAAATCACAACCATCCGGGGCTTGTAAAACCGTTTTGCTATATAGCGCCCGGTAGCCGCGTTCAGGCATCTTCAGGGGTTCTTTGTTTTTCAAACGCATCTCTATTGTCTTGTCATCGACCAATAGCTCTATTCGCTTTTTGCTCACGGAAAATTGAATGCGATCGCCGTTTTCAACTGCCGCTAATGGGCCGCCAATACCGGCTTCAGGTGAGATATGAAGAAGAATGGTGCCGAATGCGGTTCCTGACATGCGCGCATCGGATAGGCGCACCATGTCTTTCACGCCTTGTTGAGCAAGCTTCTTTGGAATGGGGAGATATCCGGCTTCGGGCATGCCAGCAGCGACTGGGCCTGCGTTTTTCAACACCAGAATATCGTTGGCTTCTACATCAAGATCAGGGTCATCGATGCGGTTTGCTAGGTCTTCTAAATTTTCAAACACCACGGCTCGACCTTCAACTTCAAACAGTTCAGGCGTGGCTGCAGCACGTTTGAATATCGCGCCGTCTGGGGCGATGTTACCTTTCACCGAAATCAATCCGCCCACGTTGGAGACCGGATCATCGAGTGACTTGATATAGGTTCGATCAACCCAATCCATCGGCTCTTCAAGGATCTCTCCCAGGGTTTGCCCGAGAACGTTAATGGTATCAAGGTGAAGCAGGTGCTTAATCTCGTGTAACACGGCGCGAAGGCCACCCGCAGCATAGAAATCTTCCATGTAACCTTCACCAACGGGTTTTAAATTCACCAGAACTGGGGTTTCATCAGAAATTTCATTGAGTCGCTCATCAGAGATTTTGATACCCAATCGACCTGCGACAGCCGTTAAATGAACGATCGCATTGGTTGAGCCGCTGATGGCCATGAGGACGCGAAAGGCGTTCTCAACCGATTTTTCAGTAATGATTTCACTAGGAAGAATCTGGTTATCAATAAGTTGGACGATGGCGTGACCGCTTGCTTCAGCGGCGACCAAACGTTCTGAATGCACCGATGGAATCGCCGCAGTATCGGGCAGAGACATCCCCAGCGTTTCTGCTATACAGGCCATTGTACTGGCGGTACCCATGACTCCACAGGTGCCAGAGGTCGTTGATAATTTGCCTTCAATTTCAGTGATCTCGGCCGTATCAATCTCGTTAGCGCGGTATTTCCCCCAAAAGCGACGGCAATCTGTACAGGCCCCTAAACGCTCCCCTCGATGGCGACCCGTAGACATTGGCCCCGTCACGAGTTGAATCGTTGGAATATCAGCGGAAGCTGCCCCCATTAATTGGGCAGGTACGGTTTTGTCACATCCGCCGATCATCACCACTGCGTCCATAGGCTGAGCACGCACCATTTCTTCTGTGTCCATTGCCATCAGGTTGCGATAAACCATGCTGGTGGGGCTGAGAAAAACTTCACCGAGTGAGATGGTAGGGAATGGGCGAGGAAGGGCACCTGCCGCGAGAATGCCTCTTGATACGGCATCTACGAGTTCAGGCATGCCTCTATGGCAGCTATTAAAACCCGAAGGTGTCATTGCGATGCCGACAATGGGCTTATCCAGCATTTCTTTCGAAATACCCATTGAACGCGCAAAAGACTTACGCAAATAGGTCGCGAACTCTTTGTCACCGTAGTTGGTTAGGTTGCGTTTTAATCCACGTTCTTTTGTCATTTAGAATCTCCTTCCGTATTGTCGGAGCGAAATTTGACATTGAGCAGGTCTTCGAAGACGCGGATCATTGCGCCTTTATCTTTTGCGCCATGTCCGTTAAGTAATGCCATTTGATACGTTGCTGTTGCAGCCGATAAGACAGGTGTTGGTATTTGATGTTGTGCCGATACTTCAGCCCCACTGATCAAGTCTTTGTAGGCATGCTCTAAGGGGTATCCTTTATCAAAGATCCCTTTTAAGACATTGGGAATGAAGAATTCTGACGCATAGCTTCGTCCGGTTCCGCTATTAACAACATCCCCGACTTTGGTTGGGTCAAGCCCAAGCTTGACCGCCAGCGGCAGGATCTCGGCCAAGGCTGCGGCGTTGATATCAAAGAGCAGCTGATTAATCAGTTTGGTGAGTTGCCCACTACCAATCGGGCCCATATACAGGATTTTTGATGCCATGCTGGAAAAAAGCGGGTTGAGATCCTCAACCAAGCTTTGGTCGCCGCCACACATGACGGTTAGGGTGCCATCTTCAGCGCGTGCTCTCATACCGGATACGGGCGCATCCACAAACTTCACATCAAGTGAAGCAAGCTTCTCTGAAATAGAAATCGTCGTGCTGTATTCGACGGTGCTGGTATCAACAACAACCGTTCCCGGACGTAAAACGTCAGCCAATCCATCTGCGCCAAAAAGAACCTGTTCGACGACGTTCGCGCTAGGTAAACACAAGAAAATAACGTCTGCTTCTGCGACGTCCTGCAAATTTTCCGTAGTGACCACCCCAGATACTGCGAGAGACTGACGAACGGATTTATTTCGACAGTATGCAATTACCTCAACGCTTGAAGCCAGATTGACAGCCATAGGGCCACCCATTTGACCAACGCCCACAAAACCAGCTTTCATCAATACACCTCTGTCCTTGTCATTGTTATCTATGACTTGATCATAATGGGTAAGGAATGACTCCCGAAGCGTTCAATAACGATGCCCCCGTTACCGAAATACGTTGCCGCTATTGTTAGCGCAAGATCTCGATGTGAGTGCAAGATCTTGATGTGACTGCCAGGTCTTGGTGTGAGCGCTAGATTTTGGGTGCGACAAAACCATGGCATACAGACGATGTTCGCTGTGGTGAACATCGTCTGTATACGTCCGTTTCAAGGTTAGAAAAGCGCGCCTGAGAGCCGGGAAACCGGCATAGTGAGAAGAAATAAAATCGGATGCGTTTCGAAGGCGAAGGGTTGCCTGTCAGCGCATCTGGCGTCTACCTCAGCCGACTACTTGAACCTTTCATGGGAAAGAGGTATCTCAGTCCCGAGAGGCTCAAAAAACGATCAACAGAGAGTTTCCGTGGCCTCTTCGTTCGCGATGTTTTCGGCTGGCGCAAGAGGCGTTAACCCTCTAATCATATCGGAAGCCTTTTCTGCGATCATGAGTGTCGCCGCGTTGGTATTTGCCGAAGGCATCGATGGCATAATGGAGGCGTCAACGACGCGCAACCCATCAAGCCCATGGACGCGCAGTTGAGCGTCGACGACGGCTTCGGGATCCGAATCAGGCCCCATGCGTGCCGTGCCAATGAGGTGATAGACCGTGGTACCGTTTTTGCGTGCAAAATCTAGGAGTTCCTCGTCTGTCTGCACATCATCACCCGGCGCAGTCTCATGGTCAAAGTAGGGCGCAAGAGTAGAAGTACGCATTAGTCGTCGTGCGAGGCGCATTCCTGCAAGCAACACTTGCTGATCTTTCTCGTTAGCCAAATAATTGGGCTGCACAATGGGGGTGTCGAATGGGTTCGAAGAACGGGCGCGAACGAAACCTGTGCTTTCTGGTCGCTCTTGCCACACTCCCGTTGTCATCCCTGGCTTTTTATCGAGCAAACCCACCACGCCCTCACGGAAACTTGCTGGCGAGAACACAAACTGCAAGTCGGGTTTGTCCATTGTCTCATCCGACTTCCAGAAAGCATGGGCAAGAGAAGGGCTGACCGCCAATAGGCTGGGTTTACGGAGCAACCAGCGGCCAATTTCCAGCAGCAGTCGTGGGCCTTGTGCCATACTGTTTATCGTGCGGATACCTTTTACACGTGACACCATGCGTACCCCATAATGATCACGTAAATTATTGCCGACACCCGGTAAATCATGGACCACAGGAACACCGAGCTCAGCCAGTAGTTTAGCGTCGCCGACACCCGATATTTGTAACAATTTCGCGGTATTGATGGTTCCTGCAGAAACGATAACCTCGCGACGAGCCATGACGTTGTGCGCCTTCCCGGAGGGGCCACCTTTCATGTAGCTTACGCCCACCGCACGCTTACCTTCGAAAAGAATCGCTGTCGCTTGGGCGTTGGTGCGCACCTCTACGCTAGGCCGTTTTTTAGCTGTTCCCAGAAAGGCACGAGCCGATGAAATACGAAAGCCTTTGTTGATACAGCGTTGGTAATATCCGACACCGTCTTGCCGTGCGCCGTTATAGTCTGGATTTTCGGGGATCCCAAGTTCTTGCGCGCCTTTTACGAACGCTTCAGACACGGGATGATGCCAATCAAGGTCGGTGATTGATAGCTCACCGTCAAGCCCTCGGTATCGTTTGTCAGCCTTACCTATTTTGTGCTCTGAACGGCGAAAGTAGGGAAGTACTTCGTTGTAGGACCAACCCGGATTTCCAAGCGCTGCCCAATGGTCGAAGTCTGCACGTTGTCCTCGGTTATGATTCAGGCCGTTAATGGAACTCGAACCTCCAAGCACTCGCCCCTGAGGCAGAGAAAATCGACGCCCCGCCGTGCCTGCACTGGCCTCCGCCTCAAAACCCCAAGTCAGTGTTTTCGAATAGACATTCTTTATATAGCCGGCAGGGATGTGGATTAATGGATTGATATCACTAGGTCCGGCCTCAAGGAGACAAACGCTAGCGCCATTCTCGCTAAGGCGATTGGTGAGCAGCGCTCCAGCTGTTCCGCCGCCAATGATGACGTAATCAAAAATTTCTTTAACGAGGGGCATATGAGATCTACCTAACTGTGTGAGTAATTGGAAAGGGTCTACGTCGAACGTATTTGATTTTTAATTAAGAATTGCAAACTTTTCTTCCCTTCACCACTTCCCAATAAAGAGGTTGGACATATCGGATCGCGAACGCAGCATGGTCGAGTGGGACGGTCGCCCTTACTCACTCTGTGCTATTGGTCTACAACACAGAGTGAGTAAGGGCGTAATGAAACGATAAGGTTGCCTCTAAATGTGTTTGGGTAGGCGTTCTACGAGGATTCTGGAGCCAGACATTCAATCAGTGTCCGGGCTACCACCGGCAATGATTTATAGTCTCTGAAACCCAGTATCAGTGAACGTTTTGCCCAGGGTTCGTCGAGCTTAACGGCAGTGAAGGTTCCCATTTCGAGGAAAGGGATAACAGCGCCTTCAGGCAGCACTGCCAATCCCAAGCCAGCTTCTACCATGCGTCGAATGCCATCAAAACTCAGCACTCTTACACGAAGCCGGAGTGGCTCCTCTAGCGAGGAGGCTTCGTGTAAGAGTTGGTTTTGCAGTGAACTGCCATCTTGCAGACCGACTTGATTATAGGCTGCGATGTCAGTCAGCTTTAACTTCTCATGCCCTTCCAAGGGGTGTCCTGAGGGCAGGATGACCATGAGAGTGTCATGACGGTACACACGAGTTTCCAGATCGCCGCTATCGGTATGACCGGAAAATATCCCTAAGTCAGTAAGGCCCTCGCGAACACCATCAATGATGATCTGGCTGGTTTCCTCCCGTAACTCTATGCCAACCTCAGGGAAGCGCTCCACATAACGTGATATATCTTCTGGTAGAAACTGCGTGATACTCGACGTATTGGCCCACAATCGCACCTGTCCGCGCATGCCGTGTGTAAATTCGCTCAGTTCGGCGTCCATGTCTTCCATAAGCAGCAGAACACGTTTTGCATGCCGCAGCATTGCCTTGCCAGCCTGTGTGGGTTCCACACCACCGCGCAACCGATAGAGCAAATTAACGCCAACGCGTGCTTCAAGGTCCGAAATCCGCTTGCTGATCGCTGACGCCGCGATGTGATTAATCCGCGACGCCTCCGCGATATTCCCTTGTTCAGCCACACACACAAACAAACGCAAAGTGGTAATGTCGAAGTTCGCTGTCGAGGATCTCGTACCGACTATTGTCACGTTCAGTCTCCGGTCTAAAGGTGTCGATTCCTTATTCATAATAGCAACATACCTCAAACGAGAATTAAGATATCACTAGCTCTTTGCATTAGTCCTGCAGAACTCTAGGCAACCAGAGCGCAATGTCCGGATAGGCAATCACGAGCGCCAGACCGATAAGTTGCAACATCACAAACGGAATGATCCCGCGATACACTTCGCTGATCTTGACCGCGGGTGGTGCCACTGCTTTCAGGTAGAAGAGTGCAAAGCCGAAGGGCGGAGTTAAAAATGAGGTTTGAAGATTCATTGCCAGCAAGATCGCAAACCAATAGGTGACTTCGATTTGCGGCATGTGATCGCCGAAATCAAGTTGTGCAATGATCGGTGCAAAGACCGGCAGCACAATCAGAGTGATTTCGAGCCAATCGAAGAAGAATCCGAGTATGAATACGAGCCCCATAATCAGGAACAGGAATCCCCAAGGGCCAAGACCAAGCGAATGCACCAGTTCAATGACAATATCATCACCACCGAGCGCTCGGAACACATAGCTGAAAAGCGTTGCCCCAATAAAAATGCCGAAGATCATGGCGTTTGTTAGCATCGCACGTTCTACAACCTCAGTGAGGATGCTACCAAAATGACGCAGCTCTTTGATAAAGCCACCGCCAACGGCGTGATCACCCATGCCATCGTCAGCATTCGGATTAAGGCCTGCGACTTCGGCAACACCCATTGAGGGCAAAAGAACAAGGTTGATAAAACCGAGCAGGATAGCGCCCATGGCACCCACACCAGCCGCTTCTGTCGGCGTCGCAAAGCCACCAAGGATCGAACCGAGCACCATAGAGATGAGAAGAATGGGAGGCACGAAGCTGCGGAACACCATGACTAAGACCGCGGCTAGGTTCTGCGGCCCAAGATCAGCATCCAGCGTAGGGGCTAACTTGGGATTTAACGTGCAGCGGATGACGATATAGGCGATATAGAGTCCAGCCAGTAATAGGCCTGGGAATACTGCCGCCATAAAGAGATCACCGACCGAACGCGAGAGCAGGTCGGCCATGATTACCAACATGATGGATGGTGGGATTAAAATCCCGAGCGTGCCTGAGGCGGCAATGGTGCCCGTCGCTAACTCATGATTGTATTTGCGCTCTATCATCACTGGTAGTGCGAGCAGCGTCATCATAATCACCGATGCGCCAATGATACCTGTGGTTGCAGCCAGTATTGTCCCCATCAGTGTCACGCCAAGCGCAAGCCCTCCGGGTACGCGGCGCAGTAGCACCTGAAGACAATTTAAAAGATCACGGGCTACGCCAGATTTTTCGAGCATTGTCCCCATGAAAATGAACATCGGAATTGCTGTGAGTATTGCATTTTCGAAAATGCTGCCAAAGATCCGTGAGGGCAGTACTTTGAATTGAATGGGCAAAAACTCGCCGAACCCGATGCCAATTATGGCAAACCCAAGACCGACACCGGCAAGGACAAAAGTGACCGGTAAACCGGTGAATAGTAGTAAACCAAGCACGGCGAACATGAACAGCGGAAGCGCTTCAATCAGCGTCATAATTCTTCTCCATTTGCTGCTTCCATCGAGAGGTCGCCGCGGAGTGCTGCGATGATCTTAATGAGCTTAGAAAGGCCTGCAAAAAAGATGAGTACAAAAAGAACGACGAGTCCGCCTTTCAGAATCCAGAGGTCTGAAAGCCCATTTTGTGACTTGGAAATTTCGCCGGAAAGATACGATTTGACCGTGTAAGGCCAGGCGAGCCAGATGCCCAATAGCGAGTATGGAATGACCGCTGTCAAAAGACCGATGAGTTCGATCCAGAGCTTGGTTTTTAGCGAGAAACTGGGCCGAAAAAGGTCAACGCGAACATGAGCATTCTTGAGATAAGCGTAACCAATCGAAAAAACAATGAGAAAACTGTGCAGCCAGTATTCTGACTCTTGGATCATAGTGGAATTTATTCCGTCGGGTTTAGGAACACCGAAGTAGCGTGTGACCACATCATAACAAACAGCGACAATCAACATGACGCCCAGCCAACCGCCAAACATCGCGAGAAACCTCATGACTCGGTCAATAGTTTCAGAAAAACCAATAAAAAATTGCAAGATACCCCTCCAGGCTTTTTCACCAAAGCGTTTATTTCATAAGCACTTACTACAGCTTAGAAACTAAAGGCCGACTACGCGGCGGCCTGATCTTGTTTTTCTAAGATGTGACTAGAGGTACCCGAGGTTCTTCCAGACTGCATATTGCTCTCGGAATTGTTCGAGGTTATTCCAGACGCTCTCGAACTCAGGGTTGGCGGCTTTTTCTTCAGCAAGAACGGTAATCCAACCGCCTCTAAGCGCGTCGAGCATCTCGTCATTCCAACGGTGCGTTATTACGCCTTTTTCCTTCATTTCAGCCAGCGCGGGAGCCTGAATCGCTTCACCTTCCGCATATTGAGTGGCAATGTTAGATCGACAAGTGGTTTCGATTATCGCCTGCTGTCGTTCGGTCATACCGTCCCACTTCTTTTTGTTAACCAGCAGTTCTTGAATCGTGGATTGCTGATGCCAGCCAGGGAAGTAGTTATGTTTGGCCGCATTGTAGAAACCGAGCTTGAGATCAATTGCGGGCATGGAGAATTCGGTCGCATCAATGGTACCGCGCTCCAATGCGGGGAAAATATCACCGCCGGCTAACAATTGCGTATCGACTCCGAGTTTCTGCATGACCTTAGCGCCAATGCCGTAGAAGCGCATTTTCAAGCCCTTAAGATCTGCTGGGCTGTTGATTTCCTTTTTGAACCAGCCTGACGTTTCTGGAGAGTGGATACCACAGGTAATACTCTGGATACCGTGTCTATTGTAGATTTCGTTCTTAAGCTTATCGCCGTCGCCATACCACATCCATGCGAGGTACTCGCCCGCTTGAGGGCCGAAGGGAACAGTGGCAAAAATATTCAACGCAGAATTCTTCGAACCCCAATAACCGGAGGTAGACCAACCTGCATCAACAGAGCCATTTGAAACAGCGTCGAATATTTCTAGCGCTGGAACAAGGGCACCCGGTTCAAAGAACTTTATCTTTACTTCGCCGCCAGATATTAGGTTGACGGTATCTGCTACACGCACCCCCGCTGTACCAAGCTGGGTCAGCGATCCTGGGTAAACCGATGGCATGTTTAACTTCACGGGATCAGCGGATGCTAGTGGGGCAAAGAGTGCCGATACAATTGAAGAAACTGTTGCTAATTTTTTAATACTCTTCATGAAAATGTCCCTATTGACTTTTAAGAAGTTCTTTAGATGAAACTGCATCATCTACATTAAGTTATACGCCAATTCGCAGCACTTCCGAACAAGCCATCCGGAATGGCGGGCATCGTATTTCGTGATGGTTGGTAAATTTGAGAAACAGAAGGTGGGTGATATACCGATTTCAATAAATGAATAGTGGTAAGAGTGGAGAGCGAGTATCGGCAGTTTGAGGGAAAAGAAAGAGATAAGCTGATAATAATCAGTATCTTAGATTGGTCTGCTTGGACAAAAGAGGGGGAGTGCGCATCTGAGCACAGAGATTAGCTGGATTAACCACAAGGCTTTTGTTGTGTGCACCGTTACTGTATGAAACTTAGCGTTGTGAATCTTAGCTTTTTAAACTTCAGCTTTGTGAACCTTTGCTTTTTAAAACTTTGCTATTTAGAACTTAGTTATATGAACTTTACCCTTTGAAATATTGTTTTCTGAAACATCACTCTCTGAAAACTTGCCCTCAGAACCTTGACTGTGTGGATGTTGAGTTCCACATCGCGGTATCGAGGTATGGACCGTACGGTAAAGGCAGCCTTTCATTTAGCTGTAGGGCAGCGACGAAAGTTAAGATGCCAGCATCCTATTCATTGGGATGCTGGCATATTGAAGAATCAGGTGATTAATTCACGTCACCGAGACAGATATATTTCAGGTCTGAGAAGTCATCAAGGCCATAACGGGAGCCTTCGCGTCCGAAGCCTGACTGCTTAACGCCGCCGAACGGACCAACTTCGTTTGAAAACATGCCGGTGTTTACGCCTACAATGCCCACTTCAAGCGCTTCGGCTACACGCCATACTCTTGATGCATCTCGACTAAAGAAATACCCAGCGAGTCCTGTTTCTACCGAGTTCGCTCGTTCTATCACGTCATCTTCCGATTCAAAACGAAACAGGGTAACCACTGGGCCGAAAATTTCTTCGCTTGCGACGTCCATATCCTGACCCACATCTGCTAACACGGTTGGTTCATAAAAACCGCCGCCCAGCGCGTGTCTCTTGCCGCCTGCCAGCAAGCGGGCGCCTTTTCCGATAGCATCTTCAACCAGTTCCGATACTTTTTCGACGCCAGCTTCATCGATCAAGGGGCCGATTGAAACATCACTTTCAAGCCCGTTTCCGACCTTCATATCGAGCACTTTTTCCGTGACTCGGCGAGCGAACTCTTCATAGACTGAATCATGAACAAAAACGCGGTTAGCACAGACACAAGTCTGCCCCGCATTACGGAATTTGGACACCATTAACGCGTCGACCGCTTTTTCCACATCTGCATCTTCGAACACAATGAATGGCGCATTGCCACCTAATTCAAGTGATAAGCGTTTAACAGTGGGCGCTGCTTGCTGCATGAGTAGGCGCCCAATAGGCGTCGAACCCGTGAAGGTGATTTTGCGAACCGTTTCATTGGCGGTCAGTTCTGCGCCGATAGCCCGTGCGTCACCTGTGATCACGTTGAAAACACCCGCAGGGACGCCAGCGCGTTCAGCCAGCTCTGCAAGTGCGAGGGCGGAGAGCGGTGTTTGGCTAGCAGGCCGAAGGACAACCGTGCAGCCTGCAGCCAGTGCCGGTGCTACCTTTCGTGTCACCAGTGTGCAAGGGAAGTTCCACGCAATGATCGCACCGCATACTCCCACAGGTTGGCGTATAGCAAACAAACGTTGGTCTCCCTTCGTCTGCGGGATGACATCACCATAGTGACGACGTGCTTCTTCAGAAAACCAATCGAGAAATGATGCCGCGTAAAGTACCTCACCACGGGCCTCTTCAAGCGGTTTGCCGTTTTCAAGGGTAATAATCATCGCGAGGTCATCGATATGTGTCATGACGAGATCGTACCAACGACGTAAGATCAAACCGCGTTCTTTTCCTGTCTTGGCCCTCCACGCAGGCCAAGCAGCCTCAGCGGATGCAATGGCATTTACGGTCTCAACTCGGCCCAGATTGGGAATAGAGCCAATACTCTCGCCAGTCGCAGGATTTTTCACATCAATGACACTCTGCGCTCCTGCATCAGTCCAGTTGCCATTGATATAAGCTTGTTGGCGGTAAAGCTGTGGGTCGCTAAGCTGCATAAAAAAATCCTATGGTGAATCCGCCGTATACCATTGGGCGAATGAGTTGAGTGATTATGCAGTTAGGATAGTGACCCCCTGTTTTATACGCCATTATTGCTTCGGTATGCCCCCCATCGTGAAACTTAGGAGTTAGCAGGGAAGACCTCAGAATGGGATGTCTGTATCTAATGAACATCCTTGCGTGATGATGCGCCTGCTGCGTGTTAGTCCTGTTCAAATTTCCGGCTGTCAGAAACGTGGGATCTTGCTTGTAAGACGAAAAGCGCTAAAATGAATACTGTATATATAAACAGTATATTTTATGACCATTATCCCTATTCTTGCTAGCGCCGGTATTACTGGTTTTGAGTCGCCAGCGGGCGATTATCGCCAATTGCCTTTGAGCCTTGATGAGCTGCTTGTCGAGCATCCAAGCGCGACCTTTATTGGTAAAGCGTCGGGTGATTCCATGCAGGGCGTGGGCATCTTCGATGGTGACATTTTGATCGTCGATCGGCACGTTACCGCCAGGGATGGTGATGTGATTGTGGCAAACTTAAACGGCGAGTTTATCTGTAAACTGCTTGATGTGCCGCGTCGCCTTCTGCTTTCGGCCAATGATATGTATTCTTCCGTGGCCATTACTCAACATGACATCTTTACCATTGAAGGTGTCGTGATTCGCTCTATCCGCTGTCACCGCCAGAGCCCGCTTTTGTGTTCGCGTTAGTGGATGCCAATTCCTTTTATTGCAGTGCCGAGCAGGTGTTTAGACCAGATTGGCGCGGCAAGCCAGTCATTGTGCTTTCTAATAACGATGGTTGTGTCGTAGCGGCGAACCGTCAGGCAAAAGAAGCGGGTATCGAGAAGTTCAAACCGTACTTTCAGGTTCGTGCCCGTTGTGAGGCGGCAGGGGTGATTGTGTGTTCGTCGAACTATGAGCTTTATGGGGATTTGTCTGATCGTATGATGCAGGTGATCGGGCGCTTTGCGCCTGAGCAGCATGTCTACTCGATCGATGAATCGTTCCTGTCGTTTCATCGATGCAGTGCGGTGCCAGATTTACGTGCGCAAGGGCAGGCATTGCGACAGTCAGTGTGGAAAGAGTGTCGCTTGGCAGTCGGCGTAGGTATGGGGAAGACTCTGACTCTGGCTAAGGTGGCAAATCATGCAGCGAAAAAGTTACAGGGTTACAACGGCGTGTGCGTGTTGGACTCGGAATCAGAGCGTGTTGCGGTGCTTTCACACATGGAAACGGGGGATGTGTGGGGCATTGGCCGAAAAATTGCCGCGAGATTGAAGTTACAAGGAATGAATACCGCCCTGCAATTGTCTCGCATGCCACTTGGCCTTGCGCGTAAGGAATTTAACGTTGAAGTGGAGCGTACGGTCAGGGAGTTAAACGGTGAAGTCTGCAAAGGGTGGGACGTCGCCAGAGCGGACAAAAAGCAGATCTTTTCGACACGTTCGATGGGGGAACGGATACAGGATCAAGAATCGCTCCGCCAAGCTTTGTGTAAACACGCGGGAATCGCTGCTGCCAAACTTCGAGCACAAGGCTCGCTCTGTTCTGTATTGATGGTGTTCGCGGGAAATTCGCCGTTTGATGAAAGACCCAAGAGCTTTAAACAAATGCAGCATTTTGCGTTTCCGGCAGATGACACCGCGGTGATCACTTCTGCGGTGGCAGCGATGGTACCGCAGTTGTTTCAAGTGGGCGTGCGCTATTACAAGGTCGGGGTCGGATTGCTTGATTTGGTAAATGCAAAGCACGTGCAGCCTGACTTGTTTAACTCGCAGCCCGGTAACCCAGCGTTGATGCAGGCGTTTGATGGTCTAAATCAACGCTATGGTACTGGCGCTGTGTTTATGGGCGCACAGGGAATTGACCCGAAGTGGGGTATGCGGCGTGAATTCTTGTCGCCCCAGTATACGACACGTTGGGGCGACGTACCGTTGGTGAGATGTTGAGCGAGCAGGAGTAAGCCCTGGCCTGATTCATTGATGGAACATGCTGTTCACACGGCAGAAGCGATTGAGGCTGTGAATGGGAAATCTAGCAGGGATGAGAAGCAGTGCTTGGAATGAAAATGGAGGCGCATGGTTGCGCCTCCATTTTACTTATGTTGGATTAGCCGAACAGTGGCTGTTTACTCGCCATGAATTGGCGGGTGATCCGGACCAATGCCATGGTGACCAATGATGGCATCAACCAAGACATGTTGTCTGGGAACAGTGGTAAGTAGTGAGTTGCTGTGTCGCTTACAAAGTCGGGTAATTTACCCAAAATGTTCAAAGCATCCAATGTTCCAAATACGCCAGAAATAAGCACCACCATGGTTTGTCCCATCGATGCGCAACGTTGTTTTGGTTCACTGGCCTTAGGGATAAATATCACCGATAGGATCAAAGCAATAGCGATTGGACACAGGATCAAGATAACGGGCAAGCTCACCTGAATAATAGTTTCTAGCCCAACGTTAGAAATGGTCGCAGTGAGAAAGGTGACAACAATGGCGCTTAATTTAACATTGATACCATAAGTATTTTTGTAATATTCGGCGTTGGCAGTTGTAATACCTACCGTTGTGGTTAGGCATGCGATGAGTGTGATTGATGCCAATAAGATTTGTCCAAATGCGCCAAACTGCCCAGCAGCATAAGCGGCTAAAATCTCTCCACCATTGCTAGCATTCGGCGCAATGTTTGATGATGTCGCACCCAAGTAACCCATAGAAAGATAACAAAGCGCCATCAAGGCAGCGTATATACCGACGATAATTAGCGTATCGCGAAATGACGTTTCTTTGTCCTGACTGCTAGTGGTTCTTATAGTATTGATAATAACCCAACCGAACACCACCGCCGCGATAGCATCTAGCGTCATATAACCTTGAATGAGGCCGTTAACAACTGGTGCCGATTGGTAAATATCCGTAGCTTTTGAGGGTGACCCCAAGGGATTAAACAGCGCAAATACAGTGAGTAGACCCAGCATCGCGATGAGTGCTGGTGTCATTATCCGACCAATGTAATTAATGAGTTTCCCGGGCTTTATCGCTAAAACAAGCGTAAGTGCGCAAAATAGTATAGAAAAGAGAAAAAGCCCATCGCCAGAGCTAAATGGCTTTATCCCCATTTCGTAGGCAACCGTCACTGCACGAGGTAAGGCAAACGCAGGGCCAATGGTGGTAAGGATTAAGATCCAAAAGCCACGATCCATCCATGTTGGCAATGCTGACGTGAGCCGATCTATTGAAGGCAACTTCCCAAGTACAATCAAGGTTAATGCCGGTAAGCCTACTGCAGTAATGAGGAAGCCTGCAATTGCAGATAGCCAGTTCTCGCCAGCTTGCTGTGCCATTAACGGTGGGAAAATGAGATTGCCAGCGCCCAAGAATAGGGCGAATGTCATGAAACCTACGGCTGCGAGTTCTCTTCCTTTCAAACGACGTACCTTATATAAAGTGTTTAGTCAGTTTGCTGGAAGATGTAAAAGGAGAGACTTATATCCGCCAGCTTTTTGCTGACGAATAGTAGCATCGTCAGCGTCAGATAATGACGACGACGACAGAGACAAGTGCTGCAACGTTCTTGGCTGATGCAGTGTGTAGCTGGGCCAAATTGTTGTGAGCAGTTAGGGACATAACTCATGCACTTGTTGGTTAAGGAGCTGACAACATAGAGTGAAAGAGATTCTTTGTAAAGTACAATCTTTTGGTTATTTGTGTATTACAATTGTAATGTTTAAGTTTCTATAACTCAGCGTATGATCGGAAATTTGGTCGTAATGGTTATTAATGACATTTTATGATGGGGTGAGGGATTCAGTGCCACAATTGCAATCGCGTTAATGGTTAGGATGCGTGTTGACGTACTAAACAATTCGCTAACAATTTGACGGCTTATATAGTGACTCATGTCACTAATATTTGAGATGGTATCTATTCAGTACATTAATGGTGTGATTTAGATCTATTAATTGAGGGCTGTTATCCCATAGTATGCTTGCTTGATTATTAGTGAGGCTAAAACCGAATGCAGAGATCTTGCAGTGAGGTTTTAGAAGCAACATGAGTACATTGGTCGCGATTTCGTTAACAACAGGTATTTTGTCAGGTCTATGGGGCTGGATTGCCGTTTCTTTCGGCTTACTGTCATGGGCAGGTTTCTTGGGATGCACCAGCTACTTTGCGTCGCCTACTGGCGGTGTAAAGGGACTTGCAGCGAGCTTGTTAACCAACACAACTGGTGTATTTTGGGCAATGGTGATTATCGAAAGCTCCAACTTTGTTGGGCTAGACATTTTAGGCTACGTAATTACTGCTGTTGTTGCATTTTTTATGTGTATCCAAGCGAAACAAGCATGGTTGGGATATATCCCAGGTACTTTTATTGGTTGTTGCGCCACATTCGCAGCGGGTGGTGACTGGCAACTTGTTTTGCCGTCGTTGCTGCTTGGTGGAGTGTTTGGATACTTGATGAAAGCAACAGGACTATGGCTTCACAATAAATCGAATCAGTCTTCGGATGCGGCTGGATTTAATCCCGAACATTAATCGAGAATAAGCAACTCGACTCTTATTTCAGGTAGTTCGTTAGCTCTGCATTCAGCAATGAACGGCAATTATCATCGATTGTGATAAGGCTCTTAGCGTTTTAAGTAACTTTTGAAAAGCAAAAGCTCAGACGATTTTCAGCCAGTGGCGTTGGAATGAGCGTTGATATAACGCACACCACAAGAAACACTATATTGCCGAAACTGACAAACCTATTTCTTTGCGTACTCTTTGAAGCACCAATGGGTCCACACTTTTACTGTTGAGGGTTTACGCGGCCTATAATTTGGCATGGTTCTTAGTCGTTCAAATTCAATTGTGAAAGATGCTAACTGTTTGTTTTTTGTTAAGATTCCTTCATTCCATTGCTTGCATAAATAGCCGCCATAACCTGCGAGTACTTTCTTGTTACGATTTGAATGCAATCTTCCAAAGTATTTACGCCAACGGTAATTTTTGAACTCTGCAGATAGAAGTTCAGGTATCACTCGGCTTGGTGGCTCAAAGCTCATACTCCAAACATCAACGACGTCTTCACCTCGGGTTTTACCTTCGATAACGGGCATCAAAGAGAATTTAAGGGGTGAAGGAGCGAACATACCCCAATGTTGATCAATGCGTAGCACCTTAGCGGGTATCGAGACATGTTGCGGGCGTTTTACGTGAAATTGTTGAATACCGCTAACGTTGTAGTAAGTCACAATATAAAGTGCCCCCAAGGCCACGCAATTTTCTACATAACCGGCGCGGTCTTTTTGGTCGTTATAAGGCAGAAAGCGTTCAGTAATTCGCCCCATCATGTCACGATTATCGGCTATCCAACGATAGAGTCTATTTCCAACCCCTAATAGGGGTTTCCATCCCATCACTACTCCGATGGGTCTAAAAAGTAGTGATACCCTAAACAGATATTGAACGCCATTCCAGTGAGTGTGTAAGCCACCTTGATGGTCACGAAGCACCCAGCTATTTTCCTTTTCCATGATTGGATAAATGTCGGGGTTCTTCTGTGCAGGGTGTATCTTCACACTGTCAGGAAGAAGAAAGTTTCGCAGTATTAGGCAGGTTTTCTTGCAGAATCCGCAGCCTTCATCATAGAAAATAACGATGTCTCTCCGTTTGGGTTTGGCATTGAATTTGGCTAACCAGTCCCAACACACTCCTGGAATGAGTAAGCTCAGCGACATAAAGTCGATAAATGGGAAAAGCACGATGTGGAGAGACAGAAAGAAGGCGCAGTGCATGACGATCAACAGTGCAAGTGTGAACAATCGCAATTGAACGTGGAAGATAGGAGAGAAAACCAGAAATATCGCAATGATTTCTAGATACCAAACAAAGTAAGTGCCAAATGTGAGTAGCTCAGGAAAACCTCTCATCCAAATGGCAAATACGGTGGCGAGTTGTTCGATATGAACGGCGTAGTACGCGGCATCCATGGTGACTTGCCAGTCATCTGACGTTTTTAGTAATGCGGTGAAGAAATACAGATACATCACTTGAAGAAGAACGGCGACCGAGACGATCGAAAAGTATCTGTGGTCATCAGGTACTGCATTTTCGTCTGTTTTATATCGACGATTTAGCGAGCTATCTATTGAAAATCTTGCACCAATTGGTAGAAGGATTGCCCAAAAACACATTATTACGAGCAGTACGTCACCGCCGGTTACAATCACACTGTTTCGATTTACGATAGAGAAAAGAAAAATCCAACTAATAAACGCCATGGTTCTGGATTTGTAGCCAATGAGGAGCAAGATAGCGACGAACGCAGAAATGACAAAAAGCAACGTGACGAACCATTCACTGCCATTCATCCAATAAAGTGAAAGTCGATAGTCTGAGGACAGCGCCATGGACGCGGTGCGACTAAGCAGCCCTTCATCAGTATAGAACGCAGTGATATCACGGGCTCTACTGATAAGATCAACTAGAATCATTAAGGCGAGACCGATACGGAACAATGCCAATGTACGTAGATCGATACCGAATACTGTTTTAAAAGAACTCATCAACGATTCCAATGCTTACCAGTTATGCATGCGTTAAGTGAATGAAAATGGACATAACCAAAGTATCACTCTTAATAATGGTATTTATTATAGTTGTTGAAGATCTGCTTTTATGTGCTTGACCTTATATTTGCTTGTGACGCTGTGGTGTATTTATATTATTCCAATTTTCAATACTTTCACCCGATAGCTTAGGCTATTTGTACCCAAGAAAGTATTCCGGCAAAAATAGAGATATTTGCGGAATAAAAGTGATAAGCAGAAGCGCTCCAATCAAGGTAATAACCCAGGGTAGTATCCGCTTGGCTATTTTCTCGAAGGGTATCTCTCCCACTTGGGCCGCCATAAAGAGGTTTGCGCCAAGCGGAGGTGTCACGAAACCGATGGCGAGGGCGACGATCATCACGATACCGAAATGCACCAAATCCACGTCTAGCTTGGTGAGAACTGGCAATAACACTGGCGTCAGAATGACAATCGAGGCGAGCGTTTCCAAGAAGGTGCCGATGATAAGGAGCAATACGAGTATCGCGAGGAGGACGAAATATTTGTTTTCCGTACTCGATAAAACGAACTGCGCCAGTTCGGTGGGGATCTTCTCTAGTGCGATAATGCGACCAAAGGCCACGGATGCGCCGATAATCACGAGCACTGCGGAGACCAGCATGGCGGATTCCAGCATGATTTTGGGTAATTGCTTCATCGGAAGTTCGCGATACACCAAACAAGACACGATCAAGGCGTATACCACGGCTACGGCAGAAGACTCCGTTGGCGTGACAATGCCGCCGTAGATGCCGCCGAGAATAACAATGGGCATGATGAGTGCGAGCTTTGCTTCATTGAGTACATGGAAGATTTCTTTGTATGTCGCGGGTGCTCGAGTATCTACCATGTGAGCGTGGCGGTTTTGTTTGCGGTGAAAGTAGTTGTAAGTGATCAAAGTAATGGCGATCACGATACCGGGCAGAATCCCTGCCATAAACAGCGCCGTCACTGATACGCCCGCCGCAACGGCGTACACAATCATGACCACGGAAGGGGGAATCATCACGCCTAATCCGCCAGCACTCGCTACCATAGCGCCAGCATAGGCACGGTCATACCCTCGCTGAACAAGGGCGGGGATCATCGCTAAACCGACCGCTGCGACTGTGGCAGAGCCTGTACCTGATATGGCTGCGAAGAATAGGCAAGCCATGATCGTGACGGTACCTAAATCCCCGGGTGCGCGACCAAACAAGGTATCGGCAACGGCAATCAAACGTTTGGAAATTCCCCCTTTGCTCATGATGTTGCCTGCAAGGGTGAACAACACAACAGCAATCAAGGTGAAGCTGTTGATGCCACTCACGAGCCCAAGCGCATATAAATCAGGCTTGAGAAAAGGGATGTACATAATGGCGAGAAGCGATGCTGAACCTAGGGCGATACCAATCGGTACGCCAATGAGTAACATGCTAAAGAAACCTGCGAAGAGAATCAGTGATGTCATGATGGTTTCTCCTCGCTGTTATACAGACTCAGATCACCACGTACACCAATTTGGTACAACGAATAGAGAAGTCGCAAGCTGCACAGCAACCCTGAAAAGATGATGGCGGCGTAAAGCACAGACGTAGACCATTGTGTGGCTGATAAGGTTTTACCGCGCTCGATGGCTTGTTGCGTAATTTGTACGCCAAGGTAGCACACCGTGACGGAGTAGATGAGGAAGATGGATTCGCTGATAAACATCACAATCCGTTTCTTCTTTTGCGAGAACTTGTCGACAAAGTAAGTGACTCGCATGTGCCGATGTTCGCGGATGGCGTAACTGATCCCAAAGTAAATGAGGTAGACGAAGCACAGCCTTGCGATTTCATTGGCGATAACGATAGAGGTTGAGAAGGCAAAGCGCGCGATCACATCCGCAAACACCAACACAATGATCGCGAAGAGGCTGGTGACGATGATGGTAGGCTCAAAATACTTTTCGATTATCCGAAACATGGTGGGTAATTCTCCATGACAACCAGTTTGAGAGCGGTGGACACTCGTTAAACACAGGGCTTCTCAATCTCTTAGAAGCCCTGCATCGTCACTAAGGTTGAATGTTCGACATAAACTGGTCGTAGAAATCACTGCCCACTTTTTTACGTATGTCGGCTTCAATCGCGGTGTTCATGGTTTTACCCAAACGTTCGCGGTCTTCTAGCGGTAGGCTGTTAACCTTGAGCCCTTTTTCTTTGAGTGCTGCTAACGTTTCGTTATTTGTCTTCAAGGTTAAGTCGCGTTGAAGTAGCACGGTTTCTCTTGCAACTTCATCAATCAATTGACGGTCTTTGTCATCAAGATCGTTGTACCACTCGAGGTTGGCCATCCAAAGTTCAGGCCAGTAAATGTGATTGGTGAGCGATACGTATTTCTGCACTTCAAAAAAGCGTTCAACAAGCATGGAAGACAGGGCGCTCTCTTGTCCGAAAATCAGGTTTTGCTGGAGCGATGAATAGATCTCTCCCCATGCCAGCGGGATGGGCACGGCATCAACAGAACGCCATGCACTGATGGCGATAGGGTTATCCGCCGATCGCATACGCAGCCCCGCAAATGCGTCATAGCTATCAAGCGGTGCGCGGTTGTTGGTGAAGCTTCTAAAACCTAATTCCATAAAGCCCATTGACTTCAAGCCGCGTTTTTCCATGGCGGTGCCCAATGATTTGCCTGCTTCGCCATCAAGCACATTTCGTGCAGTGTCTTCATCGGCAAACAGCAAGAATTGGTCAAGTACAGCCAACTCATTCACCGTGGAAGACAAGTGAACGGACGCGCCCGTTGCCATGGTAATGTTGCCGGACTGAACAAGTTCCGTCATTTCCCTCACGCTACCGAGTTGGCCGCCGGGATAGATTTCAACATCAATGTCTCCGTTAGATCGTTTCTCTAATTCTTCCTCAAAATAAAGCAGCGATTGGTGAATGGGAGACACTTCGGGTGTGGCGTGACCAATGCGAATCGTGGTGTCAGCATATGAGGCGCTGGTGGTGAGTAATCCGGCTATGACGGTCATCATCAATGAAAATTTCATGGTGTACTCCTTTTTTGAGCCGTAAATGCCTGCACTGCTCAGTATGAGCAGCGTGGTGGTGTTTCTGTGTTCATGGGTATTGCGTTGGTGTTGTCTCAGCGCATCGAGATCACGCGAGGCGATGAAAAACGCTAAGTTCGCACGCGCTCGAATTCAGCCCATGCTTGTTCGAATCGGTCAAAGTTGAAGCCTTCTTCTCTTGCGGCTTTCAAAATGATTTGTTCGTTGCTGAGTAAGGTTTCGATTGCATCAGCGAGCACAGGAACAATGTCGGTAGGGATCACCACCGCGCCATGTCGATCGGCGTGAATGAGGTCTCCGTGCGACACGCGTAAACCAAAGACCTCGACAGGTTCGCCAATGCTCTCGATATGCACGAAACCGTGACTAGGGCCCACTGACCCTGCGAGAACGAGAAATTCCTCAGGTAAGTCGCCAAGATCGCGCATCACACCGTTGGTTAACACGCCACTCAACCCAAAGCCCTTGTGGACATTGGTATTGATTTCCCCCCAAAACGCACCGATAGCATCGGGAAAATCTAAATCTTCAATCACCGCGAGGGAAGGGAACGGGGCTTCCGACATGTATCGGTAGTAGTCCATTCGCAGTTTTCTGACATCATCAACGGGCAACCTAGAAGGTTCTAGCGCCGCAATCATTGCTGTTTTTGCATAGCCGACGATAGCGGGACTCTCGGGCGCTGAAGCGTGTAACGTGCCTCGCGTGAAATCGTTGAATCCGCGCTTTCCTTGGGCGACTTCTATGGCGTTACATACCGTAGGGGTGTCCACACTGATCAGTAATTCGTAGAGCGCTTTATCCATTAACTGTTCAACCACGTAGCGAGCGCGCGTGTGGTTGCCTCCGGTTGTTCGAGAGTGGGAAGATGGCCTGCTTTTTTGATGACCACATAATCTGCATGAGGGATCAGTGCTTTGATCGCATCATGCCTGTCTTTTGGGCACAGCTGATCGTCTTCACCCATTAAAATCAACGTGGGAACATCAACATGCTTCAGCGTGTCTTGTTGATCGGGTCTGTCTCTGAGCGCCAGCGATTGATTGACGAATGCCATGTCGCCGAGGCTTTTCGCCATGTGAAGACAGCGCGCTTCGATATAGGGGTTTGGGTGTTCGCGATGAAGGTATTTGGGAATCATCACCTCTTGCATGATGCTCAGAAGCTCCCCTTTGGCGATGCGATCAAGTTGAACTTGTCGTCCTGCTTTTACCTCGTCCATTTCCGCACGTGGGTTGGTATCCATGAGTGCTAATTTGCTGATGCGATGAGGTGCTTGCCGATAGACTTCCATCGCTAATATGCCGCCCATTGACAGGCCCGCAAGCGCGAAACGCTCAGGAGTATTTTTGAGCACTTTTTCGGCGAGGGATGCCATCGATTGTTCAGAAGAAATATCCATGACGATGACGTTTCGATCCGCTTGGAATGCGGCTATTTGTGGCGCAAACAGACGCTCATCACACATCATGCCGGGAAGAAACACCAAAGGCTCAACAGAGACGTTGTTCATTTCGCATCACCTGTCCAGGTTAACCCTGCTGCATCTTCTGTTCGCGTGACGCGGAAAAGACTCGATTCACCAGATACATTGACGTCGAGGTGATAATCCGTGCCCTCTGGCAGCCAAACCGTATCGCCGGGGTTGAGGGTCAGTGACTCGTCTTCCCAAGCAAGCGTCCAATGCCCGCGCATCACCATTAACACCACATCTTTTTCCGCCGTTTGTGCTTGCTGATTGAAAGAAGTGCGAGTGAGAAAATCCACGGTGAATCCTGGTTTGTCTTTGAGTAACCCATTTTCACCAATAACCAGCACCGGTTGTTTTGCCGAGATGGCGACCATATCCCAGTAGCGAGCAACATAGTGCTTCACCACGGTTGCTGCATCTGGACGAAGCAGGGCGTTGAGCCACTGTGCTTCTGGCAGTGGCATTTCACTCTCGCCGGTTGGCAAGGTTTCGTTTTTCTCTGTGTCGTACAAACGGCCACTTTCACCGAGTACCAAGCCATGCGCATCGGCTGCAGCTCGAACGTGAGGGGCCCAAATGACGCCGCCACCTGCATCATCGCCACCTAAAATCGACATGATCATGCCGTAATCGCTGCCAATGTTTTCGAAGCCGCGAAACATGCGGGTGGGAATGTTGAAAATATCGCCTTCTTCGAGCACCACTTCGCCATCTTCTCCGGTTTCTCCCCAAAAGAAGCGCCAACGACCTTTGAGCACAAAAAAGACTTCAGCGGTGTTGTGAGAGTGAAGAGAATTGAAACAGCGCGGTGGTTGGCCAGCCGCGCCAATATTGAAGCCCGGTGTGGCTTGAATATGAATGTGCTGGTCGGGGCTTTCAGACACACCACCACCGATAATGGTAAAGTTTTCTTTCTGATCAGAGCCCGGCGTATGCGCGTCGATAAAGGCGGAACGACACGGTATCAGGTCTCCAAACCTTACCCATTGCGGTTGTTTCATTTAACACTCCTTGTTGTGGCGGTTCTCTTGAATCGCAATAGCTAACCCGTATGCAGGGCGATTTGTTTCCAAATGGCCGTTTCGTCAAAAACGACAAACTCACGTCGAATGCCGCGCGGCCCAAATTCAACATGGGCTGCACCCATGACATAGACATTCGCGCCCGTCGGTTGCCCGAAGCGACCCCAACCCGCATGTTTCCCATAGAGAGAAAATCGAATGGCGGCACGGGGAGGCATTAACGGGTCTTCTCGGCCAATTTGGTGCTCGATGGTGAACGTTGCGCCGGGAAAGCTTGCGCGTAATCCGAGCCAGAAGGCTTCAACGGCAGACCATGAATAACCTGACTCACCGCTAGGGTGCGTGACCTGACATGCGCGATCGTAATCTTCTGGAATGCACGAATATTCCGCGCTCATCAAACGTTTCAGGGTTTTGACGTAAGCGTCGCCCCATACGTTGTCATTACCTTTGCCAAGGTAGGGGCCTAAGGTGTCTTGTTCTGGCGTAAAAGGCTTGTTGCAGTTGTCGGCACCGCCTTCGGCATGAATCTGGTCAATAGCGAATTGTTTGGGGTCATGACCGAGCTGTCGAACGATCGATCCTTGGTCTCGAATCAACCATTCATCATTGATTTGGTTGTTGATGGCATGGCAATCGGCGATCACTTGATAACAAAGTTTCTTGCCTGTGGCTTTCCCAAACTGGCCATCACGGGTATGGGTAGCTTGAGATAAAATACGATGGGAAGACAACATGCCTTCTTCCGGTGAACCCGACCAAATCACGTCCTCGCCCAGTAATATCCGATCGGGCAATTCGTTGAGCACTGAGCTGGTTTGCGCGATAACGTCTTTGTTGCCAATCGAAATGCCAGCAGGGGTTCTCACGACAATGTCTGACGAATAGTAGTCATGCAGTGAGTGGATATTTCTCCCTTCCCAAATCTCTTCCGTGATGGACAAGATATAGTCGGGAAAGTCTGTGAACTTGCCATCAAAGCCTTTCATGATTTCCAACCTGCGGGGATTTTTGCGGATGTGCGAACCAAGAGCGGCGAACCAATAGCCACTTTCTGTGGGGTATCGTTCTCATGGCTGATTTGTTGCAACAGAATACGTACTGTTTCATTGACCATGATGTCTGCATGCTGGGCGAGGGTGGTGAGGCCATAACTCGGCCAACTTGCTGCAGGTACATCGTCATACCCCACAACGGAAACATCGTCAGGAATACGCAACCCTAGTTCGAAACGCAGCGTGTCCATCACGGCGAGTGCCATGTGGTCATTGGCGACGAAAACAGCATCAGGCGGATCGTCCTGAAACATAGCTTTGGTTGCCGCACTGGCTTTTGCCATATCGAACATGCCTTCGCCACGTGAGTGCAATGCCATGCCGGCTTGTTGTAAGCCGGCGCGAAAACCAATTTCACGGTCGCGCTGCGTTGAGGTGCATTCCAGCCCAGCGATGTAGCTGATTTTTTTATGTCCACCTGCCACCAGAAACTCTGCAGCAGCCATGCCGCCACTAAAGTTGTCAGAGGTCACGGAAGAGAATTCACCGCCTTGTTGGGCGCGGTTGAACAGTACGATCGGGACGCCTACCGAACGGCATCTCACGGCCAATTCAGATGACAACTCGACGGAAGCGGCGATGATGCCGTCGACTTGGTAATCCAGAATTTCTTCAATGACTTCATCAACCACGCTGTCGACATTGTTCGCCATGAAAATCAGGACGTGATAGCCTTGTTCTTGCAATAAATTTGAAAGCTTTTCCAATGCTTCGGGGTAAAATTGATTGTTGAGGTAGGCCACCACAAGTCCAATCACGCGGCTTTTACCTGAGACCATGGCGCGTGCAAGCACGTTTGGGCGATAACCCAACTCTTCGGCGGCCTTTTTGACTTTATCGATGGTTTTCTTGGATGCGGATCCGCCGGGCGTAAAGACACGACTGACGGCAGACTGACTGACGCCGGCATGTTTTGCTACATCGGTTGAGGTGATCTTATCATTTGCCATTACTCTGCTGTCCAGCCTCCGTCAACTTTGAGCGAGGTTCCCGTGACCATGCCTGAAGCGCTAGAGGCGAGGTAAAGCACTGCGCCCATTAAATCTTCCACTTCACCGACACGATCTAACTTAATGTTGCTTTGCAGCCATGCTAGCTTCTCTGGATCTGCAAAGGTGCTTGCGGTGAGTTCGGTTTTGATGAACGTGGGGCAAATTGTATTTACACGAATGTTTTGTTTGCCCCATTCAATCGCCATGGCTTTGGTGAAACCTTCAACGGCGTGTTTGCTGGCGCAATACACTGCACGATCGATGCCGCCAACGTGCGCCATTTGGCTGGAAATGCTAATAAAACTGCCGGGCTTCTGCGATTCCATTAGACGACGAGCGGCAAATTGGAATAAGAAATACGCGGCTTTCACATTCAGATCGAAGACCGTGTCGAAATCAGCTTGCTGTGTATCGAGCGCGGGTGAATGAATCGCGAGCCCCGCAGAATTTAAAACAATGTCGTAAGGTTCTCGCGCATTTAGAGCCTGCTCAAGCGCATCAAGTTGGGTGACATCCAACACCAAAATATCAGATTGGTAACCTTCTTGGTCGAGGGCTTCTTTTAGTTCTAATAGCTTTTCTTCGCGGCGAGCGATTAAGGTGACGTGGGCACCCGCCCTAGCGAGTGCCGTCGCGCAAGCGAGGCCAATACCCGAGGAGGCACCGGAGACAAGTGCACGTTTGTTAAAGAGATCAAAAGAGGGTGTGATGGGTAGCGATATGGTCATAACCTTTCCTTTGGCAAAACGACGGATCCTGTCGGTCTTGATGTGTTGAATGCTTTTAGTCTCGCAAAAACATCGACCCCAAGTTGCGCATAAATGTCTAATAGATCGATAAGCACCCAGTTTTCTTTGATTTTCTTATCTTCGATGCGCCAAAAGTCGAGACTGCGTAAGGTGATTTTCTGGTTTGTTGGTGCAATACCTAACCATCCGTCGGCGGACAAGGTTTGAATCATGTTTGGCCAACCTGTCACCGCGACGTAGTTCTCTTGTGCAAAAAAATGCAGCGTGATGTTTTCATGGTCCAAGCCACGGTCGGGCATCGCGCTTAAAAAAGGAATTTGATGCCATTGGCGAAACCCTGAAAAACCGCGACATGTCCCGATTCCTGATGGGCCATACCAGGTTAAATCTTCGTGCCACGCCTCGGGCAGCTTCATCACTTCAGGGCCACCTTGAGAGGGATGTCGTCCGAGGTTGTCGAGCATGCGGATGACAATATCAAGGCTGTCACTTCCGCTTAGCTCCCCATTCATCGGTTTAATGCCGTCGAGAGTGGCAGGAGCAGGCACCAAACCTTCGCGGCCTAGTGAGGGGGCCATGGGCCAAGCGTTGGCTTGTTTCATGACTTCAACGATGTCCCAAATTGCCTGTACCTCTTCGATGCCATTCTCTGAAACGCGATAAAACTCGTGATATCGCATGTGCACGAATTGGCCCGTTGGCGGAATATCTAAAAATGGTGCGATGAAGGTGCCACAGTAATACCCACAGCAACCGACCCAACGACTGTCTTGTTGGTCTTGCCCGCTGATGACAATGGTGTCTCTTCTTTCTGCATCAGGGATGGCGTCGACCAAAGCACGATAGCTGGTGTTTATCCATGCGCGCGCGCTAGGCTGCTCCCCAAAAGGATGACACATGTGAATACGGGCGTTATCGCTGAACATCTTTGATGCGATGTCATCGAGTTCAATGACATTCACACGCTGCTGGCTTTCTCGCCAGCGCGTCAGCATGTGCATCCATGTTGTGAGGTCAGCGGCCTGAGTCATCACACGTTAACCCCGAGGCGCTGGTTGACCGTAAGGAACGTGTTTCTTCCCATAGCGTCTGACGCGTACATTGCATTGTTCAGCGTGGCCAACGAAACCTTCTAACATGCACAGACGAGAGCCGTATTCGCCAACGAGCGTGGCGGCTTCATCGGTGGTGATCTTCTGGTAGCTGTGGGTTTTGAGGTATTTCCCTACCCAAAGTCCGCCCGTGTAGCGCCCCGCTTTTTGAGTGGGCAGGGTGTGGTTCGTGCCAATCACCTTGTCACCATTAGACACGTTGGTACGTGGGCCAAGGAATAAGCCGCCGTAACACGTCATGTTTTCAAGGAACCAATCATCGCGATCAGTCATGACTTGAACATGCTCGTAGGCTTTTTCCTCTGATACTTGCAACATCTCTTCATAGGAGTCGCAGAGGATGATTTCTCCGTAATCTTCCCAGCTCACCTTGGCGGTATCTGCCGTGGGTAATATTTTCAGTAAACGTTCAATTTCCACCAAGGTGTCTTTCGCGAGATTTTCGCTATTGGTGACCAATGCGGCAGGGGAGTTGTACCCGTGTTCTGCTTGTCCGAGTAAATCCGTGGCGCACATTTCTGCATCCACAGTGTCATCTGCGATCACCATGGTTTCGGTCGGGCCTGCAAACAAATCGATTCCGACACGACCAAATAGCTGACGTTTCGCTTCAGCCACAAAGGCGTTCCCAGGGCCAACGAGCAAATGCACGGGCTCAATGGTTTCTGTTCCTAGCGCCATGGCACCGACGGCCTGAATTCCACCCAGCACATAGATTTCGTCTGCCCCGCCAAGATGCATGGCTGCCACAACCGCAGGGTTAGGTTCCCCTTTGAAAGGTGGAGTACACGCAATCACACGGGGAACACCCGCCACTTTGGCGGTGGCGACAGACATGTGTGCCGAAGCAACCATGGGGAATTTCCCTCCTGGTACGTAACAGCCCACGCTTTGAACCGGAATGTTTTTGTGTCCCAATATGACGCCGGGTAGCGTTTCAACTTCGACGTCAGTCATCGAATCGCGTTGAATCTGGGCAAAGTTGGTGACTTGTTCATTGGCGAAGCGAATATCCGCCATGTCTTCTGGTGACACTTTTGCAATCAGATCCGCAATATCTTGCTCTGAAAGAAGGAAGGATTCTGGTGCGTAATTATCGAACTTTATCGCCAGTTCTCTAACCGCATTATCCCCTTCATTTTCAATTTTCTTCAATGTGTCCGAAACGATCTGAACGACTTTCTCGTTATCGCTGACTTTGTCTGATTCAGATTTTCCCGTTTTAAGGTACGTGATAGCCATCAATGTGTTCCTATTAATCGTGTTTCCCCATTAACGGAGCAAACGGAGAAGCTCAATGTGATTGAGCGGGTACGGGGGGTGTTTTTTGATGAGTATCGAACGCCTCCCAGCCTTCGCCATCAAATACATCCACGCCAAGCTGATGAAGAACATGGGGAAAATCCACCATCACCCAGTTATCTACGATCTTTCCGTTCTGAACTTTCCAGAAATCCATGTAGCGGATTTCTACAGTTTGATGCGTGGGTTCTACACCCATAAACGTGCCAGTATGTTTGGCAGTCTGATGCCCAAACGCCGCGGCCCATTCGCCCATGTAGAGTCGGGCTTCATCGACACAAATTTTGTCTGAGAATGCCGCTTGGAAGGGCTTTTGCCAGTTGCGTTGAAATTCTTCCAACCCAACCTTGGTGCCACAGCCTTGGTTGCCAAACCAGCGAAAGGTCTCTGCGAAAAACTCACCAATATCGCCGATTCGATGATCATTAAGTCCATCAACCATGGATTCTATAACGCGGCGTGTTTCGTCCGTTTGGCTCAAATCGGTGTCTTTGGTCAAACTCGCTTGTTCGGGTCTTGAGCCTCTCATTCTGATTGGCTCCCGTTATTGAGTCTTAGGCCTGTGCTTGCATCAAAAAGATGGCAAATCGAGGCGGGGATGTTTGTTGAAAACACATGACCGATTTCAGTGGAATAGTCCTTACCCGCTTTCACTGCGACGAGTGCATCACCTATTTTTACGGTGATCATCGTGGCTTCCCCGAGCAACTCGATAGAAAACACATTGGCCTTAATGCCACTGATTTCCGTCACATCAGGTGCACTACCCACGGGGTTTACCTCGGCATCTTCTGCGCGAAATCCCAGCGTGATATCTCCTGATAAAGCGGTATCTAATCCTCGAATGGTCATGTTTTCTGCAGTGAAGACACCATTACTGATCGTGCCTTTGACAAGGTTCATGGCAGGTGAGCCGATGAAGCTCGCCACAAACGTATTTGCCGGATAGTTGTAGATTTCTGTCGGCGTACCGACTTGCTGTACATTCCCAGCACTCATTACGACAACACGATCAGCCAAGGTCATGGCTTCAATCTGGTCATGCGTGACATAAATGGTGGTGATTTGTAGTTCGTGTGACAGGTTCTTGATTTGAGCGCGTGTAGAGACCCTAAGTTTGGCATCAAGGTTTGATAACGGTTCGTCCATCAAAAACACATTGGGTTCGCGAACAATGGCGCGGGCTAACGCAACACGCTGACGTTGCCCGCCAGAGAGATCAGCAGGGCGACGATGAAGAAAGTCTGTCAGTTCGACCATCTCTGCGGCTCGCATGACTTTCTCATCATGCGTTGCGGGGTCGATGTGTCTTACCTTGAGGGGAAAACGAATGTTTTCATACACGGTCATGTTGGGGTAGAGCGCGTAGCTTTGGAATACCATGGCGACATCGCGATCCTTTGGTTCCAAATCATTCACGACCTTGCCGCCAATCAGTATGTCGCCGCTGGTGGCATCTTCGAGGCCAGCAATCATGCGCATCGTGGTGCTTTTTCCACATCCTGATGGGCCAAGCAATACAAGAAATTCTTTATCGGGAATGGTTAAGTCGAAATCTTTAACCCCGACAAAATCTCCCCATCGCTTGTCGATATGACGTAATTGCACTTCTGCCATGACTGCTCTCCATGTTCCAACGCGGTCTGAATTTTGGTGACTGGGTACGTATTCAAAATAAACAGTAAAATGCGCGTCCGCAAACATGCTTATGCTGTATGTTTGCGTGTGATCACATAAATAAATCTGTATGTGTTGGTTTCTCAAAGACAAGAAATTTATGTTAATCAGCAAGTTATAGAGAGGTGCTTTACGAAGGGTGATCAATTAACTTATTGATAATCTGTGAGTAATGGCAAAGTGTGGGAATGTTAACGTATGGTTAATTGCGTGAATTTTGTTACTTGCCAATATCTCTGTTAGGCATAATTATTTTTGCATACGTAATCAAAAATATTCTTGTTGTCGTGGTCTCAAGGAAGATCTGGCTTCAAGTGTGTCGTGCTTAGAGTGCTTGTTACTGTAAGACGAAAACCCTTCTTGAGAAGTTGGAGAGGAAAATGAAAGTCAAATTGATAAGTACATTTGCGGCGGGATTGGTCACCTTGTTCAGCCACACACTCAGTGCAGAACAAATTGACTGCGGTGTTGATGTTGGAAACGTGAGTATTCTGTCCAATGATTTCCCAGCATTGCATGCTGTTGCCGCGATGGCTGAGCGATGTGCGACGGACAAGGTTGTTGTGACCAAAAACCAATCGAAAGATCATCGCGACATTCAATCCGCCGCCTTGAAAGCCAAGCCCTCGAAATATTCTACTGCGATTGTTTCTACCAGCTCGATTGTTCCGTTACTCAATGAAGGGCTGATTCAACCCCTTGATGCGTTAGTGGCAAAACATGGTCAGAGCTTGCAGCCGACGCAGTTGATAAAAATTGATGGCAGCGTGATGGCGGTGGCTTTCATGGCTAACTCTCAACACCTTTTTTACCGTAAAGACATGTTAGAAAAAGTCGGTGCGCAGCCGCCTAAAACTTATGACGAGTTGATCGCGACAGCGAAGAAAATACAAAAAGACGGTTTGATGAAATACCCCATCGCGTTGAACACCAAAACGGGCTGGAACCTAGGGGAAGAATTCATCAACGTATTTAGTGCAACAGGGGCAGGGTTCTTTAAACCAGGTAGTGCCATACCGAACCTAAACAATGCTGAGGGAATAAAGGCGCTGAACACATTGAAAGCGCTGACCGAATTGTCCAACCCTGATTTTTTAACGTTTGATTCCAACAGCACTCAAGCCCTTTGGGAAGAAGGCAAAGTCGCTTTTGCGTTGATGTGGGGCTCTAGAGGTACTGCGATTTTAGACGATGAAGGGTCGACGCCAGAGATTGTTGGTTCAACGGTTTTAACCAATACGCCCGCGTTTACGGCAGATGGCACCCCAGGTGCCACGTTGTGGTGGGACGGTTGGACGATCGCCAGCAATCTTTCTGAGCAAGATGCCGAAGCGACCTTCAAAGTGATGGTGCAAGCTATCTCCCCTGACATGATGAAGGCAAATTCCCAAAAAGCCGTGTGGTTGATTGAAGGTTATGAACCCGATGCGTCTGCGATGGGCGTCATCAGCACGGTACAACAACAAGCCAATCCTTATCCGATGTTGCCATACATGGGTCTGTTGCATTCAGCGTTAGGTGCTGAACTTCCAGACTTTCTACTTGGAAATGAATCGGCAGCGCAAGCGCTTAAAGATGTCGAAGATGCTTACATGACGTCTGCACGCGAGCAGGGCTTCCTTTAATCTTGTTGCCCCGATAGGAATCGGGGCGTCTAACGGCAAAGGAGTGGGTCCATGCCACATCGTACGTTTATGAAGTTTATGTGGCCGTCTTTATTGGTCATGTTTCTGCTCATCGCATTACCTATCGTGTCGGTGTTCGTTCAGTCATTGCACGTAGAGCATGAACAGATAGTGCTTGAGACGGAAAACTGCGGGCCGTTTGGCTGTAAGAAAACGGTATCCGTTGATAGAGAAGCGACTGACCAACTGCGTGAAGAAGAGCCCCTTGGGCGTTTTAACGGGTTAGATACCTATACGAATCGCAGCCATTTGGCGTTTGAAAATGTGTCAGAAGCGTGGCGTTCGACAGATTCGCTCGGCGGTTTCTTCAACGGCTTGATGAACCTGCCTTTCTACAAGGCACTGGTTTTCACCTTGGCATACACCTTCATCGTTACACCCTGCGTAATCTTCTTCGGCATGGTGGTCGCCCTGTGTGTGAATGCGTTGCCGAAGCTAGTAAAAGGCCCCACGATTTTCTTATCGCTTCTCCCCATGATTGTGACGCCATTAATAGGGTCACTAATCTTGTTCTGGATGATCGATGCGGATGGCGTGATTGGTGCCACCATCCAAAATTGGTTCCAAGACGATAGCTTGTCGTTAAAAGCCTCACCCGCACTGACATGGATAACGCTGTTTGTGTATGGGATTTGGTCATCTATTCCATTCTCTTTCATTGTCTTTTACGCCGGATTACAAACAGTGCCGACGGACACATTGGAAGCCTCAATGATAGATGGCGCATCTCGCTGGGAAACGATTCGCTATGTTGTCATGCCGCACATGGCACCACTGGTGACCTTTGTTGCCTTGATGCAGTTGATGGACAACTTCCGTGTATTCGAGCCCATTGTTGGTTTTGCGGCAGAGGCTCATGCGACCTCGTTAAGTTGGTTGATCTTCAACGATCTGCGCGGCACTGATTCGCAATTGTTTGGCTCCGCTGGAGCGACCTCCATGCTCACTATTCTTGGTGTGGCTATCTTGCTTATGCCTGTGTTCATCCGGACATGGCGCGATTTCAACCGTAAATCGGCGTAGGAGTTCATCATGGAAGAAGTACGTAGAAAGCCGATTTGGCTTAAAACATTGTCGATAGGGTTCGTGATTGTTTGGCTATTAATAGCAGCAGGCCCGTTCCTTTGGACCGCATGGGGCTCGTTCAAGGTTCAGGCGGATTTTTTCTCGAAATCTGATTGGATGAACGCGATTTACGGGGTGAAAACCTTGCTTGAAACAGGCGGTGAATTTACGGGGCAGGGATATTACGGCGCGTGGATTGAGCAGGACTTTTGGCTCGCAGGGATCAATACATTCGTTGTTGTTTTTTCTGTTGTTATTATTTCACTCACCATAGGCACTCTAGGTGGGTATGCGTTGGCCCGTTCTGGTTTTCGATACTCCCTGTGGATTTTGATGATTGCCTTGGTGCTGCGCGCGATGCCGCATATCACCTTGGTATCAGGCTATATGTTGCCCTTTTTCGAATGGAATTTATGGGGTCACCTAGGCACGACAATCATTGTGTTGGTCGCGATTAACCAACCCTTCACTCTATGGATGCTGCACTCCTTCTTTTTGAATATTCCGAAAGACATGGATGAGAGCGCGATGGTCGATGGCTGCACGCGATTCCAAGCATTCCGACATGTGATCATCCCTGTCATGTGGCCGGGGGTAATCACCACAGGCCTGTTTAGTTTCTTGCTCGCTTACAACGATTTTGCTGTAACAGGCATGTTGCTGAGCCAAGATAACCAAACCATGGTGCCAAAAATTGCGAGCTTCTTGGGTACCACGCAGGTGGAAGGAAACGTGATGTTTGCTGTTGCTGCGGTGGTCTCTGCGATGATCCCGCTGTTCTTCCTTGTTCTGTTCTTCCAAAAACAAATCGTGTCGGGTTTAACCGCAGGCGCGGTGAAGGGGTAGGTCATGCCGCAAGCGTTACAAGATGCCAAGCAATGCGTATTTGCGTTTTATCAAGCGCTTGATCGTGCAACTGTTCAAGATGTACCGAAGGTGTTGGAAACGTATTGCAGTGCTGACTATCAGTGGCGTGGTTGCCACCCCTTCAATGAGTTGGAGGGGCAAAACGCCGTCAGCGATCAATTCTGGCAACCGTTGAAAACCAGTTTGAAAAAACTGCAACGCCGTCAGGATGTTTTCATGGCGGGTGAAAACAGCTTGGCGTCTGACGGCTCAGTGTGGGTGGTGTCCATGGGCCATCTTATGGGGCTGTTTGATAATGACTGGCTCGGCATTGCCAAAACCGGACGGATGGCATTTCTGCGCTATTGCGAGTTCACCCAAGTGGTGGAAGGCAAGATCGCGCAGTCAGCCATGTTTATGGATATTCCAGGCTTGATGGTGCAAGCCGGCGTGAACCCCTTCATGCCGCAAACCGGCGCACAGCTTATTCAGCCAGGACCAATGAATCATTCTGGCTTGATGTTGGATGAACAAAACGCCGAGGCATCGGCAAAAACACTGTCGGTGATTAATCAAATGATCACCGACTTAGGCAACTGGGATCATGACTTGAGCCTTGAAGAAGAGCTAGCCTTGAGTTGGCATGATGACATGATCTGGTGGGGGCCAACCGGTATTGGTGCGAGCTACACCATTGAACGTTATGCCAAGCAACATTCAGGGGTGTTCAGGTCAAGTTTCTCTGAGCGTGTTTTTAATGGCCATGTCTGTAAATTTGCGGAAGGGGAGTTTGGTGGCTTTTTTGGTTGGCCAAATCTCTCGCTTAAACCTTCTGGTGGATTCATGGGGCTGCCGGCCAGTGACAAGTTCTTCGACATGCGTGTGATTGATATCTATCGACGTGACGGTGAAAAATTGGCTGAAAACTGGGTATTTATCGATTTACTGCATTTTTTCCATCAGCAAGGGATAGATCTTCTGGCTAGGAACCAGTATCTCAGTGCAGAAACGCAATGTGACATAGCACTGAGGATCTAATGCTGAGACGCTCCGATGAAGATAAGTTTACGCATGGTACGCATCAATTGTCCGTTCTACATGCTGCCTAATGAGTGGCTTATGTATTCTTTCGTGATTTTAAATGTGTTCAGGTTCGAAAATATTAGACCAAATTCATTTAAATGAAACTCGAATTGTTTTTATTTACTGTAAGGGTCAGTTAATACAACAAAGGCTTAAAATAAGCCATCTTTCTCATTTGGACATAATTGGCATTCATTTCGATATTATGACTCAGTCGTGAGATTTTAGGGTTATCTGACAGTGTTTTATTGCAGATGAGTTAGCTCCTTTTTGTACATAATAAATGCGCACGCTGATATTTCTTAATTGTGGCATTAATTCTATAAAAACAATTATTTGAAAATAATTTGTGGTGTTTTGCTTCCTATTGAATCCTAAATTTCAAAAACAATAATGGCACGGATTTTTCGGTGCGCCATGCTGTTTGTGATGGCATATGTGCTTCCAATCGGATTGACGCTATTTAAAGGCGTTGTTAGCATTCGGTTAAGGATAAAAGTGCACAAATACATTGTTGTTAGTGTAATTAATTCATGGACTTTGATGGTGTTAACATGAGCGTTTCTTTTGAAAACAAAAAATATTTGACGGACGCGATGATAATGGAAGTATTTAGTCGATTAGAGTCGGAATCAGAAAGTACTGTTGCAGCCAAAGACATCATACCCTCCATGTCTCTACGTGACGATCTTGGAATGGATTCAATGCAAGCGGTCTCACTGACTCTCGACTTGGAAGATTCTCTGTCTATATCCGTTGATGATGAAGACCTAATTAAGCTTGATACGGTGGGTGATCTTTTGGAAATCATCGAATCGAAGTTGAGCCAAAAAGATGGATAATCGAAGACGGGTAGTGGTAACTGGTGTTGGTGTTGTTTCCTCAATAGGAAATGATTTTGACACGTTAACTGAATCTTTGAAGCTCGGTCGCAGTGGTATTCGCGCAGTTGAATCTTGGTCTGAATATGGGTTAACGAGTCGTGTTGCGGGTTTAGTTGACCTCGACGAGTCTAAAATACAGTCCGCGAACATTCCTCTGAAACTCCGCAGAGCGATGCCTACCTCAACGCTTTATTGCAGTGTTGCCGCCAGTGAGGCGATTTCGGCCTCTCGCCTGACTTCTGAAGAACTCGCTGACCCGCGAACAGCTTGTCTTGTTGGAAGCGGTGTGGCTGACGTCGGTGTGATACACAAAGAGGGGGTAAGGTATTACGCAGGGAATGTTCGCAGAACGGAACCCTATACCGTACTCAAGTCCATGAGCAGCACTGCGAGTGCAATACTCACTAAACTATTTGGTATTACTGGGCGGAGCTATTCGATATCGTCTGCTTGTGCTACTGGTGCGCACAATGTCGGACATGCTTACGAACTCATCCGCGATGGGGTTATAGACAGAGCAATAACCGGTGGCTGTGAGGAAGTGAACGAGCTCATCGTTGCTTCTTTTCAAGCCTTGAGAATGGCTCTCTCTACGGGATTTAATGACACGCCTGAGAGCGCATCACGCCCATACGATCGTGATAGAGATGGCTTTGTTATTAGCGGTGGCGCGGGTGTTCTTGTCCTAGAGTCGCTTGATTCTGCCTTAGCACGTAATGCGCCAATCTATGCTGAAATCGCAGGATATGCGGCGAACTCTGACCCTTATGATCTGGTGCTACCTCAAGCTGATGGCGGTACATTTGTTGATTGCATTTCAAGTTCATTGAAAGACGCCGGAATTTCCTCTGACGATGTAGATGCTATTAATACACATGGTACAGGAACAGGGCCGGGTGATGTGGCAGAAGTTAATGGGTTACGCCGAGCGTTTGGAGAGAATATTCCGAGGTTTTCGTCGACGAAATCGATGACTGGACATGCGATTGGTGCAGTAGGGGCCATCGAGTTGATTGCATGCATTTCAATGTTGAAAGAGGGCTTTATCGCGCCATCAATCAATATTGAAAACATTGACCCCTTGTTTGCTGATGCGCCTATCGTGCGCGAAACCACACTAGCTGATTTGAAAACAGTTTTGTCTTTGAACTTTGGCTTTGGCGGGACAAATGCAGCGACTATCCTGCGAAAAATGGACTGACACAAGTACGTTTGTGAATCGAGACTATGGATAGAAATTCTATTGACGAACTGAGGGATTCACAAGGTGTACTGGGTAAAGAGGCAGTTAGCTCAATTTTACCATATGGTGATGCATTTCTATTCGTAGATTCAGTGAGTTATTTATCCGAATCGGAAGTCATCGCACAATACAATATTCCCGTATCTTCTGAGCTGATCAATGCTCATTTCAAACATGTAAACATGATGCCTGGCGTTTTGATGGGTGAGGCATTAGCGCAGGCCGGTATTGTTTTAATTCACTACCGGAGTGAGTTTGACGAACTGACGGATGTTGTAGCCAGTACCGTCAGTCAAATGCGATTTAAGGCGCCAGCATTACCTGGGGATATCTTAAAAGCACATGTCAGCATTAAGGCAATCAATCGTCTGGGTGCTAGGTTGACCGGAAATTCCTATGTAAATGGGAAAGAAGTATTATCTGCGACTTTTGATCTCACTTTTATAAAAAGAAAAAGCCTCATTGAACATATTTCTAAATATAGGGAGCGTTGAGTGTCTTTTAGGTTAGCCGCTTTGGATGATTTTATTGATTTAGAATCATCAAGCTTTAAGTGTTCGAGTTATAAAAACCTTGCTTATCCGCTTGGTTGTTCAAAGTCAGAGTTAGATTCTGCATTGGGTGACGGTGATTTTGTTGTGTTTAATGATACCGCCAAAGTCGGATTTATCAGAATAAAAGCCATGTTCTCTCGCATTGCCTATCTTGACCTCCATCTGATAGGTGACTTTATTGATGGTGACTTTGCTGATGTTGACACTGCTGATGGTGACATTCAGGCAGTGATGGGCTGGCTAGCTGCACAATATGATATAGGTAAGTATTACATTCAGTTACTCCCCAGTGAACAATTAGAAATAGATTGCTTAAAACGGTTAGGTTTTACTGAGGAAGCTCGATTAAAGAGCCAGCTGTTTGTTGAGGGAACGTATTACGATTTATTAATGATGGGAAGTGAGGATAAGCGTGTTTGACAGTGTTCGTGGAATCTATTGTGCTTTGCGCCGACCTAACCTCGAAGACCTCGATACCATTGCTGGCTGGCTAGATGACCCCTACCTGAATTCGACCGTCTTTGATAGCTCGACTTTTGTCAATGGTGCTAAGGACCAAGTGATGACTTGGCTAGAACAGAATGCGGCTGTTTATGGCGGAGATAACCTTTTAGGTTTGGTGTGCTCGGTCAAGAGTGGCAAGCCAATAGGGATGATCTGGTTTAACAACATTGACTGGAAAAGCCGTACTGCAGATCTTCGCTATTTAGTAGGAGAAGAGGCTTACCGTACCAGCGTATTTGGGCCTGAGATAGCTCTGTTAAGCTTGCAAATGGCTTTTAACGTTATGAATTTACATAAAGTCTATGGGTATGTTTTATCGGGTAATGAGGATTCAATACGTCTTGCAGAATTTGGTGGCATAAAAGAAGGTGTGCTAAAAAATTATGTTCCTGTAGGAGATGGATGGAACGACTACCACCTCTATGCCATGTTTTCAGATGACTTCCGCGCTTTTTTGCAAGAACACAAAGAGGGTGTATTGCGTCGTCATTTTAAACAGGGGCTCTTCTAGAGTGTCCTTACTCGTTTTACTGCTTATCGCAGTTGTCAGTTTGTCTTTTTTATACCCGCGAGTCATTGGCGATCGTTTTGGCTTCATACTAATGTTACCCGTCATCGCCTACACGGCATATTTCTATGTGGATTGGCAGTTTGCGCCTTCGCTTCAACTTATTGCGATTGTTTCAGGCGGCATATGTGTTGGTTTAGCCCTATTGGTGGCTGGATTACCAATGAGTTCGCCTCAACCAAGACAATTTGTTATCGATAGTGTCCGTGGGTTTAAACAGCTTAAAAAACACAGAAATTATCTTTTTTTTCAGGTGGGAATTACGTGCTACGAAGAGCTCATTTGGCGAGTGTTTTTAGTCAGTACATTAATGTTAACGCTTCCCGTTTGGGCTGCTATCTGTATATCTTCGGTATTATTCTGGACAGTCCACACAGAAAACAGACCGATAGGGTGGCACTCGTTAGAGTTCTTTATTTTTGCAGCACTACTTGGTGTTGCTTACGTCGTGACTGATTCAGTGCTGTTTGTTTGGATTGTCCACCTAACCAGAAATGTTCTGATCCTTTCCGCTTCATTTTATGAAGAACACGAGGCTAGCCTTGGCTAACAGCCTGTTTTCATGAATCCCTGAGCGCGTCTACTGGCTTCATCTGTGCAGCTCTCCGTGCAGGCAAATACCCTGCAATTAAGCCCACTAAAATTGACACACCAAGCGCAATGCTGACTCCCCCGATGCCAGGAAACAATGGAAAGCCGGTAAAGAAATTCAAAATAAAACCAATGAGCACACCAACGGCTAAGCCCATTAAACCGCCAATCAAACAAATGAACACCGACTCGGCGATAAATTGAACCATTATATGGTCGCGATGAGCACCAACGGCAGCGCGAATGCCGATTTCCCGCGTTCTTTCAGCGACAGCCGTACTCATAATGCCTGCAACACCAATGGCACCTACGATCAATGCGCTAGATGCAGCAATAATACCGATGATGGTGACACCGCCAAGAATGTTATCTGTGGTATCGATGTAAGAGGCGAGGGTGCTGCTTTCATATTCGAAAACACCGTGATAACGCCTCGATAGCACGCCTTTTATCTGCTCAGTGGCGGCTTCCGCTGTTTCTACCGATGCGGCTTCCGCCTGAATATAGCTGATATCGTCATTCCCATTGAGTGCTTGTACTAGGGGGTAGCCAATCAAAACTCGGTTATTCACATCGCCTCCCGCAGAGCCGATGCTGGCGAGTAAATCGCGACTCTTCGAGCGGAGAACACCAATCACCTGATATTCTCGACTTGATATTCGAAGCGAACGTCCTACAGGGTTCGAAATGCCAGGAAATAGATGGGATAACACTGTTTCGCCAATAATGGCGACAGGTCTTCGGTTTCTAACTTCTACTTCTCGAAGGCCTCTTCCTATGCGTAGCTGGTCATTGTTGATGGTTATGAAATCTGTATTGACGCCAGTGACTTGTGCGTTACTGTAACGATTGCCCACTTGGACGATGGGCGGTCGGCCGTTGGGTGTAACGATGGGGCTTATGAGCTTAACTGATGGACAACAATCTCCCTGAAGTGCCACTAGGTCATTGTTATTGATGCCCGTCCCCGAGCGTGTTCGTTTGTGTGGATCTTTGTTACTTTGAGCTCGATATACCCAAACGGATTTGAGACCAAAGGTCTCTAATTCCTTCATGACGAAGGCTTTGCCTCCAATACTGACAGTATCAACTGTCATGACTGCAGCGATACCCACAGCAATTCCAATCATGCTGAGCAATGATCTTCCCCAGTTTTCAAACATGGCAAGTCGCGCTTCTCTGAATAGATCAAGCATAATTCGCCACTCGTTCATATGACAATCCTACCATCTCGCATGTGCACGACCCTGTCAGCCGTCTCAGCTAAATGCGCATCGTGAGTGACCATAACAATGGTATTGCCTTCAGCGTGCAATTCCTTAAAGAGATGCATAACCTGCTGCCCAGTTACGCTGTCTAAAGCGCCTGTTGGTTCATCCGCGATAAGCAACTTGGGTTTATTGACCAGCGCGCGTGCAATAGCAACACGTTGTTGCTGGCCACCAGAAAGCTGATTGGGCAAATGCGTTGCACGATCGGCTAAACCTACTCGTTCAAGCGCGGCTAAAGCAAGCGCTTGTCGCTGTGAAGGCGGGGTACTTTGATACACCAATGGGAGCATGACATTGGCTAATGCGTCACGTCTTGATAGTAAATTGAATGATTGGAATATCGTGCCAATGAGTGAAGAACGTAGTTTTGCAAGCCCATCATCGTTTGCTTGATGGACGGCTGTATCGTCTAAGTAGTAGGTGCCTTTATCAGCATTATCGAGGCAGCCAATAATGTTGAGTAGGGTACTCTTACCGGAGCCAGATGCTCCCATTATTGCAACAAATTCCCCCCGTTCTATATTCAGGTCAACACCTTGAATAATGGGGAGTGAGGTTTCACCTCGGAAGTAGGATTTGTGCAAGGATTCAATTTTGATCATTTTTATCGATAAACCTTGCTGTACGCCCATTTTCAAGATATTCGCTATCAAACAGAGCAACCCATTGCCCATCCTGAACGCCGCTGAGTATTTCTACATGCGTATCTGTTTCCAATCCTGATTCAACAGTTTGCAGGCGAATGGTACCTTGCTCGATCAGTGCAATCTCAAAGAGTCCTGGTTCGCGCTCGCGTAAAGCACTGTAAGGCAGGCTAAGCACATTGCCACGTTCCTCTATTACGATTTCTATATCCAACTGTTGTCCCAATAGTAATTGGGGGGCTTCTGAGCCCAATCCCATGCGAGCGGGAAAGGTATTTAGATAGCGTTCTGATGTACGTTCGATAGCGGGACCAATCCAATGGATTTGAGTTTGCCAACGTTGGTTGGGAAAAGCGTCAGATGCTAGGTTAACCAACTGACCAAGGTGAATTCTTCCACTATCAACCGCATCTAAATTGGCTTCAATTTCCCATCCTTCAATAGCAACGAGTTGGAAAAGCTCTGTTCCGGCTTCTACCCATTGTCCTGACTCCGTCGATTTATCGATGATAACGGCATCAAAGGGGGCATCTAGCTTTTGCCAGTCTTGCTCAAGCGCACTCATTTGGGCATCTGCTTTAGCTATAGCAACTGCTGCTTTAGCGGTTTCCAATTCATATTGAGCTTGGTCCAGTGCCTCCACAGACACCAGCTTTCTGTTAGATAGCTCTGACAACCTGTTGTAGCGTTGCAGTTGCTCTTTTACTCGAACAGTTTCTTGCTGAACAACGGCTTGAGCGCGTTTGAGTCGGGCAATTGATGCTCGGTTATCCATCGATGCCAAAGTGTCATCTTTTTTTACCCGATCACCACGCGCAACATAAACCTCCTCAACGCGACCATTCACTAATGCGGTCAAAGACACGGTACGATCATTAATGACTTCACCCGTCACTCGAATGATGTAGGCCATATCATTTCGTTTTACTTGTACACCTGATACATCAAGGGGGGGCGTTTGATAGAGAAAGTAACCTGTAGCAACAGCGGAAAATAGAATAAGGATAGCGAATGTGGTCTTAAAATAGCCTCTCATGGGTTGCTTACCAGACTGCTTTGACTTCATAAGAGGTGCTTTCAATTCTCTATCCCTAATACTTCACAAACGATGATGAATATGACTTCTTTTAGTGTCTGTCAGAACTTATATAAACAAAGGTATCATCCGATTAACCTTCTTTAGTTTCAGTTTCCGTAACACGTGTAGAATGACGGAGGCTATCATCCTCAAGGTAAACAATGCGATCGACCGCATCAAATAGGCGATCATCATGGCTCACAATCACGACGATCTTTGACTGCTTTTGTGCTCGAACAATTTCAATGAGCATTTTCACGGCCTCACTATCTAAATTATTAGTTGGCTCATCCATTAGCAAAATAGGTGTATCTCGCAATATGGCGCGCGCTAGACCCAATTTTTGAATTTGACCACCTGAGAGCTCTGAATGCGCATCTTTTATGACGTGGTCGATTCCCTGATTGAGGCGATCAATCCACTTGCTAAGACCAACTTGATTTAGGGCTTTCTGGATTTTATCCTGGTCAACATCCATCCCAAACGTCACGTTGTTGCGAATGGAGTCAGAAATAATGTGGATTTTTTGGGGGACCATGGAAATCGACTGAGAGCGATTTGATATGCCGCTTAGGTGAATGGAATCGAGTTTAATGATCCCAGCCTGAGGTTTAAGTTCTCCACTCAGGATTGTTAGTAGTGTCGACTTACCAGCACCGTTACCGCCATTAATCAAATGAGCGCGACCTCTGTCGAAAACTAAATTTAGGTTGGAGAATAAAGGGGAGTCATGATGATAGGAAAAACTCATATCATCTAAAATAATTGCCTCAAAAGAAACAGTTTGTTTCATTTGAAGAGCAGTATTAACAGCAGAACCTTGCTCAGATTGTATCTTAGCTAAATCACACAATTCCTTCACGCGCATTAAAGCGGTTAATTCATTGGGAATGCTTGAAGCAAACTCAATAATTCTGATTAGTGAGGGCACCATTAAGTTCAATGTCGCTGTATAGGTGATGATCAAACCTATACTGAGTTGCTCCTCAATGACCATGGCACCACCAAGATACCAAATAATGACCATAGCCAGCATAGGAATACCCATAATAATCATACTAACTTTGGTGTCGTATAACTGCCGGATGAAACGCTTATCTTCCAAGTTTTCCACGGCTTTTCGGGTATGACTTAGAAAGAATTTTTCAGCTTCATAGGTTTTTATTTCTGCATCCGCTTCAATAGTTTCTTGCAAGACTGTCATCTTTTTTGCCGAGGCATCTGTTTCATCTTTAGATGATGACCATAACGCACTGTCGAATCTCATATAAACAATGACGGCAGCGGGTAAAAGGGCAAGAAGTATGGCGCTCAATTGCCAATTCATGAAAAAAACGATGATTAATAAGGCGACAGACAACACCAAGTGGTGGACTACACTTGATAATCCGTAGGGCATAATGACTTCAAACTGGTCTATGTCCCTTGTGACACGAGACAACAGGTCGCCATTGTTGATTTTAAGTCGCTGATTATAATTCAAGCCAAGAATGCTCTTAACCACATCCTGGTTAAAATCAATCATAATCTCTTTGCGCACTTTTAGACGAAACCAAGCGTTAACATAACTTGTTATCAAGTAACCGCTGTAAAGGGTGGCGAGCAGAACGACGGTCTTAAGTAGCAAGTGTGAATCTGCACTGGGTAGAACCTGATCGATGAGATGACCAGACAAGTAAGGAAGTGGGGCTTGAAATGCTGTCAACAACAAAGCCAATAGCAAAAAAGACAAAGAATGAGATTTTCTTGTTTTATAGATAAGTTGATATAAATAAGAAATTCTGGTCACAGTCTTATCTGAATGTATTGAGAAAATGTCTGAATGTATTGAGAAAATGCTTTGACTATAAAATCAAAAAATAATATTTGTAATCGCAAATGTCGCAACTCAACTATAAAGTGGGGATGTGAAACATCCCCCTAATTTAAAGGTCTAAATGCCAAAAAATAGAGCTGTTCTCTAAATGGTATGAAATAGACAAGTGTGGATGCATGGAGCCTAATGTGAAATACTAAGGCGTACAGCAAGGGCCTGGATTAGGTCCTGGCTTGCTAGGCTCTTTCTTTGTAGCCAACACAGGTCCTTTTTTTGCAGCAAATTTGATTTTTTTCATCGTTCTTTCCTTGTGTTAATTAAATTAATGATTAACGGAATTAATGTGTGTACATAGTTTAAACGCCAAACAAATGCCACCCTATTGTTGTTAAGGTTTGTCTGAAAGTCAAATTCCCATTATTGAGATGATTGAGATGTAATGTTTATATTGTTTATAAAGTGAGAATTTCAATTTATAAACAAGTGATTGATATCGCATTTTCTCACTAATTTTCCATCTAATTAGTATCGTTTTACAATTAATTTCTAATGGGATTTAATTGCTATCTCATTTGTTATTATGGTTTTTTGATTAAATGGTTAACTCAAACATTAGTAGCGAAAAAGGAAGTTGACGATCATGTAATGGCTGTAAGCTATTGATAATAATAACTTTAACCTATTATTTAGTGGCGGTATTATACCATTTTCAAAGTGTGTGAATGTATCTGAACGTGTTATTAATTGGGGGCGCATATTTTTGGGCCTGCAAGTGGACAGCAGCATTGTGTTTGTATCAATGTTATTGGTGGCTTTCATCAATTCTTCAAGTAACGCGCAATCAAATGCTGTTTGAAATACTCAGGGTTGAGCTGTTCACCCGTCGCTTGAGTCACCAACTCGTCCGTTGTCAGTGTTGAGCCTTTTAACCAAATGTTCTCTTGCAACCATGTATTGATCGGCGCCAAATCTAGGTTCTTTAAACACGTATCAACATCCACCGTTTTGCGCATCGCTGCCATAAATTGCGCGGCATACATTGCGCCTAAGGTGTAGCTTGTAAAGTAGCCAAATGAGCCGTCGGTCTAGCCTAAAATGTCTACTACATCTAAAGTGGTTGAATATTAGACACTTGGAGGTGGGCATTGGTCGCGCAGGTATATTCTTATCGTAGGTTCTCAAGCCCTCAACAGAAATTCGGTGGCTCTATCGAGAGGCAGAATGACTATGCCAATCAGATAGCCACGGAGTATGGTTTAACTCTCAATGAAAAGCTCGTAATGACGGATGAAGGTTTGTCAGCCTTCCATGCCGATCACGTTTCGCGAGGAGCATTGGGTATCTTTATAAAGGCAGTTGAAGAAGGCTTAGTCGAGCGCGGTTCAATTTTGATTGTTGAATCTCTCGATCGTCTGAGCCGCGACAAGCCCTTGGACGCAATGCAACAGTTCAATGAGCTGATTGGAAAGGCATCACCGTCATCACTGCGAATAGCGGCTTGGTTTACAACTCGGGCAGCATTGCTGGAGTGAGTTGAACACTGCAGGTTCACCTGATCAAGCTCTACCAGAGGCGAATGCAGATAGAGGAGAACTATCGGGGCCTGAAAAGCCTTGTTTAAGGGGGGAGGCGCAGTCGCCCATGCAGTTCAAGTTCGAAGAAAATCGCTTCCGTGGCAGTGAACGCTACAAAAATAAAATTCACTAATAGTATTAATAATTAGACACTTCATGTGAGTAACGATATGTAGTCTTATTTGCGCATGCTGTATGAATTTCTGTATGAAATTACTGTTTGCATGTAAAAGGCTCTATTGAACTGGATCCGTAAGTTTTTGGAAGTGATTTGGAAATTACTGAAGGATATATATATGAGTAATAAGCAGAAAGCTAAACCACGTATAGTCATCAAACCTAAAAAAGATCGCCCAGTTTTAATGGCGTGTCATCTATAGGTTGAAAAACTCCAAAACTCTAGCCCTTATCTAAAGGGCTATTAATTGATTATTATCAAGGAGTGACCAAGATGATCGATGCAAATACATGTATCAGTCTACACATGACCCTACCTGATGGCGGTAATTGTTTTCATGCCATGAACACTGAGTTCGAACTTGAATTTGAAGGGATAGATTCTGAGGTTCTTCATCAATTACTATCGGAATTTGATGGTAATAAAAGTATTCGAACCATCGCAAAAATCTTTCCTGAATTAGGTGAAGAGACCATTGTTGATATGGTACAAAGTTTGGATGATTCAAAGCTTGTGAGTTCATGTAATTCAGCGAGTCAATATGTTAGCGGTATTGAAGCGCTAATGGAAATTGAAGACATACAATCTAAATTGCTTTATGAAACGCTTTATAATAATCATTTCTGGAAAGCTTGTTTAAACCCAGAGAATGTACCTGTTAGTATTTTTCACGGTATGGCAGTTGAAAATTACCACTTTTTATTTAGAGAGAGTTGGTTTGATTCCCCTGTTCTTTCATATCAGGGAAGTACAAAAGCGAGATTGTTGATCAATGAGTTTTACGCTGAGGAATATGGGCATGATGAATTAATCCTCAAAGCTTTAAACGAATTGGGCTGCACAAGAAGTGACTTGGCGGAAACGATTCCACTTCCAGAGACATTGGCCCTTTGCAATGCGCTCGCGCATTGGGCATCCAATGACCCTCTCTTTTTCTTTACAACGCTGGGAGTATTGGAAGGGAAGGATATAAAAATTGATTCGTATGTTCTAGCAATGGAATCAAGACCTGATATTCCAGAGGGGTTTATTAAACCAATTAGAGATCATGCTCTTATAAATTTAAATGGGGAGCATGGTGCCTTGACGAGAGAAATATTCAAAGAGATACCGCTTGTCACACAAGAAGACATGACCCGTTTTCGCAGAGAAACACATCTTTTTGTGGAACTATACGATGATTTTCATTCTGCGGTTTGGAAATATTACTCTAATCCAAATATGCCACTACTTCGTCGACTTTCTGAGGTTTAATGCTGAGGAACATAATTCATGAACATGTCTAATAGCCTGTTTGACACGCCAATTTTCCGAAAGGGTGTATCTATTACCAAGAGTGAAGATACAGTACATATAAACTACAGAGATCAAGGATGTGAAATCTCTACTTCTGATTTTGTAGAACTTCCCAATGTCTTGGCTGATTTATCGGAAGGAGTGATTGCAGAGAGAGAATTGCCTGCAAAGTATCCGGCGTTGTCATCCCATATACCTGATCTTATTAGAGAACTTGACAGGTTGTCGCTATTGACCGAAGCCGTACCGACGTTGCCAGATAAGGTAATGTCGGGAATGGAGTTTGTTAAAGACCTGCAACGCATGGTTACAGCGTTGATGAATAAAAAAGGTAATTCTGTACTTTATGACCGCATGGTTTCCGAGCAAGTCACTAAACAGGAGCTTGTCGGGTACGCACTCGAATACTTCCACATTGTCAGGAATGCTCCTATGGCTTTAGGGCCTGCACTTTCAAAGCAATGTCCAAATAGCACACGGCGTGCTCTCATGGAGTTATTTATCGATGAACATGACCACGATAAACTTTTATATAGCACAGCAGCCTCAATCGGGATTACGAAAAATCAGCTTGATGCAACAGCGCCACTTCCTGCAACTTTTGCGTTGTACAGTACTTTAGAGACGTTAGCAAGGCAGCACTTTCTCAGTTTTTGTTCATGCCTTTTTCTATTTGAAGAACCATATCCAAGTTTTAACAGTGCATTTGTCGACTCATGTCATCGATTGGGGTTGCCGGAAACGTTTTTCGAACCCATTGCTCGCCATGCGGATATCAATGAGTCCGGTGAGCACCAAAATATTACAGAAGAACTGCTGAAACCCTATACGGCAATATCTCATCATGAACAGAATGTAATTAAGATAAATATCCATGCACTAGTGGAAACGATGTATTGGCAAGATCGTCAAATTTCTGAATATTACTCAAATGCCGAAAACACGCTTAGAATATTTTCATGAAAATTCAGTGAAGAGGATAAGTGCTTTGGAAAGTTGGTCAATACATCAATACGAAAACCCCTATTTAGATGCGGAATTTTCCTCACAAGGTGAGTGTTTGGAAATAACAAGCCAAGGTGAGTCATTCGAAATTCAAGCATCGAGTTTAGATGGGTGTGATATTTTAAGGCTAATTAATCCACGTGATGAATGTTGGCAGTTGCTATTAAGTGGAAAAAAAGAAAGCGAACTGGGTGACCTCGTTGAACAAATGGATGAGCTGGGGATTATTCGAGAAGAGAACCAATCACTCGACCACTTGCAGACGTTTAGACGACGTGTTGACAGTCTTGTTTTTGAAGCATTAGAGATATTAAATCAGCATGATGAAGAGATAGATGAAAAGATACTTGAATCAATATGGATAGATCTGAACAACGTTAGAAAAGGAGAGTTTTCCTCTAATGAAGTCGTCAATGAGCATAATTTTTACCTGGCGATTTTGAAGGGGCTATTTTGCTCCTGGAAGTACTCTAATTCGTTTGTGTTGGAGGTGGTATCTCGAATCCTCGAAGAAGTTTTAAATAAAGATGTCGGGAATCATACTTTAGAAATTGGATTCGTCATTAAAGATCAAATTAAAGAAATTCAGGAGTGTGTGACGAGTTTTGTTTGGTGCGTATGTCGTTCTCAGGGTAAGGATAGCGAACGGCATTTTTTCCGAGAGGACATCCTGATTGATTGTACTGACACGGGTTTGAATCTCGGTATAACATCTGAAAAGTTAGCTAGAGATTGCCTTGATGCCGTGAGTAGCTCTCCCTATATGAAAGCTCTGTATCAACCTGAACATCAGGCAGTACTCGCTCGGGCGACTTACATCCAAGAGTATTTTATTAATGAACGCTTTGTGGAAATAATTGCACCGGCGATCGCCAAGAAACTTCCTCTTCCCTTAAAAGCACTGTTTAGACGTTACTACGCGGAAGAGATAGGGCATGAGGCCTTCGAAAGGCAAACTTGCATCACGCTTGGCGTAAATTGCACAGATCTGGATAGCATGATCCCCCTTCCTTTGACTCAGGCGTTTTGTGATGTGTTCACGTGGCTGGCTAATGAAGAGGTATTGGCTTACTTCCTTTCGATTGTGATCACTGAAGGTTTGCCCGGTGAGAAGAACATCATTAATAGCGTATTGGCCAGTTCGTCTATTTTTCCGGATGATGTAAATCGGGCATCGCTTGAACACGAAGATTTAAACGATGAACTGAATCATCAAATGATCTCTCGTTTAGTGTTGTCTCAAATTAGCTACGTATCGGAAGCAGAACAAGAGAGAGCCATCAAACTCTTCCTCCTTGTACTCGAGTTAAACTGCAGAGCATGGGATGAGCTTTATAGACACCATGTCGAGGAAAAACGTCCTTTATGCCCGATGTCAATGCGTGCGTTTTTTACCACTGAGAATTAGTCGTATGCAGAGGTTTATTCAAGAATACAGGAACTGTGTTAATCCTTACTGGGTAGGTGCTCTGGAAGCGTTAGATCACTGTCCTGTTTTTAATGAGGCGAAAGGAAGCTATTTAACCGATGACAAAGGTGATACATGGCTCGATTTCGTTATGGGGTACGGCTCTGCACTTTTAGGACATAACCCTCAAGAGATTCGGGCGAATTTTCTCGAGGACATTTGCAAAGATTTACCCATAATCACGCCTTTCGGTATAGCCCCAGGCAGTGCCGCCTTATGTTCCAAAGTGATTGAGAAAAGCGCGTTGCATAATCACCAATGTTGGATCATGACCACAGGCGCAGAAGCGATTGAGTGTGCGGTGAAGGTTGCTCAAGTTAGCACGCAGCGAAGTAACCTGCTGTGCAATCGCACCGGGTTTCATGGTTTGAGCATCCACAATGTGAACCTGACAGGCAACGCGCATTGGCGGCAGGGGTTACCCAATTTTGTGTGTGATCACATTGATTATACCCACTGCGGTAATTTGGCACTGACGTTAGAAAAAATTTCCACGAGAAAATTTGCTGCTTATGTCACAGAACCTATAGAGGGGATGGGAGGAGGACAGTACTGGAGTGCAGAGCAGATAGAAAAAATTAAATCCGCCTGTGAGCAAGCAGGTACGCGTTTAATTGTCGATGAAGTCATGACCGGTGTTTGGCGAACCGGACGTTTCCTTGCAAGCCAATCTCTCAACTGGTCAATCGAACCTGACCATCTTGTACTTTCTAAAAATCTCACCGCTGGTTTTAGCCCTCTGTCTATTTTGCTTTCTTCTTCGTCCGAATATCGCCACTTTTTTGGAAGGGCAGGTTTTGAGAAAGCTCATGGTTCCACCTTTTGTGGGAACAGTATTGCCGTGAGCAGTGCATTAAGTCTAATGACGTATATGGAAGAGCACGATGTGCTTTCTAAGGGATTAACGACACATCACTATTTGGCAGAGAAACTCAAAGCGTTAAAAAAGACCTATCCGCACATGATAGAGAGCACCGCCTCTTTTGGGGCTTTGCATTACATTTCAGTCAAAGGCGCTGATTCTGACGTATTAGCCTATTACCTATTTAATTTTCTTTTTTGCAATCGCGTGCTTGTCAACATGTGTGCAAATTGCCCCAACACCTTAAAGCTCACACCGCCACTGACACTCACTTTGGAACACGTGGATACTTTTCTGTCTTTGTTTGAATCGGCTTTGGAGGCTCTCGTTGAAACCTTTCCTCACACTTAACGATACGTCTTGCCACCATGTTATTTTGCTCGCTCCAACGGATGACTATTTTTTATTAGTTCAAAACCTTGGCTATTCAGTCACGGTGATTCAAGAAGAACACCGAATTACATCCACCCAAAAAGCAATACTTGCTGAAGGCAATGTTTGCGCATTTTCAGACATAGAAGCACTTCTTTTTCTTTCCAGTCGAATTGATCAGTTTAAGAAGGTAGATGCCGTATTAACGTTTACCGAATATGGGACCTTGCCTGCCGCTCTCATTTCAACGTTTCTTAACTGCAAAGGCCCAGCACTTCAAGAGGCTATGTTGACACGCAACAAAATAATGATGCGTGAACACTTAGCAGGAACGAGTCTGGGTACTGTTTCTTTCCTTGTATGTTCGACCAAAGCAGAGCTTCAGGCCTTCTTTGCTAACCACAAAGATGGCGTGATAGTGAAGCCTATCAATGGTACGGGTAGTCAGGATGTGCTTCATGTTACACATCTTGATCAGATCAACAGTGTCGCTTTCCCTGTTCTTGCAGAAGCCTTTATAGATGGTGATGAATATAGCTGCGAATGCCTAAGTTATGATGGTGAGCACCATGTTATTGCTATCACAAAGAAATTTGTTGGTGGCAGTACAGGCCTTGTTGAGATAGGCCATCAAGTGCCCGGCATCGATCATACTGATACAAAAGTGAAGGTAGGTGATTTTGTTCAAGAAGTGCTGTCCGAGCTGGGGATTTGCAATGGAGCAAGTCATACCGAATTGAAAATAGATGCAGATGGTAAGTGCCACTTAATAGAAACACATGTGCGTCCGGGAGGAGACAGAATATGGGAGTTAGTCGATCTCGCAACGCAAGTTAATCAAATTGTTGCGACGGCACGCTGGTTTGTTGAAGGAAAAAAAACGTTACCTCCTACCCAAGAAAAATACCACGTTGCGATTCATTATTTAAACTTTAAACCGGGGTTGGTGATTGCCGCAAATCATACGTTGGATAGTGTTTCAGAAGTATTTCGATATCAGTTTAACGTTAAAGAAGGCACGACAATTAAGGCATTTAGTCACTCCCAAGAACGTCATGGATTTTTTATAATTCGAGCAGATAGCAAAGACACGCTTAGAAAGCTTAAGTCTAAAGCTGAGCAATCAATAAATGTGGTGATTGAATGAAGATGCTGTCTGAAATAAAGGAGCTTCCATTAGAAGCTAAATGCATATTGCTTCTGCAGTTTATTGTGTGTGTCGGCTCTTTTATTGTTATCCCTTTTTTGGCAATTTATTTGGTTGAGGTCATCAGAATTGGAATAGAGTCTGTTGGTGTTTTGTTTGCCATTAAACTTATCAGCCAGCGCGGGTTTATGTACTTTGGTGGTGTATGGAGTGATAAGTACGGGCCTTTGCCCATTATGCTATTCGCTTTACTCGTGCGTATTTTAAGCTATTTGGGCTTTTTGTACTCTACTACGCATTTGGGGATTTTTATTTCTATGGTCTTGTTGGGTATCAGTTCTGCGTTATTTGTTCCGGCAGCCAAGGCCCTTATCTCTGAGTACTCCACCACAGAGAATGCAGTGTTACTTTTTTCTGTTCGCAGTGCAGTGAATAATTTGGGTGTCGCTATTGGCGGGGTTGTGGGTGGTTTTCTCATTGATTTATCAGCTTTCTTTGTGTTTTTTGTTTCCTCTGCTATTCATGTCTTTTGTATACCAATACTTGTTTTTATCTACCTAAAGAGAAAGAATGTAGTAATTCTTGATAAAAAACATGAAGAAAAAAATCTGCTCACTGCTAATATTAAGGAACTTTTAAGAAATAGGCAGTATGTTTATATTGGTGCTGTCTATTTTGCGTTCAGTGTTATTTATGTGCAGTTGGAAATGAGCTTGCCTATGTATGCATCGGAGTTATATTCAAAGCAAGCAGTTAGTATGCTGTTTGTTATCAACTCAGTCGTTGTTTTGTTACTGCAAATTCCCATCAATATATACTTATCTAAACGTACCACATTTATCGGTGTCATTAAGGTGGGATTCCTTTCTTCAAGTATTGCTTTTGCAGGTTTGTTTTTTTCTCCGCCACTGTTTGTTTTTCTAATCATGATTATGATTTATACCATCGGAGAGATAACAATAGACCCCAATGTCGATGCACAGGTAAAGCAAAGCGTTGATGGCAACAATTTAGGAAGTGCGTACGGCCTACTCGGCATTTTCTCGTTGCTTGGAAGCGGTGTTGGCAGTATTGCAGGTGGATATTTATATGGTCTGAATACGCAATTACTCTGGGGCGCATGCAGCATATTGTCTCTCTTAACTGTGATTTTTCTGTCATTGAGTTCTAGAAAGGTCGTACAAAGTACACATTCATAAAGAGTACAACTGAATGAGAAACACGCCGATTATAGTCACTGGTTTCTACCGGTCTGGGACAACACTGTTGAGACGGTTGCTTGACGCTCACAGCCGCATTTACTGTGGACCTCAGATAAAGTTTTTTTCAAATGTATTTGGAGATAGCTTTGATGATCCGTTAGCGAGTAATCGACTTTTTCGCACGCTGGAAGATCAGGGATTGGCTACGCAGGAATTTCTTCCATTTTGGGGAGAGGCGCTGCTTAAAACCTATGATTTGTTGTGCAAAAAATACCAAAAGCAGCGTTGGGCGGACAAAAACCCTGACTCAATTCGTTATCTCCCTCAATGGGATGATCTTCTCGGGAGAGACTGCTACGACATTGTTTACATCCAACGACATCCTGTAGATACATTGGCTTCTTTGGCCGAAATTGAGTTCAAATACAGTGTTCCAGAATCATTTGATGCAAAGATGGAATGGTACATGACTGATCTGAAGACCATCATAGAGCGCCTTCAAAATGGTTCGAACATACATGTCATCAGATATGAAGATCTCGTGTTTGATCCAAAGGCAAACCTCACAAGGCTCATGCACTCAATCGGTGAGAGTTTTGAAGATTGCATGTTAAATGGTTGGCAATCTTCTGAGCGAAGACGAGGCATCGAAGACCCAATGATTGACACAAGGAAGATCATTGATGCGGATAGCGTAGGAAGGGGATATGACATGCTCTATGAAGAAGTCATTGATGAAATTGAAGAGAGGGTTCTTCCTCTGTGCAATACTCTTTTGGACTGCGCTTCGCTCAGAACTTACTGAAGCTTCTACTACTGTTTTTAAGTGAAATGGAATTCAACATTGATACGAATAGGGAGATGGCCATGAAATGGCAAAAAGATGCATTTGAGATAGACACCAACATCGAGAGGTTAAATGTTTCTTTGATCCATCAGTTTCTATGTGAAGAATCAAGATGGGCCAAAGGTATCCCTCTCCAAACGGTAGAAAAATCGCTCTCGCGCTCAGTCAACTTTGGTATCTATAGTCAGAATCGACAAATTGGCTTTGCCAGAGTGATCTCCGACTGTGCAACGTTTGCAAATCTGGTTGATGTTTTTGTGTTGCCTGATTACCGCCACCAAGGTATAGCGACCTGGTTGCTTAACTGCATTGTTGAACACCCAGATCTACAAGGGTTAAGACGGTGGACCCTGGCAGCCACGCCTGAAGGCCAAAACCTGTACAGAAAAATTGGGTTCGCCGAACTTTCTAAGCCAGAGATTTTTATGGAGCGTTTTTTCCCTTTAATTTATCAGTAATAGAGTGCAAACGTGCCTCAGCCATCGTTGTATGATGAATTGAACCTCTTTTCTGTTTTTAAACCCCATATGACAGAATTCACCAGCGCAGCCAATGGCTGCGCTGGTAGTTCTCATCAATTGTTCAGGTAGCGATCGATAAGGTGCTGTTTGAAATACTCCGGATTCAGCGGTTCACCTGTAGCCTGAATCACCAACTCGTCAGTGGTCAGTGTTGAGCCCTTTGACCAAATATTGGCTTCCAGCCACGCGCTGATTGGCGCGAAATCCAGTGCTTCAATACACGCATCTACATCCACCGTTTTACGCATTGCTGCCATAAATTGGGCGGCATACATAGCACCCAGCGTGTAGCTTGGGAAATAGCCAAATGAGCCGTCGGTCCAATGGATATCTTGCATGCAGCCATTAGTGTATTCGCCGTCGGTTGTTAGGCCCAAGTATTCCTGCATTTTCTCATTCCACAGGGTTGGAATATCCTCAACTTCAATTTTGCCTTCGACTAGGTCGCGCTCGATCTCAAAGCGAAGAATGATGTGTGCAGGATAGGTCACTTCATCAGCATCTACGCGGATATATCCAGGTCGGACGCGCTGGTAGAGGGCGTTGATGTTTTCTCTACTAAATGCAGCGTCATCTTGTTTGTTGAAGGCTTCTGCAGATAGCTTGGCGAGGTGGTCTACGAAAAGCGGATTTCTTCCCATTTGCATTTCAAAGAACAAGCTCTGGCTTTCGTGAATGCCCATTGAGCGGGCTTCGCCTGCGGGGAAACCGTGATAGGCTTTTGGTAAGCCTTGTTCATAGCGGGCATGACCCGTTTCGTGAACAACACCCATCAGAGCTGAGGTGAAATCTTGCTCGTCGTAGCGAGTGGTAATGCGAACATCTGTAGGCACGCCACCGCAAAATGGGTGTGTACTGACATCAAGGCGACCATGATTGAAATCGAAGCCAAGAATTTGCATCATTTGTTTGCCGAGCGCGGCTTGTTTGTCCGTTTCGAATGGACCGTTAGGTTCGTTTAACTTGACGCTACTTTGTTTATCTAGCACTTGTTGAATGAGCGCTGGTAACCATGTCTTCAGTTCACCAAAAAGCACATCAAGCTTTTCAGTTGTCATACCGGGTTCGTAAAGATCCAACATGGCGTCGTATGGTCGCATGCCGGTAAGCCCAGCGCGTGTGTTAGCTTCTTCTCTGGCTGCTTCAACAACTTTCTTGAGGTTTTCTGCAAATCCGTTCCAGTCGTTGTTGGTGCGTTGGCTGCGCCATTCGTGCTCGCATTTTGAACCAATAAGGGATTTTTTCTCAACCAACTCAGAGGGCAGTTGCGTGGCCTGCGTCCATACGCGTTTAATTTCGCGAAGGTTAATGACTTGCTCATCAGTCAGTGTTTCCGTGTCTCGCTCCGCTTCTTTAATCCAAGTGCTCATGTTTGGGTCGGTGAGTGTTTCATGGCATAGCACGGCAAGGTCGCTCATTGCATGAGAGCGTGCTTCGTTGCCGCCTGAAGGCATCATTGCGGCTTGGTCCCAACCACAAATGGCGGCTAAGTGTTCATAGCTTGCGAGTTTTTGAAATTGCTTTTCTAATTTTTCTATCGCTTTCATAGTGTTATTCCATCTCGTATCTCAAATGTGAGCAGTGAAAGATTCCATTCTAACCATTCCAACATGGTAGGCTCATCAGGACGATGATAATCCTGTTACTACGCATTGTTATTATTTAGCTTAAATTTTTCGATGATGATGACGAAATCAAACGTTATCTGCTTGAAAAATCGCCGATTGAGAGTGCGTTCGAGGTGTTTTATCCTATCTTAGTGCAGCCAATGTCCTCGTTTGTTTGACATTAGCACGCGTATGTCGAGTATTCTGTAGGAAATACAAAGAAGAAGTGGATTTATGTACATTTTTGGATATGGCAGTTTAATTAATGGCGAATCTAGACGACTGACGGGTGAGACTGGGAAAACCTTTCCAGCGCTGGTGTCTGGTTTGCAGCGTCATTGGAGTAAAGTGAGTTCAGCCAAGATGTCTCCACTTGTTGTTCGTGAAGGGGATGGTTACTGCAATGGCGTTTTGATTCATATTGATGACTCTGCGCTCGATGTTTTTGATATTCGTGAGGCAGGGTATAAACGGGTATTGTTGGACAGTGAACGCGTAGAGGTATTGGATGATGCGTTTGTTATTGATGGGCCTGTTTATGTCTACGTGACAGAAGAGGTGATTACTCCGTGCAAGGTTCAGCCAGTGGTGCAGAGTTACGTTGATACTGTGATGGCTGGTTGCCTTCGGTATTCTGCTGATTTTGCACAGACATTCGTAACAACCACTCACGGTTGGCAATATCCCCGTTTGAATGATCGTTCTCGTCCTCTTTATCAGCGTGTTGCGGGTGTGCGAAGCGAAGACCGTCCGGTTATTGATGCTTTGCTTTTAGGCTGTGAACCGACGACTGGCATTTGATTTTGTTCAATTAATCTAAAAAGCCACGTCATAAGACGTGGCTTTTGATTTGGCGTGTCGTTTGACTAAATGTGATTACTCTTCGTAAACAAACTCAGGAGATTCAATCTCAACGCGACGGTTCTTCGCACGGCCTTCTTCAGTATCGTTAGACGCTACTGGCTCACCTTCACCCATACCAACAACACTCAGGCGGTCTGCGCTGATGCCGTTATCAGTAAAGTAGTTAGCGACGGTTTGAGCACGCTCTTCAGAAAGCGTTTGGTTGAATGCTTCTGAACCAACGCTGTCAGTGTGACCAATGATGATAGCGGTAGACTCTTCAAAATCTTGAAGGCGCTTAAGCATTGGGTTCAGTTGTTGAGTTGCTTCGTTTGAAAGTGTTGATTTACCGAATGCGAAAAGTTCTACGTCGTCAGCTTCAGAGAATACGTATTTCTTCGTTTCGATCACTTCTTCAACAACAACGACTTCTTCGACAACCATTACTGGTTCAGGCGCAGATGTACGGCCGAAATGGAAGGTCAAACCAGCACTGATCAAATGATTATCAGCGTTGAAGTATGCTTCATCCATGTCATGAATATATTGGTATTCAAGACGAACGTTAACGAGGTCATTCGCTCGGTGATCAATACCGATAGCACCTAGTAGTGAAAGGTCGTCTTGATTGCCTGCTTTGCTATCCCAATTCCACCAAGCTGCACCGATTTTACCGTATAAGTCGGTGGCATCTGTGATACCAATGCCGAGCTTAGGTGCTAAGGTAAGTGAAGTTAGGTCTCCGCTGATTGCGCCAGGGGTTGGAGAGTAGCTGGCATCAAAATGACCAAGGTAGTCATAGGTTGATTCGATTGAAAAGCTATTCCCAAAATCGTAACCCAGAATTAGACCACCACCGACATCGTTGTCGTCGCAGCTACCAATTTGGCATGCGTCGTCTAGTTGGGAAGAGCCCACTCGACCACCAAGATAAAAATTGGCATCATCTTGGGCGAATACACTTGCCACTGGACTCAAGGCCACCATCAATCCAAGGCTTATCACTGCTTTTTTCATTTGTTTTCTCCATTCCTTCTAGAGAGGGTTTGGTAAAAGAGACTCAGGTACTGCTTAACAAGTCACCAATCACTCGTTCGTATTTAGCAATTTTGTTGATCACCGAGCCTACGGCGATTTAAAGCTAGGCTAGGTGGGAAGACACTGCAACACAATAGATATGAGCAAAATTCAGGCTTTTTTAATACAACGGTGTTCAAAAAAAGTTCAATTTGGCGAGAGGTGACTAAAACTCAGTGACTTGCGGTTAGATTAGGCGTGGAATTTACAGCGTTGAGAACGATTCTTATATATTGGAATAAGGTGTAGAGGCGCCCAGAAGCGCCTACTTTTCACTATCAGTAAAGGCGTTTTGTTGCTTGTTTTCCAGACACTGGTCGACTGACCGACACTTGTTTGCCTTTTTTCATGCCTTTTTCGTAGTCGTCTGTAATACCTTTCATGGCATCGCGAAGTTGTTGCTTGAAAGTTTCACGGTCGATGTTTTTGAACTGACTATCGATATAGTCTTTGATTTTTTTGTCGGCATCGCCGTCGGGGGCAATGTTTGGGAGTTTAGCAAGTGCGCCGTCAAGCCAACCGAATGTAAACGATCCAATGCGACGGGTGATTTCGGTCTGTGACGTTCCCGTGCCTTGGAAACTGTTACGGAATTGACCGACGTGCTCATTCATTTCACGGTAGACAATATCAAATGCAAATGCGGCAAAGATGGCTCTATCAGCATCGCCGATAAACTCTGCTTTCTTTAAACCTTTGTGATTCGTCAGGACGCACTCGACTCCGAATCGGGTGTTGATACCACGGATAATCTTAAGAATAGCGTCACTGATAGATGTCGGTAGTAAGGTTTCTGACGTGGTTTTGCCCATTCTGATGAAATCAATATCGTCTTGATCCAAGCCGTATTTTTTCATCAGGCTTTGCGCCATTTTTATCGCTTGCGCGGCTTCGTTTATGTTGGATGAGTTGCTCAGTTCCAAACATTTTGCAATCTTTTTAAGCGCTTTGCGTTTAGCGTCAGACATTCACTTCACCACTGAAAAACGGGAGCAGTATTTTACCTTCTCATCGCCAAATAACCAAATGGCATTGTTTAATTGTTGCAGGAAATTTCATTTTTAGTAGTGACTGATAGTTCCGCATCATCGAATAATGTTTTTCTTTTTCTCAAACTTGTGAAAGATAGAGAAGCACGCCACGGTCATTATTGGCACGGATAGCTAGGGCGGGAATCTCATGCAGCAAAAAGGGTCTTTTTCTCTGAAATACATATTGATGGCGGTTCTCGCGATGACTCTCTTTGCGGCTAACTCAGTACTGTGTCGATTGGCACTTGCAGGTACAGATATTGACCCTGCTTCCTTTACGTCCATTCGGCTCGCTTCTGGGGCGTTTGTGTTGTTTGTTCTCGCTTCAGTGATGGGCAAAAAAAATGATGTACCTGAAGAAAGCTGTAAGTTAGCCAACCACTCAATGGAGCATTGGCTCGCCGCAGCAATGCTCTTCCTCTATGCTTCAACGTTTTCTTTTGCTTACCTCTACTTAGACGCAGGGATGGGGGCTCTCATCTTATTCGCATTTGTGCAGTTGACCATGTTTGCCTATGCGCATTACAGAGAGGGTGGTGCCAGTGGACTGGAGTACATCGGTGCATTAACGGCTATCTGTGGTTTGGGGTATCTGGTGTCGCCGGGTGTCAATGCGCCTCATATGTGGGGATCGATACTGATGTCAATTTCAGGCGTGGCGTGGGGTGTATACAGTGTTCTTGGCAAAGAAATGAAGGTGCCGCAACTGAAAGCGAATTGTATTAACTTTCGTTTGAGCCTTTTCTTTGTCGTCCCGTTTTTCTTGCTCAATATCCCGATGAATACATTGTCCAAAGACGGTGTGTGGCTTGCTGTTGCATCTGGGGCTATTGCTTCAGCCATTGGCTATGCGATTTGGTATGGCGTTGTGAAGCACTTTAAAGCGACGCAAGCCGGAGTGATGCAATTGACTGTGCCTATCCTCGCTTCTTTAGCGGGATTTGCTTTTATGTCAGAGGAGATCACTATGCGTATGATGATCTCCGCCGTTGTGATTCTGCTTGGTATTACTGTGACTTTTGTTGGTCGCGAACAAAAACAGTCATCCGTGGCGTAATGGTTGGCATGAAGTGAGTGGACATCAACTGAATATTACGGCTCGATAGACTACCAAGCCGTGAACGACTGTGCGTTGTTCGGGGTCATCAGTTTGGTAGGGATAAGCACTTCTGTTCTCATTTCATCGACATCGACATCGACATCGTCTTGGCTTTCGAGCCAGTGTGCTGCAATTTTGACGGCTTCTTTGCTCATGGCATCAGGAAACTGCGTTGCAGTGCCCAGCCAACTTTTTCGTTTTTGAATCAATGCGTCTCTGGCTGCAGGGCTGCCATCGACTGACATGATGAGCGTATTGGCGTTTGCCTGAACAATGGCTTGCTCAGCGCCTAATGCTGTCCGATCATTGATCGCGAAAACACCGTCTATTTGAGAGTAAGCTTGCAATGCATACGCCATGCTTTCTAATCCGCCTTCAATGCTCGCCGTTCCGTTTAAGGAATCACTGATGACAACAAGGTGAGGGTATTGCTTCAAAGCGAGCTTACAACCCTCGACGCGCTCAATCACAGAAGACACTTGCGGACCATTAATGATCAGAATGTTCCCTTGAGTTTTTAACCCTGATGCCAAGCCTTCGCACGCAATTTCGCCAGCCTGCATATTATCTGTTGTAATGGTCGCTGTTGCGCCACTTGCGCGTACATCAATGGCAAAAATCGGGGTGCCTTGAGAGACAATATTCTTCACTGCGGGGCCAATTTTATATTCATCTGACGCGACCAGAAAAATAAGGTCGACCTTTTCAGCGACAAACTCTTCAAGCTGCCGCACTTGTCTTGGGTGATTATAAGCGCTTGAACGAACCAGGAGGCGAACATCGTCTCCAAATGTCGTCTGTAATTCATCTCGCAGGCTGCGAACCATGGTCACAAAGTAGGGGTTAGTCAGGTCTGACACGCTAATGCCAGCCACAACGCCAGCCTGTGACCAAGGCGATAACACGCAACCGATAAAAAGCAGTAAACCGCATATTGCTTTTGATGTACGCATCGTTCTATACATGGCTTTCACGCAAATCGCTAACCAAGAACCGACCACATTTCATCCTCTTGATGGTATTAATGATCATGCCCATAGTTCCTCGCCCCTCCACACAACTCATCATTCACAACCCAAAACCCAAAACCTATAGCTTTTGTGTGAGTGCGGTGTAGTGCTACCGTGTATATTCGGTTGTCCCGGGTTCCATTGCGCCCGTCATAATGGCAACGGCATCTGACATGGAATGCGTCTGAGGCGAAATAATATCAACACGCTGGCCGAGTCGATGGATATGAACGCGATCAGCAACCTCAAACACATGGGGCATATTATGGCTGATTAATACCACGGGCATGCCGCGGTTTCTGACTTCTAGTATCAGATCGAGCACCTTTCTTGATTCCTTTACACCCAAAGCGGCTGTGGGCTCATCCATGATCACGACTTTGGAACCAAATAAAGCGGATCGCGCAACTGCCACGCCTTGTCGTTGTCCCCCAGACAAGGTTTCTACCGCCTGTGTAATGTCTTGAATGGTCAGCAAGCCTAATTCGGTGAGTTTCTCTTTGGCTTGCTCTCGCATGGCTTTTTTGTCGAGCATGCGAAACCATTTTCCGCGCCAATCATTACGTCTAATTTCTCGCCCTAGAAAGAGGTTGTCAGCGATGTTGAGAGCGGGGGCTACGGCAAGATTTTGATACACGGTCTCTATGCCGGCTTCTCTTGCTTGCATTGGGTTGCTAAACCGAAGAGGCTTGCCATCAAGCATGATTTCTCCCGAATCGGGAATAAGCGCACCTGAAAGGGCTTTGATGAGACTTGATTTACCCGCACCGTTATCGCCAATAACCGCTAAAATCTCGCCGGGCATTAAGTCAAAATCGGCACCATTGAGCGCGGTGACTCGTCCATAGCGTTTGACCAATCCGCGCGCTTGTAGAACTGGGGGGGGATTCGATTCACTCATGACGATACTCTCCTGATCCATTGGTCAATACTCACGGCGACAATGATCAACACACCCACAGTGAATTCTTGCCACAATACGTCTACCCCCAACAGGGCAAGGCCGTTTCTAAATATCCCCACAATCAAAGCACCGATAAGGGTGCCAAAAATTGAACCTCTGCCGCCAAATAGGCTGGTACCACCAATTACCACCGCGGTAATGGAATCAAGGTTCGCGGTGTAGCCTGCTTGTGGGCTGACAGAACCAATTCGGCCTATTAGTACCCAAGCCGCCAAGGCACAGACCACACCAGCAGTAATGTAAACCGACAGAAGAATACGTTTGGTTCGGATACCTGCAAGTCTTGCTGCGTCTGGGTCATCGCCAGTGGCGTAAACATGCCGTCCCCATGCTGTCCAGTTGAGTGCGTACCAAAATACAATAAACAGCACGAGCATGAAGATGGAACTGTAGGCAATGCGAGCACCAAAAATTTCAACGGTATGACCTAGCCATTGCAGAAGTGGCGCTTGTTGATCGATGACCTGAGAGCGAATCGTTTGACTGTTTGAATACCAAAGATTCAGTGCGAAGAAGATATTCCATGTGCCTAATGTGGCGATAAACGGCGGCAGTTTAACTTTTGCCACCAACAAGCCATTAACCATGCCAGCTAATGCACCCACCAAAAGCCCTGCAAACAATGCTACAGGCGCTGGAAGTCCGAACTCAATGGCTGCTCTGCCCATAACGACCGAGCAAAGCACCATGATGGCGCCGACAGACAAGTCGATGCCCGCAGTCAAAATAATCAAGGTTTGAGCTATGCCAATGACGCCAATGATGGTGACTTGTTGAAGCACCAACGAAAGGTTGAAGGGGTGGAAGAATCGGTCCCCAACTAAACTGGAGAAAAATAGTACCGCCAATATCAGAACCAAACAGGGAATGGCGGTTGGATGGTTGTGAAGGTAGAGTTGAATACGTTGAACAAAGCTCAAGTCATTGTTTGGGAGTTGGTCACCCGCAGTTCGATGACTAGCCGAGGAACTGTGAGGTGAGGGATGCTGAGGTGATGACATTTACGCGCTCCTGAGTGCGTCCGTGATTCAAAATATCCAAGCAACTTACCGCTAAGTAACTTACAGCCAATCAAACTACAGCCAATTAACTTACATCCAATTAACTTAGAGACTTAGCAGGTTTACAACAGCTGTGTGAGCCACTATTTGGTGACGTTGTCACTTGGTATTTCAGGATTGCTGATCTGTCAGAGAAGGCACTATGCCTTCTCTGATTTCGCTGTTGGAGGAGTGGTTAGCCAATGTGTTTGGCAAAAGCCCCTCAACCTGTACTTAACCCCAGCACTTAGCCTTGCCTTGTTTGGCAGTTGAAGAAGCCACACCCGCCACGGGTTCATCAGTAATCAACTCAACACCCGTGTCGTAAAATGATTTACCCGGTGTAGCACCCGGTTTCACGCCGGATTTTGCGTATTCCACCACGGCTTCTACACCTAATGACGCCATCCGAAGAGGGAACTGCATCGACGTTGCGCCGATCACACCAGCTTCAACGTTATCGACACCAGGGCAGCCACCATCGACAGACACAATCAACACATCATCTTGTCGACCTAGTGCTTTTAAGGCTTCATAAGCGCCAGCAGCTGCAGGCTCATTAATGGTATATACAAGGTTGATGTCAGGGTCTTTTTGCAGAAGGTTCTCCATCGCACGACGACCTCCTTCTTCAGAACCTTGTGTTACGTCATTGCCAACGATACGAGGATCGTCTTCGTCGCGATTTATGTTCGGGTCATTGGTATCAATGCCAAATCCAGTGAGGAAACCTTGGTCACGAGCGACATCTACTGTGACGTTTGCGGTGCTCAAATCAAGCAGAGCGATCTTGGCATTTTTTGCGTTGTCACCCATTTTGGATTTCGCCCATTCCCCGATAAGCTGGCCGGCTTTGAAGTTATCGGTGGCAAAGGTTGCATCGGCGACGTTCGCAGGTGAAAAGGGAGTATCTAAAGCAATGACAATCACACCAGCATCTCGGGCGCGCTTAACCGCTGGCGCAAGGGCTTGAGGATCACTCGGGGTGATCAATATGCCTTTTGCTCCCGCAGCGATCAGATTTTCAATTGCTTGAACTTGTGAATCGGTATCGCCATCGAATCGACCAGAGAATGAACTGAGTTTTGCGCCCATTTCTTCCGCTTTCTCTTGCGCACCTTCCTTCATTTTGACGAAGAAGGGATTCGTGTTGGTCTTGGTAATTAAGCCGACAAGCACTTCCTCGGCGGCGGCTTGTGAGAGGGGAACAGCGGCGATGAAGGCGGCGAGAACGGCTTTACGTATCAGTGATTTCATGACAGATCTCCTTATAAACGACATGCTCCTCTGGCTCGGGTTAAAGGGGTAATGTTGTCTATCCCTTCTGTGAAAACCACAATCCGTGAGGTTGCTTCGCTAAAGAGATTGGCAAATGAAAACGAACAGTTAGTTTCAATCAGAAAATCATTTCATTCACAATTGAAACAAAGACGCTAATGCATTGATAAAACGCGATTCAGCGCGGTGAAAAGGGCGTAGCGAGTGATGGGTTTTGTGATCAGCTCCCAGTTCGTATCATAACCAAACTGCTCGATAAGTTGGGCTTTAGGCAGTCCTGACATCAAAACAACGGGCAAAGAGGGGTGGTGGCCTTGTAGAGTGTTTCTTAATCCGATCCCTGTTTCTGTGTCGCCTAAGTTGATGTCACTTATCACGCAGTCATGTTTGGTGGTATCACTGAGCGTTAGCGCCTCTTTGGCTGATCTTGCCAACATGACCGTTGCGCCTTGTTCTTCGAGTAGCTGGGCGATGGGTTGTGAAACGTCACTGTCGTCATCCACTAAGAGAATTGATACCCCGTTGAGATCGATTGTGTCCATATTTGTGGGGGTTGAATGGTCATATTGAGGCACTCGGACTGATTGGGAGTCGTAGATGGGCAAAAGCATGCTGATTGTCGTGCTTTTACCCTGACGGGATTCAATCGTGATGTCTCCTGATGATTGCTCGACAAACCCATAGACCATACTGAGCCCCAAACCGCTGCCTTTGCCTTTTTCCTTGGTAGAGAAAAACGGCTCCATCACTTTGCTGATATATTCGGGGTGAATGCCGCAGCCTGTGTCTTCAATATCAATGATAACTGCCAATTGTTGTTGGCGAAGCAAACAACACAGACGTGTAGTGAGGGTGACTGTTCCCCCATTAGACATGGCGGCATTGGCATTGAGAAGTAAATTCATCAGTGCATTCTCCAAACCACTTTTGTCGACATAGATGTCGATGTCTTGAGGGTAATGAATGATGGAGAGTTGTTGGTTGAAGTCCAAAGAGTATTCCATGAGATCGGATAATTCATCGATGGTTTGCATCAAGTTGACGGGCTCAGGGTTTAATGGTTGTGTTCGGCTGAATGAAAGTAGGCGTTCAATGAGTTGACTGCCTTTTTCTGTCACCGACAAGGCCCTTGTTAAATAACGTCGGCTGGTGTCGTCGAGGGCGTTAGAGATATCAAGCAACTCGAGGTTGCCATTTAGGGCGGATAGTAGGTTGTTGAAGTCATGGGCTATGCCACCAGTAAGCTGCCCGAGTGTTTCCATTTTCTGTGATTGCTTGAGCGCCAAGTCGATCTGACGAATTTCTGTTAAATCTCGATATAGCGTAATAAAGCCGCCAGAAGGGATAGGTTGACTGCGATACTCGATAATTCGCCCATCTTTAAAGTGACGTTCAAAAAGAAGCGGCTCTTTATGCCTTAGATGGGTGTAAGCATCATCTTGTAGCCCATTCTCTGTCACTACTTGTTGTCGTCGAGGGGATAGCTGCTGTTGGATCTCTTCAATTGACATACCTAGCGCAAGTTGGCTGTGTTCAAGACCGAGCAAAGACGCATATTTATTGTTCCACGCTAACAAACGGTTGTTGCCATCAAATGCACTGAGGCCATCCTGCATTTCGTGGAAAATCGTTTCGAGGAGGACATTTTGGTTAAAAAGGTCTTGTGTGATACGCGCTTTTTCGACGGCATTTTTCTGAAAAGCCAAGAAAGCGGTCGCTAGTTTTCCAATTTCATCTTGGCGAGAAAGTTCGATTGGTGTTTGGTTTGTATCACCGTGCACGAGGTTGAGCATTTCATCGGTGACGCTGACCAGATCCTTTGCCATGCGATCATTAAAGCGATAGAGGTAGAACACCCCAATCACCAATGATAGCAATATCAACACCATCACCAACATCACTCGGTTAATGGCGGATTGGGCAAGCCGTTGCTGTTCACTCACCTCTTTCTGGTGGGCTGCGACTATGTCGCGGACATGCTCTGTCATCCTATCTGAGTGAGCTCTGATGGAAGCCAATAGAAACGCGTTTTCAGCTCTCAAGGACTTGATATGCGCATTACCTCGTGTGAGTGATGCAAGAACCGGCATGATTTGTTGGACGGGCAGCGGCGATTTCAAGTGAGCTTGCTCCAAAGAACGGGTTACCTGCTGAATCCAACCTTGAGAAATACGTGTAGGGTCTTGGCGAAAAGCCGTTATAAAAGGTTGACCGAAAGGGTGTTCGTTCAGTGAATCCAGCGAAAATTGCTGCGCCATGAGATCTTCACGAATAAACAATTCTCGTTCGACATTCGACATGAGTTTGTCGAGCGTGACTTCTACTTCCTGAATGCGCTGGCTTAATTCGCTTGCGTAAGTGGCTGTTGTCAAACTCAGCGCTTCATCGCTCAGCGCATCAGCTCTCGCTTGGAGTTGTTTCTTCTCATTTTGAATCTGATGAGGCCTTGCGGAGGCGGCGGTATATGGTGCTAAAGCAGCGATTTGCGCCACACCTTCTGAAAGGTTTAATGCGGTTTGGGTATCTACCAGTGTGGTTTGTGTGATCCTGTCTAAAAGATACTGGTTTTGCCAAAGTGTGAACAAAGAAAACCCCGCCATCAGTGTCGTCAGTATCAGCAACACGGATAGCGTCAGCATTAAGTGAGGGCGAATACTCTTTCTGCGCATTAACTGGCGTTGTTCGCTCGTTGAACTCGTTTTGTCACGGGCGAATCGAAACAATAGCCAACCCCTCGTTCAGTTTTGATGAGGCGAGGGATCCTCGGGTTGGCCTCAATTTTCCGCCGAAGACGAACAACCAAGACATCAATGGTGCGATCCATGGAATCTGAATCGTAGCCATGTGTTCGCTCCATCAAGTGTTCGCGAGTCAGTACGCGTTGAGGTGAAGAGATGAACGCCTCCAACAGAGAAAACTCGCCGTAAGTCAGGCAAGGTTGATTCCCGTTGGCATGCTGAAGTTGGCGGCGAGAAAGAAACAACGTCCAATCGGCGAATTGATAGACGGTTTCATTGTTTTCAATCGGTAAGCGTTGCAGTGAGGTGTTTTGGCTTCGGCGCAATAGTGCATTGACACGGGCTGTAAATTCGCGAAGGTTGAATGGCTTCATCATGTAGTCATCCGCCGCGACTTCAAGGCCAATGATACGGTCTGTTTCGTCGCCTTTGCCGGTTAACATCATGATGGGAATGTCGCTGCTCGCTCTAAGCTGTCGCGCCAGTTGCAAGCCGTCTTCATTGTGCAAGCGCAGGTCAATCACTGCTAGGTCTACATCGGTGGTTGCTTGCATTTCCTGACTGTTCGAAACTGGTGTGACAGTGTAACCAATTTGACGTAATGCGTCTGTTAATACAGCCCTGACATCTTGCTCGTCATCAACGACGACAATGTGGGAAGCGACACTGCTCATAGTAGCTCCTTTACTTTTAATTCCTTTTCCGCCGTCCAGTGTTTCTCGTTACTGTGGCCTGTAAAGACTTTAAAAGTAGAAGACTGAAACAATAAAAGGCGTCCAACGTTGTAGACTTCACCCGCTTTGTCTTTGATATATCCGTGAATTGATTTTAGTTAGGCTTGGTTATCCGCGGAGACCTGCAGGTTGCTTGGGTATATACCCAAACAATCTGAAGATGCAGGATTCAGCGAGGTTTACTGACGTCGTGGTCAAGGCGTCCCTTTGCCGATGTAGTGATCTCCATCAAAAAGGGATAACACCGAGCATGGCGTCAGTAAACTCGCCCGAAGGGAGGCCCTCAGTGCGTCCACTTCTTCGTTAAATTCCTGTGAGATAGAATGACTATTTCTACAAGAATTTGCCTTGAATTGAACGTCCTGATGGCCTCTGAAATCGAGCATCTTCAGGTTGATTGGGTATATACTGCCAAGGTCAATCTAATCTCTGAGGCTACTTTGCAATACCAAGAAGGATTTCTAATCAGTCGCCATAGTCGCGACATCGGTGATACCACTGAGCTTGTTCTTTGGGTGCAGACAGTGACAGGCCCTGCCAAGCTCGTCATCACTGGCGAGAAACCCGTATTCTTTGTGGCAAGCGCAGATGCTGATTCCGTGCAGCAGTCTTTGTCATCCTCTGGTCTTTCTTTTCAATGCAAACCACTTGGCCTTTCTGACTTTTCGCACCGAGCTATTTCTGGTGTCTATTTCAATACGATCAGCGCAGCAACGCGAGCGTCGAGAATACTGCAAGCGGAAGGCTTCGATCCCTTTGAAGCAGATGTTCGGTTATCAGACAGATATCTGATGGAGCGTTTTATCTGTGGTGGATTGACGTTTTCAGGCACAGCCTCACAGCGCAATGGTTTCGTTGAGTATCGAAATGTCAAAACCAAAGCGTCAGAGTATTCCACGTCGCTTTCTCGAGTTTCGTTGGACATTGAATGCTCCGAGAAAGGCGTGTTGTACTCCATTGGTTTCGACAGTGAAATGGATAGCCGAGTGATCATAGTTGGTCCCACACCAGATAATGCTGATGAAATGCCTTGGATTGACTGGGTCGAAAACGAACTCGCGTTGCTTAAGGCGCTGAATACATGGTTTGACCGCTTTGATCCCGATGTAGTGGTGGGCTGGAGTGTGGTTGACTTTGATTTCCGCCTGCTCATGAAGCGCGCGGCGTTTAACAACATTGAATTACGGTTGGGTAGAGGCAGAGAAAAAGCGCATTGGCGTGATTCGAATAACAGCCGTCAGGGATTTATTACCTTGCCGGGACGCGTGGTGATTGACGGAATTGATGCCTTGAAAACCGCGACCTACAGTTTTCGCTCTTGGTCTTTGGAGTCCGTATCTAGAACCATGTTTGGCGAAGGAAAGGCGATAGATAATCCGTATGACCGCATGGATTCTATCAACCGTATGTTTCGTGACGATAAGCCCGCGCTGGCCAAATACAACCTGCAAGACTGCGTGCTGGTAAACCGTATATTTTCAGAAACGCATTTGATGGAGTTTCTCATTCAGCGCAGTCGTTTAACTGGTATTGAGCTTGATCGTATTGGTGGGTCAGTGGCTGCGTTTACCAACCTCTATATGCCACGTTTGCACCGTGCTGGTTATGTCGCCCCGACGCTGACCAGTGAGAACTGGATAGCTAGCCCGGGTGGCTATGTGATGGACAGTAAGCCGGGGCTATATGGTTCGGTATTGGTTCTCGACTTCAAATCCCTGTATCCCTCCATTATCCGGACGTTTTTGATTGATCCGCTAGGCCTGATCGAAGGTTTGAAATCCGAAGATGAAAGCACGACAGTACCTGGATTTCGGGGCGGTATCTTCCACCGAGAGAAACATTTTCTTCCCGCGATGATTGAAAATCTCTGGAAAGCGCGAGATGAAGCTAAGCGACAAGGTGAGAAGGCGTTTTCTCAAGCGATTAAGATCATCATGAACTCCTTCTACGGGGTTCTGGGTTCATCCGGTTGTCGTTTCTTTGACCACCGCTTGGCATCATCAATTACCATGCGTGGTCATGAAATCATGAAGCTAACGCGAGAGTTGATTGAAAACCAAGGCTATGAAGTGATCTACGGAGACACGGATTCAACCTTTGTGTCTTTGGGGCGAGAATTCAGTAATGAAGAAGCTGACGAAGTGGGGCAGGCGCTGGTGGTGCACATTAACCGATGGTGGGATAAGCACTTAAGTGATGAATATCAGATCCCATCTTCGCTCGAAATCGAGTACGAAACGCATTACCAGAAATTCTTGATGCCAACCATCCGTGGTCAGGATACGGGAAGCAAAAAGCGCTATGCCGGTTTGGTCGATAAACATGGCGAGCGCCACATTGTTTACAAAGGGTTAGAAACGGTGAGAACAGATTGGACGCCACTTGCCCAAGAGTTTCAGCAAACTTTGTACCAACGGGTCTTCGATGGAGAAGACATTGAAGACTATGTCCGACAAATGGTGGAAGATACATTACGCGGTCACAATAATGATAAGCTGATATATAGAAAGCGACTTCGCCGTAAGTTGTCGGATTATGAAAAGAATGTTCCTCCGCATGTGAGAGCGGCACGCAAAGCCGATGCGGTAAATGAAAAGCTGGGCAGGGCGAAGCAATATCAGCATTGTGGCTGGATCGAGTATGTCATTACGTTGAATGGACCTGAACCATTGGAAGCGTTAGAAAGTCAGTATGACTACCAGCATTACGTTGATAAACAGTTGAAACCGATTGCGGACGGTATCTTGCCTTTCATAGGGAAAAGCTTCGACGCATTGTCGATGCCTCAATTGGGGCTGTTCTGACAAATGATGACGATAACTATTACTATGAGTTGGAGTGATGAGTGATAGCGCTGCATCACTTTGTGCATTCAGTCTCTTATCTGATTTGCTTTTCTTGCCGAAAGTCGTTTGAATGAATACAAACGCTAGCCACGCAACGAGGTGCGAAATTGGAGCAACTTGATTTCTTTACAGTACCCAGCCCGTGTATTGGTGTTTGTCAGGCCAATAACAAAGGGTATTGCAAAGGTTGCTTTCGCAGCAGGGATGAGCGGTTTCAATGGAATGACTTTAGCAGTGAACAGAGACGTAATGTGGTTCGTCTTTGTAAGCAACGATACCAGCGTATTTTGAAGGCCAAGCTCGCCAAAGACGCAATGCAGAGTGCAGAAGAGACCAACCCACAGCAATCTTTGTTTGCTGATGATGAATCGCCAGGTGATGACGCCTAAAACGAAGTAGCATTGTTTGGCTTTTTACCTGAGTTATCTGCCAAGTGCCAAGTAATAGACATAAAAAAAGCGCCGATAAACGGCGCTTTTTTTCGTCTCATTCACATCTTGAAAGAGTGAAGAGCCTTCAAGCTCAAACGCAATTAGATGCGGATGAAGTCCATGTGCATGACTTTAGGCTTGAACGGATGACGTTGGATGTCTTGTGGCTTAACGCTAACTTCCTGGCCGTCGATTACTAGAGTAATCGCTTCGTAGAACTCAGGCTTATCCATTTGGTTGATCACGATGTTGTGCTCAAGTGCGATTGCAACTGGAGCTGCTTCGCCACCGTAAACTACTGCTGGGAATTGGTTAGTTAGACGCAGGCGGCGGCTCGCACCCTTACCCTGCTCAGTACGTACTACTGCTTCGAATTTCATAATAAATACTCTTTAAAATAGAGAGTTGAAAATAAGTACCCAGCTTGCGACCAATCTAGATACCAAGTAAATCGAGCGCGGATACTACCACCCACCTATGAGATTAACAAGTGTTATCGGGGGCTTATGCTAGATCTGGCGCCCGATTGGTGGAGCTTTGAGCGATAACGCTACGTTATGCGTGTCATTGCGCTTAGATAATATGTTGTGGCGGTGATTTTACTCGTTTATTGGTGAGTCGCCAAACGGCGAAGCGAATGGCTCATTAATCATGCCGCGTTGTTGATCATCTCGGTCACTTGCTGTTGTGATGCAAACTGATCGAGGTCGAATATTTTATCGCGTATCGCCCAAAATCGGCCATTTTTACGCGCTACGACAAAATCTGGAAGTCGAAGCCTGTGCTCGGCTTTAACGATCTTTGACGGTGCAGTGTCGGTAAACGGGCGATGACGGTCAACCAAGTGCGGGTTGATAAACTTAGCCAGAAACTCTTCTTTTTGTCGTTTTGTTGAAAGCGGCCAGACTTCATGAATCTCGGCACCATCATGCCCAATGTAAGTGACTTTAAGCTGCGGCTTATCGAATTTATTTCTTCCCGCCACCAGACGCATGTCGGCGCATGCCATGATCATGGCATCTTTGAGCTTCAATGCATCACGTAATTTTTTGTCTGGATCGACAAGAATATGATCGCATTGATGGCAACGTCGTGCGGCAATGTCGTTGTCTGCACCACATTCGCTGCAATACTTGGCGCGAAAGCGATAACCACAGATTTCCCGTTCGCCTTCGTCGTCCTCAAAATATCCCTGACAGCGACGACCGTAATGTTCAATCAGATAGCCGTTATCGTCGAGTTTTCCCCAGAAATTGTTATTGAACCCGCACGCAGGGCAAGGAACGGTCACAATCTCACTGTCACTATCCGGCTTTGGATCGCCAATCTCGGGTTGATAAAGGTCATAGACGTTGCCGGCGTAATCCAGAATGAGGCAATCTTTTTTGCCTGGAGAAAGGCGTAAACCTCGTCCCGCAATTTGTTGATAGAGGCTGACAGATTCAGTAGGGCGTAATATGGCGATCAGATCGACATGGGGTGCATCAAACCCCGTGGTGAGAACTGACACATTGACCAGGTATTTAATTTGCCGCTTCTTAAAGCGTTGGATGATGTCGTCACGCTCATCCAAGGGCGTGTCGCCGATCACTAATGCGGATTCTTCAGGGGGAAGCAGTGTAAGGATTTCTTGGGCGTGTCTAACCGTTGCTGCGAACACCATCACGCCATGGCGATCTTTCGCGTACTGCATTACCTGCTCAACGATTTGAGGGGTGGCTCGTGGCGCATTTTCTATGACACGGTCGAGATCCGCTTCTTTATAAAAGCCAGTAGGAGACGCCTTTAGTGAGGAAAAATCATAGCTCAGTACTGGAGCATCTAAGACTTTTGCTTCAGTTAGAAACCCTTCATCCAGCAAGAAGCGAATAGGCAGCTCGAAAATACAATCACGAAAGAAGCGGAACTTTTCACTTCGGACCCGTCCGGCAGTGTGAAATTGGTAAATCCAGCCCATTCCCAGTCGGTACGGTGTTGCTGTTAGACCGAGTACTTTAATGCCAGGGTTAACCTGCTGAAGGTGGGATATCACTTTGCGGTAACTGCTGTCTTCGTTGTCCGGTACGCGGTGGCACTCGTCGATAACGAGTAGTGAAAATTGATCTTTGAATGCGTCAAGATTTCGAACAACAGATTGCACAGAGGCGAACACGACTTTGTCCGAGCTCTCTTTACGGCCTAAACCTGCAGAAAAAATGCCGCCTTTAAGCCCATATCCTTCGTATTTTTCATGATTTTGTTCAACCAGTTCTTTTACGTGAGCAAGCACAAGAACCCGACCGCGGGCAAGTTTGGCCAATTCAGCAATCACTAAGCTCTTTCCAGCACCCGTGGGCAGTACCGCAACGGCAGGCGTGGAGTGTTGGCGGAAGTAATGAACAACCGCTTTTACAGTGTCAGATTGGTAAGGACGAAGGGTATACATGCAATTAAAAAGGCAGCTGTTTTTGGCTGCCCAGTGTAGCGAGGGATGGGGACTTTAGCTAGCGATCTAGCAACTCCGTTTCCCGTTCTAACGCACCATTCGCTTTGTCATCAGACAATGTTGGCGACGCGGCATGTAGTCAAATTGCTCATAGAACTCACGTGCACCACTATTACCGATATTCACTTCTAGAATCACAGCATGGCAGTCGCGTGTTTGTACGTGAGATTCAATGTTCGGTAATACATACGAACCGACACCTTGACGTCGCCAATCTTGGGATAGAAAAATCTGATCTATCACTGCGATTCGACCACCTAGCTCAATGCTAAAACTGTAGCAAATTACGACAAAGCCAATGATTTCTTCCTCGCCGTCTTGCTCTAGGGCGATTAGGAATACGTCACCATGTGCAGGATTCGCAATCAAGAAATTGAAAGCGGACGTGACATGCTCTACATCAAAGGAGAGTGCTTCGTGATCATGCATGTGTTTTGACAGCTCAAGGAGCCTTGGCATTGACTCTGTGGAAGGAGACTGCAGAGATATATTCATAAATTCTTCCCTAATCAACATGTTAACCAATGCGAGAGTATATACCCAAACAACATGAAGATGCTAGATTTCGAGGTCATCAGAGTGTCCACTTCATCGTTAAATTCCAGTGAAATAGAATGACTATTCCTACACGAATTTGCCTTGAATCGAACACTCTGATGACCTCCCTCCTGGCGATTTTACTGACGTTATGCTCGGTGTTATCCCTTTTTGATGGAGATCGCTACACCGACAAAGGGATGCCTTGAGCATCGTGCCAGTCAAGCTCGCTGAATCCTGCATCTTCGGGTTGCTTGGGTATAAATATAAAAAGAAGATCTCAGGATTAGACTGTAACGAATATGTTAAGTTCGCCACCTCTTAGTTATAGACAGACGGAGCAAGAGTGCAATTTCATTCTCGTAATATGAGATTGAATATGCGTTTTTAACTGTACCTTTATGTCGAACTTCCTATAATGCGCGCTTTAAGAGCATCACGGACAATAGACAATGATCAGGCTAGACAAATTTCTTTGTGAAACGGTAGGCGTTACTCGTACTCAAGCAGCTAGGCTGCTTAAAGAAAAACGCGTGACGGTTAACGGTGACATCGTTAAGAGTGGCGCAGTGAAAATTGCAGAAGATGCAGATGTTGAGTTCGATGGTGCGTCGCTGCGTTTGTCTGGTCCTCGTTACATCATGATGAACAAGCCTGAGGGCTATGTGTGCTCACATGAAGACGGGCATAACCCTACGGTTTTTGTTCTACTAGAAGAAGTTGGTGCAGAAAAGCTGCACATTGCTGGACGCCTAGATTGTGATACCACCGGTCTTCTACTTCTGACTGATGACGGACAATGGTCTCACCGAGTGACATCACCTAAACACAAGTGCGATAAAACCTATCGCGTTTGGTTGGACGATCCTATCTCTGATGACACTGCAGAAGCGTTCACAGACGGCGTTGCACTTCGCGGCGAGAAATCGGACACCTTGCCTGCTCAACTTGAAGTGCTGGCAGAAAAAGAAGCCTTGTTGACGATCCACGAAGGCAAATACCACCAAGTGAAACGTATGTTTGCAGCGGTAGGAAACAAAGTTGTTGGCCTGCACCGTGAATCAGTGGGCGAACTGGTGCTTGATGAATCACTTCAGCCGGGTGAATACCGCTCGCTAACGCAAGAAGAGATTGCGTTCTTTCTGCCATAAAATAATGCCTAGAACGCACTGATTATTTAACGATTCTTGGTTCAAATTCAAAAACGCTGCGAAGATATGTTCTCGCAGCGTTTTTTGTATGCGCTTTCCAGTCAGTCACCAGACCGGGGAGTTGTGCATGGCAGTGCGATGGATATATCTTATCGTGATGATGAAATTTTCTTCTTAATTATCTGTTGGTTAGTGATGATTTCGTTTGTGTCTGAATAGAAATTCATTATTTCCTCAAGGGAATTAATCATAGTGCTATTATGTGAGCCAGACACAGTTTTGAACTGTCCCTCTTTTTTCTTCATCTTTTCTTCTTAAGGTATACATGACAACGAATGCGATACATCCGCCAGCTCAACAGCTGACATTTCTTTTGATCCTCGTTCTCGGGGCGATAGCGGCTTTGACGCCGCTTGCTATAGACATGTATTTACCCGCAATGCCAGACATTGCGAGAGAACTTGATGTAGCCCCTGGTTTGGTTCAGCGAACACTTGCCGCTTACACAGCCGGTTTTGCGCTCGGACAGCTCATTCATGGGCCGATATCTGATAGCTATGGTCGCCGTCCTGTTTTGATCGTTGGCGTTATCATGTTCCTGATTGGCGCGGTGGTGAGTGCCAATGCCAATGACATTGAAACGCTGACATACATCCGAGCTGCACAAGGCTTCTGTGGTGCTGCTGCTGCAGTAGTCATACAAGCGCTAGTGCGTGACATGTTCGATAAAGAAGATTTTGCTCGAACTATGTCGTTCATCACCTTGGTCATGACCGTCGCCCCATTAGCAGCGCCTATGATTGGTGGTTACCTGGCGGTTTGGTTTGGTTGGCGTTCAATCTTTTGGTTGTTAGCAGGTTTTGCCGCGCTGGTTATCGTATTGGTGGTGACACTAATTCCTGAAACCCTTCCAGTTCAAGGGCGTCCGCCTCTTAGAATCGGTTCGACGTTGCGTAACTACCTAAAAATACTGCGAAACAAACAATCGATTGGATACATCATTGCATCCGGTTTTTCGTTCGCGGGAATGTTCTCCTTCTTAACGGCAGGGTCATTCGTTTACATCGACTATTACGGTGTAAGCACGGAGAACTTTGGTTATCTGTTCGGCCTTAACGTTGTGTGTTTGATTGTGATGACGTCATTCAACGGCAAGTTTGTGCGCCGTATCGGTAGCGAAAACATGTTGAAAATCGGTTTGATGATCCAGCTGGTGGCGGGTATTGCACTCATCGTTTGTCAGCTCCTCAATCTCGGATTGTGGGGTACTGTTATTCCAGTCATGTTGTTTGTTGGTACCATTTCGATAGTGGGCAGTAACTCGATGGCATGCGTATTGAGCGCATACCCAGAGCTGGCAGGTACCGCATCGTCATTGGCTGGCACAATGAGATTTGGCATAGGTACACTTGTTGGTGGTATAGTCGCCGCCATTCCTGTTCACTCAGCTTGGCCCATGACGGGTGCTATGGCTGCGTGTGCGATTCTATCTGCTCTGTTTTACTGGGGCTTAGCAAAAAAATAAGATCATGAGCTACATAATAGAAATTAAATCCGTGGTGGATACCGCGCTTAGCGAACTTAACGACGCGAAGGCGGCGGGGAAAATACAAAGTAATCCAGTGAGTGAAGATTCGTTTCTTTGCCGTTGGGTTGCGCAGTCGGCTAAACGACAGCGTTTTGATCCCATTGTGGTTAAAGATTTGACCTCATGGGTTCAACAAGGCCGCAGCATGGGCAAAAATGCCAACATCAAAGGCCAGATGGAGCACATCGCGGCAGTCTATCACGATCAATTCCCGGAGGGGGATGAGCATGCTCCGATCATGCTTAGTCAGTTCGAGGATTTATTGACTGATCTTGAAGAGAATGACTGGATGGTGCATACCGATCAGGAAATTAACCGTAAAATGCGCGTGATTTCGGATGGCCAGCATTCTTTTGTCGCAAACAGCGCTGCGCTTGAAAAGAGCTTCAACGAAGAGGGTGAGCTTGTGAAGCCTTTGAGTGTGTATGTCCGAGGCCGCGAGCCGCAGTTTATCGAGATGTTTTTGTCTCATGGCTTCTTGGCGACCAAAGTTACCGATTACAAGTCGATCATTAAATACCATGGCGAATACAAATTTTGGCCGCGTAACCAAGCAAATTGCTTAGTGGTGTTACCTGAGAGCCTAAAAGCGTAATTTGTTGCTCTAAACAATATTTAGTGACGATTTAGCAAAATCAGCGGTGTGAAGGTGTAATAACCTTGGCACCGCTTTTTTTTGCCAATGCGAATGCCATACCGCGAAAAATGAATAAGTGTGCTGGCATCATGGCGAACCAGTACAATAACCCGCGAAATCCTGCAGGGTGCCACCATGCGCGAATATCCAATGTTCGATATTCACCATGATCAACGATGGTAAACTCAAGTCTACCTAGACCGGGCGCTTTCATACCAAACAGTAACGAAAGGTGGAGGTTATCTTCACACCGAATGACTTTCCAGCTGTCGATGTAATCACCCACCTTTAGTGAATCAGGAGCGGGGCGTCGCTTCTTCAGCGCATTTCCCCCAACCGCTGCATCCATATAAGCACGAAGCGTCCACAGCGCGTCGCCAAAGAAATACCCTTCGTCGCCGCCAACATGGCGTATTTTGTGCCAAAGATCATGTGCGGTTGCATCAGTGTCGACACAGAATCCCGCTTGTTTAGGGTAATAGCCATAGCCTTTGTGCCACCTAGCGAGAGCTTCAGAGTCAAACCCCCAAATGTCATTTTTCACCACATCACTTTCATTAGACAATGCGGATTCAACGGCTTGCTCAAAACTGATTTGGGGCAAAGAAATCTGCGTTGATAAGTCGGTTCCAGTCGGAAGTAAATTGTAATTCAAACCGTGAATGAGAGATTGGGCAATGGGCTTAGGTACTGTGGTGACAATGCTTAGCCAGTGCGTCGCCATGTTTGGCGTTAAGAATGGTACTTTGAAAATAGTAATACGTTTATTAATGATCCGAGCAAAACGTCTCATTTGATTCTCGTAGCTGATGACTTCAGGCCCTGAGGCGTCAAAGGTAGCTGAATCTTGTATCGGGAAGGTTATGGCAGCGATGAGATAACCAATCATGGTGTCGAGGGCGATAGGGCGAGACTGGGACTGAATGGTGACGGGCGCCGTAATAATAGGGAGGTGGGAAACAATATCACGCATCACTTCAAAGGCTGCCGAGCCTGAACCAATGACAATACCAGCCCTTATTTCAATGATTTGCTTACCTGAGTCTCTCAGTATGTTTCCAGTGGCTTTGCGAGCCGCGAGGTGCGTTGATGACACTCCCTCTGGCTGGGTTGCGCCGAGATAAACAACGCGTTTAACCATGCTGTTGGCAAGAGCTCGAGACATGTGATGTGCCATATCCAATTCGTATTGGTAAAAGTCAGAACCCGACGCCATGCCATGAGCAAGATAAAAAACGGTAGAGACACCTTCTAATGCACGTGAAAGCCCATCTCCATGGTAAAGGTCTACTTGTTGTGACTCGAGACAAGGGTGTTCGAACCATGGCTGATTACGAACCCTAGAAAGCCGACGACTCGCGGCAACAACAGTGTATTGGTTCTTCAGTAACTCTGACACTAAATGATGGCCAATGTATCCTGTTGCACCAATGACAAGAACTTTACCAGTGACTGCTTGCATGTTACCCCGAGTCTAATTGGTGAAAAAGTGAGCATTCAGCATTCTTGAATTCTGCTGGAAAAGTGAACATCTTTCGTTTTTACATCGTATTGTCAGCACAATGTCAGAGAAATGACCATATCATGCATTTGCCGTGAAAACGAGACAGCATGGGGGTTCTGAATGAATATGTAGGCACACCGCGGGACAAAAAAAGCACGGGTTAAATGATGGGGATGAGTGACCGAGATAAATTGTCAAAATGAGCACTTGGTTCAAATTGCTTTCTTGACGCCCGATATTGGGGTAAATTGCTTGACCAATCGTTTGCGTGATCGTTCTCGCATCGATAAAAAAGCTATTGTTAGGGGTTTAAATGTTAGAGCTACTTAGACTTTGCAAAGGATATCTTGATGGCGGTGAATTCCACCCCGTTTTGCAAGGCGCAGAGCTATCTTTAGCTAACCATGATCAAGTGGCTTTGATGGGAGAGAGCGGGTCAGGAAAAAGTACGCTGCTTAATCTTATTGGCGGGCTTGATAATCCTGATTCCGGTGAAGTGTGGATCGATAGTACTGCCATACACAAACTCACTGAGCGCGAACGAACACGCTATCGCCGACACTACATTGGCATGGTGTTTCAACAATATAACCTGCTCCCGACACTTACCGTCGCAGACAATATTCGTTTTTGTCGTCAGCTCAAGGGCTTACATGAAGACGACAGCCTTTGGCGACAAATCATTTCAGCGTTAGATCTTATGCCTTTGTTGGGGCGTTACCCTGAAGAGATTTCTGGAGGCCAGCAGCAACGGGCTGCTATTGCTCGTGCTCTCTACATGGAGCCCAAAATTCTACTCGCGGATGAACCCACGGGGAGCTTGGATGAACGTAACGCCGATGCCGTAATGCGACTACTAACCACATTGACGACGTCACTTGATTGCACCTTGTTGGTCGTTACGCACAGTGAAAAGGTGGCTGATTATCTCGGGCACCGTGTCACGCTACAAGGGGGCGTGTTGAATGTCCGTTCCTGTCGCTAAAGCGCTCTTTGGTCATTATCGCCGTCACCCATTTCAAGTCTTTCTCGTATGGCTAGGTTTAACCCTCGGTGTTGCGTTGTTGGTTGGTGTTATGTCTATCAACCAACATGCGCAAGACAGCTATAAGAAAGGCGCGAGCCTCTTTAGTAACCCGTTTCCCTATGTGCTCCACCATCGAGAGCGTGGAAAGCGCATTGATGAAGACCTCTATGTGTCTTTGCGGAAAGAGGGCTACAACCAATGTGTGCCTGTTGACCTCTACCGAACATCAACCCAAAGCGGGAAAGATATTCAACTAATGGGTATCGATACCATCGCGATGTTCGCGTTTAATAATGCCAACCCTGCTTCATTCGCCAACACTATCCCCTTGAATAACAGCTTTGGAACACTCTGGGCAAGTACAGAGCTAGCCAATCACTTTGGCTGGAGGGATGGGCAGACGCTTACCTTGAAAGGGGGACAAGAAGTTGGCCCGTTGAATATAATCGATGGCGGCCGAATTGGTGCCGGAACGCGTTTGATTGGTGATATATCTGTCATACGGAATATCTCTGATCATTCAGGCCTTGCACTGGTTTATTGTGGCGAAATGGACAAGGCGAAACGAGACCAACTTCGAGCGTCTCTCCCGCCGACAATCACCTTGTCTCGAACAGAAACTGCGCAACTAGGCCCGCTGACTCGAGCGTTTCACTTGAACCTATTTGCAATGGGTTTGTTGGCATTCGTCGTGGGCTTGTTCATTTTCTATCAAGCAATTTCTCTGTCGATGGCTCAACGTCAACCGCTGGTTGGTATCATGCGAGAGCTCGGAGTCGGCAGGAAATCCCTGGCTTTTGTCGTTTCAGGCGAAATGTTAATTTGGCTGTTACTCGGCTTAGTCAGTGGCAATGTTGCGGGCTTAATTCTTGCGCAGAAATTGATCCCGACCGTAGCGACGACCTTGAGTGATCTCTATGGCGCTAATGTTGAGCTTACTCTCAATTGGCAATGGGAATGGGGTTTTTATAGCTTCTTGTTGGGTGTATGTGGCTTTGCAATGGCATCCGGTTGGCCTCTTTATCGACTACTCACAACGCCCCCTGCACGTTTGTCTAAACGCATGTCTTTGGTTCGTTTCTCCCATGCCGAATTTCGTTGGCAAGCCATAGTGGCAGCAGCCTTCATTGTGATCGCATTGGTTGTGTATAGCGCTCCACAAAGCCAAGCTCAAGGCTTCACCTTGATTGCACTCATTTTGATCAGTGGCGGTTTGCTGCTGCCATATATCATGGGAAAGACGTTTGTTCTTATCTCGGAAAAAATCGGCATTGCTCGTTTACGTTGGTTTTTGTCTGATGCATCAGCCAGCCTGAGTTACCGAGGCATAGCTGCCATGGCCTTTATGATGGCAATTGCCACAAATATTGGCATGGAAACCATGGTTGGCAGTTTCAGAAGCACCACCGAAGGGTGGTTGCAACAGCGCCTCGCCGCGGATATTTATGTACGCCCTGATAAAGAAATGGCTCAACCGCTATCAACATGGCTGGAAAATCAGAGCAGTGTTAAGCAGAGCCTATTGCAGTGGCGACACGAGATTGATACCGCACAGGGTGTGGTTGAAGTGTTTACCCTTGGTACCAGTAAAGAAGAGCGTGAAGCTTTGGCGTTGAAAGTGACGGTGCCAGACTATTGGAGTCATTTACACCAGAATAAGAGCATGCTGCTGAGTGAATCTCTAGCCTTAAAGTTCGATGTTCATCCAGGCGACACGATAACACTCCCTAGCCCTTTTGGAGAGGGATGGAATGTCGTTGGTATCTACTTCGATTATGGTAATCCATATAGTCAGGTCATGATCTCTGATCGCTCACCGCTGGTTCCTTGGATGGAAAAAGAAGGGCGAGTGGGCGTGGCAGCGCTTCTCAACGACGATGATGATGAAAAGAAACTCGTTGACCAAATGCGTAAAGAGTTTGGTTTGATGGAAACTCAGGTTAGTAATCAGAGGGACATTCTTGCTAGAGCAATGCGGATTTTTGACCGAACATTCCTTGTCACGGACACGCTTTGCACGTTAACGCTCATTATCGCGATTTGTGGACTGTTCTTTTCTACGTTGGCGACAGAACTGTCACGCCAGCGTCAATATGCCTTATTACGGTATATGGGCATATCAGGCCGAGAGTTAGCCTTTCTCGGCGGTGGGCAGTTAATGCTAATTGGATTGTTCTCAGCGTTGTTTGCTTTGCCGTTGGGGCTTCTCATTGCCGAGGTGCTGATCAATATTGTTCTTAAGTATTCATTTGGTTGGACGATGTCGGTATCTTACTTTCCATTTAGCTATGTCACTACGCTAGGGGGAGCATTGCTCACTTTGTTGGTGGCGGGTTGCTGGCCTGTTTGGCGTTTGATTCAGCGCTCGGCCATTCTTTCATTGCGGGAAGCTCAGTAATGCGCGACGAAGATACACCTCAGCCCTTTATATTGACCATTATTGGCTGGAGTTTAGCGATCTTCGTTTCGGCGCTTGCGCTATTTGGTTCGATTCTTCTGAGAAGTGATGATCCTGACAAATTAGCCGTGGATATCTTAGTGGCGGAGGACATCAAAGGGTTTACAGCGGTTACGCGCAACGCCAATATTCAATTTCCGGCTGACTACGGTCGTCATGACGATTTTCGCCAAGAGTGGTGGTATGTCACCGCGAACCTAACTGACAAAGAGGGCAATGATTACGGTGTTCAATGGACCTTGTTTCGCAGTGCGTTATCTCCAGAGCAAGGTAAAGGTTGGAACAACAAACAGGTTTACATGGCTCATGCGGTTGTTACTACTAAAAATCATACCTTCTATGCGGAACGATTTGCTCGCGCTGGGATAGGGCAAGCAGGTGTTGAAAGTGAACCTTTTCATGCTTGGTTAGACAATTGGCAATGGCAAAGCGAAACCAAAGCGCCGTTCCCTGCTGCGCTGAAAGCGCAAGATGATACCTTTAGTATTAGTTTGACCATGGCACAAACTCAGCCTGAAATCCTTCAAGGTGATAATGGCTATAGTCGAAAACACCTCAATAAAGACGTAGGTTCCTACTACTTCAGTGTTCCGGCCATTACATTGGAAGGGACATTGACCTTTGAAGGGAAAGAGATTTCCGTGAATGGAAAAGGGTGGGTCGATCGAGAGTGGAGCACACAAGCATTAAGTGAAGATCAGCAAGGGTGGGATTGGTTTTCAATACAACTTAACGATGGTCGTGCATTAATGGTGGTGCAGGTAAGAGCCGATGACGGCCCTTATCGATTCGGATCGCTGACACAGCCAAACGGTGAAACGAAAATACTGTCACACACCGATATCACCATGTTGCCACTGTCTTTTTCAAAAATGCCAACATCACGCCATTTACCAACTGAATGGCAAATCGACATAGAAAAAGAAGATATTTCATTACGCACTTCTCCGCTAAATACCAATAACTGGCTGCCGTTTGCTTTTCCATATTGGGAGGGGCCAATTTTCGTTGAGGGTTCAGCGCCGGGAGTTGGGTTCATGGAAGCTACTGGCTACTGATCGAAAGGTCTCTGAACACATTTGTCTTGAGTGCCAACGTCGCTTCAATTCTGGGAAATCATCCATTTTAAGAACGATTGTCGTTCGAATCGCTATGTGGTTGATTGTTGTAAACACAGACAAAGGCTATTGTTAAATAGACATTTAACAATATAGCAACACGTGATGAGGTTGAATACTGATCACTTTGCGCGGCAAGGAGTCTCTGCATGTTTCCCATTATTTTAGGTACAGCAAGATTTGGTACTTACACTAGTCGAGAAGACAGCTTCGCAGTGCTAGATGCGTTTATAGAAATGGGAGGAGGCCGATTAGACACGGCCAATAACTATGCGTGTTGGCACCCTGAAGGGATCGGAGGAGAAAGTGAGACTGTTCTGGGTGAGTGGTTAACAACGAAAGAGCGTAACAGCGTTGAAATTATGACGAAAATCGGTGCACGTTCTGTGGACGGTTTTACCTACGACAAGCTTGATGGATTGTCTCCAGACAATATTAAACGCTCGGTGGATGAAAGCCTTGCTCGTCTCAATACCGACCACATAGATGTCCTCTATGCTCATGTGGATGATCTTGATACGCCATTACTTGATTCTTGGAAAGCACTTTCTTCACTGGTGGAGCAAGGCATTGTCAAACAATTGGGGGTATCGAATTATCGAGAACCGCGCCTGCTAGAGCTTGCTGATGTTATCAAAGAAAATCAACTAACGCCTTTTGCCTATGCCCAGTATCGCTATTCACTAATCACGCCAAACGCCATTGCAGATTTCGGGCCCCAAGTGATCCTCAATGAACACCTGTTTGGAGCACTTAAAGCCTTGGATTGTCGACCAGAGATTATTGGTTACAGCCCATTACTTGATGGTGCCTATGAACAGTCCCCTGATGAGCTCCCAGACGATTACGACAACTTGCTCAATTGTGCATTGATAGAAGATATCCAAGTGCAAGCGCAACAACACCATTCTTCCCCATCAGCACTGATATTGAAAACCATTTTTGATTATGGCATTACCCCCGTAACTGCGGCTTCATCACCAGAGCGACTGAGATCGAACCTCCAATTGCTTGTCTAATATGTTGAGCTACATCCGACTGAGAGGGTGTGCTAATGTATTGAATATGTTGTAATGACGATATCTTGTTACAGCACTCAAAAAAGCAAAAATGGAAATTGCCTAATGATTAAGCCAATTTTTACCTTAGGGTTTATTTTGTCGCTTGCAGCCTGTTCAACCTCTCCTGATCCAGTGGATGAGCGCATTGAAGCAGCGATAAAACTTTGCCATAGCGATAGTGCTAAAGCCTTTTCTCAAACGGTTGATGGTCTACGCGTAATGTGTCACAGCGGTTCGTCTTATGTGATACGTGGTGACATTTCACTGGATGACATAGTCGAGATGGACAGGGTCTATTGTTCAAGCATGGGAATTCGGGATTTCGTTTCAAGCCGTGAAGGCGAAGTGAAACTCTCATGCATCGATGGTTCAAGTTACGTTTTATAAAGCGAGAATGACAATGAAAAAGATATTGATGATGGCGGCCATTGTCGCATCAGTGGCAGGTTGCTCCTCAATTGAAACTGCGGAATCAATGCCAAACCCAGATCAACGTGTGGTTGATGGACGTTTGAATATTTCAACAGACCTTAACGCCACCTACTGTGAAGGCAAAGGCTTTGAAAAGTATATGGAAAGAGAGAAATACTATACCTTCACCTGCAAAGACGGTGCGTTCTTCAATATCGCGAAGTAATTTGGTCAGTGGTGTTGCCTGTTTGAAAAGCGCCGACGATTGTCGGCGCTTTTGTTTTGTAGGGTCTGATGAGCTGTATCTAAATTCACAGATCGTTTTTTGAAATTATCTATTCTGCTGTTTAAATACACTAACCATCAATTCGTCTCAATGAGAAGAGTTAGTCAGTCAATTCCAGAGGTCTCACTTGCCAGTTTTCAGCCAAATCTCTCGTCATACAATAATGGTTATTTTGTTAGTGTCTTCAATGAAAGCCTCAGCAACTGAAATGAAGTCGGGCTATTATTTGTTTGACTCTTTATCTCATTATCAAGATAGTGATAGGGAGTCTCTAGGGCTAGATTATCAATATGAACTATTGCAAGATCAAATTCTCTATTTGGATATTGAACAACGCCTGCTAAGTGTTTATCAATACACTGAAAAATATGACAATCATCTCGAGATTCTAAAAGCTAGCGAACCGATAAAACAGGGCTTTACTGTTGTATCGGGCAACTTGTTTGGTAGCAATATCCATATTAACACCAAGGATGATGTGCCTGAGTTACTGGTAATTGATGATCTCGTTATTGGCGGGATATTTGGCGAGCAATATCGTTCATATTGGCGTCTGGTGCAGCCAGAAAATGAGGGATTGGTAAAAGCTCGAGACAACCAACAGCAACTCCATGATGATTTTATGTTTCACAAAGAGTCATTGGTCGAAAATATTAACGCCTGTTTGGTTGATAAGTTTTGGGGTGATGGAGGTTATTTACAATCCTTGTCTACACTGGCTGATACTAGTAGCCCACACACTTGGTCTTCGTTTTCTGTTGAGTTACCGTTACAGAAAATTGATATTGAAAGCCAATTCAGCCGTGTTTCTAGCCGAAGTAAATATCATTTTATTGATCCACTTGCCATTCAACGATTCTTCAGTAGGAAGAATAGTGACTACTTAATGGCAAAAGCGACTAAAAGTGCAGGTGAAACAAATACCCGTTCTATAGCCTTATCTATTGACGACGTGGGCATTCAAATTCATGAATTAGATGCAGGAAAAGATAGTATTGACTGGGCTGCTTGGCAACGTAACGTCGTTGCCAGTCCCATCCAAGTCCTGTATCAAGATGACCATAACTTGATATACATAGGCCCATATCTTGATGAGATCATTTTGACGAGACGCGATTATGATCCCATAAACAAAGTTCATGTCTTTCTGGGTGCTGGTGTTGATCTCACTATGGGAAGTCAACTTGAGGTCTGCAAGCGATTTTCTATTTTCAATAGCTTACGCCAAGCTGAGCCACAATTTACTGTCGCGGAGTTAATTGCTCTGTCTGATTCGGATTTTAATCAACGTTATGGGAAAAATTTAGTTTCAACTCATTACTACGACCTTATCACCAACTATTTCTTAAACGCTGATAACAACCAAAAACTGCAAGGTATGATACAAGCTCCACCTTCGATGTTTGCCGACTTGAGCTATAAAGTGTATTCCAAAGGTGATGTATCCGCTCTAGCAAGTCATGTGGAAGATATTCTCGATTTCAATAGTAAATACTCGCCTGAAACCATTATCGTCAATGAGTATCAACACTCTAGTGGTACGATCAACTTACTAACTATACCCAGTAAAGGACGTACAACCTTGTATTTTGTGATTGAATATAAGGGGAGAAGTCATGTGTTTGAAAAGTATTTTTATCTCAATGATTACCTCACAAATATCAGAGTGGCTTTATTGATTAAGGAGATACTGGCAACCGATTGGCAAGCTATATTGGTAGATGGTAGTGTTGATGCTCAATGATATATCAACTGTTCAGTAGCGCGGCTTCCCAATGGGCTGATCTTGGGTAATATGCATTACGTTATATATGAATGCTTTGAAATTCGGTTTTCACATCAACATAAATAAGAAAGTCGCGCCTATCCAGATTGCTATTTTTGTCTCTTTATTAGCATTAATATGACTCACCCATCTATACAATCTAAGGCATTTGGTTCTTTTTCTTTGCACGATACTAGTAGTCAGGAATATGTGTTATTTGTGTCCGTTTCCCATTATCATTAGGAGCCACAAAGGCCCAGATAAGCATGCCGAAATTGAAAGTACGTATCCGAAAAATATATACTCAGGTCCTTTTATACCTCTCTGTTTGTAGTGAAGGAAAACAGAGAGTGAAAATGAAAAGGCAAGCCAAGCAATAAAGAAGTAATACATTAGGCTGAGAGAGGCACTCGAAACAGTGAATAACCAAATCATCCAAGCAAAAAACTGATAGATAGCCATATTAGTGAGAGTCATACTAGTTTCCACAAGATTTTTCGTCAGTTTACTGCAAGCTTCAATAACGGCAGACAGTGTAGATTTCTCAGATTGGGAGATACCCGGATTTAAATGGCCTTCGATCGTCAACGGATAACCCTTACCTAAGGCTTCGGCGAGATATAAAAGCCTATCGATAGACTTTCACCCATGCACAAACCGAATATCGCGTTTATGTAACCACGTTAGTTTTAGCGACGCCTTTTGTGGTCATACTAAACATATTTTTCTCAATCGTCCAACGACGCACTGTTTTGTTTGTAAGATTCTGGTTTTACATAAATTAGTGCGATGTGGTAAGAATAAATGCTCATATATTAAATTGGCACATGCAGCGGATCACCGTTGAATCATTTACTCCATTAACTACCATCTTCTTCAGGTATTGCTTCTTTAAATTCGAAATCCCTAAAGTGCGTAACTTTGGCAGTAAACGTATTGCGACCTGATTGTGCATCTATAAAACTGATGTCAAATTGGCGATCGTCACCTAAGAATAGTGAATGGCTATTGTTATCGAACTTGATTTTTGTTTGGCTGGTTAACCGCTTTAGTTGTAGGTTTTGATGCTGTTTTCCCCAAACTGTTGCAATTCGTTTTTCATTGGCTATTTCATCTGGGGTATCGTCTTTATCAGAGCATTCTGTGACTGAGGTATAAGTGGAGGCGACAAGGCACCAAGAGCTGTCCGTTGTCATTTCGTCAGATGGAATATTGATTAAATGGATGTATGTGGGCTTCCAGCGAAGCACTGAATGCGAAGTCGCAGAATCGACGAGTTGGTTGATATCGTGTTCAAGTTTTTCCGCGCGAGCTTGGTTAAATTGATGATTAAAAACAGGGACTGCAACCGCCATCATCACACCCAGTACTGAAATGGAAACGATCATTTCAATGAGTGTCAGTCCGTTGAAACGCCTCATGAGTGACTCCTGACTCAATGGATTTTCATAGCCTTTTTGTTAAGGCAAAATGAGTACTTGTGCAGGGTAGGCAAAGCGGGAGTCGAAGGTGAGAGACCTAGATAGTTTTATCGAGGCAGGTCTATAAAATAGTGTAAATTACGGCTTTGTCGCTATTGCAGATAACATCATCAAGGAAGAGCTTCAGACACGCTTTCGATGGAATGGAATGAATAGTGAGAATCCCATGATGCGGAGTAGGATCTCGCTGCCAAGTGGATTCTCACTGTTTCAATGCTGGTGTGATTAGAATGGTTTGTGAGCGTAGCCTGTTACTTCTTCAACACCGATTTCTTTACCTAATGCTGTCATCGGGTGCACAACCATCAAACCGCGGACAGATTTTTTCAACTTGCCCATGTCTGCTTGTTCTGCTTTTGATAACGCTCGATTGAATTTCAACGCGACGATTTTCTGAGCTTTTTCACTAAGCTGGCTTTGAAGCTTCGCTTTGGTATCAGAAATCTTCATCGTCAGCTCATTGATCTGAGTAGTCAGCGTTTCAATGTCTTCGTGGTTTTTGGTCACGTTAGCAACATCTAGCTGACGGCGGCACAAATCAAGCTTTGCGTTATCTTCTTGCAGGGTCGTTTTTAAATTCATGGCTTTGCCTTTTTAAACATGCCTTGTTCAGGTGCCTTCCAAATCAAAAGGCCTGCTTTAAGGCGTTTATCTGTCATTAATTTGATGTGTGGGAGTATACCAGCAAGTGTTTTGTCTTTTCCTAAAAATGTGACCTTAATCCGCCAGCTTGCGCATTTGTTATCACATCATGCGCAAATCTGTACAGTTCACCAGCAGAAACGACGAATCAACGTTCTTCTTTCAGCCTAAATCAATCAACAGCGCCATTTCGGTTTTCTCGGTACAACTTCTACACCTTGCTGATATCGGCCAGCAACGGCATTCAGCGTGAGTTCCAGTGCGTGTTCACTGATAAGTTCAAATTGCTGAGGCAGCGAATGAACTTTCATGGGAATGAAATCCAGCATGCGATTATCGCCAAAGGTGGCAAATCGTGTTCGTGTAGCAATTTCTGGGTGAACAAGAATGGCGTCTAGTACGCCTTCAAACAGTGCATAAGATGTGGTGACAACGGCGTCGGGCAACAGGTTGTTTTCATACCAACAAAGCATCAGTCGCTTGCCTTCTTCTTGACTGAAGTGCTCGCCGTTGATGACCTGAGTAGCAACGCCAGCTTTGTTAGCCGCAGAAATGAAGCCGCGCTCGCGTTCTCGTGAAATACCTAATTCTGGAACAGCACCGATTAAGCCAACAGACTTTATTTCTCCATCCAGTAGCTTTTCAGTTAACGCAAATGCGCCTTCTAAATCTTCACTGATGACACAGGCAAAGTCTTCATCGTTTAATGCGCGGTCAATGGCGATTACTGGTGTACCAGATGCTTGGATCGCTGGGTAGAAATGATTGTCTGCGGGTAAGGAAGTGGCAACTATTAACGCGTCAATCTTTCTATTGAGTAGAGTGTTTGCTACTTGCATTTCCGTGGTTGGGTTGTCATCAGAGCAACTAATGATCAACTGATAGCCTGCCTGTCTAGCATCTCGCTCCAATAGCTTGGCGATTTTGGCATAACTGGTGTTTTCCAAATCTGGAATAATTAAGCCAAAAGAGCGGCTAGTTCCGGCTCTTAGTGCGCTGGCTGCATGGTCCGGTCGATAGTTGTGTTCATTCACTACGGCCATCACTTTCAGCTGGGTACGTTCGCTAATGCGGTACTTGGCAGATTTCCCATTGATAACATAGCTTGCCGTGGTACGTGAAACACCCGCCAGTTTGGCAATTTCATCAAGCTTCATGGTTTTTCATGTCCGTAGTCTGTGCGCGTGATCAAAAAACGCAAATTGGATCTTCTTCATTCTTTGCATTATAAGCTGAAAGGATTCAGCATCAAGGGCTGAAAGGTTTCAGCATGTTTAAAAATGTGCGCGAAACCCATTTTTTTAATCCAAGGCTGAAACGATTCAGCTTTGGGGTGATAGACATGAATGAGATACGTAACAATGGGTGACTACGATTCATCTAACGGCGAGGTAGCAACATGTTGGAACTGACATCAAACGATATTCTCTTAGGTAAATACGCCACAACCAAGCAAGAAGCCATAAAGGGCATTGGCCGAGATTTAGTCACCAAAGGGCTAGTCGCTGAAGGCTATGAGACAGGTATGTTAGCGCGTGAAGCACAAAATTCGACGTTTCTTGGCAATGGGATTGCTATTCCACATGGTACGACGGATACACGAGATTTAGTCAACAAAACCGGCGTTCAAATCCACCATTTTGCTGAGGGTGTTGATTGGGAAGATGGCAATACGGTTTACCTTGCCATTGGTATCGCTGCCAAATCTGATGAGCATTTGGGCATATTGAAACAGCTCACCCATGTGTTATCTGCAGATGGTGTCGAACATGCGCTGAAGAACGCAGCGTCAGCTAACGATGTGCTCGCCATATTAAATGGTGACAATCAAAAAAAGCTATTTTTGGATGATTCCGTTATCACCATAGATTTTCCTGCAGCGGATGTCATTTCAATGCTCGCCGTGAGTGCGGGCAAGTTAAAGAATGCGAAAACCGTCAATGATGCTTTTATTACTGATTTGCTGACGAATTCAGCAACATATTTAGGGCAGGGACTTTGGTTAGCTTCTTCTGCATCGGGCGTTATCCAACCCGCACTGTCATTTATTTCAGTTGAAACTCCATTTGAACTCGATGGTAAGCCCGTCAAAGGTTTATTGACGGTTGCCGTGTTAGGTGCGGAGCACGTTGAAATAATGAATAACCTAAGTGTACTTCTGTTCAACACAAGCGTGGCTGATTTGTATGCAAAGTCTTCCAGCGATGTCATTAAAGCGCTGACAGAACTGCGCCAAGTTGGGATTAACAAAACGTACAAAATAAAAAATGCGCATGGCCTACATGCACGCCCAGGCGCGATGTTGGTGAGTGTGGCGAAAAAATACGAGTCACAGATTTGGGTATCCAATGTCAGCACTGACGCTAAGCAAGTGAATGCCAAGAGTTTGATGAAAGTGATTGCGTTAGGTGTCAAACATGGGCACGAACTGGAATTTACGGCGGATGGCATTGATGCACAGCAAGCAATTGATGCCATTGGTGAAGCCATTAGCAATGGTTTGGGTGAGGGCTAAATGATGATGAATAGTAACAGTGTCGTGACTGTCACCTTAAACCCCGCTTTAGACATGACAGGCACTATGGGAACACTGAAGGCGGGTTTCGTTAACTTGATCGATTCATCCAACCTAAATCCAGGGGGAAAGGGCGTCAATGTCGCCAAAGTTCTCGCTGAGCTTGGTGCAAAGGTGACAGTAACCGGTTTTCTAGGTGCTGAAAACCAAGATCCATTCGCGCATCTGTTTGAACTACTTGGGGTGAATGACAAGTTTATTCGTGTTGAGGGAGCATCTCGTATCAACGTGAAATTGGTGGAAGATACTGGCCGTGTGACGGATCTGAACTTTCCCGGTGTCACGGTTGACGATGATTCATTGCAGACATTTGAAAACACCTTGTTGGAGCTAGCTGAAAGCAATGATTTGTTTGTGATTGCGGGCAGCCTTCCTGTTGGAGTCACACCTGAACATTTACACGGTTGGATTTCTGCATTGCGCGAGAAAGGGAAGAAAGTCTTTTTCGACAGCAGCAATGCTGCATTGGTTGAGGGGTTAAAAGCATCTCCTTGGCTGGTAAAACCAAATGATGAAGAGCTATCTCAATGGGCGGGAAGAGAGTTGAGTGACTATCAATCGTTACTAGATGCAGGTTCTGCATTGGCAGATACAGGTATTCAGAACGTTGTTATTTCGAGAGGCGCTGATGGCGTGCTGTGGTGTTCTGATGGTGAGTGGTTTGCGAGTAAGCCTCCGAAAATGGAGGTGGTTAGTACCGTGGGCGCGGGCGATACGTTAGTTGCAGGCATGTGTTGGGCTGAACTCAATCAATGGACAAAAGAAGAGTCACTTAGCTTTGCAACGGCATTATCTGCATTGGCTGTTACCCAAATTAATGTTGGTGTGTCTGATATTCACCAAGTGACCGCTATACAAAATGAAATTCGCGTTGAATCGTTATCCGCGAACAATCAAGCAGGGGTAGAGAGATGAAAGCCGTAATTATTACATCGTGTCCAAGTGGCGTAGCCAACACCATTATTGCAGCCGGTCTGATAGAAAAAGCAGCGTCAGCGTTGAAATGGCAGGCTGTTATTGAGTGTCAAAACACAGTTAAAGCGGTGGAAACTATTTCTGAGCTAGATCTCGAATCAGCAGAGGTGGTCATTGCGGTGGGTCCAGTATCTGGTATGGCGCGTTTTGATGGCAAAAAGGTCTATCAGGCCTCTTTGGAAGAATGCTATGCCGATGTGAGCGACTTGCTCAAACGTGCAGCGAAAAATACGAAATCGTACGTGCACAGTGAAGAAAATACAGAGTCAGTGGATTGCGCATCACTACCTGCTCAAAAACACATTGTAGGCATTACCGCTTGTCCTACTGGTGTCGCTCATACCTTCATGGCTGCGGAAGCAGTAGAAGAGGAAGCAAAAGCCCAAGGGATGCGGGTGAAAATTGAAACTCGTGGTTCGGTGGGGGCAAAGAACCAACTGACGGCGGAAGAAATAGCGCAGGCCGATTTGGTGTTTATTGCCGCTGATATTGAAGTGGATATGTCTCGCTTTGATGGAAAGCGAGTATATCGAACAAGCACTGGGGCGGCGCTTAAGAAAACCAAACAAGAATTAGATAATGCGTTCGAGCAAGCACAAGTGTATATGCATAGTGGAGCGAAATCGGCTAACGCGAACAAAAACGAACGCACCGGCGCCTATAAGCATCTGATGACAGGCGTTTCGCATATGCTGCCGCTCGTTGTGGCTGGTGGGCTGTGTATTGCACTCTCTTTTGTTTTTGGCATTGAAGCGTTTAAAGAACAAGGCACGTTAGCTGCCGCATTGATGGAAATTGGCGGTGGGAGTGCGTTTGCACTCATGATCCCCGTTTTGGCAGGCTTTATTGCTTTCTCAATCGCAGACCGTCCTGGTTTAGCGCCGGGTTTGATTGGTGGCATGTTAGCCAGTTCGACAGGTGCGGGTTTCCTTGGCGGTATTGTTGCGGGCTTCTTGGCAGGTTATACCGCCAAATTTATTGCGGATAAACTGGAGCTGCCTGACTCCATGGCGGCATTAAAACCGATTCTTATCATTCCATTGCTGGCGAGTTTGATCACCGGCCTAGTGATGATATTTGTTGTTGGTGGTCCTGTTGCTGGCGTTATGAATAGTTTGACCGAGTTCTTGAACAGCATGGGTTCTACCAATGCCGTGTTACTGGGCGTGATTCTAGGTGCCATGATGTGCTTTGACTTGGGTGGCCCTGTTAATAAAGCGGCTTATACTTTTGGTGTGGGCTTGCTCGCGTCACAGACATACACGCCAATGGCTGCGGTAATGGCAGCGGGTATGGTTCCAGCAATGGGTATGGGCCTAGCGACGCTGTTAGCGAGAAGTAAGTTCTCTATGCAGGAGCGTGAAGCGGGTAAGGCGTCCTTTGTTCTTGGTCTTTGCTTTATTTCTGAGGGGGCAATTCCGTTCGCAGCTCGCGATCCAATGAGAGTGATCCCTTCATGTATTGCGGGTGGCGCATTAACGGGTGCGTTATCTATGCTGGTGGGAGCAAAACTAATGGCTCCTCACGGTGGGATCTTCGTGTTGTTTATTCCGAATGCAATTACGCCAGTTTTGTTCTATTTGGGTGCCATTGCCGCAGGTACGATAGTGACGGGTGTGACGTATGCAGCGCTGAAGCAGAGAGAAGGGGTGCAAGCCTTGCCACAAGCGGTATAGCGGTATAGCGGTATTTAAGGCGTCACTTAGAACGAAAGTGATGAGTAAAGATCCGATACGAAAGATGAAATAACAAAGAGCCGACAGTGATGTCGGCTCTTCTTCCTAAGGCTAACGCTGTTCTATTAGGTTGTGAGCTTCCCTATCGCAAAGATCGTCGTGATTGATAGAGGTTCAACCCATTTTGACCTTGCATAAATGCGACGTGTAACTCCACAAGTAATTCGCTTTCTTTTAGCCATGAATTATCGTGTTGTTGCTGACAAAACTCCATCATCGAGACGATGAGAGTGTCGAGCTTTTTAAGGCTCCATCTTTTTACATCTTTTTCAGCATCGGCGTGTGTAGCAAGAGCTTGGAGTTTGGCATAACAAAATTGCATGTGATTATACGCTTCTTCTACTTGTCCTTCACTTTCGTAGTGACGCTGTAACTTATCGCATCCATCGACAAAATAAGCAATAGCGTCACTTTGGCGATCATCGATAGGAGGCGAAAACAGGAAGCTAGGGGTGTTAGCAATAAGCGTTACAAGCTCTTGGTTGCTGGCATTCCTGCCTTTTTGATACCAGGCTTGTATGTCTTCAAACCAACTTTCGTTCACAAGCATAGACCTGAGCTCCTTGATGTTAATGAAGTGGCTCGATAGTGGCGGATATTCGCCACTAGGCTATCTAGATTTATCGGTGAGCAGGCATCTAGATGCCGAGGTCATCCATCAAAGAATCTGTTTCATCTACAGGTTGTTTCTTGGCAGATTTAGCGTCTTTTCCATTCAGTTTCTTGGCCACTTCTGTTTCTAAAATGGCATCTGGGTTAATTTCTTCTGCCTCTTCGAACTCTTCAAGTTGAATAAATTCGGTGCGTTCCATCGCCAGCTCAAGATAGAAGATATTGTTGTCTTCAGTGCTAAAGCTCACTCTACGTGCTTGAGGTCGTTCGATATTGCTATCAATCGTGACATTAATGTTCTTATTAATGGCCATCATTTTGGGTTGATTCTGCGTAATGTTTGTTTGTAGAGAGCGCTTCACTTTGCCTGTAAAGTCGCCGACGATTTGGTTCATAAGTTCACCAAGCACGTCTGCTACTTCGTCTGATGTGTGAAGTGTCGCAAGCTCTTCTTCGGGCATACCCATGTGAGACATATACTTTTTGTAAAGCTCAAGCGCAGATTTAGCGTCGAAATTGATGACAACAAGGCCAGAGAATCCGCCGTCAAACAACACGAAACAGCCAAAATCGGGTTTCAAACTGGTTTTAGTGATTTTCTGCACCATGGCAGAATGATGAACCGATGAGTCTGTCGCTTTGCTCAGCACGGCAGTCACTGACTGACAAAGCTTTAGTAGAATATCTTCTGTCGTGACAACTTTTGTCTTTCTCATAAATGGCTCGCTCGTTGGTTTTATTAGATTTATCTCGTCAAGTTTGGCACTAAATTTAGAAACGTGCTGAGTTCTCACGTGTTTGGTGTGTCGACTTTCCCATAATCAAGCTCTGTCAGGAGGTCATATCTTTTAGTTTCTACGGCGTGAATGGTGCCTTCAAGTTGCTCTCCTAAGGCAAAGAGAAGTGATTCAATATCCTTATTTTTTGTATCAGCGCTTTGTTCCAATGACACGCAGAGATCAGACAAATCAAACGCGCCGATACTCCGAGAAGATGTTTTTAATTTGTGTGCAGAGGCTTTGATTTGTTCAAAGTCATAAGGGGCATGTGAGACAGCGAGATCTTTTAGCTCTGGCACACAGTGTTTGATGTATTCACCGAGAACATCACAATAGGTTTCTTTGTCTCCCCAAAAGAGCTTGTCGAGTACACTGGGTTCGAGTTCAACAACTCCCACTATTGATTTGCTCATTGGCGCGGTGCCAGCCAATTCCAACGAGTGTTCTTCCATTGCGTGCTTATCTGCTGGTGCACGCAGAGCAACGTCCGAATAAGGTTCGCTTTTAGAGCACCATTTGCTGAGTACTCGTTGTATAACGTCTATTTCTACTGGTTTGGCAATGAAATCGTTCATGCCAGTTTTTATGCAACGCTCGGCTTCGCCCACAAGGGCATTGGCCGTGAGTGCAATGATAGGAACGAACTCATTACGCTCTTTTTGAACGACACGAATAGCTTGAGTTAATTCGTAGCCATCCATATTAGGCATGTGGCAGTCGGTAAGGACGAGGGTGAAAGATTGTTTTCGATAGGCGCGCAGTGCTTCTAAGCCGTCAGATGTCATGACGACGTTATACCCAAGGTACGTCAATTGCTTATTGATGACAGTTTGGTTAGTCACGTTGTCTTCTGCGACTAAAATGGTGCCATTGTCTTGATCTGAGCGTTCGATAAATGCTTCCCGAGCAGTGGTATCAAGTGCGGGGTAGTCAGGGCTTTCTAAGCCAACACAGATGCGTAGTCCACTAATAAGGATAGATAACTTCATTGGAGATGCATAGATGGCAAACACGTCAATACCACCGTAGCGGTGCACAGGGAGTGTCATGTCTAATTCTAGATAGCGAATATCGGCATTGGTTGAAATGAATGGAGGCATGAGCTGCTTAGTTTGCAGATAATCACGACAAATAATGACGTACTTAACATCGTTTCTTTCAAATTTCTGCTGATGGAGCAATTCAACCGAAAGACTATGGTTCAAGATGTTGAGTTGCTGTAAGTAATTATCAATACCGACTTTAAGCGCACCATTTTCTAATGTGTTGACGCAGATGATATTGTTTAAAGAAGCTGCCGCTTGTTTCAGTTGGTCGATGTTGCAACTGCTCGGCGTGTTAATATTCTTCGCCAACGGAAGGTTAAAGTTAACGGTAAATGTTGAGCCAATGCCTTCTTCACTCTCTGCTCTGATATGACCACCCATCAATGAGACGATGTTCTGGCTAATCGCTAGACCTAACCCTGAACCGCCATATCGGCGAGTGGTGGAGTATTCTGCTTGGGTAAATGGCATGAATATCGCTTCGAGTTTGTCTGGACCAATGCCTATACCATTGTCTCGGATCTCGATTGATACAAATGAATTGTTATTTTCGTCGAGCTGGCTGCGAATCCACACTTGAACTTCGCCTCGGTGCGGTTGCCCACCAGAAAACTTGATGCCATTACCAATCAGGTTAAACAAAATTTGCCGGATTCGTGTTGGATCGCCAGACAGGGAAGAGGGAAGAGTAGGTGCCACATAAAGCGTTAAAGAGACATTCTTGTCACTGGCTTCAGTGGCTAAGTTGTCCATCACTTGTTCTGCAATGTTACGAAGGGAGAATGGCACATCATCAATTCGCATTTTTCCGGCTTCGATACGAGAAAAATCGAGAATATCGTTAATGATGGAAAGCAATGATAGCGCGGAATCACGAACTGTGTTGGCAACGCCTAATTGCGTGGAGTCGAGTTTCGAACGACGAAGAATATCAATCATACCTATCACGCCATTCATCGGCGTACGAATTTCATGACTCATTGCTGCAAGGAATTGAGCTTTGGTCTTTGATGCAGATTCAGCCAACTCTTTTTGATAGAGCAATTGTTCTCTTGCCTGATTACGCGAAATGATGTGATCGCGGAACGAACTTAACGCATGTGAAATCTGACCGACTTCATCGGGCCTATTTTTATATGGGATTGGGGTTTCAGTATTGCCATCCGCCAAATTTCGCATGGTATCCGCGAGTCGAGCAATTGGCTGAGTGACCATTTTGTAGATATAGACGGTTAAAACGATGCTCACCAATGACATGATGGCGAACAGGGCAAAGAATGAAATCTGATTGTTTTTAAGCACGCTGTGCAAGCTAGCCATCGAGTTTGCTGCGCTAAAACTTGCATCCCTAGAGAATTCAGTCAGTGACGACTCGAGCGTTTTGTATTCAAGGTTGTTGATCGTTTTTAAAGATTGTATGGCTTGTTCTTTTTTCAACGGCTCATACTCGTTGAAAATACGTGTAGTGCGAATGGCAAGTGCTTCGTTTAATAATTGGATCTCATTGAGTGATTTCAATTCTTCTGAATCGATGGTTGTCTCTCTTAATTGCGCAATATGCCTAGCAAAGAATGCCGAGTTCTCGTTGAATTTTTTGACTTGATTATCTTCTCCGTTGAGATAGAAAAAGACTGACGTCATCATGTCGTCCGCCTCTTCTTTGAGAAGTTTGATTGTGTACTCCCGTTCAATGTGTACTTGCGGGGTATGAAGCTGTGCCTGGCTTGGGAATAGGCTGATCATTCGAAAGAACTCAACGCCAAATTGCGCTTTGATGAGCCGTTTTTCGTTCATGGCCCACTTCTCTCTCTGTGGGTCATAATGCATGATCACGTCATTTTCAATTTTGCTAACGAAGGCTTCGAAATTTGATTCGATTTGCTCAAGATGTGTTGTGTCACTTTTATGGATCTTGCGAAGTTCAAGCAGAGAGACTTCAAACTTATTCTTTTTTTTGTAGTAAGTGTCTAGCGCGCCATCTTGCCCAAGAGCATAACTCAACATACTCCGATTCATTTCACCCGCATACCGCAGCATTGATACTGACAAAAGGGCGCTTGGGATTTCTAACTGACTGGTGTTTGTCGTATCGATGCTTGCACTGTCATGCATAACATAAGTAGAAACGGAAAGTAGCATGGCGCAAAGCGTCATCATTGCCATGATGAAACCGACTTTTCCGACAATGCTTTTTGAAAAAGGAAATTGGTTTGCGCGTTGAATTTGCTTCTCTGACATCTCGAATCCTTGATGAAGTGCACTTTGTCCTCAAGTGCGATCTGTATGTTTTTTAAGCGCTTTCACCGTTATGAGTACAATTCAAATATTATGAATAGACGAGTCTCTGAAAATCCATTCAGACAACATGAGCTTATAATGTAGTACGCATGATTAGGTTGTGAGCGCTATGATTCAAATAAGTGACATGTGACCAATTTATTGGTATCAATTTTCAAATTAGCACAATAAAATTGGGCCAAAGAAGTTATGTAACGGAGAAATTAGATGGTCGTTGAGTCAAGTGGGTATGAGGCTTTGATCGAGTATTTTGTTGAGAACTTAGGTTCGTTTTCTGCCGCTGGAGACAAAGTCGGCTCTGAAACAATTGAAGACCTTGTTCATGAATTAGTCGCCAGCCAAATCATGACAATCTGTGATCAAATCAAGGATATGCCTCAGACTCTTCGCTTTAAGGTGATGAGTGAAGCAGATAAGGTCGTTGCTGATCTGGAAGAGATTTTGAGTTCAGTTTGGAAGCAAAAACCTACCTATGCGCAGATCAATGTCCTCGAAGAGTATATCGGCCTTGTTAAGAACCTCTTTGATGCTGCTGTTGCTGAGTGCGCTTAGGTTTTGACGCCTTATCGGTGATTGATGCCTAACACCTGTTTTCGTACAATCACTAACTTGTTGTTGCACCCAACCATTCTCTGATTAAAATGCGCCTTTATTCTCTTTAGGCGCCTTTAATGAAACTCCATTCAATTCATCAGCTTTATGATCAACGCTTAGCTCAGTCCACGAAACCTTTTCGTGCGCGAGGTGCTAGCGTGGTTCGTTGTATTCATTGTATGGTTGTTGAAAGGCTTTGTATTTGCGCAGAAAGACGCACTTTGGCGACACACGCGGGATTTTTACTTGTCATGTATGATGATGAAGTATTGAAGCCAAGTAACACTGGCCGGTTGATTGCGGATACGGTCAAGGATACTTTTGCCTACATTTGGTCGCGTAAACAGCCTAATGAAGAGATGCTCGCTCTTATCAAGGATCCTCGCTGGCAACCCTTTGTTGTATTCCCAGGGCAATATGCTGATGAGCAGCGTGTTGTTAGTCAGCCCGTGCTTCAAGAAGGGAAAAGACCCTTGTTCATCATGATAGATGGAACATGGAGTGAGGCGAAAAAGATTTTCCGCAAAAGCCCTTGGTTGGATACTATTCCAGTGCTTAGCATCAAACCCGATGCGCAATCTCGTTATCAGATGCGAGAAGCGGCTGGCGAATGTCAGCTAGCGACGGCTGAAGTGGCCGCGAGAGTGCTTGAATTAGCGGGTGAAAAAGAAGCATCCGCTTGTCTCGACGCTTGGTTTGATGTGTTTCGTGAGCATTATTTAACCGGTAAGCGGCAACTAGACCTTCCCATTCCAGGTGCCTTGGATAAATTTAGAGAGATTCGGCCAGCATAGTCGATAGATTATTGCGACTTACCGCTCATAATCACAGTGGTCAGTCACGCATACGAAAGGTTATTTTGTCTTTAATCACATTCCCAAGCGTTTGAAACAGGGATAATTCAGACAGATTATAGATTTTAGTTTAGGAACAATGGAGTAAAGGATGTATTACGGCTTTGACGTGGGTGGGACAAAAATTGAATTTGGCGCGTTTGATCGCGATTTGAATCGTGTGGCGTCGGAACGCGTGCCCACGCCAGGTGACAACTACTCACTATTGATTGAAACGCTCGCGAACTTGGTTGAAAAGTATGATCAAGAATTGGGGTGTGAAGGCACTGTGGGTCTTGGTATTCCTGGTATTGAAAAAGCCGAGGATGGTTCGGTTTTGACAGTGAATGTTCCTGCTGCAAAGGGCAGAACACTTCGCGCTGACCTAGAAGCAAAAATCGGACGTTCGGTTGCGCTCAATAATGATGCGAACTGTTTTGCGTTATCAGAAGCATGGGATAAATCACTTCAGGGCGAGAAGATTGTTCTTGGTTTGATTTTGGGCACTGGCTTTGGTGGCGGCATCGTTGTAAATGGCAAAGTGCTGTCTGGCAAAAATAATGTGGCTGGTGAACTAGGTCATATGCGTATGCCTATCGATGCCTGGTTGCATCTTGGTGACAACGCGCCAATTTTTGACTGTGGTTGTGAAAAGAAAGGCTGTATTGACAATTATCTATCAGGCCGTGGTTTCGAAATGCTTTATTCGCATTTTTACGGCGAAGACAAAAAAGCCATTGATATTATTTCTGACTTCAAAGCGGGCGTTGAGCGCGACGCGGAATTTGTCGACAAGTACATTGAGATGTTGGCGATGGTTTTCGGTGGTCTGTTTACAGGCATTGATCCCGATGTTGTTGTTCTAGGTGGCGGCTTGTCAAACTTCGAATATATCTATGAAGAAATGCCAAAACGCTTGCCAAAATACTTATTGTCAATCGCCAATCCTCCAAAAATCATTAAAGCCAAATACGGTGATTCAGGTGGCGTTCGTGGCGCTGCTTTCTTAAATATATAGTGCTGTCGGGCGGATATTGAAAGGCATCATACTGATGCCTTTTCTGTATGCATGGAACGATGGCATTTTGATTAACCTTCTTGTTTTGAGGCATTGACGAACTCGCTGTGAAGATTGGTGTTAATAATAAATGGATGAATGATTCTGTGATTTCAAGTGCATCCACGTCGAGAACATTGATCGTACTGTTCACTCTCGTATTTTTTTCTATTACTTCAATTTTGTGGTTTTACGCTGGTGGCGCTAAATCAACATTTACGTTGTCACCGACGGAATTAACCTACCGTTATATTGATGACACCCCGATGGGTGGAGATACTCGCGGTATTGTTACTACAGATGAATCAGGGAATGCCGTATTAAGTTGCACTTTAGGTGAAGCGTATAAGTGGCCGTTTTGCGAGGTCGCGATTAGCATCAGTGATGATGTAACACAAGGTGTCGATCTGACGCATTATCATTCATTGGTGATTGAAGCCGCATATAAGGCGCCAATGCCCAATGAGCGACTACGAGTTTACCTTCGCAACTATAACCCGCAATATTCGAGTGTAGAAGATCCAGTGTCCATGAAATTCAATGGATTGGAATATAACCCTAGTGATGTCTTATCTGAATATACGTTGCCATTGAATGCCTTTCAGGTTCTATCATGGTGGATTGCAGATCGGAATTTGGCGCTAGAGCATGCAGGACCAGAACTGACAAACGTACCACTAATCGAAATAGCAACCAGCAGTACTCCAACTATTGGTGATCATGTGTTGGTGATTAAAAGTATACGTTTTGAAGGGCTTTGGTTATCCGAATCGCAGCTATTTAGAGGGATTACGTCACTATGGTTACTGGTTGTTGTGGTGATTTTGGCCCTCAAGTACAGACAAAGCAGACTCACGTATAAGCAGGAGCGCTCGCGAGCGGAGCGTCTCAAGTCTATCAATATGGCGTTAAAGCAAAAAAGTGAAACTTTGTCTGTGTTAGCAACGACGGATGCGCTGACAGGGCTACGAAACCGTCTGGATATTTATGAAGCGCTTGAAGAGCGTATTACGTCACGTGCTGACAGAAGTTGCACCGTATTGTGCATAGACATCGATCATTTTAAACGCGTTAACGATACCTACGGACATGATATGGGGGATCGTTTGCTCGTGTTGGCTGCAGACATCATGCGAGAATCTGCTTCAGGTGGCGATGTTATCGTGCGTTGGGGTGGCGAAGAGTTTGTGATTTTCTGTCCGAAACGAAATTTAGCACAAGCATCATTCCTTGCAGAAAAAATCCGTTGGGCGTTTGAAGCGGCAACTTGGCCTCATGGTGAATTACTGTCATGCAGTATTGGTGTTTCTTCTATGCGTCAAGCGAGTATCGCAGCAATGATTGCTGACGCCGATGACGCATTATACCGAGCGAAAAACGGTGGTAGAAATAGGGTAGAGGTATTTGCTGAATCGCTTATACCAGCCGATGCCTGACGTAATTTGTACTGTTACGCCAGCGCACTAAACGTTAAGTAAAAAAGCACAGAAAGAGCACAAAAAAAGCAGCGATAATCGCTGCTTTTTCTTTATCGAGAGAGCCGTTTTGTCCAGCTAGCCTATGCCAGCACTATTGGTTCTTCTCGGCATTTTCTTTGCAATGTTTGACAGCGTTTTCCAGTAGGCCTAGTGCCGATGTTTCCGGCGGGGGTAATGCTGCGTCTGAGTTTGCAATTGGAGTGATACGATCGCCCCAACGAATCATGCCTGCACCCCATGTTAAGCCAGCGCCGAAAGCTGCCATTAATAGAGTGCTGTTTGGTGTTACGCGACCTTCTTCTACTGCTTCACATAGCGCAATAGGAATGGTGGCGGCAGAGGTATTTCCGTACTTATGTATATTGATAAATGCTTTGTCTAACGGAATCTTAGCGTGATCGCAAAGCGCTTCAATAATGCGTTTGTTTGCTTGGTGAGGGATAACAAGATCAATGTCATTGGCGGTTGCGTTAGCGCGACCCAGGACAGCACCGGCGGCTGCTCCCATGCCTTTCACTGCACGTCGAAAAATTTCACGACCCACGAAATTGAAGCTGAAGTATCCGCTGTCCTCTTCAAAACGCTGCATGGCAGTACCAAAGGCTGGAATGGCCAAGACGTCACGCCCTTCAGCATCACAGCCTAATTGTGCATCAAGCAAACCCACTTCTTTATCGGTTTGACTGAGAACAACGGCGCCAGCACCATCTCCAAACAATACGGCGGTATCTCGCTTACTCCAATCGAGATACCACGTCAGTCGCTCTGCACCGATAACCACTGCGTGTTTATATGCGCCAGCTTGGATCATTCGCGTTGCGGTTTCTAATGCGTAAAGAAACCCTGTGCAGGCTGCGTTTAAATCGAAGGCTGCAGCGCGTTTCGCGCCAATATCTAGCTGGACTTTCGATGCAATGTTCGGGATCAGCGTATCTGGAGAGCAGGTGGCCACTATGATTAAATCAACGTCTTCGCCATTGATGCCTGCGCTTGCTAACGCGTGTTTTGCTGCAACGGTAGCCATATCGGAAGTGTTAACGTGGCTGATACGCCTAGCGCTGATACCTGTACGTGATGAAATCCATTCGTCGGACGTGTCGATGATTGTGCTGATGTCATTATTTGTAAGCTCAGCCTGAGGTAAACATTTCCCCCAGCCCGTAATTTCTGCAAATGGCATGATAGTCTCTTGTTCTAATGGAATTGCACTCAGTCTAACGCTTGCGCATGGCTGAAACAAATAACCGACGCTTTGGCACCAGTAAAATAAGTGGTTAAACAAAAAAGTGGCCAAAAGGCCACTTGATATGATTGTTACGGCAGAATGCTACCAATGATATGAATTCAAATGATAGCGCCTTCAGTGATCACCAGAACATCCACGCAAAGATGGCGAGTACGGTGATAGCGACAATATTGAGGTAAATACCAGCACGCATCATTTCAGATTGCTTGATGTGGCCTGATGCAAACACAATCGCATTTGGTGGTGTCGCGACAGGGAGCATAAATGCACACGATGCAGCGACTGCTATCAATGCCGAAAGGATCACGGGGGAAACACCGAGTGCTTCAGCAACAGTGGCAAACACTGGAACAAGCAGGGCTGCGCTGGCAGTGTTACTTGCAAACTCTGTTAGAAATACGACAAAGGCAACCACAGCAAGCAGAGTAAAGAACATCCCTGCAGAAGAGAGGAAGCTGCTCAAACCCTCAGCCAAGAAAACACTGGTCCCTGTTGCTTTTAAGACATTGCTGAGACATAGACCGCCGCCAAATAACAATAGTACGCCCCAGTCTGCTGTTTTTTCGATTTCCTTCCATTTAACCACACGAGAAGCCCCGAGAAGGATGATGGCTGAAATAGCGACCAATGAATCGAACTTACTTAAGCCTCCTAGCATTTGATTGATAGGTTTACTAAATATCCAACAGAACACGGTAAGTGCAAAAACTGCAATGGTAATGCGACGTTCATTGGTCCATTCAACGGGCTTGTGGTCCAGCTCAAAGGTGTGGCTTAAGTTTGGTTTAGTCAGTAAATACAGCACAGCAATGGTGATCGGCAATAGTGTCACTGTGATAGGTAAACCTAGCTTCATCCACTCGACGAAGCTCAAGTTAACTTCTGCGGCTGCAATCGCATTTGGCGGACTACCTACAATCGTTGCGATGCCACCGATACTTGCGCAATAAGCGATACCAAGTAGTACAAACACATAGGTTCCACGTTCAGATTTAGCATTCACCTTGCCCAGTACGCCAAGTACCAAAGGAAGCATCATGGCGGTTGTTGCCGTGTTTGAAATCCACATGGAGAGGCCTGCGGTGACGCCGAATAACATCATTACCGCCACGCTCATTCGACCCTTAGCTAGAAGCAGCACTCTATCTGCAATGGCTTGGTCAAGCTTTTGAGTATGAAGTGCCGCGGCGAGTGCGAAGCCGCCCAAAAACAAAAAGATAATTGGGTTTGAGAAATTGGCGAGCGCGGCGGGTGTATTAAACACGCCTAAGCCTACAGCTAATACGGGAACAAGTAGGGCGGTAATACTGACGTGTAGAGCTTCCGTCAGCCAAAGTATGGCGACAAAAACGAGTAAGCTTAAACCTATAACAACATCTTTCTCGTACGGGAGAACGTTCATTAATATGGCAAACAGTGCCACGTCGGCTAAGAGAATTAGGCTATTTTTGTTAAATAGCCAATGTTTGAAAGCAAGGGTTAATGCTGTCATATCGACTTCCTCTAATTATATGTAGGGTTTTTCTGTTGAAATCGAAAGCATTATTGCGTTAGTTAATGGAGTTGTAGAGAGCGTAAAGCCACATTATGAACAAGATGTAGCGCGGATGTTTAAAACTGGGATGGCGTGATTTCTTAATGGGTGGTTTTCTACCCATAAGGTTGGGGGATGTAACTCAATGTGAGGAAATGGCAGGGATGAATTTCGTTTAGCACGGCATAGGGCCGGATGTTTAGTGCTGTTGTTTGTTGTATAGCTATCGTTGAACACGAAGGGATCAGTTAGGCGTGTTTACACTCTCATCGGCCTGTTGAGGAATAGAGAGCGAATCTGTTTTGATGGTCTCTTTTGGGCCCAAAAACTTGGGTTGTTCGTTTAGGACATAGATATCTAGTATCGCCTTAACACGAGCAAGAACTTCACGAGTACGAATTTTAAGGCCTGCAAGTCCTTTTGGGCTTGGAACTGCAAGGCAAATAGCGTCGATATCGTAGAAATCGGCGATAAACAGTGCACGCTCGCAGTGAAAAGCTTGGGTGACGAGCGTGAACTCATCGGCGTCGAATACTTTCTTGGCTCTTACGATGGAATCGAGTGTTCGAAACCCTGCGTAATCAAGAAAGATGCGATCATCGGGAATCCCTGCTCTGAGCATATCCCGCTTCATCGTCCACGGCTCGTTATATGAGCGATGCGCGTTATCGCCGCTGAGGAGTAACACATCAACTTTGTCGTTCATGTATAGCTGTTGCGCGGCTTCAATACGGTACGTGTAATAAGGGTTTAGTGTTTTGCCGATGTATTTACTGGTGCCCAATACGAGACCTATGTTGCGTGAAGGGGTCGCCTCAATAGAGTCATAAATTCGATCCCTTGCCTGAAAAGACACCCAGAGATCCATCGCCACAATACTCAGTAGCGAAGCAGTAATAATGATTGAGACAAAAATTGACGCTTTACGAAATGACATCACAATTTGAAAGGCACTAAAACCAGTGAGGAACCAGAAGGTTAAACTAAAATTTGGAAAATGACAAAAATAACCTCCGCATAATTAAGATCTGCGGAGGTTATTTGTAATGACTCAATCCATGAAGTATTAGAACGAGGTACGTTTGTACTGACGGTACTTAGGTTGCCAGAAAATAGCGTCAATACGCTCTTGCAATGCTTCGTCTGTTAACTCAAGGGCGACGCCTTGTTCAATAGCCTTCTTTGCAACAGCAAGCGCAATATGACGAGATACGGTTTGAATCTCCTCGAGAGGCGGAAGCAAAGGCCCGCGACCAAATTTCGCTAAAGGAGAGCATTCTGCCAATGCACGGCTTGATTCCATCAGCATTTCATCCGTGACACGCTTTGCTTCTGTCGCCAATACACCTAGCCCAATACCTGGGAAGATGTAGCTGTTATTGCACTGGGCGATGGTGAAGGTTTTACCTCCGTCCAATACCACTGGTTCGAACGGGCTGCCCGTTGCCACAAGTGCTTCACCATTTGTCCAACGAAGAATATCAAAAGGTGTCGCTTCAACGCGGCTCGTTGGATTAGACAGTGGGAATACAATCGGACGATCACAATGCTCATGCATTGTCTTGATCACTTCTTCACTGAATAAGCCCGGCGCGCCGGATACTCCGATAAGTACAGTGGGCTTGGCGTTTTTCACGACATCAACCAATGAGATGTTCTGGTCAGCCAGCTCCCAGTGTTTAATGGCAGATGATTTCTGAACCAGGCGCTGTTGGAAATCCAACAAATTAGGCATGGCGTCAATCAACAAGCCCCAGCGATCGACCATGAACACGCGTTGGCGAGCTTCTTTGTCACTAATACCTTCAGAGACCATTTGCGCAATGATTGCTTCGGCAATGCCGCAACCTGCTGAGCCCGCGCCAAGAAAGGTAATACGTTGCTCAGAGAGTTTGGTGCCAGCCGCTTTACATGCAGCAATTAACGAGCCAACAGTAACGGCAGCCGTACCCTGTATGTCATCGTTAAAGCAACAAACACGGTCTTTGTAGCGCTCAAGAATCGGCATGGCATTCTTTTGAGCAAAATCTTCAAACTGAATAAGTGCATCAGGCCAGCGGTGTTGAACTGCTTGGATGAACTCTTCAATGAAGTCATCGTACTCTTGCCCAGTGATGCGCGTGTGTCGCCAACCCATATACATAGGATCAGAAAGGCGTTGTGGGTTGTTGGTACCGACATCAAGTACGATAGGTAGGGTATAAGCTGGACTGATACCACCACATGCGGTGTACAGTGCTAACTTACCGATTGGAATCCCCATACCGCCAATGCCCTGATCACCCAGACCGAGAATTCGCTCACCGTCAGTGACAACGATAACTTTGACGTTCTGTCGAGAAGCATTGTTAAGCATGTCGTCAATACGGAAGCGATTAGGGTATGAAATAAACAGGCCACGACCACGACGGTAGATCTCAGAGAAATTCTCACAAGCCGCACCGACTGTTGGCGTGTAGATAATTGGCATCACTTCGCTGATATGGTTATTCACCAGACGGTAGAACAGGGTTTCGTTGGTATCTTGGATATTTCGTAAGTAAATGTGCTTATCCATGTCATTTTCAAAACGCAGATACTGTTTATAAGCACGTTCAGCTTGTTCTTCGATAGATTCGATAGCTTCTGGCAGAAGCCCCTCTAGGTTGAAGAACATGCGCTCTTCAACAGAGAATGCGCTGCCCTTGTTGAGGAGCGGTGTTTCAAGCAACGCTGGACCAGCGTATGGAATGTAGAGAGGGCGCTTTTGATTATGCATGGAGGAGACAACTCAACTCTTTCAGAATGATATTTTAATAGTAAGTATAACCAAGCACCTTGAATACGCAGGATTCGACAATATAAGGCTAGTTGGTTATGTGAGTAATTTGGACGTTGGAATAATTATCCAGAACGTCAATAGTAGAGGGATAGAGCCTATTGGTTCAAGTGCATTGTCAATAAACGCGTCTGCTGTTCACATAAACAGTGAGCTACACCAAAGGCATTGGGTGGGAAACGACACATAACAGAGAAAACTCATCCTGAAGGTGCATACCTTCTTTTCTGAGGTACACTAGCAGCATTCCCATTCACACGCCTTCGTATTGAATTCATGAGCAAATCTAACCCAATTCAGATGACTCCCTCTAAAGTCATTCATCTTCCTATTGATTCGATTAAATCCGAGGTTGAAAGCGTATTAGCGCATCGCAACGTGATAATCCAATCGGACACTGGCACAGGAAAATCGACACGTTTACCTGTGTGGGCATCTAAATTAGGTAGGGTGCTCGTGATTGAACCGCGTCGTGTCGCGTGCACATCTCTCGCCGGGTTTGTGGCGGAAACCTTAAGCGGTGAAAAGGGCAAATCAGCGGCGGACCGAATTGGGCAACAAGTGGGTTACGCCATTAAGTTTGATTATCGATTCAGCGAAGATACCCAAATAGTATTCGCCACGCCTGGTGTGGTTTTACGTTGGTTTAGTGAAGACAAACTGGCGACGTTTGACGTGATAATGATTGATGAATTTCATGAACGCCGCGCAGAAACCGATTTACTCGCGGCCTTGTTAGTCAAACACAATGCGCATCGATTGATTATTACTTCCGCGACGTTGGAAAGCGAAAAACTCAGTCACTATTTTAATGCGGATTTGATAAAAGCAGATGTAAGTAGTTACGGTGTCACCATATCGCATCACGCGAATGACAGCCAATTGATGCCTTCAGGCAAGCAGCTTGAATTGCGGGTAAAGCCAATTGTCGAACTGGCACTGGCGCGTGGTGGCGATATATTGGTCTTTCTACCGGGAAAAAAAGAAATCAACGTATGTGCGTCGGCATTAAAAGGGCTGGAAGAAGAGTTTGGGGCTGATGTTATTCCTCTTCATGCATCTGTCACGGACGGTGACCGCAAACGAGCACTGCACTCAGCGAGCCATCAACGCATTGTGCTAGCGACTAACGTCGCTGAAACTTCTTTGACGATTCCGGGTATCGTGACGGTAATAGATACAGGGATGGAGCGACGAACGCACCAGCGCAATGGTCGTACCGCGCTCGCGCTACATGCGATATCAAAAGCCAGTGCGAAACAGCGAGCAGGGCGAGCAGGCCGGATAAGCGCTGGTTATTGTGAAAGGCTGTATGGCGAGCACGCGCCGTTGGAGGCTTTTACGCCACCGGAACTTGAGCGTGAAGATTTGATTGAAACCATGCTTGCGTCGGCATGTTGCGGATTCACATTAGATGAATTGTCTTTTCTTTCTGCGTTGCCTGACAAGTCATTGAATTCGGCTTATCACCGACTCATCACAATGGGGGCCATTGAAGACAATGGTTCTGTGACTGAGCATGGCAAGTTGCTTTATCCATTGCCTATAGATTCATTGTTTGCCCACCTAATCTCCGGTATGACAAGTAAAACCAACAAAGAAGCCATGTGTGATCTCGTGGCGATACTTCAAACACCAATGTCTGTATGGAAAAGAAAAGCGGGTGATTTGGCGCTAGATAACGTCAAAGCTTGGAATCAAACGCTGTGTGACGCTGTCACATCTATCGCAGTGCTTCGTGGTGAGCAGCCAGAAGAAATTGATGTTGATCTGCTTGGGTTGGATGAAGCGAGGCGTTTGGCTGTGTCGTTACGTGAGGCGTTTGAACTCCCACAATGGGAGGCTGCTAGCTGTTTCCAGCGAGAATCGTTTTTACGTAATGTCATAGACATTGCTCCAGAGTTGGCCTTTGTTAGAAGAGAAAAACGTCAACAGGCATTTGGCAATGGGATCAGTGAAGTTGTATTGAGCAGAGACAGTGATTTCGCACCAGAATATCAAGCGGCGATAGTGTTTGATCAATTCCACCTAGCGGGAAGAGGCGCTAAACAGACCACGTCATACGCGACCTGTATGTCTCCATTGCCTTATTCTTGGCTCGCGGATGCCAACATCGGGAATATAGAGGTTGCTGCACAGGTTGAGCGCAATGGTGAAGTGTTTGATGTTCGCCATCAAGTGTATGCAGGGAGAGTCATTGCCCAGTTTGAGCATCAAGCTGAAGGGGCGAGTTTGCTTAGGGCGATAGTAAATCAGATTCTTGATGGCGCTTTAATGGAAGGCGTTGGTGAAACGAGTCGCACCCAAATAGCTTACTGGAATTTATATCAACAATTGATCGCGGAAAAACCATTAGCTCCCGTTGATGTTGCTGAATGGCTAGAGGACAAACTGTCAGAGTTAGGGGTTGAAACTGTCGAAGACATGGAACTCATTGGTGATGATGACCTTCATTTCGATGGCATCCCTTCATGGGAGTTCGATGATTTTGTCCAAACCTACCCGTTACGGGTTGTATTGCCTGAACTGACGTTAAGCGCAGAATACTTTAGGTTTAAGCGCACAGTTGTTGTTCACCATGTTTGTGGAAACCGAAAAGACGGGCCTAAACGTTGGGAGCTTCCTTCATGGAATGGGTGGCGCGTGCAGTATAAAAAAGCGAGCCGAGTGGTAGATGTGAAATAAAAAAGCCACTTACCCAAAGGGAAGTGGCTTTGTATATACATCGCTAATACGTTTATGTGTGTAACTTAGTCAATGAAGTCATAGTCAAGGCAGTCTTAGTCACGTAATTCTTAGTCACGGAAGTTATCAAACTGGAATGGCTGAAGATCAGATTCACGTGCCAACTGCATGACAGCTTGTAGATCATCACGTTTTTTTCCTGTGATGCGCACTTGTTCGCCTTGAATTTGCGCTTGCACTTTGATCTTGGCGTCTTTGATCATTTTCACCAGTTTCTTTGCAACCAATGCTTCAATGCCGTTTTTGAAGTGAACTTCTTGCGACCAAGTTTTACCAGTATGAACGACGTCTTTTGGTTCCATTGATCTGGCGTCTACGCCACGCTTTGCCAAATTACCACGAAGAATGTCGATCATTTGGGTGACTTGGAAGTCTGAATCAGCAGACACTTTCACGACTTCTTTGTTTAGCTCGAAGCTGGCTTCAACACCACGAAAATCAAAACGAGTAGCGAGTTCTCGCTTTGAGTTATCTACGGCGTTTCTTAGTTCAACGTTGTCAATTTCCGACACGATATCAAAAGAAGGCATAGTGTATTCCTGATGTTTATCTAATTAATAATATGAGTAACGATGCTAACGCTTTCTATGCGTTAGCTGTTACGTTTTTCTACAGCATCTGACAACATTTGTAGCATTGTCGTCGTATCGTTCCAGCTTAAACATGGATCAGTAATAGACTGACCATAAGTTAAGCTATCAATTTTGTCTTTATCGACGGCTTGATTACCTTCTTCGATAAAGCTTTCCGCCATAATACCTGCAACAAAGGTATCGCCATCAGTGATCTGCTGGCAAATATCGGCTGCCACATCAATTTGGCGTTTATGCTGTTTCTCGCAGTTAGCATGGCTGAAGTCAACCACTAGGCGTGGCGTTAATTCAAAGGCACTAAGATCCTCAGCAGCTTTCGCAACATGTTCACGTTGATAGTTAGGCTGATGTCCGCCTCGCAGAATAACATGCCCATATGGGTTGCCACTGGTGCGATAAATAGTCATGACACCTTGTTTGTCTGGCGAGCAGAAAAGGTGTGACGTTTGGCTCGAGCGAATGGCATCAATTGCGATTTTCGTGTTGCCGTCGGTGCCGTTTTTAAAACCAACTGGGCAAGAAAGTGCAGACGCCATTTCACGGTGGATTTGTGATTCCGTCGTACGCGCACCAATGGCGCCCCATGACACCAAATCGGCAATGTATTGACCTGTGATCATGTCGAGAAACTCGGTGGCGGTTGGCATACCAAGTTCGTTCACATCCAACAAGAATTTACGCGCTTTGAAGAGGCCTTCGCGAAGGTGGCAACTTCCATCAAGGTGCGGGTCATTGATCATGCCTTTCCAGCCAACGACGGTGCGTGGTTTTTCAAAGTAGGTGCGCATGATGATATGCAGCGTGTCGCGGTGGGTATCAGCGAATGCTTTTAAGCGTTTTGCGTAATCCAGCCCTGCTTCTGGGTCATGAATAGAGCAAGGGCCTACCACGACAAGCAGGCGGTTATCACGTCCAGCTAAAATGTCTTCAGCTTGCTGACGTGCTTGAGCGATATGGTTTGCAACATGATCAGAAAGTGGAGACGCAGCTTCCACTTCTGCTGGCGTTGGCAATGTGTCAACAGGTTGCGTTCTTAGTTCGTCGGTTTTAATCGGCATGGACACTGCCTTCCTTTACTTCAGCGTTGTTGCAAAGGCAGTAAGATACCAAAAATTCGGACTCAGAGAAGCAACGAGTTTATCTTTCAGCGATTTATTCTAGGTATTGGTGGGTATTTGTACTATTTTTGCTGCAATTTTACACGGCTCGCGCCGTAATAATCGTTGATAAGTAAAACTATGAACAAATTGATTTTTTCGCTTGTAACGCATTACTACTCTGGGTATGTTTTGAAGTAGATGGACGAAAATCAGGCGCTTGCGAAAAAGTCGCCAACAGTTCAACAGCTATTTGTGCCGTTTAGGCATGTTGATTTTTACAAGGCAGTATTGGTGCGCTATGTCTCAGATGGATTTGAATTATTCTACCGTTCTTAAAATTCCCGCTCAGCTTGATAACCCTGATCAGACCATAGGGCTCGTGGCATTGGGGCAGCTATATAATAATGTTGTTGGTGTTCACCCTGCATCGCTCGAAGATAAAAAACAGGCCATTGAATCGTTGGTGGAATTGCTTGAACAAGCCTACAAACGTGCGCCAGAACAACCCTTCCGTGTGATGTTAAATGAGCAGAGCGCGTTTTCTTTACGTGACCTTGAGCATGGAAACGTTGAACCGAGTGAAGCTAATCCTGCGATGGGGTTGCGAGGTGTCTCTCGTTTTGCCAGTAAAGTCGGGAAGCCGGGGTTTGTACTTGAATGTGACGTGCTGAAATCGGCGATTTATGACAAAAAACTTCCCATTGAGATCGTGGTACCATTTGTTCGTACGTCTAGCGAAGCCGCAACCATTATTGATTTACTCGCGGAACAAGGCCTTTGCCGCGGTGCAAATGGGTTAAAGGTATTACTTGCATGCCAACTGCCATCGAATGCGGTACTTGCTGAACCTTTGCTCGCTTACTTTGATGGCATCGTCATAGACGTGGACAATCTTGCAGCGTTCACTCTCGGTGTGGATTTTTATGATAATGCACTGCCATACGGGTTCAACAAGAACAATGAAGCGGTGCGCAGTTTGATTTTGGATACCATCAGAAAAACCCAATTGGCGGAAAAGCCTGTCCAAGTATTAGTTCAGCAAGCAGATAGTGCCATTGTTGAACTGGCCGAAGCTGCCAACGTGTCTGTTGTATATCAGTAAATACGAAGACCAGAACATTAGCTAAACGCCACGTCTAACGTGGCGTCTTAGTTTCATTCGTCGCTCAACGCATTGCCGCCATTTATGTTTGCCGTAACCTTTCTTGCTTTCTTGCTTTCTGCTTCCTTGTTCTCGTTCGCATAAGTGCATTGGGTTTTCTCTACACGTAAAGCAATCAGGCGTCGTTTTCTTTTTGCTAGTGGTGAAAACAAGGAGAAACGTGCAATAAAAAACCAATCAAGTGTGGGTTTTTAAATTACTACAACCGTCAAAGCGATAAATCTCGTATACTGCGCGGTAGTTAAAATAGATGAGCAAAACCTCAATGATTAAAATTGGTCAGTTGAACACTCTTACTGTGGTCAAAGAAGTAGATTTCGGCGTATTCGTCGATGGTGGTGAGGACTATGGCAATATCTTACTGCCTAAGCGATATGTCCCGAAAGGCACGCGACTGGGCGATGAGATTGAGGTGTTCATCTATTTTGATTCACAAGATGAAATTATCGCCACCACAGAAAAGCCATTGGCGAGTGTTGGCCAGTTTGCAAAGCTTAATTGCATTAGCACGACACCGGTTGGCGCGTTTTTGAACTGGGGACTACCAAAAGATTTGTTGGTGCCGTTCAGTGAACAACGCATGAAGATGCAAGAAAACCATTCGTACCTTGTTTACTTATACATGGATAATGCGTCTGGTCGAATTGTTGGCACGACTAAGTTCAACAAGTTTCTTGATAAAACCCCTGCGAGATACAAAGTGGGTGAGCAAGTGCATGTTACTGTCGTCGAGCAGACTGACTTGGGTTACAAATGTGCTATCAACGATGCTCACTCAGGTCTGATTTTCAAAACCGAAGCGTTCGGAAAGATCTTCGTCGGTAAATCACTGAAAGCGTTTGTTAAGCAGATTCGTGAAGATGGCAAAATTGACTTGTCGCTTCAAAAGCTTGGCAAAGGAAAGGTTGATGACTTGGCTGACAAAGTGATTCGTAGTTTGGAGCTGAAAGATGGCTTCTTACCGGTTACCGATAAGAGCAGCCCAACCGAAATTTTCGAAATTTTCCGCACCAGCAAGGCGACCTTCAAGAAAACCATCGGTAGTCTGTACAAAGAGCGTCGAATTCGTATCGAAAAAGACGGCATTTACCTTATCAAGTAAACCCGCACGACATGTATAGAAGAGAAGCTGCTTTGGCAGCTTTTTTTGTACCTGTACGTCATATATTGGGGTTCATAACGATGGAAACGGGTAGGAAAAGACATCAAGTTCTCTACGGAGGAGCAAGCTGCTTGCAAATTAAGGACAAAAAAAGAGCTCGGAACGATTCCTGTTCCGAGCTTAGGGGAATGGCTCGTTAGAGCCTTGCGCTAACTGGTTTAAATGGAGATTAATAACCTTTTAAAAGTTAGTCGCTGCAAGGCACAAGGGTTGTAGCATCATTAAGACTTTTAGCATCACTTAAGCAATGAATAAATTGACGTCTCTAACTAGCTCTCTAGGAAGGCCATTTTTGATCCGATTGCCTACCCATTTACCGATGCCGATAGGTTGATTTCGGTAACACACAATCACTTCACCTTTCCCCGATAGGTTCTCAGGACGAATATCTCTCCCCATGTACCACTCTTTAGCATCTTGTGCCGATAGGTTCACACATAGCGGTTCCGAGCCATCCGCGAGCGCCATAATGGTTTCGTGCTGCCAGCGGTATCCGTTTTTGTGAGACTCTGCGAGCTTAAGGCCAATACGGTCGAATTTAATTTCCGGCAGGATTGATTCCACGGCGGCTGGGAATATCCATACTTCTTTTTCGCGCAACCAAACGTTTGATGATTGAGGAATCTCAATACCTAACGTCGCTTTAAGTGACGCTTCAACCGATTCTGCATCGGCTGGTTTGGCTTTTTGGAATGGGAATTTACGCGGGCGTTTTTTGATCATTTCGCTGCCGACGTTCTGTGTTTTACGAAGGCGAGCGACAAAGAAACCTTCGCTGTCGAAGATTTGCGGGAACACATGAAGAAAGCCTTCTTCTGTACATGCAGCGTCTGCGCCGTTGAACAGTGTACTGAGTGATTCAAACTCGACGGCATCACCAAAAGTTTGCTTTAAGAAATGGCAAACATCTTGGTTTTCTTCGTGACTCAATGTGCAGGTTGAATACACCAAGGTTCCGCCTGCTTTTAACGCATGAAACGCACTGACGATTAAGTCTTTTTGCGTATTAGCGATGTCATTAACCGCTTCTAGGCTCCAATTCGCGAATGCGTCGGCATCTTTACGAATGGTTCCTTCGCCAGAACAAGGTGCATCAAGCAATATGGCATCGAATGTTTCTGGTAGCCATTCACCAAATACACGGCCGTCATATTTTGTTAAGGCAACATTGTGTACGCCGCAACGAAGCAAGTTGGCGTGCAGCACTTTTACGCGACTGGCAGAGTATTCATTAGCAACCAGTAAGCCCGAATTCCCCACAGCAGCGGCGATTTGGGTAGTTTTGGAGCCAGGAGCGGCCGCCATGTCGAGTAGTCGTTCCCACTCACCTTGGTTGTTCTCCATCAGCGCCGTTACCGGCAGCATAGAACTCGCTTCTTGAATGTAGAAAAGTCCCGCCATGTGCTCGGCGGTATTGCCTAGTGGTACGGCTTCGTTTTCATCTTCATCGATCCAGAAACCCGTCTCACACCAAGGTACGGGTGTTAGCGTCCAGCCTTTCTCTGCCGCTCTGACCTTAAAATCTTCAACTGACGTTTTAAGTGTATTAACGCGAATACTTCGACGCAGTGGGCGCTGACAGGCGGCCACAAAATCTGTCATGGAAAGATGGGAAGGCAGGATTTGCTCTATTTGCGCTAAGAACAATGCTGGCATGTCGATATTTGGATGCACCTGAACGGTCTCTCTATGGGGTTTCTGAACGGGGGAGTGTAAAAGGAAAGTGGTTGAGAAACCAGATGGAAGCGTTTGTCAGCTGATAAAAAGGCGCGAAACCTGAAGGATTCGCGCCTTAATAGGGCAACTTACACCCAATTAACCTGAATCCTGCGCCTTCAGGTTATATGGGTATATGGTTTATTGGTGATCAGAAATACGGAATAGCCGTGCGCCAAGATGTCCATTCCGGTTTGGGTGTTTTATGAAGTAAGAAATGCTGATCAGTTCTCGCGGGGTTAGCGAGCTTTTCGCCTTCAGGGGTAGCAAAGGCTATGCCGCCTTTCAAAATGCTATCCAACGAACCCGTGCGAATGTTGGCGCCAGTCAAACCAATAGAAACATCGACACCCGATTGGTTCCAGAATACCGTATTGCTTCTAACGAGGTGTTTGTAATCATCACTGATTTTTACTTCAATCAGTACGCGATCGGCAAAGCGGCCTAAGGTCACGTTTGTCACTGCACCCACTTCGAAGTCTCGGAATAGGATAGGGGCACCTATAGAAACAGAGCCTCGGTTTTCACTTTCTAATACCAATGTTAAGCCACCAGCGTATTCAGCCGACTTGTGTAGCTGGAATGACTGACGTTTCGCCCCTTTACCGGGTACGACAGATATGTATGCGCCAAACAACGAATCTAGGTTCTCTGTTTTAGTCAGGCTGAGCGAGGGCTGCGCTACCCAAAAATAACTGGTTGCGCGTGCAAGTTGTTCCGAAAACTCAGGGTAGATAGTCGCATTGATCATTACGCCATCATCTTGAAACGCTGGAGAGAGCTTAGTGATTTCACCCACGTCCACCCCTTGGTAGCGAATTTTGCTACCTGAAGAGAGGCCAATTGCGTTATCTGCGGTAAATGTCAGTTTTACGCCATAGTTTTGCGCATCAGTAAAACTGTCATAGAGTTTCCAATGCTTACCGACTTTATTGTCAATTCCCTCTATCTCACCAAAAGATATTCCACCGGCAATCATGGATTTCAATGAGCCAGTATCAATTTGCACGCCAGATAAGCCTGCTTTGATATCCACACCTGAATGGTTCCAAAACACAGAGTTTGGTGTAACCAAATGGTGATATCTATTATCAATTTGAATCGTTACATGTACTTGTTGTTTGGTGAGTTCAAAGCGTTCAACCTTGCCTACGTTAAAGTTTTTGTACATCACAGGGCTGCCTTCAGAAACTGACGGCAATTTATTCGCGATGAGTGTTATGCGCTTAAAGCCTCTCAATGCTTGTTTAGCGTTTCGCGCAAGAATTTCTGACCCAAACAAGGTGTACTCTGATTGTGCTTGATGATCGCCTTCGCTGGTGAATCCAATGCTCTTATCCACCATTTGCGTAAATGTTGGCACGCTAAACTCGATCCCTTCGGCATTGATTTGACCGTTAATTCCACCTAAGACATAGAAGCGAGAGTCGCTCTTTACGAGGTGCTTGTAGTTTGGATCAACGACAAGACTGATCGAAACATCATTGGGGTTTAACTGTGTTTTATGCACAAAGCCCACTTGGATACCGCGATAAATTAATTTGGTGCCTTCTTTTAGCCCCCAGATGTTCTCGGCGTTGAGTGTAATGGTTAATGCACGAGGATCATTGGCAAGTACGGTTTGAGTTGTTTGAGCAACGAAATCGTGCGTTTTTTCTCCGTCACCTGGTTCAATGGAGAGGGTATTGCCCGTCACCAAGTTGCTGATGTTCTTAACGCCGCCTAATGAGACTTCTGGAGCATTGATGATGAACTGAGACCCAGTGGTGAGTGTCCATGCCATGGAAGGATTGATATTGGCTTTTGCGACTGTGCCGGAAAACGAGTTATTAAAATCAATACCATTGAGACGCCCAATCTCTAAGCCTTGATAAACAATAGGAGAGTGTGGATTAGTGATTCCATGGTTTTCAGGGAGCACGATCGAAATAGGAAGGCCACGATCTGTGTCATTGATAGAGCGATACAATGTGAATGTGTGTAACGGCGTCACTAACTCTCCGCCTTGTGGCGAATCAAAGGCGATACCTCCAGCCAAAACTGAAGCAAGATTTTCTACGTTGATATCTACGCCACTAAAACCAATGTCAGCGCTCACGCCGCTGACATTCCAGAACTTCGATGTTTTCATCACCAGTTTGGCATATTCTTTCTTAACACTTAGTGACACTGTCACGCCTTGCCTGTCTGACGTTAATCGATAGTCCACCACTTCGCCAACGCGGATTTTCTTGAAATAAATCCCAGAGCCAATACTTAACGAACCTAAGTCAGGTGCTTGCAGCTGGATGTGCAAGTTGCCATCTTCAGAGATGTTCACAGGCGGTTCTTCAGCAGCCACAAAAGTGTTGCGTACGTCCCCGCTACCCGGTTGAACCGCGATGTAATTACCTGAAACCAGCGTATCTAGTCCTGAGATTCCTGTGATAGATGCTTTTGGTCGTACCACCCAAAACACAGTGTTTTGGCGAAGGATTTTAGTGGCTTCTGGGTAGATTTCAGCTTCGGCAGAGATGCTCTTTAAATCGTCAGACAGTGTGATCTTTCGGACGATACCGACTTCCAAGCCTTGGTAACGAATAGCGGTTCTACCCGCTTCGATACCTTGTGCATCGGTGAAGTATATTTGAATGCGTTCGCCTGCTTCATTGACAGATTTGTATAGCAGCCAGCCAGCAAGTAAGAAGGCGAGAGCGGTAAAAATCCAAAGAGGAGAAATACTTCTATCTTTTTTGAGTTGAGGTGTGGTCACTGGAGAGTGTTCAACGTTGCTCATGTTTGTCCCAAATAAGTCGAGAATCGAGGCTACCAGCGGAAATCATGGTTAATACCACAACCAATCCGAAGGCAATAGCGCCGGGCCCAGGAGTAAAATCTAATAGGTTACCGCGATCAATCAGAGACACCATGATAGCAATGACGCAGAGATCCATCATTGACCATTTGCCTATCCATTTGACGAAACGGTACATTTTCATTCGCTGTCCGCGACCAGAATCAACTTTCAAATGAATACAAATCAAAATGTATAGAAGGCCGATAATCTTAGCGACGGGAACGATAATACTGGCTGTAAATATAATGATGGCTATGCCATACATTCCTTGTTTGATAAGACCTGCCACGCCAGAAAAAATCGTATCTTCAAATCGTTTACCGTTACTCAGTAATACAGATATCGGGTAGAAGTTGGCAGGAAAGATAAACACAATGGCTGCAAGCAGGGATGCCCACGTCTTTTGCAGGCTTTGAAAGGTACGCTTTTCTAGCTTTGCGGTACATCGCTTGCAGTGCGTGTGGTCGGATTGTTGTGTTAACCCACAATGCTGGCAACGAATGATTGATGTTGTGTCGGTATCACCAAGTTCAATGTCTTGAAGGGCGACATTATTTCTGCTCAACGCCTCCCAGTATCGAGCTGGAGATACGCGAGAGAGTAGGTAAGCCATTAACACTTGCAGAAACACAAAACTCAGTAAGGCGGGACCGACTGAAAGCTCGGCAATTTCTATGACCTTAAACCCAGCAACTGCAAGGCTGACCAAAAAGACATCAATCATAACCCAATGCTTAACAACCTTGAGTAAGTAAGTCGCTATATATAGAGAGCGAACGTGCTTAGCCTTTAAGGCGAGGTTCGCCACGAGAATAGAGATTAAAAATACCAAAGGGGCGATGGCAGTCGTCGCAATCACCAACACGCCAACAAAAGGGAATGTGTTGAGCAGCATGATTCCGCCGCTGGTGACTGTGGTGTTAAGTGTCACACCGAATAAATCAATTGAAATGAGAGGAAAAAGCTGGGCAGGTAAAAATAGAGCAAGCGCTGCAAACGTAATCGCAATCTCACCCGAACGACTCAGTGATGAGTTTTTGATTACACGGGAGCCGCATGTCGGACAGCAAGCACTGAACCCACGCTGTGTGGGGATTTGTTGCAGTAACAAATCACAGGATGTGCACTTAAGCACGCGCATGGCGTCTATTCCCCTTTGGTGGTTCGAGTTACCCTTAGGCGTGGATATAATTTATAACCTAACACCACATATTCTGGGGTGTTTATATCGAGCCCCGATCCTTGGGATACTTCAGTTAGCGCTGAATCTACCTACATCACTTATCGATACTTCATCGAATTCGAGTGTTTTGGCAAATGTGCATCTTAATCAATCTGTTACTTAAGAACACGTACTTTTTATCAAATTCGCGTTTCTTTTCGCCATGTATTGATGTCAATGTAAAACATAGGCAAGGTACCGTTATTGAACACTTCCACAATAGGTTTTATTTTAGTCTTTATGACATAACGGATACCATGATAAATGAATAACAAAGAAGAATTCTATGCACTAATTGCCCGACAAGCTGTATCGCTTGTTGAAAATGAACCAAATCTTATCGCTAACCTCGCGAATATCAGTGCACTTTTGTTTCAATCGTTAGAAGATATCAATTGGGCTGGTTTTTATCTCGATGACGGGAGCGAACTTGTTCTTGGTCCATTCCAAGGGAAAACCGCTTGTGTGAGAATTCCCTATCAGAGAGGGGTCTGTGGAAGTGCATTCAGTCACAAACGTGTTGAAAGGGTGGATGATGTACATCTTTTTGAAGGTCATATCGCATGTGATGCAGCAAGTAACTCAGAAATTGTTTTACCTTTGTATCAAGGTGAGAAGCTATTGGGTGTTTTGGACATAGATTCGCCAAAAAATGCAAGATTTGATCGCGATGATGAAACCGGACTCACTTTATTGGTCAATGAATTGCAAAAACACCTCTAAATTTAAGGTTCTCTGTGGTTTTTCAGGCACAGGTATCTATAATACGCAGCACTAAATTTGTTAACTCGTACATGATCTCTGTTGTCGCCATTGCGCTAAGAGACAGGAAGAAAAATGGAAAACACTGAAAAATTAGCTAACAGCAAGCAAGTTATCGCCTATATCGCTGAACGTTTCCCGAAGTGCTTTACCCTTGAAGGTGAAGCGCGTCCACTGAAAATAGGCATATTCCAAGACTTGGCTGAACGTCTTGCTGATGATGCTAAAGTCAGTAAAACTCAACTTCGCGCGGCACTACGCCAATATACATCTTCCTGGCGTTACCTATACGGCGTAAAAGCTGGCGCTGTTCGTGTTGATCTTGACGGCAACGATTGTGGTGAGCTAGAGCAAGAGCATGTTGACCATGCTCAAACTGCATTGGCAGAAAGCAAAGCACGCGCTGCAGAACGTCGTAAAGAGCAAGCAGCGAAGAATGGCGATAAAAAAGCCAACGCAAAAGAGAAAAGAGCGCCAAAATCAAATAAATCAACAGCTAACCAAGCAAATTCTCGACCAGCTAAGGCAAAGAATACTAAGCTTGTTAAGAAGCCAGTTGAGCCACGTCGTGAACTCAAGGCTGAAGATATTGTCGTAGGTAAAGACGTAAACGTTAATATGGGCAATGGCAACATGCCTGCTACGATTGTAGAACTCAACAAGGACGAGGTTCGCGTTCGTTTAAGCAATGGTCTAACCATGCTAGTAAAAGCGGAGCACCTCAGTTCGTAAAGGAGATACCTCGACGCATGATAGGTCGATTCCGCTTTTCCGTGATTGCTGCCAGCTTGATGCTGGCAGCATCCACTCAGGCCCTAGAGGCCAGTTACGACACTGCTGAGTTACCTACGCTGGTTTCAGAACCTCAGCACAAGGCCGCAAGTATGCGGATAACCAACAGTTTTGAAAAATCGCATTACAAACAGTTCACGCTGGATGATGAGTTTTCTTCTCAGGTCTTTGACCGCTATCTCGAAACATTAGACTTTAATCGCCTATTCCTCACGCAGGTAGAGGTAGATGCGCTGTCAAAATGGCGTAATAACATTGATGAGCAACTTCGTTCTGGTGATACGTCTGCCGCATATGACATTTTCAATACGTCATTGAAGAAGCGTTTTGAACGCTACCAGTACGCGCTTTCTTTGCTCGACAGTGAAATTACGTTCGATGCAGATGAAAATATGTTGATTGACCGAAGCGAAGAGCCTTGGGCAAAAGACACGGCAGAGCTCAATGAGCTTTGGCGAAAACGCGTTAAAAATGATGCACTAAATTTGAAATTGGCAGGGAAAACGTGGCCTGAAATTCAGGAAACACTATCAAAGCGTTACAACAGTGCCATTAAACGTCTTACCCAAACAAAAAGCGAAGATGTGTTTCAAGTTTACTTGAATGCTTTCTCTCGTGAAGTCGATCCACACACTAGCTACCTTTCTCCGCGTAACGCTGAGCAATTCCAGTCTGAGATGAATCTGTCTCTTGAAGGTATCGGTGCTGTGCTGCAAGTCGAAGATGACTTTACGGTTATCCGTTCGCTTGTTGCTGGTGGACCAGCGTCAAAATCCAAAAAGCTTTCTCCTGGCGATCGTATTATCGGTGTAGCTCAGGGAGCCGAGCAGGTTATTGATGTTATCGGTTGGAGATTGGATGACGTTGTTCAATTGATTAAAGGGCCCAAGGGGAGTGAGGTTCAACTTCAAATACTTCCTGAAGGTGCAAATGCCAAAAGTTACAATGTCACTTTAGTTCGTGACAAAATCAGACTTGAAGATCGTGCGGTGAAATCAGAAGTGATTGAGCAGGCAGGATCCAAAATTGGTGTGATTTCAGTACCAAGCTTCTATGTGGGGCTGGCTGAAGACACGAAGAAAGAAATTGCGAACCTGAAGAAAGAAAACGTTAGCGGTATTGTCGTAGATCTTCGAAACAATGGCGGTGGTGCACTGAGTGAAGCGTCGGCATTGACTGGCCTGTTTATTCAAAGCGGTCCAGTTGTTCAAGTACGCGATACTTACGGTCGAGTAAAAGTTAACAGCGATAATGATAATGCCATCTACTACGATGGGCCACTCACTGCGTTGATTAACCGTTATTCTGCGTCTGCGTCTGAAATCTTTGCTGCTGCACTTCAAGATTATGGTCGCGCGGTGATATTGGGTGAGCAATCTTTTGGTAAGGGAACCGTTCAACAACACCGTTCGCTGCAAAAGATATATGACTTTCCTGATAAGCCATTGGGTCATGTTCAATACACGATCCAAAAATTCTACCGTATTAATGGTGGTAGCACGCAGCACCTAGGTGTAGTGCCAGACATCGCATTTCCAACAGCCATCGATCCGGCTGAAACGGGTGAGAGTGTTGAAGACAATGCACTTCCTTGGGATAGCATTGCACCAGCAGCTTATAAAACCGTCGGAGAATTTAAAGGCTCACTGTCTAAATTGGACAAAGCACATCAGGCTCGAATAAACGCCGACCCTGAGTTTGCGTTTATATTAAGTGATATTGAAGAGTATCAATCATTGAAAGACATCAATACGATCTCTCTTAGTGAAAAAGTGCGAATCAAAGAGCAAGAAGAGTCGGATGTAAAGCGTCTTACGCGATTGAACGAACGTCAATCTCAGTTGGGCAAGCCTGTCTTCAAGACATTGGACGATGTTCCAAAAGATTATGAAGAACCTGACGCTTACCTCAATGAGGCGACGTTAATCACGCTTGATCTTGCGAAGAAGCTGAATAGCTAGTTATGGTATTCTGAACTTACCTAGTTGAAGCGGGCATTAGCCCGCTTTTTTTTCAATCGTTATATTCTCAAAATCCAGAATAAAACCGTCCCTTACAGTGATATGCGTCTAAAATTAACAGTGCGTAATCAAATTAAGGGGAAGCGGATGAGTAAGTGGATTAGCCTAATGATTGTCGTTATCTCTGTGTCGATGCCAGTGAAAGCGCAAGACCTCACCCAGTTTGATTTTCCTTTACTCATTGGAGATTGGTACTGGTTCAGCCCTGATCAGCAGCAAGACAACACAAACGAAGAAACCACATATAAAGCCATCAATATATCCTTTGGTTCTGATTATCGTTTCGATGTGAAGCTTCTTAAAAGCGACGGTGAAATCGAAGAGGCAGAAGGATTCTACGATTTAGACGAAAATACGTTGGTTCTTAACGATGACTTCGGAGATTCCCAACAGCATGAATACAAGCTCAGCCATAATCAGTTAAAGTTGAAAGGCGCTAAGTTCACTAAAATTTTGCCACACAACTTATCTGGAGCTTGGTTCAGCGATGTGATTGGCGGAAAGGATGTCGATGAGCGAGTGGATGAACTTGCGTTAATGCTACGTCCAGACTTTCTGTTTTCCGTTCGCGTGTCCGGTAAGCAAGGGCAACAGGTTACACATCGTGGCGTGTACTTTTTAGAGAATGATCATCTTGTTTTGATTTATCGTGGCGGACAACAAGATTCTCAGTTTGAGTTGGATTCAAATACGTTGACGCTAACCAATACGCAATTTGGAATGGAAGCCGTACTTCGACGCCAATTAGAGTGACGAATGTTTGTTATGCGGGTTGTTCAATTTTATATGTACGACTAGGAAACTGAAAAAGGGCGCTAATGGTTAGCGCCCTTTTTGATGAGTTTGATGAATGGTTCGGATTCGGATGACGTGATTTATGATGAGCGCCTTCAAAGACAGTTAGATATTAAAGGCCTTTTTAAGTGCATCAAGATATTCGTGATCACGACAAATTGACTTACCGGGTTCATCAGAAATTTTGGCCACGGGTTTTCCGTTACACGACACCAGCTTAATCACAATGTTTAGTGTTTCCACCTCGGGTAGGTGACAGGTGAGTTGAGTGCCAATGCCAAACGATGTGTTTATTCGGCCACAAAAATGATGGTGAATACCTAGTGCTTTGTTGATCGTGAGGCCATCAGAAAAAATAAGCGTCTTTTCCATCGGATCGATGCCTAAGCTCTCATAGTGTCCAATGGCTTTTTCACCCCATGCAATAGGATCACCACTGTCATGGCGAAGTCCCGAAAACTGATGGCTCAAATAGGGGGTGAAGTCGTTTAAGAACGCGTCCATATTGATACAGTCAGTTAGCGCGATCCCAAGTCTATTGGGATATTCTTGTAACCATCGGTTCAATGCTAATTGCTGCGAATCTGCCAAGTCACCGGTCAATTGCTGATGCGCCTGGAACCATTCATGCGCTTGAGTTCCTACGGCTGGGATACCATGTTTCATAGCCAGTAGTAAATTTGACGTACCACCAAAGTGTGCAGAGTAGTGGACGAGGTGCTCAACAATGGCATGATGTACAGCCTTTGAAAAACGACGACGTGTTCCAAAGTCAACGAACTGAAACCCTTTGTCTGCATCGGCCACAGATAAGGAAGCCAGTTTGGATTTAAGTAAATTGACGGCTTGTTTAGGTCCTGATTTCGGATATTTTTCGTGACAACGTAACTCGCAAATTATAGCAAGAAGAGGCACTTCCCATAGGATGATATCGAGCCATTTACCTTCTATGTGTATCGCTAATTGATTGTCTGAAATCGAAACGGTTACTTGGTCTTTGTTCAATGCAAAACATGATAAAAATGCTAAGTAATCAGGTTGATACAAACCAAGTGTAGAAAGATATTCAAGCTCAGTAGAGGTAAAGCGTAAATCGGATAGGGCCCGAATTTCAGACTCTATTTTCTCTTTTAACGCAGAAAGACTTTCATTGCTGCGACAATGAAATTCGGCAGAAGCGATCACATCAGGGTAGTGATGGTAGATAGCTTGCTGCATATTTAACTTATAGGCATCCGTGTCTATCAATGACGAAATAATGGGCGTTTGCATGCCTTAAAAAGTACCTCTGAATTGAGTGTTCGCGCGGTCGCGGCAATTCTCGCCTAGTTGTTCCAGGCCGTTTATATTTAAGGGTGCAAATTTAACGTCAAACTGGCCTATGTAGTCAACCTATTGATAATCAGATCTCGCTCTGTTTTTTCTTATCGTACTAGCGTGTTTGGTTATTCAGTACACAGTTAAGCTATAGCAATAGGCTGTGTTAGTGAGTATCTTAGAAGATTACTCCGAAAATCAGACATAAGCTTGGCGTATTTAACTGCCAAGCTGATATTCGTTATGCAATAAAAGGAATCTGACATGACGCAACAACCTCAGGCTAAGTACCGTAAAGATTACAAAGCTCCTGACTTTACGATAACGCATATCGACTTGGATTTTGATCTTCAAGCATCAATGAGTCGCGTAATCGCGAAAAGCCGAGTAACGCAGCAGGTTACTGGCGCAGATTCTATGTTTCTGGATGGCGATGCGCTGTCACTGCAACGCGTAGAAGTTAATGGACAACCGTGGCCGCACTATGAAGAAACCTCTGAAGGCCTTCATCTTTCGCAATTACCAAGTGAGTTTGACTTAGAGATTGAAACCCACATTGATGCCGCAGCTAATACTTTGTTAGAAGGTCTGTACCTTTCCGATGGCGCGTATTGCACTCAATGTGAAGCAGAAGGCTTCCGCCGTATTACATACTATCTCGACCGACCTGACGTTCTCGCAAAATTTACGACAAAGATAACCGCCGATAAAGCAGCGTTTCCTTTTCTTTTAAGTAATGGCAATAATGTTGGTGCTGGTGAATTAAGCGATGGACGCCACTGGGTGCAGTGGGACGACCCTTATGCGAAACCGAGTTACTTGTTTGCGCTAGTCGCGGGTGACTTCGATTTGTTAAGCGATAAATTCAAAACTCGAAGCGGGCGAGATGTAGCCCTAGAAATCTTTGTTGATAAAGGTAACTTAAATCGCGCTGAACATGCCATGACATCTTTGAAGAACTCAATGAAGTGGGATGAGGATCGTTTTGATCTTGAATATGATCTTGATATCTACATGATCGTTGCAGTTGATTTTTTCAATATGGGTGCCATGGAGAATAAAGGCCTGAATGTCTTTAACTCCAAGTATGTTTTGGCTAATTCAGATACAGCAACAGATACGGATTATCTGGGTATTGAAGCTGTTATTGGTCATGAGTATTTCCACAACTGGACGGGTAACCGTGTTACTTGTCGTGATTGGTTTCAATTGAGCCTTAAAGAAGGCCTAACGGTTTTCCGTGATCAGGAGTTCTCTTCTGATCTTGGCTCTCGTGCTGTGAACCGTATTAATAATGTCCGTATCGTTCGCGGTCCTCAGTTTGCAGAAGATCGCAGCCCAATGGCGCACCCAATTCGTCCTGAAAAAGTTATCGAAATGAATAACTTTTACACACTAACTGTTTATGAAAAGGGCAGTGAAGTCATCCGAATGATGCACACCTTACTGGGCGAAGAGAACTTTCAGCGTGGCATGAAATTGTATTTTGAACGCCATGATGGAACTGCAGCGACTTGCGAAGATTTCGTTAAGGCGATGGAAGACGCTTCAGACGCAGATTTAGCGCAATTCCGTTTATGGTACAGCCAATCGGGCACTCCCGAATTAACGGTTACCAGTGATTTTGACGACAAGGCTAATACCTTGTCTCTTACAGTGAAGCAGTACACACCATCAACGGCAGATCAAAAAGAGAAGCTCCCTCTACTCATCCCATTCGACATTGAGTTGTACGCGGCAAATGGTGATGTTATCGAGTTACAGCGTAACGGAGTGGCGGTAGATAACGTTCTTCGCGTTACAGAAGCAGAGCAAACTTTCGTGTTTGATAACGTGGAAGAGAATCCTGTTATCTCAATGCTTAGAGAGTTCTCTGCGCCAGTGACGCTCAATTATGAATACTCAGACGAAGACTTGGCCTTCTTAATGGTCCATGCTCGTAATGAATTTGCGCGTTGGGACGCGGGACAGATGTTACTGGCTAAACATATCAAAGCTAATGTAGCTCGTGTTCAAGCGGGTGAAACCATCATTTTCCCAGAAGAAGTTGTCGATGCATTTCGTGGCGTGTTACTGAGTGAAGAACTTGATGTCGCACTTATTGCTGAAGTCATGACCCTGCCTAGCGAGAATGAAATCGGTGGTTGGTTCGATGTTGTTGATGTGGATGCTATTCACCAAGTACGTGATGCCATCAAGCTTAGTCTTTCAACTGCACTGGCTGATGAATTGAGCGCGCTCTACCATTCATTGAATCAACGAACTTATACCATTACGCATGAATCTATTGGCAAACGTAGTCTTCGCAATGTGTGTTTGGGGTATCTTGCTCTTGGTGAGCAAGGCAATGCATTGGTATCTGCACATTTTGAAACTGCAAATAACATGACAGATACAGCAGCGGCACTGGCTGCAGCAACCCATGCAGAATTAACAAATCGTGACGCAGTGATGGCGGCATTTAGTGACAAATGGCAGCACGATGGTTTGGTTATGGATAAGTGGTTCCTTCTTCAAGGGTGTAATCCATCAGTAGGGGCATTGGATAATGTGAAAGCGCAAATGTCTCATCCCGCATTCAGCTTGAAGAACCCAAACCGCACGCGTTCTTTGATTGGGGTATTTTGTAACAATAACCCTGTTCATTTCCACGAAAAAGATGGGGCAGGCTATAAGTTCTTGTCTGATATTTTGATTCAACTAAATGAATCTAACCCTCAAGTCGCGTCAAGGCTTATAGATCCATTGCTGAAATTTAAGCGCTTTGATAGTGATCGTCAGTCATTGATGCGAGCTCAACTCGAACGACTGGCATTGTTAGATAACCTTGCTAAAGATCTTTACGAGAAAATCAATAAAGCACTCGAAGTGTAAAGACTGCACTTGATAAAATCGCTGGAATAAGTAATTTAAAGCCGTCACACAGGAGACGGCTTTTTTTATGAACGCGAATGTCTATTTATTTACTTTGGATATCTCATACCATGTCTTTCTGCAACATTATGCGGGTGCTGCCTCAACCGTTGTCGTTAGAACAGACAAAGGGTTAACACTGCAACTGCCTGCATCGCGCCTACGTCCATACCTTACTCAAAGAGGCTTAAAAGGGAACTTTCGTCTCATTGTTGATGGTGCCAATCGTTTTAAATCTCTCGAGCAAATAGCGTAAACCGTACGGCAATCACATATCCAAAAACTCGAACGTAATTAACGTTATTTGATGTAACGAAATTATTAACAAAGTCGTAAACTACTCCATACGTCGCAAAGACTAATTAACTTCTATACTCATAGCGATTACATAAAAAATATATGGAGTAAACCATGACCGCGCGTGACCCTATTGTGCCGGTGTTGCTTGAGAAAGTTTATCACCTCATTGCTGAAAAACTGGACAAGAAACAACAACCACTCGTAGAAACTTTGGCAAAAAGGATTTTGGGTCCCATCTCAGATGATGATTTACAGGAAAGGAATGAATCCGACCTCTACGGCGCTGTTATCAGCCTGTGGCATCATCTAAATACGTTCGAACAAGATAAGATCTTTGTAAAGGTATTCAACCCTACATTGAGTGGCAATGGGTGGCAGTCAACACATACAATCGTTGAGATAGTCACGCCGGATGCACCTTTCTTGGTTGATTCTGTTCGCATGGCTTTGAATCGTCTTGATATAGCTTCGCACCTCATGCTCAATGGGCCGTTGCATGTATTAAAAGACAGTGGTGGGCATGTTGTCGAGATTGGCGGAGAGAAGGGGGTTCGTCAAACCGTCTTCCATCTAGAAATCGACCGCATGACCAGCAAAAAAGAAATGGCAGCTTTGGAAGCAGAGGTAACAGAAACGCTTACTGATGTTGCGCTAATCGTTAATGATTGGCAACCAATGCAAGCCAAAATGCAGGAATTGATTGCAGCACTTAAGAAAGATAAGCCGCCTGTCGATAAAGAACGTAAAGATGAAGCGGTTGAGTTTCTTCAGTGGATTGGTTCCCACAATTTCACGTTTATGGGTTACAAGTATTATGAGCTGAATGCCATAGAGGGTGACCATGAACTCAAACCGTCTAGTGAACAAGGTTTGGGTCTGGCTAAGAAGCTAGATCTTAAACGACCGGGCGTTAAATTATCTGCAATGCCAGAGTCAGCTCGTGCGACTGCTCTTCGTAAAGAATTGCTGATTATCAACAAAGGTAGCAGTAAATCTCGAGTTCACCGTCCCGCATACATGGACTACATTGGCCTCAAGAGTTTTGATAAAAAGGGCAATGTGATAGGTGAACACCGTTTCCATGGCCTTTATGCTTCAGCTGCATACAACCAGGCAACCAATGCGATCCCTGTATTGCGTAATAAAGTGCAGCGGATCCTAGAGATCAGTGGTTACTACCAAGGATCTCATTCGTGGAAAGCGCTCGCCAACATTATTGAAAACTTCCCTCGTGATGAGCTGTTCCAAGCATCTGAAGCTGAAATGCTCGATATTGGTATGGGCATTGTACAGGTACAAGATCGCGATATGTTGCGTGTATTCGTACGACGTGACCCATTTGGACGTTTCTTTTCGTGCATGGTGTATGTGGCGCGTGAACGCTATAACACTGAATTCCGTATCGCAGCTCAACGTATTTTGAAGAACTACTTTGGCTCTGAACAGGAAGTGGAATTCAATACGTTCTTCTCTGAAAGCCCGCTCGCGAGAACGCATTACATTGTGCGTGTTGATAACAACAACTTTGATATTGATGTGAAGAAATTGGAGCAGAACCTGACTGAAGCCGCGTCTTCTTGGGATGATCGTCTACAAGAATCTGTCATTGCAAACTTTGGTGAGAATAGCGGTACGCCAATTGCGAAACGCTATCTTGGTGCTTTCCCTCGCTCATACAAAGAAGCCATGTTGCCAGGTTCGGCGGTGGCTGATATCGAGCGACTGGAAAACTTGGGCGAAGACAATAAGCTAGATATGCTGTTCTACCGACCACAGGAAGAACCTTCAACGTCTCGCGCTGTTCGTCTAAAACTGTTCCAAAAAGATGAAGCAATTCACTTGTCTGATGTGATGCCAATGCTCGAAAACCTTGGTTTACGTGTTATTGGTGAATCGCCATACAAGGTAACAACAACGACAGGTGATGTGTTCTGGATCCTCGACTTCTCGATGTTACATAGTGCGAGTAACAGCTTCGATCTTTCAGAAGCGCGTGATCGTTTCCAAGAAGCATTCGCGGCTATTTGGCATGGTCGATTAGAAAGCGATGGTTTCAACCGTTTGGTGCTAAATGCTGGTTTAACAGGGCGAGAAGTCACGATCCTTCGTTCTTATGCTCGTTATATGCGTCAAGTGGCATTCCCATTTAGCCAAACATACATCGAAGACACGTTAGCGTCTCATGCTGATTTGGCTCAATATCTGGTTAACCTGTTTAATACTCGCTTCAAGCCGTCAAAGACTAGTGATAAAGAACAGGCTCGAATCATCGCTCAGATAGAAGAAGAGCTCGAGAACGTTGAGAGCTTGGATGATGATCGTATTATCCGTCGTTACATGGAAATGATCCTTGCGACTTTACGTACGAACTACTTCCAAAAAGACGAGGTGACGGGGGAGTTTAAAGACTATCTGTCTTTGAAACTGCAGCCTTCAAACATCCCTGAAATTCCAAAACCTGTTCCATTCTTTGAGATCTTCGTCTATTCACCAGACATTGAAGGTGTTCACTTACGTGGTGGCAAGGTTGCACGTGGTGGTCTTCGTTGGTCAGACCGTCAAGAAGATTTCCGAACAGAAGTGCTGGGGTTGGTGAAAGCTCAGCAGGTTAAGAACACAGTTATCGTTCCTGTTGGAGCAAAAGGTGGCTTTGTTTGTAAAAAGCAGCACTCTCTGAGTGGTCGAGATGAAATTTTCGCAGAAGGTCAGCGTTGCTACCGTATATTTATTCGTGGCTTGCTCGACATTACGGACAACATCATTGAAGGCGAGTTAACGCCGCCAGTCAATGTAGTACGCCATGATGAAGATGACCCATACTTGGTTGTTGCAGCAGATAAAGGGACGGCGACGTTCTCGGATCTTGCTAACTCGGTATCTGAAGAATACAACTTCTGGTTGGGTGATGCGTTCGCTTCAGGTGGTTCGAATGGTTACGATCACAAAGCGATGGGTATCACCGCTAAAGGTGGTTGGGAATCGGTAAAACGTCACTTCCGTGAAATTGGTATTGACTGCCAAGAAACAGATTTCACCTGTGTAGCCATTGGTGATATGGCGGGTGACGTGTTTGGTAATGGCATGTTGCTGTCTAAGCATATCCGCTTACAAGCCGCGTTTAACCACCTCCATATATTTATTGATCCAACACCGGATTCAGCAAAATCGTGGGTAGAGCGCGATCGTTTGTTCAAGCTTCCTCGTTCAAGTTGGGAAGACTACAACACGAAACTGATTTCTAAGGGTGGTGGTATTTTCTCGCGCAAAGCGAAATCTATCGATTTATCTCCAGAAATTCAGAAGATGTTGGGCGTGCGTAAGCAATCAATGGCGCCAAACGAGTTGATCAAACAGATCCTGAAATCAAAAACGGATCTGCTTTGGAATGGTGGTATTGGTACCTATGTGAAATCCGAGTCTGAAACGCATACCGAGGTGGGTGACCGCGCCAACGACGGTCTGCGTTTGAACGGCAATGAGCTCGGAGCTAAAATCATCGGTGAAGGCGGCAACTTGGGTATGACTCAGTTAGGCCGTATCGAATTCGCGATGAATGGCGGTCTGGTGAATACTGACTTCATTGACAACGTGGGTGGTGTTGATTGCTCGGATAATGAAGTTAACATCAAGATCTTGCTCAATGGTTTGGTTGCAGCAGGGGATCTTACCTATAAGCAACGCAATGAATTGCTAGAACGAATGGAAGATGAAGTTGGCGATATCGTATTGGATGATGCGTATTGCCAGAGCGAATCCATTTCTGTGACCAGTAATCAAAAAGCTGCACTGTTGAAAGAACAAATCCGCTTTATTCATTATTTGGAAAAAGACGGCAAGCTTGATCGACAATTGGAGTACTTACCTGATGATGAAACGTTGGCTGAACGCCAACTACACGGTACAGGTTTGACTCGCCCAGAAGTGGCGGTGCTGGTGGCTTACGGTAAAATGGTGCTAAAAGAGCAACTAGTGGTTGAGCAAATCACTCAAGACCCGCACTTTGGCAAAATGTTACCGGCTTACTTCCCGAAAGAGTTACAGTGTAACTATCGAGAAGCGATGGAAACGCACCCGCTACGTGGTGAAATCATTGCTACAACGTTGGCGAACCAAATGTCGAACGTGATGGGCTTTAATTTTGTCACTCGTATGCAAGATGAAACAGGCGCGAGCGTCGGTGACATTGCTTCTGCTTATGCGATTGCCAATGAAGTCTTTGAGTTCGACAAGACCTTTGAAGACATTCGTGCGCTCGACAATCAATTGCCTGCACAGGTGCAATACGCCGTAATGTACCGCTGTCGTCGCATGCTTCGTCGAGCATCGCGTTGGATCTTGCGTAATCCAATGAAAGGCAAGGGCATAGAGGATCAAGTTGCGTTCTATAAACCTGCGGTTAAGAACTTAACGGATAACCTAGAAACTTATTTGGTTCCGGCTGAAATCAAAGAACACGAAGAGCAAGCGGAAGAGTACATTGTTCTTGGTGTGCCAAAGGCAATTGCCGATAAGGTTGCCCGTTTGAGCAGCTTGTTTGCTGGTCTTGATTTGGCGCAAGTTTCTGAGCAGATGAACAAACCATTCGATGTGGTTGCGCGTTTGTACTTTGTATTGGGCGATACCTTGTCATTGCATTGGTTCCTCAAACAAATCACCAATCAACCAGTGGAAAACCATTGGCAAGCATTGGCTCGCGCTTCATTCCGAGAAGATCTTGATTGGCAACAACGTGTTTTGACCGCGCATATCCTCGAAGATATGAATAAAGGTGAGAGTGCAGAGTTGGGTCTCGAGTCTTGGATGGTTGAGCATGCGGTGAATTTGGGGCGTTGGGAAAGCATTGTTGCTGAGTTTAAAGTAGGCACAGCCCACGAATTTGCTAAATTCTCCGTTGCATTGCGGGAACTTACACTTTTAAATTTGAATTAGATCGACAAAGTGTTGATAATACAGCCCCGTTTATACGGGGCTTTTTTTTGGAGGTTACATGATGTACCGCCTCGCCAGATCGGCAATTTTTCAGTTAGACCCAGAGCATGCTCATGAGCTGGCAATCAAGAATTTATCTCGCTTCACTGGTACTCCTCTCGATATTTTTTATCGTCAAAACTTACCTCCTCGTCCCGTTCAGGTCATGGGATTGCATTTCAAAAACCCAGTTGGGCTCGCAGCAGGTTTAGATAAGAACGGCGAATGTATTGATGCATTTGGTGCAATGGGATTCGGCTCTATTGAAGTAGGGACGGTAACGCCTAAAGCACAAGATGGTAATGATAAACCACGTCTTTTCCGCGTCATTCCTGCCGAAGGCATTATCAACCGTATGGGTTTCAATAATCACGGTGTCGATGCGCTGGTTGAAAATGTTAAAAAAGCCAAATACGACGGTATCATTGGTATTAACATTGGCAAGAATAAAGACACGCCATTAGAAAACGGCAAGGACGATTATCTGATCTGTATGGATAAGGTCTATGACCATGCAGGTTATATCGCAGTAAACATTTCTTCACCAAATACACCTGGGCTTCGTTCTCTGCAATATGGAGATGCGCTTGATGATCTTCTTGCTGCATTGAAAGTGCGCCAAGGGGAGTTAGCGAATAGTCGTGGCAAGTATGTCCCCGTTGCATTGAAGATCGCACCAGATATGAGCGAAGACGAATTGGTACAAGTTGCTGATGCGTTAGTACGTCACAATATTGATGGTGTAATCGCTACCAACACTACGTTAGATCGCACCATGGTTGAGGGGATGCCTCACGCTCATGAAGCGGGTGGGTTGAGTGGTCGTCCTGTTCAAAATAAGAGTACGGAAGTGATCCGTCGTCTACATCAAGAATTGAATGGCAAGTTGCCAATCATTGGTGTAGGTGGTGTTGACTCAGTGATGGCTGCAAAAGAAAAAATGATGGCAGGCGCGGAGCTTGTTCAAGTTTATTCTGGATTTATCTACCACGGTCCACGTTTGGTTAAAGATATCGTTAGAAATATTTAATCAAAATAAATAAGAATCCAACAAAAAGGGGGAGTTTACTTCCCCTTTTTTTTTATCTCAACCCGATTACACTTCTTCCAAAGCACCTTTTATTCAGTGGTCACGGACCGATTCTCTGCAAACGCAGGAGCGAACACGATGTTGAAACCAAATAACGCATGGAAGTGGTACTTCGATAATGAAGCACAAGCATTGATGCTAGATTTGGGCGAAGACATGGTTTTCCAAGTCGCCATTGAATGCAAACAGCTCATCCCCGATGCGTTTGCTGAAACCCCATTTTCAGTTGATGACGCATCACTTTTTCAAGCGTATTTTGATGCAGTAGATGCGCTTTCTCTATCAGGCCCTCGCAAGGCCGAACTCGTTTTGAACGCAGTGGCAGCAAATCGCTTCCATAAACCGCTCCTACCAAAAAGCTGGTTTTTTAAGGAACAAGAAGGGTACTCAGCCGCAGAAGCTGGCTCGCTTGTGACATTGAAAACTGAGCACGGCAGTGAATCCTTTTTGGTGATTGAAAATGCAGGTATCGCTTCATTGTGTATACATGCAGGCGAGTCACCATTGGCACTGACTGACACAAAACAAATGCGGTTCTGTGAAGCTATTAAAGTAATGAATGATCGGCTATCAATATACCAACAGCAATACGATAGCGGCAGTGGTCATTATGCGTTGGTAGGCTGATAGAGATTTCTCTATCAGCCTCTTTTCTTTCCTTCCCAATCCAATCTGCTCCTCGTTACCGATTTCTTGTACCGACATACGGTTGTAACAGACACTCCCTACATACATACCTGGACCATCCATTAGTTAATGCAAGTTGCGCTATCTTGTGTCGTATACGCGAAACGATGGCGCTGTTATAAGTTATTTAGATGTGGTTATGGTGCGCATATGGGGGATGAGTACCGAGCAATATTGTTGCTAAAATAAGCGAGCAGATACGCCTTGCATTGAAACAGAGGCGAGTGCTTGTATCATTATTTCCCTTAATCTATCCGCATAATCTCAATCTCATCACCTGTGCCCATGCGATTTCGTTGTCTCACTTATATGCAAATATGAGAATTCCCACCGCAGATGGTCGCTTTGCATGCAAATAATTACGTGATCTTTATCACGTAATTGCTATCAGAATCGGCCTCGTTTCTAGTTTGATTGCATATGAAATCGCCATTTATTGATAATCCATAGAAACATTTCTAGTGAAATTTCCCTATTTATCACGTTTAAACTGAGGTTGCCGTGTCTCTGGTATATACCAGATTTTCGGGTGTAAATTGATTTCCATTTAGGAAAGATGGCCACTTTACTCTTACATCTATAATCTTATAAACAACGCTTCTGTGAATAAGTGTGTGCTCACTTCATATACAGATTGAAGATGTCAGCATTCACGATTTACTTATGTTTGTGATTGGGACTAGGAAGGTTAGTGAAGGAAGAGGATAGTTTCCTTATGGAAACAGTGTTTTGGTTTTTACATCACTGTGGATAACAGGATGTATGGCATGGGAGTTGGTTAAATGGGAGTAAAACCGAACGAAGGCTTTTATGCTTGTTACGGTGGCAAATCACCGAAAAAAGAAATGCCTGCGGGATAGAGCGCTACGTCACGAAATCAGGTATAATCCCGCGCAAAATCCCTCAGAATACATTTCCATGAATCAATATTTAGCTATCACCTCTCGCGGACTCGAAAACCTGCTTGCAGAAGAACTCGAACAATTTGGCGCAAGCAGCGTTAAAGCGGTTAATGCGGGCGTACGCTTTAAAGCAGATGAGAAAACCCTCTACAAGTGCTGTCTATGGAGCCGCACTGCATCACGCTTCATTCTCGTACTAAGCGAGTTCACCGTGCGTGATGACATGGACCTGTATCTGGGTGCTACTGCCATTAACTGGCCAGAATATTTTAGCGAGAAGAAGCGCATTGCTGTCGACTTCAACGGTACAAACCGTGAAATCCGTAACAGTCAATACGGCGCGTTGAAAGTGAAAGACGCGATTGTCGATCGCTTCATCAAAGCTGACCGCGAGCGCCCAAGTATCGACCGTGAGCAACCCGATCTGCGCATTCACATGCGCTTGTCTCGTGAAGACGGCCTTCTTGGCATCGACATGGTTGGTAGCGGCTTGCATCAGCGCGGTTACCGCACTGAAGCCGGTGCAGCACCACTGCGTGAAACCAATGCAGCAGCGCTGGTGATGAAAAGTGGCTGGACGCCAGAGAAACCTCTTCTAGACCCAATGTGTGGTTCAGGGACTCTGCTTATTGAAGCCGCTATGATTGCTGCTCAAGTTGCTCCAGGTCTAAAGCGCAAGCGTTGGGGCTTTGAGTCACTGAAATCATTCAATCGTGAAGAGTGGATGGAAGTCCACGCAGAAGTGACCTTCCTATCGAAGAAAGGCCCAGCGAAATGCGAAACGCGTTTCTTTGGCTTTGATAACGATCGTCGCGTACTTGAAACCGCAAAAGCGAATGCAAACCGCGCGGGTGTTGGTAGTCTTATCCAATTTGAAGAAGCAGATGCAAGTACTTTGCAAAACCCTGAAGGGTTTGGTGAAGGGCATATCATCTGTAATCCGCCTTATGGTGAGCGTCTGGGTACAACCCCAGGGCTGATTGCACTGTATACACAATTAGGTGTTCAGCTTAAAACGCAATTTAAAGGTTCTGTGGCATCCATCTATTCAGGTTCTAACGAATTACTGAGTTGTATTCGTATGCGCGCTGAAAGCACCTACAAGTTGCGTAACGGCGCACTTGATTGTGAGATGAAAACTTATCAGATCACTGCACGTGGCGAGGTGACAGTGTCACCAGAAGGTGTGGTTAGTCAACCAGACGTTGCACCTGAGTTTTCAAACCGTCTTCGCAAGAACCTTAAAAAATTGGAAAAATGGGCGAAACAGCAGGGTGTTCAATGCTACCGCTTATATGATTCCGATTTGCCTGACTATAACGTTGCAATTGATCGCTACAACGACAGCATCGTGATTCAGGAATATGCGCCACCTAAAACCATTCCAGAAGAAACAGCTCGCCGCCGATTGATGGACACAGTTCGCGCTACGATCGCTATTACTGGTGTGAATGCGAATAACGTGATTTTGAAAACACGTGAAAAGCAAAAAGGCACGAATCAGTATCAGAAACTGGGTGAAGCTAAGCGCTTCATCGAGGTGACTGAATACAACGTCACGTTGGAAGTAAACCTTCAAGACTACCTTGACACTGGTTTGTTCCTTGATCACCGCTATACGCGCAAGATGCTTGGTGAGAAAGCACAAGGTAAGGATTTCCTTAACTTGTTCGCTTACACCGGTACCGCGACTGTTCACGCAGCAGTAGGCGGGGCTAAATCAACCACGACGGTTGATATGTCTAAGACTTACCTTGCTTGGGCTGAACGTAACATGAAGTTGAATGGCAAAGTTGGCCGTCAACATCAATACATTCATGCTGATTGCCTGAAATGGCTCGAGAGCGAGCAAAACCAGTATGATCTTATCTTCATCGACCCGCCGACGTTCTCGAACTCTAAGCGAATGGAAGATAACTTCGATGTACAGCGCGACCACATCAAACTGATGTCAGACCTTAAGCGTCTTTTGCGTCAAGGCGGCGAGATCGTGTTCTCGAACAATAAACGTAACTTTAAGATGGACCTTGAAGCACTCAGCGAGCTCGGTCTATCTGCTCAGAATATTACACATCGTTCAATTCCATTGGATTTTGAACGTAACAAGCAGATCCATAACTGCTGGATTATTACCCACAAGGAAGGTTAATGGCCTTAGTCCTCTACAGCACGGAAGGGTGTCACCTTTGTGAAGAGGCAATGGCTTTGTATCAAGCAGCGGGTAAAACCGCTGCTTTGAACGTTATAGACATTGCGTTTGATGACACGCTGTTTTCTCGTTACGGCGTCACTATTCCTGTTATCTCATTTCAAACCCAAGACGGCTCAGTGATTGAAGAACTGAACTGGCCTTTTGATTCTTTCGCTTTAACAACATGGTTAGTTAAACATGGCATTGATTAACATCACCAACGCTCAACTCGCTTATGGCGACAACCCTTTACTCGATCACGCAGAATTTGTATTGCAGCCTAATGAGCGTGTGTGTCTCGTCGGTCGAAATGGCGCCGGTAAATCGACTTTAATGAAAGTCATTCACGGAACGGTGCAACTGGATGACGGCAGTATTAATCGTCAACAAGATTTGAAAGTCTCTCGTTTAGAGCAAGATCCACCGCGTGATGCGGAAGGGACGGTAGTCGACTACGTGTCTGAAGGTTTGGCAGAAGCTGGTGCGCTACTTAAGCAGTACCACGAATTGCTCGGGCTGATGGAAACGGACCCTAGTGAGAAGAACATTAATCGACTTGCTAGAGTGCAGGATCAACTCGATCATAGCGGCGCTTGGCATTTCGAAAACCAACTAACCATGGTGCTTGATGCGCTAAAGCTGGATGGTTCGAAGAGGCTGTCCGAATTATCAGGTGGTTGGCAACGTAAAGCTGCACTCGCACGCGCTCTTGTGTGTGAACCTGATGTCCTTCTGCTGGATGAGCCGACTAACCACCTAGACGTTGCGACGATCTTGTGGCTAGAGAACTTCCTCAAAGACTTCAAAGGCGCGATTATCTTTATCTCGCATGACCGTGCATTTATCCGTTCTATGGCAACGCGTATCGTTGATTTGGACCGTGGTCAGTTGTCTTCATGGCCGGGCGACTACGAGAAGTATCTCGAAGGTAAAGAAGAGGCGCTTCGCGTTGAAGCTGATCAGAACGCCGAGTTTGATAAGAAACTAGCTCAAGAAGAGACCTGGATTCGCCAAGGTATCAAAGCCCGTCGTACCCGTAACGAAGGCCGTGTGCGTGCTCTTAAACAGCTTCGCCGTGAACGTTCAGAGCGTGTTGAAGTGTTAGGTAATGCTAACATCATGGTTGATGAAGCGGTTAAGTCGGGCAAAATTGTATTTGAAGCGAAAGACATCAGCTTTAAGTTTGATGGTAAGAACTTAATTGAAGACTTTAGCTTTAATGTGATGCGTGGTGACCGTATTGCGCTGATTGGGCCTAATGGTTGTGGTAAAAGTACCTTACTGAAGCTGATGCTGGGTAATCTGACGTCAGAAACAGGTAAATTTCATGTCGGTACAAAGCTCGAAGTGGCTTACTTTGACCAATATCGTGAAAAGCTCGACCCTGAGAAAACCGTGGTCGATAACTTAGCAGAAGGCAAGATGGAAGTTGAGGTGGGTGGACGTAAACGCCACGTACTTGGTTATCTACAAGACTTCCTGTTCCATCCACGCCGCGCGCGAACGCCTGTGAAAGCTCTTTCTGGAGGCGAGAAAAACCGTCTATTGCTTGCGCGAATTTTCCTTAAACCATGTAACTTATTGGTTCTTGATGAACCAACCAACGATTTGGATATCGAAACGTTGGAACTTTTGGAAGAATTACTTGCCAACTATCAGGGTACATTGTTGTTGGTGAGTCACGATCGTCAGTTTGTTGATAACACCGTGACACATAGTTGGGTGTTCGAAGGGGACGGTGTTATTCATAAGTTTGTGGGTGGTTATCATGACGCAATGCAGCAACGTGAAAACTATCGTCAGACAATTGGAGCCGATAAACCTAAAGCAAAGAAAGACGCACCAAAAGAGGATGCGCCTAAAAAACAAACTGAAAGTGTGAAAGTTGGCAAAAAACTGTCTTACAAGTTGCAAAGAGAGTTAGAAGCACTTCCACAACTTCTTGAAAACTTGGAAAATGAAATATCGCAGTTACAGGAATCGGTGAACGATCCTGCGTTCTTCCAGAAAAGCACTGAGGAGACTCAGCCAATCTTACAGCGTTTGAGTGAGGTTGAAGCTGAATTAGATGCAGCGTTTGAACGATGGGAAGAACTCGAAGAGATGCAGAAGGAATAGTAATGCAGTTCAACAAATTCAAACTTTCAGCTGTCGCACTTGCGATAGCTGGTTTTCCCCTAGTAGCCAATGCAGCTTTGTATTCTGTCGCTCGTGTCGATAATGCTTCGGCTAGCCAATCAGCCGCAGCGACTGCCATTTCTCCTGATGGTAGTGAGGTTGCGGTAGAAGTGTTAAGTGGCCCTGTTGGTCTTAACTATTCTCAGGAATTGCCTTACATGGTTGATGTAGAGCATTTCATAAATAGCCAAGATGATCTCTATCGCTACTGTCGAGACTACCTTGGTTATAACACCTGTGATACTTGGGCTGACGAAAGATGGTATGGAATCCAAGCGTCTGGGACCGTCTGTAAAAGTGACGATGCTGAGCAATCTTGCCTTGGTGGCTTGAAAAAAGAAATTGACGCCTGGTCGCAGGGTTTCGCAAGTAATAGCGAGGCAATCCTTGGTAGCGCGGTGAACCCATTTGGCGCTGGCGTTGCTTCACCTCCTGCGGGAACGGTTAACGCTGACTCCACAAATGTCGTGATTAACTCGATTACTGCGAATGGTTCTCCGGTTGGCGCGTCTAGCAGCCCATACTACGATGCAGGATCTTACAATGCTCGTGCATTTGCGCGCCGTGGCTTTATTAACGACGTAGAATTGCTGCCTCCGGCTTCAGCTACGGGTGTTATCCCAAAGATTGGCCAAACTAATGCGCATGGCGTGATTGAAGCAGCAGGCGTCACCATTACGTATGGTTCAGCGTCCGTTGCCAATATGGCAGATGTCGGTGAAGAAGCTAAAGCGCCTGAAGATTCTGGCCTGCCTAACCTAGCCAGTTGCCAGAGCAGCGTTGATTACTCAAACCGTGCTTGCCAGTACTTCCAGTTTGCTAACCAAGCGTCGGTTTGGCTGACTACGGATGAACCCTTCGTTGACGTCAACGCGACGACAGTCGTTAGTAGTTTTCCTAGTGGGAATACGGGTCATGACGACGACACCGCCCAAGCCAGTGTTCTTGGTGCTGCGCTGTTAGGGGGCGACACCAATAAACCTTATTTGGTGGGTTACTCAACCTATGACGACAATCGCTTTTATGCGAGAGCCGTGAAGTTCACGCCAGTGGCTGATTTTGCAACCTGTATTAGTGCATTACAGAGTGATGCCACAGAAGCTAAGTGCTGGACCTTACAGCCAATTGAAGGTTTCGAGGACCAACGCGAGCGTTTTAGCTATAGCATGGCTACCGATACTAATAGCACCGGTGCGATTGTTGGTATCGCAAAATATAGAAATTCAAACAGTGGCTCATTTTCAGAAACTATCTTCGTGAACGAAGGCTCTTCTACGACGCTCCTTGGTACTGGACAGAGTGAATTGTTCTTTAGTGGTTATAACGCGACAGCCGCGGCGCTAAACACCAGCAGTGAGCTGGTGGGTAAAGTCGATATCGAGAGTTCACGAGACAGAGAACGTCGCCAGCGTGGTTATATTTACGCCCACGGCACAGCAAATGCAGATTTTGATGGAAAGCGTGGTTGGCTACTTGATGATCTGACCAATGGATCTGGTGGTGCAAACCAGTTCCGTATCGCCGAAGCGTTTGATATTGCGGACAATGGCGATATCGCAGCGTCGGCTTTCTTTTGTGACGGTGGCTATAGCTCAACAGCGCAAAATGCACGTTGTGACGTTGAAGAAGAGCTGGTGGCTGTGAAACTGACACGTTTACCTGGTGGTGAGATTACACCTCGTCCAGTTGAAGAAAACGTTATCACACGAAGTGGTGGTGGTATCGGTATGCTAGGCCTTATTCTTATTGGGTTAGGCGGATTTTTCAGAAAAAGAAAGTAATGTTTGTTTTTGGCTCATCCTCACAAATTTCTGTTGGATGGGCCAGTTCATACTTGATTATTTATTGACCATGCCTGACTCTTAAATGGTGCGATTCACAAATGAGCAACCTTAGTGAAGCCGTACTGTAAAGAATCGTTTATCGAAGGATAAGAGGGCGGAAATATGAAAAGACAGAAGCGAGATCGTTTAGAGCGAGCACAAGCTAAAGGCTATCAAGCCGGTGTAAGCGGTCGATCCTCTGAGACATGTCCTTATCAAGCCATGGACGCGCGCAGCCAATGGCTAGGAGGTTGGCGAGATGGCAGAGATACTAAAGCGTCGTCGATGAAATAATACTTTTCTTTTTTGCACATTTGACAGCCCCGCTATCGGGGCTTTTATTTAACATATTAACGCACTATAACTTTAAGTATTTGAACAAAGTTAACTAAGAGTACTCATTGAATGAATCAAGTTTAAAGACAATGTGAGGTTCTGGTTGTCTAACAGGCTCGCAGTCTCGCTGAACAAGGTTAAATGGCTTGGTTTATTGAACACATAAAAAAACCGCCACAAGGGCGGTTTAAGAGCTTTCTGGCAATATCATTAGAAAGAAGAAGTGTCTTGGAACAATCCTACTTTCAAGTCTTTCGCTACATAGATTTCTTTGCCATCTACCAGTACGCGGCCATCAGCAACGCCCATCACCAATTTACGGTTGATCACGCGTTTCATTTGAATTTCGTAAGTGACTTTCTTAGCTGTAGGTAGAATTTGACCCGTGAACTTCACTTCGCCAACACCCAGAGCACGTCCTTTACCTTCGCCGCCCATCCAGCCAAGGAAGAAGCCGACGAGCTGCCACATAGCATCAAGACCTAAACAACCTGGCATAACTGGGTCGCCAGGGAAGTGGCAATCGAAGAACCAAAGGTCTGGTGTAATGTCCAATTCTGCAACGATAAAGCCTTTACCAAAATCACCACCTTCGTCAGTGATGTTTGAGATGCGATCCATCATCAGCATATTTGGTGCTGGAAGTTGAGGACGTCCAGGGCCAAAAAGTTCGCCTTGGCTAGAGGCAATCAGATCATTGCGGTCATAAGAATTCGGTTTCATCGGCGTTACACAGCTCCTAAATAAGTTAAATGCACTTTAGCGTACACGTGTACGCTAGACAACTCTGATCAGTGTTTGTTGAACCAGTTTTTTAACCTATTTATTAGGGATATGTGACGATGCTCACCATGATGGAACATATCGATTCTTAACGCGATTTTGTCTAGCAGAGTTTCAGTTTCTTCATCATCTTCTTCGCCACTGAATGGCATGCCAGTGATCAGAGGAAAAGCTTCTTCGACATTCTCGACCGCCCAAATATGGAACTTACCCTCACGGATTGCTTCGGTCACGTCTTTGCTTAGGCATAAGGCATTGAGATTGGTCATTGGAAGAATGACACCTTGCTCACCGGATAGACCTCTATGCTCACAAATGTGGTAGAAGCCCTCAATTTTCTCGTTGATGCCGCCAACAGCTTGAACGCGACCAAATTGGTCAACAGCGCCTGTGATCGCAATACTTTGGTTAATCGGTTGCTGAGAAAGGGCACTGACAAACGCGCATAACTCCGCGAGTGATGCGCTGTCGCCGTCAACCTCGCAGTAGGATTGTTCAAACACGATCGATGCTGAGTAAGGCAGCGGTTCGTCCAAGTCTAAAGCAGCACTAACAAAGGCTTGCATGATCATCATGCCTTTCGCATGAATATTTCCGCCAAGTTCCGCTTTTCGCTCAACATCGGCAATGTCGCCATCACCAAAGTGCACAACACATGAGATACGGGCGGGTTCGCCATATGCCATTGGGTGGCCTGGCATCTCAATCACGGTTAAACCGTTCACCTGACCAATGTGTTCGCCTTCTGTATCAATAAACACCTGACCCTTATGGATGTCATCGACAGCGCGAAGGGGGAGATAAGATTCACGGAAATATTTTGCAGAGATGGCTGCATCGAGATCCGATTCAGAAATCACGTCATCGTTCGATTGGTAATCAGCTTCACGCAAAATGGTTTGAATCCACGATGGGCAAAGAGGCAAACGTTCCTGATCTTCTGCAAAACGGGCACCAGCTTGCATGAAGCGCTTCACTGCACCATTTGTTAAAGGCTTTACATTGAATTGCTGTTGAAAGCCTTTGATGACGGACAGGTAATCATCAATGTTGTCAGCATTAACGTGGAAATCCTGCTCGTATTCGCAATAGCTGCTGATTCCATGTAATTCAGGTTCCCCAGATTCAAAGTCAGCCATTAGGCTGCGATCACCAATAACGATCACGCTCACTGATACGTCTTCGGGGGCAGGCAGATCGCAGTACGTGTCAGCTTTCGCACAGTGCCAATGAAGCGTATTCGTCGAGATAACGCTCTTAAGGCGATTCCATATGTTAGGTTGGCTGATGATGCCTGTTAGAGAGATAACCAGTACACCGCCGTTGGCTTGATGAAGAAGCCCTCTTACAGAGTGTGACGTTGTCACATCCTGTTGGTTAGGATAAACTGCGCCAAACAGTTGAGTTTCATTAAAATTCTCTGCCAAAACAACAGGCATATCTGGGCGAGGTAGGTGGTCAGTCACCATTTTCTCTATCAAGGTAAAATAGTCGTGAACATCAGGCGCAGTAACGAGCAAAAGGCGAGGGAAACGCGACTCGTGAACAGTTCGTTGGATGCTGTCTTTCAGCCGAGGTTGTAGGGCGCTTGGCGCAATGGCGTCTAGCGAAGCATAGTTTTCTATGTGCTGCTCTACGTGAGAGAACTGAGGAACAACGGACTGCCAGGTAACTTCTTGCATACGTCTGGGTTTCTACCTTTGGGGGTTTGCGATGGAGGCATTATAGATGAATAACACTCGGCAAAGTAGCGAAGATAAGCGCTTGTCATGATTCGAGAAACCAAATTGACATTTAGTGCTGCCCATCGCTGACTTTGTGAGCTAGTCAACGAAAATATCAATAAGATAACGGCCTTAATATTTGATTAAAAAGTAATCTGCTGTTACGCTGTCACTGTATTTCACATAATTTTCGCTCTCAACAATAAATAATTAAAAATATGAAATATCAACAACTTGAAAACCTAGAAGCTGGATGGAAATGGAGCTATCTAGTCAAGAAGCATAAAGAAGGCTTCAACGTGTCCCGTTATGTGGATTCCAGCGAAGTTGACGCATCGGTTAAATCGCTTCTTGCGCTAGAGCACGAGCCTACCAAAGTGATTGAATGGATTGCCGAGCACATGTCTTCAGAGCTTGATATCAAGCTTAAACAGGCTATTCGTGCTAAACGAAAGCGTCATTTCAATGCAGAACAAGAACATACGCGTAAAAAATCTATCGATTTAGACTTTCGCGTGTGGGAAAAACTGTCTATTAAAGCGCAAGAGCTTGATGCCACATTATCAGATACGATTGAGTATTTGATTGGTGAAGCAAACCGATCACAAAACGCAAACAAGAAAGTGGATGCGTTGAAAAAAGATTTAAGCAGTTTGTTAGATATGTAAGGTGACATTCATGGAGTACTTTCTGGCGGGTAGTTTTATCGCGTTGTTTGTGTTTATCGCCATTGACCGCCCAATCATTCTCATTTCGTTCAAAAACGGCTCGTTAGTCAAAACCAAGGGCAAAATCCCTCAGGGCTTTTTGCATGATTGTACAGAAATCAACAAGCGAAACCCCATCAATGGTACGGTGAAGGTTTACCGCAACCGCTTTAAGCCCGCCAAGTTGGTTTTCTCAAAGGGCATTGATACTAAAGTGCAGCAGCGCATTCGTAACATCTTTCCGCACAAGTCATTCAAGTGATCCCATCATCCGTTCAGCCCATTGCATTTCGATTAACGCGAGGGGCTGACTTAAAGCAATCAATCTTCGACGCTGTCAAAGGCAATGACATCCAAGCGGGATGCGTTGTTTCCGTGGTTGGTTGTCTATCGTCTATCAATATGCGTTTAGCAGACAGTGTTTCAGTCTTCCAAAAGGATGCTTGCTTCGAAATACTGTCATTGTCCGGCACATTAACACCCGAGCATATTCACCTTCATATTTCTGTGGCAGATGAAGAAGGGGGTGCATGGGGGGGACATTTGCTTGATGGCACCATCGTTAGTCACACCGCCGAAATTTGCTTATTGGCTTTCTCAAATTACCAATTTAATCGGGAGTTTGACGCGGACACGGGCTACTCCGAACTGGTTGTTAAGCCTGGCGTAAATTCCTCTTGTTTTTCAACCAAGTGACTAATCAAGCGCCTGGGTGAGAAAATCCTCGGGGAAACACCTTGGGATTTGAATAGAACTGATAAAAACATGAATAGAGACAATGAGTTTTCAGCAACAATTTCGTTAGATTCCTAGCATCTATATTTTATCGAATTTGGATTAATTCAAACCTATAATGCACTATAACTTATTAGTTTGCATTGCCATATTTTGGCCACATTTGGTCTTTATTTGCCTGAATATCACCCTGGAAGTGACAGATTGATTTGATGTAATTGTGTCCATCAACAAGAGTGAGGGCACAGCAATGCTATCCGTAAAACTATCAAAAATAACTTTTAGAGCGCCACTTTCTGACTGGCTTTTGACAGCGCTGTTTATATTGCTTCTTCCTAGCGTAGTGCTTGCCAATGAAGATGAGGGGGGATTGTATGTTCAAATAGAAGGCTCAGAAGACGCTATGTGGACACAAGCTCCACAATTCGCAACCAATGTAAGTATGGTCATCAATGGTTTGGTTAATCGCGTCAAAGTCGAGCAGCACTTCACTAACCCGACTGATGATTGGGTTCACGCTCGGTACCTATTTCCTTTGCCGCAAAACGCCGCTGTGGACCACCTTATCATTCGAGTAGGCGAACGCATTATTGAAGGTGAAATCCAAAAGAAACAAGACGCAAGAAAAGCATTTAATCAAGCGGCTAGCGAGGGCAAGAAAGCATCATTGATTGAGCAGCATCGTACCAACTTGTTCTCTACACAAGTGGCCAATATTGCTCCGAATGAAACTATTGTGGTGGAAATTGAATATCAAGAGACAGTGCATTACGAAGATGGCGAGTTCAGCCTACGTTTTCCTACCACATTCACTCAACGCTACATTCCGGGTCTACCTGAAAACGTCACTCAACTCGAAGCGACAACAGACGAGCGCAGCAACAATCCTGAACCGTTAGCTGAGCTTCAAAATGGATGGGCGGTAGCGACCAAACAAGTGCCGGATGCTAGTGAGATCACGACAGAGTATCGTGACCCCATGCTGGAAGATGCCATTGTTTTCACATTGGATGCTGACATCAACATGGGGCTGCCAATAGAGGGCGTATCGAGTCCTAATGCTTCGCTAAACATTGATAAACAATCTGAAAGCCGCTATTTGGTGTCGTTAAGCGATATGCAGATCGCCAATCAAGATTTTGTTCTCACTTGGAGACCCATTGCTACAGCAATGCCAGTGGCTGCAATGTTTGTACAAGAGATCGAAGGAGAGCGCTACGGACTATTGATGGCCATGCCACCCCAATCCAATCAAGTGAGTACGCTTCCTCAAAATATCACCTTGATATTAGACGTGTCGGGCTCCATGTATGGCGACTCCATTGATCAAGCCAAACAAGCGGTTATTTATGCGTTAAATACCTTGGATGCATCTGATCACTTTAACCTGATTGTCTTCAATGAAAACGCAGAGATTCTTTCACCGACCCCGCTACAAGCAACCCGTGAAAATATTGCAAAGGTGTCGAGAATTGTACGCGGGATAGTGGCTGATGGCGGGACGGAAATGCTAGGGGCGCTTGAACTGGCGTTTGCATCTGAATCGATGCAGCAACATCTCAACCAGCTTGTGTTTATTACAGACGGCGCCATTGGCAATGAAGATGAACTCTACGATTTCATTCAACAAGAGCTCGGAAGTCGTCGTTTGTTTACGGTGGGCATTGGGTCTGCGCCGAATAGCGCATTTATGCAGCGAGCAGCAATCAGTGGAAAGGGGACATACACATTTATTAGTAACATTACTGAGGTTAAAAGCTCATTAAAACCACTGTTTGAGAAACTGTCGGCACCCATCATGCAAGATATCGTCATGAAATGGCAGGATGAAAGTCCTATAGATGCTTGGCCGAATCCTATTCCTGACTTGTACCACACCCAGCCACTTGTTCAATCATTCAAAATACCAGAGGGAGCAGAAACACTGAACCTGGAAGGTGTACTTAACCAAGACTCTTGGGAATACCAAATCGATCTCCCTGTAAATCGAGACACTAAAACCTCAGGACTTAACGTTTTATGGGCCAGAAAACAAATTGAAAGTCTTTCATTAAACCCATCATTGAGCGCAGCACAGAAAGAAAATCAAATCACGGAACTTGGATTAGCTCACCATATTGTCACCAAGCACACGTCTCTTGTTGCTATTGATAAAACACCTAGCAGGCCATTGGATCAAGATGCTAAAGCTCATCAAATTAGGCCTCATGCACCCAAAAACGGTGCTGTTATGCTGCAAAGTGGGCTGGGTAGTGATGCGTTTTTATTGGGTGGTTTATTGATGATGTTAGTGAGTTTTACTGTCTTGCACTTTTCTCCGGTACGCAGCCACTCGAGAAGACAGGGTGTATGAGAATGAGAAAGCTAATTTCACGGTTTTGGCCGATAAGAGCGTGGCAATGGATGATGGTTGGTCTGTTTCTTGGTGGCAGCGTTCTCATGGTCAATGGCATTTACATCAAGGCTAAAGCGCAATTGGCGCAGTTTCTCATTGTGTATGCATGGGACAAACAACAAGAGACAGGGAAGATACAACCGCCTTGGCCTTGGGCTGATACATTTCCAACCGCTACCTTGTTAATGGATGGGCACAAACCTTTGTGGGTGCTAGCCGGTGCCAATGCGCGAAACCTAGCGTTCGGGCCAACGTTGCAAATGAATACGGCTCGTCCTGATGAAAAGGGCAACATAGTCATTTTTGGACACAATGACACGCACTTTTCATTGTTGGCTAAAGCGAAAATCGGGGATGAATTACAACTAGAAGCCTCTAACGGGATGCTGAGGAGATTTCGGGTTTCTAATGTCGCCGTTGCTCATGAATCTGAAGTTCAATGGATTGATAATACAACAGACGATCGATTAACCTTGGTGACATGCTATCCGTTTGATTCTATGACACTCAATGGTCCATTAAGGTATATTGTCACGGCAAAGCCAATCGCTGAGATAGAATCACATAACCAACGAAACCTACCTGTATTGTTTACACACTATGGACAAGAGAGGACCTATTGGCTGTAGATATATATAATATAACTGTAACGCACTATAACTTAAAAGTGATGCGTTAATATTACCTGCTTACTCTGTTTTATTTAGTATTCATTTCGCCGTTATTGTCGAGGTGGAAAAACACAAAAGTCCAACAGCAAGTAAATATTTTCGTGAGTAAAGTCACGCTTCCTGTGGCTCACATGTGAAACAGTGTGGATATGAGTCGCAGTTTTTAGGGCGTTCACGCGTAATTTCTTTCAAATAGACGGTTAGGGGCAAATCATGTACTCAACGAAAAACATAATAAAGAGTCTATTCTATGCGCCCAAATCTTATCGTACTTGATGGTCCATCTGGGGCGGGGAAAACAACGCTCTCTAAAGCTTTGCAGGAAACATTGCTTCCAGAAAATTGGTTATATCTTTCAATCGACACACTGGTCTATACATTACCTTCGTCTATATTGGAGCGGTGTAATCAGGAAAATGATTGGCAATCAGTGGATGCTGATACCTTGTTCAAAGGTGCGTTCGCCTGCGTCGATGCCCTGGTTAATGCAGGTAACAAGGTGATTTTTGATACTGTGATTTCTACGCCAACACGTGCACTTCAAATGGATCTGGCTTTTGAGCAGCATCAACGATTCTATGTTGGCGTAAACTGCGAACTGTCAGAGCTTGAACGTCGCACTCGTTTACGTGGAGATCGCACGTTAGAAGAAGTCAGACACGGATTCGCCACATCACCATTACACCTTCAGTATGACTTAGAGATCGATAGCACTTCGATGTCTGTGAGCGACCTCGCAACCATTGTTGCAGCTACTGTTCACGAGGAACAGCACGAGGCATAACGATGGGATGTGTTTTCAATCTGCAGAACCGTCATAATGACTAATCATAAAGATAGGGAAAAGCTCAAAAGAAAAATCACAATGGGGCTCCCAAAACATGTTTTCGTTTTCGGTTTATTGCTTTGGGGGCTGCCGACTGCTTTCATCTATGCGTTGATTAACTCTTTACTCACAGAACAAAGCTTCCTAGCCGCGCTATCAACTTCCATCGTCATATGGCCGCTTGGTGGTATTTTCTACGGACTGTATTCTTGGATCAAAACCAAGCGCCAATTCGCTGAACTGGAAGATACTAAATGACCAAGCATATAGAATTCGCTTTCCTCGCAGACAAACCCGAACTCATTCCTACAGTCGCAAATTGGTACTTCAACGAATGGGGCGCACTTGCCAATGCCTCGCTTGAAGCCTTCACACAAAAACTCGATGACTACTTAAACACCGACAAAATCCCGCTGTTGGTGATTGCTATGGATGGAACAACAGCGATTGGTGCCGCTCATTTGCGATTTCATGAAATGAGTATCTACCCAGACAAAGAACATTGGATAGGGGGCGTATATGTTGATGCCCCATATCGCGGAAAACATATTGCCAGTGCATTGGTTCAAAACATAGAAAACATCGCCATTCGTCTTGGCGTTTCACAACTCCATCTTCAAACCGAACAGCTCAATGGCGGATTATATGCAAAACTAGGTTGGCAGGAGATCGAACAAGTTGAAAGTCGGGGAGTGGATGTGTCAGTTAGGGTTAAGTCTCTAAGTTGATGGGATAAATTAAAGTGTTACCACGTCACTTTGTTTACTGAAGATTGAAAGCAGCAGTGCATTTCTCTGAGCATGCGGTCTTGCAGCGTTTGATTCGCGCGCTCCACACGGCCTTTGGCCTGAGAGCTGTTTGCACAGATCAATTCAATCCCTAACTCGTTGAGAACCCGTCCATACTGTGTCTTACCAACTTGTTTATTACGCTCTTGATTCACACGGAAGATAGAATGCTTATCGCTGTAAAGTGCGACAGGTTTGCCATGCACATCTAGGTATTCACGAGTCGCCATCATGTAGTCAAAAGCTGACTCAGTTTCGCTGAAACGCAGGTTCATCAAGCGGCCAGTGGCATCATCCATAAACACCAGCAGGCAGCACTTGGGGCTACGACCTTCAAACCAGTCATGGTGGGAGCCGTCAATCTGGATAAGTTCGCCAAGACAATCTCGGCGGTAGCGTGGTTGATAGATGCGAGGTTTTCGCTGAGCATGTGGTACCCAGAGACCATCGGCGGTCATCCATTTTCGCAATGTTTCAACTGACACCGATAATTGGTGCAGTTCGGTGAGCTTTTCTTGCGCCAACGTTGGTGAGAAATCTGGATAACGCTCTCTAATTAAGGACAAAACAGATTTACGAAGTTCGCCAGGCAATCGGTGGTTACTTGGTTTTCCACGAGCACGATGTACTAAACCTGACGCACCAAATTTTCGAAACCGGTTCATCAGTCGTTGAACCTGACGCTCACTGAGTCCCAAAATATCTGCCGCATCGCAACGACGAATGTGATGATCGCAAACATCCTGAATTACTTTAAAACGTGTCAACTCTTGGTCACTCATAACTACCAGCATCTCATCGTTCCTTAAACGTCAGATCAAAACAGAAACCTAGTTGAGACGTGCGATTAAGGAGACATTTTAACTTTGCTAAAAAGTGACATTACTACTTTGCCCTTACATCACCAGTGCGCATTATGTATATTATGTTAAATAAGATGTGCGGTAGATTGAAATGTACGTCACTCAGCTCTCTAACTACCCTTATTCTTCATTAATATCAGTCTATTGAACGTAATTGGCTATTTACCATAAAGTAGATAATTACCACTTCTCTAAGACGCTCATGTTGGATCATTCTGTTCCAACAGAGTTCTTCTAGCTTTGGTGAATTATCAATAAAACAAATCTGGCTTGATTGCTGATGGCGCTAACCAGATTTCTTCTTGGTCATTTTTACTAGCTCCTTCATTGCAGCTTCTAAGTCACCATCCCAATTCATTGTCTCTCTTATCGAGACCTCTCTGGCTTCTTGAACCAAGTCTCTACAAATTTTGGCTGTCTTTTCGATATCATCATTTGTTGCCTGGGCGCCGCTCAACTTACTTTTGAATTCATCCCAGTCGATTTTAGCTAAGGCTATTAGCAACATAATTTCCAAATTAGCCTTCGTGAGTCTTCTCCAGTTCTTGGTTACAACAAAAAGCTGATCGGTGGCTGCTAGTACACCCGCTGCGGCTATCCATGTCAGACTGTCCGCCTGCATTTGTTTTTCGCTTTCAAGTGCTAACATGGCAGCATTAAAAAGCGCAATGACGACTGCTGCGCGTATTACGAAAGATATAAGTCTGAATACTTTCTGATATCTATCATAATATCGAGCTTGTTTCTCTGCATCTAACACCGCTTTATCAAACATTTTGCTCAATTCTTCGAATGTCACGACAAGATCTCCAACTATCAATAATATAGATGGGAAAAGCGTAGTTCGTCTTGCCAGGTTCATTGCCTACAATGTTGGAATCTCTGCCGAAAAGTGAGTGTCCAAACTGGAAAGCTTTCTTCCACTCCCATTAGATTTAATCATTGGCGTGATCATCTGGATTTATCAATTTCGCTCGTATAATCAATACCTTAACAAGACTGGCAAGCATTGTGCTTTAACTACTTACGTTTGAAGTTCGTGAGGCTTAAATATGCACATCACTTTTCGTCAGATCCATATTTTCCAATCGGTCGCGAGTCATCTTAGCTATACCAAAGCCGCTGAAGTGATGTTTCTGACTCAACCTGCTGTCTCAATGCAAATTCGCCAATTGGAAGAAAATGTTGGCTTAGCATTGTTCGAGGTCATGGGGAAATCTCTATATTTAACCAGTGCTGGCGAAGAGTTTATGCTTCATTGTAATCGCATTATGCAAGATTTTTCGGACGCGAAACGAGCCATTGAAAGCTTAAAATCTTTTAAAAGTGGCAAGCTAAAAATCACTGTAGCCAGCACCGCAAACTACTTCTCTGCCCGCTTGTTGGCATCCTTTCTACATATCCATCCGGATATTCAAGTTTCACTGAATGTCACAAATAGAGAGTTTTTGATCAATGAACTCAAAAATAACGACTGTGATCTTCTTATCATGGGTAAGCCTCCTGCCGACATTGAAGTCAACGCGACGCCGTTCATTGAAAACCCCTTGGTGGTAATTGCGCCACCAAATCATCCACTTGGGAAGGAAGCGTGTATCTCCGTTCAGCGTATAGCGAGTGAATCCATGGTTGTTAGAGAGTTAGGCTCAGGCACACGATTTGCGATTGAGCGTTTTTTTCGAAGCAAAGATCTCACCTTAAACGTGGGAGCCGAAATGAGTGCAACTGAAGCCATCAAGCAGGCGGTTTCTGCAGGCTTATACCTTGGTATCGTTTCTCGGCATTCTATTGAGCAAGAACTAGAGACAGGAAGGTTAATTGAATTGGATGTTGCTGACATGCCCATCATACGCCACTGGTACTTGGTTCATCGAAAAGGAAAAAAGCTCACGCCAATTGCCCATGCGTTTTGTGACTTCTTACTCGATGAAGCCAATATTCGAGAGGCTATACATAGTTAACAAGATTCTTGGGTTAGTGATGTATAGGAGACTAATGGTACATAGAAGTTAGTGAGATAAAGGAAGTGATACGCAAAAGCTAGCACCACCATCAGGATGATTGAAGGCGGTGAGCGTTCCGTGTTGTTCCGCGATTAATCGATATGAGATCGCCAAACCTAGACCGCTGCCCTCACCCACTTTTTTGGTCGTAAAGAAAGGATCAAAAATTTGGTTGAGATGGCCTTCATCAATGCCTGTGCCATTGTCGGTGACAGAAATCCATCCAGTATTGTTGTTAGCTCCGCATTGAATAATCACTTTTGGTTTTGTGCGGCATTTAGACGCATCAAGCGCATTGTTTAGTACATTAACAATCACTTGTACTAGTTGCCCTTTGTGGCCCAATGCAGTCGCATTTTCATCTATTTCAAGCGTAATGATGTTCATGCACTGACGGCTGGCACTCACCCATTTAACGGCCAATGACACCACGCTGCTGAGGTTAACCAGAGTGGTTTCTGTTTGTTGTTGCGCGGAAAACAAACTCAAATCTTCGACAATAGCACTCACTCGACCCGCTGCTTCAAGGATGTCGTTTATTGCGGGTTTAAGGTCACTGCTCGCCGTATCGACCTTAAGAGATTGACGTTGTTCAATTATTTCTTCATTGAGCGGTTGTTCATGAACACAGTCCAGATATTGATTGATGCGGTCAATGTTTCGTTGCAGCACATGTCCATTACCAACAATAAAACTAATCGGGTTATTAATTTCATGCGCCACGCCCGCGACAATTTGCCCTAGTGAGGCGAGTTTTTCAGATTGAACGAGCTGCTTCTGGGCATCTTTTAATTGCTTTAACGTTGATGCGAGTATGTCGTTTTGGGCTTGTAACTCCTGTTGATAATAGCGCAGTGATAGGTGTGTTTTTATTCTGGCAGTGACTTCGGCAAGGTGAATCGGTTTAGTGACGTAATCCATCGCTCCGCAACTAAAGGCTTTGAGTTTCTCATCAAGTTCACTGTAACTGCTGATAAAAAGCACGGGAATAGCTTGTGAGGCCGGCGAAGCTTTGAGCTTTTCGCACACTTCAAAGCCGTCCATGTTGGGCATATCTATGTCCAATAACACCAGATCGGGCAGGCTTTCGGCTATTCCTACTAATGCGTCTGCCCCCGAAGTATACGCTTGGGTGTCATACCCTTCATCGGCGAGTAAGTCGCAAAGCATTTCACACAAGGGGGCGGAGTCGTCAACAATGGCAATGGTGGCTGCCTTAGATTTTGGCTCAGTCATTAAACGTCCTTGGTATTGCGCATTATTTCAGTGTAATAGCGTGGAGCATCAACATCTAATATCGCGTGTTTTTAATGCGCTATGAATGCGTTTTCAAGTATTCAGTCAGCTCTTTAGTAAGATCAAGATACGCCGAAACCACCTCGAAGAGCGTTTCCTCGTCAACGGAGACAGACTGGCACTTTGCTTCAAGTGATCCACAAAGCATGCTTAACTTGTCGGCGCCAAGCGTGGCAGTAATACCTTTCAGCTCATGGAATATATGCTTTTGCACAGCGAGATCGCGCGAATCATGCGCTTCTTGTAACGTTTGTAGTCGCTGATCAGTTTGGTCGATAAAGCGCTTAAGCATCTTATTGTAGACCGTATAATTAAACCCTAAACGTTGCAGCGCATGTTCCGGCTGGAATACTTGCTCGACTATTTCTTGTTGATTTGTCGTGCTTGTTTCAGGCTTTGTCATATGATTAGCAATAACCTGAATTAGCCTTTGAAAATCAATAGGTTTTGGCAAGTAATCATTCATCCCTGCGTTTAGGCAGGTTTCAAGGATGTTTTCAGAAGTGTTGGCTGATAATGCAATGACTGGCACTTTTTTACCCAAATCCAGTTTTCGTAGCGCTTGCGTGGTTTCAATGCCGTCCATGTTGGTCATGCTCAAGTCCATCAAGATAACCGAATACGGATGAGATTCAATGGCCTCCAATGCTTGTTGACCAGAACTCGCCTGCTCTACCCACATACCGAGGGATAATAATAACTCTTTGATCATTTCACGATTGATGGCGTTGTCATCCACAACCAGTACACGCGCACCGCTTAGCTCGTTGACATTCGGTAATTCGGTGTAATCACTTGGCTGGGGTAAAGGCACATCGGTTTGGCCTGAATCACTCACAGATTCAAAACAAGCATAAAATGTCACTTGTGTGCCCTCACCATAAATACTTTGAATCTGAATATCTCCATTCATCAAATTCACCAGTTTCTCGCTGATACTTAGCCCCAATCCCGTCCCTCCAAATCGTCGAGTCGTTGAAGGATCTGCCTGATGGTATTTGTTGAATAGTCTGTCAAGCTGAGGTGCTGTCATCCCTATTCCTGTATCGGTAATTTGAAACTGCAGTGACTGTGGTCGTGTGGGGTTGTCTGATTCTTTATCTATATCATCTGTATCTTTGTTTTTGACCGTCACCGATACGCTGCCGTGGTCGGTAAATTTAATCGCATTCCCTACCACGTTAACCAACACCTGCTGCAAACGTAGCGGGTCACCTTTGAGTAATGGATTAACATCCTCGTCAACCAGCAGGTCGAATGTTAGCCCTCTTTTTGATACGTCGAACCACATGACGTGCCGAACATTGCTCAACACTTGGTGAAGGTTGAAAGGCACGTTTTCCATTGTGAGCTTTCCTGCTTCTATCTTGGAAAGATCGAGGACATCATTAATCAAATGAGACAAGGAGTGGGAAGCCACGTCTACCGTATTGAGATAGCCACGCTGTTTTGTTGATAAATTAGAGTGCAAGCAGAGCTTGGTGAAACCGATTATTGCATTCAGTGGTGTTCGTATTTCATGGCTCATGTTAGCCAGAAAATCCCCTTTTGCCTGATTCGCTGCATCCGCTTCCGCTTTGGCTTTTTGCAACGCTATTTCACTTTGCTTCAGGGCGACTTCTCGCTGTCTTAACTCAGAAATGTCCGTCGCTGTCAGCAAAATACCCTGCAACTTACCCTGATGGCTATAAAACTGCTCGCCTTTAACGAGGTAAACAGCATGAGTCAATTCACCGTTACAGCGTATCAAAGGCATTTCCAATTCCAAGTGACCACTTTGAGTGATAGTCGAGACAACTTTCGATTCCTGCGTATCCGCTGTGGTGTTGCTCAAATTGGTCAGCATTGAATGAGGAAACAACGAATCAATGTGAATATCAGGTAGCTCTTCATCTGCCCAGCCAAGGTCTTCAGTAAACACGCGGTTGGTTTGAGTGACTAGCCCGTCAACACCGACAACAACAAGCATGCTATTCATGGCGTCGTTAATACTGCGAATATAAGCATTGAGTTCAAGCAGTTGTTTGTTTTTACGCTTAAGCGTATTTCGCTGCGTTTCCATCTCCAATAAGATCTCATCCATAGCATGTGTCGCAGCAAGCAATTGTTGCTCTCTGGCTTCAGCTGCGGCATACAAGGCTTCAATTTCTTGTCGCAACTGTTCGTTTTCTGATGCCAATTGCTGTGTGCTATTCATGACTTTAGGCGGCGTCATGTTGAACACCCTTTTAGCTCAATATTATTGACTTCCCACTCAACAGTGAACTCGCTAACTTGGTTCACTAAACGTTCCAACGCCAGAGTCATTTCGACAGAAAGCGATGGTGAGAACGTGGACGTTTTTGCAGGCTGAACGGCCAGAATATTAATGATTGGCGTTGGTTTAACAATGGCATTAACGGCTTGGAGTAGAAAGCTGACGCCTCCCATATGATCGGCAGAACTGCTGTTATCTAGCGTATCGGGCAAGATGAAACGAGAGTCACCAATCGATAGGCCAAGTTCGGCCACATCAACGATTAACACATGCGAACAATGCTCGAACAATGGCAATGCATTTAGGCCCAAGGTGCCTGCGTTATATACGTTGACGTTTGCTGGCAGTGACACGTCCTTAAGTCTTGCTGCTACGGCGGCCCCTAGTCCATCATCACCATGTAATGCGTTGCCAAAACAGAGTACATTCAGCGCCTTCATGACCTCATACTCCAAAGCGCAGCTTTTTCCCGGTCGGAAGCATATGTACCGTGCATACTAAACACGGATCATGTGATCGGATTACATGGCTGAGCTGTAATGGATTGTCCGCATCATCAACCTGCAAGCCAATCACACTTTGCTCCCAGTGCCCATGTTGACCATCGGAATCCCTTGGTGATGCATTCCATGCTGTCGGAGTGATGATTTGGTAATTGTCGATAACGCCATTTTTGATACTAATCCAGTGCCCCAACCCTCCTCGCGCAGCTTGGATCATGCCAAACCCTTTACCATCAATTTCGTCTTGTGGTTTGGGTGGCAGGAAGAAGTCACCACTGATGTCTTCTGATAAGTCCTGAACGCATTTTTTCATCTGCATCAAACTGAACCCAATGCGGCGCAAGCGAGCAAACTGTCGTAGCCAAGTTGATGGTCCTTCTTCTTGGTGTAATGATTGAATGAGCGAATCCTCACCAATCAACAATTCTGCTAAAGGCCCAGTTTGCATTACCTTGCCATCATATCGCGGCGCTTTTGCCCAAGTATAACGGTCAGATTGTGTTTGATAATCGGGAATCGTTTCCCCTTTGTGAGGGTGGCGTCCGCCTTGATATTGCCTAAACCATGAGTAGCGAACATGCTCAGAGATCAATGACTGGTCAAGGGGTTGGATGGTCTCAGTGTCTGCGTCATAGACGCCGGAACGTAGCGCGTGGTGGTCGGATTTCACTGGGTCGATGACAGCGCCAAAACTCAACATATGCCGACTACCAAACCCAATCTTGTGAAGATCAAGTGAGCGCGCAAATCGCGTAAACAATCCGAGCGCACTATTGGCTTGGTGAGCGTTGTCATCTAACCCATCAAATAACTGCCGTTTAGAGCTGACTGACATCCAATTTTCCAGCGTGTCGCCGATCACTGCTTGTTCATACCAGCGTATCAGTTTGGCTATCACATCCTTAGTCTCTATGATCTTACGTTGGCTGGGTTTACCCACCACACCACCAGGTAGCATGTAAGACGAGTGAGGCCATTGACCGCCGAACAATGCAATAATGCCTACGGCATCACGAGATTGTTCTAATGCGCCAAGGTGATGGCGTCCTTTGAAAGGTTCAAACGCCGCCAATATATCTTGGTATAAAGGATGATGGCGATAATCTTCATGGCAGAAATCGACAAGAAACATTAAAAACGACTGGCGAATATCGTTTTGAATACTCTCTGTCAGCAAGCAAAGGTTTCTAATCAACGTGGCGTTGGGTGGAACATGAATTCCCCATATTTGCTCCAAGGCCAACGTTGCAGCATAGAGGTGCGCTGTGCCACAAATACCACAAACCCGCGGCGTAATAACGGCGGCATCACGTGGCGTTCGACCAATCATGATCTGCTCAAACCCTCGATACATCACACCAATACAGCGAGCATCGACCACTTTTCCATGCTCAACGTCTAGCTCAAACTCAAGATCGCCTTCAACACGGTTAAGGTCTATGTTCAGGGTTTTCTTAACCATTAAGGCTCCATTTTTCGCTTTTTCACGCGCTCGGGCGCTGCGGCTTTGGCGAGGTTTTTGTAGGCAATATAGTTCGCACGTTCCACGCCTACAGGCAATTTGGAGGGGATAGGCCCTAACTTTTCGGTTTGAAACAGCCCTTCATCTTCTGGAAACGCAGGTGAGGTACAGCCAAAACAAGGCACCCCTGCTCGCGTTTTGCTGCTTCGGCCGTTCCATAAATCAGTATTGCAAGTCGCTTGGGTATAAGGTCCTTTACAACCAAGATTGAAGAACATGCACCCGTTTGTGCCAAATTCCGATTCTTCGACGTCATACTCGTGGTATTCATTGCGGGTGCAACCTTGATGGACCAAAGTACTGAAAAACTCTTTTGGGCGATTGAGTTCATCGAGTTGTAAAATCATGCCGCTGGCAATCATTGCCAAGGTTTTTGTCATGGTGTTGGGATGCACAGGGCATCCCGCCACATTAATCACAGGAAACCCCGCTCCACTTCGCCATTCAGGAGGGAGCAAACCTCCAGGGGATTCCTTGTCCATTTGCAATCCCATGCAGTCAGACGGGTTTGGTGGCGCAGCATGAACACCACCAAAAGCTGCGCAAGTGCCCATGGCGACCACATAGCGGGCCTTGTCAGCTAACAAGCTGACCCACTCTTTCTTTGCTTTTCGCTGAAACGTATCAAACATTCCCGTGCCATTAGGCGCGGTAATAATACTGCCTTCGATGCAAAGAATGTCTAACCGCTGCGTGCCGTTAATAATCTCTTCAATAAGTTCGTTGAGACTGTGGACACTTTGAATAGATAGCGAAGGCTGCCATAAAAGTTCGATAGGATATTCGGTCAGCAGGTCAGAGAATGACGGTCTATCTGCACTGAGAAGTGCCATTGTGTCTCCGCCACAACTCCCTGTTTGAAACCATAGCAATGTCATTTTGCCTTTCACCATGACGAACTCCTGCTTAACTGCATGATTAATTATGGTTCAAGCGCTCAGGTTTGGATGTTTCTTGCTAAAGACTGCGCGGAAACCACTAAGGCTTGTCCGAATGCCAAGCCGCCATCATTGGCGGGCACTTGTTGATGCCGCAACACACTGAAACCACGTTTAGTGAGATATGAATGGGTGTATTCAAGTAATAAGCGATTTTGAAATACACCCCCTGTCAGGACGATATCTGGCACATACGTCATTTGTTTCGAGAGGTGATCCACCATGTCAGCGATACCCAACGCCAACCCAAGGTGGAATCTTCTCGCGATGTCGTTTGGCGCAGTTCCTGATGCCAAATCTTTTCCGAGTTCAATCCACATTGGTGATGGATCAAGGTGTGCAGGTTCTCCGGCGACAATATCGAATGTGTAACCGCTATCTTCGTTGCTGGAGTGAGCAAGAGATTCTAGCTCAATAGCGGCTTGGCCTTCGTAACTTTGGCTTTGAAAGCAAATGGAGAGTGACGCAGCCACGGCATCAAATAATCGCCCAGCCGATGTCGTGACAGGTGTATTGATCGCTTTCTCTATCATTTGATCAATAGCGAACGTTTTTGAGGCGATGTCATGCTTAGCGATGAGTTGCTGCCAGACATCTTCAGTTAAATTGAGTTTGTGTCGCCACGCCAACAAATTTCGCCAAGGTTGCTTAATCGCAACCATACCACCGGGTAGTGCAACCTGTGATAGATGCGCCAAGCGCTGGAAGCTCGTATAGTCGGCAAGTAGAAACTCACCGCCCCACAGACCGCCATCATCACCTAACCCTAGTCCATCAAACACCACGCCTAAAACCGGTTTACTGTTTCGCGGCAATTGGTTATCGCCCATGCATGCGGTGATATGCGCATGATGATGCTGTACTTCGAACACTCTGTCTTTTGAGTAATTTGCGTTTCCGTATTTTGTCGAAAGATATTCAGGGTGCTTGTCCACTGCAACCCTGTAGGGCTCGAAGCGGTACAAGGTTTGAAAATGCCCCAGCGTAGACCGAAAGTCCTGCCAAATGCGCACACTTTCAAGATCACCAATGTACTGACTGAGAATCGCGCCATGGCGTGACAACAAACAAAAGGCGTTCTTCACTTCACCACCCAGACCCATTATGTTCTCTGTTTCTTCAAAGCCCACGGGTAGAGAAATCGGACTGGGGGCATAACCTCTTGAACGACGCAGCAATTGCGTGCCTAACGAGGTTTGCCGTAAAACAGAATCGTCGGTACGGCTTACAATTTCGCGGTCGTGCATCAACCACACATCGGCAATATGCTGCAAGTCTGCCAGAGCTTCATCATTGTCTATACATTGTGGATTGCCACTCAGATTTGCAGAAGTCATCACCAGCGGTACGCCGACATCTGTCATCAACAAAACATGAAGTGGTGTCGCTGGCAGCATAACCCCGATTTCATTGAGGTCTGGCATGACCGATGTTGCGATATCGATTAGTGACGTTGTCACAGCACGTATCGGAAGAATGACGATGGGTGCTGCATGACTTTGCAATGCCTTAATAGATTCAGGGGTCACATCGCAATACCGGTTAACATGATCACAGTCTTGCATCATCACAGCAAAAGGTTTGGCGGGGCGGAATTTACGCTGTCGAAGCTTTTTCACCGTCTCTTCATTGGTTGCGTCGCAGACAAGGTGAAACCCTCCAATGCCTTTCACCGCGAGAATTTTGCCTTGTTTCAATAAGGAAGCCGCGAGTTGAATGGCATCGCTGCCCCCTTCATTGTCGGCATTTATTGGCTCTCCATACTTATCGCACAACCACACCTTTGGCCCACAAGCTGGGCAAGCAACAGGTTGTGCATGAAAGCGACGGTCTGCAGGGTTGAGATACTCTTGCTCACATTCCGCGCACAGGGGGAAATTTGCCATGCTGGTTTTTGGACGATCGTAAGGTAACGATTTAATGATGGAAAGCCGAGGGCCGCAGTGAGTGCAATTGGTAAAGGGATAACGATAACGGCGGCTTTTGGGGTCAAAGGTTTCATCTATACAGTCGCGACACACGGCAGCATCCACCGGTATTCCCGCATTAAGCGTTGAAGTTTCATCACTCGCAACGATATGGAACCCTATGTCTTGGCCTAATGTATCAAAATCAGGGAAAGGTGTTGTTTCTATGGAATTTATTGCGGCAAGAGCTGGGCAGTTTAATTGAATTTGTTCTAGAAAAGTGGCGACATTGTCAGGTGAACACCAAAGTTCAACCACTACACCTTCACCATCATTAAGCACTGAACCATTCAAGGCTAACGAATTCGCGACGTGCCAAATCATAGGTCTAAACCCTACGCCTTGAACAACACCGCGGATCCGAACTCGATAGCCTTGCATTAAAGCGTTAACCCATTAACTGATAAAGGCCAGCAAGGGCAAACACTCCACCGGACACGGGCAACGCGATGCGCGCATTGCTGTGACGACGAGCATATGCGCTTAACGCCCCCCCTACGGCTATCAATAATGTGGTGGCGAAAAGAAAACCGAGTGTGTAACCAACAGCATGGGCTGAAAGTGGCAATTCGGCGCCATGTGCAATGCCATGAAATACTGCAAAACAAGCCGTTGCAGGAAGTGTCACTGATAGTGGCAAGCGAGTTCCTCCCACCAGCAGCATACCCAAAAGTAAGACTGATACCGCGATACCTGTTTCAATAAACGAAACCACTTCGACAAACGGTACCACCAGCCCAGACATTACGGCCAAAGCGCCGATTGCCATAACCACTATAAACATCGCAGGAATGGCACGCGTTGCGTTTTTGCTACCAGAAGCGTTGAGTGACATGGCCCACATACCTACCGCAAGCATCGCCATCATATGGTCGGCACCCGTTAGCGGATGGCTAAGGCCAACGAGAAAACCGTAAGTGTCGTGCCCTGTATGCGCTGACGCAGCAAACGGTATGGCTGACGTTAATATCGTTGCCGCTCGGATTCCATTACGTTTCATATTCATCCTTCCTATTTCTCCATTCAGCCTGACGGCTGCTAATCGTGACAATACATCGCATATCGCGGTAAAGCGTTAACAAATACGGGGCAGTTGCGCGCCGATAAGCATGTCGATCATTCGCTCACTACCAAACGTCGTTTTCAAGGAGACACCTACATAAGTACCTAACGTTTCGGTGCTTTCAACATGTCCAATAACAGAGGCTTGTTCTGCGCCAGGGAGTTTTCTTAGTGCATTGACCGCAGCCTGAGCATGTTTAGCAGGAACGATCGCAACAAATTTGCCCTCGTTCGCTAGATAAAGAGGATCTAAACCGAGAAGCTCACACACGCCGCGGACCTCGTCTCTCACCGGAATAGCCGCCTGATCGAGCACGATTTTCACGTTGCTACTTTCTGCAAATTCAGTAAGAACAGTGGCGAGCCCACCACGAGTGGCATCACGCAGACAATGAACATCAGGACAATGCGCCAACAAGGCGTTCACTTCACGGTGCAAAGGACGACAATCGGAATAAAGATCGGCATCTAACTGCAGTTCTCCCCGCTCTGCCATGATCGTGGCTCCATGATCGCCAACCCATCCATTCACGATGACAACGTCACCGTCTTGTGCAGCATTGGCATTGATTTCAAGGTGCTTTGGAATAACGCCGATCCCGGACGTATTGATGAAAATTTTATCGGCAGCCCCTCGATGAACCACTTTTGTGTCGCCGGACACTATGGTCACGCCAGCTAAGTCAGCCGCCCTTTTCATGCTGGATAGAATTCGACGTAGTGTGTCGAGCGGTAACCCTTCTTCCAAAATTAAGCCACAAGTTAGGTACAAGGGTGTTGCGCCACTCATCGCTAAATCATTAACCGTGCCATTAACCGCTAAGGTGCCAATATCTCCACCCGGAAATTCTAACGGGTCCACGACAAATGAATCTGTTGTCATGGCTAAGCGATCACCGAGCGAATTCATTGCACTAAGTGGTAGGCGCGCTTGATCTTCAAGTGGCGTGAGGTATTCGTTAGCAAATGCGGAAACGATCTCGTTCTCTACAAGATCTCGCATGGCTTTCCCTCCACTGCCATGCGCTAAGGTAATACATGCAACATCGTTTGATTGAGCATCATTACTCTCGTTTTCCTGCTTATTGAGCATCATAGACAGACATCCTTTTAGTCACTCATACGGCGTGGTTATTGTGAGTTGTATCGACAATGGCGATGCGACCCTTGCCTTTATCCGGCACTCGGAAACCGTGATTGTAATAAGCGGCACATGCCCCTTCAGATGAGACCATCAAGGCGCCAAGTGGGGTTTCAGGCGAACATTGCTTTCCGTACATGCCACATTGCCAAGGTCGAATAAGGCCTTTGAGTACCTCCCCACATTGGCATTGATGAGGGTCTTTCGTTTGTTTTCGCTGAACGTCAAATTTGCATTCGGCATTCCACGCAGCGTATTCATCACGAACACAAACACCGGCATTACCAATTTCGCCAAAACCACGTAACTCAGTCACAGGATATACGTCGTACACTTCCTGCATGGCAAATAAACCTGATGAGTTTCCTCCCGCTTCAACCACACGACGATATTGGTTTTCAACGTCGCAACGACTCTCGGCAATTTGTGTCACGAGCATCAAGATAGATTGCAAAATATCGAGTGGTTCAAAACCCGTGATCACAATTGGCTTGGCATAGTCTTGGGCAATAAATTGAAACGGATCCGTACCGATCACCATGCTGACGTGTCCTGGCGCTAGAAATCCATCAAGGTCCAAATCTGGCTCGTTGAGAATGGCATCTATCGTCGGAGCGGTCGTAATGTGATTGCAAAATATAGAGAAATTACTGATCCCTTCTTTTGCTGCCTGCAAAACCGTAAGAGCGGTACTCGGCATGGTGGTTTCAAAACCGAGTGCAAAGAAAACCACTTCGCGTTCTGGGTGTTGGCGTGCCAGCGCTAAGGCATCAAGTGGCGAGTAGACCATGCGAATATCGCTGCCTCGTGCCTTTGCATCAAGTAAATTCCCATTCACGCCCGGCACACGCATGGCATCACCGAAGGTGGTAAGAATGACGTTAGGGTTAGCCGCAATTTCAATGCAGTCATCCACTCGCCCTGATGGCAACACACACACGGGACAGCCCGGACCATGAACCATTTCTATGCGTTCCGAAAGCAGTGATTCAATGCCGTATTTAAATAAGGTGTGTGTATGTCCGCCACAAAACTCCATCAATTGAAGCGGTCGCATCGGGGAATCGTTGTTTTTGGCTCGCGCTTTTTCAATGCGAGCGAGTTGACGATTGATCGCATCACAAATTCCTTCAACGACACTCGGGTCGCGAAACTCATCAACGTATTTCATTCGGTCTTTCTCCCTCTTGACTGGCTGAAGAAGCCTCCATGGCATCCAGTTCTTCTTGCAGCTCACCGATTTCGGCCAATAGTGCTAGAGTTTTAGTCGCTTCATCGGCATCTATTCTGCTCATTGCAAACCCAACATGAACCAACACCCACTCACCAATACATGCTTCAGGCCTTTGTCCTTCAAGCACGCAGGCAATATTGACGGGTCGATGTACACCTGAAATGTTCACTAGAGCAATGCAGTTAGCATTGTCTTTAATTTCTGTAATTTGTCCGGGAATACCCAAGCACATTGGCTTTCTCCTATTCCATTTGGATAAACGAGGTTATTCATTTCCCAGTTTGTGCTGCTCAAGACCGTAGCGTTCAAGTTTGGCCCTCAAACCAACACGTGATAGCCCGAGCTCTAAAGCGGCTTTGCTTTTGTTCCATTTATTTCGAATCAATGTTTCTTTTAAAATTCGAGCCTCTAGCACTTCAACGCGATCTTTTAGGCTACCAATTTCAAGTGAAACCGGCATATCTTCGTCTTCATCGCTATTCACGTTTTTGAGCACTTTCGGAGAGAGCAAATCAGCGCCTAATACTGGATCGTCAGCCATTACCAGCATTCTTCTCACTTCATTCTCAAGTTCTCGCACGTTGCCAGGCCAGCGGTAGGCGGAAATACACTCCATCGCCTCGTCAGTGAACCCTTCAACGGGTTTGCCATAGGAGATCATGATGCTTTGCAAAATACGGTTAGCGATGACGGGGATATCCATCTCTCGCTCTCTTAGCGGAGGAAGGTGAATAGGCACGGTAGCAAGGCGATAGTAGAGATCTTCACGAAAACGTCCTGCTCTGACTTCTGCTTCTAAATTTCTATTCGTGGCAGAAATCACACGTACATTGACCTTTCTTCTGCGGTTACTACCCAGTGGTCGCAATTCTCCCTCTTGCAGAAATCGCAGCAATTTCACCTGAAACTCTAAAGAGGTATCGCCAATTTCATCGAGAAACACCGTACCGCCATCCGCTTTTTCGAGAATCCCCACTCTGTCTGTATTTGCGCCAGTAAACGCGCCGCGAGTATGACCAAACAGTTCACTTTCCAACAACTGCACAGGCATCGCGCCGCAATTTTCTTTCACAAAGGGTTTATCAGCGCGATGACTGGTGTAATGAAGCGCTCGAGTGATGAGCTCTTTCCCTGTACCAGACTCGCCCGTAACGAGCACGGAAATGTCGTAAGGTGCGACGCGGGCAACTTGCGCGCATATCCCCTTCATTGGGCTATCTGGCGCACAGGCTATGTTGTCAAAGTGGTGACGCTCTTTAAGTACCCTACGTTTATGCTGAAGCTGACTATCTAGTTGTGGTGCAGTCACTTTCAGTTCTAAATTGAGTAGCTCGTTTTCTTTTTGAAGTGCAAATAGGCGCGTTGCATTTTTCAGCGTCAGAATAAGATGCTCTGGCTGCCACGGTTTGGGCACAAAGCTATAAATGCCAGCTTCATTAATGCCTTTGATCAAATCAACGGGATCGGTATAAGCAGAAATAATAATACGAATAACGTCTGGCCATTGTGTTCTTACATGCGTGAGAAAATCGGTTCCACTCATATCAGGCATTCGTTGATCTGACACCACAACCTGTACAGGGATCTCCGACAAGACTTTCTCTGCATCGGCCACATTATCTGCGGTCAATACGGTGAACTCTTCATCCAAAGTACGTCGTAACACTTGCAACGACATGGGTTCATCATCCACTAACAGTACAATGGGTAACCGAACCGGATTAGCAGTATTGCTATATTCAGACACGAGCAGATCCTGCGTCGCACCCATCAATTGACTGAGTCGATTGACGTGAGTGACGTTGTAACACTACGTTGTGCTTTTCAATTAACCAGTTTAACCAATCTTGCATGCCCTGATTGTTTGTAGCTGAAAGTTCGATAATGCTGGCTTGGGGATTTACGCTCTCTATGTGTTGACGACACAAAGACACATCAAAGGAGACATAAGGTAGTAAGTCGATTTTGTTTAAGATCACTAAGTCAGCGGCAGCGAACATATCTGGATACTTCAAAGGTTTGTCTTCACCTTCAGTAACCGACAAAATCGCTACCTTGCAATATTCTCCCAAATCAAACGCCGCTGGACATACTAGGTTTCCAACGTTTTCGATAAACAATAGAGACTGCTTCTGTAATTCAAGCTCATCCAACGCGTGACCGACCATGTGAGCGTCAAGGTGGCACCCTTTTCCTGTATTCACTTGTATGGCAGACACGCCAGTGGCACGAATACGTTCTGCGTCGTTAGTGGTTTGTTGGTCGCCTTCAATGACAGCCACCGGCACTGACTCTTTTAGTTTATTCAATGTGTTCACCAACAACGAGGTTTTTCCAGAGCCAGGGCTAGAAACCAAGTTCAGCACCAGTTGGCCATCACTCTCAAAACGCGCGCGGTTTTTCGCAGCATAGTGATCATTCTGAGCAAGAATATTTTGTTCTATGCTGACCATGCGTGATTGACTAAGTCCGGGGGCATGTGCGCCCGCTGGCCCTTTTCCGTAATGATGATGGTGGTGATGACTATGGTGCTCATGATCGTGAGTGTCTTGAACATGGTGTTCGTGTTCATGATGCATATTGTTACTTTCGCTACAACCGCAGACCGTACACATTAGTCAACCTCCACATTAGCAATACGCATTTCTTCTCCTGACGACAATGTCAGCGCTTTTCCGCCGCAATCAGGGCATGATGAATAGCGTTCTTTGAGTGAAACAGACCATTTACAATCATCACACCAAGCGACGGCGGGAATATGGGTAATCTCAAGCGCTGCGTCCTGTGCCAAGGTACCTTCCGCAACAACAGGAAAACAAAAACGTAGCGATTCGACTTCAACACCAGCAAACTGACCAATCTCCAAGCGAAGAACAGATACACGCGAGAACTCATGCGTTTCGGCTTGTTTTTCTAGCGTTTGCACTATGCTTTCGCAGATGGACAGTTCATGCATGTTGCGATCCCCTCATTTATCACAAACACTACTGCAGGGAGTGTGCCAACCTCTTCTCATCGTCGGTAAAACGGCTTGCGCCCTTGAAATTCAAAGCCGCACAGGTTAACAAGGTAGAAACGACCCAATACAAAGTGTTAACAGTGGCCTCACTATTTGCAAGGTTACTTTCCAAGAATCCGTAAAAGTGGAAACAAAACTTCCAGTTATGTTTTTCAGTGAGTGATGTGAAAAACATGCCCAGATCGTTATTACCGAGAGGTGTTCTTAGTGAAGCGTTTTCATACCTAGATTTTCATACCTAGACGCACAATGACCAATAAGCACCATTGCCAAGTACTCACAAAGGGATGACAACGAGCACTCGAATAAAAAAAGACCCCACAGAAAATGCATCGTGGGGTCTCGTATAACAATAAAGGTTAAAGTTAGTGGGCCTTACCTTCTCGTTACTACCTAATCAAAACCTTCCTTTACCTCCCGTGGCAATGTATTCCGCTAACTCCGCCTGTTGCTGACCAATCGCTGTCACCGTGTGATGAACGCGCTTAACCACCGCCCGCATGAAATCAAACACCAGCTCTGGGTGCGTGGTAACTAATGGGTCGATATTTTCGCGATCAAAGCATAAGACCGAAGCCGTTCCGAGCGCTTGAACCGAAATCGTTCTCGGCTCACCATCAATAAAGCTCAATTCTCCAATCAAATCTCCATGATGAAGGGTATGAATGAGGTTTATCTTTCCGCTGTTTTTGATTTCACGGCAGCAAGCTAAGCGACCAGACGTCACGATGTAAAAACTGTTGGCAACATCACCAGCATGGTAGAGAAACTGACCATCTTCTAACGTCATTTCTCGTACTGCTTGTTGCGCCAATACACCTGCACCAGATTCACCAATATATTTCCCAATTGGTGCTTCCAAAATCAAACGCGCTACATTTTCTACATTGGGTTTATTCATATTGAGTCCTTGTTAATACGGGTCTCTCGGCACTCCGTAGTACATGAGAAACCGGCTCTAATTGCTGCTTTGAGGGTATTTCTTTCACCCCCTCGGTGACCACAGAAGTGAGGGTGTGCTCTAGGTTTGAACTTGCGGATGGCGTCAAACCTAAAGACAGTTCCCAAGCCTCACCTTTCACGGTTAGCAGCCATACATCTGGGAAGGCCTCATAACATTTGTGGCACATTGCGACTATCGTTTGCACGGAGATCGCATGTGACGTGAAACTGTCATCAAATTTTGGCGAGACTCTTTCCATCGAAAATTGTTGGGTTTCAGCCTTTTTGGTGGCGTCAACAAACAGAACACGCTGATGACGACGGATCAAATCTACATCTTCGAAGAAGAGTTGATAGTTGCGTACTAAGGTAGCAGTGACACTTGGCATCTCCTCCAAAGCATCGATAAACGCCCAACCTAGCCCATCATCTTGGCGTCCGACATTACCAATGCCGTAGATCAGGTCAAAGTCTCTGAGTTGGAGTGTGTTATCGATATTTTTCATCGAGTAGCCTTCCCTCTGCGTCAAGCAATGTGATGTGAAGTGGCATTTCTCCCATGGCATGAGTGGCACAACTTAAGCAAGGGTCATACGCACGAATGCCTACTTCCAACGCATTCATCATGCCTTCTGTGATTTCCGTATTGCCTGAGATCCATTCCTCAGCAACCGCCTTAACCGTTCGGTTAATCGCTGTGTTGTTTTGGGTCGTTGAGACAACAAGGTTTGCAAAGGTCATGTTTCCTGCTTCATCAGCACGATAATGATGAAGTAACGTTCCCCTTGGCGCCTCAACCACACCCACACCTTCTCCGGTCCATGCACCTTTCTCGGGCGTGATCGTCAGGCTTTCACCCTGCAAGTCAGGGTCATTGAGCAAATCTTTGATCAGTTCAGCAGAGTGAAGAATCTCTATGGCTCTTGCCCAGTTGGTGTGCAGGGTCATGTTGTTTGATTTGCCATTGGTGTAATCGTGGAAACGTTCAAGTGCTTCTTGTGCCATTGGCGTGTTATATCGACGAGTTACGTTTAAGCGTGCAAGCGGGCCAACACGGACTGCACCCGCTTCACGACCTAGCGATTTAAGGTAAGGGAACTTCATGTAGCTCCAAGACTCAGTGGCTTCCGCAAAATAATCGAGGTAGTCGTGATAGTCGATTTCCAGCACCACTTGCTTATTTTCATCAACGACGCGCATTTTCCCGTGGTAGTAATCCACATCGCCATTGTCATCAACCAAGCACATGTCTAGCGACTTCGTGATACCAAAGTTGTCAATTTCATCGCGGTGTTCTTCGTGATATTCGTAGAAAAGATTCAGGGCATCTTGTGCATAGTCGATAACTTGATCAATAGAAAGTAGGTCGTCGTCACCGTTAAGAAACCGATCGCGCTGCTCAATGCTTAGGTTGTTGTTCACTCCGCCAGGAATCGAGCTGATCCCATGCATTCGTTTACCCAGCACGGCGACAATTAGCTCTTGCCCCCATTTCCGCAGTTCAATCACGCGCTTGACGAGTTCAGGGTTCGCTTCCGCAAGGCCTAAAATGTTCCTTTTTTCTGGTGCCGCTTCAATGCCAAACACCATTTCTGGCGCAATCAAATAGAAATACGCAGTCACATGTGATTGCAACTGCTGAGCATAATGACCAAGGCGGCGCACCTTCTCTGGGGTTGGTAACATGGTAATGCCATCTTTCAGGCCGACGCCTATCATATCGTCCAACACTTTTGCGCCACACAAATGGTGGCTAACAAAACAAATGCCACATATACGTTGCAGTAGCATAGGTGCTTCCCAATAGGGATGACCTTGGATAAAACGTTCGAAACCGCGAAACTCGATAACTTGTAAGCGTGCATCGGTAACTTGGTTGTTATCGTCTAGCTGCAAGGTGACTTTTCCGTGTCCTTCAATCCGAGTGACCGGATCGATAACGAGTGTCTTACTCATGGTGTCTCTCCTTTATTCGTATCAATCGTATCGGTTGATGGAAGTTGGCAAATCTACGTCTCGTCCGTTTGCCAAATCATCCAAAACTTTGAAAATGGCATCCCCATCAGGTGGACACCCAGGGATGAAATAATCCATCTTTACGACTTCATGAGCGGGATACACTTTGTTCGTAATTTTGGGTACATCAACATGTGGAATCACATCAGCTGAGCCAGCAATACGTGTAGGTGAAGATATATAGGCTTCGTCTAAGCATTCGGTGAGAGAGACTTGATTCCTCATTGCAGGAACACCGCCCCACACAGCACAAGCGCCAACTGAAATTAAGATGTCGCAGTTCTCTCGAAAGTGCTCAAGTGTTTCGATGTTTTCATCGTTTGCGACACCTCCTTCCACAAAGCCGATCGTGCAGCGCTCAGTAATACGCTTCACATCCGTGACTGATGATCTCGTAATGGTGACTTTGTCCAATAACCCTAGAATGCGGCTATCCATATCGAGAAATGACAAGGTGCATCCCCAGCAACCACATAAACCAATCATGGCGACTTTGATTTTCCCTTCGCGCTGCGCAATGGTTTCAGGGTCCAAAGGTGTACATGGCAATTCATGGGAAAATATCGTTTCGCAGCTAGTTTTTGATTGTGTGCTCATTTGCCATCCCTCTCTGTTGCACGCTCTCGCACTGACTCAACCTCAAATTTACGTCGACCTATTGGCGCATCGAAGCCAACCCCTTTCTTCAAGATGCAACCCACAGGGCACAATTCCATTGCTTCTGTGACTTGCTCGTCAGACATTTTGTCCGCAAGTGCAACGTCAATTTCGATCCGAGCATTGGTTCCTCGCCCATCAATGTTGAATATCTTCCGTCCGGTTTCACGATCTTTTACAAACTCGACACAGCGCTGACAAAAAATGCAGCGATCGCGCTCAAGCCATATTTTTTCGGAGCGAAAATCGGCCTGGGTGACTGGGAAACGATATGGAAAACGGGACACCATCATGCCTGTTTCATACCCAACAGCCTGTAAATCGCACCGCCCACTTTTTTCACAGCTTGGGCAGTTGTGTTTACCTTCTACAAACAGCATTTCCACCAGCGCTTTTCGAATGTCTTTGGTTTCAGGTTCGTTCACCTCAACAACCATCCCATCGGACACTGGCACCGTGCATGAAGCAGCGTTAGTGCCATTCACTTTGCAGGTACAAACACGACAAGTTCCCAAGCAGGGTTTGCCTCGCTCATAACACAATGAAGGAATATAAATGCCGTTATCTAACGCGACATCAATTAAGGATTGACTCTCTTCAGCCGTGACTTCTTTTCCGTCGATCGTTAACGTGATAGTCATTTCGATACCTCCACAGATTGGTCACTGCTCGTGCTATTGAGGGTTTGAGTGGCGACGGTGAACTCAGACAACGCGGCATTAAGATCGAATGATGCTAACAATGGACCGTGTTGCGTCGTGATTCTTTGATTGTATTCTTCAGGAAATGCCAGAAGAGAAGTAATGATTGGTTTGGGTGAGGTGGTCCCGAGGCCACAGCGACTGGCGCCACGAACAATCTTCGACCACGCTAGGATTTCATCCAGATCTTGCTCTACTGCTCGACCTTCGATGATCAATGAAATCTTGTTGTAGAGTTCCACGTTACCCGCTCGGCACGGCACACAGATCCCGCACGATTCTTCAACAAAAAAATGCATGAATTGCTGGATGATATCCAGTAAGTTCCGCTCGTAACTGAACACCATCAGTGAGCCGTTACAAGAAAGGTCTTTGTAAGAAAATATACGATTTCCATCTTTCGCGACCGATACACATTCGCCCGATGGTCCGCTGATTTGTGCGACTCGGGGGTTTTTCGCGCTAATCAAATCAAGCACATCACTCAGTGATATTCCCCACTCAATTTCATAGACACCGGGCTTGTCGACATCGCCAGACACGCTGATCAATCGTGTGCCCGCTGATTCCTTTGTGCCCATGGACTCATACCACTTCGCGCCTTTTTCGAAAATTCGAGAAACGTTGGCGAGTGTTTCGACGTTGTTGACGGCTGTTGGGCAACCCATAAAGCCTTTATGAACAGGGAATGGTGGTTTCACACGAGGAGTACCACGCTTGCCTTCGCAAGACTCAATCAATGCGGATTCATCACCGCAAATATATGCCCCTGCTCCTAGTTGGATTCGAATGTCGAAATCAAACTTAGCGTTGCCAGCAATTCTTCGGCCTAAGAGTTTTTCCTCTCTCATAGACTGCAGGGTTTTTTCAAGATAAGGCACCATATGGCGGTATTCGTAGCGGAGGTAGATTATCCCTTCTTTTGCTCCTATAGCATGTCCAGCAATCACCATGCCTGCGAAAACCTGCTCTGGGCAATGAGTGAGAATAACGCGATCTTTAAACGTACCCGGTTCACCTTCGTCAGCATTACAAATGACGTATTTGGTCTCTCCCGGCGCGTCATGACACAGACGCCATTTGAGCCCGGCAGAAAAACCCGCACCACCGCGACCACGTAATCTCGAAGTGCTCATGGCATCTATCACTTCGACGGGCAATTGAGTGACAGCGTCACTAATTACACGTTCAATATTTACCTTCTGCCCAAAAAAAATTGGCCCCGGCTGGCGTATATTGGATTCCACTAACGATTCAATGTAATCAAAAGTATCGTTCGCATAGCCCTTTGGATTAGCCAGTGCCGCGGGAGATACGCCGGCCTTCAAAGCGGCGAGTAAAGTGCGCACTTTATCTGGTGTTAAACGGGTAAATGGAATGCCATCAACCAACATGGCAGGCTCTTGGTCAGAAAGCCCGATACACTGCGTATCAAACAACCCAATCTCTCCGTCAGCACTCACACTTCCAAATGCACAGCCAACGGCGTCTTCCAGCGCCTCTTTCACCTCTTGATACCCATTCATACGTGCAATCACGGTATCAGCGAGATAGATCGAATGCTTACCCGATGGTGTGTCACGTAAGAAATGGTAGAAGGACAAGGTTTCCCTCACATCCAACGGTGAAAGGTTCAATCCAGATGCCAGCACATTCACTGACGAATCTGAAATGTAACCTTCACTCTCTTGAACGGCTATTAGCATATCAATCAGCCTTTCTCGGCGACGCTGATAGCGCGTTATTATCGCTTCTACTTTATTGCTCATTGCTTACTCCTTTGTCCTGCTTCCGTCTGTCGCATATGTTTATGTAATAGCGAATAAGCGGGCGGATGATAGGCAAGACGATGCCTGCCCCTATTCGATGAAATATGGGCCTAAAATAATGTTTTAATTGAGGTGATATAGTTTGGTGACGGTGATTAGCCAGGATCTATAAGGCGTACATCTCCTCGTTTCATTGGCGAATCAAAGCTATGTAGATACGGAGATAACCATTCGCGCCATTGCTCAAAAAGGAAGGGATGAGATGCGCCGATAACGGTTCTAGACTGCAAGCTATTGTTGAATACGGAACTACCATCAAATGCGCAGGACATCCCACCGGCTTCGCGAAGAATCAATTGACCAGCAGAGTAATCCCACAGCTTTTGATCGCCATGCAAGTAGAGCTGGCATCGATTCGCGGCAATCCAGCACCAGTCGAGTGCGCTCGCACCAAAGCTACGCTGAGAGCGATAAGGCGGCCTTGATGCGAGCCCTGCAGATAGCGCCATTGGAAGCCGTTTGAAATCTACCAACGCCATCGCATGCTTAAGATCTGCTTTGGCTTTCAATTCTCTGGAATGTAACCGGTTCCCATTAAACCAAGCTCCTGCACCGTGGGAAGCAAAGAAGCATTCATCTCGCATAGGGTCATACACTAAGCCAAGCCTGACGACCCCTTGATAGATCAGCGACAATGAGATGCAAAAATAAGGAATACCAAAAGCGAAATTGCTCGTGCCATCAATTGGATCTAGCACCCAAAAAGCTTGCTTGTCATTACTCATTACCGCATGTTGCATAAGATGTGATTGTTCTTCGCCAAGCACTGAGATATGAGGCCAGTGACGATGTAAGCCATCAATGATGCTTGATTGCATTTCGGTATCAGCATCGGTGACGATATCCATGTTGGCTTTATAGTTAATATCGTTAAACGCAGAGCCATCGAATCGCGGAAGAATGGACTGTTTCGATGCTTGACTGATCATTCCATAAAGCACAGCTAACACTGTGTTATCCGTCATTTTCAGCAATGTGTATAAATGCAACTTGGCGATCATCTGTGAGGTGTCTCCCTTCATGACCTTATCCTCCTTTATGTTTAGCAAGCACAATGCCAATTGTTATCACTGTGTTAATTGGCTATTTTTCAATTAGTTAGATTCAACTTGTCGTGGGCACTGCCGTTGAAGGTGTTAGCGAGTTACCAGAAAGCGAGAAAATCGGATACCTAGTTTCCAAATTCCTAGTTTCCAGACTCCTAGTTTCCAATAACGAAATGGCCCACATGAAGTGGGCCATTTAGCAGCACGAAAATGCTACGCCTGTTTCGCCTCCTGCCTATGAGGAGGAGTGCTGTCAGATCGTTCTTGATCCATCAATGAATGGTAAAGCTCGACACGTTCTACTTCTTCTTTCGCCCCAATGATCACCGGGACACGCTGATGAAGTCGGTTGGGTTTCACTTCCATCAAACGTTGCCGACCTGTCGATGCAATACCCCCTGCTTGTTCAATAATAAAGCCCATTGGATTGGCTTCGTACAAAAGACGCAACCGCCCTTCTTGAACATTTTCACGGCTATCCATGGGATAGAGGAATATGCCACCTCGCATCAGTATCCGATGTACTTCTGCAACCATAGACGCGACCCAACGTGTATTGAAATTTCGCCCTCTTGGACCATCTTCACCAGCAACAACTTCATCGATATAGCGTTTTATCGCGGGCTCCCAATGGCGTTGATTGGCCATATTGATCGCGAACTCACTGGTTTGATCAGGAATCGAGAGTTTTCTGTGAGTCAGAATAAACTCGCCGATATCTCTATCTAAGGTGAAGCCATTTACGCCTTGCCCTGTCGTGAGAACCAAATTTGTTGCTGGGCCATAAAGCACGTAACCCGCACATACTTGGCGAGAGCCCGGTTGAAGAAAATCTTCTTCTGTCGGCTCCTCAATCCCTTCGGGACAACGTAGTATGGAAAATATCGTGCCGATAGAAACGTTCACTTCAGTGTTTGAAGAACCATCCAGCGGGTCAAAGACAAGTAAGTATTTTCCCTTTGGATAACGGCTGGGTATGGGGTAAGCCTCCTCCATTTCCTCTGAAGCCATACCGCCAAGGTGCCCAGACCACTCCAGAGAGCGAAGAATAACGTCATTGGAAATCACATCGAGTTTCTTCTGCGTCTCCCCCTGAATATTCTCAGTTTTCGCTGAGCCTAGGACATTGATTAACTGACCTCGGTTAACGTCATCAGCAATTTCTTTACACGCTGTGACAATCGCGTTGAGCAACAGTGTAAATTCTCCTGTCGCTTCCGGCAGCTTTCGAAGATCTTCAATAATAAATCGAGTAAAGGTCGTTTTTGTTCTCATCGTGAATGTTCCCTATTCCCTATAAAGCAGGTACGCGCTTCGAGAAGCGATCGTGAGTCGTCGCAACGCTCACACGATTGGAACCGTGTAGCACCAGTTCTTCGATCATGGGCTGCATAATCAACTCCATGGCAAGCCCCATTTTCCCACCCGGCACAACAATGTTGTTTCTACGAGACATAAATGACCCATCAATCATGTTCAGTAGATACTGAAAATCGACGCCGCTTTTCTTTGGATCACGGAAGCGAATAACCACCATGCTCTCATCAAGCGTTGGTATGTCTCTGGAAATGAATGGGTTTGACGTATCCACCATAGGCACACGTTGAAAATTGACATCGGTGAGTGAAAACTGAGGCGTAATGTAATGCACGTAGTCATGCATACGACGTAAGATCGTATCGGTAACCGCTTCTCGGCTATAGCCACGAACATGGGTATCTCGATGGATTTTCTGTATCCATTCAAGGTTTACAATCGGCACCACGCCAATCAGTAGATCAACAAATTGAGCAACATTGCTGCTTTGTGTCACCACTCCGCCGTGCAAACCTTCATAGAACAGAAGATCTGACCCTTCTGGAATAGGTGACCATTCCGTAAAGGTGCCTGGCTTGGCTTTGTGTAATACGGCCTCTTCTTCGTTGTGAACATAGTAACGACGTAATGCAGAACCCGTTTCACCATAGGATCTAAAGGTCTTCTCTAGTTCATTGAAGTCATTGCCTTCTGGACCAAAATGGCTCAGATTTTTCCCTTTCTCATCGGCTTTTCTGAGACGGTCTCGCATTTCAGCACGATCAAATTTGTGGTAGCTGTCTCCTTCGACCACGGCAGCATTGAATTGATTTCGACGGAAGATTTGCTCCATCGCATTTTTGACTGTCGATGTGCCCGCACCAGAAGAGCCTGTAACCGCAACAATGGGGTGTTTAATAGACATAGTGTTTCTCCTACAGGTGGATACCTTATTCACTCAAATGAAACTCATCGAACGGAAGGATCTAACTCACCCGTCGAGTAACGCGTCGACATGATTTCTAAATTCACGGGGGTGATTTTTGACGCCATGCCCGCACAGCCAAATGCCTCATAACGCGTTAAACACAAGGCTTCCATTGCTTTTGTCGCTGCAATCAGGAACTTTCGTGGATCAAAATTGCTTGGGTTTTGTGCTAAAAACTGTCTAACAGCACCAGTGCTCGCCATGCGTAAGTCCGTATCAATGTTGACTTTTCGCACACCATGGCGGATACCTTCGACAATCTCTTCGACAGGAACGCCATAGGTTTCCCCCATATCTCCGCCGAATTCATTGATGACTTTCAGCCATTCTTGTGGCACAGATGAGGAGCCGTGCATGACCAAATGCGTGTTGGGAATTTGCTGGTGTATTTGCGCTATACGCTCGATATCGAGAATGTCACCAGTTGGAGGACGGGTGAATTTGTAAGCGCCGTGGCTGGTACCAATCGCGATGGCTAACGCATCAACCTTGGTTTGGCTAACAAACAGTGCCGCTTCTTTCGGATCGGTAAGAAGTTGATCATGGCTCAAAACCCCTTCCGCTCCTGAACCATCTTCTTCACCTGCGGTACCAGTTTCCAAAGAACCAAGACAACCCAGTTCACCTTCTACAGATACGCCACATGCGTGCGACATCTCAACCACACGTGCAGTGACGTCACAGTTGTACTCATAACTTGCTGGCGTTTTCATGTCTTCGTGCAGCGAACCATCCATCATGACGGAAGTGAATCCTTGCTGAATTGACTGCAAGCACACCGCCGGTGAGGCTCCGTGGTCTTGATGGACAACCACGGGTATCTCGGGCCATTGTTCAACGGACGCCAACATAAGATGACGCAGAAAACCCGCACCTGCATAGCTTCTTGCGCCTGCTGATGCTTGGAGAATAACAGGGCTATCACATGCCGCCGCCGCCCCCATAATGGCTTGTACTTGTTCCATGTTGTTCACGTTAAATGCCGGCACGCCATATCCATGTTCTGCGGCGTGATCGAGTAACTGTCTCAAGCTGATAAGTGCCATAACTCTCTCCTTGCAATTAAAAATCTATAAATGTCGCCTTTCATGGCGCTTAGTCATATCGCCGTCAGTTGCTCGGCTTGTTCAATAATGTTCTCTACCGTTAAGCCGAAATGGGCATAAAGCTCTGAGGCTGGTGCAGATTCACCAAAGGTGTCGATTCCCATTGCGAACCCGTTTGAACCGACATATTTGTGCCAACCCAAAGTAGAGCCAGCTTCAACTGAAACTCGGTGCGTGACCTGAGGTGGAAGCACGCTGTCGCGATATTGTTTGGACTGTTTGTCGAACTCAGTGGTTGAAGGCATCGATACGACGCGTGCTCGAATTCCTTTGCGGTTGAGCTTGGTAGCGGCTTCAATAGCGAGTTCTACTTCAGAACCCGTCGCTATCAATATCAAATCAGGCTGATCTTCCCTGTGACCATCGTGTTCTCGAAGCACATAGCCACCACGTTCAATCAAGGAGAGTTGGTCTGCGCGACGCAGTTGATACGCCAATGTTTGACGCGAGAAAACCAAAATATGAGGGCCACTTTGGTCTTCAATGGCCTTTTTCCAAGCCACCGCGGTTTCAACAGAATCGCAAGGGCGCCAAACGCTTATATTTGGCATGGCTCGGAAGCTAGTAAGGTGCTCAACAGGTTGATGAGTTGGGCCATCTTCCCCTAAGCCAATGGAGTCATGGGTATAAACAAAAATGGCATGCACATGAGACAAAGCAGCAACTCTGAGTGCGTTTCTTGCGTAGTCGGAAAACACCAAGAAAGTCGCGCAATACGGGATGAAACCGCCATGAAGTGCAATACCATTTGCAATACTACTCATACCAAATTCACGCACGCCAAAACGTATGTAGTTGCCCTCTGGGTTATTAGGGGTGTTATCCGCAGCGCCTTTCCAGAATGTATTATTAGATGGACTTAAATCAGCTGATCCGCCAATCAATTCAGGGAGTTGAGGGCCAAAAGCGTTCAATGCTGCCTGAGAAGCTTGTCTACTGGCGATACTCTGCGCCTGTAAAGCGGCGGTTCTCACATGCCTTTCCGCAGTTGCTGACCAGTTTGAAGGCAATTGATTTTCCACACGGCGAGTGTATTCAGCGGCTAACTCTGGGTATTGTTTGGCATATGCGAAAAATTGAGAGTTCCATAGCGTTTCACGCATTTCGCCTTGTTCAGAACCATTCCAATACGTGCCAATTTTTGTGGGAACCTCAAACGGTTCATAAATCCAATGCAGCGCTTTTCTCGTGCGAGTCACTTCTTCACTGCCCAATGGGGCGCCATGTACGTCGTGAGAACCAGCTTTTTTTGGGGAGCCCTGACCTATCACGGTTTTGCAGCAGATTAATGTTGGCTTATCTGTTGTCGATTGCGCATCAAGAATCGCTTCTTGAATTGCTAATGGATCATGCCCGTCCACATTTTCGATGACATGCCAACCATAGGAAAGAAAGCGTTGTGGCGTGTCATCGGTAAACCAACCATCAACGTCTCCATCTATCGAAATGCCATTGTCGTCGTAAAAAGCGATCAGCTTTGACAATTTAAGAGTGCCCGCCAAAGAGCAGGCTTCGTGGGAGATACCTTCCATCAGGCAGCCATCGCCCAAGAAGGTGTATGTATAGTGATTGACGATGTCGAAATCAGGGCGATTAAACTGGGCCGCCAGTGTTTTTTCTGCTAACGCCATGCCAACAGCATTGGTCAAGCCTTGCCCTAGTGGACCTGTTGTGGTTTCTACTCCTGGAGTAACACCTACTTCAGGGTGACCTGGGGTTTTACTGCCCAATTGACGAAACCGACGCAATTCGTCTAGAGGAAGGTCGTAGCCAGTGAGGTGCAGCAGCGCGTAAAGCATTGACGACGCGTGTCCATTGGAAAGGACAAAACGATCACGGTTACTCCACAGAGGATTTCGTGGGTTGTGTTTTAAAAAATCTCTCCAAAGTACGGTCGCAATATCTGCCATTCCCATTGGCGCACCCGGATGACCAGAATTGGCCGCTTCCACCATATCGACGCAGAGCATACGAAGTGCGGTAGCGCACTCTAGATGGATATTATTGGATATTTCTGGGTGCCTCGTTAAACCGTCAATAGCGCTATGATCGGTGCCAAGGCCACTGTGGACTTCACTGAGATATTTAGCTTTGTTCATATAAACTCCTTTTCACTATAGAGGTTTCCTGCCGCCCATTTGAACCTGATTGCCCAGACATAAATAATTTCCACGCGTATGATTTATTAAGTCGAGATTTTTTATTATTAAAAATATTCACTGACCGATTTAGATCAAAACACACAGAGAGAAAGCCACAGTAAAATCATGGAAATCAATATTGAAATTAAACAGTCAGTTCAAAACAAACCAATCAGGAATAGTTTCCAGGATGATAAGAAATAGTTATATCGGAGTTTTATAGATATTAAACCGCCAGTAAATTAGCATCACCCAACACATTGGAATATCAATTTAAATTATTAAAATCAGATGGATAGGTGATGCTTTAGCGAATTCAAAGTGTGAATGGCGAGCAAAAAAACACTCAGGAAAAATTAACACCAATCGGGAACATTATTGCATCCAAATTATTTATTATATTTCCCATAAGAACTTTCTATTTCACTTCCTCGTGAAAATAGCAACACTGAATATAAGCCTAACGCATTGAAGCACACATGATTCAAAGGCTCATTCTTCTAAACAGAAATACATAAGGAATTTGATTATGGCAAAAAGTTATCAAGCCGGCGTAAAGGATTATCGTGAAACATATTGGATGCCTGAGTACATTCCCACAGACACCGATCTTCTTGCATGTTTTAAAATAGAACCTCAACCGGGAGTACCGAGGGAGGAAGCTGCTGCAGCTGTTGCGGCAGAGTCTTCGACAGGTACGTGGACGACGGTTTGGACGGATCTACTTACTGATCTCGACTATTACAAGGGACGTGCTTACGCCATTGAAGATGTGCCTGGAGACGATACCGCCTTCTATGCCTTTGTTGCTTACCCTATTGATCTATTTGAAGAAGGGTCAGTGGTTAACGTACTGACTTCATTGGTGGGTAACGTATTCGGATTTAAAGCGATTCGCGGGCTGCGTTTAGAGGACGTTCGTTTCCCTATTGCATACGTAAAAACCTGTGGTGGCCCACCAAATGGTATTCAGGTCGAGCGTGACAAAATGAACAAATACGGTCGTGCCCTACTTGGTTGCACCATCAAGCCGAAATTAGGCCTTTCTGCGAAAAACTACGGGCGCGCTTGTTACGAAGGTTTGCGTGGTGGGTTGGATTTCACCAAAGATGATGAAAATGTTAACTCTCAACCGTTTATGCGCTGGCGTGATCGTTTTGAGTATGTGGCCGAGGCCATTCATCGTGCAGAGCGTGAAACTGGTGAGCGTAAAGGTCATTACCTAAATGTGACGGCTGCAACGCCTGAAGAAATGTATCGTCGTGCCGAGTTCGCCAAAGAGTTGGATATGCCAATCATCATGCATGATTTTCTAACCGCGGGTTTTACCGCTAATACGGGGCTCGCTAACTGGTGCCGTGAAAACGGCATGTTGCTTCACATTCACCGTGCAATGCATGCGGTGTTAGATAGAAACCCTCGTCATGGTATTCATTTCCGCGTGTTATCCAAATGCCTTCGCCTTTCAGGCGGCGACCATCTCCATTCAGGCACGGTTGTTGGAAAGCTAGAGGGGGATCGTGAAGCAACGCTGGGTTGGATTGACATCATGCGTGATCGTTTTATCAAAGAAGATCGCTCTCGCGGGATTTTCTTTGACCAAGACTTTGGCTCAATGCCTGGCGTGTTACCCGTTGCATCGGGCGGAATCCATGTATGGCATATGCCTGCCCTTGTTTCGATTTTTGGTGACGACGCCATTTTCCAATTTGGCGGGGGCACATTAGGTCACCCTTGGGGTAACGCAGCTGGCGCGGCTGCAAACCGAGTGGCGTTGGAAGCATGTACACAAGCAAGAAACGAAGGTAAAGAATTGGAGCGCGAAGGCAAAGACATTCTTACTGCCGCCGCGAAACATAGCCCAGAACTGAAAGCAGCCATGGAAACATGGAAAGAGGTCAAATTCGAATTCGATACGGTCGATAAACTCGATGTAGTTCATGCCTAGTTGATGGATAACGACTCACCCGAAACGTAACAACAAAAGGAGCGACACTATGAGTGAAGTGATGGACTACCCGTCAAGGTTAACCGACAAACATAGCCGGAAGTTCGAGACGTTTTCCTACCTACCCCGTATGACCGCAGAGCAAATTCGACGCCAAGTGGAATACATTGTCAGCAAAGGTTGGAACCCAGCGATTGAGCACTCTGAACCTGAGGAAGCCAGTGGTTCATTCTGGTACATGTGGAAACTTCCCATGTTCGGAGAAACTAACGTCGATACGATTCTCAATGAAGCTCAGCTTTGTCACAACCTAAACGCCAATCACCATGTCAGGTTAGTTGGTTATGACAATTATCAACAAAGCCAAGGGGCATCGATGGTTATCTATCGCGCGCCCGGATTTGAGTGACAGTATCCATAATACGCTGTCTATTGGCGGGGCACAGCTACCTATCCAGCTGTCGCCCTAGCCCTTTTTTGCGAATGACAGGAAGCCAGCAATGACTCAGACAATTGAAGCGATGCCTGCCAATCAACAATATTTGGTTGACAAAGAACCCTACTATCAAGCATCCGGCGAAGAAATTACGCTTTATGAAGCGGCCTATCAATCACGCATTCCGATGATGTTAAAAGGCCCGACTGGTTGCGGTAAAACGCGATTTATTGAACATATGGCATGGCGGCTATCAAGGCCATTGATCACCATTTCTTGTCACGAGGACATGACGGCATCCGATTTGATTGGTCGCTATTTGTTGGATGCGAATGGTACATATTGGCAAGACGGGCCATTGACACTCGCTGCGCGTATGGGTGCAATTTGCTACCTCGATGAGGTGGTTGAAGCCAGACAAGATACCACAGTGGCAATTCACTCTTTGACTGACTACCGTCGCTCTCTTTCGTTAGAAAAAAAAGGCGAATTACTTGCTGCACATCCTGATTTTCAATTGGTGATTTCTTATAACCCAGGTTACCAAACGATCATGAAGGATTTAAAAACATCAACCAAACAACGCTTTGCAGCGTTGGAGTTCACTTATCCTGACGAGGAAACTGAAATCCTCATTGTCTGCCATGAAACCGGTGTGGATAGAGATACTGCTCAACGTCTTATTCAAATCGCCACTCACGCAAGAAACCTTGTTGGGCATGGCCTTACTGAAGGTATTTCGACGCGACTTCTTGTCTATACCGCGCAGTTGATCAGTCAAGGCATCCCTGCCATATCAGCCTGTCATATGGCGTTGGTACGCCCACTCAGCGATGACCCAGATATTCGAGACACATTAGAAGCCACGGTCATGGGCTGTTTCTAACTAATCAGTATGCGAATACTCGGATTGATGAAGCCATGCCGGGCAAAACACACGCGGGCAGAAATAGCATAGGAGCACATAAAATGGATGATGGAACGCCTCTTTCTATTCAAGACATCAAACTGGTCGTCGAGAGACACAATGGTGCTAATTCCAACTCCGAAAGTGATGACATTCATTTCGAAGACATTGAGGTGGCACTATCCGATGCTCAACACTTGCTCCAGTCAGATGAACTCGCATCGTTTTATCAGGCCATTCGATCGTTTATGTCTAATAAACGTTTTGATCCAATAACCTTTGCATGGGTCCTGACTATTCCTTATTTATCTTTCGCTTCAGGTCTCAAAGATATTCCCTTCGAAAGTGATGTTTGTATCGCTGAAAAAACACCCCAGACAAAAAGTGACAGCGTCACTCGAAAGATTTATTCAACGACAATGGAACTTGGACGATGGGTAAGCTCGGCGCGGCAAGCGCAGTTTCTCTATTCACTGCCCAAAGTCGCCACTCAGCTGAACTCATCGAAAGAATTCCTCGCTTACCTGCAGCTCATTGAATTACTGGTATTGAAAGCACCTCGCAATCTCAAATCTGTTTTAGATAACGCGTCTTTGTATTTACAAGCTTTACCGTTTAGCGGCTTTAGATACTGGGTTCTCTTTGGTGCCAACGCGCATGCTCATCAATATGAAGCGCTTGATGCATACTTTTCTCTGGCATCGACTGAAAGCCTGACCGTGTTTCAAAAACAGCGAAAAGGCACTCTTTTCAGCAATGTTCAGCGACAAGTACACTTTTTTCTCCGTGCAGTATGGGGGAGCGATTTCTTTATGCGGCCTATATCTATGCACAAGTCGTTATTCGCGAACGGCGATACGACTGATGTTAGCCCCATGAAAGACACCCATTCCAAAATAGCAACCTCTCCTATCATGACGACTCAATTAGCGACAATAGAGGATGGCGTCATTTTATTGCCAGACGCAGTAGACGCGATAGCAACGTTGAACACACGTAATGCCGCAGAAACTGCGCAATCTCACTCAACACAGGCAACATTAAACAAACAGCTTTACCGCGCTATGTCTGCCCATTGTGCAGCGCATGTCAAATACAGTCGACCTCGCTTACGTGACGCTTTCTCACCATTAGAGCGGATCTGTATTGGTTTATTTGAAGACGCTCGCGTTGAAGCAATGGCTATTGAGGTGTTTCCGGGATTAAAGATTTTATGGAAATGCTTTCATCACCCATGTCATCGACATCATCAGAACAACAACACCTCGGCTGAAAGCTATTTGGTGGTCCTAAAAGACATTGCAAATGCATTGCTTGATAAAGACGCGTCAATAGAGGCCGACAACACCCGCCATCAATTAGTTACAGCGTCACATACAAAATTTTGGAATACGTTAAGTCATGATGATAAGCATGATAGCTCACAAGAAATAGAGCGCTTGGGATGCTGGCTTGCCCATGAAGTGATACAAGAATTTGATATTTCGGCCTCAATACCATCAAGCCATATGGAGCCTTTAGCGCCTTATCGTGATGATAATATAGCGATGTGGTGTGACAGCGAAGCAGAACTTGTGCGCTGGGAAGTGCAGCAACATCAACAAGTTCGACGTAGTGTCACAGTCACGCAAATGGTCAACGAAATTGACTGCGAGTTAGCCGATGAAAATGCACAGGAGATTTGGACATTACACTCTGAGTTTTTCAGAGACGGCGACCCTGAAAATGTCAGCATGAACGAACGAGATGCCAATGCTCTAGCGGGAAACGAAAATATATCACCTCCTATTTTGTACCCCGAGTGGGACTATGGACTGCAAGCTCATCGGCCAGATTGGGTAACGTTAACAGAGCGGCGCCCCTCTCTTGGTCTTTCTGAAGATATCGACAGTATTCTAGCCAAGCGTCAAATGCTGGTTCGAAAAATAAAAACACTGGTTGAAACACTTCAGCCCAAAGGACTTACCCGTCTGAGAAAGCAATACGACGGTGACGGCCTAGACTTAGATGCTGCGATAGACGCGATGAAAGAACTACGTCGCGGCGCATTGCCAGAAATGAACATTGACCAACGTCTGAAGCGGCAAGAAAGAGATGTCGCAGTATTGGTCCTGTTGGATTTATCTCAATCAACGCTTGATACAATACCCAACGATGACGAAAGCCGTACCATTCTTGATGTCGCTAAGGAAGCCACAGTCATGTTGGCATCAGCGCTTGATGGGATTGGAGATACCTTCGCAATACATGGCTTTTCATCCAACGGTAGAGAGGATGTGCAATATCAACGATTCAAAGATTTTGACGAAGCATATGACGACAAAGCCAAGTCACGTTTAGCGGGTATACAAGGCGGCCTATCTACACGGATGGGTACAGCATTGCGTCATGCCAAAACATTTTTGGCTAAACAGCCACAACGAAAGAAACTACTGTTATTAGTAGGAGACGGAGAACCCGCAGATGTTGATGTTCGCGACCCGCTATATCTTCAAGCCGATACAAGGCGTGCTGTCGACGAACTATGCAGCCAAGGTGTGATCCCATACTGCCTGACGATCGATCCTGACGCAGATAATTATGTCGGTCAGATATTTGGGCAAGGTCATTACACGGTTGTCGATAAGGTTACTCAACTGCCAGACGTTCTTCCTAGCTTGTTTGCTTCATTGACTAAACGAGCAGGTTGATGGTGATGTTCTAGTAATCAGGATCTTGGTCATTAATCTCGTGGTTTGATACAAGGTAGTCGTATGCATCTGACCCTAAGACAACTAAACATCTTTCAGGCCGTAGCCACTCAATCAAGTTACACGCGTGCAGCTGAAGAGCTTCACCTGACACAACCTGCCGTCTCAATGCAAATCAAGCAACTTGAAGACAATATTGGGCTGGCATTGTTCGAACAGTTGGGGAAATCGTTGTTTCTTACCGAAGCGGGTCAAGAGCTACTCGGTTACTGCGAGCGTATTTCAGAACAGCTTCGCGATGCCGAAGATGTTTTCGACAGCATGAAAGAGCTAACTCGTGGGAAATTAAACATTACCGTGGCAAGTACCGCTAACTACTTTGCTGCGCGTCTACTCGCATCGTTCTCTCAAGAGCATCCTGATGTAAAACTCAGTCTTAAAGTAACCAATCGAGAACACCTACTAAAAGACATAAAAATCAATGGATGTGATTTGGCCATTATGGGCAAGCCTCCTGCAGAGCTCGATTTAAACGCCACCGTTTTTATGGAAAATCCATTAGTGGTCGTTGCCCCAGCTAACCATCCGCTGTGCGCTGAAACCAATATCCCATTGTCTAGGATTGCCAAAGAACCAATGGTAGTTCGAGAGCAAGGATCAGGTACTCGGTTTTCGATTGAGCGATTCTTTCACAATCACGGGTTATCGCTCATCGTGTCTGCGGAAATGAGTGCGAGTGAATCCATCAAGCAAGCTGTTTCAGCCGGACTAAGCTTGGGCATTGTATCTAGTCATACCATTGAGTTGGAGTTGGAGACTAAACGGCTTCAAGTCCTTGATGTTGAGAACATGCCTATCATTCGGCATTGGTATTTGGTTCATCGAAAGGAAAAAAAACTCTCGCCTATTGCACTCGCGTTTAGCGAGTTCTTGCTTAGTGCCACATCTAACAAACCACGTAATTAGAACCGTGCCGATAGAACACTATTGAACAATCAAAACCACAGATTATTAGAACGTCACCGCGTAGTAATATGACACTAAGCCGAATAGGAAGAAAAACAATTTAGGTTGTTACATTCCCTACTGTGTGTCTTTGTAATGCTTGCTTAAGGATTACTGAGCGCACTGGTTTTGTAACAAAATCATCCATTCCGGCTTGCAGACACTTCTCTCTATCTTCGTTCATTGCATTAGCTGTTAAGGCGATAATCGGTTGTGCGAAGCCTTTTGCTCTCAATTGTTTTGTTGCCTCAATACCACAAAGTACAGGCATAGACATATCCATGAGAACTATATCAAATGGCGACTCTCTCCCTTCACGGTCCAATATTTCTATCGCTTCTTGGCCGTTGTTTGCCAGAACGACAGAATGACCTGCTTTTTCCAGCATGAGCCTAACAACCATTTGATTTGCTTTGCTATCCTCGGCAACCAAAACTCTCAGCGGTTTTACCTCGCTATTTTCCGTCTTGTCTTTTTGAACGATTTCCTGCATCGGAGGTTCAATGAGAGGAATGGTGATATAGAATGTCGTCCCAACGCCTAGTTGGCTTTCAAAGTCGATCGTACCTTGCATCATTGATACAAGCTTTTTACAAATAGAAAGCCCGAGACCGGTACCCCCGTATTTACGGGTAATACTGCCATCAGCCTGAGTAAATGGCTGAAAAATATCTCTTTTTCTTTCTGGAGCAATGCCAATCCCTGAATCTTGAACGCTGAGTTTTAGCGTTCTCCCTTCCGCCCACATTGATACGTTGATTTCACCCGTATCCGAAAACTTCACTGCATTTCCAACCAGGTTTAACAATATTTGCGTAAAACGATTACCGTCTTGATAGATGAGATTGGGCACATCATTAGAAACATCCATTTCCAACATTATGTCCTTGCTGGAAGACGCTTCTTTTAGCTGGTTGAACACCACAGAGATACATTCTCTTGGGCTCATGTTCTCGGGATGTAGCGCAAAACGAGCAGATTCTACGCGAGATAAATCTAGAACATCATTAATGATCGTCAACAAAAGATGGGCTGACTTATCCATTTGGAGAACCCATTGCTCTTGTTCTTCATTAATTGGCGACTGTTGAAGGGCATCAAGCAAACCCATTACTGCATTAAGCGGTGTCCGAATTTCATGGCTCATCATGGCAAGGAATTGTGATTTCGCGGCATTCGCTGATTCTGCCTGTCTCCTCGCCATTTGTAGTTCATGCAATCGCTGCTTTCGCGTTGTAATATCTTTTGCTGTCCCTCTGAAACCTAAGCAGTTTCCGCGCTTATCGTAATAAGGCCTACCGGAAAGGCTGATCCATTGCTCAGCTCCCTGACTAAAAACTTTCCATTCCACTTCTGAAAACGGCTGCTCTAGTTGGATTAGATCCATCAGCCTTTTCTTTACTTCAGGCTGCCGATCAAACTGGCTCATAATAGCTTGAGGTTCTGTTGAAAGCGCTTCGTTTGATGGTGACGACAAATAAGTAAACTGCAGGTTATTATTGATTTCCCAGAACCAATCCCCCGCTGTTTTAGCAAAATCTCTGAATCGCTGACGACTAGCTGTAAGCTCTTGGGTTTTAACCGAAACCAAGCACTGGAGGCGTTCTCGATAATCTATATCAATGATTGTTCGTTCAATCAGTGGTCGAAAGCGTTCGATAACTTGCTGGGCTTTGATGTCGAACCCTCCCTTTTGGGAAGAGAAGAGCAGAAGAATAGATTCGCTAGCATTCACCGTCATGCCAGTCACCAAAGCAGAACGGCAGGAGTCAAAATCTGATGCATCGAGCAAGTCGAATTCTCGTACTCTATCTGGCGCATATAAGATAACAGTTTGGCCATTCACACAGCGTGAAAATGTGCCGCCATCTTGCCATTGGAATTTTTCAACTTCGTGCGAGGTCGATACAAGACACGAATAACTATCTTCTGTATCTTTGTTTCGTGTGAGTACCAGAGCATTTTCAAATGAAACGTAACGCTCGATCACTTTAAGAAGTGTATTAAACACTTCTATTTTGTTGCTGGCCCCTGACATGGCGGAAATGGCAGAAAGGATCGCTCGGTTTTCCTCTTTGAATTTATGCTCTCGTTCTTCAACGCGATTCAATTCAAAGAGCGTTTCCTGCAACTTCTCGGATACAGCGCCCGTCATAATTCATCCTTGTGGAACAAAACAGCTGAAATCATCAAATTTCCATGAGCAATCTCGCCCCCGAGAAACTGTCCTTGCTCTCCAAACGTGAAAGGACATATAAAGGGGGCTTTCTGCATCGCGCGGTTCATATTCGCCGCAACATCATCCAATGACTCTCTAACGTGTAGCATGCACCCAGCACAATAAATCGCAATGCCCCCTATCGGATCACACGTATACCTTTCATGCTCGTTTGCAGAATCAACGACTCTCCCGGCACGAGACACTAGCATCTCTTTAGTTCCTGACATGAAATGGACGGTTTCCCCTTCACGAAGATTGCAGAACATGTTTATGCCGCCGTCATCTGATACGGAAGCAGGATGAGACAAGGTATAGTAAGGCATACCGTGAATCTCTCCGGTTTGCCTTCCTAATGGAAACAAGGTTGATTGAGCAAACAAGTCGTCTTCATCAATAGATTGTCCCGTCGCATTTTGAAACCACTGCCCATAAACCTCAGAAGCAGGCTCATTATCCAACTCGAGCAAGGTTCTACCATTGACTTTGGTCGCTACGGCACAATCACCTAACGGCGCATACCCACTGTGAAAAGAATAGCTCACTCGGGCAGAAGGAAAAAAGACCGCCATAGCGATGCCAGAGTCCGTGACACTGTCACTATTGAACAACGACCAATTACCGCTGACACCATCATCAGCAGCTGTTCCACCAATAATAGGAATGTTGACACCTAATTCACTTCGAATGGCACGAAGTATGGTTTCCTCATTACCCGGTGTGGCATGAAGGGCAATCAGGGCAGGAAGCTCTCCAGGTCTACCACTGCTTTCAATGGCTCGTTGTAAAACCTGTTTTGCACTCGTGTCTATATCAGAAGTTTCAGACAATGAGCAAAGTGCTGTTCCATATGTGCCCGCGTCATCTTGCACCGCCCATGCCGCTAAGTTATGACCGCCGACATACCCTTTTTCAGTCATTGTGCCGCGGCAAGATGAACATCCAACGATATATGCATTTGGAAATTGATGTCTAAACGCTTGCCTTAATGTTTCAGCGTCTTGCGTTTCCGTGTAGTACACCAAGATGAGCGCAGGTGAAGAGATAACAGAACGTATCTCCTCAGCGACCGCTTGCACAGCAGACATGGCATTTGAATCAGTAGACGACGATGTCGCAATTCTCATGGATTTCAGTTCTATCGTGTTTTCTACAGTTAAATCAATAATAGCGCTCTCCTTTCGGCTAACACCAGTTTTTCGGTCTAATCTTTTCGTTTAATCACTGAAATCTCTATTAATAGACGATAGAATTGCGACATCGAAGGCCAATATTTCGCTCGCCATGGATAGCCAGCTCTATTTAGTCGTAAACCAAATACAATGTTTGGGCCAACAAGTCAGTAAACGGTTGGCAGAAAAAGGAAATGTCGTCGTCTATCTTGACGACGATGAACAAGAAGGCTATCGATTGGCGGCTGAAGAGCCTCGCATTCGCTATCGTTATTGCCAGCCTAAAGATGAAAACATGATTTTGTCTGAAGTTGAATGGACACAACGGTGTGTTTCATCCATTGATGGCATTGTTGCCATGGTGTCTGCAGCCGAGGTGCAAGGCATTCGAATGCCGCTTGAAGACCACTCCTTGTTTTCGTCCGTGGTGTTGAAAGAATCAGTACAGACTCTCCCACTCACCTATGTCATCGTTTCAAATGACGACACACAAACAGAGTCGCTAAAAGCGATACACTTAGCTTTGTGTGCCCAATCTCATTTATACGAAAAACCTAGTGCGCTTCGAGTAAATTACGTTGTGATATCAACAAAGGCGGACGAAAAACTGATGGAAAGCTCAGTGTTCTCGGATATCTCCACTGATGTCTCTAACCTGATACATTATCTAACGTCCTCACATGCCCGCGCCATCTATCGTCAGGCTTTCTATATTGAAAATCTGAGGGATAAATAAGCAGTAAAAAAGCAGCCTTCCGCTGCTTTTATGTAAGATTTTATAACTTTCACTCAATATTCGTTACCAATCATCAAAATGTTAACCCTAATCGCATAAATATTAATTTGTTGTTAAAAGTTAATTTCTATTTGATCTCGATCAATGATTAATGTCAATTTATCCCCTGCCCTATATTTAACATTGTCTGATAAAGCGTAAAGATAAGCGCGATTGTTCTCAGTTACCTCGATATTTTTCACGTCGATCTTTGTCTTAACTGAGCCTCTATTAACATATAAAGACGATGGATTGATGGCGGAATTCACCACAAGCAAGACTGACTTATCTGACTGTTTTTTAGCCAAAACTTCAACTTGAGTGCCATTCACAGTGAACTGACAACCCCCTGAAGACATCTCACATTGAAAGACATTAGTTGAATCCGAATAGTCAAATGTTCGCCAAATAAATGCCGCAATAAGTGCAGCCATAACGACTAATATTTGTATTAAACGACCGGTGGTTAATTTTTCTGCAGCCATATGACTTTGCTTTTCCCGTGTTACAGAGCTCAAAGTTTTAGTAGAAATGTTACCTAAGGGTAAACCGAGTGTGGTTAGAGACCTGTTTTTAACTGAATAAGTGAAGTATTATCAACACCGAAAATGCCACTTTTACAATAAAATAGCAATGGAATGCATCAAGTGGGTATAAATCAAGCACTATTCGCATTGCATTGCTCCTGGGTGGCATTGTGACACTAAGTCACTTTGTATATACGTGAGTGTAGTAATTAAAAAGTGGAAGCATGCAATATGAGCCAAGATAAGCAGCTTGAACTCGAATACAATTACCGCGTTGTCCGTCAATTTACCCTCGTTACAATTTTGTGGGGTATTGTGGGCATGGGTATTGGTGTTCTCATTGCCGCTCAGTTGGTATGGCCTGCGCTTAACTTCGATGTTCCATACCTGACCTACAGCCGTCTGCGTCCTCTGCATACTAATGCAGTGATCTTCGCATTCGGCACAAGTGCACTGTTCGCAACGTCTTATTACGTTGTTCAGCGCACATGTCAGGTAAAACTGTTCGGAGGAAAGCTGGCTGAATTTACTTTCTGGGGATGGCAAGCAATTATTCTATCTGCAGCAATTACCTTACCTATGGGTTACACCAGTGGTAAAGAATATGCTGAGTTAGAGTGGCCAATCGATATCGCTATTGCGGTCGTTTGGGTTTCATACGCCGTGGTTTTCTTTGGGACCATGATAAAACGTAAAACGTCCCATATTTATGTCGCAAACTGGTTCTTTGGTGCATTTATTATCACCGTTGCCGTTTTGCACATTGTGAATAGCATGGCTATCCCTGTCTCTGGCATGAAATCGTATTCGATTTACGCTGGAGCAATAGATGCCATGATCCAATGGTGGTATGGACACAACGCTGTAGGCTTCCTTTTGACTGCAGGCTTCCTAGGTATGATGTACTACTTCGTACCAAAGCAAGCTGGTCGCCCGGTTTACTCTTATCGTCTATCCATCGTTCACTTCTGGGCGCTTGTCTCTCTGTATATATGGGCTGGTCCTCACCACCTTCACTACACTGCACTTCCAGACTGGACTCAGTCGTTGGGCATGGTGATGTCTATCGTTCTGTTCGCGCCATCTTGGGGCGGCATGATCAACGGTATCATGACCCTGTCTGGTGCTTGGCATAAACTACGTTATGACCCAATCCTTCGTTTCCTTGTGGTATCTCTGTCGTTTTACGGTATGTCCACGTTTGAAGGTCCAATGATGGCGATTAAGACGGTTAACGCCCTGTCTCACTATACCGACTGGACAATTGGTCACGTTCACTCCGGTGCATTGGGCTGGGTAGCCATGGTCTCTATTGGCGCGGTATATCACCTGATCCCTAAGTTATTCAATCAAGAGCGCATGTACTCGCTCAACCTAATCAACGTTCACTTTTGGTTGGCAACAGTCGGTACTGTCCTATACATCGTTGCGATGTGGATTTCAGGCGTACTGCAAGGTTTGATGTGGCGTGCAGTTAACACTGACGGCACCTTGACCTACAGCTTTGTAGAATCATTAGAAGCGTCGTACCCGTTTTACTTCGTTCGATTCGTTGGTGGAGCTATCTTCCTCTCTGGCATGTTCTTGATGGCGTACAACACGTACAAAACCATCTCCGCGCCGAAAGCTAGCCTGAAAGCCGTTGAGCAACCAGCATAAGGAGATCGACGAATGAGTACTAGTCGTCACGAAATAGTAGAAAAAAACGTTGGTCTGTTGGCAATCCTAATCGTTATTGCTATCAGCTTAGGTGCACTGGTTGAAATCACGCCATTGCTTTACCAAAAGCAAACAACGGAACCTGTAGATAACCTACGTCCTTACACTGCACTAGAAATGGAAGGCCGTGATATATACATCCGCGAAGGATGTAACGTTTGTCATAGCCAAATGATTCGTCCATTCCGTGCTGAAACCGAACGTTACGGTCACTATTCCGTAGCGGGTGAAAGTGTTTGGGAGCACCCATTCTTGTGGGGTTCAAAACGTACTGGTCCTGATCTGGCTCGTGTTGGTGGTCGTTATTCTGACGAATGGCACCGCGTTCACTTGATTGATCCTCGCGCCGTTGTGCCTGAGTCAAACATGCCTGGCTTCCCTTGGTTAGCTGAAAATGTGTTATCAGGCGATACGACAGAGAGAAAACTGACAGTTTTCCGAGATATGTTCGGCGTGCCATACACCGACGAGCAAATCGAGAACGCACAAGCTGACGTTCAAGGAAAAACTGAAATGGAAGCATTAATTGCTTACCTTCAGTCTCTCGGCCACGCAATGAAGTAAGGAATCGTTATGGAAATTGTTTCGTTCCATAGTATCTGGACACTCGTAATTTTTGTGAGCTTCATTGGGATAGTGCTTTGGGCCTACAGCAGCCGTCGTAAAACGGAATTTGAAGACGCTGCGAACCTTGTCTTTGCGGATGAGGAAAAAGGTGCAAAAAAGACAGGAGAAGATAACAAATGACGACATTTTGGAGTCTATTTATCACTGTCATTGTCGTCGGTACGCTAGTTGGGTGTGCTGCACTGATTATTTGGTGTGGCAAAGACCTTAAAGGTATTGCTGACGGTGAAGATATGGGCCACGAATACGATGGTATTCGTGAATTGAATAACCCCCTACCGAAATGGTGGTCCTACATGTTTTGGGCAACCATTGTATTCGGTGCCGTTTACTTGGCGCTTTATCCAGGCCTAGGAAACTTCCAAGGGTTATTCAATTGGCAGAGTTCAGCGCAGAACGTCAAAAACATCGAGCAATCTCGTGAATTGATGGTAAATAGCGAGGGTATTGACCAATATGCTCGTGAATTATCTTCTGCAAACGAGATCTTTGGTGAGACCTTCCGTCAGCTTGCTTACCAGCCTGGTAGCGATGAGCTACTTGAAATTACTGAAATCGCCAAGAACCCAGAAGCGGTTAAAGTGGGACAGCGCTTGTTCATTCAGAACTGTGCTCAGTGCCACGGCTCTGATGCTCGCGGTCAGTCAGGTTTCCCGAACCTAACTGATAAAGCATGGTTGTATGGCGGTGAGCCTGAAGCTATCAAAGCTACTTTGTTACATGGTCGTGTCGGTAACATGCCAGCATGGTTAGATGCATTTGGTGAAGATGGTGTTAAGGAAGTTTCTGCGTATGCTCTGAGCCTTTCAGGTCGTAAAGTGAATGCAGAAGAAGCGGCGAAAGGTAAAGCGCGCTTTGTTGTTTGTGCCGCATGTCATGGTACGGATGGTAAAGGTAACCCTGCCTTTGGTGCACCTGACCTAACAGATAACGTCTGGTTATTTGGTGGCTCTCGTAAAGCCGTTGAAGATACCGTTCGCTATGGGCGTCAAGGCGTGATGCCAGCATGGAAAGATATTTTGGACGAAGATAAGATCCAACTTCTTTCTGCGTATGTTTGGCAACTAAGCAATACACAAAATCAATAAGAAGTCGTTGTTGTTAAGCCCCTGCATTCAGGGGCTTTTTTACCCAAGAAATTAGTAAATACAGGAAAGCGATATGAACAAACCATGGTATAAGCAGTTCTGGCCTTGGTTCCTGATTGCATTGCCCGGCACAGTTGTCGTTGCTAGCTTATTCACCTTCACGTTATTCAGCAAAAATCAGGTTTCTCTCGTCGCAGAAGATTATTACAAAGAAGGCAAAGGCATTAATCAGGACCTTTCTCGACTTCGTCATGCCGATTCCTTATCACTGTCTGCGTTTTTAACGATGCAAGAAGACTCTGCCGTGTTCACCCTCGACAAGGGTCAACTCAAGCAATTCCCTACCCTAAAAGTGACATTCCAGCACCGTACCCTTGCTAACAAAGATATTGAACAAATGGTCAATGCTGACCTTAACGGTCGTTATCGTATCGCTCTCTCAGAGCCACTTGAAGGACCTTGGTATATCGAACTTAATGCGTTTGATGGCTCTTGGGCACTGAATGGACGTGCAAACCTCCCATCTTCAGAACCTGTTAAGTTGTATGGTCAGATCAAGGAATGACGCAAGATTGTTATCACTGCGGAGAGCCAGTATTAACTGGTGACTCCTACCAAGTCGAAATTCAGGGCGCAAACCGTACGATGTGCTGTCCGGGTTGTGAGGCCGTTGCAACAACCATCGTTGCGAACGGCTTAACCTCATATTACGAGTACCGCACTGCACCTGCAGAAAGAGCAAACCTCGTCCCAGAAGAGCTTCAATCCCTCAGCCTTTACGACAACGAAGATGTTCAGCAAGAGTTTGTCCGCCATGAGAACGGTATTGATGAAGTTATTCTTTCTGTCGATGGCGTTTCCTGTGCCGCCTGTGCTTGGTTAATCGAGAAACAAATCAGTGCCCAAGCTGGCGTCTCTCGTATTCAAGTAAATACGACCACAAATCGCGCCACACTGCGCTGGGATCCCTCAAAAGCCAAGCTAAGTACGTTACTTGGGGAAATTCATAACCTCGGTTACAAAGCCGCGCCTTTCGAGGCAGATAATCAAGAAGCGCAATATCACCGTACGATGAAGCAATACCTTTATAAGTTGGGTGTTGCTGGTCTCGCAACCATGCAGGTTATGATGTTGGCCGTTGCTATGTATTTCGAAGTCTTTGGTGATATGGATGAATCTTTCCGAAATTATTTCCGTTGGGTCAGTTTGATCTTTGCCACTCCGGTTCTGCTGTATTCGGCCATGCCGTTCTACATCAATGCGTGGCGTAACTTGAAAGCAAGAACACTCGGTATGGATGTTCCCGTATCCATTGCGTTGTTATTCGCCTATTTTGCCAGCTTATATGCCACTGTCACCGGCGTCGGCGAGGTGTTTTTCGAATCGATTGCGATGTTTACCTTCTTTTTGCTTGTTGGTCGTTTCCTTGAAATGCGTGCGCGTCGAACAGCGGCAGCGGCAAGTGCAAATTTACTTAAGCTGATACCGCGTTTAGCAACACTCGATTCTGGTGAGCAAATCCCGGCCAAATCACTTTCGGTCGGTCATATCGTTCGCGTGCTTCCAGGAGAACCCTTTCCTGCTGATGGCGTTATTACTGAAGGCGTCACCACCGTTGATGAATCCATGCTAACCGGAGAGTCGATGCCAGAAGCTCGTGAGTCTGGTCACTCAGTATTTGCAGGAACGCTCAACATTGATGGTAATGTTAATGTGAAAGTGTCAGCAGAGAAAAAGGACTCCTTGATTGCCCATATCGTGCAGCTTCAAGATGAAGCGCAACTCGCGAAACCGCGAGTTGCTCAAATAGCCGATATCGTCGCTAGGTATTTCGTGGCGGTCATCTTATTGATCTCTGCGTTAACTTGGTGGTATTGGCAGAGCCATCGCCCTGACGATGCCTTTTGGATCATGTTGTCGGTATTAGTGGCTACCTGCCCATGTGCCCTGTCTCTAGCTACACCTACTGCGTTGACATGCTCGACGTCGACATTTGGAAGGCTCGGGATCTTACTACGTCGCGGTCACGTCTTTGAAACGCTGACTAAGGTTAACCGGGTTATTGTCGACAAGACAGGCACACTCACAGAAGGCAATATCACCTTATCGCACAGTGCGACTTATGGTGGTACATCTTCTGAGCAAGCTTTTAGTATTGCTGCAGCACTAGAATCATACGCTAACCATCCAATTGCAGAAGCATTCTGCGACATTGAAGCGGCAGATGGCATTACGCAGGTTGAAAATGTTATTGGTGAAGGCTTGAAAGGCATTTACCTTGGTCAAGAATGGCGAATTGGTAAGCCCGAGTTTGCATTAACAAACGCGCATGAAGCCAAAACGATAGACCATCAGATTTGGCTCTCTTGTGAAGGTGAAAAAGTTGCCTCTTTCCAACTCGTAGACCCTATCCGTGTAAGCAGTAAAACGCTTATCGATAAGTTTCATGAAGCTGGCATTGCGGTAACAATGCTAACCGGTGATAACTCAAAAACAGCCCAAGCCGTTGCGACACAACTTGGCATTGATGAGCTTGTTTCTGGCGTGTCACCGCAAGGTAAACTTGATTACCTTAACTCCCTGCCAAAAGACCAAATCACGATGATGATTGGAGATGGTGTCAATGACGCCCCTGTATTGGCTGGTGCTCACCTCTCTGTTGCTATGGGTGGCGGGACTGATGTCGCGAAAGCGTCAGCGGATATGGTATTACTGGGTGATGATCTTACAAAGCTCCTTGATGCGCGTCATTTGGCGGGTTTTACGCAAAAGATAATCCGCCAGAATCTTGCTTGGGCACTAGGCTACAACCTCGTTATTTTGCCGCTTGCCGTAATGGGTTTTGTTGCTCCATACATTGCCGTTGCAGGTATGTCAGGCAGCTCCGTCATTGTGGTCACCAACTCTTTGCGTCTCTTTAAGAAAGACCTTATCGAACGCTTAAAGGATAAGTAGTTATGGAAAGCCTGTATATTCTAATACCTATAGCCATTTTGCTTGTCTGTGTTGCTGTTGGCATTTTCATTTGGGCGGTAAAAACCGAACAATTTGAAGATCTGGAGCGTCAGGGAATGAATATTCTTCTTGATGACGACAGCGAACCAGCAAGCAAAAAAAATAAGCCTGATAGTTCGGAAGAACAGTAATGCCGTACGCTGATTTCATTGCTGCATTTATGGTTGGCCTCTTGGGGGCAGGCCATTGCTTAGGGATGTGTGGTGGCGTCGCTGCCGCCGTTTCCTTTGGCACGCCTACTGACAAAAGTAAAATGCCATTTTTACTTTTTTACAATGGCGGACGACTGTTGTCTTATAGCGTCATTGGAGCAATTGGTGGCGGCGTAGTTTCCGGTGTTATCGGTATTAGTCAAATGTCTCAAGGGCTCATTTGGTTACGACTAGCTGCTGCTATCATGATGATTTTATTAGCACTATATATAGGACAGTTCTGGAACGGACTGTCTTATGTAGAGAGAATTGGTAAAGTACTGTGGAGACATATCTCTCCCCTATCTTCTAGATTTCTACCGTTGAGAAGCCCATGGGCAGCACTTCCATTTGGCATGATCTGGGGGTGGTTGCCATGCGGATTGGTTTATTCAGCGTTAAGTTGGGCAGCAGTATCTGGTAATGCGTTACATGGATTATTGATAATGCTCGCATTTGGCCTAGGAACGCTCCCTGCAATGCTACTTATTGGCTCTTTTGCTGAAGCAGCCAAAAAGTTACTTAACAACCTGATTTTTAGAAGATTCTCATCGATGATACTACTAATGTACGGAATAGTTACCGCTTATTCTGTATACAATCAGTTGTACTAAGGCTCGATTTATCATGTAGAAGTGGTAAAATATTGACTCAAATCAATTTGGCAAAGCAGGCTCATGATTCAAGACAAGATCATCACTAAACGAGTTCAATCCGGCGGGTGCGCAATCCATTGTCAGGACTGCAGTATCAGTCAGCTCTGTATCCCTTTCACCTTGAGTGAAAGTGAGCTAAATCAGCTTGACCAAATTATTGAACGGAAGAAGCCAATTCAAAAAGGTCAGCCATTGTTCCAAGCAGGCGACGCACTTCGTTCACTTTATGCCATTCGCTCAGGTACGATAAAAAGCTACACCATCACAGAGCAAGGTGATGAGCAAATCACTGCATTCCATCTGGCTGGTGATCTCGTCGGCTTCGACGCTATTAATCACATGTCTCACCCTAGCTTTGCCCAAGCTCTTGAAACCTCAATGGTTTGTGAAATCCCTTTTGAGATACTTGATGACCTTTCAGGTAAAATGCCGAAACTTCGTCAACAAATCATGCGATTAATGAGTAGCGAAATTAAAGGGGATCAAGAAATGATCCTACTTTTGTCAAAGAAAAATGCTGAAGAGCGTTTAGCTGCGTTTCTGCATACTTTGTCTACTCGATTCTCTCAGCGCGGATTCTCTGCAAAAGAGTTTCGCCTTACTATGACTCGTGGTGATATTGGTAATTATCTCGGCCTAACGGTTGAAACGATCAGCCGCTTACTTGGACGTTTCCAGAAAAGCGAAATGTTAAGCGTAAAAGGCAAATACATTACGATACTAGACCAAGAAGAACTGGGCCGACTCGCTGGAATCAGCAAGTAACTCGCTCTCACAAATTGACAAATTTCCCAATGGCGCTTTACGCGCCATTTCTCTTTTTTTACGTTTATATATCTGAATTTATCTCACTATCCGCTAAGATTGCGTTACAGTAAAGTATCGGCATCACCAAGCTGGAGGTTTGTTATGAACAGATATACCAACTTGCTCGTGGCTATCGATCCCGACCACGAAGAACAGCCCGCACTCTCGCGAGCACTTGATATCGCCAGAAAATCGTCTGCCGGTGTTAAGCTTACCCTTTTCCTTGCTATCTACGACTTTTCTTACGAAATGACCTCGATGCTATCAGCAGAAGAGCGTCAAGCTATGCGTTCCGGTGTACTTCGTCAACGTGAAGAATGGGTTGCCTCATTGGTGACAGCCCAAGACACACAAGGCGTTGAAGTGATTCCCCATGTTGTTTGGCACAATCGCCCTTACGAAAGCATGATTGCCCAAGTGTTTGATAGCAATCATGACTTATTAGTCAAAGCGACACACGAGCACGATAAACTAGGCTCCGTTATTTTCACCCCGACAGACTGGCATTTACTCCGAAAATGTCCTTGTCCCGTTTTATTAGTAAAAGAACACGGTTGGCCAGAAAACGGTAAAATACTCACTGCCGTCAATGTGTCTTCCGAAAACGAAACGCATATACCGCTTAATGACAAGCTCATAGATGAGTCAAATGCGATGAGCAAATTGCTCAATGCAGAAGTTAACCTCGTCAATGCTTACCCTGCAACACCCGTCAATGTCACGATTGAGTTACCAGAGTTTGATCCTGCATCTTACACTGATGCTGTTCGAGGCCATCATTTACTTGAAATGAAAGCGCTAAGGCAAAAACATGGTATTGACGAAGCGCAGACATATTGTCAGGAGGGATTGCCAGAAGATGTTATTCCTGCAGTGGCTAAACAGCTCGATGCAGAATTAGTCATACTTGGAACGACGGGGCGTGTTGGTTTATCTGCCATATTTATTGGCAACACCGCTGAGCATACCATCGACCAATTAAACTGTGATGTGTTGGCGATAAAGCCCGATGGCTACGTGAGTCCTCTCGCACCAAATCTTTCCTAGTCACAAACCTTTCTCCAAGTAAAACAAGCGCTTTCTTCGCTTGTTTTACTTGGATACCACCAATGGAACATATTCATTATCACGGAAATAATATCAGGCTTCACAGTTCCATCATTCGACCTATCCTATTGAATGTATTCTCATTGTTAAGCCAGAATTTTAGGAAATGCCCCTTTAGTCTAATCTGACAACAATATCAGTAGGCTATTAAAATGAAACGGATTTCACTTGTATTTGTTCTCGCCATATTCCTTTTTGGATGTAATGACGAAAACAACATATCAACGACGCCATCTTCCCCCAACCAAGAGCAGGAACCAGAACAAGACTCAGGAAATGATAGCGCAGACAAAGAGAAACAAGAGGACGAGGAACAAGCGTTATCCGAATCACCTGCCGAGGTTATAAAACGAGAGCTAGAACAGTCTTATCTGCGCCATGCTCCCAACCTTGATCGGGATAGCAGCCTTACAGGGACTGACAACAATGGTAATGGAGTCAGAGATGATATCGATGTAATCATCAACGATATAACTTCAGACACACCGATCAAAGAAGCGCTCGTGCAAGTAGCGACCTCTTACCAAAAAGAATTGACGGTAGATTGGGGAGTCCTTTCTGATGAAGAAGCGAAGTCAATGCAGCGAACCTTGTTTTCAGATATGTCTAAGGCGTCTCAATGCTTGGGGGAAACGCTAGGTGCTGGATTTTCAGGCCCTTCTCGCATACTAAAAGCCCTGACTTATAACACTAAGAATCGCTCCCTGCATTTCATCAAAAGTAATAGCATCGCTGATGGAATGGCTTTCACAGTAGGAGGATTCGAAGATGCATGTGAATAAATCATCCTTTGTCGCCTTACTACTCGCTCTATTTTCAGTACAAACTTTTGCTTCCGCTCCCAACACCTGCAAAGTGGAGGACTATGGCCTCGTATTTTTCAATGGTGTTTTAACAGACAAGTATGAAGCTCAAAGCAATGTGTTAGAAACGCGTTTTGCTCTTGGAATCAATAACTCATATAACTCTGAAAAGCTTACGTACGTTCTCGCCTATAACGAAACAGAAAAGGGAGACGGCTTTGTCGGCGCATTGAGAGACTTTGCAGAGACCTTTGAGCAACGAGCTGATGAAATTGATGTCCGGCTATCTGATCGGTGGGAGCTTTTTTGGTTAGTACTTAGCGGACAACAATCATCAAACATATGGGACTACTTGGGCGATGTACTTTCGAGTTATCTAGACCTATTCGCGGAGGTTCTCACTGAACAGCGTCATGACGTTATTAACAAGATGCTGGGTTTCCTTTACGACAATCAGGCAGAGCTCGAAACAAGCCAAGAGCATAAAGCACTGTTAGACGCGCTTATGTGGCAAGGAAACAAAGTCGTCTTGTTGGCTCATTCACAAGGCAACCTTTTCATGAATAAAGCTTATGAACATGTAAAAAACGTCAAGGCTTATTCATCAGGCGCAGTTAAAGCTGTCCACGTAGCACCCGCATCACCAACGCTAAACGGCCCATATATACTTTCTAGTGGTGATGCAGTCATCAACTCGCTTGATGTACTCACAGGTCGTGGATTAAAAGCCAATTACGTTTGGCCGCCAGCAGTCCTTCATACTGACCCTCTAGGGCATAACTATATTGATGTCTATCTCAATGCCCCTTCAGGGCTTAAGTCTAGAGTCGTATCCATGATTAAATCTGAATTACTCAGTGTTAGTAAACCTGAAATGAAGGATTATCTTGTGGAGCTAAAACTCACGCCAATATTTAATTTCAGTGGATACTATACTGCTGTCCTTGGACAAACCGATTACAAGAACAAACTCTATCGTTCCGGATATACCAACTATGATCCGAGAAACCCTCCTAACAATCAAGAACTCGCTGATGGTGTTGACTATAGAGGTTCACTCAAGCTCTCTTCCAACCAAGACCTCAAACCAACTCCTCTCAATTCAAAACCATTGAATGGTTATGAGGTATTACAATGTGGCGATGAAAAAGAGAGAGACTGGCTTAAACATGGTAGCTATATGTTAACCACCTATTTTCCTTTTAATTCAGCCAAACACCTGAGGCTCGATGGTATCCCTCAGCCTGCTACAGAGGTTGAAATTACAGACAGATTTGATGAAAAGTTAAACATCAAGCACGCTCTGTTTCCCGGAAATGGGGGAAGCACCTCTAATCACTACATAGCTTGCGTTGATATGGCGCTTCTCACTGTGGTTACCTTGGATCAATCGGATTACGACGCCCACGATAAGTTGTTCAAAGAGAATAAACTAACCAAACCATCGAAATTGAAGCTAGAAGAAGTAAGGCCAATCTGCGTCCCCCATTAACCGTCATAAGAGAGCACACTACCAACGTATGTGCTCTCTTTCTTCTCCTTTGAACACGGTACACTAGCATCCTGTCGCGAAATCCGTATCATACGCGCCAAACCCTCGCATCAAGCACTGACGAGATAAGCTCACAGCGAACTCTTCAACCTATTGCCTGCTTGTTGGCGTAGAGATATTTCAGAGGCACACAGTATTACCATGTTGAATCAAGAACTCACAAAATCACAAAAGTACAATCAGAACAAACTGCAAAAGCGCATTCGCCGTAACACAGGCCAAGCTATTGCTGACTTTAATATGATCGAAGACGGCGACCGCATCATGGTCTGCCTAAGCGGTGGCAAAGACAGCTACACCATGTTAGAGATCCTTCAAAGCTTGCAGAAAAGCGCGCCAATTTCGTTTGAACTGATTGCGGTAAACCTAGATCAAAAACAGCCAGGTTTCCCTTCACATGTTTTGCCTGAGTACCTTGAGAAACTTGGTGTTCAGTACAAGATTGTGGAAGAAGACACTTACTCTATCGTTAAAGACAAAGTGCCTGAAGGTAAAACGACGTGTTCGCTATGCTCTCGCCTGCGTCGCGGTATTCTATACCGCACGGCAAAAGAGCTTGGCTGCACGAAAATCGCGCTGGGTCACCACCGTGACGATATCCTTGAAACCATGTTCCTCAACATTTTCTATGGCGGAAAATTGAAAGGTATGCCGCCTAAATTGGTTTCTGATAATGGCGAACATGTTGTTATTCGTCCATTGGCTTACTGCCGTGAGAAAGACATCGAGCGATATGCACAATCGGCAGAGTTTCCAATTATTCCGTGCAACCTTTGTGGTTCTCAACCGAACCTTCAACGCCAAGTGATCAAAGAAATGCTTCGCGATTGGGATAAGCGTTTCCCTGGCCGCATTGAAACCATGTTCACTGCTATGCAAAACGTTGTGCCTTCTCACTTAGCGGACTTTAACTTGTTCGACTTCAAGAGCATCAACAAAGAATCAGGCGTGATCAACGGCGGTGACACCGCATTCGACAAAGAGCAATTCACTGATGTTTCGCCGTCACAAGACGACGTGATTGAAGTTGACCCAGCAATGGCGCTGAACGTTGTTCAGGTAAGCTGATAAAACCAACGATTAAAAAAATAGAGCCCGCAATGCGGGCTCTATTTTTATGGCATTACCGTCTCACGAGGTAAGTCAGCTTTGCGGTATCCAAGGTGTTACTTTTACTGGGGTTCGCTCAAATAACACGCGTTCACCTTCTTTAAGATCAGCTAGCTTCAAAACGGCCACGTTACCAACAACTTCGATCACCCTCCCTTCTGAAGTTGAAAGTGAACTCGGTGCTTGATCAAAGTGGACAGAAACACCTTCAACATCTGGCATAAACCATGATGAGAACATGCCACCCAAATCCTGCATCATTGCTGTCATTTGTGGTACTAGGTGACCTAGCTCCTGCTCAGACAGCTCCTTCTCATAGATCTCTTTAGCCAAGACTTGGAAAGAAACATCACAAGGCGTCTCACCTTCCGTTTGGATAAACACATCAGGGTTCACCTGACGGAGTCGACTATCAATCGGCAGTGGGAGCTCTTGGGAATCAGGAATGACAAATTCTTCGTAGTTTTTCTTTTTTACCATCCACGCTTTCGTAATGGTGCAAACTTTCCCCGTTTCTGGGGCAACCATAAAGTAACCTATTTTCACATCAGGGTGGTTTTCACCAAGGTTGTGCTTTAATTGGCTATACAATTTACTGTAACTAAATTCAATCTGCACTGCGCTGACAGGCAGTGAAATTACAGCTGCAATGACAGCAGCCGTAAGTCCTTTGATCATCCTTGGCTCCAATATTTTTCGTTATAACGAATCATGCCCTGCACTTCATCAACATATGCCTGACCGCGTTCCGAATAACTACCCAAACCGTTTGAAAGTGCCACCCCTGTGATAGGCTTACCTTGTTTTCTAAGATCAGCTCGAATATCACGTAGTGACGAGTATGCTTTGTTACGATTTACGTTAAGAAAATACGCGCGAACAGACTGGTAGGCATCTTTAAATGCGGCAACTTCGTGTGTTTTACCTTGGCTTCGTGCACTTGGCACCATGCCGCAGCCCGAAGTGTAACACCACTGTCCGAAGTAGTTATTACCCTCACGAGCAAATCGTGACGTACCCCACCCAGACTCTTTCGCCGCTTGGCTGAGTACCAAATCACTCGGGATAACATCAACACGTTTCAACGCTTCATCGAACCACGCTTTATCAGCACCAGATTCTGGAAGAGGCAGATTAAAAAGCTCCGCCACCTTTGCAAGGAAAGCCAGGTCATCTTTCGTCGGAGACGCCGTATCAGACAATTGAGTTAAACGCACTCTCGCTTTTTCAATCAAGCCATTGATGTAATCCACACCTGGCTTTAAAAAAGCGACAAACGCTTTCTTCTTTTCATCCACGATTTCATATTTAGCAAAATCGGGCTTCACCACCATTTCTGGTGGCGGAGAAGCCTGTTGAAGTTGGTCAATTCGAGTTGTGGGTGCTTGGGGAGCGTCGCTACACGCAGAAATAAACAGAGCCGAAGCCAGTACAGCATAGGAGAGCTTCATTTACGCGTTGAAAACCTCTTTATTACCGCCATCCGATGGGGAATCATCATCCCCTTCTTGTGACACGGTCACTTCAATACCTACACCGAACATTTCTCTATAGATCACACCTTTCACGTTAAACATAAAAGGCAGAGCAAACAGCAGTGCGATACCGCCTGTCGCATAAGAGAACACGAACAAAATTGCAATGACGATGTAAACCAAGCTCAATGGTATCAGCTTTTTGATGATCGCTCTAAACGAAACAATCATCGCCTCCACGGGGCGCAGGCGTTTTTCGCAGATTAGTAGAATGGTCATTGAAAATGTAATACCAAGGAAAACACCGAACAATGGAATAATCTGGCTTCCTACACTTTGCAGGGCCGAAATGAAACCCATCGCAATTGTCACGGCTAGCGCAAAGGCCATCCCTTTAATAATGTGTCTAGGCTTGGTACGGAAACCAATAGCATGGCTTAAGCCCATTAAACTCGCTCCCGCATACAGCGGCGCACTTAACACCGTCGTGGCGAAAAGCGCTATTCGCCCTGATGCCAATAAATCTTCATTCATCGGCGCTTTACCTAACAACGCATCAAACAGCACCATGGGCGAGTCTTGCATTATCGATAACGCGACCAAGAAAATGGCAACATTGGCTCCAGCCAACAGTAACGTGGCTGGTAAAAATCGCCAGAAGTGCTTCTGCGTCAATTTTAGGGCTTCTTGGACCACACTCGATGCGCTCAGGGTGTAATCCCCTGTCAGTGCATTCTCTAATGTCCCGCCAACGTGAAGTGCATTGCTCAATTGTTGTTTATTCATAGCAAAGTAACTTTTGTCTTTAGCCTAAGAAAATTCCGTCTTTATAAAGTTATAGGTGATATTTTTTGAACTCGTCTCAAAGTGATGCATTTTTAGGCAGCGAATTAACGCGCTATACTACTCAACGCTTGCGTGGCGGATTTCGCGATGGAGTTCACAAACCGCATTTTGGTTGATGTTTCCGCACATCTCGGTTATCTCGCAGATAATGGGCATTATTTTGCCCTCTAAATACAAAAAAACGCTTTAACTTCATGGTTTGCACGTCTATCATGCGCCGTCTACTTTTTGGGGAATTTTTTCTAGCTAATCGCCCGTGGTGTAAGGAGAGAGAGTAGAATTGAACGCGACACAACCAATGAAAAAACCCGTTGTACAACTGAAGGGACTTTGTAAGAGTTTCGATGGTAAAGAGATCATCTCTAAATTTGATCTCGAGATAAACAACGGCGAGTTTTTGACAATCCTAGGTCCGTCCGGTTGTGGCAAGACCACAGTACTTCGTTTGATTGCTGGTCTTGAAGATGCAGACGATGGCCAAATTATTATTGACGATCAAGATGTGACTGCAATCCCCGCAGAACACAGACACGTTAATACCGTATTTCAGAGCTACGCGCTTTTCCCGCACATGACTGTGTTCGAAAACGTCGCTTTCGGTCTGCGCATGCAGAAAGTAAACGAAAGTGAAATCGAACCGCGTGTTATGGAAGCATTGCGCATGGTTCAGCTTGAGAAGTTTGCCCCTCGCAAGCCGCATCAACTTTCCGGTGGTCAGCAACAACGCGTCGCTATTGCGCGTGCTGTTGTTAATAAGCCAAAAGTGTTGTTGCTCGATGAGTCGCTTTCCGCACTGGATTACAAACTCCGTAAACAGATGCAGAATGAGCTTAAGCAGCTTCAACGTAAGCTAGGTATTACCTTCATTTTCGTGACTCACGATCAAGAAGAAGCCCTGTCCATGTCCGACCGTATCATAGTGATGCAGTCAGGTGATGTGGTGCAAGACGGCACGCCGCGAGAAATTTACGAAGAACCCGCCAACCTTTTTGTCGCCCGCTTCATTGGCGAAATCAATGTGTTTGACGCTCATGTAATTGCTCGAATCGATGCAGAGCGCATTACTGCCACCGTCGAAGGCCAGGAATGTCAGGTTTATTGCAAACTTGATGTGAGCGCTGGTGACAAAGTGAAAGTACTGCTTCGCCCTGAGGATCTTCGCATTGAAGAAATCAGTGCTTCAGAATCTGGCAATGGCATTGTGGGTTATGTTCGCGAACGTAACTACAAAGGCATGACTTTAGATTCTGTGCTTGAACTTGAGTCCGGCATGTCTGTCATGGTGAGTGAGTTCTTCAACGAAGATGATCCAGATGTTGATCACTCATTAGATCAGAAAGTGGCGATTACCTGGGTTGAAAGCTGGGAAGTGGTGCTACCTGATGAAGAAGCTTAATCTCCAAAACGCCATCATTGGTGTCATTGTAGGTTGGTTGCTGCTGTTCGTCATGATCCCGAACCTGATGATTATTATCACCAGTTTCCTAACTCGCGATGATGCAAACCTGATTGAGATGACCTTCACCTTGAGCAACTACGCCAAGTTGATGGATCCACTTTACGCAAAAGTGGTATGGCACTCCTTCTACATGGCTGCCATAGCCACCTTGCTGTGTTTGTTGATTGGCTACCCATTCGCTTACATCATTTCTCGCATGCCAAAAAAAATGCGCCCATTTATGTTGTTTATGGTGATCGTCCCTTTCTGGACGAACTCCTTGATCCGCACATATGGTCTAAAAATATTTTTGGGGACGCGTGGCCTGTTAAACGATGGTTTGCTCACTCTCGGTTTGATTGAAAAGCCGCTTCGCATCATGTACACCGAGTATGCGGTGATGATTGGCTTGGTTTATATTCTTCTGCCTTTCATGATTCTTCCGTTGTACTCAAGCATCGAGAAACTTGATAACAGCTACCTTGAAGCTGCGAAAGATTTGGGTGCAAGCAAATTCCAAGCCTTCGTAAAGGTCATTCTACCGCTGACGACGCCTGGCATTATTGCTGGCTGTCTATTAGTTCTCCTACCCGCTCTTGGCATGTTCTACGTGTCAGATCTATTGGGTGGTGCTAAGAACTTGTTAATTGGTAACGTCATCAAGAGTCAGATACTCAACGTTCGCGACTGGCCATTTGGTTCGGCAGCGAGTATTTCTCTGACAGTATTGATGGGCCTAATGCTCTTCGCCTATTGGCGTGTCGGCAAGCTAATCAACAAGAAGGTAGAGCTGGAATGAGTCGTTTCTTTAAAACCAGCTTTATGTCGCTGGTCTATGCATTCTTATACATCCCGATCGTCATCCTTATCGTTAACTCGTTCAACGAAAGTAAGTTTGGTATCGAATGGAAAGGTTTTACGACTAAGTGGTACACCCAACTGCTAAGCAACGATAGCTTGGTACAAGCGGCTGGAAACTCTCTGACGATTGCGGTGTTTTCCGCAACTGCGGCTGCCGTTATTGGTAGTCTGACAGCAGTGGCACTCTATCGTTATCGTTTCCGTGGAAAGAACTTCGTCAACGGCATGCTATTTGTAGTGATGATGTCTCCAGACATCGTTATGGCAATTTCTCTGCTGGCGTTGTTCGTACTACTCGGCGCACAGTTAGGCTTTTTGACACTACTTTTGTCTCACATTACCTTCTGTTTACCGTTTGTAGTTGTCACCGTTTACAGCCGACTCAATGGCTTCGATCTTCGTATGCTTGAAGCTGCTAAAGATTTGGCGGCTAGCGAGTGGGTAATTTTAACTAAAATCATTCTTCCTCTTGCGGCACCGGCCGTGGCGGCTGGTTGGTTACTCAGCTTTACCCTTTCTTTGGATGATGTGATTGTCAGTTCATTCGTTACTGGGCCAAGTTACGAAATCTTACCGTTGAAGATCTATTCGATGGTCAAGGTTGGCGTATCGCCAGAAGTGAACGCACTTGCAACACTGATGCTGATCGTATCTCTCGTGTTAGTTATTTTCTCTCAGCTGCTGGCACGCGATAAAGTTCGATAGCTAAACGAAGGCGAGTGGTGAGTTTTTCTCCCCCTCGCCTTTTTAGTTTTCGCACTATTCAGTCACGGATGGCGCAGCCTACCCGTTATTCTAAATAATCAATACCGACGAAAATCACAGGAGTTGTCGATGAAACTCTGGTCTAAATTTGTGCTGGGAAGCTCTCTAGCCTTCTCTCTTTTCTCTCATGCTGCTGTTTCAGCTGAAAATGAACTCTATTTCTACAATTGGTCTGAATATATTCCCACGGAAGTTCTAGAAGAATTTACCGAAGAGACGGGCATTAAAGTCATTTACTCAACGTATGAGTCGAATGAGAGCATGTACGCCAAACTGAAAACGCACCCTGAAGGCTACGATCTTGTTGTACCTTCGACGTATTACGTCAAGAAAATGCGTGACGAAGGTATGCTCCAACCTATCGATAAATCGAAATTGAGCCATTTCGCAGGTCTAGATCCAAACAACCTCAACAAACCTTTTGACCCAAACAACGATTATTCTATTCCTTATATTTGGGGTGCGACAGGCATTGGGGTTAACACCGACGTCCTTGAAAAAGACAGTGTTAGCTCGTGGGCCGATCTTTGGAGTCCTGACTACGAAGGTCAGTTGTTGATGATGGATGATGCGCGTGAGTTCTTCCACATTGCTCTTACTAAGCTTGGATATTCTGCAAACACCACCAACCCAGAAGAAATCAAACAGGCTTACGAAGAACTGAAGAAGATCATGCCAAACGTGCTGGTATTCAACTCAGATTTCCCTGCAAACCCTTACATGGCAGGTGAAGTAGCGCTGGGTATGCTCTGGAACGGTTCTGCTTATATCGCTCGTAGCGAAGGCGCACCTGTTGATATCGTATGGCCAGAAGAAGGCGCGATTTTCTGGATGGACAACCTTGCCATTCCAGCAACAGCTAAGAATGCGGATTCTGCGCACCAAATGATTAATTTCCTTCTTCGCCCTGAAATCGCGGCGCGTCTTGCTATTGAAATTGGCTACCCTACGCCAGTAAAAGCGGCTTATCCGCTTCTTCCAAAAGCATTCAAGGACGACCCTAGCGTTTACCCACCGCAAGAGGTGATGGAAAAAGGCGAATGGCAAAGCTCTGTCGGTGAGGCAAATGTGCTTTACGAAGAGTACTTCCAAAAGCTTAAAGCGGGTCAATAGATCAGCGAGAAATACTAAGCCACTCTATAGAGTGGCAGACACAGAAAAGCGGCTTAATAGCCGCTTTTTTTGTTTGACTAAAAACACGACGGTATGAAACCGCTGATCATTCTTGTAGTGCGAGTAACTCTGCAACTAATTGAGGAACCAACACACTCGCCTTTCCATAGCGTTTGTCATCGAATTCACTTTCGACCGCACTTGGCTCAAGGTTGATTTCAATCGTTTTTGCACCACCTATCGAAGCTTCATGGACAAAGCCAGCAGCGGGATAAACTGAGCCTGACGTGCCAATTGATACGAAGAGATCGGCTTTTAGTAACGCATCATGAATTTTATCCATGGCAATCGGCATTTCACCAAACCAAACCACATGAGGCCTCATGGGTGAAGGCATTTGGCAGCAATGGCAGGCATCATCCACAGAAATATCACCCGTCCAGTCCACGACCTGATTTGAATAACTACATCGGGCCTTCAATAGCTCGCCATGCATATGAATAACATTCTCGCTGCCGGCTCGCTCGTGTAGATTATCAATGTTCTGAGTCACGATAGTAACGGTGCCTTCAAGATCGCGCTCCAATTGTGATAATGCTTCATGCGCTAGGTTGGGTGCCACGCCTGACTGCAACTGAATTCTTCGCTGATTATAAAATGTTTGCACCAAAGCGGGATTCCTTGCAAACCCTTCAGGCGTCGCGACATCCTCGATGTGGTGCTCTTCCCATAGTCCATCTTGCGCTCGAAAAGTGCGAATTCCCGATTCAGCAGAGATCCCCGCACCGGTAAGTATCACTATGTTTTTGTATGGGAATTGCATGTTGAGCATCCTTTCTCTACTTGAACTTAAACCTTTATAACATTGTTGATATAAGCAAAACAGACCAAGGATGGTAGACCATGGTCGAATTTGGTTTGATTTATTGAATTTACACGTGAAATCTGAAATATGTCTTATATTTAATAGGTGTGTTTAATTTGATACTGGAACGGAAATTTGCGGCGTTTTACTTTCCCCTTACTGACCCATGTACTCTTGTTGCTGACGGCCTCAACCGTTTCGGCTAACGAGCACATTCAAGTAAGCGGATTTGGTAACATCAGCCTCATCAAATCAGGCACAGAGGATTTCGGTTACAAATACGACCTAACAAAAGAAGCACAGTATGGTGGCTGGGCTGCAGACACAGGTTCTGCATTTGGACTTCAACTTAACGCAAAGGTGTCACAAAACGTAGATTTCGTGATCCAGGGTGTATTTCAAGACCGCATCGAAAACGACTTAGACAAAACCATTGCATGGGCTTTTTTGCGATATAGGGTGACTCCCAACTTCACTGCCCGCGTGGGCAGAATTGCCACCCCTCTTTACATGCTTTCTGAATATAGAGATGTTGGTTTTGCCTACCTCTGGACAAAGCCAATTACCGATTTCTACGCCAACATTCCCATTGCCAGTATTGATGGTGCTGATATTGCTTATATCTATCAGATAGGTGGAGGCTTATTAGAAACACGTCTCTTTGGCGGAAAATCCAACATCACCATTGAGACCACGAGCGATCCTTACGATGTAACCTTATCCCCTGTTCTTGGTGCAAAGCTCTCATATTCAATCGATGATTGGCTATTTTCCAGCGTTGCGGCAACAACCAAAGTTGACGAAGGCAACCCGTCAGAAGGCATCATAGATTCTCTCCAACAAGATCCTGCGCTTTCCCAACTTTGGCCTGAAGTTGGAAGTATCAGTAAGGATTTTAACTTTATTGGTTCTCGCTTTAATTATTATTCTCTCGGCGCATTTTACGAAACCGGAGATTGGACACTTCAAACAGAACTTAGTTACACAGATGCAGAGTGGCCATTCTTCCCTGACCTAGCAGCAGGCTATCTGAGCGCGGGTAAATCGTTTAGCAATGTGACGGCATTTGGATTTGTCTCACGGGCCAAGTCAGTTGGTGAGTTCTACGAACTTGAAGCGCCTAGCCTACAAGCACTTCAAATTCCGGCTATTGCTGGGCTATACAATTTCACCAAGGCTTCGTTAGACACGCGAGTGATAGACCAAGAAAGCCTTGGCTTTGGTATTCGTGTTGATCTTGATTCTCAAATCGCACTCAAGGGGCAAATAGAACGTACGTGGATAAATGACGGCAATGCTGGAGCATGGCTAACAACCATTGAAGGCATCAGTGCTGTTCCACCTAGCTACATTGACACTTACTCAATTAGTCTAACGTTTGTATTCTGATATGAAGAAACTTGTATTAGCACTACTCACAATCACTTGGTTAGCATGGGCTCCCTCAGTCCGTGCCGAACTGGTTGTTGTTGTTAATCAAGAAAACCCTGTCGTTGACCTATCGACTCGCCAAGTTGTCGACCTCTATATGGGGCGGTTTAACGCCTATCCTGACGGATCAGAAGTGTTAACCACAGACTTACCCAATAACAGTCCAGTGCGTGAAGCCTTTTACCGCCAGTTGGTTGGAAAATCAGTTGCTCAAATTAATGCCTATTGGGCGCGACTCCTTTTCACTGGCAAGTCAGAGCCTCCACAAACAGTGCCCTCTATCGATGACGTTATCGATTATGTAAAGAAAAATAAAAATGCCATTGCATATATTAATGAAGCAGAGCTCACTCAAGGACTAAAAGTGGTATACCGATTTGAAAATCCTCAGTAAAAACGTACACATACGTGTAGCTTCAGGGGTTGCAAGTGGCGCGCTCCTATTTTCGATCATTGCTTCTGTTATCTGGTTCTATATGTCGTACCACGAGGAAGTTAATCGCTCTCGAAACCAAATTAATCAGATTGTTGTTACGGTAGAGCAAACCGCATCTATTGCGATGTACCTTGGTAACAAAGAGTTAGCAGAAGAAGTCCTGCGTGGGCTTGAAGCGAATGACATCATCTCTGCAGCACGGCTCACAAGTCAAAACGGTTTGTCTGCTTCATTTGAGGGTGAAGGTAGCCTAACCCACTCTGATATCGCGGTGATTTTTCCTATTCGATCTCCCTTCAACCAAAACGAGATTGTCGGGGATCTCCTCATTTATCCGAATCAGAAGTACATTGAGAATAACGCAATATCATTAGCAAAAATCCAAGTCGTCGTATTGGTCGCCTACTCCATTATAATCGCGTTATTAACGCTTTTTATCGTTAATAGAATATTGACCGAACCACTCAAATACGTCGCAAATCGTTTTCACTTGATCACCCCGGGGGATTCAACACGAATCAACGTGCCTACGGGGAATAGCCAGAACGAAATTGGCGCATTAGTTAAAGATATCAACACATTACTAGATGCCGTCAATAGTCAGATTGATAACGAGCGAGATCTCCGCTCTCAGACAGAGAACCTGTCAAAGAAATTCCGCTTCATTTTCGAACGAGCGAGTGCAGGCATAGGATTGATCGACGCGAATAACCTACTTATTGTTGCGAACCCTGCTCTTTTAAGGCTACTCGGACAGACCTTTATTGTTGATACTGAGCGATTTTCTAAAACTGATTTCACGGCATTTTTTCATGACCCACAAGTGATCAAAGAGTTTATTGAAGACTTTTGGGCAAAGCCAGGGAATCAATTCAGTGCTGTAGACATTCAACTTAAACACAAAGTACGCGCAGCTGACCGTTGGGTACATTGTCTGTTTTCAAAGGTTGAAGACATTAATAATCCAGACGATAGCCTATTAGAAGTCGTGCTTTACGACATCACGGAACGGGCAGAACGTGAGCAAAACATTATCTATGAGTCGGAGCATGACCCTATCACGCAATTGCTTAACCGCAGAGCCGGAATGAGTAAACTCGAAAGCTCGGTCATTGATGCGCAAAAGAAAGAGCGTAATTTTGCGGTACTTATGATAGATCTCGATGGTTTTAAGCACGTCAACGATACCTACGGACACGATGCGGGTGATAAAGTCATTATCGAAGTTGCCCAACGTATTAAACAGTTTTTCCGAGGGTCAGATGTGGTGGCTCGCTGGGGTGGAGATGAATTTTTAATCGCATTTTCATATAACCCTAACTATGAATCTGCAGTGTCAGATATTGCAACGGATCTTCAATTCCAAATTTCTCAACCGATTCACATTGGTCATGAACAAACCGCCAGCGTGGGTTCGAGCATAGGTATAAGCGTATATCCAGATAATGAAAGTTCAGTGCCCGCCCTCATAGAGCAAGCTGATGAAGCCATGTACTTTGTGAAAAACAACGGAAAGAATTTTTTCAATTTCTATAAAAAAGAAAGTGAACCCGCTTCTACATCAAAGCTCACTTAGCCTTGAATTAGATCTGCCACACGCGCTAATCTTCAACAAACCTCCCTCGTTGATAAGGGTCTTAGCATAGCCAATTGCTATCACCCTAAGCCAACTGGCATCATTCAAAGGAAGAATCATGCATCCATTACGCGTTTCCGTCCGGGCTGTTTGTTATCGTGACAACACGCTTTTACTTGCCGAACACAGAGATGAACGTGGTCTTTGGTATATTTTACCTGGCGGCGGTATTCAACATAATGAAACTCTCGATATTGCCTTTCAACGCGAGCTGCTTGAAGAAACGGGTGGCGAAGCCACAATGGGAGATGTGCTGTTTGTCAGAGAAGTCATTGCAGACAAGTTGGACACCACGTTCTTGCCTAAACACTTGCATCAAATCGAACTGTTCGTTGAAGCAACCGATTTCCGCTCAGTCGCGGCGCCCTCCAACCCTGACAAAGACCAAATAGGCTACGTATGGATGCCACTAGATAAACTCCCCGAGTTATTGTTCTTCCCAAAGGCGATGACGGTAGCGTTTCAAACTCGCCAATTTGACCGTGTGTATCAAGGGCACATTATGTAACGCTCGGCAGCCTGGTTCGCTTTGTCAGTGATTAATTGGTCTCAGAGGTGATAACAACAAGTTGATTTAAACTGGCTAGACCATTTGACGCACTTGAGTCAGTTACAATGCCCACAATATTAACCAGAAAGCCTTCTATAGCATCATGCAATTAAATAACTTCTTTAGTCAAAGCGACGACCAGTTAACCTTTTCTCGTCAGCAAGCAAGCCATTTTGCCAAACTGGTTGCAGGTGATTACAACCCGATTCATGATGAAGATTCCAAGCGTTTCTGTGTTCCAGGCGACCTATTATTTTCTATCCTGCTTGCTAAAGCAGGTATTAGCCAAAAAATGCACGTGTCATTCGCAGGTATGGTGTCTGACAATATGCCACTTATCTTTAAAGAAGATGAATCTGCAAATATGCAGGTACTTGATACTAACGGTAAGTGTTATCTAACAATGGCTCGCAGTGGTGAAAACCTCGTTGATCAAGAACTCGCCGCCCGCGTAGCGGAAAACTATGTGAAATTTTCCGGCATGAACTTCCCGCATATTATGGTTCCGTTGATGGAAAAAAGCGGGATGATGATTAACCCCGATCGCCCACTCGTCATCTACGAAAGTATGCAACTTGATTTCCATCATCTTGATTTCAGTTCACCTACCGTCGAGCTTACCCATTCCGACATGTTGGTATCGGGTAAACGCGGTACTGTCTCGTTAGCATTTTGCTTCAAAGAAAACGGCGAGATTATTGGTGAAGGCAAAAAAACAATGGTTTGCAGTGGACTTAGAGAATTTGAACATTCGGCAGTTGAAGCATTGGTAGATAAATTCAATGTAAGAAAGTCAGCATTTCTTTCAACACAACCGCATAGCTAATACGTTCGATTTTTATGCATTCATGTGCATTTAAGCGCACAATAAAAGCCCCGATTTAATCGGGGTTTTTTATACCTGTCAGTGTCTTATGTGTAATATTTAACCACAAATTCGAGACTGTGTTCTATATTTAAAATGTGGACTTAGCCTTGGAGTCGAATATGACAACTGCCTCTTTACTCTCACACGTTGACAAGCTTCCAAAGATTCCAAAAGTTGTTCAAGAACTTATGGACCTTGTTAACGACGATAACTCTGATATGAATAATATCGCTGAGAAGATTGCCTTAGATCAGGTGATCAGTGCGCGTGTATTACGGTTATCAAACTCATCGCATTTTGGACGTGGTCGCTCAGTTGCTTCTGTCGATGACGCTGTTGTTCGCCTTGGGCTTGGACCGATTCGAACACTGGTGACAGCCTCTGCCTTAATGAGTACCTTTCCTAAGATAGAAGGCCTTGACCTTAATAAGTTTTGGGGAACAACTTTTGAAGTGGCAACTCTGTGTAAAGTGATAGCCAAAGAGTTAAAAGCAGACCAAAACGAAGCGTTTACAGCAGGTATGCTACACAACATTGGTGACCTACTCATCTATACCGTCTATCCAGACAAAGCTCAAAAAGTTGAGCTTCATATGGAAACAGGAAAGTCCAAAGCTGAAGCACAGCAAATTGTATTGAGCACTGATGGTGCTGAACTTGGTGGGCTATTAGCAAAAAACTGGAAATTTGCTGATACATTGGTTAATGCTATTGCACACCAATATTCTGCGGTGCAAGGTGATGAGTTTTCTCAACTCGCAGCGAATATCAACCTTGCACGTAAAATTGATGATAGTTGGGATGATCTCGCAGATGAAGAAGCACGGCAAACCTGGCTTAATCATCAACTTGAATACAGCATGTTAGGATTGAGCGAAGACATCATCAGCGTCATCGAAAACAACAGAGGACTAGGTCGAGATTTAGCCAGCTCCCTCGCGTAATCAATACCTTGTAATTAACCGCCGAGTGGCGGTTAATTTTTTTCAAATACCCACGCATTACTAGTGATAACGCTAATCTATCAGTCCATACCTAGAAGTAGTGAGCCATTGCGAGATACCTATCTCGGATATGGGCAATGAGTGCCCGCAATTTTGGGGATGGGTGACGTGTGAAAGGATATATCGCGTAAATACCAAGCTTTTTGGCAACTTGATGTGGGAAAATGTCCATCAATATACCCGCTTGTAAATCATGGTAAACCAAACACTTAGGTACATAAACAATACCATGTCCCGCTATCGCTGCCTTTCTCAATGCAGCCGCATTATTTGTCGAAAAGTTCCCGTTCACTTTCACGATTCTTTTGTCTTCCGTGCCCGGAATAAAGAACTCCCAATCCCCCTCACCCGTTGACTGATAGGTATAGTGTAAACAGTTGTGGTACTCGAGCGACTCAGGAGAGCTTGGTTTACCGAATTTAGCGATATAACTTGGCGCAGCACATACTAACCATTGTGAATCAATAATATGTCGTGCGATCAGGCTAGAGTCTTCTAAATAGCCCGTCCGAATAGCCAAATCAAAGCCCTCATCAATAAGATCTACGAATCGGTTACTGAGCTTTACGTCTATCCTTAGCTCATCATGCAGAGAAGCAAACTCCGCGATGGCTTCTGCCAATAAGAGATCACCTGAGATAGTTGGTACAGAGACACGTAACGTTCCTTTAATCACTGAAGAGAGTTGCGTCACAGACTCAGTAACATCCTGCCGAAGCTGTGCCATCTGTTTTGCGGTTGGTAAAAGTGACACACCCGCTTCTGTCAACGAGAGTTTTCGGGTGGTGCGGTGAAGTAATTGCACCTCCAAATCTTGTTCAAGCCTCTGAATACGCTTGCTGACGACAGAGTTGGCTAAGCCAAGCCTATCTGCAGCTAACTTGAATGAACCTAGTTCCGCCACCTGAGCAAATAAAATGACATCATCAGCACGCATTGATTATCTCTAATTTGGAAATAATAAATTCATTTAATGCTATTTATTCGCTTATAGCAATTACCTATTCTCGAGTAACAGCAAGTGGGTGTTGCCATTACTAGGATTGGGCGGCGTCATCAAAGAACACTGTGTAACGAGGAAGAATTATGCAACAGACCCGAATTTACCCTGCAAAACCACAAAAGATATACCTCTACGCAACGTGTCTCGTGGATATGTTTGACCCAGACACTGGCATTGACGCCATAACAGTCCTAGAAAAACAAGGTATCGAGGTCATCTTTGTTGAAAAACAAACCTGCTGCGGACAGCCAGCATATAGCTCAGGTTATACCGAAGAATCACGTGATGTTGCGGCACACCAAATGTCACTTTTCCCTCAACCCATTCCCATTGTTATTCTGTCTGGATCATGCGGCGGCATGATGGTGCACCACTATCCGAAGCTTTTCGCAAATCACTCGCTAGAGCAACAAGCGACATCATTCTCTCAACGAGTTTATGAATTTACCGAATTTCTCACCAATGTTTGCCGTGTAAAACTCGAGGACAGCGGCGAACCCACCTCGGTCGTTATCCATACTTCCTGCGCGGCGAGACGTGAAATGAATGTTCATCGCTATTCATCGCATTTGCTCGACCAGTTAACCAACGTCGAGATCAAACAAGCGGCATATGAAGAAGAATGCTGCGGCTTCGGTGGTACATTCTCAGTACGGCATCCCAATATCAGTGAAGCGATGGTAACGGATAAAACGCAAAATTTAATCAACAGTGGCGCAGTGGAACTCATCAGCGCAGATTGGGGTTGCATGCTGAATATCAATGGCGCGTTGGAATATCAAGGCAAACCAATCAAAGGCCAGCACATTGCTCGCTTTTTGGCGAAACGTACGTGTTTGGATGGAGAAGTATCATGAGTCACAACCGCCCGGAACGATTTCATCAACAAGCTCATGACGCACTCAAAGACAGCGAACTAAGGGGGAACTTTCGCGGTGCAATGGATTACCTGCGCAACAAGCGACGCGATGCTTTCCCTGATGCTAGCGAAGAAAACGCTGTCAGAGATCGTTCGGAAGCGATACGCAAACGCTGCTTAAGCAAACTACCAGAACTGCTCGAAAAGCTAGAAGTTCAGTGCCAGCGAAATGGTATACAAGTACATTGGGCGCAAGATTCGAACGAAGCGAATGCAATATTTAGCGAACTTGCCGCGAAGCATAGCGCCAAGCTCATGGTGAAGGGTAAATCCATGGTCAGTGAGGAAATCGGCCTCAATCACCACATGGAAAAACTCGGGGTACAATGCCTTGAAAGCGACATGGGCGAATATATTGTTCAATTAGACGGGGATACCCCCTCTCACATCATCATGCCCGCCATTCACAAAAACAAACAGCAAGTCTCCGATACCTTTGAACACAACATTCAGGATTTCACGCCCACCACCGATGTCGATCGCTTGATCAATACCGGTCGAACGATGCTTCGCCAAGCTTACCAAGATGCGGATATTGGTATTTCCGGAGTTAATTTTCCCGTGGCTGAAACGGGCACCCTGTGTTTAGTGGAAAACGAAGGTAACGGAAGAATGTGTACAACGATTCCTGATGTACACATTGCGATCACCGGAATTGAGAAAGTCGTTGAGTTCCTATCAGATATCCCTCCGCTGTACAGTGCGCTGACCCGTTCCGCGACAGGGCAAAATATTACCACTTACTTCAATATGATCAGTGGCCCACGCAAAGACGGAGAGCTTGATGGCCCTAGAGAAGTTCACCTTATCTTGCTAGATAACGGGCGCAGTCAGGCATACCACGACGAAGAATTACGTAAAACGTTGCAATGTATTCGTTGCGGAGCCTGTATGAACCACTGCCCTGTTTATACACGAATAGGCGGCCATGCGTACGGCACTGTATATCCCGGCCCTATTGGAAAGATTATTTCGCCACACATGATGGGATTAGAAAGCACAAAATCCATCATCACAGCCTCTAGTCTTTGTGGAGCGTGCGAAGAAGTGTGCCCCGTCCGAATTCCTATTCCCGCCATGCTTCAAAGGCTCAGACAGGAAGCCAAACATAAAGCTTCTACTGGTCACGAACCACTTCGGGGGCAGGATGCAGATGAAAGCAAGTTAGAAAAGGTGGCAATGAAAGGTTTTGCTTATGCTGCCAGCCATCCCTCCCTTTATCACAACGCACTCAGCATTGCGCGAAAGATGAATGGCGTGATCCCCAATCATCTTGGTAATTGGACCCAATGTCGCGTCAAGCCCAAGCTCGCAACCGTGTCGTTGAAAGCGAGAATTGCCAAGCGTAAAGGAGATAAACAATGAATATTCGAAGCCAAAATGCGCGTGCGGCGATTTTCGCAAAACTGAACGCAGCACCAAGACAATCAGCGGATACCGAGCTTCCTGGTTGGCAAGCATGGCATGATCCTGATTTAGCTCACCGCGTTGAGCGATTTATTAGTTGCATGACGGCTGCACATGCCGAAGTGATTCAAACAACAAAAGACAGCCTTTATGACTCACTAGTCACTTTCATTCGCGACAACGCATTTAGCACCATTCTGCTTGGGAAAGACAATCCTTATGGGTCCATACTGAACGACACAGGACTTTCCTGTGACGTGAAAACCTATGATCAGCCATTAGATGATAACAAAGTTGCATTATTCAACGACATTGATGCCAGTCTTTCGGTTATTCCCGCCGGCATCGCTGATACTGGGACACTTGCAATTGTCACGGGTGAAAAAGAACCGCGAGCTCTGTCACTCGTTCCCCCTACACATATTGCCATACTGCGTGAATGTGACATTGTTAGTAACTTCAATGAGTTGATGGCTACACCTTTTTGGACAGAAGCAGGATGGGATACCCAGCCTCCCACCAATTTACTGCTCATCTCTGGCCCATCAAAAACTGCCGACATCCAACAAACATTGGCTTATGGTGCACATGGACCTAAGCGACTAATTGTCTTTATGGTTGAGGAGTAACCATGTCACCAAGGATGACAAACGACACGAAGACGGAGCTTCTATCGCAGCTTGCGCTGAGAATTCCAGACACACGGCTTATCACTGACGCCACTCGAACGCTGGCATTTGGCACCGATGCTAGCTTTTATCGGTTGATCCCAGAAGTCGTCGTGCAGGCAGATACACTCGATGACATCATCTTTATCATCACCACCTGTGGCGAAATGCGCATACCGTTTACCTTTCGTGCGGCGGGTACGAGCCTATCAGGACAAGCCGTGTCAGATTCCGTGTTGATCACGTTAACTGACAGTTGGCGACAGCATGAAATTATCGACAACGGCGAGAGAATACGCCTGCAGCCCGGCGTTATCGGTGCAGACGCCAACCGGTACCTCATGCCGTTCCAACGTAAAATTGGCCCCGACCCTGCTTCTATCAACAGCTGTAAGATTGGCGGTATCGCCGCGAATAACGCGAGCGGAATGTGTTGCGGCACTGCACAAAACACCTACAAAACCGTCGATTCGATGAAGCTGGTATTTCATGATGGGACTGTCCTCGACACCGCAGACTATCGGTCTATTTCCACGTTTAAAGAAAGTCACAAATATTTGCTCGAAGGTATTCAATCCCTTTGCGCTGAGGTCAGCCAGAACCCTGAATTAAAGCAGCGTATTGCACATAAATACCGCCTAAAGAACACCACTGGTTATGCACTTAACGCACTCATCGACTTCTCTGACCCGTTGGACGTGCTCACGCACTTGATGGTCGGTTCAGAAGGCACACTGGGCTTTATTGCAGAAATCACCTACAACACGGTGATAGAACATCCTTTCAAGGCTTCCGCGCTTTTGGTGTTTAATGACATTGAAGCGGCCTCTAACGCAGTGACAGCACTATCAAATGCGTCAGTCTCTTCAGTTGAAATGATGGACGGTCGTGCACTTAAGTCGGTCGCATACAATCTAGGAGTGCCTGACTTTCTCCCTCAACTCAACCTTGAGCATTGCGCTTTGCTAGTGGAGTCTAGAGCGAGTGAAGAGGACACGTTAAACGCACACTGTCATGAAGTGATGTCAATTCTGGCAGAGTTCAGTATTCCGCATCAAGTTGCGTTCACCCAGCATGCGCCAACTATCGCAACGCTATGGGGGATCCGCAAAGGCATGTTCCCCGCGGTAGGCGCTGTCAGAGAAGCAGGAACTACCGTCATTATTGAAGATGTAGCGTTTCCTGTTGAACGTCTTGCCGCAGGTATTCGAGAATTACAGGCGCTATTTGACGATTTTGGTTACCGTGAAGCGATCATTTTTGGTCATGCGCTTGAAGGCAACCTTCATTTTGTTTTCACTCAAGGCTTCGAAAGCGAGGAGGAAGTTGCCCGCTACGGCAAGTTCATGGATGCCGTTGCACAGTTGGTGGCGGTAAAATATGGCGGCTCGTTGAAAGCAGAGCATGGTACGGGCAGAAACATGGCCCCGTATGTTGAGCTTGAATGGGGCGCGGACGCCTATCAATTGATGCGACGCATTAAAGCCTTATTTGATCCCAACGGTCTGCTTAACCCTGGCGTGATCATCAACGACAATCCGAACGCACATATCACCCATCTTAAGCCGATGCCAAAAGCGGACGACATTATCGATCGCTGTATTGAGTGTGGTTTCTGTGAAGCTGTCTGCCCTTCTAGAACGCTGTCCCTATCTCCCCGTCAGCGTATTGTTATCTATCGTGAGTTAAGCCGATTAGAACGGGAAGGAAACACGTCTCGTCATCAGGAAATCCAAAAGGCGTTTGACTACCTTGGCGTTGATACCTGCGCAGCAACAGGATTGTGCGCTGATCGATGCCCGGTTGGCATTAATACTGGCGATCTCATCAAACAGATTCGTATAGACAAATACCAACGCTATGAACCGATTGCGCGCTGGACGGCAGATCATTTCTCAGCAGTCACGGCAGTCGCTCGTGTAGGTCTCACTGCTAACAAGGTGATGCAAAAGTCACTGGGTGAGAAGGTCATGAGTAAAACCGTCAATGGACTGCGCTCACTCACGAAAGGACGAAGCCCGTCTTGGCACAAAAGCTTCCCGACGGCCAACCGAAGTAACATCGAAAGCTCATCAGTCGCCCGAGAGAAGCAAGTGGTCTACTTCCCTTCTTGTGCCAGCCGAAATATGGCCAATGAAGTGGGAAGTCATGATGGTAGAACACTTACAGAAGTGACAATGTCACTACTTGAGCGTGCTGGCTATCAAGTTATCATCCCTAATGCACTACAAGACCAATGCTGTGGGATGCCCTATGACAGCAAGGGAATGACCAACGTCGCCAAGAGTAAGAGTGATCAGCTCCAAGATGTTTTGTGGCATGCCAGTCAACGCGGTAAATGGCCAATCCTGATGGACACCAGCCCATGCGGCAAACTGAGCAAAGAACAATTTGAAAAAGAAATGGATATCTTTGAACCCGCGGGTTTTATTACTCAATATCTGTTGAAGGAGTTAGAGGTCACACCGCTCGATGAAACGGTTATGTTGCATATAACCTGCAGTACAAAACGCATGGGGTTAGCAGATACGTTGCTAAATGCCGCGCAGGCTTGTGCGAAAGAAGTGATTGTTCCGGAACATATTGAGTGTTGCGGCTTCGCGGGCGACAAGGGGTTCTTTACACCAGAGCTTAATGCGTCTGCATTGAATCCACTTAAAGGGCAAATTCCATCCGGGTGTACACGCGGTTTTAGCAATAGTCGAACCTGTGAAATCGGTTTAACTGAGCATAGCGGGATACCGTATCGTTCAATCTTATTCTTGTTAGAAGAAGCAACGAGCCAGCAACCTGTGCCTGCCACAAGCGCCTGAGCAAAAGCGCTATTAGTCTGATTCATCTAGCGCTGAAGTGGTGCTGCGGTGATAAGATAATATGGTTAATATGGCGAGAGTAAACTCTCGCCTTCATCAATTTCAAATTCTAGCGGCTCAACAGGCATACTGTGCCCTTCTATCACAGAGAGAAGTGATAACATCGCACGTTCGCCCGTCTCAACGTCTGGTGTCACAACACTTGCAAGCTTTGGCATCATGGATTGTCCAATGTCCAACGCATGGATGCCAGCAATGCCCATTCTTTCCGGTACATCAATGTTTTGTCGTTGGCATTCGAGTAACACCCCCGCAGCCAGTTCATCGTCGGTGCAGAAAAATGCATCAGTATCACCATATCGCTCAAGGACTTTTCGCGTCATTTTCTTTGCCAGTGAAACTGAAGATTCAGATTTTGCCGTCAAACTCCGCGCTTGTAATCCAGCACTCTCCATGGCATTCACATAACCCTGCAGCTTGCTTTGAGTTCTGATCCCCTTTTTAGCACTCAAACAAATAATGTTCTTGTAACCTCGTTCAATCATTAAGGTCACCATCGCGGTTGCTGCCTGCTCGTTGTCTATTCCCACAGACATTCGCTCAATACAGGTATCTGCATCCAAGACTTCCACAACAGGAATACCCGCAGTTTCAATCATTCTCAATGCTCGGTCAGAGTGTTGATTCTCTGCGAGGATAAGACCGTCAACATTGAACGACAACAAACATTGAATACGTTGTTCTTCTGCCTCTAAGTCGTAACCACAGTGAGTTACCATCACTTGATACTTAGAGGCTTCAGTCACTTTCTCAATCCCTTTGATAACTTGATGAAAAACAGGCTGGCTTAGGGATGGAAGGACGACACCAATAGTATGACTGCGGCGGTTAGAAAGAATGTCAGGTACTCGGTTAGGGATATACCCAACGTCGTCCAGTGCAGATTGAATGCGTTCGCCAGTCGCTTTAGCGACGCGCTCTGGATATTTAAGATAACGACTCACCGTCATCTTCGTAACCCCTACCCGTTCAGCGACATCTTGCATAGTTGGCCGACGCTTTTTTTGCATATCCAAAACCCTTAACAAAGCACAAATGTGACTCTGTTAAGTTTTTGAACAAATTCAGAAATCTTCCATGTTTTATCTGCAAACTGTGACTCAAGGTTTCTCTTTAATGCACTGTTACACTGACCTTCATTGCTTGGTTTCATCAACACGCATAAACCGTGCAAATTTGGGAATACCGTTCTTGGTGTATCCGTTGTAGCGAAATGTCACCATACTGCCGATTTCAGGAGGATTTTCTCTTTGCTTATCACTAAATCCCGTACCTATTTTGAAGACTTTGCCGCTATCCGTTTTCACCATCAGTGAGCCCATTCTGCCTTGATGCTTACCCTTTCCTTCGTGATAACCAACCACTAAGGCCTCTGCATCTTTTGAGATTTTAAACTTCAATACGTTATCGCTGCGTCCCGACAAATATCCACTAGACATTTTTCGCAGCATAAGGCCTTCTCCGCCATTGCCATCAATATCTCGAAGCAGTCTCTCAATGTGGTGCTCACTCAAGGAAGGAAAATGAGGCACATACTGGATATGGTCAGAATCAGTCGAATTCACAAGGTGTACTAATGCATCAAATCGCGTCGTAAAGTCTCCATCCAGTGTTGGTAAATCGAACAGCATAAACTGAATGGTTTGCCAATCATCGTCGTTGGGCGTGTCATCCATCACCACTGACATAATGTGTTCGAAACGATTTCTACCCGACCAAAGCTCTCCTTCCACAGCATAAGGTGGCAAAGCTTCTGTGAACCAAGCAGGTGCAGAAATTTGATTACCTTGACGAGTAATAAGCCTTTCTCCTGTCCAGATCGCACGAATCCCATCCAGTTTTTCGCTGAATAAGTAATCCGCCCAATCAATGGCCATACCGTGTCGATATTCCGAGGCCAATTGTATAGGAATGTAAGCTTTGTCTTTTTGCACTATTTTACTGTTTTTACCGGATGCCAGATGGCTTTCAGTCGCCATTACATAGGCTTGGTAACTCAGCACTGACGTTATTGCACCGGCGAGAAGGTATTTATTCATCACGACTCCAAGTGAAAACTATGCTGCCATTTTCGCTTGGTGAATGGGAAGTACCACAGAAATGATTCACGCTGAGAGTGTCTATATATTTAGACTGATGTCGTTGCAGATTTATGCATAAAAATGGCGCGTTCTCTCGATACGCGCCAATAAAACAAAACTGACAATGTTTAGCCAGGGAATAGACTGATAGTGTGAGTGTGAGGCTTAAGCTTTACCCAAATGCGTAAATATACGTGCCGTCTTTTATGGTATTAATCACTTTTTTCGACAAATAGCTCGGTAACGCTGGGCATCCCCAACTTCTGCCAAGCTGACCTGTTTTCGAAATAACTTTTGGGTGCGCATAGGCAGCGCCATGGATCACAATGGCACGCTTGCGTGCATTATCATTGATGCCTTTTGAAAGCCCATCTAAGCGCAATGAATAACCGTGTTTACCGTAGTAAGTTTCCCCAGCGCGGAAGACCCCAATCGATGTTTGGTGTGAATTAACACGATTTGAAAACGTCTTAGCGTAAAGGTTGCCACTGTTTTTACCGTGAGAGACATAAGAAGAATAAAGCGTCTTTCGCTTTGCAGCATCAAACACCCAAAAGCGTTTTTGCGACGAAGGCTTACTGTAATCAATCAACGTAAACACAGAAGAATTTCCTCTATGTGTTCTGAAGTGGTTGTATGCTTTTTCAAACTTATCATAAGACACTTCATGCGATAGCCTAAGTTGGCTATACATGGTTTTCGCATCAGAAAGGTGTGATGCAAATACATTGGTCGACAACAACAATAACATCAGCGCACACAGCGCTTTTACAGCCCTAAACATGGTATTCCCTATCAATTAGTACATCATTCAGCTTCAACGTACCAAAACGGAAACGTTTTGAACGTTAGTGATCGATATACCAAATTTCGTGCCAAACAGCGTCTGACAACGAATAATAATGGTCATTCAACGAGTTAGAAATCATCTGTCACCAGTGCTGATTTGTTATTCATCATTTGGGTGACATTGCACAGAATGCAGGGGCATTAGCTTGCCGCTTTTTACATCTGATAGTGAAGATCTTGCCATAGCGGCAAAATGTGAGAAAGCCAGCATTGCTGCTGGCTTCTGTTTTTATGGGAACTTGCGTCTGATGTGAAACAGTGCTGTAAAGGCCTTATATGGCGTCAATTGCATTTTTGATGCGTTTATCAGAAATCGGGTATGGCGTCCCCAATTGCTGGGCAAAATAGCTAACTCTCAACTCTTCTAGCATCCAACGAATTTCTTTTACTGCAACTGGCACTTTTTGCCCTTTCGGGATCTTATTCAGTAGCTCTTTATACTCACCAGCCACTGATTCGATTTTCAACATATGCAAACGGTCTTTGTTTGGATCGATAGGTAGCTTTTCCAAACGTCGTTCAACGGCATTTAGGTAACGTTGAATATCAGGTAAACGCTTCCAACCACACTCAGTTGCAAAGCCTTTAAAGATAAGACCATCAATTTGCGCCTTGATGTCCGACAATGCAAACGCCATGGTGAAATCTATTTTGCCCTTAAGCTTCTTATTGATACTGAAAGCCGTTGTTAGGATTTGCTCAACCTGTTTCGCAATATCCACTACGGTATCGCCAAGTTCTGCACGCACATACTCTTTCATTGAATCGAAAGATTCAGGCTCCCATTTCAGGCCGCCTTGCGCTTCAATTAACTTGTCCACACCACAAGCAATGCAGTCATCAATCAGATCCAACACGCGCCCATACGGGTTGAAATACAAGCCCAACTTAGATTTGTTGGGCAAGTTGTCGTGTAGATATTTTATCGGTGATGGCACATTCAGCAAAATCAAACGACGCTGACCTTGTTGCATCGCCTGACGCTGTTCCTCCTCGGTTTCAAACAGCTTGATGCCAACAGAGTCTTTATTATCAATGATGGCTGGGAACGCCTTCACTTCAAACCCACCACGTTTTTGCTGATACATTTGTGGAAGCTGCCCGAAGCTCCACGTTGTCAAACCCTGTTGCTCAATGTCGTCATCAGCCACTTGCGACAACGTTTCTTGAACTTTCTCTTTAAGGCCATCTTTCAGCGCATAGAGATCCTGACTTTCGCTCAGTTTGCGGTTCTTATGATCCACAGCGCGATAGGAAATCTTTAAGTGCTCTGGCAATTGCGTCAGTTGCCAATCATCACGTACCACGGTCACGCCTGTCATACGCTTGAGTTCTTTCTCTAGCGAATCCAGTATTGGCGCTTCCATTGGTGTCACGCGCTGCAGGAAGGCTGACGCATAGTTTGGTGCAGGCACAAAGTTACGTCGTAACGTTTTTGGTAGCGATTTGATCAATGCCACCACAAGCTCATGACGCAATCCCGGGATCTGCCAGTCAAATCCATCAGGTTCAACCTGATTCAAAACAGGCAACGGAACATGCACTGTCACACCATCGTGGTCCAACCCCGGCTCGAATTGATACGACAATTTAAGTTTCAAATTGCCTTGATACCAGAAGTTCGGGTAGTCGAGCTCAGTCACATGACTGGCATCACCCGCCAGCAACATCGCTTTTTCGAAGTTGAGTTTCTCTGGCTCGTCTCGGCTGGCCTTCTTCCACCAAGAATCAAAGTGACGCCCAGATACAACGCTGTAATCAATGCGCTGATCATAGAACTCATAGAGAGTGTCATCGTCTACCAAAATATCGCGGCGACGAGATTTTTTCTCCAGTTCTTCAACTTCGGCTAGTAGTTTACGGTTCTGATGATAGAACTTGTGCTTGGTATCCCAATCTCCTTCCACCAGCGCGGAGCGAACGAAAATCTCGCGGCTGACTACAGCATCGATATTGCCGTAGTTCACTTTGCGCTTCGGAACAATTGGAATTCCATAAAGCATGACTTTTTCATGAGCAAAAACAGCAGCCTGCTTTTTCTCCCAATGCGGTTCACTGTAGCTACGCTTAATCAAATGCTTGGCAAGTGGCTCAACCCATTCTGGTTGAATTTTGGCAGCCACGCGTCCCCATAGCTTTGAGGTTTCCACCAGCTCTGCCACCATGACCCACTTTGGCTGCTTCTTAAAGATGCCAGATCCCGGGAAAATACCGAACCTTGCGTTACGGGCGCCTTGGTACTCGTTCTTCTCCTGATCTTTTAAGCCGATATGTGAGAGCAAACCTGCCAGCAATGACATATGAACAGACTGATAATCCGCTGGCTCTTGATTGATTTTAAAACCAAGCTCATGCACTACCTGACGAATTTGGAAGTGCACATCTTGCCATTCGCGCACGCGCAAATAGTTAAGGTATTCTTTTTTACACTGTTTGCGGAATTGATTACCAGACAACGCTTTTTGTTGTTCTAGGATGTAATCCCACATGTTCACAAACGACAGAAAATCAGATTCTTTGTCGCTGAAACGTCGATGCTTTTCATCGGAGGCTTGCTGCTTGTCCGATGGGCGCTCTCGCGGATCTTGAATCGACAGCGCTGACGCAATCACCATGACTTCTTTCAGTGCGCCCATGCGCGCAGATTCCAGCACCATGCGAGCCAATCGCGGATCAATGGGCAATTTCGCCAATGCACGACCCGTTTCAGTCAGCTGTTTCTTATCATCATGGGTTTTGCCTTCTTTTAGAGCGCCAAGCTCTTCAAGCAGTCGAACACCATCAGAAATGTTTCGGCTGTCTGGCGGCTGAACAAATGGGAACGATGCAATGTCACCCAGACCGATGGCTGTCATTTGCAGGATAACGGACGCCAAGTTTGTGCGAATAATTTCTGGATCAGTAAATTCTGGACGAGAAAGGAAATCTTCCTCAGAGAATAATCGAATACAGATACCGTCAGACACGCGACCACATCGGCCCTTACGCTGATTGGCACTGGCTTGCGATATTGCTTCAATAGGAAGTCGCTGAACCTTGGTACGGTAGCTATAACGTGAAATACGCGCTGTACCTGGGTCGATCACATACTTGATGCCCGGGACCGTTAACGAGGTTTCCGCTACGTTGGTAGCAAGAACAATTCGACGACCTGAATGGGTTTGGAATACACGGTTTTGTTCACCTGAAGACAAACGCGCATATAGTGGAAGAATTTCTGTACCACGAAGATTGCGCTTTTCTAGGGCATCTGCAGTATCACGAATCTCTCGTTCACCATTCATAAAGATCAGAATGTCGCCCGGCCCTTCGTCATGAAGTTCATCCACGGCATCGAAAATTGCCTGAAGCTGGTCTCGATCAGTGTCTTCACTGTCTTCAACCAATGGGCGGTAACGCACTTCAACCGGATAAGTACGACCCGACACTTCAATGATTGGCGCACCACGGAAATGATTAGAGAAACGCTCAGGGTCAATGGTTGCCGACGTAATGATGAGTTTGAGATCAGGGCGTCTTGGTAACAGTTGCTTCAAGTAGCCAAGAATAAAGTCGATATTTAGGCTACGTTCGTGCGCCTCATCGATAATGATACAGTCATACTGATTTAAGTAACGGTCATGCTGGATCTCAGCCAGCAAAATACCGTCTGTCATCAGTTTGACTCGTGATGCTTCTGACACCTGATCATTGAATCGAACTTTGTAACCCACGGTATTGCCAAGTTCAGATTCAAGCTCTTCTGCAATACGTGTGGCAACGGTGCGTGCGGCAAGACGACGTGGCTGAGTATGACCAATGATACCCGAAACGCCCAATCCCAATTCCATACAAATTTTGGGAAGCTGAGTGGTTTTACCTGAACCGGTTTCACCAGCCACAATCACAACTTGATTGTTGGCAATGGCTTCTGCAATGTCGTCTTTTTTCTGACTAACTGGCAGCTGTTCTGGGTAAGTGATTTTCGGGGTATTAGTTTGTCTTTGAATACGCACTTGCATCGACTTAGCGATATCTAGCGCGATTTGGTCAAAAACAGCCTGACGAGCATCGTTTTGTTTAATGCGTTGAGCGCCCTTGATGCGTTTACTGAGACGAAACTTGTCTCTAAGCATGCAGTCATCAAGGGCACTGAATAGTGTTTTCGCGTTATTTTGATGGATTGAAGCAGTCAAAACGGTATCCAAGAAATGCGGTTAATGGTGAATATCCATACACGGTACGTCGTTGCGGCTTAAAATGGCGCAATACCGTCTTAAAAAATTGCGACGATTCTACCACAGACCGAAACAAACTCTCTCCCCAATATCAGCCACTAAGCAAATCACTACTTCAATCGACAACGCTCTCAATCTGACTATTAACACCTCTTCTTATCTTTTCGAACATTCCTATCAACCTTGTCTAGCGATCACTCAACACTGGTAATATACAACGCTTCTTCCCTCCAGACGCGCAGACATATTCTCATCACTGACATATCCGTTGCAGCACTTGCTATCAAAGACATTCTCTACTTATTGACACATTTCAGAATCACTCAATCTGTACACTAAATTCAACACAGGTCGTTCATATATAGACAATGGAGGTAACCATGACGACAGTTTATGGAATAGATTTTGATTATATAGGCTTAGGTTCTGACGTTGACGACACGCTCTCTGGAACGGATGGTGACGACTTTATCAACGGCCTAGACGGTGCTGACACCATCGTGGGGTTTAGTGGTGACGATGTAATACTCGGTGACGATATTCCTATTGATGAGTACTTAGACACAGAAGACACTACGTTTTCAGATACGCTTAGTGCTCTGTATGAATCGGTCAAAGAACAAGACTTCTCTTGGGTCTCACCGTCAGATGTTAGTTATGCAGTTGCTGGTGTTCAGCAGTTTTTTGCCGAGAATCAAGCACTGTTGAGCCATGCCGCCACTTACGGCGGCGATGACACTGTTGTCGGCGGTCGCGGCAACGATATCCTTTACGGAGGAGCCGGTGATGATGTTCTTCGTGGAGGCAGCGGCAACGATGTATTGATCGGATTGGCTGGCGACAATGCTCTATTGGGTGGCAGTGGCGATGATGTTCTTATTGGTGGTATAGGTAACGACCGCCTGTTTGGGAATGACGGTTCGGATTATCTGGTTGGTACGAGTGGTAACGATTTCTATTTTGGCGGCGAAGGCCAAGATTATTTTATGTTTACTAACCTGTTTGAAGGTCAACAAAGTGTCGATCGCATTGTCGATTTTGAGCAAGACATCGATACCGTTTTCCTACTCAACGTAGCAGAGTCATTTGACGATCTGCTTATTGAACAGGCAGGTCCAACCGTACAGCTAACGCTTTCGGATACCCACTCTATCGTGTTTAACAATTCGCAGCTTTCTGATTTTTCGTCGGATGACTTCATTTTCTATAACGTTTAATCTGCAAACGTCAAAAAGATAAGAAAGGCAGTACCATCGCTTTTCTTGTCTTTAGTCCATATTGCGTCCTCCGACTTATGCATTGGATGTTCTTCACAGTAATAATATCCCTATAATTTCTCCATGTTTGTTGCTGATGACCTCAGTTACAATATCCGTCTATGCACATGGTTTTAGAAAGGAAGCTCCGTGAGTCAGTTTGTTGTCTGCGCTTTATATAAGTTTGTCGAACTAAAAGATTACCTAGATATTCAATCACCTTTGACAGATTTAATGGAAAAACATCAAGTCCGAGGAACTCTCCTGTTAGCACAGGAAGGCATCAACGGCACTGTGTCTGGCTCACGTGAAAGCGTCGATATTTTGCTGGCCTATCTCAATGCAGACTCTCGCCTAGCAGGAATCAATTTCAAAGAATCATTCAGTGACGAACAACCTTTCAACCGAACCAAAGTCAAATTAAAGAAAGAAATCGTGACCATGGGCATCGAAGGCATTGATCCTCGCCTTGTGGTGGGTACCTATGTCAAACCGTCCGACTGGAATGCCTTAATCGCAGACCCAGAAGTGTTTGTTGTTGATACACGAAATGACTATGAAATCGAACTTGGTACGTTTGAAGGTGCAGTGAACCCCAAAACCGAAACCTTTCGCGAATTTCCTAGCTACGTAAAAGAAAACATGGATCCAACAAAGCACAAAAAAGTGGCGATGTTTTGTACCGGCGGTATTCGTTGTGAAAAGTCTACGGCCTACATGAAAGAGCAAGGGTTCGACGAGGTGTATCACCTTGAAGGTGGCATTCTAAAATACCTTGAAGAAGTACCAGAAGAAAACAGCCTGTGGAATGGCGATTGCTATGTTTTTGATGGCCGTGTTGCAGTCAACCACCAGCTTGAGCAAAGTGATTACAGTCTATGTAATGCTTGTCGCTTCCCCATCACCGAAGAAGACAAGCAATCTCCTCAGTTTGAGCAAGGCGTGAGTTGCCCGAAGTGCTTTGGCACGCATAGCGACGAACAAATTGCGAGTTTCAAGGAGAGAGAGAAACAAGTGCAGCTCGCCAATCAACGGGGCGAAGTCCACGTGGGCTCTGATGCCGTCAAGCACAAAGAAATCAAGCGCGCTCAGAAGCTGTCACAAAAACAGAAACAACGTACTCGCGGTAAATAGACAAAGTGCGGCATAGGCTAAACCCATACTTAGCCTGTGCCGAGACTGATCTCGCCACTGTAAAATCACTGCACCACAATGTAATGACCTGAACTCATTTATCCTTGTTCTGCCTGTTAGTCACCGCGACTTATTGCCGACCGATGATATTCCCCATCCGTGATTTCGCCAGTCCGCCCTAGCACCTATTTATACCCTGATATTTTCAATTAGCGAATCCACTTACCTGCATCAAACATGCGTCGAATCTCATCATTAAGAGATGAATTTTGTCAGTAAAGTTTACACTTTTCTTGAAAGATCGAACGGTAATGACGTTACACCAGAAGACGTGTTTACTCGGACAACAGTTATTCGCGTTCGGATAAACCCTAGTGATTATCTGCTGATACCTTTACATGGCATTTCCTCATTACGTTTAGTGGCGAGGAATATATGTGGCTTCTGCTCAAAAAACTGAAACTCGCAGTTTCAGCTAAGTAGCAACAGCGCATGAAAAATCCATTTGTGCAGAAGATCATGACAATCCATCAAAGGCTTACATCACCAAAGGTTATCTGTTGTTCAGCAAGTACATAAAACTCAGCGTAAAGGATGATCTAACCGCGGTTTGTACTGTTGAAGTTAATCAAGTGACGTATCCAGCAGCGATGAAGGGATGAAACAATGAGCGATGATACAAACGATAAAATTGAAGAACTCAGGGCGCTCATCAATGCGCCTAAAGCAACAGTAAATAGCTCAGACTTAAGAGCAGCTCGATTTTTCAATGCACCTCAGTGTTATAGCGGTGACATCATACAAGGTGGCCCACCCGTTGGGCTTGGCGGTGTTGAGTTTTTCAAAGATCCGTACCCCAGTGTCTCACTTCCTCAATATGATAGCTCCACACTTACCGAGCGCGAACAAGCTCTGATTCAGGCCAAAATTGATAATTTCTTCGAATACGCAAAACTTCCTGGCGCTGTTGTACACGGAAATGTCACTTGTGAGGATGTACAAACAGCCAAAGACTGGCAGTACCGCGGAGGGCTCGAAGAGCAAGAGTATAATTTTGGGGTTAACGATGCAGACCCTGATTTTGAAGGCCTTCGCATGTTCGAGGGGACGATTGCCTATTTGGGTAAGCACTTCGCAGCCATCGTATTGACCCCTGACATTGCCGCGCGTTTCTTGAGCTTCCTTAGTGTTATCTACAGTTCTGTGTTCGACAACAACTTGGGAAGGTTCACCGTTGAAATCATGGATCCTATCTTGGTGACTTTCCCTCACCGCAAATGTAACAGTGTCGAGGAACTCGATTTTTACCCTGATTTTTGCCCGTCTCATCCTGAGTACGAAAAGCGCATCAAACAATGGCCCAAAGCCCCATATGACAACGACTTCCGCTCCGACGATTTGATTGCTTGGCTAATGACCGCATCTCAAACCCCGGTGTTCAACTATCTTCAACCGTATACCGAACACATGCGCAAGTTCCCAATGACCAATGATAAATTTAAGCGTGTGCCCGGTTTTGAATCAGATAATCTCGACCAAGCCATGGCGGAAGGTCGACTGTTTATTCTTGATTTCAAAGACTTTCACGAAGAAACCGTCGCTCCGCGAAATTGGGATAACTATGGCGCAAGGTTGCATGCAGGTATTGCGTTGTTTGCCATACCTACCCATAGCAATACTTTAAAAACCGTCGCCATACAGCCAACACAAAACCCTGTTGGAAATTCATTTTGGGATGGCCTTGGCTGGACACTCACCAATATCTTTGGTTACGGTGGCAATCAACATCCTCAGTCAAAAATTATCACGCCTGCTGACAATTATTGGGCATGGCAAATGGCCAAAAACGCCATCACTACCATGACATCGATGGCCTCGGTTATTGATCATTTATCCACCCATGTTTATCTTGGGCCAATCCCAGTTGCTTATTTTCGAAACATTCCAGATTACCACCCGCTTCGTCCGTTGCTAGACACACACCTCATGGCATTGGTCACCAACAACCACACCGGAATATTTACTGAGGTAGGTGCACAAATCATCGGGGATGATGACCCCTATGGGAATCCCTATAACGGTCTTCTAACAGGCGCTATTCAAAAACTATCTGGTTTTAGCAGTGCCACCTTTGTTAACGCGACGGTAAGAAGAAAGAACCACTACAGCTTTTTTGAGCAAGGTACACCGTTTGATCGTATGGACGATCCAAGCCTCGCCCAAATAGACGACTATCCACAACATGATGATGACAAGATGATGCCCATTATCAGAGAGTGGGTAGACGGTTACCTTCGTCTTTATTATCACTCTGATAACGACGTTATCGAGGACACTGAACTTCAAGCGTTCCTCTACGAAACCACTCATGATGGCAAGGTTCGTGGCTTCCCAGACAATGCCGATTCGATTGACCGCTTGGTTGATATCATCTCGAGCATTATCTATTGGATGTCTGTAAACCACGGCTTTTCAAGTTTTGCATCGTTTATGAAGCTTGGCGCTCTCGGCTTTTACCGCGACCACCCTATCGAGCCCACTCATGGCTATTCAGAAAGAGATTGGCTGAACGTCTGCCCACCAATGAATGTCGGAGCTGGTCTCTTTTTCTTCTCAAGGATCTTTACCGATCTTCCAGAGGATTGGCACCGTTCTTTGGGTAAATACCCCAAAGGACAATTCAAGCATGATCCCAATGTTTACCCGCTTTTGGATGTGTTCCAATCTCAACTTCAATCACTCGATGACGATATTCGTGCGAAAAACGCTGACCGCCGCTGGAGTTACGACTTAAGAATGCCATCAACCATCACTGTCAGCCCTTGGAATTAGTTGTTTAGGAGAGGTCAACATGAAACAAATTAATCTATCTCGCAGAGCAACAATGCGAACACTTTTAGTCGCGAGTGGTTCATGCCTGGCGTTATCACAAGTCAATATTTGGAAACAGCCTAAACAGGCTTTGGCCGCCGCACGAAGTCATTCTACCCCTGTCACTGTGGCTGACGAATTAGCACTAACCACGCCAGAGCAAGATGTGTTTATCGCTATTAAACAAAACCTGATTCACTCAAAAACGGTTAAAGACGAACAAATTGCAGATTTTGCAAAACAGCTGGTGGAAACAAGTCCCAAAGGTACTGATTTCAAAGCTGCGTTCAGTAACCTACAGCAAGAGTTTCAATTGATGGATTATTTCATTCGCTATGTAAACGCGTAAATTGTTCACGGGCTATGTCTAAATAGCCCGTTTCTTCGCTTCAACTAACTTGTCACATCCTCCCAATCTTCTCTTACTGCCAAACGTCATAGGACCCATCGGTTTTTGTGTCGAAAAAATCAGGCGTTTTGTCACCTTTAAACTGCAGACTTCATCATGGCAACACGTTGTTTTCATGAAAAATTCAAATCCACACAACACAAGATGATTTGCAGATAGCCTTATGGCACATCAAGACAAACACCCTACCTCGCAAACACATAACATCAAACTAACCACGACGTTTCACGAGTCGATCACAACATTATTGAGAGTAACCATGGAGGTCCATATGTTAGTGACGCATTATCCAAGTATTCAACGTTCTGTGAACAAACGAACCATCACTGTTCTGGTGGCAGCTTCGTCTATCATCGCATCTACACTCTGCATTAGCTCTGCTAACGCAGCCGGCTACCAAATCGCATTTGACTCCGTCAGCGGTCTTGGCCGTTCCTATGCAGGGGAAGCAGCTATTGGTGACACTGCGGCGGCGATGGGAAGAAACCCAGCACTAATGTCTTTGTTCGAGCAGGCTGAACTCTCTGGCGCACTCATTTATTTCGATGGCAGTATTGATGTGAAAGGTGGCTCGGATGCTTTTTCATCTAACGATACAGTGCCTGCACAGTTCGTGCCCTCGACTTACTACGTTCACCCTATCGATGAAAAAATCGCAGTGGGCCTTGGTGTTTATTCAAATTATGGCTTAGGCACTGACCTAAAAGATGATTTTGCCGCGGGCGATATTGGGGGTGACACCTCTCTGTTATCGGTCAACTTCAACCCTGCCGTCTCATATCGGATCAACCCCATGCTGAGTCTTGGTGGTGGTGTTAGCCTTATCTACGCAACGGGGGAAGTGAACCGTCACTATGGCGCTTCTGGTGGCAACTTTAACAAGAACAGTTCGGATAAGTTACTCAGCTGGGACGCTGACGATTGGGCATTCGGATGGAACGTAGGCGCTCTGGTGGAGCTCGATGAGAACAATCGATTCGGTCTGGCTTATCGTGCGGGGGTCGATCTCGAACTTAGCGGCGACTTCATCGATCATACGGTCGGTTTTGTGGCTATTCCAGGTGGTGGCAGTGCTGACAGTGTTTCCAATGTACCATTGCCAGCAACCATTGAATTCTCAGGCTTTCACCAGCTCAACAATACATTGGCTGTCCACTATAGCGCTCTTTGGACACAATGGAGTGATTACACAGAATTCAAGGCTAGCGGTGCCGGCTGTTCCATTAATGGCGGTACCTGTTTTGTTAAGCCCGAAAAGTACGATGACAGTTGGCGATGGGCCCTTGGCGCAACCTACCAGCTAAATCAAGCAGTCACCCTTAGAGCTGGTGTCGCGTTGGATGAAAAAGCAGGCGCAACAACGTTAAGCATTCCAGACCAAGATGCATTGTGGCTCTCTACGGGTTTAAATTACACATATAGCCCAGAATGGTCATTTGATGTTGGGCTTGCTTACATGGATCGTTCAAAGGAAACCTTTAAAGAAACAAGCCTGTTCGTGGGAGAGCAGGAATACCAAACAAAAGGTTATCTAGTTATTGTGGGTGCTCAGGCAAACTATCGCTTCTAAAGCCTTTCATATTGGTCACTAACGGACGACTCACCGATTGAAAACGAAGAAGCCCAGCTCGCTGGGCTTTTTGCTGTTGATATATCTGCGTTGTTACTGGCTTTACTAAAATGCTTGGTATGCATTTGCATTAATTTTCGCCATTCCGCCTCTCTGCCATAGGCTTTTTATACATAACGAAATGTTAACTCTCACTCAGTGATTGCTCCTGAAAATGCATCTGAAAAAAGTTCACTACACGCATTCAACAATCCGATGACCGGTTCAAGATTGGCTATTGGACGTTGCAAATCAACGACTCGTGATATGTCTTGGGCAGTATCACCTTCTAACTAGACAAAACTCGCACACATAACACGATACCCAAACAACCATAAGATGCAGAATTGATTGGGTATAAACCACAAAATTCAGATAAAAAAAAGCACCTCGACAGGCTCATGCCGGGGTGCAAACTGTCATCAAACAACAGTAATGGACAAGAAATTAACACTAAAAACATCATCCCTCGGAGTTTCACACTCTGGGTTAGATCATACTGGTATTGTGACTAACCGCTTTGGGTCGCTCGTAACTCTCTTCGTAGAATTTTTCCGACCGCCGATTTAGGTAATTCACTAACAACTAGGATTTGTTTCGGGATTTTATATGCCGCAAGGTTTTCACGGCAATATTGTTGGAGGGCGACCAGATCGATGGTCTCTTTCGCCGTAATATGTGCGTTTACCGCCTCGCCTGTAACAGCATCAGGCACGCCCACAACCGCAACCTCTAATACATCCGGATGTGACGACAGTACCTGTTCAACTTCGCTCGGATAGACATTAAATCCTGACACCAGAATCATATCTTTTAGTCTATCGACAATTTGGATAGAGCCATCATCAAGGATCATTCCCATGTCCCCAGTCTTAAAAAAACCATTGGACGTGAGAACTTCCGACGTCTCTTCAGGGTTGTTCCAATACCCTTTCATCACCTGAGCGCCTTTCACAACAATTTGCCCAACATCCCCTTTCGCAACAACGGTATTATTCACATCCCAAATCTGGACATCGGTATCTATCAAAGCATGTCCAACCGTGCCGTAATGCTCTTTTCCAGGATGATTGATGCTGATAACGGGCGATGTCTCAGACATACCGTACCCTTCTGTAATTTCGCCACCTGTCACTTCTTTCCACGCAAGTCTTGCACTGTCGATTAATGCCGTGCCACCTGACAATGTGATTTTTAAGTGGGAAAAATCTAAATCACGAAAACCTTGGTGCTGACATAGCCCGACAAACAAGGTATTTATCCCAGCCATACCAGTAAATTTATGAGGCTTCATCAACGCCACCATGCTGTCTAAGTCACGAGGGTTTGGGATAAGGATATTGGCATTACCCATTGAAAAGAAGAGGATTAAATTCACCGCAAACGCATAGATGTGATACAGAGGTAGAGGACAAACGAAGATCTCATTTCCCGGCTCGACGACACCATTAAGCCTTTCGGATAACTGCGCCATATTACTCAAAACAGATCGATGCGTTAAACATGCCCCTTTTGCTCTTCCCGTTGTCCCCCCTGTATATTGCAACATGCAAACGGCGTCTGGAGGCACGATAACAGGCATAAGGCTTGAGTCGACACAGCTATCAATAGCGAGCTCAATGGATGAGATATTCATGTCTTTTTCGCAGACAATATCTGGTAGCTCACTGGAAGTGCATAACACAACTTCGATGTCTGTTTTATCAATAACCCCAGACAACTTTTCAGCAAGTGGAGAGAAGATAACAATCGCTTTTGCACCTGAGTCTGAAAACTGGTGCTGCATTTCTCTTTGAGTATAAAGAGGATTGGTATTCACAATGATCAACCCTGCTCGCAATGCTGCAAACGCCGCAACAGGGAAATCCAATATATTGGGAAGCTGAATTGCGACCCTATCCCCTGGCTGCAATGCGGTATGCTGTTGAAACCAACATGCCAATGCACGAGATTTGCTTTCAACCTCTCGATAAGTTAACTGCGCGGGTCCACAATAAAATGCCACTTTATCGCCATATGCTTTGCAAGCTTGCACGATAAAACCCGCCAAATTTTCCGTAGTACTTTCGTTTTCCAACATGTGCAATTCTCCTTTCGTCAAACTAAACATAACCAAGGTTATGATTAGCCAAATCACTTCCAATATGTAGCCAGTGAAAACACACGATTAGCGAACAAATAGCTTATAGAACCAATGATGCATTCGCTTTCCATAAGGTGGGTACAACATATCGGAAAAGAACAGCCTACCGCGGCTAAATAGCGCTTTGGCATGTGAGAATGTTTTGAATCCTTCGACACCGTGATAGCTTCCAAGTCCGGAGTCGCCGACTCCCCCAAATGGTAGATCGTCAATCACCACATGGAATGCAGCATCATTGATACAAACCCCTCCAGCATGCGTATTCTTTAGAACCGTTTGTTGAAAGTTTTTATCGAAGCTCTGAATGTAGAGGCCTAATGGACGTGGGTTTGCGTTTATCTCCTCAATCACTGTATTCAAGTCGTCGTATCCGATAATGGGCAAGATTGGACCAAATATTTCCTCTTGCATGATCTTCATCGTTCGATCAGTGCCAATTACCAAGGTCAATGGCATATAGCATTCTTCTGAGTTTACTGTTGCGTCGCCTAACGAAATCACTTCAGCTCCACGCTTCTTGGCTTCTTCTAAGTAACCGAGTAGACGCTGGTGCTGTTTACTATTAATAATTCGCGTCCGTTTTGCATAACCGTCATTGACGGGATACATCGATTCGTAGCGGAGTTTCAATGAGGCGACCAACTCTCTAATTTTCCCATTGGGGCAGTAAACGTAATCCGGTGACACACAGGTTTGACCGGCATTCATGGTTTTGCCATAGATAAAACGCTTAACCGCTTCATCCAGAGAAATATGGTTGTCGATGATGACGGGGGATTTGCCACCTAACTCCAGCGTGACTGGCACTAAATTTTCGGCCGCTGCTTTCATGACATGACGCCCCACCTCAGTCGAGCCCGTAAACAATATGTGGTCGAACTGCAATGCTGAAAAAGCCTGAGCAATGTCTACATCGCCTTGAACTACACAGACCTTATCAGTATCAAAAATTCCCGCCAGAATCTCTGCCAACACTGTATTGGTATTCGGCGTGTATTCCGACGTTTTGATCATGGCTCGATTGCCCGCAGCAATGGCGGCGACCAATGGGCCAATGGTGAGAAAAACAGGGTAATTCCAAGGGGCAATGATTCCTACAACCCCTTTGGGCTGATAAAGCACTTTCGCATGCGCGGGTTGAAACACAATGCCAACAGCCCGCTTTTCCGGCTTCATCCACCCCTTTAAGTGCTTTAGTGTGTATTCAATCGCTGATATCGAAGAAAATATGTCACCCAACATACTTTCGTCATGACTTCGGTAGCGAAAGTCTTTTTCCAACGCACCCAGCAAGGCCTCTTTCTGCGCCAAGATGCCGCGCTTGAGCTGTTTCAAGCTACTGACTCGTGAATCAAATGAAGGGTACCGATCTTGTTCAAAGGCCGCTTTCTGTGCATCAAACATCGCGAGCATACGCACTCTTTCTGACAAGTCAGACTTTTCAGTTATCGCAACTCCCGATATGTGCTCAACGTTACTCATGGATTAGAACTCCTTGTATTTGCGATGCACTGTTTTGAATAACGGTGATGTGAAGCGGCCCCTTGGTCAAAATTGATACGTCAATTCGGCACATTCCTAAGAGCAATAGCAACAACTACACGTACAGTGCGAAGGACTGAAAATCGCCCTCTCTGTCAATATGAATCAGGAGGTATCCGATCAGGTTGTTATTTTGCGCCAAAGACTTATCTTTTCGTTTCGAATGAAGACAGATGCAGATTGGGGATTGCGTAGGAAGGAAAATTATCAGGAATAGACGAAAACATTCAGGCGGTTAGTGATATATCCAAGCAACCTGAAGCGACTCAATTTCAAAAATCTTCAGGTTACTTGAGTATCAGTGCCATCAATAATCAGCACTACACTCTGGATTGGATGTGTTCAACCATATCGTTAGTAGAAAGGTATTTGGTGCGATACTCACCAGGAGCACAGCCTTCCCAACGCCGAAAAGCACGATTGAAGTTTGCCACGTTCGAAAAACCCACCAAATATCCTATTTCGCTAATGCTCATATGTGGCTGTTTGATGTAATTCAACGTGATGCGCTTACGAGTATTATCAAGAATATCTTTGTAGCAAGTCCCCTGCTCACTAAGCTTACGCTGCAGGTTTCGAAGGCTATACCCGAGATGTTTAGCAACATCAGCTTGTGATGGCGCGCCCACAGGCAATTCATCAAGAATTTTGGATTCAATCAGGTAAGTTAGGTTGGTTCTGTCAACCCGGGTCATGAACTGGTTCAAAAGCTCTATGTGCATTTGATTGATTGCAGGGTTGTTACCAAAAGCTCTCTCTTTGGCTTGGTTCAGGTCAAGCAACACCGCATTTCGCTCACAACCATACTCAATGGGACAATTGAAAAACTCCATGGCAGTAGGACATGCATCACTTGAACGGTCGAACGTAAATTCGATCTTTACTGGATTCAAATCGCCGCCTACCAACCCGCGAGACAATTGGACAAGCGTCGCAAGAAAAGACTCAATCAAATCGGCTGAAAGAACTAAGCGCCCGCTGTCGGTGTAACGATAAACCACTAACTCCACGACGAGGTGATCTCTCATCTCGTACGCTTCCATATTGCTGCAGTTTGATACAACGCGCTTATATTGACTCACACGCTCTAGTGCTTCTTGCAGGCAAAAAGCTGATTGCACTGCGTAACCCAAAGCATGCAGTATCGAAGGGTGAAAGCACTTAGCAACTTCGATATTGAAATTGCGAGCACCTGAATATTTATTGCAGTAAGTAAACAGGTTTCCCAAACTCTCAACGCAAATCCGCCCTTCAGGATTGTTCACTTCGGCTGGGTCAATATCAAACCGCTTCAAGGTTTCAACGGGGTCGAGATCTAGCGCTTTGATTGCACGCGTTACCGGAATGATCCAACCACTCAATGTGGAGTAATATGCGTTCATTTGAGCCACTTTTCTTTCTACAACGCCTCAAGTGTTACCACAATGTTTCAAATTGTAAAGGGAGGTACAGGGTCGCTCTTATCCTTTGTTCTAACTGAATATTGATAACATATTAATACCACTAAGGTTTGTTAAAATGATTGATTTGTATCGATTCAAAATTCAAATATTTTTACATAAATACTTTCAATATTGAGACAGAATGAGACCGTGAGATCTCTAAGATCTAGCATTCACCTTAGATTAAACGGCACATCAACACATTGATGTAACAATAGCTCGGTTAAACAACCACCTATCGCGCTCATATCGTGCAAGGTGAAACCCGTAAATCGTTAGCGCACATTGTTACAACACACCACCCATCCCAATATCTGCGTCGTTATCCGCCTCTTTTTCCGTGACTTAGTTCTCACATCTGTTATTTGTTAAATAAGTCTGTATAATTCGCGCCCTATTCATTCGTGCATTAACACTGTTTGATCTAGACACACTTAACCAGAGAATCACCCGTCTCATCTACCTAGGAATATTTCTTTGATTTCAACCGCTAACATCACCATGCAATTCGGCGCCGAGCCACTATTTGAAAACATTTCTGCTAAGTTCGGTAACGGTAACCGTTACGGCTTAATCGGAGCCAATGGATGTGGTAAATCAACGTTCATGAAAATTCTTAGCGGTGCGTTATCACCGAGCTCTGGCAATGTATCTATCACGCCAGGACTAAAGCTAGGTGTGTTGAGCCAAGACCAATTCGCCTTTGAACAACATAACGTTATTGATGTTGTCATCATGGGTGACAAAAAGCTCTGGGAAGTCAAACAAGAACGAGATCGTATTTACTCGCTGCCAGAAATGAGCGAAGACGATGGCATGAAGGTCGCAGAGCTTGAAAGCGAATTCGCAGAAATGGATGGCTACACAGCAGAAAGTCGCGCTGGTGACATCTTACTTAAAGCGGGTATCGAAGAAGAATTTCACTTCGGCTTGATGCAACACGTTGCGCCAGGCTGGAAACTGCGCGTGCTGTTAGCGCAAGCGCTTTTCGCAAACCCAGATATTCTGTTGCTTGATGAACCAACCAACAACTTGGATATTCACACCATCAGTTGGCTAGCAGAAGAGTTAAACCAGCGTAAGTGTACGATGATTATCATTTCGCACGATCGCCACTTCTTGAACTCTGTATGTACTCACATGGCAGATATCGATTACGGTGAACTGCGTATTTACCCAGGTAACTACGAGTATTTCTTGGAAGCATCTGCACTGATCCGCGATCAGTTGTTATCAGGTAACGCCAAGAAAGCTGCTGAGATCAGCGAATTGCAGGACTTCGTTAACCGCTTCGGTGCAAACGCATCCAAGGCGAAGCAAGCGAGTTCTCGTGCCAAGAAAATGGACAAAATCAAGCTAGATGAAGTGAAGTCATCAAGCCGTATGAGTCCTTCTATTGATTTTGGCGAAGGTAAAAAGCTTCACCGCCAAGCTTTGGAACTTCAAAACGTTGGTCATGCATTTGGCGATGAGTTGCTATTTGAAGGCGGTAACTTATTGCTAGAAGCGGGTTCGCGTCTCGCTATCATCGGAGAGAATGGCGTGGGTAAAACCACCCTATTGCGCTGTCTGGTGAACGAGCTATCTCCTAACAACGGTATCGTTAAATGGTCAGAAAATGCGTCAGTGGGCTATTGCCCGCAGGACAGCACTGCGGATTTTGACAATGATATGACCATTTTTGATTGGATTTCACAATGGCGTACTGTGAAGCATGATGATTTGATGGTGCGCGGTATTCTTGGTCGTCTTCTATTCACTGCAGACGACGTAAACAAGAAAGCCAAGAATTGTTCTGGTGGTGAAAAGAACCGCCTTCTGTTCGGCAAGTTGATGATGCAAGACATCAACGTACTTGTCATGGACGAACCAACGAACCACATGGACATGGAAGCGATCGAAGCGTTAAACAATGCACTGAAAACGTACACAGGTACGCTCATCTTTGTTAGCCATGACCGCGAATTTGTATCATCACTTGCTACGTCTATTATTGACGTGAAAGACAAGACACTGGTGAATTTCCAAGGTACGTTTGACGAATACCTCGCGCACCAGCAAAAGATGTTAAACGTTGCTTAACGCGTTACAACTCACTAACGCAGAAATATGATTTCGAACCGCACGCACACTGATGACTACCCAATCAGCACTGCGTGCGATTCACCTAAAATGGAGAATTCCTTCATGACAGAACAAGAAAGAATCGAGCTACAACAGAACAATCCTTTGCATGGTCTGAAAATGGAAGACATGCTGCAACAGCTTGTTGATCATTACGGCTGGGAAATTCTGGACACTGCAATGCGATTAAACTGCTTTAATACGAAGCCAAGCATTACAAGCAGTGTGAAGTATTTGAAAAAAACAGATTGGGCGAGAGAGAAAGTAGAAAACTTCTATCTTTATCGTTTTAAGCGCATGCCAAAAGCGACAGAAGCTGAATTTGAATTGCCACCTCGCGCACGCCCTTTCCCGCACGGATTAGAGCCTCGCGAGCCAATGGAACTCACCGTCGATTCCATTTTGCTGTCTCAAGCCAAAGCTGCGTCAGCACATAAAGCACGTACAGGACGCCGACCAAGCCGTCGCTAATAATCTGCTTGTGACCCTTTTCATCTAAAAAGCCAAACCTACCCAGGTTTGGCTTTTTTGTCGCCATTCTGACCCCACACCCGTTGAATCCAAAACGTCACTTCGCGTGCTTTAACACCTTCACTGAAATGATTAAGAGCTAATTTTTTTGGCGTTATAGGTTCAACTACTGATATTCTTTGACAAAGATCACTCATTGATTTAGTTGGATACCCATCATGTTTTCAAAATTGTCATCAATTCTTAGAGAAGTGTTCACCGAGGAAGGTGGAAGTGTCGCATCTAATGAGAACCGATATCAACGAGCGATGGCGGGCTTACTGTGTGAGGTGGCTGACGCAGACAACGAGCTTGACCCTCGTGAAGAAGCGGCGAAAACACGCCTCTTAGCTGCCCTGCTGAACATAGATGAAACCGCCGCGTCTGCATTAGTTAACGACGCAAAAGTCGATAGCTCTAATTCAGTTTCGCTCTACGACTACACCGATAAGTTGCGACAGCTGGAACAGCCACAACGATTTGACTTGATAAAAGCAATGTGGGGAGTCGCGTACGCCGATGGAAAGCTGGATCCATTGGAAGATTCAGTGATCCGCAAAACTGCCGAATTACTTTATCTGGATCACGCAATGTTCATCAAAGCGAAGCTCGAAGCGCAAGCAGACAGCAATTTTTGATTTCATTGTTATCTCGATAACACCGAGGTCGAGCCTTCTTACTATCGCCATGTGCGATAGTAAGACGTGCGCCAACTAAGTATTAAGTAACAGTAATTGCCCATCCACTTCCACTCGGCGTAATCGAGTACCAAAGACGGACTCCAGTGTATCAACATGCATTACGTCTTTGGGTTCACCTTGGGCAACTAGATGTCCATTTTTCAACAGCATCACCCTATCCGCATCACTCAATGTACGATTGATGTCGTGATTAGACATCACAACAGCGATACCTCGGTCTGCGATCCGCCTGACCATCTTGTACATCACACTCTGCTGCGCAATATCCAGAGCACTTGCTGGCTCATCAAGAATGAGGAGTTTCCCATCAGGATTAATGTCCGGCCAAATCTGTAAACACACGCCCGCCAACCTCACTCGCTGCCACTCTCCACCAGAAAGTTGCTCTGTATTTCGATTGAGCTTGTCTTCAATCCCCAAGGTTGAGCATATGTCTTTAACCGCTTTATCTCGCGTTTCAAAACTGCTTACCGCCAGGGCAGAAAGACTCAAGCTAAGGTATTGGTAAACACCAATGGCAAAAGCTGGTTTCTGTTGCTGGCTCAAGTAGGCACGTTGTCTAGCCAGCGTTTTACTGTCTATGTTGTCTAATGAGATATCATTCAAAAAGACATCACCTTGCCCCTCCGTTAATCCAGACAACAACTCCAGCAACGTACTTTTCCCACTACCATTGGCACCCAACAAATGGACGATTTCACCTTGTTTAACTGAAAAACTTAATGGCAACAAACGAGTGCCTAAGGCGATATCTTTAACGTCAATCATACGCGCCTCAACAACATCCAGATAAACAACGGCGCACCAAGTGACGTTGTCACTGCGCCAACAGGCAGTTCAGCTTCAGAAATCGCCATACGCCCTATGGTGTCAGCGACCAAAAGCAATGAAGCCCCCGCAAGCGCTGAAAGAGGCAATAGAAATTTGTTTTCGGTTCCTAGCCATAACCTGAGGAAATGTGGAACCACAAGCCCGACAAAACCAATCACGCCAGCCATGGCAACTGATGCACCGACTAGAATGCTCACCATCAAAATAAGTTGCCAGCGTAAAGTTTGAGTATTCAAGCCTAGTTGTTTCGCTGGGGTTTCACCCAGCATCATCAAGTCCAAGTTGTGCCCTTGTGTACAAAGCCAAAGCACAGCAGGAATAACAACAACAGCAAGGCTGAGTTGCGCCCAATGCACACCAGACAAGCTGCCCATTAGCCAATATAAAAGCTGACGAAGGTTAAGATCTGAGCTGAAGTAAAAAGCCCACGTCACAATAGCGCCTGACAAGATCCCTAACGCTACACCTATCAATAGCAAACGAGCTGTCGACATGGTGCGTTTTCTGGCTAGCCAAACCAATATGCCAGTGAAAGACAGCGCCCCTAGCATAGCCGCTGACATCAAGCCATATTGGCTAGCCATAGCTGGAAAGAAAAACATCACGAGTACAAGCGCAAGGCTTGCTCCACCGGAAATTCCCAGAACTCCCGGTTCGGCAAGTGGGTTACCGAGTAACACCTGCAGTACTGCGCCAGAAACAGCCAATGAAGCGCCAATCAAAATGGCGGCAATAACCCTAGGAACGCGGAGTTCTATCAATAATTGCTGCGCTAAAGCAGATTCAGAATGAAATGGGAAAATCCAGATTTCACCCGCCGACAATGAGAGAAGCGCGCAGGCGATAAGAAGCACAAAAGCAGTGACAAGCGCGATATGCCAACGACGAGTATGTCGCTCAACAAGTTCAAGTAAATGCATGGTTTTAAGGCTTAAACATCAATAGCCGCCAACCATACAGAGAACCTTGAAAAATGAAAAGCCTTAACTGATTGCATAAGGCCCCGGCTCATTATTCACATTCACGAAAAGTGGCTGAGATTCATCCGGAGTGAAAGGTTGAACTAGCAAACATGCTCGCTGACCAATCGCGACATTTGCATTAGGAAACACCGCGGCTTCCCCTCCTTTAATCGCTTTATATTCTGTTCCGTTTTCTTCGGCAAGACACTCCCCCTCTTCAAAAAAAGTAAAATTAGCAGCGTCGTTGCTAAAAGCCAGAGAGAAAGCTTCGTCCGTTTTCGTGATAGTGCGAGTGACTTTGTAAATCTCAAGTGCTGGCTTATTCTGACTCGCTGGCAACTCACTCTTCGTTAAGCTCGCCACTAGCGCTTCTTTAAGTGCAGCAAACTCTTCCATATTGTTTTGATACAGCGGTGCTACTCGTCCCATTTCAAACGTTGCAGCTAGCGCCCCAAAGTGCTCTGCACTCCACCAACTAAACGTCGAAGATGGTGTACGACTGAGCAGCATGGCATCCATGTCTGCGCCGCTTAGAAAGTGAATCAAAGGGCGAACATCGGTGGCATGACTCGAAGCGGGTACAACAGCAAACATATAGTGCTTGGATTCACGGATAGCGCTGTGAAGATCAAAATGCCATTTGCCAATGTATGCTTCGCAAGATGTAAAGAATTGACCAACATGATGCTGTAGACGATTCGCCAACCGACACTCTTTGTTTCTTTCCGGGTTCACACCCGCGAATAGCCGATTGAGGTTTTCTTCAATAAAGCGGGTATGTGCATGTATGGCATCTGGGTGCGCAATGATAAATAGCGTGCGTGCCTTCGGCACCCACTCTTCGTTAAGTATTTCGTTCACCAATTGATTCACCAGCTCAATCGGCGCTGTTTCGTCTCCGTGTATACCAGAGGAGAGCACAATAGCGTGATCTGCACTTGGCGGTACGAACTCTAAAACGCCAATATCATGGTGAATTACATCAGTACCATTGGAAAGTTGGAAGGTTTTTGGATTGAATTGTTCAGGCGGAAATAAGGTGTGCTCGAGAAAGCCCTCAGAGAGGTAAGTGTCCATTTTCATACGTCCCTAACTATATTATTTTTCGTATCTCAGCACTTACTATACCCAAACGATCACAGGATTCATGTTTACGGCATGGAATGACGCCAGATTTGAGAGATTGAAAGGCATACGTACGATTTTCAAGCAATAAAAAACCGCAGCTAAAAGCCACGGTTTCATATCAGGTTTGTCACTGTAAGCGAGAATTCAACGAGGATAAGTCTAAGAAACAGACGGCAACTCAAGAAGTCCTCGTCGACAATTACTTGTCGATTTTAGCGTTTTCTACGCGTGCTTTCAGTTTCTGTCCTGGTCTAAATGTCACGACTCTACGAGCAGTGATTGGAATATCTTCACCCGTTTTTGGGTTACGGCCTGGTCGTTCGTTCTTTTCGCGAAGATCGAAGTTACCAAAACCAGACAGCTTGACTTGCTCGCCACCTTCGAGAGCTTTTCGAACTTCTTCGAAAAAGGCTTCAACGGTGTCCTTGGCGTCCCGCTTGCTCATCCCGACATTTTCAAACAGGTTCTCAGCCAAATCGGCCTTAGTGAGCGCCATAGGTCATTCCCTCAAGAAATGTTAAACATAAATGAGATACTCTGTATCTACACTACCAATTGCACTGCATTGGAAATATTCACTTGCTCCTCTGTCGGGCAGCATATTCCGCATCAGTAACTTACGAATAGTGTAAGCCAACTGGCTGATTTGCGCCAACTTTTTTCCATATCATTATTTAGAACAGTGCTCTGTTTATGAGGATTTCATTCTTGAGTCATGCATAAAAAATGAGACACAGACTTCACAATTATTCGTTTAGATGATGTTTTTATTCATTTTTTAATCCATTGCAAACCATCATTTATCAATGGTTCGATAAAACATAGGTTTATCAAAACGATAGGTGTTAGAACTTTTGGACATAAAAAAAAGCAGCCCGAGGGCTGCTTTTTATTGATGATTTTGGCATTAATCGCGTAGATGTGCGCCAAAATGCTCGCCGAGTGTTGCAACTACTGCTGCAACTGCCTCAGAAATATCACTTTCTTCTAAGGTGCGCTCTGTCGACTGAAGGGTGAGAGCAATCGCTAGGCTCTTCTTACCTTCTTCAACACCCTTACCTTTGTAAAGGTCGAACAATTTAGAAGCCGTGATTAGCGTATTGTCTGTTTTCAAACATGCACGAACAACAGCTTCTGACTCTACTTCATCAGCAACGATGACCGCGATATCACGACGGTTTGCTGGGAATTTAGAAATAGCCACGGCTTCAGGGATCACACGTTGGTTGATTGCAGCCCATTCGATTTCAAACACAATCGTACGGCCGTTCAGGCCAAACTTGCGCTCTAGTTCTGGGTGTACAGTACCAATGTGACCGATGATTTTACCGTCTACTTCAATAGCAGCGCTTTGACCTGGGTGCAGTGCTGGGTGCTTAGACGCTTTGAAGCTATACGCTAGCTCATTAGCCGTCAGTTCAAGAACCGCTTCTAAATCGCCTTTTAAGTCAAAGAAGTCAACCGTGTTAGTTGCGATGTCCCAGTGCTCTTCAGAACGCGCACCGGCAATCACACCAGCCAACATCATTTCCTGACGCATGCCATTTTCAGCAGATGCTTCAGGAATAAAACGCAGACCCGCTTCAAACAAGCGAACACGAGGTTGCTGACGTTTCTGGTTGTAAACAACCGTGTTAAGTAGACCCGTCCACAGGCTCAAACGCATTGCTGACATATCAGCAGAGATTGGGTGTGGCAGAATCAAGGGCTCAACGTCTGGCACGATCAGCGCTTGCTGAGCTGGCTCAACAAAGCTGTACGTGATGGCTTCGTGATAACCACGGTCAACCAACAGATCACGAACGCGTTTCAGAGGCTGGTTAGCTTCTTTATACTCATTCATGGTCAGGTGAGCTTGAGGCGCTTGGTTCGGAATGTTGTCGTAACCGAAAATACGACCGACTTCTTCAACCAAATCTTCTTCGATAGCCATGTCAAAACGCCACGAAGGTGCTTTCGCTGTCCAGCCCGCTTCTGTGGTTTCGACTTCACAACCAAGACGCGTCAGAATTTCAACCACATCATCACAAGAGATAGCGTGACCTAGAAGACGGTCCAGCTTAGTGCGTCGTAGTGCAATGGTTTTCGCTTTTGGCAGATTATCTTCAGACTCTTGACCAACGATTTCACCCGCTTCACCACCACAGATTTCAATCAGTAGTTGGGTTGCACGTTCCATAGCGTGGTACTGAAGGTTTGAATCAACACCACGTTCAAAACGGTGTGAAGAATCAGTGTGCAAACCATAGCTACGTGCACGACCACGGATTGCATCAGGAGCAAAGAATGCAGCTTCAAGCAATACGTCAGTGGTTTCGCCAGTCACACCAGAGAACTCACCACCAAAGATACCCGCGATAGCCAGTGCTTTGTTGTGATCTGCAATAACAAGCGTGTTGTCATTCAGCTCTGCTTCATTACCGTCAAGAAGAACCAGTTTCTCGCCCTGCTTCGCCATACGCGCAACGATGCCACCTTCAACCTTTGATAGGTCGAATGCATGCATTGGTTGGCCTTGCTCAAGCATTACGTAGTTAGTGATATCTACGATTGGATCAATAGAACGAATACCACTGCGGCGCAGTTTTTCTTGCATCCAAAGCGGTGACGTTGCTTTCACATTCACGTTGCGAACAACACGACCTAAGTAACGTGGACATGCAGTAGGCGCTTCAATAGCAACCGAAATTTTGTTGTCAATTGAAGGAGCCACGTTTTCAAATGCAGGCTCAGTCACTTCAGCGCGGTTCAATACACCCACTTCACGTGCCATGCCTTTCAGGCTCAAACAGTCAGCACGGTTTGCTGTCAGATCAACGTCAATAGTCACATCGTTTAGTGACAAGAACTCACGGAAATCCGTACCCAGAACTGCGTCTGCAGGTAGTTCCATGATGCCATCTGATTCTACGTTAATGCCTAGCTCGGTAAATGAACACAGCATGCCGTGAGATGGTTGACCACGTAGTTTCGCCTTTTTGATTTTAAAATCACCAGGCAGAACCGCACCAACAGTTGCAACGGCAACTTTGATACCAAGGCGACAGTTTGATGCACCACAAACGATGTCTAGTAGCTCTTCGCCACCAACATTCACTTTAGTTACACGCAATTTGTCTGCATCAGGGTGTTGACCACACTCAACAACTTCACCAACAACAACGCCAGTAAACTCGCCAGCGACAGCCTCAACATCGTCTACTTCTAGACCAGCCATCGTGATTTGGTGTGCCAGTTCTTCGCTATTTACAGCAGGACTCACCCACTCGCGAAGCCAGGATTCACTGAATTTCATTTCTCAATTACCCCAATGCTTACTTGAATTGTTTCAGGAAACGCAAATCGTTCTCGAAGAACGCACGCAGGTCATTCACGCCATAACGCAACATGGTTAGACGCTCTACACCCATACCGAAGGCAAAACCTGAGTATTTCTCTGGGTCAATGTTCACTGCGCGAAGCACGTTCGGGTGAACCATACCGCAACCCAGGATTTCCAACCATTTTCCGTCTTTACGACGAACATCCACTTCCGCTGAAGGCTCAGTGAATGGGAAGTAAGAAGGACGGAAACGCACTTCAAGATCTTCTTCAAAGAAGTTACATAGGAAGTCATGAAGGATGCCTTTAAGCTGCGCAAAGTTAACATTTTCGTCAACCAGCATACCTTCAACTTGGTGGAACATTGGCGTGTGCGTTTGGTCGTAATCATTACGGTAAACGCGGCCAGGCGCGATGAAACGCAATGGCGGCTGGTTTTCTTCCATGGTACGGATCTGAACACCTGAAGTGTGCGTACGAAGCATCAAATCTGGGTTAAAGAAGAAAGTGTCATGGTCAGTACGTGCAGGGTGATCTTCTGCAATGTTCAGTGCGTCGAAGTTATGGAATGCATCTTCGATTTCAGGGCCCGTTTTCACGTCAAAGCCGAGATCACCAAAGAAGCTTTCAATGCGTTCGATGGTGCGCGTCACTGGGTGAATACCACCGTTCTCAATGCGACGACCAGGTAGGGTCACATCAATAGATTCCGCAGCAAGCTTCGCTTCAAGCTCTGCGCTTTCTAGCGCATTTTTGCGCTCAGAAATAGCCGCTTGTACAGCTTGCTTCGCTTTGTTGATGCTCGCGCCAGCTTCACGGCGCTCTTCAGGAGGTAATTTACCTAGAGCCTGAAGTTGCAAAGTCAGGTCGCCCTTCTTACCCAGGTACTTTACACGTACCTCATCCAGAGCCACAACAGAGTCAGCCGCTTCAATGGCTACTGTTGCGTTGGACAGAATGTCTTCTAGTTGTTGCATCGTTTCCTCATCTACCCAATCGGGCAGTGTCCTACGGTGAGTAAAATACCAATTCTCGTAACAAAATTTGGATTTGTTGCTTTTACAGCAACCGCCTAGATTTCGCTCTGAGAATTGGTATAGACGTAACGCTACATAGTAAATAAACCGCGTGACAAAGCCAAACTGAAACTGCGTTAAAGTAGGAGTCATGGACAATTCGTCATCAATTTACCGCTTTCACGAAGTAAGAATCCTGGTGCAATCGGTTAGGTGCTTGTAAATCCATCGCGACTGATCCAATTGCCAACCATGATCAAGTCATTAACGAGACCTATACCAAATCCATTTCATTCGAAAAATGTAACAAACATTCGGTTTTCAATTTAGCGTCCAAAAAATCCTATCAACTTGCTCATAACCCTCTTATTTCTATCCAAAACATCTAGGTTGTAAATGTGCGCCGTTCTAGCACGTAATCGCTGCAATACTAATAAGGTTATAAAAATGAATACATTAATTCGGCGGAAAGGACATAACTTGACGCAGTTGTTTTGGATGAAAGCCATTATTACACCCTCTATACTGTTCCTCTCTCTACCATCCTATTCTGGAGATATAAGCGTGGATCCCATGCAACACTCCCCCATCCCAGCCCAAGTAACACCTATGTTTGTCAGCCTCGGCTTTGATGACAATCTCGATGTGGATGGTATGTCATGGGTCCTTCGATTACTCGGCAGTAACAAAAACCCCGATGGTGCTGATGCTTTCGCCAATTCATCGCTAAAAGCAAGTTTCTTTATGCATTGTGGGCCTGCACGTGGGAATGATGATGTACTAACCAAATGGCGACAAGCGCACTCAGAAGGCCATGACATTGGCAACCACACCGAGACTCACCCTGATGACAAGGTGAACTGGAACCCACTAGAAAGTTGGATGACTATAGAGCAGTGGCAGCAGGAAATAACACAGTGTAACGAACTGTTGATGGCATCAGAAGCGCAAGGCGGTGTTGGCCTGGCAAGCGTCAGTGGCTATCGAGCCCCCTTCTTAACCTATAACGACAATACGTTTAGAGCGCTTTCCGACAATCATATCCAATATGATGTGAGCCTACCGGCAGGAAACACACCTGAGCACGACGGGACTAACAATTATTGGCCATATACACTGCATAACGGAAGCCCAGAGCACGATATTGGCGTGAACAATGGCTGGAAACCCCCTCTCTCAAACTACCCTAATCTTTGGGAAATCCCGCTACATACCTTGATTGTGCCACCTGACAATGAAATGGATCGCTACGGATTAGCCTATTCATTGCGCGACAAAATCGCTTCTCGCGTTCCTTGGTTTGATGCGATATCAGGAAAAGGAGATAACTTCGATTGGAATTTGTATTTTGAACCCGCATGGGGCGCCGCCGGCTTGAATGAAAATGATGTGCTTGCGATATACAAATATAATCTCGACCTGAGGTTAAGTGGAAACAAATCCCCTCTTGTACTCGGTTTGCATTCAGGATTTTACGGATACCAAAACGGACAAGAACACTTTGGCATGCCTGAGTCGACGGTCGAATCAAGACGCCGTGTACTGGAAAAATTCACCGAATATGCTTTATCCAAGCCTGAGGTAAGATTTGTTAGCCACAAGCAGCTAGTCGATTGGATGGAGGAACCTGAACCCCTCACTCTATGCTCTACGTCAGAGTGGGATGCCCATAAAGCCTACAAAAAAGGTGACGGCGTCACATACATGGGTGAGCAATATCAAGCAGCTTGGTGGACAATGCAGCAGATCCCTGGGTTATACGAAAACTCCCCATGGAAATCACTCGATGCTTGCACGCCAGAACAATAATCAAACAGTTGGTGAAAATTAGACAATAAAAAAGGGGAGCCGAGGCTCCCCTTTCTTGCAAAATCTATTCTGTAAAATTACAGAGCAGCTTTCGCTTTCTCAACAAGTACAGAGAAAGTAGCTTTGTCGAATACAGCGATATCAGCAAGGATCTTACGATCGATTTCGATAGACGCTTTCTTCAGACCGTTGATGAAACGGCTGTAAGACATACCATTCTGACGAGCCGCAGCATTGATACGTGCAATCCATAGTTGACGGAATTGACGTTTCTTCTGACGACGGTCACGGTAAGCGTATTGACCAGCTTTGGTAACTGCTTGGAAAGCTACGCGGTAAACACGTGAACGTGCACCGTAGTAACCTTTAGCTTGTTTTAGAACTTTCTTGTGACGTGCACGAGCTTGTACACCACGTTTTACGCGAGCCATGGACTCTCTCCTAAACTAAATCGTTAATAAACTAAGAAAAATTATGCGTATGGAAGCATACGAACAACTGCTGCTACTTCGCACTTAGGCAAAATCGCGTTTGGACGCAGTTGACGTTTGTTCTTAGTAGTACGCTTAGTCAGGATGTGACGTTTAGTTGCGTGCTTGAACTTGAAGCCGCCAGCAGTTTTCTTGAAACGCTTAGCTGCACCTTTGTTTGATTTCATCTTAGGCATGATGAATAACTCCGCATTGTATGCATGTTAATAACAATGTAATCCGGCGAACAAAGAGGCTATGCCAGAAGGCATAGCCTCTTATGTTACTTGTATGCCGAAATTACTTCTTTTTAGGGGCAAGAACCATGATCATTTGACGACCTTCGATTCGAGTCGGGAAGCTTTCTACCAAACAAATTTCGGCAGTGTCTTCCTTCAAACGATTCAAAACGTCAACACCGATTTCTTGGTGCGCCATTTCGCGACCACGGAATCGGATTGTAACCTTGACCTTGTTACCCTCTTCAATAAAGCGAACCAGGTTGCGTAGTTTTACCTGATAGTCGCCAATGTCGGTACCAGGTCGGAATTTGATTTCCTTAACCTGAATAACCTTTTGCTTTTTCTTCTGCTCTTTCGCAGCCTTGCTCTTTTCGAATATGAACTTACCGTAGTCCATCACACGACAGACAGGCGGCTCGGCATTAGGGCTGATTTCAACCAGATCTACTCCCGCCTCTTCAGCGACCTTAATCGCTTCCTGGAGAGTAACAACTCCAATCGCTTCACCATCAAGACCTGTCAAACGAACTTCGTCAATACCACGAATTTCATCATTCAAGCGATGAGCATTTTGTTTAACCGGGGCTTTTCTTGCGCCTTTAATACCTTATTCCTCCAAAATATTGAGCGTTCGGGTACGAACTTCGTTCTCGAGCAGAGAAACAAAATCTTCAATCTTGAATTTACCCAAATCTTTACCTTTGCGAGTACGTACTGCAATTTCGCCAGCTTCCATTTCCTGGTCGCCACAAACAAGCATGTAAGGTACGCGCTTCAAAGTATGTTCGCGGATTTTAAAGCCAATCTTCTCGTTTCTCAAGTCCGCTGATGCTCTAAATCCTGCTTTTTGCAGTTTTTTCGCTACTTCCTGAACATATTCGGCCTGATTGTCGGTGATATTCATCACAACAGCTTGCTGAGGAGCCAACCAAGTCGGGAAATGCCCTGCGTATTCTTCGATCAAAATACCGATGAAACGTTCTAGTGAACCAAGAATCGCGCGGTGGATCATCACTGGGGTGTGACGTTCGTTGTCTTCGCCAACGTACGTTGCGCCCAAACGCTCAGGCAGAGCGAAATCGAGTTGCACAGTACCACACTGCCATGCGCGATCCAAACAATCATGCAAGGTAAATTCAATCTTCGGACCGTAGAAAGCACCTTCCCCGTCCAGAATCTCAAATTTGATGCCCATAGCGTCAAGCGCTTCAGCCAACGCGGTTTCAGCACGGTCCCACATTTCATCAGAACCAACACGCTGTTCAGGACGCGTTGATAGTTTAACGACGATTTCATCAAAACCAAAGGTTTTGTAAGTGTCGTATACCATCTCAATGCACGAAGTCACTTCTTTCTGAACCTGTTCAGGCGTACAGAAGATGTGTGCATCATCTTGAGTGAAACCACGAACACGCATCAGACCGTGAAGTGCGCCTGATGGCTCGTTACGGTGACAACTGCCAAACTCTGCCATACGCAATGGCAGATCACGGTAAGATTTCAAACCTTGGTTGAAAATCTGAACGTGACCAGGACAGTTCATTGGCTTCAGTGCATACTCACGGCTCTCAGACTGAGTCGTGAACATGTAATCAGCATATTTTTCCCAGTGACCTGAACGTTCCCATAGAACGCGATCCATGATCAGTGGGCCTTTCACTTCTTGGTAATCGTATTCAGTCAGTTTTTCACGGATGAATACTTCCAGTTCGCGGAAAACAGTCCAACCATTGTGGTGCCAGAACACCATACCCGGCGCTTCTTGCTGCATGTGGTACAGATCAAGTTGCTTACCCAGTTTACGGTGGTCACGCTTCGCTGCTTCTTCAAGACGAACAAGGTGCGCTTTTAGTTCTTTCTTATCGTAAAACGCTGTGCCGTAGATACGTTGCAGCATTTTATTGTCACTGTTACCGCGCCAGTAGGCACCAGCAACATTCAGAATCTTGAAGTTTTGGCAGAAGCTCATGTTCGGCACGTGCGGACCGCGGCACATGTCGATGTATTCTTCATGGTGGTAAAGACCTGGGCGATCGTCACGAGCAACGTTTTCGTCCAAGATTTCAATTTTGTAAGACTCGCCACGTGATTCAAACGTATCACGTGCTTCTTGCCAGCTAACATTCTTCTTAACTACGCCATATTTGGTTTTCGCCAAATCCTTCATACGTTTTTCAATCGCATCAAGGTCTTCTTGGGTCAAAGAACGATCCAAGTCGATGTCGTAATAGAATCCACTGTCGATGGTAGGGCCGATCGCCATTTTAGCATCAGGGAACAGTTGCTTGATCGCATGACCTAGCAAGTGCGCACAAGAGTGACGGATGATTTCTAGACCGTCAGCGTCTTTTGCAGTGATGATTTCAAGTTTTGCGTCGTTTTCAATAAGGTCACATGCATCAACACGTTGACCATCAACACGACCAGCAATACAGGCTTTAGCGAGACCAGGGCCGATGTCAAAAGCAACATCGTACGTCGACACAGGGTTGTCGAATGAACGCTGGCTACCATCAGGAAGAGTAATTACAGGCATTTTATTGTCCTATTTACAGTGGTGTTACACACGCAGTAACACTTGTTGGTATTTTTTCCGCAGTATAACAAGAAGTTAAGAGCGGGATAATTCTACGCCAATGAATTTGGTACAAATCTTTGTACAAAAAAATATGAACGTATTTGAAACGACGAGAATTGTAACCGCCTTGAAGAATAACGCAACCAGTCTAAAGAATTTACAGGTATTTAAAGCGCTGCGAGGATTTTGACGAACGCCTATCTCATCCACAAGGCATCAATTTGTCCGCCTACGCGATGAATGAGGCATGATGAGTCTGTATTGGAGGGGAAACAATAAACCAGACTGCTATCAATGCCCTCACCTCTCTATCTTCATCTTCTATGAACAGGACAGGGATTGGCTATAATGCTCACCATCATCACTATATGGACAATCCATGACAACGAATCAAAAACATAGCCGAACTGACTGGCTAATTTTCTTCCGCCGAGCAAAAACCGTAGATACCCTCGACATAATGCTGGATGCAGCACTCAATAAACTGACTAAGCCCAGTGAACAAGCTGATGCCATCCTCGGGCATGAAGCTCGCCTTGATGAGATTGAAGGTTCTACGCGATAAATTTGAGAGCCCAAGCACAGCGCGTTGACAGGAAGAAAGGAGTGAAGGGCTCTCAGAGGCTATTCAAGCAAGTTTCGTAAACAAACACGAGTTAGCTTGCCCCTGTTTACGTGTGAAAAGAACGTACGCTGTAACTGATGGCTTTGCTATTCAACAGGAATGGGAACGACAGAACGGATGAATGCTCTTGTTTGCCTTTCCTTTCTTGTTAACAAGTCACTACTTCTATTGAGAACTCGGTCATGATGAGAGCTTAGATACCACTCAGATAGGAACGTCCTATGCGGGACAAGGAACAGGTCAACATTCTTGAAGGGATTTTCTCCTTTAAACCACCAAACAGCTATTTCTGGAAGATATTCTTTTTCGTCTTTGTCTACCTTGAGGTCACAGCGGTGGTGGGCGCTTATGAGAATCAGTTCCTTCCAGAGGGTTTACTATTACTCGAAATCCTGACTTATGGGTATTTATCCATCGGGTTGTTTGGCTACGCGTTTTGGAAACCTATCTTCACCGAAAAAGTGTGGCGGCAAGCCCTTCCGATATTCGCCATCTATGAAATTTTTGCGATTATCTCTCTCATTTATTGCAGAAGAGATTATGCCTACTCATCATATTTTTTGGAAAACTACGCCTTTACCTTTGTGACGATCTACCTGCCACTTTCTTATGCTTTATACAGATACGGCTTTAAATCCCCACGCCTATGGGCAAATCGATAACTCACATTTTTCATCAACACGGCTAACACCCGACACGCTTCGCCATCTTTGAACTTACCGTCATTGATGGCTACGTATACCCTGCCCTCACTTTCAGCTCATCCCTTCTAGAACAGTGAAATCAACTTGAGTGAGCGTAATAGCATTTTCTACCACTCGAATTAGATAAGGATGAAGTAACGAAAGCCTGCGGCGTGAGCGGCTACCGAGCGGATAAGTCATCGTTGTCACTGCTCATAATTCAGGTACCAAAAAACCGCGTTGTGGCGGGTTAGATTGAGCATAAAAAAACCTCGCCCTGTTGAAAGGTCAAGGTTATACATTATTAGAAGAAAATAGAGCGGTGCGACTCTCAACACTGCATCAGCTTATGCTTTTAAACAGAACACTAGTCGCAAGAAGGTTGCTCATAACGGAGCTGACTAACGTTCTCTGATTCTGGGTCATACACCACTAGGACAGTGTCGCCACTGACGTTGAATCTTTCCCAAGCACCAACCAACCCAAGTACTGGTACCTTTTTTGCTGGCATAGCTGCTGTTGGTTGACCCAGTAAATCCGTCACTTCATTCGATTTCATGTTTACCGTTATTCCCAGCGGTAATGCGCCAACCTGATTTGGTTTAACTTCAATACCAATGAGCGTGTTTGTTGGTCGATCAAAGACAAACGAAACATTGTTGGATTTAGACGTCACGAAAAACGTATCGAAAGCAGGATCAACATCGCGTGGCACGTTTCCACCACTTAAAGAGGTAAAGTGAGCCTGCTTAATGAGTTGGTTGTACGTTTGACCTATCATCTTTCCATATTCCGTACTCATCAATACAATCCGTTTTCTTTGTGTATATTTATGTGTTTTTTTGCTTCGGCGAATTCAGAGCTTAAACATCATTAATGGCGTAATCAATAATCCGCTGGCAGTCTGCATTTCCAATGTCTTCAAGCAATTGATTGACGATAAATACTTCCAAGAAGTATTCCATATTTTCCGCTCCATCAGGAACGCTCCCGTCATCTGGTTCGTAATCGACAAATGCAGGAGAATCCTCTAGCCAGGGCGTCTTGGCGTAGATAGTCATATCTGCATCTATACTGGCAATATTCTTAATAACGTCAGATAAAGTCATTCTTTTACTCACGATTCACCAACAACTCTGGTATCTCCGGTGGCATATCAGCCAATATCGAAACTGAATTCCTAAAAGAGTTGCCACCTTCGGGGTTAATATCGGGATCAGCGCCAGCTTCGAGTAACGTTGCAACAATTTCCGTGGAATACGGCTTACTGTCAAACACCATACTGAGCGCTGATGTTCCACGTACACTTTGATGATTAATAAGTGACTTTGCACCATTATCTAAAAGCAGCTTGATGGCCGGAATATTCCGTTGCCTTACCGCATAAATCAAGTGTCCCGTTGCGAGAATCTTCCTGCGCTCCTCAAAGACGGCAGCCTGGTCTACTTTCCTTTTGGCGGCTTTGTTGAGCGGAAGTCGCTGTCGTACGCACAATTCGTCAAGATGGCAAAATTAACAGGGGTAATCTGTATGGCTCGCTTAACCACTCGCACCATACCTGCGTGAACTGGCACTAATCGTGTGGAAGAACGTTTGCCGGGTCGATAAGCCATAGCCATCACTGCTCAAAATTCAGGTACAAAAAAAACCGCGCAGTGGCGGGTTAGATTGAGCATAAAAAAACCTCGCCCTGTTTAAAGGCCGAGGTTATGTATTATTAGAAGAAAATAGCGCCGTTTTGGTGAGGTTCACGCGGTTTATCATTTGAACGCCAGATTCTACCCTTTAAAGCGTAAAGCGCACTACCTCGAGATTGCCCGTATCTGCTGAGTACATCAACATAAGCTTACAACCTTCCACAACATGCGTCCCCCAGGCTCCAACCTGACCTAGCAGAGGCACTTTTTGCGCGGGTCTACCTTCAAGAGGTTTGCCAAACATTGCTGTAGCCCGCTGCTCATTCATTTCCGTTGTTAAGCCAAAAGCAAAGCAACCGTTTGAGTCAGGTGACAAAGAGGCAAATTTTAGAGACCTGGTATCATTACCAAAGGTGAATGAGATATTCTTTGATGGGGACAAAACATGAAAGTTCTTCGAGTCCTTTGATATTTTCTCCGGTACATTCCCACCAATTGCTGACAAAAACGCACTGTTTTTCAACAGCTCTTCGTAAGTCAGGCCAAGCATTTTGCTGTAACTAGCGTTCATAAATATATTCTCTTCACCTTTCCTATTATTCAGGACTCCACTCACACATCCGTGTCGGAACAATATCGTCTGTAAATTATGTGGAGTTCAAATTTCCCTATACATAAGACTGCTGGGTAGTTACGGGCTCAGCAGTTAACGACATGTTGGTTGCCCATCAGAATCTACTCTCGATAACTGACTGTTGGACTCATATCGATGCTTACATTGAAAGGCGCCCAAAAACACTCAAAGATACTTTTTACGTCACTTTCGCTACGGACCAAGTTTGAGCTTAAACATCCTTAATGGCGTAATCAATAATCCGCTGGCAGCCTATATTTCCAATGTCTTCAAGCAATTGATTGACGATAAAAACCTCCAAGAAGTATTCCATATTTTCCGCTCCATCAGGAACGAGTAAGAGTTTAATCCAAGTCACGGCCTTAGATTGCCTCCTTTGCTGTGCATCCTTTACTCGCGTAAGCTGTCCTCCATGAACAACAATACAAACTTGAGCACCGAATGAATGACAAGCCAATAGACATAAAGTGCCCTGATTGTGGTGAGCTATCTAAATTCGAAGAACCGTTTAAGTTCTTATCGAGCCGGAAGATTCACCCTGATGAGACAAGACCGGTTCATAGATGGGGCAGCTGGCGAGTTCTCGAAAGGTTTCCTTCTAAAATAAGCTGGAAGCCTCCATCAGGCTCCAGCCAGTTTCTAAGAAGTGGTGGTGACTCTGGTTATGCCGGTTACCCACTGCTTACGAATGGTTTAGTTCTATGTTCTCATTGCCACTCAAATAGAAAGCATAAATTGAACTGGCCAATTGATGCATATTGGCAATGGGAAATCCGAGGTAAATTGCTGTGGGCATGGGACAAAGAGCACGCAGAGGCGATTCTGAATTACATCAAGCAAACGTCTCGGCCAACGCGTCGCTCTTATTGCCTTAGATACATCCCCTCACACTTTCTTTCAGCCAAAGTGAGGGAATTGGTCGTTCAAAGAATTGAGCGAAGTTTTAATTGTTAATACCAATACCAATCAAACCCTCTCACCGTGCAACCATCTAATTTTCTTGAATAAAACCTCCCCACCCGCACCGTAAACACGATCTAAATCATGCCTACCCTTATGCACTTCATGATAAATTCTCGCCGTCAAACTTAGACAGTAATGACATATCGAATGCCGAAAGTGTCTGGATTCCTTTGCGCAGTAGATCTCATTCACATTTTAATACAGGAAAGAAGTCATATGAGTACTGAAAGTCCCAAGCAATTAATTACTGCTCCAATCGCATCAATCATCATCACCATAACAATTTGTGTTACTGCATTGTTTGCGATGGGCTCTTTTGATCAGCCAAAACAAGATTACGCAACTGTTAACTTTGATGGTGGTTACAAGAAAATTGGTGTAATTAGTGAGCAACGAACCTTTTCTGAAGCCGAAGTTATACTTAATGACAAAATCCTTTGGTCAGGTACTTTGAGTTACGTAGCCGACAAAATTAAGGAAAGCATGGCATCCGAAAAGAACCCTGAGAATGTCACTTGGAAAACAGGAGTTGCTTTAAACGGAACAGCCGGAATCTCATGGGTTGGCAGTGAAAGTTCGTTCAAACTTACTACCGAGACAATCAATCTATTATCAACAGAGGATTCGCCACTGGTAGCGCAGCAAGTAATTGAGCAACTTTTGGCTTTAGACAGAAAGATTAAAGATGAAAATGAGGTAAGTGCAAACCAAGCTTTGACGCTTTCAGAGCCCCCTAGCGCTTCATTTACTTTTACCAAACTAATTACTGCATTGAGAGATATGTAGTCGGAAGTTTTGAGCACTAGAATAAAGTGTCGCGCAGCCGACACTTTATTCGCTCTACTCTCTTCAGATTAACTGAGAGTCATCGCTTCTCACGCTTTTTGAAAAGCACCTGCACCCTCTCCCCCCTAAACAGCTCTCATATCACAACCGCCTAATTTCTTTGAATAACCCCCTCCCCACCAGCACCGTAAACACGATCTAAATCATGCCTACCCTTATGCACTTCATGGTACATTGCCGCTAGAAATTTTAGGCAGTAATGGCGTGTTGCGTCCCGATAAGCAAAGGGCGGTAGCGTAAGTAGCTTTTGCCCCTTTCTCATTTAGAGTAAAAGATCACTAACGCTTAGTTTTCGTTAGCTTGCCTTAGTTAATGTTATGCAAAGTGACAGTGTGAATACTGCTGTCGACCTGTTATTAGGACAATCTTCGTCTGCGCCGCGTATGAATAGTGTTCGATAAGTCACTAGACGAGATCAAAATCAAGTCTTGCTTTATACACTTTGTGATATATTTTCGCCGAAGAATTTAGACAAAAAATAGTGTATCACTCCGCCATTTTGTCACCTAATACACTGTTGTTGGAGCATAAATGTACATTCGTACGGTCGAAATTGAAAACTACCGAGCCTTCAAAAAATTTGAGATTAAACTTTCACCGCTAAGCCTAATTATTGGTGAAAATGAAGCAGGCAAAACCAACCTTTTTAGCGCACTTACCCTGCCTCTTAACAGCAATGATATTAGCTTCAATAATAAACGTCTCTCAGTATCAGATATCAATCGGGAAGCTATCAAAGACTTTTACCAAGCAATCATGGACGACAAGGAAGATGATGAAATCAAGGCCTTGATTCCAAAGGTTCGAATTGAGGTAGAGTTCACTGAGCCAAAGAACATAATTGAAGAAGGCGTTGTTGGAAAGTGGATAATCGGAGAGGAAGCCGACGATAGCTATAAGATTCGCTACGACTTCAGACCCAAAGATGCAGATCTCTTTGTAAAGACAGCCAAGGATCTACTCGAAGGCATTGAGGACATCAAAGATACTCGTTGGTTCAACCTTCCAATTGAGCTGTACGACTACGACGTAACGCAAAGCAATAATGGGTTAAAGGTCAGCTATTCTGATCTAAGACTGATATCTATCAACTCGATTAACGCCGAACGTGACGATTTTGCTGAGAGTAATACTCAGAAATCAAACGACATTCTGACTAAGATGCTGATCTCTTCGCTCGTGGATGCTGACAAGGCCAAAATCAATAGCGCGTACTCATCATTCTTTGATGCCATAGAAAACACCGAGACTTTCGAGAAGATCGTCACTCCTGACCCTGACTTTGAAAACTTCTTCGACGAGATTGTAGATAAGCTTGAATGTATTCCCAACTTACCAAACTTAAAAAGCATCCTGTCCAATATCACCCTGAAGTCTGGTGAAAGCTACTTATACCAGCGTGGCCTTGGGTATCGTAACCTCGTATATATCTACCTGCTATTTGAGTTTTTTAAAGGCAACAAGAATGCTCTCAACCTTTGTTGCATCGAAGAACCTGAAGCGCACCTAAGCGTGAACAACCTGCGCTTCGCTACTGACTTCATATATAAAAGTACGCAAAAAGGTGGATCATCTCTACAAACACTCATTAGCTCCCATAGCCCACAGGTCATCAATAAACTTGAGCTAACTAACGTGATCGTTTTATCTGGAAACGATGCGATCCATCTAACTGATAGTAAGAAGCAGCTCACGAACTACCTTCGAAAACGACCAAACTTCGACATACTGAAACTACTACTGAGCAACAAGACCGTGCTCGTTGAAGGTACCACCGAAGAAATGTTGATCAACGCTATACTCTACCGTGATAATAAAAACGTTAGCAGCCTTGAAGTAATATCTATCGAGCAAACAGGCTTCACGACATTCATGGACGTCTGGTTACAAGTCAACAAAGGTAATACTAAGAAGAGACTAAGTATCATTCGAGATTATGATGAGAATGATACTACCAAGAATAAACATGAAAAATATGATACAGATAATGATAACATTCGAGTAAGAACCACTACCAAATATACGCTCGAAGATGATCTTGCAGAGGCGGATGGGAACCTTGACCGTTTAAACACACTGTTCAAAAAGAGCTACCAAACCTCTAAACAAATGGCCGAGTTTCTAAAGAAAAATAAAGCCGAAAGGATGCTTAAGATTGCCGACTCGATCTTAGACGAAAATAACGAAGACCCGATCAAACTACCCAAACATATCCAAGAAGCTTTGGATTTCATGAAATGATTGAAGTTCAAATAGCAGGTGCAGGTGCAGGTAAGACTTATGGCCTGGCAGAGAAGATCATCGCACACTACGACCCAACATCGCATAAAAAGATCTTTGCCATCACTTATACCAACAATGCTGCAAAGAACATCTCACAGGCGATTATCAATCGATTTGGATCTCTGCCAGAAAATATCGTGGTTTGTACAGTTCATGCGTTTCTTTTGAATGAGATCATTTACCCTTACTCTCCATTCGTCCTAAATGAGATGCATACTACCTCCTCTCGCTGCAAAACGTTCTCAAACTTTCCTCCTGGAAAAACTGAAGAACAAAAGAAAAGAGAAACTGCAAGCACCATTAGTAGACTAAAGAAGAAAGGTGTTATTCACGTTGACGAAACATATGCCGCTGCATGGAGAGTTGTAGATCAAAACTACTCCAAACACAGCAGCCAGAAGAAAAAATCTAAAGTTAGGAAAGTACACAAAATCCTAAGTAGCGCTATTGATAAGATTTTCCTCGACGAAGCTCAGGATCTTGATGAAATTGCTCTCAGAGCTTTTCAACAAATCGGCGAGAATTCGGTTGACATCTACATGGTGGGCGATCCAAAGCAAGCAATAGATTATCCAAAATCTTTCAAAGTCTGGTTAGCTGCGAACAAAGCCAACGAAAAAGTTAAAGTACTGCCGAATATTACGACTTCTCGTAGGGTTCCTCAGAGAATTCTTGATCTATCAAATAACTTCTGTCCCAAAGGCCAAGCGCAAACTAGCTTGTCTGAAGTCGAAGGACGCCTAACTTACATCTGTTCTGAAGATGAGCATTACGACCAAGTGCTCTGTCATCACATTAAGAATGGAAGCTTAGTTAGCATATTCAGAAAAGAAGGTAATTACTCAACCAAGAAAGCGGGATCTCTCCCCGAATTTGACCCAGAGGTAGAAGAGGCACTTACAGTGAAGTTTCCTGAATACGAAGAAGGTGTGGTCATATACTCATTGCAGCGCTATTTTGCAACCTTGTTAACCAACAATGACAACAATACATCAATACGTTTATTTCTTAATAAGCTAGAGATTCCGTACGAAAAAGAACTATTCAAGAAGCTTTGTCGATCAGCAGAACAATACAGTTCATCCAAAGATAATTCAGCCAAGTACGCAATCAGCAGCATCCAAATAACCAAGGGCTTAGAGTCTGAGGTGTGTGTACTAATCTTAACACCGCCGATTTTCAAGTACTTAATGCAAGATGAAGTCGAAAAATTCAACAAGACTTGGAATATGGTTTATGTCGCATTAACTCGTGCAGAATCTGAGCTAGTCATTGCTGTAGACATGGATTTGCTTGGTAAAAAATATAAGCATGAAGACATTGTTAATAGTCTTAAATCTATTGGGTTTGAAGAGTTAGATCCAAATCATCCAAACCACAAAACTGAAGAAAAATCAGATGGGTGATAATATTAACCAAAAACAGTTTATTAACTTATTTCCACAACACCTGGTCATGAAAAATTATTTTCAACCTCATGTCAAGAGTTTTTCGATAGACTGTCTAAAGAAAGATAAGCTTATGGCGATTTATTGAAATTTTCAGCAAGAAAAACCGTATGGCCATATGTTAAATAACCTCGATTTAGGACTAAATGAATAATTGGTAAACTTGTAGATAGAATTGTCACATAAGGATTATTATAAAAATGAGCAATCTAAAATCCGGAGCTTCATTTCACAGTAGTATCATAAAGGTCATTGATAGACTTTATCCTCGAGTTGGCCAACGCACTGCCTCAATAATATTAAAAGAATATTTTACTCAAGGTGCTGATGTACGTCGGAGAATTACGTTAGAAGCTCTTGGAAATCTTGACAATTTAGATAGAAAAGTAACTCGAGAGCGTTCTAGACAGATTTTACATAAGTTCAAAAATGTAGATTTACCAAAGGAGTTTAAGCTATTAAATCAGGGAATAACATATGAAGATAACATTCTTACAGAGGCTAGACAGGATTTATTAGATCTAATAAAAGTCATTAAAGTTATCTGCGAGTCAATTAGGTCATATTCTTTGCCTGTTTTTGCTGATCGAATTCAACAAGATCTTATAGATAGTAAATTAATTGATAGTTCCTTATATTTTCCACTGGTAGCAGAGCTTGCTGAATCAGCATCCATCGAAACAAACTTTGAAATTTATGATCATGATGGTTTTAGAATAATTTTCAAAAAAGGTTCTAACCAAAAGCATTTTACTAAAGATCTTATTCAGCAAGCAGGGAAAATTGCCACACATATGGGCGGAATTTTCCCCATTTCAAAGCTTTATAATCCTGAATGGCACCGTAACTTACCAGAAGAAATCAATTACATACATAAAGAGATTGATGAAAAATTCAAGATTGATTTATTGAGAATGCAGTCTGATTTAATTCTTCTCAATGATGAAAAGTACTTTTCATTTATTCAAAGAGACGAACGTATTAGTTCTATGCTTTTACCCATATTCAAAGCATATAATGGCCATATCCCCAAGTACACTCTAATAAATTCGATTAAAAGAGGGCTTACTCATAGATTCATGTCGAAGCCAAATAGTCAGTTGAGGGAGCATGAACTCGAAATTATTGATGATTCAGGTGAAGCAATTGACGAATTCTGTGTTCGAACTTTGCTTTTAGAGTCAGTTGACGACGTCATGCGCAAGCCAGGAAAAGAAATTATTGAAAATCTAGAAAGTTATGTGCCTGGTGAGCTATATGAAGCTCAAATAAGAATTGTTAATGAATTAAGAAAATATGGTAAACCCGTTACATCAATGGAATTTGGTAGAATATACAGAGAGGTTCTGAATTTTAGAGAATCATTTAAATCAAGTTTGTATACATATCCTGTTTTATACTACAAGGAAGGAGAGGGAAGAAGAAATGATTTTTATAAAACACTCGATGATATCTACGAGACGGGAAAACAAATTAATGAAACGATTTCGAATCAAAAATCTTGCGAAGAAGAAATTAATTCTCTGTATATAAAGCTAGAAGATATAGATTTTGATGACCTACCAGCGGGTCAATTGAGGCTTGAGCAGAGTTTATTAAGGAAATATTTAATTGAACAAAACCCCATGTCTTTAAGCAACGGTGGAAAGTGTCAGATATGTAATAAGCTTTATCCTGTGGAGTTATTGATAGCAGCTCATGTAAAAAAGAGAAGTTTGTGTAGCACTCGAGAAAAATTAGACATAAAGAATATTGCGATGTTGCAGTGTGCTTCTTGCGATAAGCTGTTTGAAAATGGATATATCTATATATCTGATACAGGTAAGATAGAAATAAATCAATATTCAACTATTACTCAAGACTTGCGTAAAGAGCTAAGTAAATTGTCCAATAACCGTTGTGATTACTTTGACGGTAGCAGTTTGAGGCTCTCCTATATACGGTTTCATAGAGAGTTATCGCTTAATCGTTATATTGGAAATGACGAGGGTAATGAGTCTGCCTAACACATAAGAGCCTTACTCCTCTCAATAGGCATCGCTCTTGAACAACAAAGCCGTCTATTTGACTTTTCCCTACCTGAAGTTATCCGAAAATGACGGCTTAAAACTCTAGCTCTAAGCCACTTTTGTCCAAAAACGTCTCAGCGCTCAGTAATGACATCTATTTCCCTGCCTATTGAGTATTCTCATTCAATAGGCACTCCCCCAACACAGGCCCATCAACACCCTTTCAAACAACGCCTCTAGCTCCCTACTCCACACGCTATAAATCCCCATCTGCCTCAAATGCTTTCGCACCCCATCCGCCTTAAGCGTCACACCTCCACTACCTCCACATCCAGAATAGATATCAACCACCTTTGTCACTCCCGTTCCCCCGCACTTCGGCACTGACAGCTCTTTTTGCCTGGGCTTTTGCGTACTCCTCTAACCTCTGTCGCTCATCTACTATCCATTGTTTTCGCTTCTCAATCGATGCAACCAGCGGCTCGTTTAGGGTTGCCATTGTGAGACCCCTTCCTTACCCTTGCACTATGTCTTATCTGCTTCTTTTGGGGATATATGGAAAACCAGTCCATTCAGGATGTTGTCAGTGAGCTACTGACAGAAAATGGCGACGCGAATTCGCAACAAGCCATTATTGAACAACTAAAACTTGAAACGTCACCGGTTGATTTAGCACTCCTTCTCGAGTCACTTCCTTTCGCGGAACGTCTAAACACATGGGATCAGCTCGCTGATTCAATGAAAGTGCCCGTTTTGGTAGAAATGCGCACGGATGCCAGCGCTTCAATTCTTTCTAATCAAGACGACGACCATTTACTGTCGCTTTTCACGGGTATAGATGCAGATACCCTGCTTGAGCTTCAAGACAGTATTCCCGATCACTTGCTCGAGAATGTTCTTGGTCGCATGGACGAAGAGCAGCAGCATCGCTACTCAGCAGCACAACAGTTTGAAGATGATGAAGTTGGACACTGGTGTGATCATCAGCCCTTAGTCGTGCCCGCCAAAACCAAAATCAAAGTAGTGATGCGATTGTTGCGCCGTCATCTGCCACCGCACAGCCACGTTATTTTTTTGGTTGATAATCGTGGCAACTGGGAAGGCACAGTGAGAATCAATCGCCTGTTTGGTGTCGACCCTACATTGAGAATTTCTGAGTTTTCGGAAGACGACTTCCCTTCACTGAACGCGAAAGAAGGCATTTATTCAGCCGCAGATAAAGTCGCGTTAAGTGGGGAGTCTTCATTGCCCGTTGTAACTGACAGTGGATTGCTTATTGGGCGCTTAGATATGGGTACAGCTTATGAGCTACAGAGCGAAAAAGCGGAATCACAATTAATGGCAAAAGCCGGTCTTGATGAAGACGAAGACCTGTTTGCTCCTGTGCGCAAAAGTGCTCAAAATCGCGCGATCTGGCTCGGCATAAACCTTATGACGGCTTTTTTGGCGTCGTGGTTTATCGGTTTGTTCGAAGCAACACTTCAGCAGGTTGTCGCATTGGCAGTGTTAATGCCTGTTGTGGCCTCTATGGGCGGCATTGCTGGCAGTCAAACTCTCACACTGATTGTTCGTGGCTTGGCGTTGGGGCAAATATCAAAAGCCAACCTCAAACCCCTACTGACGAAAGAAATAAAGGTCGGAGCGCTAAACGGGGTGTTGTGGTCAATCGTAATTGGTCTGGTTGCTGGGTATTGGTTTGATAGCTTGTGGCTAGGAGTGGTGATTGGCGTCGCCATCGTTGCCAATATTGTTTGCGCCGCTATATCAGGGATTTTTATTCCTGTCATACTCGACAAATTCAAAATCGACCCCGCGTTATCAGGTTCAGTCATACTGACTACCGTTACTGATATTGTAGGGTTTGTCGCTTTCTTAGGTTTGGGTAGTTTGTTATTGATTAGCTAACAGACAAAGCGGTGTGAACTGTCCCGCAGCATTCCGGATCAAAAAAGCCTCAGTTATCCTGAGGCTTTTTATCCAAATAGCTCGAACTGAAATCCCGCTATTTCTACTTAAGGTGACCAGAAAAATTCGTGCCCTTAGCCATGCGGTCGTACAAAATCACATTGACCGCTGCAGCCAAGTTCATGCAACCGTTGGTAGGCACATAAATGGTCTCTGCACAAAAGTCAGTAATATCCTTCTTTAGCGAGTTATCTTCTGGGCCAAAGATGTAAAACGCACGAGCAGGATGCTTGTAGTCCGGCAAAGGTTTTGCACCTTCTGCAAGCTCAACAGCAATAGGAATACACCCTACAGGCACAATTGCCTTAAGATCTTCAACGCCAATCAACGGCGTGTCTAACACTCGGTTTTTGGTGTCAGTGCAGAACTTCGCCGCTCTGTCATAACGTGTTCCCGTGTAAAACACCGAGTTTACGCCGTAACAGCCAGCGGCACGCATAACAGAACCCACATTTTCGGGTGTTTTAGGGTTTACTAACCCGATACAACTGTAGCCTTGTTTCATTTTTCGGATAACGCCAAGAATTAAATTGGCGACATTCTACATGAAAATAGCCTTCTTCTGTCGAATTGAAGACAGTTTCATTAGAAAAGCACTCTCATTCAAGCGTTAGAAAGCGTCAAAAACGCCTGAATTAACATCACATAAATGTCAAAACAATTGTTTTGAAAGGAAAACAATCAGGAAAATGGTATAAACCCGCCCTAGCCTTACGGTCGTACAGAGATTTTCTTGGAATGCAACGAACAGCCATTTATTCGCTTATCGCAACACTACTTTATTCAAGCGTCACTCTCGCCGACGATAACAACAATGATTTACAACATCACGTATTCAGTTACAGCCAGTTAATCATGTCCACCTGCTCATCTCCGGTAACACAAGAAGACAGAGACCAAGAAGCATTTGTTAAAGTGTCTCTCGCACTGGCCAATGCGCAAGAAATGGACCGTGAGTTCCAACTTACGCCCAGCCTGCTAGAACAAATGCATAGATTGTTGCCAAGATATATTGATTGCGACTCCCCTGCTAAAACTTCACTAGAGCCTATTGTGGACGGCTTTATTTCTTTTCTCGCGGTTAACAGGCAACTGCCGACGCTCGAACGACGAGCCTACATAAAATATGCCAAGAAACTATCTGAACTCGATGGACAAGAATAAGATCGCACAAAAAGTGAACCAAAAATCATGCCTCTATCGTATTCACTTTTGATGTTGCAATGCTGTAGTTTCTGGTCTCGCGAGTCTGTCTCCGAGACCAGTTTTTTTTGTCCGTATTCTGGAGTCAGCCCCATCTAACCGCTTGTTCATAGCCCCATACAGTTTGCATAAAACGTCGTGGTCGCAGGCCAATCTGAGAATACGCCTTTCACTCCCACCTCTTTTGCCAACACATCTAACAGCGTGAGCATATCCCCGTCGTTGTTAGTCACCTCTTTCACAGTTTGAAAATACCAACCGCCGCCATTTCCTAACTGCCCTGAACGTTCGAGTGTCCACGTTATCACCCCTAAACCAGCTTCTTTCGCCAATTTGGCGTACTCTGAGGGAACAATCTGACCTTCCTGATTCACTTCCACCAACGCAAACATTGGTGGGGCGATGTACTGAACACCCGATGACTTTATCTCTTTCATGTCAGCTAACGTCGGTTTCCACATCTTATTTTTATACATTCGCCCATCAAGAAACACGGCTTGCTGAGCAAATGTGGGGGCATTGGCAACCCAATACTTCACATCGTCAATACTGAACGACTGCGGAAACACATCAGCCGCTTTGACCCCAGCAGCCTTATACTCATCCACCATTTTCTGCGCGTAGCCTTGCTGAGTAAGCCCTTCATAAGGCATATCGACGACTGGCGATTTTAATTCTGGCGTCATTTTTACGCCAAGAGCTTTAAACAATTCAATGCTTTCGGCATGAGTCATCAACGTGCCTCGGCTGGAATAGAGATCCGTCCGCCAACCAACCGTACCATTCATGTACGCCGACGGCGTCGTTGCCATCACATCCGCACCGTCCATTTTGCCTTTCAAGCGCTTAAACTCTGCCAATGTAAAATCCGATGTCCGGCATTCGACATTCGCTTTTTTGCCCTCCTCTGGATTTGCTGGCGTGAACGGAACGGTGCATTTACTCGCCAAATCTGGGTGAGCCAAAACATCCGTTGTCGTATGGAGGTCATTTTGAGAATGGCGACAAACTAGGACTTTGTCTTTGGTGAACGTGACGTCACACTCAATGATGCCTGCCCCCATTTTTGCCGCAGCAATGTATGACTCTTTAGTATGCTCAGGGAACATCATGGAAGCACCACGATGCCCGATTGAAAAATGACTTTTCTGTGCCGATTGATTCAGGCACGCCATTAACTTTTGCTTGAGCTCCCCATCATCCATATCAAGCACGAGAAATTGAGGTCGAGGACCCAGAGAGTAGTCACCAGATGCGAAGGCACTATTTGCGACCAAAATAGAAGCCACTAAACCAAAGGTGGTGATGAAATTCATTGTCCATAACTCCAAAAGTGGGAAGATTCATTCCAAAGCTTCGAAAATGACTGTGGGCCAATTGTTACAAACTGGCAATAAAAACGAGCCCTGAAACTGAGCGAAGATCTGTCTAATCCAAACAACCTGAAGATGCAGCATTCAGCGAGCATCTTCAGGTTACCTGCGTATAGCAATGAACATCTTAATACAACGATTTGACTGTTTGACTGAGTTCTATTCACTTCCTAGAAATAGAACAATTCATCCCTTTTCTGACATGCAGAGTGTCAGATCAATACCGATTCATTCTTGATTTTCAAAGAAAGTTCGTTAACTATTAATTGTATATACGAATTAATGTTGCGATGTAATGACTAAATCTCCGCGTTATATACAGATTAAAGAGTTTCTTATTCAAAAAATCGAATCAAAAGAGTGGTCGGTTGGTTCGAAGGTGCCTACAGAAGCAGAACTCTGCGAACAGTTCTCTGTCAGCAGGATGACTGCTAACAAAGCCGTTAGAGATCTTGTTAGCGAGGGATGGCTTGAACGTACCCCACGGTTAGGTACGTTTGTCTGTCATCGAAAAGCAGAAAGCCCGCTGATGGAGATTCGCAATATTGCAGATGAAATCACTGAGCGCGGCGGACGACACAACAGCGAAATAATCACACTGAGAAGGGTCAGTGCATCAGAAAACGTCGCAATGCGATTAGGCATAAAGCTCGGCAGTGACGTGTTCAAAAGTGAAATTGTTCATTACGCCGATGACGTGCCACTGCAGGTTGAACTTCGTTGGATTAACCCAGCTTTCGCCCCTGATTATCTGAATCAAGATTTCTCAGTTATTACCCCAAATCAGTATCTCACTGAGAATTGTCCGCTCGGCACCATAGAGCACACGGTAGAAGCCATTTTGCCCCCCAAGCATATTGCAATCCTGCTGAAAATAGACACCGACCAGCCTTGCTTGTTATTACATCGACGCACGTGGAGTGACAATCAGTTAGTCAGTTCTGCCCTGTTGTTTCACCCAGGCAATCGCTATAAATTGAGCGCCAGCGTCAATTTATGATTCGGCTATTGCCTATGCCTATGCCTATGCCTATAGAAGATAGCCTGTCGGTACCCTCACGACAGGTTATGAATCCCATATCACCAATTTTGGCGAAGGCCCCACTACTCTCTCTTTCCAACTCTTTCCAACCCTCAAAATCCCCCTTCGGCTACTTTAATTTACACCTTAGGTCACAACTCATTCATTTAACATCTTGAAAACAGCGCTCCATTTGTCTATACATTTGTATATACACTAGAGAGGCGCACTATGAAAAGGATGTTCACTGATTGCCGTTTAGTTGCAATGCACACAGGCATTGAACTGACTGGTGGTTATCAAGTCATTGAAAACGCGATGATCGCGGTAGAGAATGGAGCTATCACCGGTGTCGGATACGACTTGCCAATGGATGGATTTGAGTGCCATTCACTGGAAAATCGACTTGTTACACCGGGTTTCATTGATTCGCATACTCACCTTGTATTTGCAGGTAATCGCGCAACCGAATTTGAGCAACGGCTTAATGGCGCCTCTTATCAGGAGATAGCGAAAGCTGGAGGGGGCATCCTTTCTACGGTCAAAACGACCCGCGAAGCGTCTATTGAACACCTTGTCGAACTCGCAATTCCTCGTGCACAATCCCTCATCCGTGACGGCGTCACAACCATCGAAATTAAAAGTGGTTATGGCCTGACGGTAGAAGATGAACTGAAAATGCTACGAGCCGCGAAAATGATCGCGAAAAACGTTAACGTGAATATCACAACTACCTTGTTAGGGGCGCATGCCCTTCCTCCAGAATATAACCACAACGCCGATGCCTACATTGACATTGTCTGCAACGAAATGATTCCCGCGGCAGCAGAGGAAAACCTCGCGGACGCCGTAGATGTATTTTGTGAAACCATGGCATTCACTCCGGCTCAAATGTCCCGAGTGTTTGATGCCGCCCTTAAGCACGGTTTGCACATCAAAGGTCATACAGAGCAACTATCAAACTTGGGTGGCAGTGCGTTGGCTGCACGTATGGGGGCATTGTCTGTCGACCACATCGAATACCTCGATGAAAGCGGGGTTAAGGCCCTCGCCGAACATGGCACAGTTGCCACGTTACTCCCCGGTGCATTTTATTTCTTACGAGAAACTCAAAAGCCGCCCATTGATTTACTGCGTAAACACCAAGTACCGATGACAGTCGCGACAGATTTCAACCCCGGCACATCGCCGTTCGCTCGCCTTACGTTAATGATGAACATGGCCTCAACATTGTTTGGGTTGACCACAAAGGAAACGCTGTATGGTGTGACAAGGCACGCAGCGCAGGCGACAGGACTACTTGCCAAAGGACAGATAGCAGAAGGTTTTGACGCTGACTTTGCCGTTTGGAATGTCGAAACGCCCGCTGAAATCAGTTATCAAATCGGCCTTTCTCCCCTCCACGCTCGCTATCTAAAAGGGATGATTGCCAATGATTGATAAGAACATATGGCAAGGCAGAGTTGACGATGAAGATGGCGAACTGGGTTTGCGTTTTCACCAAAAAGTCCAGCCCATAGAAAATGCGGGCTCATCGGGTGTTGCGCTGCTTGGCTTCGCCAGCGATGAAGGCGTCGAGCGCAATAAAGGACGCAGAGGTGCGCGCAACGCTCCAGTGGTTATCCGGAAAATGCTGGCAAACCTTCCTTGGCACCACAACGAACTGGCTATCTTTGATGCCGGAGATGTTTGTTGTGATGATAATGACCTTACAAGCGCACAAGCCAAACTCGCAACAAATGTCAGTCACGCGCTCAATAACCATCTTTTCCCAATGGTTCTCGGTGGCGGACATGACGTTGCTTGGGGAAGCTTTCAAGGCTTGGCGAACCACTATTTGCAGCAAAACACACCTTCCGTTCCTCGCATTGGCATTATTAATTTTGATGCTCATTTTGACCTTAGGACACCTTCTGGCTCATCGGAACATGGCAGTTCCGGCACGCCATTTTCACAAATTGCCGCGTTTTGTGAGCAACATGCTTGGCCTTTTCACTATGCGTGTCTCGGCGTGAGCAGAGCAAGCAATACTCAAGCGCTGTTTAAAAAGGCTCAAGAACTCAATGTGCTCACCGTCGAAGACATAGAGTGTCAACCACAGCGATTAAGCGAGATATCAGAGAAATTGGCCTCGTTTATGAATGACGTTGATGTACTGTATCTGACGATCGATCTCGATGTCTTCCCAGCCAGTATTGCACCAGGTGTTAGCGCCCCTGCTGTTCACGGTGTCGATTTCCCTCAAGTAGAACACCTTATCCGCTTGATCAGCAACGCCAATGACAAACGCGGAAACCGAAAGCTAAAACTCGCTGATATTGCTGAGTTAAACCCTTTATTCGATATTGATAACCATACAGCAAGACTGGCTGCACGCCTTGTATGGACCATCACACACAGCCTATCTGAACCCACCAGCCACATTGCAAAAGGAGTAACGCGATGAATGACCCTCGTTTGGACCTTAATAGGGACATACACGCCCCTACAGGAACACAGCTCACCGCCAAATCGTGGTTAACCGAAGCCCCTCTTCGCATGTTGATGAACAACCTACACCCTGATGTCGCAGAGCATCCTCATGCATTGGTGGTATATGGCGGCATTGGGCGAGCAGCAAGAAACTGGCAATGTTACGACAAGATTGTCGAGGTCCTTTCACGGTTGGAAGACGATGAGACGCTTCTGGTTCAGTCCGGCAAACCCGTTGGTGTGTTTCCTACACACAAAGATGCACCTCGCGTTCTGATAGCTAACTCGAACTTAGTACCACATTGGGCAAATTGGGAACACTTCAACGAACTCGATAAGCAAGGCCTGATGATGTATGGGCAAATGACCGCAGGAAGCTGGATTTACATTGGCTCTCAAGGCATTGTTCAAGGCACTTACGAAACCTTTGTTGCCGTCGCCAAGAAGCACTTCAGTGGCAGCGCATCAGGCCGTTGGATCCTTACTGGCGGCTTGGGCGGCATGGGCGGCGCACAACCCCTTGCGGCAACCATGGCTGGCTTTTCGATGATTGCGGTTGATTGTGATGAAAGCCGAATCGACTATCGCCTTCGTACGGGTTATGTCGATAAGAAAGCCGTCAACCTTGATGATGCTTTGTCACTTTTGCAACGATCTATTGACGACAATAAGCCCATTTCCATTGGCTTACTGGGCAATGCCGCTGATGTATTTTCAGAGCTTGTTGACCGAGGGATCACACCCGATGTGGTCACAGACCAAACTTCAGCCCATGACCCACTGAATGGCTACCTGCCAAAAGGTTGGAGTATGGAATATGCTGCTGAACAAAGAAAGGTGGATGAAGCTGGCGTCGTAGAAGCCGCCAAGTCTTCCATGGCCGAACAAGTCAATGCCATGCTCACACTGCAAAGCCGTGGCGCAGCAACATTGGACTACGGTAACAACATTCGACAAATGGCGCTGGAAAAAGGCGTCGAAAACGCTTTTGATTTCCCAGGGTTTGTTCCAGCCTATATTCGCCCATTATTTTGCCAAGGTATTGGCCCTTTCCGCTGGGTGGCGCTATCAGGCGATCCCGAAGACATCTACAAAACGGACCAAAAAGTCAAAGAGCTTATCCCCGATAACCCTCAATTACATCAATGGCTAGATATGGCTAAGGAACGTATTCAGTTTCAAGGTCTACCTGCGCGCATTTGCTGGGTAGGATTGAAAGATCGTGCTCGGTTAGGGTTAGCATTCAATGAAATGGTCAAAAATGGCGAACTAAAAGCGCCAATCGTAATCGGTCGAGACCACCTCGATTCAGGATCGGTCGCCAGTCCGAACCGTGAAACTGAAGGCATGCTTGATGGCTCTGACGCCGTGTCTGATTGGCCATTGTTAAACGCGTTACTCAATACCGCGTCAGGCGCAACGTGGGTATCGCTCCACCATGGCGGCGGTGTCGGAATGGGGTTCTCACAACACTCCGGTGTCGTGATTGTGTGTGACGGAACTGAAGATGCGTCCAGACGTATTGGCCGAGTTCTTCACAATGACCCTGCAACAGGCGTGATGCGTCACGCAGATGCAGGCTATGGCATTGCGATTAACTGTGCCAAAGAACAACAACTCGATTTGCCGTTGCTCGATATCCCTAATATCCCAGTGTCTAAGTAAAGGAAAATACATGAACGCATTGACACTTACCCCGGGTGAACTCACCGTCAAACAAATGCGCGCGATCAGTCGTGAAGGCGTGCAATTGTCGTTTGCAGACGACGTAGAATCACAAATGCAAGCCAGTATAGATACGGTTGCCAGTGTTCTCTCAGAAGATCGCGTTGTCTATGGCATCAATACAGGTTTTGGTTTGCTCGCCAACACGCGTATCAATGAAGAAGACCTTGAAACCCTGCAGCGTTCAATTGTGCTCTCACATGCCGCAGGCATTGGGGCGTTTATGGACGACAGAACCGTTCGACTCATGATGGTATTGAAAATCAATAGTCTTGCTCGCGGTTATTCCGGCATTCGATTTTCGGTCGTCGAAGCACTAGCAACACTAATCAATGCTGAGGTTTATCCTTGCATCCCCAAAAAAGGTTCTGTCGGCGCATCAGGCGACCTTGCCCCGCTTGCGCACATGAGCACCGTATTATTGGGAGAAGGACAAGCCAGACACAAAGGTGAAATCATTTCCGGCGCCGTGGCGTTAAAAATCGCTGGGCTCTCTCCCATAACCCTTGGGCCTAAAGAAGGGCTTGCACTATTAAACGGTACACAAGCTTCCACGGCATTTGCTCTCGAAGGCTTATTCGCCGCAGAAGATCTTTACGCGTCAGCCACGGCCTGTGGCAGCTTATCGGTCGAAGCCGCTTTGGGGAGCCGTCGTCCATTCGATCCTCGTATTCACCGAGTTCGTGGACACGTTAGCCAAATTGACTCTGCGGCAGCCTATCGTTATCTATTAGAAGACGAGAGCGAGATTGGCAGCAGTCACCAAAGCTGTGAAAAGGTGCAAGACCCATACTCACTGCGATGCCAACCGCAAGTGATGGGCGCATGCTTACAACAAATTCGCACAGCCGCTGACGTACTCGAAATCGAAGCTAACGCAGTGTCTGATAACCCATTGGTTTTTGCCGATGATGACGACATTATATCTGGCGGTAACTTCCATGCAGAGCCTGTTGCCATGGCTGCTGACGGCCTCGCTTTGGCCATTGCAGAAATAGGAAGTCTTTCAGAGCGTCGGATGGCGCTGTTAATCGATAGCGGGTTAAGTAAGCTTCCTCCATTTTTGGTTGATAATGGCGGCGTCAACAGTGGATTTATGATTGCACAGGTAACCGCAGCCGCTCTCGCGAGCGAAAACAAAACATTAGCTCACCCCGCATCAGTAGACAGCCTACCTACCTCCGCCAATCAAGAAGATCATGTTTCAATGGCAACGTTTGCGGGACGTCGACTCGCCGAAATGGCTGAAAACACACGTGGAATTCTCGCCGTTGAATTACTCGCGGCCTGTCAGGGACTGGATTTTCGCGCCCCGCTAAAAACCACGCTAAAGCTTGAACAAATCAAGGCGGAGCTAAGGAGTCATGTTGATTTCTATGATAAAGACCGTTATTTCGCGCCAGATATAGAGAAAGCGAATCTTCATCTACTGGATGCTAGCCACAATAAATACATGCCCACGCAATTGTTACCTAGCATCTAACTGTTCAATCTCTATCACTTGTCTTACCGAAGCCTTAACCGTAAAAGGCTTCGGTGTTTTTTGTACAAAATTCGAACATCTATCATAGATTGTTAGGTTCGCCACACTTCACTCTTGTCATATTGCGCTACTATTTTGTTATCTCACCAATTTTTCATTCATTATGCAGAGGTGTTTCTATGTGGCACTCCCTTTCTGTTCAGCTTTCTCTTGCGCTCGGACAGGAGTTTGAAGTCGAAGAAAAAATGCCTATTGATGGTGGCGACATCAATGAATGTTATGCCATCAGCTGCGGTGAAATTCGCTTCTTCGTCAAAATAAACTCCCGAGAGAACCTCCCTACTTATGAGGCTGAAGCCGAAGGGCTAAGACACCTTGCAAATAGTGGAGAGGTTTCTGTACCGCAAGTTGTCTACATGGGTGTCATCAAAGAAAAAGCCGTGTTGGTTCTCGACTACTTACCGATGAAGCCGCTAGATTCAGAAAGCGGCTACTTGCTAGGTAAAGATATGGCGAAGCTTCATCAATGGGGAGATCAATTGGAGTACGGCTTTGATATTGATAACTACATTGGAACAACCGAACAACGTAACAGTTGGCACCGAAAATGGTCCAACTTCTTTGCTGACCATCGAATAGGCTGGCAGTTAAAACTGGCTGAAGAACGCGGCATGTCGTTTGGTGATGTTGAGACCATTGTTGAAGCAGTCAAGGAAAGGTTGAACGGACACCAGCCCAAAGCCAGCCTACTACATGGCGATTTTTGGAAAGGTAATGCTTCAACCACCGTTAACGGTCCAGTAGTTTTTGACCCCGCCTGTTATTGGGGCGACCGCGAAGTTGATATCGCGGCAAGTCTTCTATTTAACGGCTTCCCAGACGAATTTTACAGAGGCTACAACGAAGTCTGGCAACTCGATGAAGGGTTTGAATCTCGCAAAGATATCTACAATCTTTATCATATGATTAACCATTGCTTGCTCTTTGGCGGTCATTATTTAGAAGAAACTGAAGCACTGGTCAACAAACTGGCATTAACCGAATAAAGTCATTTACGAATCACGATAAGTTGAATTAGATTGAGGGCGTTAAGCGCCCTCTTTTGCTGCGCGCGTTTTTTCCTTTCGAAAGATGATTATCCCAATGATTAAAGCTGCAATTTTTGATATGGACGGCCTGCTCGTTAATTCTGAGCCATTCTGGCAAGACGCACAATTGGCTGTGTTTGGTGATCTTGGTATCAACATTACCCGACAAGATACAATAAATACCACTGGCATCCGCATTGACCAAATCGTCAAGCACTACTCTGAAACTCAGGGTTGGCAAGGCCCTTCTTGTGATGACGTCTGTGACATGATTTTAGACAAAGTCATTGAGCTTGTTGCCATTCACAAACCTATCATGCCGGGTGTGATACACGCACTAACACTATGTAAAGAAGCCAACCTTCGCATTGCATTGGCGTCTTCTTCGCCGCTTCGCCTAATTGAAACCACATTGAAAGCGCTTGAATTAGAAGCATGGTTTGAGCACTGCCATTCCGCTGAACATTTGAAATACGGCAAACCACACCCTGAGGTTTACCTGAATGCAGCAGAAAGCCTAGGGATTTCACCAGAAAACTGTATCGCTTTTGAAGATTCTTTTGCTGGGTTGCTTGCAGCTAAATCGGCACAAATGCGCACTGTTGTTGTTCCTGAGCATCAGGTTGCAACACAAAAACAGTGGGTGATTAGTGACGTAAAACTTAACTCGCTAGACGAATTAACCGCCGAAATGTTGACGAAATAAGTCCAAATTTTTGACGAAAAGGGTGAGGTTTTCTGTATGCTTCGCCCTTGATTCATCCATTATTCCAATACCGCTCGCATTTAGACAAACCCCTTCACACATTGAAACATCCTCTTACGTAAACCACTTCAACCAAATTATGTTTTTGTATTTATACATAATGCAACTGAATGCAATAACGTAAATATTGGCCTCGGGTCATAGTTTGACCTTATTTCACTGAGCAAAGATTCTTAGCTTCTTAGAATGGGAACACGTGAAAGGTTGAGGAAACAGCTACCTTTTTACCTTCATGTTGAAAAGCTCGCAGTTCAGATAGGGAGTTGGACATGCAAAATTATACAGAGAGAGGAATCGACTGCCCGCATTGTGGGCATAAGATTCGAATTACGTTAGACACGAGTGGCGGCGACCAAGAATTTTATGATGACTGCCCCGCATGCTGTAATGCTATTCACCTAAACCTGCAGATAGATTCACTGCACAAGACCATTAACTTATTCGTTGATGCAGACGACGAGCAAATTTTCTGATTTTTTACGGCGAACCGTTTAACACTGAAAAGCCAGCACTCGCTGGCTTTTTTTACATCTATACCGTTCAACATGAACCGATTAGTTCGACTATCCTCTCGCTGCCAAAACACGTTCTACCGTATCCACAACCGCCTGAGTCTGAGGGTCAACCTCGATGTTCACACTATCTCCCAGCTTTCTCCACCCCATATTCGTGCGCTGAAGGGTTTCAGGAATTAAATTGACGCAGAACCGCCGACCATCGACAGCACCCACGGTAAGGCTAATTCCATCAATACCAATGTAACCTTTGTCAAAAACATACTTTGTTATGTTCTCTGGCAGTTCCATCCACACTTGACGGTTGTTCGGCGAATCAATCACTTCAACGACTTGAGCTGCACACATAATGTGGCCAGACATCGAGTGCCCACCAATTTCGTCTCCAAATTTTGCTGCTCTTTCAAGGTTGATTTTATCTCCCGCTTCCACAGAGCCTAGATTGGTCAGATTGAGTGTCGCTTGCATTAAATCAAACCACACCAAATCACCTTCAATTCTCGTCACGGTCAAACAACAACCGTTATGGGCAACCGAAGCACCAAGCGCCAATCCATCGAGCAGTTCCTGAGTGAAACGAACAGCGTGGCTTTGAAAATCCACTTTTTTGTCTATTTGAACAACTTCAGCCGTTGTCTGCACAATTCCCGTAAACATATCCGCCCTCATAACCTGTATTTCAAACGCTTAGCGCTCAGTGTATACCCAAGCAACCTGAAGATGTAGGATTCAGCGAGTTTTACTGACGTTATGATCAAGCCGTCCCTTTGCCTGTAGTGATCTCCATCAAAAAGAGATAACACCGAGCATAGTGTCAGTAACCTCGCCGGAAGGGCCTCTGAAATCGAGCATCTTCAGATGACTTGAGTATCTGTAAGTCTGAAAACAGAAACAAAGCTTTCAGACAATTTCAGCAACAATTAGTAAAACAACAGCTTGCTCGGCGCCATAACCCTAACACAACACCATATGTGAATATTCTGTAGTTTCTCCATAGTATTGATTGCCCAATATCTATGCGGACGTATAATGCGCTGTCCTTTTTTCCGCTTCATTTTTATTTCGGAGTTGTAGGTGCAAAATTATCGCCTAGAAGCCAAATCCATCATCAAGTTGGGTATTCCTGTTTTTATCGCGCAACTTGCGCAGACCTCTATGGGGTTCGTCGACACCGTTATGGCGGGTGGCGTGAGTGCTACTGATATGGCTGCCGTTGCTGTGGCGTCCAGTATTTGGTTACCTTCCATTCTGTTTGGCATTGGTATTTTGCTTGCCATGGTACCGATCATTGCACAACTGCATGGTTCAGGCCGTCAAAGCAAAATTCCGTTTCAAGTTCAGCAAGGTATATACATGGCATTGATTATGTCAGTACCTATCATCTTGGTTCTTATTAATGCTGGTCATATCGTTAACTATATGGACGTCGAGCCCGCACTTGCAGAGAAAACCATTGGTTATCTGCATGCAGTGAGCTGGGCGGTGCCTGCTTTCTTATTGTTTCAAGCATTACGCAACCTTGCTGAAGGTATGTCACTCACCATTCCTGCGATGGTGATTGGCTTTATCGGTCTTGCTGCAAACGTGCCGCTAAACTGGATCTTTGTTTACGGTAAATTCGGCGCACCTGAGTTGGGTGGTGTGGGTTGTGGTGTCGCTACTGCGATTGTTTATTGGCTCATGCTGGCAGCCATGCTTGTTTACATCAAAATCAATAAACGCCTTAACCGTGTGGAAGCCTTTACTGGCTTCAGTAAGCCAGATGTTTCTGCGCTGTGGCGTATATTCAAACTTGGTGTCCCTGTTGCTGCTGCCATCTTCTTTGAAGTCACCCTATTCGCTGTGATTGCGCTCCTGATTGCCCCGTTAGGTTCAACCATTGTTGCTGCTCACCAAGTCGCGATTAACTTCTCGTCTATGGTGTTTATGTTGCCAATGAGTTTGGCGACAGCCGTCAGTATTCGTGTTAGCCATCAATTAGGTGAGCGTTCCATCGAAGGCGCTGCGCGCGCTGCCAAACTGGGCATTCTGATTGGCTTATGCACCGCGATTTTTACCGCTGCTCTGACTGTTTTGTTCCGAGAGCCAATTATTGGACTATATACGGACAATGCTGAGGTGGTTGCCATTGCCGCAAACCTAATGTTGCTTGCTGCCATCTATCAATGCACTGACTCGATTCAAGTTGTCGCTGCCGGTGCACTGCGCGGTTACAAAGATATGCGCGCGATTTTCGAGCGTACCTTTATTGCCTATTGGATATTGGGCGTGCCGATGGGTTATGTGTTGGGTATGACTGACTGGATCGTGGAGCCGATGGGCGCGTACGGTTTTTGGATTGGTATTATTATCGGATTAACCTCTGCGGCAATTATGCTTGGTATGCGACTGCAGTGGATTCGTCGACAACCGGATTCTTACCAGTTGGCGATGGCCGAAAAGTAATCTTCTTAGATTCTAGCTTCATAAATCCCGACTTCATGTCGGGATTTTTCTTTGTGCTGCACGATTTTCGATCGTCATTTTCATATACTTCGTAACAACCATTATGTAGGTGCTGCTTAGGGAACCTGACGGCTTGAAGATGTTACGCTTGTTGACCATTACATTACTGGCACACCTTCTCAGTGGCTGTTTCGGAACCGATCCTGCCGTACAATCCTTTGATACCTACCAGCAGCGTCTCGCCAATGTCGTCGATACAGACCCACTTCTCCTTCAAGAATCCATATTTATCGCGCTACCACGAAAGCGGGATGCTATGTTGCCTATTGACGACGTACGAATGGGCCTATTTGATGCCTATGAATTGCGCCAGTGTGGTCTGTTCCAACTCATTGCAGAACGAAATTCGATTCTCGGTAAAGTCCAGGATGCTTTTCACCAACTGGACTACGAGATCCAATTACTCAACACACTGGCAGGCTGTTTAAGTCTCATTGAAGATCCTACGCTGATAGAGCTTCTCGAAGATATTCAAGAACAAAAGAATCAACAATTTGCACGCGTGTATTGGAATACCTTAATAGGCAGTGATGCATGGAGAAAGCAACTCACGCCGCCAAGCACCACTCTTATCACTCCCGACACGCCTTTCCCGCACAGTGAAGCCCTACTGGCCATTCATAGATATTCGGAAATAAGTCATGCAAATCTCACCAATATGGACGTGATAGCGTTGCAAGAGTCTATCGAAAAACAGCGCTACCTCGGCGCACTATTTTACTCCATGGATGAAAGCACACGTTGGCTTAACACCATCACGCAGCAACTTAAGCGTGATGACGCTTTGGTGATATGTGGTGCTAATAGAAATCAAACCAAACTGAACTATGTGAGGAATGTTTTCGATACGTTTTTTATTGGTGCCGTCCAACCCTACTTGTCGAAACTCAACAGCCTTTACCTAGATGCTCAGCCTTCACTGGACGCACTTCACCGCCAAGTTTCAGCAACCGTACCTAATTCAGACTTCAATAGCGCGTATTTTGGTGGGGAGCACTACCGAAGATTTCAAACATCCGTCAAAGATCATGTCAGCTATTGGCAAACCCTCTTTGCTCGATGCCAAATGGAAATCGGCAATTCGATCAAAAAATAGTCCACTCGTTACCTTTGTGAAACCAATTACTTGTGGTTTCATGTACACAGAGAGAGCAATTTGCTCATCAAAGCATCAAACGCACGCAGAAGCGCAAAAAAGTCGTGTTTTACGCTTGCGCGCCTTCGCCCTACTCGCTAATATTCACCCCGCTTTCACGGAAAGCCTCGCTGAAGTTCAGCAAACGATGCGTCTATAGCTCAGTTGGTTAGAGTACTGCCTTGACATGGCAGGGGTCGGCAGTTCGAGTCTGCCTAGACGCACCAAGCTTTCCATTAGAAAAAGTAATGCGCCCGTAGCTCAGTTGGTTAGAGTATCGCCTTGACATGGCGGGGGTCGGCAGTTCGAGTCTGCCCGGGCGCACCATTCCTTCCCTAACCAGGATGGAATCAGAATTTGGGTCTATAGCTCAGTTGGTTAGAGTACCGCCTTGACATGGCGGGGGTCGGCAGTTCGAGTCTGCCTAGACCCACCAAATTCTAATAATCGCACTCTCTTTTAGAGAATCCCAATCGCGATTATTCGGGCGATTAGCTCAGTTGGGAGAGCACCTCCCTTACAAGGAGGGGGTCACTGGTTCGAGCCCGGTATCGCCCACCACTTTCGTAAGAAACAAAAAAGCCTGCTTTCGAGCAGGCTTTTTTGTGTTTGAGATAATTTAACTAATCCGACAAATTATCACTAGCGGCTAACTTTCTGTTCAATATTTTACTTGGGACCACTTTGGGACCATCGTGAAAATCTAATTTAGATATAACTAATTAAAATTAGACCCCTACCCTAAACTGGGCCCAACTTTAAATTAAACACTACATATCATCTTGAACGTAAACAATTACATCCCCAACAGTACATGCAAAATACTTACACAGTGCATTAATAGCTTTCGTCGTCGTTGAGTATTCGTATGTTGGGTTCATCATCTTCGACAAAGCCGTTCTGTTTACACCAGTCGCTTCAGCAACTTCCTGCAACGTGATCTTTCTTCTCTCACTGAACTCTTTTTCAGCAATTAACTCTTTGATGCGAAACCGGATCATTTACACCCTCTAAAATATTCCTAATTTAATGCTTTCGTTCCTTGCGGGAACATTTATTAACCACTATATTGTTCTTGTTAGGCACAATATATCAATTTTGAGCGCATAGAGGCCGAAGATGACACAGACGTTACTTTCAGCAAGGGAACTAGCACTAAGGATCAAGTTTAACCCGAACTACATAAACTCTACACTCAGAGACTCAGTTTTTGTGGAGGGTATCCACTATATCCGCCCATTTAACGGTAGGAAAATTCTTTATATCTGGGAGGCTGTCGAAGAAGAGATGTATCGAAGTGCTAATCGCAACCAAACCTATATTCCAATGGCGGGAGGTAGAGTTTGCAATGGCTAGTATAACCGTACGCTCTGGAAAGCTTAGATTAGACTTTCGTGTTCACGGAGAAAGATGCCGCGAACAAACAGTATTGCATGACACGGAAACCAATCGTCGAAAGCTAACCAAACTGTTGGCAAGTATCGATGCCGACATGCGCCTTGGTTGCTTTGTCTATCGAGATTACTTTCCTGATTCAAAACGAGCTAATAAGTTTTATCGCTTAGACAATGCAGCTGCAAAACGAAAGCAAGAAATATCACATCACTATATCGCCACACATAGTCAGCTCACCGCGTGTGACAATGTCACTTTTAGGGCTTTTGCCGATGAATGGTTTGAGGAAAACAAACCGCGTTGGAAGCAAAGCTACTATGAAACAATCACAATCATCTTAAATCGCTATCTGCTACCCACATTTGGCGAACACCTTATTGCCAACGTAACCCGAGCGGACATTCTTAAATTTCGGGCTCTTCTATCTCAACGTGATAGATCACTTTCAAATGATTACATAAACCACATCATGACACCTCTGCGCATGATTCTTTCAGAAGCCGCTGATCGATATGAGTTCCGAACCCCGTTTGAAAACATCAAAGCGTTACGGTTAAACAAACGGGACGTCAACCCATTCTCATTGCAGGAAGTGACTCACTTTCTAAAGCACATCAGAAAAGACTTTCTCCCCTACTACACAGTACGATTTTTCACCGGTATGCGGACTGCTGAAATTGACGGACTAAAGTGGCGATACGTGAATTTTGACAGCGGCTACATTCGAATTCGGGAGACTCTTGTCAACGGACGTCCCGAAACCGCCAAAACCGACGGCTCTGTTCGCGAAATTCAAATGTCGCAGGTCGTACGCCAAGCTTTCTTAGAGCAAAAGCGAATTAACACAGATAAGAGCGAATACGTTTTCTGCACGAAGTCAGGTACTCCACTTGACCACCGAAACCTGCGTGACCGTATTTGGAAACCTGCACTAAATCAGATGGGCTTCGATTATCGAAGACCCTATGAAACACGCCATACCGCAGCAACACTTTGGTTGGCAGCAGGTGAAGCACCAGAGTGGATCGCCCGACAAATGGGCCACGCCAATACAAAAATGCTATTTGAAGTCTATAGCCGATTTGTTCCAAACCTCACTCGACAAGACGGTAGTGCTTTTGAAGCGCTTTTGTCTAAACACATTCAAGGAGACACCCTATGATTAGTCCCACGAGCGTACACGCGACAAGTCTTTGCTTAGATATCTTATCCTCAGAGCACTTTCGAAATGCTTCGCAAGAAGACATTTCGGGCTATTACCAAGAGATCCTTGATATGGTTCAAGCGCGCTTAATGGACGGGTCAACTAAAGCATTCGGAGGTGACAAACATACCGCAGAGGATATTGCTCAAAAAGTAGTAGCACTCCTTCAAAAATGCAAAACTTCGAACTACCCCACTGTTGATATGATATTGGAGTGGTTTGAGTCAGGCTCATCGTTGCCCAATTCGAACTAGAGAATGTGCCAGTGGTTATTCCATGCTCAAAATAGCCTTAGTACCAAAGCAGTGAGTATTGGCACAATCTTTATCAAATCGGTTATTGTTAATCTATGGGGCTAATCCTAACGAACCAAGAGTAGGCTTTATGACTGATGGACAGTGGGTTGCAATATTCTTTTGTATTCAGCTTGTTATGTTAGCGGGATTTGCGATTTTCAGAGTATTCAAAAAGAAAATCATAAACAAAAATGGCTAACTCTGATGAAATCGCGGTATTAAATCAGGCGTGAGGCATCAATCGTCATTTGCAAATGGTTTACACTGAAGACACACGTTGAATTCAACCACAATGATCGTGCTTGGTTCGAAAGTTACAACATACAACGCAGGTAAGACATGCCGTGAAACCCATCAAAACAAAAGATGATCACCAAGCCGCGTTATCGCGAATTGAGCAGCTTTGGGATGCCAACCCGAACACGCCCGAGGGAGAAGAACTAGAAGCGTTGATTACTAACGTTGAAGTATATGAAGAAGAGAGCTACCCGATCGCTCCCCCCACTGATCTTTATGAAGATGCTGGCATAAATATCCAAGAAGCGTTGCTTTCGCGTCTGCAAACCATCGAATCCAATATGCGAGGCCATCCAACCCTCTCTCCCATAGATGCCCTCCAGATACTAAATGTGCCGTGCCACAATGCCCAAGAGGCTAAAACATCGATTACCGAACAAGCACACCTTCAAACCCTGCTAGTTTTTAACTTCGGCAATAAAGAGAGCATGTGTATTCCTGCGTTTCAATTTGATCCCGAAAACCACCGTGTGCTTCCAATCATCCCTACCATCGCGAAACTCCTTCATCCGTTGAGTGACTGGGGAGTCGCTACCTGGTTTATGACCTACGATGACGATTTGGGGATGACACCAATGGAAGCAGTGTTAGATGTAGAGAAAGCAGATACGCTCATAGATCTTGCAGGGCTATATTCCAATAAATGTACCCTTCGTAACTTGAAAAACTCTAGTTGATACTACTAAGACGCAGGTGAGCTAGAGATCAATCACCGAAAAAGTGGCCTACCTTGAAACCGTGGCCAGCTCGCAATGCGACACCCTAAAATTTGAAGCCAAAGTGACAGAGCGCCGCCTTACGCTTTCCGCCATGTGTGACAACGCCAAAGCACCCGAGATAAACAACTACCTCAAACGCCTCGCATGGTTACCCGCCGCAGGCGAGAGCAACGGCTAATGCGCTGGTTTAGCCATACCTTGATCGCCGGTGCAATGTGCGCAGTTATATCGCCACCACACGTCGCCGCTTGTGTTGCCGGCGCAACCGCACCCGATTGGATGGAGTGGGTCGTAAAACTCACCGGAAAACGTAGCAAGCACCGTGGGCCAACCCATATATTCACCCATTGGCTAATATTCGCTCTCGCTGCGACGTTCGTTTGGGATTGGCACGGCCTGTTAGCCGCTTTTGCCTGGGGTGGCGTCAGTCACATTGTCACCGTTGCCATGACCGTATCTGGCGTGCCGTTCTCACCCTACAGCGACCGACGCTTTCATTTATTCGGCGGAAGGTTTCGCACCGGTGACCCGATTGAATACGCCATTGTCGGTGCAGTGGTGATCGCCTGCATTGGCCTTTCACACCTGACAGGCAGTAGTGGATTTTCCCCATTTTTCTATGACTGGGGCGGCATGTATGAAAAAGGACTTTGTCCACTTTTCAATTAGCCAGGACAACTTGCTTTTGTGTCCCCTAACCCGCCCCATATTCCGAGCTTTCAGAGAGTCAGGGCAGCGAGAGCGGAAACGGCAGCAAGCACGACATTCAATCTTCAAACGTGAATAGGGTGCGCTCAGTGAGCTGAATAATTTGACAACTCCAAGTCTCTTTGTAGACTTGTATTCATAAAGAGTACATAAAGAGACTCCATTTTCAGATAATCTATTTATCATTTTGCAGTGTGTTTTATGAGTCTGTTATGGATGACGCAACTCCTACTTTCCTGCACCACCAAGAGTGCTGATAGAAAGTGGGCACGGAGATTTAAGAATGAGTGAGATCAGTGGAAAAAAAAGCCCAATCACAACCAAGCAAATGTCTGTCGCAGGCTTTAAAGCTGCGAACAACATATTGAAAGGTTGGGGCATCGAGGCAGCTGATGCAATGAAGATCATGGGATTAGCCAAGTCAACCTACCACAAGTACAAAGCCGATCCAGAGAAAGCCAACTTGACAAAAGATCAACTGGAGCGAGTGAGTTACTTGCTAAATATCCATAGTGCTTTGCGCATTGTTTTTGACAATCAAGAAAACGTTCAAGGATTTATGAATATGATCAATAACAACGCATATTTTGAAGGGCGAGCGCCAATCGACGTCATCAAGCAAGGCCGTGTGGCCGATTTATACGAAGTTGCATCTCGCATTGACGAATTAAGAAGTGGTCAGTGGAGTTAAGCATCAATGGGAAAAACGCTAAAAGGTTACCGTTTAATCAACACTAAATACCCAAAGATTGCTTTGTTTGAAGATGTCGCCTCAAAAGAGGAGTTTGAGGCGCTCTACGCCCTACAGGCATTGACCAACCCAAGGTTGCAAAATGAGGCCGGCGACGTTTCTCTGATCCATCCTAGCGAGATCCCTTATGATTGTCCGCATAAGAGCTATGCTGTGGCACCGTTTACGCACATCAATAAGGATGGCAGTAGATTTGCGGATGGCAGCAGAGGCGCATTTTATATCGCTGACAATGAAACCACCGCACAAGCAGAAGTCTTCTATCACCATGACCGTTACTACCGTAACGTTGAAAGTCTGCACTACGACAAATTTACCCTGCAAACTCTAGAGGTCTGCTTTGACGCGCCAAATCTGTATGATTTCTCGGAATACCCAGCAGATCATCCCGTGCTCAATCCCACGAGCTATGTGCAGTCGCAAGCTTTTGCAAACCAATTGATCGCAGATGGCTATGATGGCATTCAATACCCCTCAGTCCGATTGTCCGGCGCCACCAATTGGGTGCTGTTTAGCCCCAAACGCATTACCTCTATCAAGCCGACAACGAAAATCGACATGACATGGAATGGAACCAAAATATCTCAGCTCGCACTTGCAAAAACCATCAAGACTCCAGGCAGTGATTAACCCAGAGGTTTATCTAAAAGGTGTTATCAACTATATCTGAGCTTCTTTGGCGGCAGGCGAGCCAGCCAGCACGGAAATGGCTGAAATCATGACATTGGGGAAAGCTGAAACTGGTGATCACAGTGTCAGACTGTCCACTTCCCCGTTAACAAGACAGCTCATAACGAGAGATTTCCAGTCTCCGTCGGTATTCAGAAGGCTGGCGGCATTATTAAAATCAGAGCCCAATGAAGTGCGTTGATGGAGAGAAAAGATCAAAGGGCTCTTAAACACACTATCTCGCACTGACTGGGCTGAGTCCAACGCCTGATAGCAGGCTTCGAGATATCCCGAAAAGGCATTGATAGGGCATTGGTTGTTACAGATTAGCGCCCTTTTCGCCGCATCTTAACTGTGTAGTGTTAAATCCTTTTTCACTCGCGCACTGCCGTAACCAATATTTCTTTGCGTAACAGAGAGCTTCTCGCTTCTCAGCCTTTTGCCTCTTCAAAGGCTTTGAATAGATGGGTGTTACCTGGATCGCTGGAATCATAATAGGCGAACCTTGCCTCGCTCCAAAGATGGATAAGTTGCACAAAAGCCGGAATAACTTCTGATCGTCGAGGATTATCGAACCAATGATATCCACCGCCTCTGTATGTTTTCATGCGAACCACAGACAGTGCAAATATCCCTATTTTTTTATCACTGAGGAACCTACCTTCATCTGTTACCTTACCCTGATTAAGTACTTCGATATCGTGCCTTTGTTGTTCTAATGCTCGAATTTCGATGTTTTCAGGTTTAACCTCATTAAGCGTTTCATATACTTCATTGCGTAAAGCTAGCAACAGCTCAGCCCGTTCTTGTCCGTGGAGCCGTTCTAAGCGAGGCAAGAACCACTTAACTTTAAAATGGTCTTTGTTGATACCTAACCACACCAGCAATTTGAGAAATGATTGGATACTGTTGATATCGTCCGTTCGTATCTGCCAGTCTTTACTTGGTGTAGTACAGTGAGCAAGTAAAGCTGCGCTTTCTACGTAACAAAATGAAATTTTGGGGTCTATCTTGCGATCAAAGGCGTCGGCTAATCTAACTATCAAGTTAGCCTTTTTACTGTCCCTCTGTTTCATCGCGATAATCTGAATCTTGGACTTGGAATTTCCTACCCGTGTGTTCTCCAAACTCCTCACGAGTGTTCGTAAACCAGTCACTGCTCTCGAAGATAGACTAAGGTCATTTGCAATTTTTGCGCATGTTTCTTGCTGAGAAAGTCGATGCAAGATTTGAAGAACGGAAGTCATCGTTAAAGGACTTTCAATCTCGGCCCTTTCAATCTGTGAAAACGGTACAACGCCAACTCGAACGACACTGGGTTCAGGACACCTGAGTGCCTCTTCCCAACACTCCTCATCATGATGAAGCTCACTAGAGCACGCTTGGCCAAGTATTGCTTTGTAGGCTCGAACACTGGGTATGTGATGCTGTAGCATCGGCATCAACAATGATTGGATATGTATGTAACTGCCAACGGTTGTTGCATGGTGCTGGTGCCCTAATAGCTCGCTGAGCACCATCAAACGTTTTCTGCCATATGCGGAAACCCCCAGCATTTTTTGAATACGTTCTGCTGCAGCAATCGTGGAATACTCCTGATAACTGTTTTCAAGCCAATCTGGGATCTGTTTAATGGAATGCCGATTTAAGCAAAGCCAAATCAGATTGGCGAACCCATGGCGCAGGTGATGGAAACGAAGGGAATGATCACCCGTAACTTTCTTAAGTAACATGGTAATCAAGTCAAATGCATCCGCTAAGACATCTTGGTCAGGAAACAGTAAATCTTCTTTACGACCTCCACGCTTATGTAACCTGAGTAACAAAAGTTCAATTTCTTGCGAAGGCCACAAGTGATGAATATAGAGATTGCGTCGACTGGATGACGATTTCAGATTTCGTTTATGATTTCTCCTCACAAACAAAACAACGTCACTCATCCAACGATCGATGTCTTTGGTTTTGAGCCCCCCTGCTTCACCGCGCCTTAGGCCACTATAGAACCCCATGCAAAGGATCAACCGAGCGATATCATAAATTTCCCCATGGAGCGTCCTAAGATAATCCAAGAGATAAGACACATCTTTAGGCACGACCAAATTCGCGTCTACTCTGCCATTGACTGACGTTGCATCAAGGTTTTCAAATACTGCTGTTGAGAAATGACCGCTTGCTGACAAGTATCTAGCAAAGTAGTGAACATATTGTTTGCTTTGACCATTTGATATTTGCTCTATGACATTGTTTAGTTTTTCACACCAGATATCATCATCCATCTTTTGAGGATCAGTGTTAGAAAACTCCGTCAAAAAGGGCGTCGCGATAGCATTGACGTATTTCCTTACAGTATCCACCCTCAAATTCTTTTTTACATTTCCATAAATTATCAGCTTCCATGACCAACTGATAATTAACCAAAGCCATGGCATTTTCGTAAGATTACTGTTTTCATCAAGCCAGTTCTGAATGTCGTTTGCTACAGGCTTGCAACTTTCTTGTAAAACCATCGACAGCGGATATAAAACCGTATTTTTCAACTGGCCTAGTTGGCTTTCCAAAGAAACCTCATAATCCTGGTAGCCCATTTTTATCTGGTTCTGCCATTTACGCCAATTTCGATGAGTCATCGATGATGAGGGTTTGACTGTATTAATTGCGCTGCAAGGTAAGCTCACAATCAGTCTTTGAAGGACATGTTCAGGTAACGGCGTGTATTTGAGCGTTCCAAACGCCATACTTTGGGCAGCAGGGTTCAAGTTCAGAACTAGTGCCACTCGTGCAATTTGTCTGAGTTTAGTAAAAGCTGATTTCCCAATCCGCAAGTTGTGATGGGCGTAAAAATCGGCGATTGACCGGTCAAACGATATTGATTTATGTGAGGAGAGTTGATGCAACCAATACTGATTTAACCATAGGCGAGTAACTTTGCATGGAAAGACTTGGACAGTATCGTCAACAAAGTACAGTTCACCATCAATCTCTCGCCAACCCTTGCGTGAACTTGCCAGCATCGCTTCAAGCGTTTTTTTCTTAATGATACCGTCATAGAGCATCAATGAAACAAAAAGACGCCCTGCTATATAGTGAACGCTTTGAAGGTTTGTTGGCCGAACCGATTCCTCCCGCATCAACTCATAGAGAAATTTCCCATGACTGGCTGCTATAAAGCCTGATGGCGTAATAACTGGCTTATCTTGAGACAGAGCAACAAGATGGGGTAAGTCTGGAAACTCAAAGCCATACTTTTTTTGGGACATGTAGAGAACAAACTCAAGAACATCATAT